>CP119308.1:2400000-3716308 GCA_029203165.1 Candidatus Microbacterium colombiense
CAGACGCGCAGCGTGCCCGCCACGGTGCCGACCGATCCCATCGCGCTCGAGAATCCCGCCCGACACACGGTGCCTGTGACCCTGCTCATGGGCGCACTCGACCAGGCAGCCTTCGAGGTGGAGATCGATCAGTGGGGGCCGTTCGCAGACGAGTTCCGCGCGATCTCCGACTCGGAGATCGTGCGCATCGGCTCCGCCCACTGGCCGCAGTTCTCCGTGCCGGAGCGATTGACCTCGTTGATCGTCGCGGCGATCGATCGATGACTCGCTCGGGCGGTCAGTGACCCATCCCGAGGCCGCCGTCGACCGGGATCACCGCGCCAGAGATGTACCCGGCGTCATCGCCGGCGAGCCAGGTCACGACGCCCGCGACCTCGTCGGGAGTGGCGAAGCGTCCGGCCGGGATGTTGGCCTTGTACTGCTTCTGCGTCTCTTCGGGAAGCTCGGCGGTCATGTCGGTCTCGATGAAACCGGGCGCGACGACGTTCGCGGTGATCCCACGGCTGCCGAGTTCACGCGTGAGTGAGCGGGCGAAGCCCACCAGGGCGCTCTTCGATGCGGAATAGTTCACCTGGCCCGCCGAACCGTAGAGGCCGACGACGCTGGAGATCAGGATCACGCGACCGAAGCGCGCGCGCAGCATGCCCTTCGACGCCCGCTTGACCACACGGAAGGTACCGCCGAGGTTCGTGGCGACGACACTGTCGAAGTCGTCCTCGCTCATGCGAAGAAGCAGTGTGTCCTTGGTGATGCCGGCGTTGGCCACCACGATCTCCACCGGGCCGAGCTGCTGCTCCACCTCGGTGAAGGCGGCATCGAGCGCCGCGGCGTCGGTGACGTCGGCGCGCACAGTAAGGGTGCCCTCCGGACCTTCGCCGCTGCGCGCGGTGACCGCGACGCGGTAGCCGTCGCGGACGAAACGCTCGGCGATCGCTCGGCCGATGCCACGGTTGCCTCCGGTGACGAGGACGACGCGCTGAGCACTCATGGGTATCACTCCTGATCTGAGCTGGTTCCGGCTGACGAGCCGACAACGATCCTACCGATGATGCCCGTCGGCGTTCGTCTGGCGGACGTTTGACAGACACCTCTCGCGGCTGGAACGCTGAACGAGACGAAAGGGCACCACCATGAGCGACAACAGCACTCCCTTCTCCGCAGGCGAGCCGCCGCTCACCCCGGTGCCTCCTGCTCCCCCGGCACCGCCGACGGCGCCTGGGAGTGGGTATCCCGCGGATCCGCAGGTCCCACCGATCCCCGCACCGCCCATCCAGGCGTACCCCGGCGCTGCTCCCGCCTACCTGCCCCCGCCGCAGCCGGGCTATGCGCCGCCTCAGGGCTACCCGCAACAGCAGGGCTACCCGCAACAGGGCTACCCGCAACAGCAGGGCTATCCCCAGCAGCAGGGTTACCCGGCATACGGCACGCCGAACTATCCGGTCGCGCCGGCACGACCGACGAGCGGCCTCGCGATCACCTCACTCATCTGCGCGATCGTCAGCGTGCTGTTCAGCTGGCTCGCCTTTCCCGTGCTCGCCGCGATCGTCGCGGTGATCACCGGGCACATGGCCCTCAAGCAGACACGGAACAACCCGGCAATCGCCGGCCGGGGCATGGCGTTCGCCGGACTCATCATCGGCTACGTAATGCTCGGGGTCCTGCTGCTCACGATCGTCGTGACGATCTTCAGTTTCCTCGCTCTCGGCGCGTTCACCCTCCCCTTCCTGTTCACGAGCTGATCGCCGCGCACCGGAACGCCGGCGGGCCTTCACCGGCGTAGGCTGGAGGCATCGTGAAGAGCAAGCGCACCGTTCCCGCTGTCACCTCCTTGCCGCAATCGCCGCAGGCCGAGAGTGACCACCGTGTGCGCCGGTACGCGGTCACGATGACGATCCGCATCGTGTGTTTCGCGCTGATGTTCATCGTGCAGCCCTACGGCTGGTACACCTGGATCTTCGCGATCGCGGCCGCCGTGCTCCCCTATATCGCCGTCGTGTTCGCGAACGCGGGGAGTGACAGCACCGAGACCGCGGCCGAGTCTCCCACTCTCCAGGTCGAGTCGTCTCGACCGTTCGTCACTCCGCTCGAAGAGGCCGACCCCACGGTGTTCCGCATCGATGAGAGCCGGCGGGACGGGTCGTGACGGAGATCGAATGCTCGCGTGCCGGCTGCCGGAACGCGGCGACGCATCATGTGGTGTGGAGGAATCCGCGCATTCACGCGCCGGACCGCGAGAAGATCTGGCTCGCCTGCGACGAGCACGTCGACTTCCTCCGCGACTACCTCGCCGCCCGCGACTTTCCGGTCACCGTCCGAACAGGAGTCCCCGCATGAGCCGTCGCATGCTCCGCTGGTGCGTCTACGTGCTCATCGCGATCGGCTTCGCCATCGCCTGCGTCTTCCTCTCCAACTGGCAGTTCGATCGGAACGAGACCCGGACGGAACAGATCGCCCTCGTCGAGCAGAACTACGACGCGAAGCCGGTGCCCCTGTCCGACCTCATCGGCACGGACGGCGTGTTGTCGCCCGGTGACGAATGGCATCCGGTGATCCTGCGCGGCGAGTACCTGGCCGATCAGCAGCTGCTCGTGCGTAACCGGCCGCATGGCGGAACGAGTGCCTTCGAGGTGCTCGTCCCGTTCCGGGACGCAGACGGTCGGGTGTTCATCGTCGACCGCGGCTGGGTGCCGCCGGGCGACGGCGACTCGCCCGACTCCGTGGCGAGCCCCCCGTCCGGTGAGGTCGAGGTGATCGTCCGCCTCCGGCCCGGTGAGCAGTTGCCGGCGTCCGGTCGTGGTGCACCCGAGGGTCAGGTGCCGACCATCAATCTGCCCTCGATCGCACAGCTGGTCGACGGCGATGTGATCACCGGCGCGTACGGGCAGTTGATCAGCGAGGATCCGGCCGGTGCGAACGCGCTGGGCGGATTCGCCTCGCCCACCGACGACCCCGGTCCGCATCTGTCGTATGCGATCCAGTGGATCCTCTTCGCCCTGATGGGCTTCGTGTTCATCGGCTACATCATCCGCACCGAGATCGTGAAGCACCGCGAAGACGTCGAGGGAATCGTGACGCCGGTGAAGCGGTCACGCCGACGCGACAAAGATGCCGACGTCGAGGATGAGCTCCTCGACGCGACCGTCTGAGCCCACCTGCGCGGCGATGTCTGCGTGACGACGCCGGATCAGTCGCGGATGAGCGTGTGCGTCCAGCCGTCGGCGGTCGGTTCGTACACCACGCGGGTGTGCCGGCGGTCGCGCGAGCCCTGCCAGAACTCGATCCGGGACGGCACCAGGCGCCAGAGCACCCAGTCGCCGTCGCGCACACCGGCGCGAGCGTCGGCGGAGCGTGCCGCGAGATCGGCCGCGCTCTCCTCTGCCGACGCTTCCTCCACGCGGCCTCTCACGCGCACGGCACGCACCTGCGGCTGCCACCAGAAGTTCAACGCCGCAGCGGGCACGTCAGCGAGCTGTTCCCCCTTCTTCGAGGAGCGCGTGCTGGCGAAGGCCCATCCCGCGGCATCGACGCGTTTGAGGATGAGGGTGCGGGCGTCGGGGACGCCATCGGCATCGACCGTCGCGAGCGTCACCGTGTGAGGTTCGGGGACGCCGCCGGATGCCGCAGCTCTCATCCACTCGCCGAACAGCTCGGTCGGGTCGGCGGGCAGAGCCTCGAGATCCCATGCGGGCGCGGTACCGGTGAGTGCATGCCTCCCCCGGAGCCAATCGTTCACGGGTACAGGGTCGAGCGAGGAGTCGTCAGGCGTCACCCTCTCGACTATGCCATGTCGGCACGAGTCGTCAGGCGAGCTCGATGAGGTCCTGGTACTCCTGATTCCAGATGTCCTCGACACCATCGGGCAGGATCAGCACGCGCTCGGGGTTCAGCGACTCGCACGGCGCCCGGGTCGTGCGAGACGAGCACGACGGCGCCCTCGTAGTGCGGCGAGCGCGTCGAGGATCTCCTCGCGCGATCGCCGGGTCGAGGTTGTTCGTCGGCTCGTCGAGCAGCAGGAGGTTCGCCGAGAGACGACGAGTGTCGCGAGGGAGAGACGGGTCTTCTCGCCACCGGAGAGCACGCCTGCGGGCTTGAGCACGTCGTCGCCGGTGAACAGGAACGAGCCGAGCACCCGGCGCGCCTCGGTCTCGGTGATGTGCGGCGCCGCGGAGACCATGTTCTGCGAGCACGGAGCGGTCGACGTCGAGGTTCTCGTGCTCCTGCGCGTAGTAGCCGACCTTCAGGCCGTGCCCGGTTCGAGCTGCCGGTGTCGGGCTTGTCGACGCCGGCGAGCATGCGCAGCAGCGTGGTCTTGCCCGCACCGTTGAGCCCGAGCACGACGACCTTGGAGCCGCGGTCGATCGCGAGGTCGACATCGGTGAAGATCTCCAGCGAGCCGTACGACTTCGACAGCCCCTGCGCCATGAGCGGCGTCTTGCCGCACGGCGCGGGCTTCGGGAAGCGGAGCTTCGCGACGCGGTCTTCCTGGCGCACGTCGTCGAGGCCGGCGAGCAGCTTCTCGGCGCGTGCGACCATCTGGTGCGCGGCCGCGGCCTTCGACGCCTTCGCCCCGAATCGCGCCGCCTGCAGCTGCAGGGTCGTGCGCCTTCTTCTCGGCGTTCGCGCGCTCCTTCTTGCGGCGCTCCTCGTCGGCCGCCCGCTGACGCAGGTAGTTCTTCCAGTTCATGTTGTAGATGTCGATGACCTGCCGGTTCGCGTCGAGGTAGAACACGCGGTTGACCGTCTCGCCGACGAGCTCGACGTCGTGGCTGATCACGATCAGCCCGCCCTTGTAGTTCTTGAGGAACTCGCGCAGCCACACGACGCTGTCGGCGTCGAGGTGGTTCGTCGGCTCGTCGAGGATCATCGTCTCGGCGTCCGAGAACAGGATGCGGGCGAGCTCGATGCGGCGTCGCTGACCGCCGGAGAGCGTCTTGAGCGGCTGGTCGAGGATGCGGTCGGGCAGCGACAGGTTGTGCGCGATCGACGCCGCCTCGCCTCGGCCGCGTAGCCGCCCTGCGCCTCGAACTGCTCCGTGAGCGCGCGTATCGCTTCATCGCCTTGGCGGCGACGGCCGGATCGTCCGAGCCCATCTCCATCGACGCCTCGGTCATTCCGAGTTCAGCTGGCCGAGGCCGCGGGCGTCGAGGATGCGGGTGCGCGCGAGTCCTCCGGGTTGCCCGAACGCGGGTCCTGCGGCAGGTAGCCGAGTCTCCCCGGAGCGGGTCGACCTTGCCGCCGGACGGCAGCACGTCTCCGCCAGCACTCTTGGTGAGCGTGGTCTTGCCGGCCCCGTTGCGTCCGACGAGACCGATCTTGTCACCATCGGAGACGCGGAACGAGACGTTCTCCATGAGCAGGCGAGCGCCTACGCGGATCTCGAGGTCGTGCACGGCGAGCACAGCGGATGTCCGTTCGTCAGAGTGGAAAGTCGGCCGAGGGGCCAGCCTCCCAGTATAAGCGGCTCCGGCTGAGCGCTGACCGACCGTCGGCGAGGAAGATCAACCCGTGGAGTGAGGCGGTCGATACTGCAGAGGGATGCTCCGCGTGATGCCTGCTTCCTAACCTGCTGAGGTGGATGTCATCAACGAGCTCATCATGCAGGCCGTCGCCTCGCCCTGGCTGTATCTGATCCTCTTCGCGGCGACCGTCGTCGACGGCTTCTTCCCACCCGTTCCGAGCGAGACCGTGCTCGTCGCCGCCGCAGCGGTCGCGGCGTCGACGGGCACGGCGGATCTGATCCTGCTCGGGGCGGTCGCCGCAGCCGGAGCCGCCATCGGCGACAACATCGCGTACGCGCTCGGTCGCACCGTCGGCACCACGCGGTTCGCCTGGATGCGCAGGCCCCGCGTCGTGGCGACCTTCGCCGCGGCAGCGCAGGCGCTGGAACGCCGCAGCGCGACGCTGATCCTGGGCGCGAGATACATTCCGGTCGGTCGTGTCGCCGTGAACATGTCCGCCGGTGCGCTCGGGTTCCCCTGGCGTCGTTTCGCACCGCTCAGCATCATCGGCGGTGTGAGCTGGAGCGCTTTCAGTCTCGCGATCGGCCTACTCGCCGGCTCGTGGCTCACGGGGAATCCCCTTTTCAGCGCCGGCCTCGGCATCCTCATCGCGCTGCTCGTCGGAGTCGTGATCGACCGTGTGGCCGCCCTGCGTCGTCGCCGCACCGCCGTCGCCCAGCTGGCAGGATGACAGACATGGCAGCTCGCCGACCGCGCGTGGAGCGCACCCCCGTGATGAGCCGTCGCACCGGCGCGCTCCTCGCTCTGTGCGCGGCGTCGATCGCGCTGTTCGCGACCCTCGTCCCGCTCCAGACGACTCTGTCGGGCACCCCGTTGCCCCTCTCGTTCATCCTCGCCGCCGCCGTCTGCGGCACGCCCCTGCTCTCGCTGACGAGGCCGCGCACGGCGATCGTCCTGTTCTCTGCGGCGTCGTTCGCCTTGCCCTTGATCGTCGATGCCACCGTCGCCATCTCCTCTCCCTGGCCGTGGTCGGTCCCTGCGCTGCTCACGTTCGTCCTGTTCATCGGCGTGATGACGTTCCTCCACGGCGCCCGGCTCGGCGCCTTCGTCCTGATCATCGGCGTGATCGTCTCGCTCACCGCTCCCCTGCTGCGCCCCGACCTCGTCGCCACTCCGGCCTCGTCCGCCAGCGCCACCGCGAATCTGATCGTGACCTCCTCGCTCGCCGTCGTCATGTACCTGATCGCGGTCCTCGCGGCCGGGCGGCTCCGGCTCGGTGCGGAGTTGACCCGCGAACGCGCGCACAGCGCCCTGGAGGAGTCCCGTCGCGCACTCGTGGAGGAGCGCACGCGCATCGCTCGTGAGCTCCATGACGTCGTGGCCCACAGCATGTCCGTCATCCAGGTGCAGGCATCGACCGCCCGCTATCGCCTCCCCGAACTCGACGACGTCGCAGTGGCGGAGTTCGAGGACATCGCCGCCACCGCGCGGGGTTCCCTCACGGAGATGCGCCGCATGCTCGGCGTGCTGCGCACCGAGGATCAGGCGGCGGAACTGGCGCCGCAGCACGGCATCGACGACATCCCCGGGTTGGTCGAGAGCATCCGACGCGCCGGCGTCGACGTCGGCCTGGTGATCGAGGGGGGCAAGGCCGCCTCATCCGCACCCGCAGCCGTGCAGATCGCCGCATTCCGGATCGTGCAGGAAGCGCTGAGCAACGCCGTGCGACACGCTCCCGGCGCCGGGGTGAGCGTGCGCGTCCATGCTGATCCGACGTCGATCCGCATCCATGTGCGAAACGCCGAACCCCCGTCGCGGCCCGCCGAACCCACCGGCGGGTACGGCCTGCGCGGCATGCGCGAACGCGCCGAGTTGCTCGGCGGAAGCCTCCTCGCCGGACCGGATACGGACGGAGCGTGGATCGTCGACGCCACGCTCCCCCTCTCCTCGCCCTCCGAGCCGGCACCCGGCACCGCCCGCGAAGACCTCGCCGACAAGGAGACCCCGTGACGATCGACGTGCTCATCGCTGACGACCAGGCCATGGTGCGCGCCGGATTCGCCGCGCTTCTGGACGCGCATGACGGCATCCGCGTCGCCGGGCAGGCGGCGAACGGGCAGGAGGCGGTGGCGCTCGCTGCACGTCTCGATCCGGATGTGATCCTGATGGACGTGCGGATGCCCGAGCTCGACGGCATCGAGGCGACCAGGCGGATCCTCGGTCCGTCCTACCCCGCCGCGCACGTGCCACGCATCGTCATGCTGACCACCTTCGACATCGACGACTACGTGTACGACGCTCTCGCGGCCGGAGCGAGTGGCTTCCTGCTGAAAGACGCGTTGCCCGAGGAACTCGTGCACGCCGTGCGCGTCGTGGCCGCCGGGGATGCGCTCCTCGCGCCCAGTGTCACGCGACGGATGATCGAGCAGTTCGCCGGGCGCCGCCCGTCGGGTCCTCGCTCGACGACGATTCTCGCAGACCTCACCGAACGGGAGCGCGAAGTCCTGGTGCTGATCGGGCGAGGGCGGTCCAACACCGAGATCGCAGCCGATCTGTTCATCGCGGAGCAGACCGTGAAGACTCACGTCGGCAAGGTACTCGCGAAGCTCCAGCTGCGAGATCGCGTGCACGCGGTGATCCTCGCCTACGACACCGGTCTCGTCGAGCCCTCCGCCTGACTCCCCCCGCGGTAGGGGGTCGAGACGGCACTCGAGGGTGATGCGTCCCCGCGCACCGCGTCCATAGTCTCCGGGAACACCGTTCCCCAGGAGGACTCATGGCCATCGTCCAGGCGCCCGTCACCACCGCACCGAGCGCATCAGTCACCTCGCTCCGCGACACCGGAATCGACTTCGTCCGCGCCCTCTGCGTTGTCGGAGTGGTGCTCCTGCACGCGATCATGGTCGGGGTGACCATCGAGGAGGGCGCTCCGGTCTTCGCGAACGCCAGCGACGGGACGGCGTGGATCGCACCGCTGAGTTGGGGGCTCCAGGTGATGCCCCTGTTCTTCGTCATCGGCGGGTTCTCCGGACTGATCGCGTACCGCCGGGCACGCTCGCGCGGCGGATCGGCACGGGCCTTCGTCGCGGCGCGTCTGCACCGGCTGATGAGACCTGCTGTGGTGACGATCGGTGTGGTGGGCCTCGCCCTCGCGCTGCTCACGGTGGCAGGTGCTCCCGCCGACCTCGTCGCGATCGCGGGATTCCGGTACGGACAGCCGCTGTGGTTCCTGGCCGTGTTCCTGATGTGCCAGTCCCTGCTTCCCGCGCTGGCCGCGGCGCACGAGCGCTCCCCTCTTCTCACCATCGCCGCTTTGACCGCGGCCTCCATCGGCGTGGATGCCGCGCGCGCTCTCACCGGCATCGATCTCCTCGGCTTCCTGAACCTCGCGTTCGTCTGGATGACCCTCCAGCAGCTCGGGTTCTTCCTCGCGGATGGACGGATCGATGCCCTCGCCCGGCGCACACGCCTCTGCATCGGCGTCGGTGCACTGCTCCTGCTCATCCTCTCGTTCGTGTGCGGCATCCATTCGCCCGACCTGATCGCCAACATCAATCCGCCGACCACGGCTCTCCTGCTCGTCGGCATCGTGCACACCGCCGCCCTCTCCCTGGGGCGTGAGCGGATCGAGCAGATCAGCCGCACACCGGCAGCCGCCGCATTCACCGCTTTCGTCACGCCGCGGACCATGAGCATCTACCTCTGGCACATGCCGGTGCTGCTCGTGATGGCGGGAGCATCCGCCGTGTTCGCCCTGCTGACGGGCGTCGATCTGCCGTCGCTCGACAGCGTCGGCTGGTGGTCAGCACGCCCACTGTGGCTCGCCGTCGCACTCGCGGCGACGGCCCTCATCGCGGTGGTCACGACCCGGTTCGAGAGGCGCCCCTCACCCACCAGCGCAGAGTCGTCCGGTCGCGTGGCGGGAGGGGTGCTCGCCGCTCTCGTGGGGGTCCTGCTGTTGCTGGTGCTCGGCACATCGCCCGCCACCGCACTCATCGCTCTCGCCCTGATCACCGGAGCGCTGCGCCTCGCCGCCTCCCGTCGCCTCGCCACCTCCGGTCACCCCGCCGAGACACCAGCCACGGCGTGAGAATCCACGCACGCGGCGGTTTCTCGTGCGCGACGTGGTTTCTCGCGCGTAAGGAGGGGTCTCGCGGATGCCGTCAGACGAGACCCCGCGCCGCCAGCGCATCCCCCACGTCGTCGGCATGCCGCAGCGCGAGCACGAGCAAGGGCACGGACGCCCGCACGCCGAGTCTGACCCCGCGGGCGTCCTGCGCGTCACGCACGCGCTGCGCGAACCCCGCGACGACCGGGATCATCGTGAGCGTGAGCGAGAGCGTCATCGCCACCGCGTCGGCATCGACCCCGACCCGCCGCAGCGGCTGCAGCACGCGGTACAGGGTCTCGAGCAGGGCGGACATCGGGGTCGTGAGCGTGAGCAGACTCGCGAGCAGCAGCAGAGCCACCACTCGACCGGTGCTGATCCACGCGGTGACCGGCGAGAGGAAGATCGCCAGCGCCGCACCGAGAACGAGCACCAGCCATCGGATGCGCCAGAGCTCGGCGCCCAGCGCCCGTACTCCGAAGCCGGCGACACCGTACAGTGCTCCGACGAGCAGCAATGCCGCGCCGATCCCCCAGGCGTCCCAGGGGATCAGCGACAGCAGGAGCGCCATCACCATCAGCACGCACAGCTTCAGCCCGGCCGGCGCCCGATGCACCAGGCTCGATCCCGGGCGGTACAGGTGGATCATCCGCAGCTCCGGCGATACCGCGCCACGAGGTGCGCAGGCTCCCCCACCGCCAGCAGTCGGCCCCCCTCGAACAGGAGCGCCGTGTCGCACTGCGCGGCGAGTTCGAGATCGTGCGTCACGAGGACGACCTGTGCGGGCTGCTCGAGCAGGAGCCGGCCCACACGTCGCGCGTTGCGCAGGTCGAGCAGCGTCGTCGGCTCATCGGCGACGACGAGATCCGGCTCGGTGATGAGCACCGACGCCAGCGCGAGCATCTGCTTCTGTCCGCCCGAGAGTCCTGACGCCGGCGCATCGGCATGGTCGCCCAGTCCGTGCGCCAGGAGAGCGGTCTCCACGCGCGCGGCGACCTCCGCAGTCGGGCGTCCTCGCAGGGACAGCGCCAGGTCCTCGGCCGGGGTCGGCATGAGGATCTGCGCGTCCGGATTCGTGAACACGAACCCCACCCGTCGCCGCAACGCCGCCCGATCACGCGTGCTGTCGAGCCCGAGAACCCGCACGCTGCCGGACGTCGGAGCGGTCAGGCCGTTCAGCAGACGCGCGAACGTCGACTTTCCCGACCCGTTCGCCCCGATCACCGCGATGCGACGGGCAGTGAGGTCGACCGACACGTCGGTCAGTATCGCGCGACCGTCGAACTCGACGCAGACTCCGTCGAGATCGATCGATGCGACGGTGGTGTCAGGCGACATGCGTGGCCGGCCGCGCCGCGCCCACTGCCCGGCCGAACGCCGGCGGGTACGCGCGTCGCAGGGCGAGCACGAGTGCCGTCGCTGCGGCGGCCTTGAGCAGATCGCCGGGAAGGAAGGCGAGGCTCGAGACCGCGGTCGGCACGAGATCCACTCCGAGGACGAGGGCCTGCACGGGGATGCCGAAGAGGTACACGACCAGGATGCCGCCGACGACGGCGCCCAGTGCCGTGCGCCACCAGGTGATCCGTCCGCCGTGCACGATCAGTCCGATCACCACCGCTCCGACGACCCAGCCCAGCAGGTATCCGGCGGTCGGCCCGACGAAGACCCCGATTCCCCCGCGTCCGCCGGCCAGCACCGGAAGGCCCACGGCGGCGAGCACCAGCACGATCAACACGGCGAGCGGACCGCGCCGCGGCCCCAGCACCGCTCCCGCCAGCATGACGCCGAGCGTCTGCGCCGTGATCGGCACGCCGGTCGGCA
Source organism: Candidatus Microbacterium colombiense (assembly GCA_029203165.1). Taxonomy (NCBI): domain Bacteria; kingdom Bacillati; phylum Actinomycetota; class Actinomycetes; order Micrococcales; family Microbacteriaceae; genus Microbacterium; species Candidatus Microbacterium colombiense. Next base: position 2,411,389 of record CP119308.1, read on the forward strand.
GGGGGATCGTGATCATCCCGAACACGATGATGAGCGCGGCGAAGATCGCGATGCGGCCCAGGTCACGACCGATGTCGGTGCGCTTCTCTGTCATGTGGTCCTCCATTTACGCTTCCTGAACAGTGTTCACGTGAACGGCGTTCAGTATAGTGAGAGCATGACCCCGTCGCACAACTCGACCCGCCACGATCGCGATGCCGTCGCCCGTGCCACACTGGCGCTCCTCGACGAAGTGGGTCTGGCCGATCTCTCGATGCGACGCATCGCCGCCCGGCTCGACGTGCAGCCGAGCGCCCTCTACTGGCACTTCTCGAGCAAGCAGGAGTTGCTGGCGGACCTCGCCGACCGCATCACCGCGGGCATTCCCCGACCGGGCGCCTCTGTGCTCGACATCTCCCGCGGCATCCGCGATGCCCTCTTCGCGTATCGCGACGGCGCAGAACTCGTGCTCAGCACCTCGGCGCTGCGGCTCGGCTCCTCGCACGCCGAGGACGCGCTCGCCGAGGCGCTCCGCGCGCAGGGAGTCGATGGGGCCGCCGATCGCGCGACGGCGATCCTGCACTTCGTGCTCGGCCACGCCACTCTGGTGCAACAGCGCATGCACGCCGACAGCTACGGGGCGGTGTGGGCGGGCGCCGACACCATCGCGTCACCGGAAGAGTCCGACGATGTCACCGCAGGCCTGGATCGTATCTTCGATCTCGGCATCACGGCACTCGCCGGCGACGTCAGGAGTTCTTCTGCTCCGCCGCATGGCCGAGCCTGAACCCCGGTATCGCCGCGACGAAGACGAGCACGATGCAGAACACGAACACGGCACCGAAGGCCATCCCGTCCGCTCCCGCCCCGCCGAGCGTCGCGACCCCCAGTCCCGCGAGGGCGATCGCCACCGCGGATCCGGTCGCATCCGAGATCGACAGGGCCGACGAGTTGAAGCCCTGATCGTCCGTCCCGGAGTAGGCCAGCGTGAGCACGGTCAGGCGCGGATAGAGCAGGCCCATCCCGCCGCCGCCGAGAGCCCAGCCGAGCACGACGAACACCGGTGAGATCCCCCAGACGGCCGCGAGAAGCACGCAGGCGATCGCCGCGAGGACGAGGCTGAGGCTGATCGCCGTGATGCGGCGGTTGCCCAGCCGCTCGCCGTAACGGCCCTGCACCGCGGAGGCCCCGGCCCAGGCGAAGGCGGCGAGCATCAGGGCGATCCCGGCCCAGGTTGCGGTGAAGTCGAATCGCCGCATCAACAGATACGGGATGTACGCCTCGGCGGCGAAGAATGCACCGGCGACCAGACCGCGCATGAGCACGACGCTGGGCAGTCCCCGACCGGCGCGCAGCGTGGCTTTGGGTACGAGCGGCAGGAGGGCGACGCCGATCACCACGACGGCGCCGAGGGCGACCGGCCAGCCCACCACCGGCTCCATGTCTGCCGTGAAGCCGATCACGACGGCGAACACCGCGACGACGACCGCCAGCGCGAGCCGCAGGGTCACGGCGCGCGTGTCGGCCGGCACGCCGTGCCCGAGGTCGACGCCGCGCAGACGCGAGGCGATGACGACGAAGGCGATCGCGGTGAGGACAGCCACTCCCAGGAACGCCCACCGCCAGTCGAGGAACTCGGCGACGGCACCCGCGAGGAACGGCCCGACCATCGAGGGCACGACCCAGGCGGCCGCGAACGCAGCGAACACCCGCCCGTGCAGGTGTGGCGGATACAACCGGGCCACCACGACGTAGAGGGCGACGGTCTGACCGCCGGCACCGAGGCCCTGCACGAGCCGCCCGATCAGGAACTGGTGCATCGTGATCGCGAAGCCCGAGATCACCAGGCCGATGAGGAACAGGGAGACGGCGACGTAGAGCGCCGTGCGTGGCCCGCGTGAGTCGGACCAGGCGCCCGCCGCGACCATTCCGATCACACTGGTGGCGAGTGTTCCGGCGAACGCGACGGCGTACAGCGACTGCCCGTCGAGCGCAGCGCTCACGATCGGCATCACGGTGGTCACAGCCAGCGACTCGATCGCCGCGAGGAAGATCAGCGCGATCGCACCGACGGTGACCCAGAGACGTTCACGATCCCAGATGGACGCCTCGGTACCGACCCCGCTCACTGATCCACGAGCGCCGCGATGCGCTCCACGGCCTCGGTGATGATCGCGGGACTGGTTCCGAAGTTGAGCCGGACGTATCCTCTCCCCTCGTCGCCGAAGGCCGGGCCGTAGTGCAGCGCCACCTTCGCTTCGCGCAGGATGCGTCGAGCCGGGTTGTCACCCCACCCGAGCGCACGGAGGTCGATCCAGGCGAGATAGCCGGCATCCGGCATCCGATACCGGGCGCCCGGCACGTGCTCGGCCAGCAGGCGCTCCAGCAGTCGTCGGTTCTCATCCAGGGTGTGCAGCAGGCCGTCCAGCCAGGCATCACTCTGCTCCGAGAGAGCGGCGATCGACGCGAGCAGACCGAACTGCCCTGTGCGCCATTCCACTTCGACGGGAAGGCCTCGCACCACGGCTGACGTCGTCTCGTGCGCCGTCACCATGAGCGCGCACTTGAGTCCAGCCAGGTTGAACGCCTTGCTGGCGCTGACGACCGCGTATCCGACCCGTTCGGCTGCCTCTCCCACGGAGAGGAACGGCACGAACCCGGCGTTCGGCTGGGCAAGCGGGGCGTGGATCTCGTCCGAGACCACGCTCGCGCCGAACTCCGCCGCGATCGTCGCGAGAGCGGCCAGCGATTCACGGGAGTGAACGGTGCCCGTCGGATTGTGCGGGTTGCACAGCAGGATGGCCGTTGCCCCCGCGGCGAATGCGGCACGGATGCCGTCGAGGTCGAGTTCCCATCCGGTGCCGGTGTCGGTCAGAGGGACGCGCTCGATCTCGCCGCCGGCCTCTGTGACCAGATCGTAGAACGGCGGATACACCGGCGGCGTCACCACGACGCGCTCACCCGGCTTCACGACGCGGCGAAGGATCTCGACGATCCCCATGCTGACGTCGGCCGTCGTGCGCGTGCGCGCCGGGTCGACCTGCCATCCGAATCGGCGCAGCGCGAAGCGTGCATACGTCTCGGCCAGCGGCGTGCGCGAGGCGATGTACCCCGTATCGCCCGATTCCACGGCGCGCCGAAGCGCATCCGTGATCGCCGGAGCCAACGGGAAATCGGTCTCCGCCACGAAGAGTGGGAGAACGTCCGCAGGGTACTCCCGCCACTTCTCGCTGGTTCGCTCGCGCAACTCGTCGAGCGGCAGAGCTGTGACCCGCAGCATCCTCAGATCGCGAAGCCGAGCGCGCGCATCATGTCGCGCCCGTCGTCCGTGATCCGCTCAGGACCCCACGGCGGCATCCACACCCAGTTGATGCGGAACTGGTCGACGACGTTGTCCAGCGCCTGCGCGGTCTGGTCCTCGAGCACGTCGGTCAACGGGCATCCCGCGCTGGTCAGCGTCATGTGGATGACGAGAGCGTCGTTCTCGTCATCCCAGGCGAGATCGTAGATGAGGCCGAGGTCGACGACGTTGATCCCGAGCTCGGGATCCATCACGTCCTTCAGAGCCTCGGTGACCTCGTCATACTTCTGGTCTGTGAGCGTCGCTGTCATGCGGTCAGCCTACGCCTCGATGGGGGCGGCGGGGTCGAGGAAACGGTCGTAACCCTCGTCCTCGAGCCGATCGGCGAGCTCCGGTCCGCCCTCTTCCACGATCTTGCCGGCGACGACCACGTGCACGAAGTCGGGGCGGATGTAGCGGAGGATGCGGGTGTAGTGCGTGATGAGAAGCACGCCGAGTCCGGTGGATTCCTTCGCGCGGTTCACGCCCTCGGAGACGATCTTGAGCGCATCGACGTCGAGGCCGGAGTCGGTCTCGTCGAGGATCGCGAACTTCGGCTGGAGCACCTCGAGCTGCAGGATCTCGTGGCGCTTCTTCTCGCCACCCGAGAAGCCCTCGTTGACGTTGCGCTGAGCGAACTTCGGGTCCATGCGCAGGTTCGCCATGGCCGCCTTGACGTCCTTGGTCCAGCCGCGGATCGCCGGCGCTTCCCCGTCGAGGGCCGTCTTGGCCGTGCGGAGGAAGTTCGTCACCGTGACACCGGGGATCTCCACCGGGTACTGCATCGCCAGGAACAGACCGGCGCGAGCACGCTCGTCCACGGTCATCTCCAGCACGTCCGCACCGTCGAAGGTGATCGAACCACTCGTGACGGTGTACTTGGGGTGACCGGCGATGGTGTACGCCAGGGTCGACTTGCCCGAGCCGTTGGGGCCCATGATGGCGTGCGTCTCACCGGTGTTCATGGTGAGGGTGATTCCGTTGAGGATCGGGGTGGTCCCCGCCTCGGTCTCGACCGTCACAAACAGGTCGCGGATCTCGAGAACAGACATTCAGACTTCCTTAATCACAGTCGGATCGATGAGCACGTCGTCACCGTCGATTTCGACGACGTAGACCGGAACGGGCTCATAAGCGGGGAGATTCTGGGGCTTGCCGGTGAGCAGGGAGAATGCGGAGCCATGCGCCCAGCACTCGACCGTGTCGCCTTCCACGAAGCCCTCGGACAACGAGATGTCGCCATGGGTGCAGGTGTCGCCGATCGCGTGGATGACGCCGTCGCCGTCTTTGATGACGGTGATCGGAACACCACCCGGGTCGACGCGCAGAGGTGTGTCCTGTTCGAGCTCGTCGACGCCGCAGACGCGTTCGGCGCTCACGCACTCACCGCCGCGAGCTCGGTCTCGATCGCGGAGAGCAGCTCGGACTCCAGCGTGGGGATGCCGAGGCGCTGGACGATGTCGGTCAGGAAGCCGAGCACGACCAGGCGGCGTGCTTCCTCTTCGCTGATCCCACGGGCCTGCAGGTAGAACAGCTGCTCGTCGTCGAAGCGTCCGGTCGCACTCGCGTGGCCGGCTCCCTGGATGTCGCCGGTCTCGATCTCGAGGTTCGGGATGGAGTCGGCGCGAGCGCCCTCCGTGAGAACCAGGTTGCGGTTCGCCTCGTAGGAGTTCGTGCCGGTGGCGTTCGGCCCGATGAGCACGTCGCCGATCCACACGCTGTGCGCGCCTTCGCCCTGGAGCGCACCCTTGTAGAGCACGTCGCCCGTGGTGTGCGGCCCTTTGTGGTGCAGGTAGACCTGGCTCTCGAGGTGCTGGCCGGCATCCGCGTAGGACAGACCGTAGAGGTAGCCCTCGGATGCCGCGCCTGCGAGCTCGACGTTCGGGTTCACACGCACGACGCCGCCGCCGAAGCTGACGACGAAGTGCTTGAGCACGGCGTCGGCATCGACACGGGCCTGGTGCGCCGAGGCGTGCACGGCCGCGTCGTCCCACTGCTGCAGGCTGATGACGGTGAGCTTCGACCCGGCGCGAGCGATGATCTCGACGTTCTGCGCGTAGTGGGCGACGCCCGTGTGCTGCAGCACGACCGTCGCGACGCTGTGCTCGAGCGCCTCGATCACGATGTGCGCATCGGCCCGGCGCCCGGCGCCCTGCCCTTCGATCGAGAGGAAGACCGGCTCGGCCACCTCTTCCTCGCGCGGGATGCGGATGTGCAGGCCCTCACGAGCGCCCTGCCATGCGACGGCGGCCGTGATGTCCTCGCCGAGGAAGACCTCGCCACGGGGAGCGGTGCCCGGCGCGAGCGGAGCCTGCCGGTACTGCTCACCCGAGCGGAACTCGTAGGTGACACCGTCGTTCGGCTCGGCGACCTCGAACAGCGCGCCCAGCTGGGCCACGGGCGTGTGCTTCCAGTTGACCTCACGGCCGGTGGGAGCACCGAAGTCGGCGGGCTCGAAGGAGTGCGGGCGCTCGGACCGGGTCTGCACGGGCACGAAGCCGGCGTCTGCCACCTGGGCCGCCGGGTCCACATGCGCGCTCGTGTAGTGCGACGCCGTCGGCGCCGTCGTCTGGGACGTCATCTCAGCCGACCGATCCTTCCATGCCCATTTCGATGAGCTTGTTCAACTCCATGGCGTACTCCATCGGCAGCTCGCGTGCGATCGGCTCGATGAAGCCGCGCACGATCATCGCCATCGCCTCGTCCTCGGGCATACCGCGCGACTGCAGGTAGAAGAGCTGCTCCTCGCTGACCTTCGAGACCGTGGCCTCGTGGCCCAGCTGCACGTCGTCGACGCGGATGTCGATCGCCGGATACGTGTCGGAGCGCGACTTGGTGTCGACCAGGAGCGCGTCGCAGCGCACCGTGTTGGCCGAGTGATGTGCACCGGCGTCGACACGGACCTCGCCGCGGTAACCCGCGCGTCCGCCGCCGCGGGCGATCGACTTCGAGACGATCGACGACTGCGTGTACGGCGCCATGTGGATCATCTTCGCGCCGGCATCCTGATGCTGACCGGGACCGGCGAATGCGACGGAGAGCGTCTCGCCCTTGGCGTGCTCACCCATCAGGTAGATCGACGGGTACTTCATCGTCACCTTGGAGCCGATGTTGCCGTCGACCCATTCCATGGTCGCGCCCTCGTGGGCGACGGCGCGCTTGGTGACGAGGTTGTAGACGTTGTTCGACCAGTTCTGGATCGTCGTGTAGCGCACGCGGGCGTTCTTCTTCACGATGATCTCGACCACGGCGGAGTGCAGGGAGTCCGACTTGTAGATCGGGGCCGTGCAGCCCTCGATGTAGTGGACGTAGCTGTCCTCATCGGCGATGATCAGGGTCCGCTCGAACTGGCCCATGTTCTCGGTGTTGATGCGGAAGTACGCCTGCAGGGGGATCTCGACGTGCACGCCCTTGGGGACGTAGACGAACGATCCACCCGACCAGACGGCCGTGTTCAGCGCGGCGAACTTGTTGTCGCCCGCGGGGATCACGGTGCCGAAGTACTCCTGGAAGATCTCGGGGTGCTCGCGGAGAGCCGTGTCGGTGTCCATGAAGATGACACCCTGCTCCTCCAGATCCTCACGGATCTGGTGGTAGACGACCTCGGACTCGTACTGAGCCGCGACACCGGCCACGAGGCGCTGACGCTCCGCCTCGGGGATGCCGAGACGCTCGTAGGTCTCGCGGATCTCGGCGGGAAGGTCTTCCCACGACTGCGCCTGCTTCTCGGTGGAGCGCACGAAGTACTTGATGTTGTCGAAGTCGATCTCGCTGAGATCGGCACCCCACGTGGGCATCGGTTTGCGGCCGAAGAGCTGGTAGCCCTTGAGGCGGGTCTTCAGCATCCATTCGGGTTCGTTCTTGAGCGCAGAGATCCCGCGGACCACCTCTTCGGAGATCCCGCGTTTCGCGATGGCGCCCGCAGCATCGGCATCATGCCACCCGAACTCGTACACCCCCAGGCCGTCAAGCTCTGGGCGGTCGATCAGCACATCCGACATCACACTCTCCTTATTGGGCCTCAACGGTGTCATCCGCCCCGACACACCTGATCCCCCGTCGAGTCTGCGGGGAGCGGGTGCCGCTGGTGGGGCCCTCATCACCGGCGCATCCATCGCGCCTAAACTGTTGACGATGCTTCAGCGCGGTCAGCGCTCATCACAACAATCCGATTCTACAGGTTCTGCCTGGTGACCGGGCCGTGCTCGGCATGTCACCCCGCGGTCCGGAGGACTAATGCCCGAGACGACGATCTCCGCTTCCCCGAACGCCAGGGGCCTCGACGCGACGGCGTCGCGTCCTCCCCTGTGGGGACGCGCGCTGCGCATCCTCGCATGGCTGTCGTTCATCAGCGAGACGATCATCATCGGCACCGGAGGGGCTGTGCGCCTCACCGGCTCCGGGCTCGGATGCTCGGACTGGCCGCTCTGCACCCCTGAGTCGTTGGTGCCGATCCTCGAGGTGCAGGGAATCCACGGCCTCATCGAGTTCGGCAACCGTCTGATGACGGGCGTGGTCGGCATCATCGCGCTCGCCGTCGTGCTCCTCGTGCTGCACACCATCAGCGGCAAGCGCGGGCTCGTGACATCGCTCTGGTTCGCCGCCGGCGGCATCGTCGCCGCCGGAGTGGCCTTCGCGATCGCCACTCCTCTGCACGTGCCGGCCTCGCCGATCGCGCTGGGTGTGCTGCTGATCGCCGTCATCGCCGCTGCCGTCAGATCCGTCCGCACGACGCCTGCACGCCGCGACCTGGTGCTCCTCGCCTGGATCACCCTGATCGGCGTGGTGGCACAGGCCCTGGTCGGCGGCATCACCGTGCTGACCGGCCTCAACCCGCTGATCGTCGGCTTCCACTACACGTCTTCGCTGCTGCTGGTGTGCGTCACGGCCGCGTTCCTGGTTCGGATGTACGAACCAGCCGGCGCGCGCGAACGGGCGGTGCCGCTCTGGTTCGTCATCCTCTCCCACGTCACCGGCCTGGCTCTGGCCGTGACGATCCTCTTCGGCGTGCTCACCACGGGTTCGGGCCCGCACTCGGGCGACGCCGATGTGGAGCGTCACGGCTTCGACGCCACCGTGCTCGCCCACGTGCACTCCTGGCCCGGGTACATCCTGGCCGGGCTCGTCCTGGCTCTCACGATCTCCGCCTGGGTACTGCGCCTGCGTCCGCGTCGCTGGCTGCTCGTGCTCGTGTTCGCGATCGTGGTGCAGGTCGGCGTCGGTGTCTGGCAGGCCCGGGAGGGCCTCCCTCCGCTGCTGGTCGGAATTCACATGGTGCTCGCCTCGTTGTCCGCGGCCACCTACACGGTCGTCGTGCTTCGCCTGAAGCGCCCCGCCGGAACCTCTGACTGACGCGGGATCCTCTCGCGCACAGGCGATGCATAGGCGGCACATCGGCGACTCATCAGCGCATCGGCGAGGGTGGTCGACATGAACAAGTCACTGACACGCAGCATCGGCTTCTGGCTCCTCCTCGTCCTCTCGCTTGCGACGACCGCGGTGGGCGGCTGGATCGTCGCCGGACAGCTGGGGACGATGACGAGCACGCTGACCGATGGCACCGCGACCGGTGTCGAGGTCTATGTCGGCCAGTCACTGGTGGTCGTCGGCGCCGCGCTGCTCGCCGCCGGTGTCCTCGGAATCCTGCTCGCGGTGGCGCTGACCGCCGTTCAGGCGCTCATCCCCGCAGCGACGCCCGTCGTCGTGGAGCCGATCGACTGGACCGCGGAGAACGATGCGACCGTCGACGAGGCCCCCGCCGCCACGATCGATGCCCCGACCGCCTCGGAGGTGTCGGACGCCGACACGAAGGACTCCGACACGAAGGACGCCGACACGACGCCCGTCACCGAGACGGAGCCGTCGATCACACGCTGAGATCCGACAGAAGAGGGGGCGCCGTCTCACGGCGCCCCCTCTTCTACGTTACGGAGTCTGTGTCAGTCCTCGGCTCAGAACGGCAGGAGCGGATCGACGGCGACTGCCACGAAGATCAGCGTGAGGTAGGTGATCGATGCGTGGAAGACGCGCATCGGGCGAGCCTCGGTTCCGTGCACGGCCCGGTTGTAGAGGCGGTGCGACTCGTAGATGAACCAGCCGCCGAACACCAGCGCCGAGACCGTGTAGACGAGACCCATGCCGGCGATCGGAACGAGCAGCAGCGAACAGGCCACGGTCGCCCACGCGTAGAGGATGACCTGCAACCCGACCTGAGAGGCGTTGCGCGTGACACCGAGCATGGGCACATCGACGTCTTCGTAGTCGTCGCGGTACTTCATGGAGAGCGGCCAGTAGTGCGGCGGCGTCCACAGGAAGATCAGCAGGAACAGGATGAATGCGGGCCAGTCCAGGGACTCGGTCACCGCCGCCCAGCCGATCAGCACCGGGAAGCATCCCGCGATGCCGCCCCACACGATGTTCTGCTCGGTGCGGCGCTTGAGGATCATCGTGTAGATCACGACGTAGAAGAAGATCGCGACGGCCGAGAGCGTCGCCGCCAGCCAGTTGGTGGTGACCAACAGCCACACCGTCGACACGACGGCAAGGGTCCAGGAGAAGATCAGTGCGCCACGTGGGGTGATCTCGCCTGTCACGAGCGGACGGTTCTCGGTGCGGTGCATATGCGCGTCGATGTCACGATCGAGGTACATGTTGAACGCGGCAGCGGATCCCGCGCTCAGCGAGCCGCCGATCACCGTGGCGAGGACCAGCCACAGGTCGGGCAGACCACCGTGGGCGAGGAACATCACCGGCACGGTCGAGACCAGCAGGAGTTCCAGGACGCGGGGCTTGGTGAGGGCGATATAGGCCTTCACCGTACGACCGAAGGACTGCGTCCCCACGGTCTGATCAGACATCGTCGAGATCTCGATCGCCTCCTCCACACGCGTCATGACAGCTCTTCCAGTCTAGGGCACCCCGGCGCGCGGCCCGATCCCCGCCCGGGCCCGCCGCGCGACGTAAGACAGCGTCAGACGGAATGAGCGCACCGCTATGCTGAAAACACTCGCGCCTGGCGCTGTGATCCCCCTTTTCCATGAGGCGGTTGCGCCTGAGCAGATGCGGATGCGCCAGGGAATAACGGCGCCCTTGAAACTGTCGGAAAGGGCATGGACGTGTCGGAATTGCAGTGGGAAGAAATCGATCGACGAGCAGTGGACACCGCGCGGATCTTGGCGGCGGATGCTGTGGAGAAGGTCGGTAACGGCCACCCCGGCACCGCGATGAGCCTCGCTCCGGCGGCTTACCTGCTGTACCAGCGCGTGCTGCGCCACGACCCGACCGACGTCGACTGGCTCGGCCGCGACCGCTTCATCCTGTCGGCGGGACACTCCTCCCTCACCCAGTACGTCGAGCTCTACCTCGGCGGCTTCGGTCTCGAGCTCGACGACCTGAAGGCGCTGCGCACGTGGGGCTCGCTCACGCCGGGCCACCCGGAGTACGGCCACACCAAGGGCGTCGAGATCACGACCGGCCCGCTCGGCCAGGGTCTCGCCTCCGCCGTCGGCTTCGCCTACGCGGCACGCTACGAGCGCGGTCTGTTCGACCCCGAGGCCGCGGCCGGCACCAGCCCCTTCGACCACTTCATCTACGTCGATCGCCGGCGACGGCGACCTGCAGGAGGGCGTGACCAGTCGAGGCATCCTCGCTCGCCGGCCACCAGCAGCTCGGCAACCTGATCGCGATCTACGACTCCAACCAGATCTCGATCGAGGACGACACCAACGTCGCCTTCACCGAGGACGTCGCGGCCCGCTACGAGGCCTACGGCTGGCACGTCCAGACCGTCGACTGGAAGAAGACCGGCGAGTACGTCGAAGACGTCGCTGAGCTCTACGCCGCGATCGAGGCAGCCAAGGGCGAGACCTCGAAGCCGTCGCTCATCATCCTCAAGACGATCATCGGCTGGCCCTCGCCCGGCAAGCAGAACTCGGGCAAGATCCACGGCTCGGCGCTCGGCGCCGACGAGCTCGCCGCGACGAAGAAGGTCCTCGGCTTCGACCCCGAGCAGCACTTCGCCGTCGCCGACGACGTGATCGCACACACGCGCGGCCTCGCCGTACGTGCCGCCGAGGCTCGCGCCGAGTGGCAGACGTCGCTTCGACGCGTGGGCGGCAGCGAACCCCGAGCGCAAGCAGCTGCTCGACCGCCTCGAGTCCGGCGAACTGCCCACCGACATCGTCGACGGCACTCCCGGTGTTCGAGGCCGGCAAGGACGTCTCCACCCGCGCCGCATCCGGCCAGGTCATCAACGCACTCGCCGCCGAGCTCCCCGAGCTGTGGGGCGGCTCGGCCGACCTCGCCGAGTCGAACCTCACCACGATCAAGGGCGCGCCGTCGTTCATCCCCTCGGAGTGGTCGACGCACGAGTGGTCGGGCACCCCGTACGGCCGCGTGCTGCACTTCGGCATCCGCGAGCACGCCATGGGCGCGATCCTCAACGGCATCGTGCTGCACGGCAACGACGCGCCGTTCGGCGGCACCTTCCTCATCTTCAGCGACTACATGCGTCCCGCCGTCCGTCTCGCCGCCCTCATGAACGTGCCCGCGTCTTCGTCTGGACCCACGACTCCGTCGCCCTCGGCGAGGACGGCCCGACGCACCAGCCGATCGAGCAGCTCGCCACGCTGCGCGCCATCCCGAACCTCGCCGTCGTCCGCCCCGCGGATGCCAACGAGACCGCTGACGCGTGGCTCGAGATCCTGCGTCGCCAGGCGGGGCCCGCCGGCATCGCGCTCACGCGTCAGAACATCCCGGTGTTCGAGCGCGGTGAGGATGCGGCCGAGGGTGCGACCTTCGCGGCGGCAGCCCACGTCGCCAAGGGCGCCTACGTGCTCGCCGAGGCGCCGAACGGCACGCCCGACGTGATCCTCGATCGCCACGGGCTCCGAGGTGCAGCTGGCCGTCGAGGCTCGCGACGCTCTCGCCGCCGAGGGCGTCGGCGTCCGCGTCGTCTCCGCTCCGTCGCTGGAGTGGTTCGACGAGCAGGATGAGGCGTACCGCGAGTCGCGTGCTCCCCGCCGCCGTCACGGCCCGCGTCTCGGTCGAGGCCGGTCCGTCGCTGTCAGTGGCGCGGCATCGTCGGCGACCCGGCCGACGTCGGTCGGATCGACCACTTCGGCGCTTCCGCCGACTACAAGACCCTGTTCGAGAAGTTCGGCATCACCACCGAGGCCGTCGTCACGGCCGCCGCGAGACCATCGCCGCCAGACAGCACCAAGGAGAACGCATGAGCACCCCCACCGCACAGCTCGCCGCCGCCGGCGTCAGCATCTGGCTCGACGACCTCTCCCGCACGCGCATCTCGTCGGGCAACCTCGCCGGCTGATCGCGACGCACAACGTCGTGGGCGTCACCACGAACCCGACGATCTTCGCGAACGCGCATCACCGAAGGACGACTCGTACGACGCGCAGGTCACCGAGCTCGCCGCGGCCGGCGCCGACGTCGACGAGGCGGTCTTCGAGATCACCACGCACGACGTCGCCGCAGCGCTCGACATCTTCCGCCCGGTCTTCGAGCGCGAACCAGCGTCGACGGCCGCGTGTCGATCGAGGTCTCCCCCGACCTCGCCCACGACACCGCCGGCACCGTCGCGCAGGCCAAGGAGCTGTGGGCCAAGGTCGACCGCCCCAACCTGCTCGATCAAGATCCCCGCGACCAAGGCCGGGCTTCCGGCGATCACCGAGGCCATCGGCGCCGGGCATCAGCGTCAACGTGACGCTGATCTTCAGCCTCGAGCGCTACGCCGAGGTCATCGACGCCTACCTCGACCGGTCTCGAGACGGCGAAGGCCGCCGGCATCGACCTGTCGACGATCCACTCCGTCGCCTCGTTCTTCGTGTCGCGCGTCGACACCGAGATCGACAAGCGCCTCGACGGCGATCGGCACCGACGAGGCGGCTGCGCTCAAGAGCAAGGCCGGGCTCGCCAACGCGCGCTCGCCTACGAGCTGTTCGAGCAGGAGTTCGCCGAGCGAGCGCGCGCAGGACCTCGTCGCCGCGGGCGCGAACGCGCAGCGTCCGCTGTGGGCCTCGACCGGCGTCAAGGACCCGGCACTCCCCGACACGCTGTACGTGACCGAGCTCGTCGCTGCCGGCACGTGAACACGATGCCCGAGAAGACGCTCGAGGCCACCTTCGACCACGGCGTCGTCACGGGCGACACCGATCACCGGCGCTACGCCGACGCGCACCAGGTCTTCGACAGCCTCGCGGCCGTCGGCGTCGACTTCGCCGACGTCACCCAGGTGCTCGAGGACGAGGGCGTCGCGAAGTTCATCGACTCCTGGCACGACTGCTCGCGCAGCCGTCTCCGAGGCGCTGGAGGCCCAGCGATGACGTTCTCGATCCACGCCTCGGGCGCCGCACGGGCGCGATCGACGACCGGTCCCCCGTCTCGTCGTCGACCTCGTCGCCTCCGGCATCACCGCCGGCGACACCACCCTCTGGGGCCCGGCCGCCGAGGCGGAGCCGCCGTCCGCCTCGGCTGGATCGAGGCCGTCTCGATCTCGCGCCCGCTGGTCGCCGAGATCACCGCGCTGCGCGACGAGCTCGCACGCCAAGGGCGTCGACGCGCGTCGTCCTCGCCGGCATGGGCGGCTCCTCGCTCGCGCCGGAGGTCATCGCCAGACCGCCGGCGTTCCGCTGACGATCCTCGACTCGACCGCCCCGGGCAGGTGCTCGCCGCTCTCGACGAGGGCCTCGCCGACACCGCGCTCGTCGTCTCGTCGAAGTCCGGGTCGACCGTCGAGACCGACTCGCCAGCGCGCGCCTTCGAGGCGGCGTTCCGCGACCTCGGCATCGACCCGACCGAGCGCATCGTCGTCGTCACCGACCCGGGCTCGCCGCTCGACGCCTCGGCCCGCGAAGCGGGCTACCGCGTCTTCAACGCCGACCCAACGTGGGCGGACGCTACTCCGCGCTCACGGCGTTCGGGCTCGTGCCGTCGGGCCTCGCCGGCGTCGACATCGACGAGCTCCTCGACGAGGCGGAGGCCTCGCTGCTCGAGGTCGCGGTCGACTCGCCGAGAACCCCGCGCTCGTCCTCGCCGCCGCGATCGCCGCGACCAGCCCTCGCCGCGACAAGCTCGGACTCATCACGCGACGGCACGCACATCAGGGGCTGCCGGACTGGATCGAGCAGCTGATCGCGGAGTCGACCGGCAAGGACGGAACCGGCATCCTGCCCGTCGTCCTCTCCCCGTCTCCCCCGAGCTCGGACGCTCGCCGGCGACCTGCAGATCGTGCGACTCGTCGATGACGCGAACGAGTTCCACCTGCACGAGCGCCACCAGGGCGAGGTGCTGGTCGAGCGGATCGCTGGGCGCCAGCTCATCGTCTGGGAGTACGCGACGGCGATCGCCGGGCACCTGCTCGGCATCAACCCGTTCGACCAGCCCGACGTCGAGTCGGCGAAGGTCGCCGCACGCGGCCTGCTCGACGCCCGCCCCGAGCCGACCGCCCCGGCGTTCGCGGAGAACGGCGTCGAGGTGCGCGTGTCCGACGCGGCGCTCGCGGCGTCCGGAACCGTCGAGGTGCGCTCGACGCCCTCTGGGCACAGCTCGCCGCCGACGGCTACGTGTCGATCCAGGCGTACGTCGAACCGTCTCGACATCCCGCAGCTCGCAGGGACTGCGCGAGCTCGTCGCCGCCGATCGGGTCGTCCGACCACGTTCGGCTGGGGACCGCGGTTCCTGCACTCCACCGGCCAGTACCACAAGGGCGGGCCCGCGCAGCGGCGTGTTCCTGCAGATCCTGGAACGCACCGATGTGGATCTCGAGATCCCGGAGCGCCCGTTCACGTTCGGGCAGCTCATCCAGGCCCAGGCCGCCGGCGACGCCGCGCGTCCTCGCCGAGCACGGCCGTCCGGTCGTCTCCCTGACGATCACGATTCGTCCGCCGACGTGCTCACACTCTTCGAAGCCGCCCAGAAGTAGACAGCAGGAGATCCCCCGACCGATGTCTGTTCCCATCTCGCGCGGGCAGAACCCGCTGCGCGACCCCGACGATCGCCGTCTCAACCGGATCGCAGGGCCCAGCGCCCTCGTGATCTTCGGCGTGACCGGTGACCTGTCGCGCAAGAAGCTCATGCCCGCGGTCTACGACCTCGCCAACCGCGGCCTGCTCCCCCCGGCTTCGCGCTGGTCGGGTTCGCCCGGCGCGACTGGGAGGACCAGGACTTCGCAGAAGGTCGTGTACGACGCCGTGAAGCAGCACGCCCGCACTCCGTTCCGCGAGGAGACCTGGGACCAGCTGCTGCAGGGCATCCGCTTCGTGTCGGGCGAGTTCGACAACCCGGATTCGTTCCGCAAGCTCCGTGAGACGGTCGACCAGCTCGACGTCGAGCGGGGAACGATGGGCAACCACGCCTTCTACCTCTCGATCCCGCCGAAGTCGTTCGCGGTCGTCGCGCAGCAGCTCAAGGACTCCGGTCTCGTCGGAGACGACGAGGGCGAGGACCGCTGGCGCCGCGTCGTGATCGAGAAGCCCTTCGGGCACGACCTCGAGTCCGCGCGAGAGCTGAACAAGGCTCTCGAGGTGGCATTCTCCGCCGACTCGATCTTCCGCATCGACCACTACCTCGGCAAGGAGACGGTCCAGAACATCCTGGCGCTGCGCTTCGCGAACGAGCTGTACGAGCCGCATCTGGAACCGCAACTACGTCGACCACGTGCAGATCACCATGGCCGAGGACATCGGCGTCGGTGGACGCGCGGGCTACTACGACGGTGTCGGCGCGGCGCGCGACGTCATCCAGAACCACCTGCTGCAGCTGCTGGCGCTCACCGCGATGGAGGAGCCCATCAGCCTCTCCGCCGAGCACCTCCGCGCCGAGAAGGAGAAGGTCCTGGCGGCCGTGCACGTGCCGGACGACCTCTCCCTCGCCACGGCCCGCGGACAGTACGCCGGTGGATGGCAGGGCGGCGAGAAGGTCACCGGCTTCCTCGACGAGGAGGGGATGAACCCCAAGTCGGCGACCGAGACATATGCGGCCATCAAGCTCGAGATCGACACGCGCCGCTGGTCGGGCGTGCCGTTCTACCTGCGTACGGGCAAGCGCCTCGGCCGTCGTGTGACCGAGGTCGCCGTCGTGTTCAAGCGCGCCCCGGAGCACCTGTTCGGTCGCAGCAACACGTCGGAGCTCGGGCAGAACGCCCTGGTCATCCGCGTGCAGCCCGATGAGGGCGTCACGATCCGGTTCGGCTCCAAGGTGCCGGGGAACGGCACGAACGTGCGCGACGTGACGATGGACTTCGGCTACGGCCATGCGTTCACCGAGGCGAGCCCCGAGGCCTACGAGCGACTGATCCTCGATGTGCTCCTCGGTGACCCGCCGCTGTTCCCGCGGCATGAAGAGGTCGAGCTCTCGTGGAAGATCCTCGACCCCGTGGAGGAGTACTGGGCAGCCGAAGGTGGCCCTGTGGAGCAGTATGCGCCCGGCTCATGGGGGCCGGCATCCGCCGACGACCTGTTGGCCCGCGACGGACGAGTCTGGAGACGACCGTGATCATCGAACTTCCCGACACGACCGTCAGCCAGGTCGCCAAGCAGCTCGTGAAGGTGCGCGAAGAGGGCGGCGCCGTCGCCCTCGGACGCGTGCTCACGCTCGTCATCTCGGCGCGCAACGGAGTCGCTGAGGCCGCCATCGACGCGGCCAACGACGCTTCCCGCGAGCACCCGATGCGGGTCATCGTGCTCACGACCGGCGATGGCGACTCGCGTCTCGACGCGCAGATCCGCGTCGGCGGCGACGCCGGCGCCAGCGAGGTCGTGGTGCTGCGCGCCTTCGGCGATGCCGCCAGCAATGAGGAGAGCCTGATCACGGGTCTGCTCCTCCCCGACGCTCCTGTGGTGGCCTGGTGGCCCGAGGACGCTCCCGTCTCGCCCGCGCAGTCCCCGCTCGGCAAGATCGCGCAGCGCCGCATCACCGACGCCGCCACCGCCAGCGATGTGCGTGACCGCCTGGCACTCCTCGGTGAGACGCACGCGCCGGGAGACACCGATCTGTCGTGGACGCGGCTGACCCACTGGCGCGAACAGTTGGCCGCCGTGCTGGACCAGCCGCCGTTCGAGACGATCACTGCCGTCGAGGTGCGCGGAGCCGCCGCATCACCGTCGACCGCGCTGCTCGCCGCGTGGCTGCAGATGGCGCTCGACGTGCCCGTGAGCTGGTCCTACGAGGATCCGGAGCACTGGCAGGAGGGCATCAAGTCGGTACGCCTCACCCGCCAGTCCGGTGACATCCTGCTCGAGCGTCCGACGCCGGGCGTCGCGGTGCTCACGCAACCCGGTCAGCCCGACCACGATCTGCACCTGCCGCGGCGCACGCTGCGCGAGTGCCTCGCGGAGGAGCTGCGCAGACTCGACCCCGATGTCCTGTACGGTCGAGTCATCACCGAGGGCTGGGAGAAACTGGGTCCGCCCGAGACAGGAGCGTGAGTCAGATGCAGGCACCATCCGCAGAGAAGCGGGTCGTGGTCGAGGCCACCCCGGCAGCCCTCGCCGCCAGCGTGGCCGAGCGATTCCTCACTCGTGTCCGTGCGCGCACACGCAACGGCCGCATCGCGCATATCGCCCTCACGGGCGGTTCCATGGGCGGAGCAGTGCTCGGGGCCGTCGCCGAGAACCCGAGGTCCTCGGCGATCGATTGGTCCCTCGTGCATTTCTGGTGGGGCGATGAGCGTTTCGTTCCGCGAGACGATGCCGACCGCAACTCGCTGCAGTCCCGGCAGGCCCTCCTGGATCACATCGCGGTTCCCGCGGAGAACGTGCACGAGGTCGCGGGGCCGGACACGGGCCTCACTCTCGATGAGTCCGCAGCCGCCTACGCCGCGGAGCTCGCGCGCTTCGCCACCTCGGAGCATGCGTGGCCGTCGTTCGCCGTCTGCTTCCTCGGCGTCGGGCCGGACGGGCACATCGCCTCGCTGTTCCCCGACCGCGAGGAGGTCACCGTCACCGACGTGGCGGCCCTCGCCGTGCGGGACTCGCCGAAGCCTCCGCCCGAGCGTGTCACGCTCACCCGTCCCGTGCTCAACTCATCCAAGCGGGTGTGGTTGGTCGTGACGGGAGCGGATAAGGCGTCAGCACTCGGCCTGGCACTCGCAGGCGCCAGCTACACGAGCGTTCCGGCGGCGGGCGCGAAGGGCCGGAAGCGAACGGTCTTCTTCGTCGATGAAGCCGCCGCATCCGAGGTCTCGCCCGATCTGATCGATCCGGCCTACTGAGTCGGTTCGCCCGGGGCGTTCGATGGCGTCGAGCCGTCGCTGCCCCGGGTGATGCCGAGATCCTGGCTGTCGCTGAGCACCTGCGGGTGATAGCGCGCGAGGCCCACCACACCCCACACGGCGATCGCACCGGCGACTCCGAAGATCACCAGCACCCACGGCGGCGCGGCAGAGGCCTCCCCGAGGATCACCATTCCGATGAGCACCGCGATGAGCGGGTCGACGACCGTCAGACCGGCGATCACGAGGTCGGGCGGGCCCGAGCTGTAGGCGGTCTGCACGAAGTAGGCGCCGACCGCGGACGCGGCCACGAGCGCCAGCACGCAGACCGCGGTGATCCACTCGAAGTGTCCGGCCTCGATGCGCTTGATGACGACCTTCGCGAGCGTGGCGACGAAGCCGTAGAGGATGCCGGCGCCGATCACGTAGAACAGCGCACGCATGCGATGCCGGAGGATGAGCCAGCATGCGCCCAGGATGATGATCACGACCAGCAGGATCGCGAGGATGACGAAGAGCTCGCGGTCGGTGATGTCCTGCTCGGTCGCGAAGATCGCCGCGAAGAAGACGAACAGGAAGATGCCGCCCACACAGCAGACGATCGCGGTGATGGACTGCTTCGTAGGCGAATGACCGGAGATGCGCGCGTTGAGCAGGGTCGTGATCACGAGCGCGATCGCGCCGAGCGGCTGTACGACGATCAGCGGGGCCTTCACCAGGGCGGCGAGCTGACAGACGATCGCGAGTCCGAGCATGAGCGTGCCGAGCAGCCAGGACGGGCGCGTCAGCAGGCCCTTGATCTGCGTGAGGCTGAGCCCGGCCGTTCCTGCAGCGCCGCTGAGGCGCTCGACCTTCTCCACGCCGCGGTGCTGATACTGCGCCCCGAGAGACATGAACACGGCGCCGGCCAGTGCGAGTGGGATGCCGAGCAGCAGACCAGGATTCTGGAATGCGCCGACGAGCTGATCCCCGACGTCTTCTGCCGCGTTCATCCACACCCCTGCGCTCACACTAAGACCCTACCCGGCACATCCCGCACAGTAGGGTTGTGACGTGGCTGTACTTCCGATTCGCATCATGGGCGACACCGTCCTGCACTCCCCCGCTTCCCCTGTCGACGAGATCACCGACGAGATCCGCACCCTCGTCGCCGACATGTTCGAGACCATGGATGCAGCCCCCGGAGTCGGTCTCGCCGCACCCCAGGTGGGTGTGCCCCTGCGCATCTACACCTATTCCTACGTCGACGATGACGACCAGCCGTGGCGCGGGGTCCTCATCAATCCGGAGCTGTGGATCACACCGCTCGAGCCCGGCGAGCCCGACCCCGACCTGGAGTCTGAAGGATGTCTGTCCTTCCCCGGCGAGCGGTTCCCTCTCCGTCGCTCCGAGCGCGTGCACGTCACCGCGACGGATCTCGACGGAGCGCCCGTGGTGATCGATGTCGAGGGCTGGCGTGCGCGCATCATGCAGCACGAGTTCGATCACCTCGACGGCATCCTCTATGTCGACCGGCTGTCGGACGGTGATTGGAAGACCGTTCAGAAGATCTCCCGCAAGCGCGGTTGGGGCCGCCCCGGTGCGAGTTGGATGCCCGGAGTCGACGACCTCGAAGGCTGACGCGCCGCATCCCCACCCATCCGCCTCTGTCAGCGGATGCATAGCAGTTGTCGAGTTGCATCACAGACTCTCCGAGGACTAGCGTTTTCGAGGCGGGATTCTGGAATACCCGCACACCAAGGCTCTGGAGGGGAACAACCATGATGAAGATGCGTAAGCGTCGCGCGCTGGTGCTGGCCGGATCGGCTCTCGCACTCACCGTCGCGCTCAGCGGATGCAGCGCGATCAGCAGCATCCTCGGCGGCGGAACGGCTGATGCCGACCGTGACGAGGAGACCGGTCAGGTGACCGACGATGCGAACATCGGCATCTTCGCGCTGAAGGTCGGCGACTGCAAGCTCGAGAGCCCGGACGGTCTGCTCGAGAACGCCGACGTCGTGCCCTGCGACAAGGAGCACGACGAAGAGGTCTACTACGAGATCACGATGCCCGACGGCGACTTCTCGGAAGAGGACATCGACGCCGCGAGCTACGAGTGCATCGGCGACCCGTTCACCGAGTTCGTCGGCATCGCCAATGAGGAGTCCGCTCTGCAGGTCTACCCCATCACGCCGACCAAGGACACGTGGGAGCAGCTCAACGACCGCATCATCCAGTGTGTGATCCTCGACCCGGCCGGTCCCGTCACCGGATCGCTCAAGGACTCCGCACGCTGATCTGAGACGATCGAACGCAGAAGGCCCCGTCACTGCGACGGGGCCTTCTGTGTTCTCTTCTGACGCGACCACAACGCGCGATGCATAGGGAGAAAAAGGAAACCCCTGGAGCTTCGTGAAGCTCCAGGGGTATTGGCTCCCCGGCTTGGACTCGAACCAAGAACCTGCCGGTTAACAGCCGGCTGCTCTGCCAATTGAGCTACCGAGGAATGTGCACCGCTGCGCGGGCAACTCGACAAGCTTAGCAAACTCCGCACCGTCTCCGTGACACGGGGCACGCTTCCGTGCTCGTCGGGCGTGTCGCCGTCAGCGCTGCGAATCGGCTTCCGCGTTGGGCACCCAGAGCAGGTCCTTGCCGACACCGCGGGCCACCACGTGCCCCGCACGCAGCATGAGTGTCTCGGCGTTCAGCTCGCGGATGAAATCGGCGTCGTTCGTGACGAGCAACGCCGCCATGCCCTGTTCCTTGCGGCGGCGCGTGATGGCGTCGAACACGACCGGGCGCACCTCGAGATCGAGGTTGGCCAGTGGCTCGTCGGCGATCAGCACCTGCGGCTCGAGGATGAACGAGCGGGCGATCGCGACACGCTGCCGCATGCCGGCGCTGAGCTCATACGGGAACTTCGCCGCGGTGCCCAGCGGAAGATGCAGCTCGTCGAGAAGGGTCGCGACACGGATCGACAGTGCCTTGGAGTTCACTCGCTTCTCGCGGATGAGGATGGGCTCCGCGATGACCTCGTTCACTGTGAGGCGCGGAGGGAGATCTCCACCCGCGCCCTGTGGCACGAATCCGGTGCGGTAGGTCAGGATGCGGTGCTTACGCCCGGGGCGGCGCACATCGACGCCACACACGTGCGCCCGCCCGCCGACGACTCGCACCGACGGGTCCGTCGACCCTGCAAGCGCGGCCACCAGGGTCGACTTGCCTGATCCTGTGGGCCCGGCGACGCAGATCAGCCCGCCCGGAGCGAGCGAGAACGTCACACCGTCGACGGCGCGCGTCGGAAGTCCGTGCCCGATGCGGTCGATGACCAGATCGGAGCACTCGATCGCGAGAGAGGATTCCGGCCGGCGTGACATGTTCCCATCCTGCCGTGCAGGCCACCGCCTATCGGGTTACGACTCGGTGAAGCGCTGACGCTCGATGCTGATGTCGCGCAGCCGAAGACCCAACGCACGTCCGCCGTCGGAATCCGCGGGCACCCGCTGCAATGCGCCGAGCAGCTCCTGCTTCTCCCGCTCGAGCTGGCGGAGGATAAGCCTTCTCGCGAGATCCGTCGCCGATGCCACCGCGCCCTCCTCATCGCGCGCCGGGAACGGCGTCATGAGGAGCTCTCCCCCGAGCGAGCGATACGGCTCGCGCACGGCGTTCACCGCATCGGTCACCCAGCCCGCCCTGGTGCGATCGGGAGCCGCGGCCACGGCTTCTCGCACGGCGTCCAGGCCGGGCGTACGGAACGGGCTGGACAGTGCACGGTTCAACAGCTCCTGATCCACCTGGTGACCGTACTGGAGCGCCCCCATGAGGGCGTCCCGCTCCACCGCCATGTCCGGCGTACGCGGCAGTCCGGCCAACGTCACGGGGGCCACGCCAGGAGCCCCGTTGGCCCCGTCCCCGGATTCGGGCATGCGGCGCACCGGCGCGGGAGCCGCCTCACCGCGCGCAGATCGCTCCACCTCGGTGTGGACCTCGGTCGGATCCATGCCGAGACGTCGCGCCAGTACGCGCTCATAGCCCGGACGCAGCAGACGGTCCCTGATCTCAGCCACGATCGGAGCCGCAGCACGCAGCGACCCCACCCGCCCCTCGACGGTGGAGAGATCGAAGCCCGCGAGCTTGCGATCGATCGCGAACTCGAACATCGGCACCTTGGAGTCCATCAGCGCACGAACAGCGGCGTCTCCGCGCCGCAGCCGTAGATCGCAGGGGTCCATGTTGTCAGGCGCCACAGCGACGAAGGTCTGGGCGTTGAATCGGTCGTCCTCCGTGAATGCGCGCAACGCCGCCTTCTGCCCGGCCTCATCGCCGTCGAACGTGAACACGACCTCGCCCGAGGCGTTGTCGTCGCCCATGACCCGCCGCAGCACCTTGATGTGGTCGGTTCCGAACGCCGTGCCACAGGTCGCGATCGCCGTCGTGAGGCCGGCCAGATGACAGGCCATCACATCGGTGTACCCCTCGACGACCACCACACGACGGGGGTCCCCCCGGGCGATGTCGCGCTTGGCGAGATCGAGCCCGTAGAGCACCTGGGCCTTCTTGTAGATCAATGTCTCGGGGGTGTTCAGGTACTTGGGTCCCTGATCGTCATCGAAGAGCTTGCGAGCGCCGAAGCCGATCGTCTGGCCGGACACGTCGCGGATCGGCCACACGAGACGCCCGCGGAAACGGTCGTACACCCCGCGCTGACCGGTGGAGACGAGACCGGCACCGCTGAGTTCATCTCGCGTGAACCCCTGCGCCGTGAGCGCCTTGAGCATGCCGTCCCAGCCCCGCGGCGCGAACCCGACACCGAAGTGCGCGGCTGCCCCAGCGTCGAATCCGCGCTCGCCCAGGAAACGTCGCCCTGCTTCCGCATCGGGCGAGAGCAACTGCGCGCGGAAGAACTCCGCCGCCGCCGTGTTCGCGGCATACAACCGGCTGCGTCCGCTGGTCTCGGGTGCTGCCCCACCGTCCTCATAGTGCAGCGTGTAACCGATACGACCGGCGAGACGCTCGACGGCCTCCGTGAAGCTGACGTGATCCATCTCCCGCAGGAAGGAGTACACATCGCCCGACTCACCGCAGCCGAAGCAGTGGTAATAACCCACCTGCTGTCGAACGTGGAAGCTCGGGCTCTTCTCGTCGTGGAAGGGGCACAGCCCCTTGAGCGAGCCGACACCGGCGGATTTCAGGGCCACCCGCTCGCCCACGATATCGGCGATGTTCGTTCGTGCTTTGACCTCGTCGACGTCGGCCTGGCGGATCCGCGGCATCAGCTCACCCCTTCGACCACAGCCTGCCTCTCGGCATTCCCCCGCGCGCCCGGGCGGGCGTGCCGCGCGTTGCGCGGGGTCCAGATCCCGACCTCGGCCGGATCGATCTCACCCACGAGGCGGTTGTGCCAGTCGACCGCGCTCTGGTCGGTCAGGCTCGCGATCTGGTCGACGATCACCCGCGCGCGCTCGGCGTCGGTCGTCGCATCGATGAAATCGGCGGCGAACGCCGGTTCGAGCACGTCGGCCCCCGCCGACCACAGTCCGTCGGTCGACCACAGCACGTCGGCCAGGCGCTTGAGCACCCGACGCTGTTCCTTGTACACGCCCTTGCGCGCGTCGATCGTGACGATGGCCTGCCCCATGATGCCCTTGAGCACGGCGATCTCGACCTCGATCACGCGCGGCACCACCACGTGCGCGTTATACCGCACGAGGGCGGGGCCGGCGTAGGCCTCACGCGTCGCCGACACCGCTGCGCGGGCGAATCGCCCGATCAGGTCGCTGGTCAGGTTCTTCAGACGCGCGAGATCGCGGCGCGAGCGGTCGAACGACTCCAGCCACATCGACTGCGTGGCCAGGCGGTAGAGCGCATCGGCGAGTTCATCCCGCGTGAAGTCGTAGCCGACCCACTGCTGGATCCGGCTGACGAGCGCGTCGTGCTCGCGCGGATCGGCGAGCTGGGCCACGTCGACGTAACCGTTGACGATCGCATCCTCGAAGTCGTGCACGGAGTAAGCGATGTCGTCGGAGAGATCCATGATCTCGGCCTCGATGCAGCGTCGACGGCCGGGCGCGCCTTCGCGCATCCACCGGAACACGGCCTCGTCCTCGGGATAGACACCGAACTTCAAGCGTCCTCCCGGATCGGGCACCGGGCTGTCGACGGTCCAGGGGTACTTGCAGGTCGCGTCGAGGCTGGCCCGGGTGAGGTTCAGACCGACCGAGTGATCATCCCCGTCGAGCACCTTCGCCTCGAGCCGGGTGAGGATGCGGAGAGATTGGGCGTTCCCCTCGAAGCCGCCGATGTTCTCGGCCCATTCGTTGAGTGCGCGTTCGCCGTTGTGCCCGAACGGCGGGTGCCCCAGATCATGGCTGAGGCATGCCGTGTCGACCACGTCGGCGGACACGCCGAGAGCCGTCGCGAGTTCACGACCGACCTGAGCGACCTCGAGCGAGTGCGTCAGACGGTTGCGGGCGAAGTCCGCGGTGCTCGCCGGGCTGAGCACCTGCGTCTTGGCCGCGAGACGACGCAGTGCCGCCGAGTGCAGCACACGCGCGCGATCGCGGGCGAAGTCGTTCCGCTCCGAACGATGGGTCTCGGTGATGAAGCGCTCGGCGTCACGCGGATCGTAGCCGTCGGTGCGCGCGGCCCTCGGGCCGGAAGAGGACTCAACCACCACTGTTCTCGATCTCCGCCCCTCGCATCATCTCGGATGCCGACGCCGCGATCTCACGCGACTCCAACCACTTGTCCGGCAGTGCCGTGCGCTTGGCATGCCCCGCGCGGCCGCGCTGTCCCTCGGCATCAGCGCCGGGGTAGGGAGCGGAGTGGTCGAGCTGGCTGAGCAGCTCATCGATCTCGGCGAGGCTCGATGACGTGGCGAGGCCGGTGCGGATGTCGCCACCGACCGGATAGCCCTTGAAGTACCAGGACACGTGCTTGCGGATGTCGCGGCACCCGCGATCCTCGTCCTCGAAGAATTCGACGAGCAGTTCTGCGTGCCGCTTGAAGGCGTCTGCGACGAAGCCGAGTGTCGCATCGACGGTCTTGCCCTCGCCGCCGAACGCCGTGGCCAGCTCGCCGAAGAGCCAGGGGCGACCGAGGCATCCACGGCCGACGACGACGCCGTCGCAGTCGGTCTGCGCCATCATGCGCACGGCGTCGCCCGCCGACCAGATGTCTCCGTTGCCGAGCACCGGGATGCTCGTGACAGCCTGCTTGAGCTCACCGATCGCGTTCCAGTCGGCGTGCCCGGAGTAGTACTCACCTGCCGTGCGCGCATGCAGCGCGATGGCGGCCACTCCGGCGTCCTCGGCAGCGCGCCCTGCGTCGAGGAAGGTGAGGTGGTCACGATCGATGCCCTTGCGCATCTTGACCGTGAGAGGGATGTCGCCGGCGGCCTTCACGGCCTGCGTGACGATGTCGGCGAACAGCGAACTCTTCCACGGGAGGGCCGCTCCCCCGCCCTTGCGGGTGACCTTGGGCACCGGGCATCCGAAGTTGAGGTCGATGTGGTCGGCGTGATCCTCGGCGACGATGATGCGCACCGCGTCGGCGATCGTCTTCGGGTCGACGCCGTAGAGCTGGATCGAGCGCGGCGTCTCCGACTCGTGATGCCGGATCAGACGCATCGTGGTCTCATTGCGTTCGACGAGCGCGCGCGAGGTGATCATCTCGCTGACGTAGAGCCCTGCACCGTACTCACGGCAGAGTCGACGGAAGGCGGTGTTCGTGATCCCCGCCATGGGCGCGAGGACGACCGGCACGTCTAGGTCGATCGGACCGATGCGAAGCGTGCGTGCGGAAGAGGTGGCGAGAGTCATGTCGCTTCCATTCTCCCAGACGCAGAGCCTCGGGTGCCGCATCGACCTAAGCTGTGAGCTATGACCGATTCCGCGCTCCGTTCCATCCCGTTCACCGATGCGCAGGGAGAGACGAAGACGTTGGACGATCTGGGCGCCGACGTCGTGCTCGTGGTCAATGTGGCGTCGAAGTGCGGGCTCACCCCTCAGTACGAGCAGCTCGAAGGACTCCAGCGCCTTTACGGCGACCGGGGCTTCACCGTCGTCGGATTCCCGTGCAATCAGTTCTTCGGTCAGGAGCCGGGGTCGATGGACGAGATCCTCGAGTTCTGCTCGACGACCTACGGCGTGAGCTTCCCGATCAACGACAAGGTGAAGGTCAACGGCAAGAACGCCACCGACCTCTACAAGGCGCTCAAGCAGACGCCCGATGCCGGAGGCAAGGCAGGTCGCGTGGAGTGGAACTTCGAGAAGTTCCTGGTGCTGCCTGATGGCGAGGTGCGACGTTTCCGCCCGAAGCAGAAGCCGGACGCCCCCGAGATCGTCGACGCGATCGAAAGCGCACTGACCCGCTGAACGTCCTGAACGAAACGAAAGCCCCTCCCGACTGTCGACTGTCCGGAGGGGCTTCGTGCGTCAGGTCGCGCTCAGACGGCGGCGGACTCCTCAGCGGCTTCGTCACGCTTGGCCCAGAGGTCGCGGAGCACGTTCTCGAACGCGGCGGGCGGCTGCGCGCCACTGATGCCGTACTGACCGTCGATCACGAAGAACGGCACGCCCTGGATCCCGTAGGCGCGGGCCTGGTCCTGGTCCTGGCGGACATCGGGGAGGTGGCGCGACGACTCGAGCGCCTCGCGGGCACGGTCGGCATCGAGCCCGACCTCCGCCGCCAGCTCGACCAGGTCATCGATGCGACCGACGTGCTTGCCCTCCGTGAAGTACGCCGACATCAGACGCTCCTCCATCGCGTGCTGCACGCCTTCCGCCTTCGCGAAGTGGAGAAGCTCGTGCGCCTTCACCGTGTTGGTGTGCTGCAGCAGGTCGAAGCGGTACTCGAGACCCGCGTTCTGCGCGACACCGGTGACGTTGGACAGCATCTGCTCCACCTGATCGCGGGGCATGCCCTTGTGTCCGGCGAGGAAGTCGATCTCGTCACCGTCGAAGTCGACGGGAGTGTCGGGCGAGAGCTCGAACGAGTGGAAGGTGACCGTGACCTCCGGGGCGTCGTCATCGCCGGCGACGGCTTCGAGACCCTTCTCCAGGTTGCGCTTGCCGATGTAGCACCAGGGGCAGGCGATGTCGGACCAGATGTCAATCGAGATGGGTTGGCTCACACCATGATCCAACCGCACGCACCTATGAGCTATTCCGCCCTCGGCTCAGCCCTGCGGCATCCGCGCCTGTCCATAACTCCGGAGAAACGGGGGCCGGAACGGGTCGAAAGCGCTTTCCGGCCTGATGTGACGAAGGTTTTGAGGAGTTATGAACGAGTCGCCGTGCGCAGGCGGCTTGGCGGCTAGGCTCGTCGGATGCTCAGCGCGGACGATCCCCTGCCCCGGCAGCAGGTGCGGGTGTTGGTGGCCGGGGTCACCGGCTCGGGCAAGACCACACTCGCGGGCCGTATCGGTGAGATGTGGGAGCTGCGTCACGTCGAGATCGACGGCCTGTTCCACGGACCGAACTGGACGCCACGCCCCGACTTCCTCGACGACGTACGCGCGTTCGCCGCCGAGGACCGCTGGGTCACGGAGTGGCAGTACACCAGCAAGGGCACGGACGAGATCCTGACTCCGCGCGCACAGGTCGTCATCTGGCTCGACTACCCCTACCGCGTGGTCCGTACACGGCTCCTGCGCCGCACGCTGAGACGAAGCATCCTGCGCACGCGCCTGTGGAACGACAATGTCGAGAGGCCGATCTGGCAGATGTGGTCAGGCGACCCCGACGAGAACATCCTGGCGTGGCAGACCAAGACACTGCACAACTGGGAGGAGCGGATGCCGGAGTACACCGAACGCTTCCCCCACCTCACGATCGTGCGGCTGCGTCATCCGCGCCAGACGGAGCGCTGGCTGCGCGCTCAGGCCGGGGCGTCCGGCACGTCGATCGCGCCGCCGAAGCGCCGGTCTCGGGACAGATAGACGCTGATCGCACGCCAGAGCTCCTCCCGCGAGAAGTCCGGCCAGAGCGTGTCGAGGAACACCATCTCGGCGTACGCGGATTCCCAGAGCAGGAAGTTGGAGGTGCGCTGCTCCCCCGAGCTGCGCAGGAACAGGTCCACATCGGGCATGTCGGGTACGTAGAGGTTGCGGCGGATCATCTTCTCGGTGATCGCATTCGGCTTCACGCGTCCGGCGGCGACATCGGCCGCGATCGCACGCATCGCATCGACGAGCTCGACACGGCCGCCGTAGTTCACGCACATCGTGAGGGTCAGCACGTCATTGCCGCGCGTCAGCTGCTCGGCGTGCTGGAGCTCCTTGATGACACTGCCCCACAGCCGCGGCTTACGCCCCGCCCACCGCACGCGCACGCCCCACTCGTTGAGCTGATCGCGGCGCCTGTGCAGCACGTCGCGGTTGTACCCCATGAGGAAGCGGACCTCCTCGGGAGAGCGCGCCCAGTTCTCGGTCGAGAACGCGTACACCGACAGGTGCTTGACTCCGGCCTGGATCGCGCCGGCGACGACGTCGAGCAGCACCTCCTCACCGGCCTTGTGCCCTTCGATGCGGTTGAGGCCCCGCCGGTTGGCCCAGCGCCCGTTGCCGTCCATGACGACCGCGACGTGCTCCGGCACCGCGGGAAAGCTCGGCGGATACACCCCGGTCCAGTCCAGCGGGCGGTACGCGACGGCGTCTTTGTGCGTGTACGGCTTCGGACTCACCGTGCTCCTTCGGAAGGGATGTCTGACACATGGGCGAGCGAACGGATGCCGCGCTCCAGGTGCCACTGAGCGTAGGCGGAGACGAGCCCGGATGCCGCCGCGGTATCGGCGTGCAGTGCGGCGTCGACGGCATCCCACTCCCCCGCGATCAGCGAGCGCAGCAGAGCCAAGGTCTTCTCGGCGACGCGCGGGCTTCCTGCCGGCGCGCACGCGCTGCAGATCACCCCGCCCAGTTGTGCGACGAACCGTGTGTGCGGCCCCGGAGTGCCACACCGTGCACAGTCGTCGAGAGACGGCGCCCATCCCGACAGCGCCATGACACGGAGGAGGTACGAGTCGAGGATGCTGCGCGGCACGTGTTCGCCGCGCGACAACGCACGCAACCCGCCGACGAGCAGCAGGTACTGTTCCGGCGTGGCTTCGGAGTCGCTCAGCCGATCGGCGGTCTCGACCATCGCGTTCGCCGCGGTGTAGCGGTCGTAGTGGGCGGCGATCTCGGATCCGTACGACCCGAGCGACTCGGCCTGCTGCACGATGTCGAGTGTTCGCCCCTGATACAGCTGCACGTCGGCGACCATGAAGGGCTCGAGCCGCGAACCGAACTTCGACGAGGTGCGCCGCACACCCTTGGCCACCGCCCGCAGCTTGCCGTGCCGCCGCGAGAGCATGATGACGATGCGATCCGCCTCACCGAGTTTGTGAGTGCGCAGGATCACCGCTTCATCTCGGTACGTGGGCACTGTTCGATTATCCTCCGTGCGCGACAATAGAGGCGTGACCGAACCGCTCTTCACCATTCCGCTCTGGGCGGACCTGCTCGGCGTCGGCCTCGGCGGAGTGCAGGGCGCGATGTTCGCCTCCGGATTCCAGGGCCAACGCCGCCTGGATTGGCTGGGCGTCGCGATCATCGGCATCATGATCGGCATGGGCGGCGGTCTGATCCGCGACATCCTGCTCGGCCAGACGCCCGCCACACTGCAGAGCAACTGGTATCTGCTCACTGCGACAGGGGCGGCTCTTCTCGGAATGTTGCTGGCCGGAATCTTCAACCGGCTCAACACCGTGATCGTGGTGCTGGATGCCGTGGTCATCGGCATGTTCGGCGCCTTCGGCACGAGCAAGGCGATCGCGTTCGGCATCCCTCCGGTGCCCGCCGTCTTCATCGGGGTGTGCGCGGCCGTCGGCGGTGGCGTGCTGAGAGACATGCTGATGGGGCTGCCGACATCGATCATGCATGTCGGTTCGCTCTACGCGGTCGCGGCGGGCGCGGGTTGCGTCTTCATCTCGACGGCGAACGTGCTCGGCATGCCCATCCCCCTCGCGGCGGTGATCGGCATCGTGGTGACCGCGGTGATCCGCGTGCTCGCCGTCAGCTTCGACGTGTCCCTGCCGGAGCAGCGTCGCCTCTATCGGCGAAAGGTCGCAGCCGAGACAGGCGCCATCGCGATCGTGAAGCCCAGCGCCGACCTCTAGCCGTCCGCACGCCGTGCCGAGTCGGCACCTGTCGTCGCCACCGAGACCGGGAAGCGACGACAGGTGCCGAATCGGCTGCGCTCAGACGGCTGCGAGCTCCTGCTGACGCGTGCGGATCGAGCGGTTCACGCCCGACACGATCGCCTTGAGCGATGCCGTCGAGATGTCGCCGTCGATACCGACACCCCAGAGACGCTGGTCCCCGACCTGCAGCTCGACGTAGGCCGCAGCCTGCGCATCGCCACCGGCGCTGAGAGCGTGCTCCACGTAGTCGTACACGGTGATGTCGAAGCCCTGACCGCGCAGCACCTCGACGAACGCCGCGACCGGGCCGTTGCCGTTGCCGGAGACCGAGACCTGCTGATCGTCATCGCGCAGCACCACGTCGAGCACGACGTCGCCGGACATGTCACTGCGCGTCTGCGTGGCGAGCAGCTCGAAGCGGCCCCACTTGGCAGCGGCATCCGTCGCCGGCAGGTACTCGTCGTTGAACGTCGACCAGATCTGCTCACTCGTCACCTCGCCGCCCTCGGCGTCGGTCTTGCCCTGAACGACTCCGGAGAACTCGATCTGCAGTTTGCGCGGCAGGTCGATCGCGTGGTCGGCCTTCAGCAGATAGGCGACGCCGCCCTTGCCGGACTGCGAGTTGACGCGGATGACGGCCTCGTACGAGCGGCCGAGATCCTTCGGGTCCACGGGCAGGTAGGGCACCGCCCACTCGATGTCGTCGACCGTCACGCCCTGCGCCTCGGCTTTGACGGCCATGGCCTCGAAGCCCTTCTTGATCGCGTCCTGGTGCGATCCGCTGAACGCGGTGAAGACCAGGTCCCCCGCCCAGGGGCTGCGCTCTGGCACCGGCAGCTGGTTGCAGTACTCGACCGTGCGCTTGACCTGGTCGATGTCGCTGAAGTCGATCTGCGGGTCGATCCCCTGCGTGAACAGGTTGATGCCCAGCGCGACGATGTCGACGTTGCCGGTGCGCTCACCGTTGCCGAACAGGCAGCCCTCGATGCGATCCGCGCCGGCCATGTAGCCGAGCTCGGCCGCGGCGATCGCGGTGCCGCGGTCGTTGTGCGGATGCAGCGACAGGATCACGTTCTCGCGGTGGGCGAGGTGACGGCTCATCCACTCGATCGAATCGGCGTAGACGTTCGGCGACGCCATCTCGACGGTCGCGGGCAGGTTGATGATCACCTTGCGATCGGGCGTGGGCTCGAAGACCTCGATCACCTGGTTGCAGATGTCGACCGCGAACTCCAGCTCCGTGCCGGTGTAGCTCTCGGGCGAGTACTCGTAGTAGACGTCCGTGTCGGGAATCGTCTTCTCGAACTTCCGGCACAGGCGCGCACCTTCGAGCGCGATGTCGATGATGCCCTGCTTGCCGGTGCGGAACACGACCTCGCGCTGCAGCACGCTCGTGGAGTTGTAGAGGTGCACGATCGCCTGCTTGGCTCCGGCGATCGACTCGTAGGTGCGCTCGATGAGGTGCTCGCGCGCCTGGGTCAGCACCTGGATCGTCACGTCGTCCGGGATCAGGTTCTCTTCGATGAGCTGACGGACGAAGTCGAAGTCGGTCTGGCTCGCCGAGGGGAAGCCGACCTCGATCTCCTTGTAGCCCATGCTCACGAGCAGCTCGAACATGACGCGCTTGCGCTCGGGCGACATCGGATCGATCAGGGCCTGGTTGCCGTCGCGGAGATCGACGGCACACCAGCGCGGCGCCTCGGTGATCCTGGCGTCCGGCCATGTGCGGTCCGGCAGGTGGACGGCGATCTGCTCGTGGAACGGCCGGTACTTGTGGATCGGCATCGTCGACGGGCGTTGAGTGTTCTGCATGATGGGGCTTCTTCTCTTCGTCAGGGTAAACGGGCCAACACAAGCGCCGCGACGAGGAAGGCCCTAGCTTTTAGGACTCGTCGCGGCAGCTAAGAAGAAGCAGTCCGCCGAAAGGCATGTGGTCATGGTAGCAGGGAAGCCGGAACCGATTCGACGACGGTGAGACGATCCGCTCGCGAGTGACACTCTCAGTCATGAGTACATCGCAGCGACGCCTGGTCCTCGCCTCGGCATCCATCGCCGGCCTTCTCGCGCTGAGCGCGTGCGCGACGGGGCCGGGGGGCTCCCCTGCGCCGACCAGCACGACGGTCTCGTCGGATCAGCTCCTGGAGACGGCACAGCCCGGACTCCCGAGCGGGCGCGTGATCGCGACCGGAACGGTGCTGGATGTCGGGGGCGATGTGCAGCTCTGCCTCGGCGCCGTCGCGGAGTCGTATCCGCCGCAGTGCAGCGGCATCCCACTGGATGACTGGACGTGGGACGGCGTCGACGGCAGCGAGACCAGCGGTGATGTGACCTGGGGAACGTACGCCGTCTACGGCACCTTCGACGGAGACCGGTACACCAACACCGATCCGCCCATCATGCTCGCGTTGTACGACCCCATCCGACTGGACGATCCGGTCGGTGGTGTCGACGGCAAGACCGACGAGGCCGAGCTCACGAAGATCCAGGACGACATCGCGAGCCGTCTCGGCGCCGATGCGCTCACGGTGTGGACGGAACGCGGCTACGTCTGGCTCCAGGTCGCCTGGGATGACGGCACGATCCAGGATGCCGCGAATGCCGAGTTCGGCGACGATGTGGTCGTCGTCACCTCTGCGATGCGCGAGATCGACTGAGCCGATCGGTCACCCGGCGGGAACCAGCGCGAGCTTGCCGCCGGGATGACCGGTCGCCAGGAAACGATGCGCCTCCACCGCCTCCGCGAGTGGATAGGTGCGGACGACTGGTACGAGGAGATCGCCGCTCTCAGCGAGGGCGGTGAGCTCTCCGCGCACGTCATCACGGAAACGGGCGCTGGCGGGCATCGAGCCGGCGATCGCGAGGATGCCGTCGGCTGTAGCGCGACCGAACGCCGCGATCGTGACGATCCGTGCACGGTCCGCGACGAGCGCGAGCGACACGTCGATCGCCTCGTCCGTGCCGACGGCGTCGAGTGCCGCGGCGATCGGTCCGGCAGCCACCGCCCGTACATGATCCGCGAGCCCGGCGCCGTACGTGACGGGGACACCGCCGAACCGGCGGACCTCGTCGAGACGCCCTTCGCTCGCAGTACCGATCACGCGGATGCCCCGGAGCCGAGCCTGTTGGAGCACGCTGACCCCGACCGCACCCGAGGCGCCGTGCAGCAGAATCGTCTCCCCCGGGGACGAGCCGGTCACCGCGAGCATCTCGGCGGCTGTCGTTCCCACCAGAAGCAGGTTCGCGGCCTCCGGATGGGTGAGCGTGCTCGGTTTGGCGAACACCTTCTCGGCCGGCACCGTGAGTTCGGTGGCGTACCCGCCGCGCACGCGGAAGGCGATGACCTCGTCGCCGACGTCGGCGGGGCCGGACCCGATGGCCGTGTCCGCACCGAGTGCGACGAGCTCGCCCGACACCTCGTATCCGATCGGTACCGGGAACTCCACCCCGGCCCGTGGTGAGGCGACGTGCTTCGCATCCGCGGGATTCACACCACACGCATGCACCCGGATCGTGACCTCGCCCGGTCCCGGCAGGGCGAGGTCGTGATCGACGTATCGCCACGATTCCGGGGTACCGGCGGCGTCGGCCACCCAATGCTTCGCCATGATCGGTCCTCTCGCAGATGATGTGTCGTCGACTCCATCATCTCCCCGCGGGCGCCGATGCGCTCCGGACGGAGCGACGGTGGCGCTCCGTCGTCAACCGAACGCCACCGTCGTGGACTTCCCCTCACTACCCCCCGGATTCGAGGACGAAGCCGGTGCAGACGAGACCCCTGTGCCTTACCCCCCGGTAGGGTGACGAGGCCTCGTGCTGCGGCCCACCCGATCGTCGAGGACGAGGGCAATCGTTTCCCTCCACGACCGAGTGGTTACTGAAACCGTAAGCCGCTGCCCCCTCGGAACGCAAAGTCCACCGCATGGATTAATTCGATTGTCAGGAAATCGCGTCTCGCGCAATGCACCGCTTCCACGGGCGTCGAGCGGCGGTCATCCCGCCGATCGGGGGTCGCTCTCGGCCGCGGATGTCGTGCCGAGTGCGTCGGGTTCATCATCGACCTGGTCGAGGCCCAGCTCGGTCTCCAGCTTCTTGCGCGCACGACTCAAGGTCGTCCAGACGCTGGCCTGCGAACACCGGAGCACCTGCGCGACCTCGCCCGCTGCGAGCTGATCCCAGTAGGAGAGCATCACGATCTGGCGCTCCCTCGGGGTGAGGACCGTATCGATCGCGTGACGAACCGCGAGGCTGTCCAGCAAACTCTCCTCGCTCGGCGCCGCGTACACGGTGTGCACGGCTTCCCACGCCCGTTCGCGGGCACGACGACTGCGTTCACGATCCTTGAGCTTGTTGTCGGCGGCGCGCAGCAGCCAGATCAAGCCGAGAGGCCGGGATGGGTCGAGCTTCTTCCACGCCAGCAGGAAGACATCTGAGACGATCTCCGAGACCTCGTGCTCATCGTCGACCACGCACTCCACATGGCGGCGGATCGGTGCCCAGAACGTGTCGTAGATCTTCTTGAAGGCTGCTTCGCGGTCGGCATCGCGAGCCTCGGACCGCGCGCTCATCCGACGAGCCCTTCCACGTCCCACAGCTGGTACCCCAGGATCGTCCCGGTGGGCAGCAATGGATCGGCCTTGACGACGGTGCGCTCCATCCCGATGATGCGTCCGGTGTCGGCCGAGACGAACACGACATCACTCACGGCACCGTCCGACGAGACCACACGGAGGCCGTCGATGGGACGCCCGAGACGATCCAGAGTGCGCGGTACGGCTGTCGCGTCGCCGGCGTCGCGGATGATCTCCAGCACACGCGCGTGCTGCTCGTTCGTCAGCGTCCACTGCCCGAAGAGCGTCGTGACAGCGGTCACCACCTCGAACGCCGACGGCGTGCTCGGCATCCCGAGCGACTCGAGCGCCCCCTGTATCGCCGCACGCGAACCGGCCGGAGGATCGGTGACAGGCGTGAGGAAGTCGCCGGGCGCCAACGGAAGGTCGTCGACGAGCACGCCGTCGGTGTGTTCGTCCGGTATCTCCAGGTGGGAGTACCACGCGGCGTCGTCGGGATCGCCTTCCGGACTGTTGATGTTGGTCGCGTGCCCGGATCCGTCCGCCTCCCACGACAACGTCGACAACTGCGTGAAGACCTTGAGCTCGCCGGTGCCACCGTTGATGGAGAAGTTCCAGGATGCCGTCTGGACATCACGTCGCGGCTCGACGGGTCCCGGTGCGACAGCGAGGTTCTTCGCGGCCTGATTCACGATCCACGCGGGACTCGTGATGTCCGCCAGGAGCGCGGCGGGCGCTCCTGCTCGCGCCGTCGTCGGAGGGACGATCACGACGAACGCGGCGATGACGACTCCCGCCGTGGCGACCGCCAGACCGGAGGCCCATCCCAGGGCGAGCGCACGCCGATGTCGGCGGGCACTCGTCCGCACGATCCGGTCGCGGGCACGGAGCGCCTCGGGGGTCGGCGCCGCGTCGCGCAGCGTCCTCACGGGGCTCGCTTGGCGCAACAGTTGATCGAGGGGAGACAGATCTTCAGACATAAGCGAACTTCACCGGGGCGCGACGCGCTCCACCCCTGGGATCAGAGGAAGCACCGGATGTTCGTGGAGGAGGCGTTGACGTTCGCCCAGTTGCCGGCGAAGACCGTCGTGACGACTGTCGAGCCGTTGCGCACCTGCGCATAGCCGGAGGCACGTGCGTTCGCCGCTGACGCGATGGTGAAGGTGGATGTGGGCGTGATGGTGCCGCACGTGGGCCAGCTGAGCATCCGACCGTTGCGATTGGCGCCGTCGTAGGCGCAGATCCGCCCGGTCGCGCACGTACCGACGGATCGCGATGCCGTCTCGCCTGGAGCCGTCATCTCCATGCCCGATGCCGGCCACACCGCATGATTCGGACTCAGAAGCAGTCCTCCGGGGAAATCCTCCAGCATGTCGGCGATCACCGGGTCGACGTCGTCTGCGAACTGCGTCGCCGACGCCGCGGTCGGCACCGAGCTCAGCAGCAGGACTGCACCGATCACGGCGGACGCGAGAATGCGCGGTCGTCTCATCGCGTCTGCTCCTCGTCGATGTCCCAGACCCGGTAGCCGGTGATCGCGCCGACCGGAGAGATCCCGTCGTCCTTCAGCGCCGTGCGTTCCACGCCGACGATGCGCCCGGTCTCCATCGAGATGAGCACGACATCGCTCACATATCCGTCCGCCGACAGCACGCGCAGCCCAGCGACCGGACGACCGAGTCGGTCGCGCGTCTCGCCGAGGGCGTCCGCGCCGCCGGCCGTCTCGATGAGCGCGAGAAGCTCCGCGTGCTGAGCATTCGTCAGCGTCCAGTGCCCGAACACGAACGTGATCGCCTTGACGACGTCGAACGCCGTCGGCTCGTCGGGCATCCCGAATGCCTGGAGCATCGCGCGGACGTCCGTCGCGGATTCGCCGGGCACCAGCGGAACGGGGGTGTTGAACTCCCCCGGTTCCATGTCGAACTCGTCGACGACATCGCCGCTGCTCACGATCTCGCCGCGATTGTTCGCGACCGCGTCGGCGGGGTCGTACGGGACCCCGTTCACGATCCGCACATGCCCGGAGAGGTCTTCGTTCCACGTCGTCGTGCTCAGCTGTGGCACGATCAGCGCGTGCGCCCCGTCGTCGTCCGCTGAGTACGACCAGGTCGCGGTGACGACACTCCGCTCGGGCACCGAAGGGCCTGCTGCGGCGGCCAGGGCGGTGTCCGCATCCTGCACGATCTCGGAGACCGTGCCCGTACCGTGGAACGCCAATGGTGTCGGCGTGCTGGCCACCGCAGCCCCCTGCGGAAGCACCATCGCGACGGCGAAGACGACGGCGGCAGTGGCAACGACGAGGCCTGATGTCCAGCTCACCGCCCGCGAATGGCCGCGGACCGGATTGCGGTGGCGGTGGCGGAGCAGGATGCGATCGCGGATCGCGAGTGCCCGCGCATCAGGCGCGGCATCACGGGGCGTGCGCGCTGGATCCGCCTCCACGAGGGCTCGTTCGAGCACGACTTCGTCACCCCTCATGGTCCCCCGCCCCCTCCAGGCCCAGCACTTCGCCCATCCGCGCTCGCGCGCGTCTCAGCATCGCTCGCACGCCTCGACGTGGGTACCGAATCAGTTCCGAGATCTCCCCCTCGGTGAGCCCGTCCCAGTATGCCAGCATGATGATACGCCGCTGCCGGGCGGTGAGGACAGCCAAAGCGCGCATCACGGCGTCACGATCAGGCAACACTTCCCGTTCGGCATCGCCGTCATGCTGCGCATCGGCGGCGCCCGACATGCCGTGATGAACCGCATCGAGCACCGATGCCCGGCTGGATGACCGCCCGGCGCGCACGCGGAGTTCACGGTCGGCGGCGCGAAGCAGCCACACACGCCCCATGGGTCGTGCGGCATCCATTCGCGTCCACGCGTCGAGGAACACCGCCGAGACGATCTCGGTGACCTCATCGTCGTCCTCGACGACACCTTCGATGTGATGGCGCAGAGCCGCCCAATTGTCGTCGAAGAACTTCGTGAAGACCGCATCCCGCAGCGAGTTCGGGTCTTCGCTGCGACCGGTCATCTCAGTGCCGTGGGCGGCCTTCCCGCCGCCGTCGATCCGCCCCGGGGTCTCATGTCAGAACCCGAGTCTGCCCAGCTGCTTGGGGTCGCGCTGCCACTCCTTGGCGACCTTCACATGCAGGCCCAGGAACACCCGCGTACCGAGGAGCCCTTCGATACCGGTACGCGCCCGCGCGCCCACATCACGGAGGCGCTTGCCCTTGTGACCGATGATGATGGCCTTCTGACTGTCGCGCTCCACCACGAGCGATGCGTGCACGTCGGTGAGGTCGCTGTCCTTGCGCGGAGCGATCTCGTCGATCACGACCGCGATCGAGTGCGGAAGCTCGTCGCGGACGCCCTCCAGCGCCGCCTCACGGATGATCTCCGCGATCCGGTCCTCCTCGGACTCATCCGTCGTGATGCCCTCGGGATACAGTGCAGGGCCCTTCGGCAACAGCGTCAGGATCTCGTCGGACAGCACCTCGAGCTGGTCATGGGTGAGTGCGGAGAGCGGGACGACTGCCGCCCAGTCCTCGCGCAGCGCATCCACCTCCAGCAGACGCTCCGTGATGTCGTCCCGGCCGGCGGCATCCGTCTTGGTGACGATCGCGATCTTCTTCGCGCGCGGGTAGCCGTCGAGCGACGCCGCGATGCGACGATCACCGGGACCGACCTTCTCGGTGGCCGGCACGCAGAAACCGATCACGTCGACATCTCCGAGCACCTGGTCCACGAGGTCGTTCAAACGCTCGCCGAGGAGCGTGCGGGGCTTGTGGATACCGGGGGTGTCGACGATCACCAACTGGCCGTCCGGGCGGTTAACGATGCCACGGATGGCCCGCCGCGTGGTCTGCGGCTTCTCACTCGTGATCGCGATCTTCTCCCCCACCAGCGCGTTCGTCAGTGTCGACTTGCCCACGTTCGGTCGCCCGACGAAGGTCACGAATCCGCTTCGCGTCTGCTCAGTCATCGCGTCGCTCTCCTTCTCTGTCCGCCGCATCCGGGTCGACGGTTGCTCGTTCGACGAATACCGTCGCAATTCCTCGTCCTCGGCCCCGTGACGCTCCACCGGTCAGCACGAGCCCGTCGACCGTCGCGGTCGCGCCGGGCTGCGGCACCTGCCCGAGCGCTTTGCCGAGCAGTCCCCCGATCGAGTCGACGTCTTCATCATCGAGTTCGAGTCCGAAGAGATCGCCGACATCTTCCAGCGAGAGCCGGGCGCTCACGCGATAGCGACCATCGCCGAGGTCGAAGAACTCGGCGGACACCTGATCGTACTCGTCGGAGATCTCGCCGACGAGCTCTTCGATCAGATCCTCCAGGGTCACGAGACCGGAGATCCCTCCGTGCTCATCGATCACCAGACAGACGTGCACGGCGTCGCGCTTCATCTGCTGTAGCAGCGTCTCGGCACGCATCGACTCGGGCACGAAGGTGGCCGGGCGGGAGATGGGCCGGATGGAGGCGGTGCGCCATGCGGTCTCATCGCGGAACGCGAACTGCACGAGGTCCTTGAGGTAGAGGACGCCCACGACGTCGTCCGCCTCGTCATCGACCACCGGCATCCGCGAGACACCACGGTTGAGGAAGAGCGCCATCGCCTCACTCGTCGTGGCCGTCGCATCCACGGTCACCATCTCCGTGCGCGGCACCATCACGGCCCGGACGAACTGGTCGGTGAAGTCGAACACCGAGTGGATGAGATCACGATCGTCCGCTTCGATGAGGTCGTTCGACGCCGCCTCATCGACCATGCTGAGCAGCTGCTCCTCGGAGCTGAACGAGCTGCGACCCGCGCCGGGGGTCACCCGGTTGCCGAAGGCGACCAGTGCCTGCGCGATCGGGCCGAGGAAGATCCGCAGTCCGCGCACGATCGCCGCGTTGGCGCGCAGCATGCCGTCCGCATGATCGCGTCCGAACGTGCGAGGGCTCGCGCCGACCGCGACGAAACTGATGCCGGTCATCAACACGGCCGCGGCAAGCATGGCCCACCAGATGTTGTCGAAGAGGAACATGAACGCCACCGTGACGAACACCGCGGCCGCGGTCTCGGCGAGCACGCGGATGAACGCGACGGCGTTGACGTGCGCGTCAGGATCGGCGGCGATACGGGCCAGATGGCGGGAGTTGCGGCCTTCCGTTCCCATCTCCTCCAGATCGGACCGCGACGTCACACCGAACGCGGCGTCGATCGCGGCCATCAGACCGCCGAAGGCGACCAGCAGAACGGCGCCGGCAAGCAGGAAGGCGGCTGTCATCGGCGGCGTTCGGATGCGGCGAAGCCCTGGATGAGCTCCTTCTGCAATCCGAACATCTCACGCTCCTCATCCGGTTCGGCGTGATCGAATCCGAGAAGATGCAGCAGTCCGTGCGTGGTGAGCAGGATCAGCTCGTCCATGACCGTGTGGCCGGCCGCCTGCGCCTGCGTCTCGGCGACCTGCGGGCAGAGCACGATGTCTCCGAGCAGGCCGGGGGCGGTGGGGCGATCCTCCGTGCCCGGGCGCAGCTCGTCCATCGGGAAGCTGAGCACATCGGTGGGACCCGGCTCATCCATCCACTGGACGTGCAGCGCTTCCATCGCTCCTTCGTCGACCAGCACGATGGCCACCTCGGCGTCGGGGCTGACATGCAGCTGCGCGAGGTTGAAGTCGGTGAGTCGCTGCAGCACGGTCTCGTCGACCGCGATGGCCGACTCATTGTTGATCTCGATCATGAGATTCCTCGCTTCGGGGCGCGATCGCGCGGTCCTGGTCTCTGTCCCCCGCGACGTTCCGCGCGGTTGGCGAACTCCGCCGCCTGCTCGCGCTCGAATCGCTGGGCGGTGCGACGTTCGTCGAACTCGCTGTACGCATCGACGATGCGCCCCACGAGCGAGTGACGCACGACGTCGTCGCTGGTGAGTCGGGAGAAATGGATGTCGTCGATGTCGTCGAGCACCCGCGTCACCATGCGCAGCCCCGAGGAGCCCTGCGGAAGATCCACCTGGGTGATGTCTCCGGTGACGACCATCTTGGTGCCGAACCCGAGACGCGTGAGGAACATCTTCATCTGCTCAGGG
Source organism: Candidatus Microbacterium colombiense (assembly GCA_029203165.1). Lineage (NCBI taxonomy): Bacteria > Bacillati > Actinomycetota > Actinomycetes > Micrococcales > Microbacteriaceae > Microbacterium > Candidatus Microbacterium colombiense. The sequence continues at coordinate 2,452,719 of CP119308.1, forward strand.
GTGGTGTTCTGCGCCTCGTCGAGCACGACGAACGAGTCGTTCAGCGTGCGCCCTCTCATGTAGGCGAGTGGCGCGACCTCGATGGTCCCCGACGCCATGAGACGGGGCACGATCTCGGGGTCCATCATCTCGTTGAGCGCGTCGTAGAGCGGTCGGAGATAGGGGTCGATCTTGTCGGTCAGGGTGCCCGGGAGGAAGCCCAGGCGTTCGCCGGCCTCGACGGCCGGACGCGTCAGGATGATGCGCACGACCTCCTTGCGTTGCAGCGCCTGCACGGCCTTCGCCATGGCCAGATATGTCTTGCCGGTCCCAGCGGGGCCGATTCCGAACACGATCGTGTTCTCCTCGATGGCGTCGACGTAGTCCTTCTGCCCCTGCGTCTTCGGGCGGATGACCTTGCCCCGCGTCGAGAGGATGGCCTCGCCGAGCACTTCGCTCGGGCGGGGCCCACCGTCCTGGCGCAGCATCCGGGCAGAGCTCTCGACGTCGCTCGGTGCGAGGTCGTGCCCCGCCCTGGTCATCTCGAGCAGTTCGTCGACGAGTTCCTTGGCCTTCGCCACGTCGTCGGCGTCACCGCTGAGCGTGATCTCATTGCCGCGCACCAGCACCTGCACAGCACGGTGCTCCTTCTCGAGCATGCGGAGGAGGCGGTCCTGCGGGCCGAGCAGCTGCACCATCGCGATGCCGTCGACGTAGATCTTCTCGACCGACTCGGGAGTGCGGCCCTCGAGGCTGCGCTCCTCGGGAATGTGTTCGTCAGGCACCGACGCTCTTCTCATTCAGTCCGCCACCCAGGATGTGGGCGTGCACGTGGAACACGGTCTGCCCCGCCCCGGGGCCCGTGTTGAAGACGAGGCGGAAGCCGCCGTCGTCGGTATGCTGGGCCGCGAGCTCGTTCGCGAAGGCGATGAGCTCGGCCAGCAGACCCGGATCCGCTGCCGCGAGTTCGGTGACGTCGCGGTACTCCGAGGTCTTCGGGATGACCAGCAGATGCACCGGCGCCTGCGGCGCGATGTCGCGCAGCGCGAACAGCCGGTCGGTCTCAGCGAGGATCTCCGCAGGGATCTCCCCGGTCAGGATGCGCGTGAAGATCGAGGGTTCCGTCATGGGGTCAAGTCTACTGACCGCTGTGCGGGACGCGCCGGGATCACCAACGGGCGAGGGCCACCGAGAGCACGGCGATCGCCGCCGGCCCCGCGGTCGATGTGCGCAGCACGGTGTCGCCGAGCAGCACACGTTCCGCTCCCGCCTCGGTGAGCCGGGAGAGCTCTTCGGCGGAGATCCCGCCTTCCGGACCGACGACCAGCACGAGATCGCGTCCGTCGGACTCGATCTCCGACAGCCGCGCGGTGGCCGTGGGGTCGAGCAGCAGCATCCGCTGCGATGTCGCCCGCACGGCGAGCTGAGCGGTGCTCACCGGCTCACTCACCTCGGGAACCCACGCACGATGAGCCTGCTTCGCCGCCTCGCGGACGATCGATGCCCACCGTTCCCGTCCTTTGACCGCCTTCGCACCCTCCCACCGGGAGACGCTCCTGCTCGCCTGCCACGGCACGATCTCGTCGACCCCGAGCTCGCATGCCGCCTGCACGGCGAGCTCGTCGCGATCACCCTTCGCAAGGGCCTGCACGAGCACGATCCGCGGGCTGGGCGACGGGCTCTCAAGGCGCTCGGCGATACGCACATCGACCTGCGCCGGTGCGACCGACTCAGCCACTCCGGTCAGCCACACGCCGGCGCCGTCTCCGATCGTGATCGCCTCGCCCACGCGCAGCCGGCGCACGACCGCGGCGTGCTTGGCCTCGGCACCGGTGAGCGTGACGACATCGCCGGCCGCGGCCCCGGTGGCCGTCTCGAGAAGAAAGTGCAGCGCCATGGACTCAGTGCGCGCGGAAACGGTCGCGGAGCTTCGAGAAGAGCCCCTGCTGGAACTGCGCCAACTGCGGTCCCGGCGCCTTGGCCTTCTTCGCGAAGTCCTCGATCAGCGCCCGCTGTGCGGAATCGAGCTTCGTCGGCGTCACGACCTGCACGCCCACGCGGAGGTCGCCGCGCTGCGTGCCCCGGAGCGGCGTGATGCCGCGCCCTTTGATGGTCAGCACGTCGCCGGACTGCACGCCCGCGCGGATCTCCAGGTCGACCGAACCGTCGAGCCCCTGGATCTCGGTCTCCGTGCCGAGGATCGCATCGGTCATCGAGACCTCGAGGGTCGCGAGGAGGTCGTCCCCCTCCCGGCTGAACGCGGCGTGCGGGTTGACGGTGACCTCGACGTACAGGTCGCCGTTCGGGCCACCCGCCTTGCCGACCTCGCCGGATCCGGGCAGCTGCAGACGCAGCCCCGTCTCGACGCCGGCGGGAATGTCGAGGGAGACCGTGCGGCGCGAACGCACGCGCCCCTGACCACCGCATGTGCCGCACGGGTAGGGGATCGTGGTGCCGTAGCCCTCGCAGGTGCCGCACGGCTGGGACGTGACGACGTTGCCGAGCAGGCTGCGCACCTGGCGCTGCACGTGGCCGGACCCACCGCAGATGTCGCAGGTGACGGGCGAGGTGCCCTCCTGGCAGCACGAGCCCTGACACGTCTCGCAGAGCACCGCCGTGTCGACCTCGATGTCACGGTGGGCACCGAAGACGACGTCGCCGAGGTCGAGGGTGACGCGCACGAGCGCAGTCCTGTCCGCGTTCGCGTCGGGAGCGCGGGCGTCCGCCTCGCCCTCCGCCCTGCGCCGCGCCGAAGAACGTCTCGAAGATGTCGCCGAAACCGCCGAAGCCGCCGAAGTTGCCCGCAGCGCCGTCACCGCCGCCCATGTCGTACCGTCGACGCGATTCGTCGTCGCTCAGCACGTCGTATGCGTGGGTGACGAGCTTGAACTTCTCCGCGGCGTCCTCCCCCGGGTTCACGTCCGGGTGCAGCTGTCGTGCCAGGCGTCGATACGCCTTCTTGATCTCGTCGATGGACGCGTCCCGGGAAACCCCGAGAACTTCATAGTGGTCCGCCACAATCGCCTTTCTGCGTGTGTTCTGTCGGGAGCCGCGTCAGCGGCTCGCCTCGTCGTCGTCGAGCATCCGCGTGAGGTAACGGGCGACCGCCCGTGCCGCCGCGAGATTGCTCGGGTAGTCCATGCGGGTCGGCCCCATCACGCCGACGCGAGCAGTGCCGCTGGGCGCGGCGTAGTTGCTGGCGACGATCGATGCCTCACCGAGCCCGAACGGGGCGTTCTCGGTGCCGATGCTGGCGGCGAGCCCGTGCTCGTCCGTCACCATCTCACTCATGAGGCGCAACAGGGTCACCTGCTCCTCGATCGCCTCCAGGAGAGGATGGATGCTCCCCCGGAAGTCCTGTCCGCGACGCGCGAGGGTCGCCGCCCCCGCCATCACCAGACGCTCCTGTCTGAACTCTCCCAGCTCGTCGATGACGATGCCGGCCAGAGTGCGTAGGGCCGCATCGCCCGGCTTCTCGTCCTGCGCGATGAGGCCCTGGAGGCGGTCAGACGCCTCACTGATCGCCTGACCGGTGATCAAGGACGACAACCGCGCGCGCAGCACGGCCATGTCGGCCTCGTCGACATCGACGGGAAGCGGCGCCATGCGCTGAGACACGCCGCCGGCATCGGTGACCAGCACGATCAGAAGGCGGTTCGGGGCGAGCGCGACCAGTTCGAGATGCGTCACGTGCGCGCGGGCGAACGACGGGTACTGCGCGAGCGCGACCTGCCCGGTGAGCTGGGTGAGCACCCGTACCGTCCGCACCATCAGATCATCGAGGTCGGCGGGGTCGGCGAGGAACGATTCGATCGCGGAGCGCTGGGCACCCGAGAGCGGCCGCAACTGCGCGAGATGGTTGACGAAGACGCGGTAGCCCTTGTCCGTCGGAACCCGCCCGGACGACGTGTGCGGGGCTGCGATGAGCTCCTCGTCTTCGAGCAGCGCCATGTCGTTGCGGATCGTGGCGGCGGAGACGCCGAAGGAATGCCGGTCGACGATCGAACGGCTGCCGACGGGCTCGTGGGTTTCGACGTAGTCCTGCACGATCGCTCGGAGAACCTGGAGTCCTCGCTCGGTGACCATCGCCTTCCCTTCCGCTGGCACTCGGATACTCGGAGTGCCAATTCTACCGTCAGGGACCTACGATGACGACCATGACCTCCTATCCCCAGATCACGCTCAGCACCGGCATCGTCCGAGGAGTCGCTGAGGACGCCACCCATCGCTTCCTCGGCATCCCCTATGCGGCGCCGCCGTTCGGTGAGAACCGCTTCCGCATTCCGCAGCCGCCGACACCGTGGGAGGGCGTGCGCGAGGGAACCTCGTTCGGTCCGACGGCTCCGCAGCTCCCCTACCCCGGTGCGATCGGGGAACTGTTGGGCTCCGTGCGGATCGAGGGAGACGACATCCTCACCGCGAACGTGTGGGCACCGGTGGATGCGCAGGGCGCGCCGGTGCTGCTGTGGATCCACGGCGGCGCGCTCGAGCGCGGCACGGCGGCACTGTCGCTGTACGACGGATCGGTGTTCGCACGCTCGGGCATCGTCTTCGTCTCGATCAACTACCGGCTCGGCGCCGAGGGATTCTCGGTGCTGGATGGCGCCCCGCGCAACCTCGGGTTGCTCGACGCGGCGGCCGCTCTGGCCTGGGTGCATCGCGAGATCGCCGCGTTCGGGGGTGATCCCACTCGGATCACCGCGATGGGAGAGTCGGCCGGCGGCGCACTCGTGTCCGCGCTGCTCGCACGAGACGATTCTCGGGCACTGATCTCGCGGGCCATCATCGAGTCCGGTCCGATGGAGGCGCAGACCGCCGCGAAGGCAGCACGGGTGACCGCGCAGATGGCGAAGCGACTGGGCGTGAAGCCAGACCGCGCCTCGTTCGCCGAGCTTCCGCCCGAACGACTGCTCGAGGCGCGCCGGCTCCAGTCCGCCGGTTCATCGCCGCTGGGCGGTGCTCCCGGTTTCCAGATCGCGATCGACCCGGAGAGCATGCCTCGTTCGCCGCACGAGATTCTCGGCACCATCGACACACCGCTGCTGATCGGCACCAACACCGACGAGTACCGCCTGTGGTTCACTCCCGAGGCCCTGGACGGGATCAGCGAGCTCAAGCTGTTCGTCGCCGCGCTCGCCCTGCGCATCCCCCGCCGCGCGGTCTCGGCCTATCGCGCGGCCTGGTCCGGCGCCTCGACCGGCGAGGTGTTCGGACAGCTGGCCACCGACATGATCCTGCGCCGCGGACTCACACGGGTCGCGCGTGCGCGGCCGGCCTCCACCCACGTGTACGAGTTCGCCTGGGCGAGCCCGGTGCGCGACCTCCGCGCGGCGCATGCCTTGGAATTGGGCTTCGTGTTCGACCGGCTCGACGACCCGGAGGCGATCCGCCTGGCAGGGCGCGACGCGCCGCGCGCCCTGGCAACGGAGATGAACGCGTCATGGGTGTCATTCATCACGACCGGCGACCCCGGTTGGCCCGCCTACGGGGAGGGGCGGTCGACGCGCCTGTTCGACACCGAGACCACGACGGTCGCGCAGCGGCGCACCCCAGGACTCGACCTGCTGCCGAACTGAGCGTCAGTCGGTCAGTTCACGCACGACAGCGTCGGCGAGCAGCCGTCCGCGCAGCGTGAGCGTGATGCGTCCCCGCAGCGCGGCGGCAGGATCGACCATCCCGCCAGCGATGAGCCCGGCGACCCGCGTGCGGTTACCTGCGGGGAGTTCGGCGATCGCTATGCCCTCGGCGAGACGGCTGAGCAGCAGCACGCGCTCGAGCATCTGAGCCTCGGGATCGGGGCGCTCCGTGCCGGCCGCGGGAGATTCGGATGCCGAGAGTCGCTGCGCGTAGGCGGCGGGGTGCTTCACGTTCCACCAGCGCAGGCCTGCGACGTGACTGTGCGCGCCCGGGCCGAACCCCCACCAGTCGCTGCCGCGCCAGTACGCGAGGTTGTGACGCGAACGCTGCTCGGGTGTGCGCGCCCAGTTGCTGACCTCGTACCACTCGAAGCCGGCGTCGCGCAGACGCGCGTCGGCGAGCTCGTACATATCGGCCTGCACGTCGTCATCGGGAGTCGGCACTTCTCCACGCCTGATCTGACGCGCGAGCTTGGTGCCGTCCTCGATGATCAGCGCATACGCGGAGATGTGATCGGAGTCGAGGGCGAGTGCGGCGTCGAGCGACGCCTCCCAGTCCGCGAGCGACTCCCCCGGCGCTCCGTAGATCAGGTCGACGCTCACGGCGAGACCTGCGTCCTTGGCTGCAGCCACCGCGGTGCGCACGTTCTCCGGCTGATGCGTCCGGTCGAGCGCCGCCAGCACATGCGGCACCGCTGACTGCATGCCGATCGACAGACGCGTGACGCCGGCGTCGGCGAGCGTGCGCGCGACCTGGGGAGTGACCGTGTCCGGGTTGGCCTCCACGGTGACCTCGGCCCCCTCGGCGAGTCCGAAGGCGGAGACCGCGGAATCCAGCATCCGCGCGAGGTCTCCCGCGGGAAGGAGAGTGGGCGTGCCGCCGCCGAAGAAGACGGTGTCCATGGGGCGCAGAGCGCCGGCGTCACTCAGCACCCGCTGCGCCATCGCGATCTCGGTGGTCAACGTCGTCGCGTAGTCCTCCTGCTTCGCACCGCGCAGTTCGCTGGAGGTGTACGTGTTGAAGTCGCAGTATCCGCAGCGCACACGGCAGAACGGGATGTGCAGATATGCCGAGAACGGAATGCTCGGATCGATCGGCAGGTCAGCGGGCAGACGACCGTCGATCGGTGCCGGATCTCCCAGGGGAAGAGGCCCCGCCATCAGAGCGGTGTCGCGTACAACGGCGAGATGGCCCGCAGGTAGCGCGCGAAGAGTTCCCGTCGGCGCCGCTTCACGAGGGCGGGCGCCGTGCGATAGATCAGGGCGTTGGGCGCGTCGAAGGCCCGCACTGTGAACCAGACCTCGTCGTTGTCCTCGCGCCAGTCGAGATCGAAGGACTCCTCGCCGCTGACGACCGAGCCTCCGACGGTTCCCAGCACGAAGCCGATCCGTCGGGTCTCCTCAGTCACCGAGATCACCCGGAGTTCGGCGTCGGCGCGCATCCCGGCCACCCGCCCGTGCAGGTGCAGCGTCATGCCGGGTCCGACGAACGGCGTCCCTTCGGCGTCGTACCGGGGTTCGACGTCGTTCTTGCTGGGAGCGATCGGGTTGCCCTCTGCGTCGAAGCTCACGCCGGCGTACGCGGGGCCCGGTGCGGGACGTACGTCCTCGACCGACAGCCCGGCCGCGCGCTGGGCCGTCCAGGAGAGCAGCGACTCGCCGGCGGTCTGGAAGCGCTCGAGTCCGCTGCCGATCCGCCAGGAATCCTCCGCCGGGATGCTGCGCTCCGGGGGGTACTGCATCAGATCGGGCGCGTGGGTCGCACCCACGGCCGCATAGTCAACCGTGCCGTCTCGGAAAGTCCCGCGCCGCATGAGTTCCAGCCTACCTAGGGTTACCTGAGCGAACACCCCCACGCGCCGCCGGGCGCCACATCACGGCGTGTCACACCGCGCGGTGTGCGCAGTGGCGGATCGCTACTTCTTGTCCTTGCTGTCGACGTCACCCGAGAGTGCGGCGATGAACGCCTCCTGGGGGACTTCGACGCGTCCGACCATCTTCATGCGCTTCTTGCCCTCCTTCTGCTTCTCGAGGAGCTTGCGCTTGCGGGTGATGTCACCGCCGTAGCACTTGGCGAGGACGTCCTTGCGGATCGCGCGGATCGTCTCACGTGCGATGATGCGGGCACCGATCGCCGCCTGGATGGGAACCTCGAACTGCTGGCGCGGGATCAGCTTGCGCAGACGCTCAGCCATCATCGTCCCGTAGCTGTACGCCTTGTCGCGATGCACGATCGAGCTGAACGCGTCGACCTTCTCGCCCTGCAGAAGGATGTCGACCTTCACGAGGTCGGCCTCCTGCTGGCCGGACGGCTCGTAGTCGAGCGAGGCGTATCCCTGCGTCTTCGACTTCAACTGATCGAAGAAGTCGAAGACGATCTCGCCGAGCGGGATGTTGTAGCGCAGCTCGACGCGCTCCTCCGAGAAGTACTCCATGCCCAGCAGCGTTCCGCGCCGGGTCTGGCACAGCTCCATCACCGTTCCGACGTAGTCCTTCGGCAGCAGGATCGCGGCCTTGACCATCGGCTCGGACACCGACCCGATGCGCCCGTCGGGGTACTCGCTGGGGTTCGTGACCGTCACGGTCTCGCCGGTGTCGGAGGTGAGCACCTCGTAGATGACGCTGGGGGCGGTGGTGATGAGGTCGAGACCGAATTCACGGGCGAGTCGCTCGGTGATGATCTCGAGATGAAGCAGGCCGAGGAAGCCACAGCGGAACCCGAAGCCGAGAGCGACCGAGGTCTCGGGTTCGTAGACCAACGAGGCGTCGGAGAGCTTGAGCTTGTCGAGCGCCTCGCGCAGCTCGGCGTAGTCACTGCCGTCGATCGGGTACAGCCCCGAGAACACCATCGGCTTCGGGTCGGTGTAACCCGCGAGGGCGTCCGTCGCCGGCTTGCGCGCGGTCGTGACGGTGTCGCCGACCTTCGACAGACGCACATCCTTCACACCCGTGATGAGATAGCCCACCTCGCCGACGCCCAGTCCCTTCGACGGGATCGGCTCCGGGCTCGAGACGCCGATCTCGAGGAGTTCGTGATTCGCGCCGGTCGACATCATCTGGATGCGCTCGCGCGGCGAGAGTCCGCCGTCGACCATTCGCACGTAGGTGACCACGCCACGGTAGGAGTCGTAGACGGAGTCGAAGATCATGGCGCGCGCCGGGGCGTTCGCATCACCGCTCGGAGCGGGGATCTCCTGCACGATCCGATCCAGCAGTTCCTCGACACCGACGCCGGTCTTGCCCGAGACGCGCAGCACGTCTTCGGGCTTGCCGCCGATGAGAGACGCGAGTTCCTTGGCGTATTTCTCCGGGTCGGCCGCAGGAAGGTCGATCTTGTTGAGAACCGGGATGATGTGGAGATCGTTCTCCAGTGCGAGGTACAGGTTCGCCAGCGTCTGCGCTTCGATTCCCTGGGCCGCATCGACGAGGAGGATCGCCCCCTCACAGGCGGCGAGGGATCGCGAGACCTCGTACGTGAAGTCCACGTGGCCCGGCGTGTCGATCATGTTCAGCGCGAAGACCTCGTCCGCGGCGCCCTCCGACTGAGAACGCGCCCACGGCATCCGCACCGCCTGGCTCTTGATCGTGATACCGCGCTCGCGCTCGATGTCCATGCGGTCCAGGTACTGGGCGCGCATGTCGCGATCCGAGACCACGCCGGTGATCTGGAGCATGCGGTCGGCGAGCGTCGACTTGCCGTGATCGATGTGGGCGATGATGCAGAAATTGCGGATCTGCGTCGCAGGCGTCGCGGCAGGCTGAAGAGGAGAGAGAGCGCGTGGTGACATGTCCTGACGATTCTACGGTGAGGGGCGAGGATTGAAGATTCCACTACGGCGCGAACACGCAGTCCGGGCGGCCCCAGTGGGACCGCCCGGACTGTGAAGCGTGGAGAACGCGGAGCCTACTTGGCCCAGCCCACGTTCTCCCAGTGTGCCGTTCCGGTCGTCGACTCGAACTGCGACGGACCGTAGTTCACGAGGCCGTCGGAGATCGCGTACTGGTTCGGACGCGCCGCCAGCGGAATCGTGACCGCTTCGCTCATGATGATCTTGTCGATGTCCTTCGCGATCACGAGGCGAGCCTCAGGATCGAGTTCGGCGTTCGCCTTGGACCACAGGTCGTCGAGCCGCTCGTCCGCTACACCGGGGAAGTTCTGTCCGGAGTCAGCGGGGTTGAAGATCGACTCCGTCGAGGAGATCGGGTAGGGCGTGCCCTGCCAGGCGAAGATCGTCGCTTCGAAGTCACGCGTCTGCGTGGTGATGTACTTCGTGAAGAAGTCCGCAGAAGGAACCGTGTCGATCTTCACGTCGAAGCCGGCCTTCGCCGCCATCGGCTGGATCTGCTTCGACAGGATCGCGGAGTTGGGCGTCTCGGACGGGATGACCAGTCGAACGCTCAGCGTGACGCCGTCCTTCTCCCGGATACCGTCGTCGCCTGCGACCCAGCCGGCGTCCTCGAGCTGCTTCTTGGCCGCTTCGACGTCGAAGGCGATGTCTGCACTGTCGTCCTCATACCCGTTCTGCCCGTTGAGGAAGATCAGGTTGTTGAGCACCTCGGGATCGACGCCCAACGGCTCGATGACGGCCTGTGCCATGATCTGGCGGTCGAGCGACTTCGCGAACGCCTGGCGGACCTCGACATCTTCGAACACGCCGGACGTTCCGTTCAGCGTGATGTGGCTGTAAGTCACACCCTTCGAGCTGAGGATCGCCGAGTCCTTGCGTGCCTTCGCCGACTCGAGCGTGTCGACGCTGGAGTTGATCGGAACGGCGTCGAACTCCTTGTTGGCGAACGCCTGACCCACGGTGGAGCGGTCGGTCGCCTTGAAGTTGATGGTCTCGAGCTTCGGGGCGTCGCCCCACCACTTCGGGTTCGGCTCGAACGTGATGGTCTGACCCGTCGCGTCGAACTTGCTGACCACGAAGGCGCTGCCCGAGACGAACGTGGAGCCGTCAGGGGCGAACGGGCCGGTCGCCCACGCCGTGTTGAAGCTCTCCGGCGTCGCCGTCAGCCAGCGCGGGTAGATTCCGCTCAGGATGGACGGCCAGTCGGCGTTCTTGTTCGCGAACGTGATCAGCACGTCCTGGTCGTTCTCGCCGGCCTCGACCGACTCGATGTCGGACCAGACGTTGGTCGACGTCGGAGCGTAGGCCTCGGTCTTGCCGTTGAGGGCGTTGAACATGCCCTGGAAGTCCTGCACGCCGATCGCGGTGCCATCGGACCACACGGCGTCGGGGTTGACCTTGACTTCGACGACCTGCGGGTCTTCGCTCTTCAGCTCGACCGAGGTGGCGAAGTTCGGGTCGGCTTCCCAGCCGCCGTCTTCGGTCACGACGACGAAGCCGGGAAGGAAGAGGCTCGAGATCGTGTTGTCGTCGACCGTGCCGGAATCCAGGTTGTACAGGTTCCAGTTGGCCGGCGTGTTGTCGAGGGGCAGCGTCAACGTGCCGCCATCCGTGATGGCATCGCGGTCGGCAGCGACCCAGCCGGTTGCGGGAAGAGCATCCGGCGACGCTCCGTCGCCGTCATCCCCACCCGTTGCGCCGGGCGCACATGCCGTCATCACCAGCGCGATGCTGGCGATTCCGGCGAGAGCCGCCCACTTCTTGGAGCTCGACTTCATCGATCTCCCCCTTCTGTCATTTCGTGCAGAGTGCACGGGACCAATCCACACCGGCGACCGAGAACGATCGGCGGCGATGGAGCAATACCATCGATGATCACCCCGGAAGCGATCAGGCCCACTGCGTGTTGTCCGGATCGTTACCTTCTTGTCGCAGAAACGCCGCGCTTCCCGTCGAAGTGCTCCTGACGTGCGAGCATGAGATCGCCGGGAGGCGGCGCACCGATGGATCGAAGAGGATCCACTGGTGTTTTGGACAGATGGCCGACTCGTGACTAAGGTAACCAGGCCGCAACACTCGACGGGCGCGCGGCGATCCCGCGCCGAAGGAGCTCCATGATCGGATTCATCGCCAAGCGATTGGTGAACTATCTCATCCTCACCGTCATCGCCACGCTGGCCGGGTATGCGCTCGTATCCACGACGCTCCAGCCGGCGGCACGATTCCTGGGCAAGAATCCGCCCATCCCGCAGACCACGATCGATGCCGCGCTCGACAAGCTCGGGGCGAACCCCGATGTCTCGCTTCTCCAGCGCATGATGGACTGGCTGGTGCAGCTGGTCACGACCGGTTCGCTCGGCATCTCCACGCGGGGAACCCAAGTCACGTCCGACATCTTCGAGCGTGCCGGCACCAGCCTTCGGCTCCTCATCATCGGGTCGATCCTCGGAGCGGTCTTCGGCATCCTGCTCGGAGTCTGGGGCGCCATCCGCCAGTACCGGGCGAGCGATCAGATCATCACCTACGCCTCGTTCACCGTGCTGGCCACTCCGATCTTCGTGATCGCCGTGCTGCTCATGATCGGCGCCACCTGGCTCAACAACGCCGCGGGCCAGCAGCTCATCAACTTCACCGGTGAGTACAGCGTGGGCGTCACCGGATTCTGGCCGGTCATAGGCGATCGAATAGCCCATCTGCTGCTGCCGACGATCGCTCTGACGGTCACGGCAGCCGCGTCCTACTCTCGCTATCAGCGCAGCGCCATGCTCGACGTGCTCTCCTCGGACTTCATCCGCACTGCTCGCTCGAAGGGACGCACGCGCGGTTCCGCGATCTTCCGTCACGGCGTGCGGGTGGCTCTGATCCCGATGTCGACGTTCTTCGCCTACTCCTTCGGCACGATCCTCACCGGCGCATCGGTCACCGAGAAGATCTTCAGCTGGCACGGAATGGGTGAGTACCTCATCGACTCCGTCTCGAACAACGACATCAACGCGGCAACCGGGTCCATCCTGTTCGCGGCGATCCTCGTACTCATCGCCGGCACATTGGCCGATGTCCTCTATGCGGCCCTCGACCCTCGAGTGAGGATGTGACATGACTCTCGATCCCACCCAACTCGACGCCCCTGTGCTGGAGCCCGAGACCGAAGATTCCGAGTCCATCCCCCGGTGGCGACTGATCCTCAAGCGCACCTTCTCCACCAAGCGCGCATGGATCGGCGCCATCGCGCTGGTGTTGATCTTCCTCCTCGCCTACGTCGGACCGCTTCTGTACCCGTGGTCCGCAACCGACCAGGACTACCTGTCCTTCAACAAGCCCCCCAGCCTCGATCACTGGTTCGGCACCGACACGATCGGGCAGGACATCTTCGCGCAGTCGATCGCCGGACTGCAGAAGTCCCTGCTGATCGGTCTGATCGTCGGGCCCGTCACCGCGATCATCGCGGGACTGGTCGGAGCGATCGCCGGCTACGTGGGCGGCGTCTGGGACCGGGTGATCGTCTGGATCATCGACCTTCTGCTGGTGCTGCCGAGCTTCTACATCCTGGTTCTGCTCAGCCCGCTCTTCAAGGGCCTGGCGTGGGTGGCACTCGTGGTCTTCCTCCCTCTCTTCGGGTGGATGGTTCTCGCCAGGGTCATCCGGGGCCAGACCATGTCGTTGCGTGAACGCGACTACGTCAAGGCCGCACGCTTCATGGGCGTCGGCGGCTTCACGATCATCCGCCGCCACATCCTCCCCAACGTCGCATCGCTGCTGATCATCGACGCGACTCTGGGCGTCGGCGCCGCGATCCTCGCCGAGACGACTCTGAGCTACTTCGGCTTCGGCATCCAACCCCCGGACGTGTCCTTGGGCACTCTCCTGGCTGCCGGCAGCGCTGCCGCCACGACTCGCCCCTGGCTCTTCGTCCCACCGGCGATCCTCCTCGTCGCCACCGTCCTCGCATCGAGCCTCCTCGGAGATGCACTGCGTGACGCCGTCGACCCGACCTCGGAGAACAATCGTGCCTGAACCTCTGCTTCGCGTCCGCGACCTCAACGTCACCTTCGAGACCAAAGCACGCACCGTGCACGCGGTCCGCGGGGTCGACTACGAGGTCAACCGCGGCGAATTCCTCGCGATCGTCGGCGAATCCGGCTCGGGCAAGTCCGTGTCGTCGATGGCGGTCATGGGTCTGCTCCCGAGCACGGCTCGCGTGTCCGGATCGATCACGTATGACGGCAAGGAACTGCTCGGGTCCACCGACAAGCAGCTGTCGAAGATGCGCGGATCCGACATCGCCATGGTCTTCCAGGACCCGCTGTCCGCGCTCACGCCGGTCTACACGATCGGGCAGCAGATCATCGAGGGACTCAAGATCCATCAGCCCACGCTCAGCGCGCGGGCCATGGAGGCACGGGCAGTCGAACTGCTCGACATCGTCGGGATCCCCGAGCCCCGTCGACGGGTGAAGGCCTTCCCGCATGAGTTCTCCGGCGGCATGCGTCAGCGCGCGATGATCGCGATCGCGATCGCGAACGATCCGAAGCTGATCATCGCCGACGAGCCGACGACGGCGCTCGACGTCACCATCCAGGCTCAGATCCTCGATGTGCTCCAGACGGCGAAGGAGATCACCGGCGCCGCGGTGGTGCTCATCACCCATGATCTCGGAGTCGTCGCCGGCAATGCCGACCGGGTCGCCGTCATGTACGCGGGTCGCATCGTCGAGACGGCCCCCGTCGACCTCCTGTTCGCCCGACCGACGATGCCCTACACGATCGGCCTGCTCCGTTCGATGCCGAACATGGTCGATACGAGCGCGACCCGACTCGTGCCACTCGAAGGTCGCCCTCCGCTGCTGACCGAGATACCGACCGGATGCCCGTTCGCCGATCGGTGCCCCGTGGTCATCTCCTCCTGTCACGACATCGAACCCGAGCTCCTGCCCGTGGCCCCCACCCAGGCCGCGGCCTGCATCCGTTCGGTGGAGATCGTCGACGGAAGGATCCCGCGCGACGAGGTCTTCGCTCCCCCGGCCCCGACCGCAGTCGTCGTGCGTGCGGAGGCAGCGGGCGAGACGGTGCTCACCGTCGAGAACGTGAAGCGGCACTTCCCGCTCACCAAGGGAACCGTCTTCCGTCGCCGCGTCGGCACCGTCCGTGCCGTGGATGGCGTGAGCTTCGAACTGGTCGGCGGCAAGACCCTCGGCCTCGTGGGTGAATCCGGATGCGGCAAATCCACCACGGTGATGGAAGTGATGGAACTCGCCAAGCCCCAGTCCGGGCGCATCACGGTCAACGGCCTCGACACGGCGGCGCTCTCGGCGTCCGATCGCCGTGCGATGCGCACGGACATCCAGATCGTGTTCCAGGACCCGGCGGCCTCGCTTGACCCCCGTATGACGGTGGAAGAGCTCATCGGAGAGCCGCTCACGGTCCACGGCATTCCGGCGAAGGAGATCACGCGTCGCGTGCGGCGCATGCTCGAACTCGTCGGCCTCGAGCCCAGCTATGCGCAACGGTATCCGCACGAGTTCTCCGGAGGTCAGCGGCAGCGCATCGGCATCGCGCGCGCCCTCGTCGTGGAACCTCGGATCCTCGTCCTGGACGAACCCGTCTCCGCGCTCGATGTCTCGGTGCAGGCCGGCGTCATCAACCTCCTCGAGGACCTCAAGGAGCAGCTCGGACTGTCGTATCTGTTCGTGGCGCACGACCTCGCCGTCGTGCGCCACATCGCCGACGACGTCGCGGTGATGTATCTCGGGAAGATCATCGAGTACGGTGCGGGCGACGCGATCTTCGACAACCCGCGCCATCCCTATACACGGGCACTTCTCTCAGCCGTGCCGGTGCCGGATCCCGAGTTCGAACGGACGAGGGAGCGGATTCTCCTCAAGGGCGATCTCCCGTCGCCCACGGAGACGATCGACGGATGCTCGTTCCGCACCCGATGCCCGTTGTACGCGATCCTCCCGGAGGAGCAGAAGAGCCTCTGCGAGACGGATGCTCCTGAGCTGCGAACGGTGGACGGGCGCGATGTCTCCTGCCACTGGGCGGAGCAGGAAATCCTTCAGCCCGCGTGAGTTCGCGGTCTCACGCTCGGGAGCGCGGCGAAGAGCGGGTCGTGATCCGAGGCAACTCCGGCTGGTGGATCTCCGGAGTCCTCGCATCGCTGTTCCTCTTCATGCTGGTCGATGCGGCGGTGCGCGGTGAATGGACGGTGATCCTGCTCACCGCGCCCTGGATGTGCGTTGCGCTCATCATCTGCTGGGCGCTGCTGATCCGGCCCCGACTCGTCGTCTCGCGCGACGCGCTGACCGTGGTGAACGTCTTCCGCACACACACCGTCCCGTGGCACGACATCGATGGCCTCGCCGTGCGATACCAGTTGATCGTCACCCTGATCGACGGGAACCTGATCCGCGCCTGGGGCTCGCCCACCACACACCCGCAGGGACCGCGCGGTCAGACCGACGAGAAAGAAGCCCGTGCACGGCGATTCGTCGGTGTCGTCGAGGCGATAGAACGTACCCGCGACGTGCTGGGCAGGCCCGGCTCCTCTCTGGTGCGTGCGTCACGGAGATTCGATTGGGAGCCGCTGGCGGCGCTGGGCGCCGCGGCCGTGGTCGGGCTGATCACCGCACGTCTCTTCTCCTGAACGCACGACTCTGTTCCTGAGCGCACGACTCTGTTCCTGAGCGCACGACTTAGGCTGGACGCGTGAGCGTTCAGGTCGTCCTCGTGCACGGCATCCGTACGTCGGCCACCATGTGGCGGGCGCAGCAGGAGTACCTGGAACAGAACGGCTACGCCTGCACCGTCGTCGACCTCCCCGGACACGGCACTCGCATGGACGAGGACTTCACCCTGCACGAGGCCCTGCACACGATCGATGCGGCGGTGCGGGCCGCCGCGGACCTCGGGCCGGTGCTGCTCGTCGGACACTCGATGGGTGGCCTGCTGTGCCTCGCGTATGTCGGAGGAGGTGCGCGGCCCCCGGTGGCCGGCCTGATCGCGGCGTCGTGCACGGCCCTCCCCCATGGGAGGAACCTCACCGCCTACCGGTGGGTCGCGCGGGCGGTGGATTCCCTCCCTGACCGCGGACTCTGGATCACCGAACGGATCCTCGACGCGACGATCCCGCTCGAGACCCGCGCGGATTTCGCCGCCGGGGGCTACGCCCTGGACACGCAGGACGTCGCGTTGCACAGCCTCGCGGCACTCGACATCGCCGCAGCCGTCGAGCGCATCGACATCCCCCTCTGGTTCGTCAACGGGCAGTTCGATCAGCTGCGTGTCAACGAGGGTCTGTTCCACCGGCTCGCCCCGCATGCCGAACTGATCATCGTTCCGCGCACGACGCACCTGGTGACCGCCATGCGCCCCCGCGTCTTCAACGCGGTCATCCAGCTCGCAATCGCGACACTGGATGAGACCCTCGCATCATGAGCGGGCGGGCTGCCGCGCGAACGCGGTGAGCACTCCTCCGACGATCGACAGCACGGCGGCTGCCACGAACACCAGCCAGAATCCGCCCACCAGAGCCACGAGTGCCGCGCCCAGCACCGGGCCGATGAGTTGCCCGAGCGCCGCCGTGACGTTCACGATGCCGAGGTCGCGTGCGTGGTCCTCAGCGTGGGGCAACAGGTCGGCGGCGAAGGCGAGCCCCACGGTGGAGAACGCCCCGTAGCCGAGGCCCATCAGCGCTGCCGCGATCATCGTCATCTCGAACGTCGGCACGAGAGCGATCGCGACGCCGGATGCCGCCTGCACGACGGTGGCCGCGATGGTGAGCCCCCTCCGGTTGCCGGTGCGATCGGAGATGATGCCGGTGAGCACCGACGCGATGACGACGAACACGGTGTAGACGACGATGAGGAGCAGGAGGTTGTCCTGCGCGGTCGCGGTCGGTTGCCCGAGTCCGTGGAGCAGGAAGAACAGGAAAAGGGCGGTCCCGAGCGCATTGCCGATGTTCGTCACGAGTCGACCCGACAGCATCCATGCGAAGTCCCGATCACGCAGCGAGGCAAGGATCCTCCCTCGCACCCGGTCCGGTCGCAGTGCGGCCGTCGCCGGCGGGTCCGGAAGCAGGAGCGCTGCGGCCGTGCCCACCACCGCGATGATCGCCGCCAACAGGAGGTAGCCCGCGACGATGCCGAGGCCGAGCAGCACGACGAGTCCGACTCCGAGCACGATGCCCACGGCCTGGCTGGACCCGACAGCGGCGGAGGCGGCCCCCCGCTGCGTCGTGGGGAGCTGATCGGCGATGAGAGCGGTGAAGGCGGCCGATGACACCGCGACGCCGACCGAGACCCCGATCCATGCTGCCCCGACACCCCATGGGCCCTCCGCGAAGCCGGTGAGCACCAGGCAGAGCGCGGTGAGCAACACCCCTCCGAGCGCCCAGGGTCGCCGACGCGAACGCCCCGTTCCCATACGGTCGGACAGTGCTCCGGCGACGGGGCCGGCGAGCACGCCCGCCAGCCCACCGATGCCCAGCACCAGTCCTGACGACACCACCCCGCGGATCCAGTCGTCCTCGGGAGTGTCGAGCTGTAGGGGAAGCAGCAGCTGGACAGGCGTGAGTTGCACCGTCCAGATCGCCAGCCACGCGAGCGTGAAGATCGACATCCAGCGGGCGCCGACCTTGGTCGCCGCGATGTGCGAGGGCGCAGGGCTCATGAGACTCCTTGACGTCGATGTCGGAACAGTCATGATTCTGCACCCCGTGCCACTGATCGCGCGACGCAGTGTCGTCATGTGGGCGCCGTGTCGCCTGCAGCGGACGCTCCGAGCGTGGCCGTTTCGCGTGATCCGGTACACAGCTGGTAGAGTTGGTTCTTGGCTTGCGTGTGGGTTCTTCCCTCACGACCGTCGTGCAACAGCCCTCTTCTGGTGCCGACACTCCGAATCACTCCTGTACAGAAAGTGTCCACACGTGGCAAACATCAAGTCGCAGATCAAGCGCAACAAGACCAACATCAAGGCGAACGAGCGCAACAAGGCCGTGAAGAGCGAACTCAAGACGCTCATCCGCACGACCCGCACCGCCGTCACCACCGGCGACAAGGCCGCTGCCGAGAAGTCCTTCAAGAAGGCGTCCGTCAAGCTCGACAAGGCCGTCAGCAAGGGTGTCCTGCACAAGAACCAGGCGTCGAACCGCAAGTCGGCTCTCGCCAAGCAGGTCGCTTCTCTCTGAGTGGCACCTCTGAGAAAGGCCCGTCCCGATATCGGGGCGGGCCTTCTTCGTATGCTGTGAGGTCCTACTCTCCGAACGGCTGACGCGTCGCGATGACGGTGACCATACGCTCGAGCGCGAAGATCGGGTCACGCGCTGCGCCCTTCACCTCGCCGTCTGCCCGGGCCGTCGCCTGGATCGCCATTCCCAGTGAGCGCTCGTTCCACCCGGCGAGATCGCGTCGCGCACGATCGACCTGCCAATCCTTCATACCCAGTCGCTGTGCGAGCTGCCTGCTCGGTTCGCGGTTACCGGCGACGCGCGCCATCGTGCGCAGCTTCATGGCGAACGCGGCGACCATCGGCACCGGATCGGCGCCCGATGCCAGCGCGTGCCTCAGCGCGATCAACGCCTCGCCGTAGCGACCGGCGATCGCGGTGTCGGCGACGACGAAGGCAGACACCTCCACCCGCCCGCCGTAGTACTTCGTGACGACGTCTTCACCGATATCGCCCTCGACATCACCGATCAACTGCTGGCACGCGGCGGCGAGCTCGGTGAGATCGTCGGCGAACGCGGAGACGAGCGCACGGAGCGCAGGGGGCGCGATGCGCTTCTTGGCCGCGCGGAACTCCCCCGCGGCGAAGTCGACCCGATCACCGTCGCGCTTGATCGCCGGACAGGCGATCTCGATGCCACCACCGGTTCCCGAGCGCAGGGCGTCGAGCAGCTTCTTGCCGCGAACACTCGCGCCCGTGTGGCGCAGTACCACCGTGGCGCCCTCCTGCGGGTGGTCGAGGTAGGACACGGCCTCTTGGATGAAGGCGTCCGAACACTTCTCGACGCCGGAGACGCGCACCAGCCGGGGTTCGCCGAAGAGCGAGGGCGATGTCAGCGCCAGCAGTGTGCCGGGGGCGTAGTCGTCGGCACGCACATCGGTGACCTCGAGTGCCGGGTCTTCGGCGCGCAGGTAATCGCGTACGCCGGCGATCGCGCGCTCGGCGCAGACCTCCTCAGGTCCGGAGACGAGCACGATCGGAGCAGGGCGTGGCTCCCGCCACGAGACCTGCGGAACCTTGGTCGCCTTCGCCCCGCCACGGGATGAGGTACGCGGAGCTGCCATGCTCCCAGACTACCCGGGGGCACCGACGCCCGACTCTGTCCACACCTGCGGCGCGGCACGACGCCTGGGCGTAGAGCTTCGACTGACCATCGAGCACGACGCCCCGCTGCTGTCAGCAGCTTGGGGCGAGCCGATAGCTTGTCGTTCCCTCAGCGCTGTGAACTTCGCCGTTCTCTGTTCGGTAGGTAACATTCATCCCGTCTGCCTGACCGACGGTTCCCTCAAGCTCCACCACCACAGTCACCGAGTAATGCGTCCCTGACTTGAGTTGCGCCGAGTCCGCCGGGATTCTTGCACTCCACGGCCCGCCGGCATCAGCCTCAAGATCCCTGAGAGGTTGCGCTCCGATCGCTGTGACACCGTCGTCCAACGAGATGACGGATGCTTCGTCGAGAGCCTTGAGTCCCTCGAGTCCAACGAGCTCGATCGACTCGATCGAGATGTCGGCCTCTGCTTGCACCGTCTCACCGACCACCATGCTCTCGTTGCTGCTCGCGGGTACGCAGAGCGTTCCCTCGTCGCCCCCCCCATCGCGAGGTACGAAGAGTGGGAAGGTGTGCAGGAGGTGAGAACGATCATGGCTACCGCGACGGTCGTTACGGCAGCCATGATCGGCTGAATCGGACTAGTCACGCTACTTGACTACCAGAGTTCCAAGAGTGCGGCTGGATACCCCTGTGTACTCACCAGCGCCTTCGGCAATAACTTCTGCGACAACGCTGCCTTCGTCCTTCCGCGCGGACCTCACGCGTTCCTTAGCCGTCTATGAGTCCGAGAAGGCGCGGCTCTCGCCACGAGACCTGCGGAACCTTGGTCGCCTTCGCCCCGCCACGGGATGAGGTACGCGGAGCTGCCATGCTCCCGAACTACCCGGGGGTACCGACGCCCGACTCTGTCCACACCTGCAGTTCGTCGTTCGCCGAGCCGATCAGCACGCGTCCCTGCCGATCGGTGCGCAGCAGGTACGCGCCCGTCGATGACAGCAGATCGAGGGTCTCCTCCCGCGGGTGCCCGTAGTCGTTGTCGACACCCGCGCTGAAGATCGCGACCGTCGCGTGCAGCGATTCGTAGAGAACCGGATCCTGGTCGGCGCTGCCGTGGTGCGCGACCTTCACCACCGCATAGGGACCGGCGATCCGTGCGGTGCGCTGCAGCATCCGCTGAGATGCGGCAGACAGATCGCCGAGGAAGAGTGAGCGCGGAACCTCGCCTCCGTCGAACTCCATGACCACGCTCGCGTCGTTACCCTCAGGGAAGGCGACGGAGTTTCGCAGGGGCCAGAGCACCCGCCACGGCGCGGAACCGAGCACGCCGTGGAGTCCCGCCGTCGCAGCACGGAGCTCTGCACCCCCGGCACCGAGGCGGTCGAGCATTCGCTGATCTGCGGGAGCACTCGACGGGCCATGCAGCACCGCATCCACTCGTCCCTGTACGGCGTCGACCCCGCCGACGTGGTCGAGGTCGAAGTGGGTGAGCACGAGGAGATCGATCCGATCGATCCCGAGAGAGCGGAGACAGTCGCGGAGCGCTTCCGGTTCCGGGCCCGTGTCGATCAGAGCCGTCGCCTCCTCGGAACGCACGACCAGCGCATCGCCCTGCCCGACGTCGCAGGCGGCGATCGCCCAGCCGTCGGGCGTGCGCGCCGTCGCCAGAGGGCCGTCCAACAGTATCTGCGCCGCGCCGACCGCGATGGTGACGATCAGAACCGCAGCAGACGCCCCGCGCAGCAGGGTCTTCCACCGGGTCGTCCAGCGTCGCGAGGAGTCCGGGCGGAGGGGCGCTCTCACGATTACCACGCCCAGTGCCGCGCTGATCCCCGCCACCAGCAGTGCGCTCGTGATGCCAGGCGGCACGAGTATCTGCGCGAGCGGCAGCTGGGCCGCGGTCGTCGCCGTGGTCGCGATCCAGGCCGCGGGCAGCCAGGCCGACGCCGCGAGCACGTCGGCGAGCCCGGGGAACGGTGCCGCCAGACAGGCGAGCATTCCGATCACGGTCGCGATCGGGGCGGCAGGTGCGGCGAGCAGATTCGCGACGACGCCGATCAGCGACTGCTGCTCGGCGAACAGGGCGATGATCGGCCCGCACGCGAGCTGCGACGACACGGGCACGGCGATGGCCAGGGCGAGCGGGGCAGGCAGGATCCGCGACAGGCCTCGTGCCAGTGGAGGCGCCAACAGGATGAGCGCTGCCGATGCTGCGACCGACAGCGCGAAGCCCGGAGTCGCCGCCAACCAGGGATCGACCAGCAGGATGCCGGTGACGCCGAGTGAGAGCATCCCGGCACCCGCACGCGGTCGGCCGATCAGCACCGTCAGCATCGCGATGCCCGACATCACCGCGGCCCGGATGACGCTGGACTCCGGGGTGACGAGGATCACGAACCCGGCCAGCGCGAGGGCGGCGAGAATGACGCGCGCTCCTCGTCCGCACCCGCAGAGAGCCGCGAGCCAGAACACCGCACCGACCACGATCGCACAGTTCGCACCGGACACGGCGGTCAGGTGGCTGAGGGCCGTGGTGCGCATGTCGTCGTTCAGCTCGGTCGACACCGCCCGAGTATCACCGACCGCGAGGCCCGGCAGCAGGCCGGCTCCGGGTTCGGGAAGCGTCGTCGCGCGATCGATGAACGCTCCTCGGGCCGCGGCCGCCACACCGAACACCCCCTCGGCCGGCCGAACCACCTCGGCCTCACTCGCGAACACGACGAGCACGGCCCGCTCGCCGGCATCCGTCTTCTTCGTCTCGCCGACCACACGGATCACGGCGCCGAGGTCGACCCCCTCAGCCGGCTCCACGCCGACCCGCACCGGCGCGACCACGCGTACCGGCTCACCCCGAACCCCGACGCTCACCGTCTGAACCTCGACCCACAACCTCCCGTCCTGCCCCATCGACGCCGACGACGTCACGCCCCCGACCACCTCGACGACCCGGCCACCCGACTCCCCCGCCCGCTCCCGCGAGGTCATCGCCGACCCGACCGAGAACGCGACGGCGATCACCACCGTCAACACCACGAGAACGAGCCCGCCGCCATGCCCTGCGGCGACCCCGCGCCGCCACCGCCACAGCGCCAGCACGAGCGCCGCCCCGATCGCAGCGACAGCCACCGACACCACAACCCCGACCGCCGATGGAAGAAACACGCACAGCAGCGCCGCCGCCCACGCGCCGAGCGCCACCGGCAGAAGCCGCAGATCCTGCCCGCTCACCCCGCCGCACCCGCCTGCATCGCATCCATCCCGCGACGCTAAGCGTGTCCCACCACGTCACCGTCCGAAGATCACAGCGCCGGTGGATAACCTCGCACAACCACCTCTTGTGCAGGCCGTCAGGTGGTCAGTCCACCGGCCCGTCGAGAGGCCGTGCGACATTCTGCGTCGCTCGAACGGGACGGAACGCCGACCAAAGTATCGGATGCCTTCGTCATTTGGGATGTCTGATTGAAGACCATGCGATCAAGGGAGACTCCCTTTCTCTACAAACGCGTTCGAGCGCGCTCCAACAACCATTCGAGCGCATCGAGGGGGACATCGCTCTCGAATAACGTCACAGTGCGCGTTCCTGTGGCATCATCCTCAAAAACTTCCGCAATACACTCCCCAGTATCTCGGTGAAGTTCTAGACCCATGCCGTCCCGGTTGCCTACGGAACTCGCGAGAATCAGATGGTACCCGGCAATCATTGATGTCACGGCTCCAAGAATCCCACAAAGGTGGTCAGCCCACCGGCCCGTCGAGAGGCCGTGCGACACTCTGCGTCGCTCGCGCCTTCCGGAATTCCGCGATCGCCCGGATGACGAAAGTGCCGGCTCCGGCGAAAACGAGGACGAGACTTGCAATCGACCACCACACCGGCTGCATCGAGAACAGCATGTTCACTCCCACCACGATGAACATGACGGCAGCAACGGCCTGAACGAGAGCTTCGCGCATGGCTCAGAGGATAGTCGTCACGTGTCGTGCTCGATCAACGATCCCCTGGGAGCAGGGGGCGATCGCCGGAAGCGCGTCTCAGTCGTGCGTGCCGTCGTACAGCTCCCCGACGGGGACGGGAACCGCGAGCACATTGCCGGGAGGCGCAAGCGGGCAGGCCCAAGCGGGGTCGTAGGCGCACGAGGGGTTGTACGCGAAGTTGAAGTCGAGCACGATGGTGCCCGCTTCGGCATCGGAGCCGAGATCAGCCCCCTTGACGGTGTCGATCAGATAGCGACCACCGCCGTAGGTGCCGCCGGGAGCCCCCGCGAGAGCGTCGCGCAGCGGGATGAAGAGCCCGCCGCCGTACGAGGCGAGGCGCCACACGTCGAGCGATCCGACGTCGGGGACCTCGACCCGTCCGATCCGCTCGAAGGGCACGACGCCATCGGTGCCGGTGGCGAAATCGAACGAGGCGGCCTCCGCAGCGAGGATCGGCAGCTCGAAGCGCCAGCTCGCGTCGTAGGGGGCGATCGGCAACCCCGAGAAGGAGGCGCGATCCTCGGCGGACAGTGCCGTGGCGGGGTGATGGAGCATCAGGTCGTCTCGTTCGATCCGCCACAGTTCATGCGCGTCCTCAGGAGACTCCTCCCGGCGCACAGCGTCGTAGAGGGCGAACACGCGACGTCGCCAATCGACGACCTCGACTGCGGTGCGGGCTTTCGTGAGCGTCATGGCCCCAGGCTACGCGGCGATCGTGCACCCACGGCCCGGCGAGCAACAGCAGGTCACACCCGCGCCCCCTCCCGGATCGCCTCGAGCAGCTTCTCGCCGATGCCCGGCACGGCCAGCAGATCGTCGACGGACTGGAAACGACCGTTGTCCTCCCGCCAGGCGATGATGCGTTCCGCGAGCGCCGGGCCGATGCGCGGCAGCGTCTCCAGCGCCGCCTGGTCCGCCGTGTTCAGATCGATGCGGCCATCGCCCGTGCCGGACTGTGGATTCGCCGGATCCGCACTCGCCCCCACCACCGGCACGACCACCTGCTCGCCGTCCGCGAGCACACGCGCGAGGTTCACGGCGGCGAGGTCCGCGTCGTCCGTCGTGCCACCCGCAGCCGCCACGGCATCGACGAGTCGGGCGTCGAGGTCGAGCACATAGAGGCCGGGGCGCTCGACCGCGCCGAGAACGTGGACGAAGAGCTCCCCGGACGGGGCCGACGACGCCGATGCGTCGGGCAGAGCCACTGTCTCCTGCGGCGCCGCCTGACCGCGAAGGATGCCCATCCCCACCGCAGCAGAAAGCACCACGAGGCCCAGCACCACCGCCGCCCCCACGCTCAGGCGCAGCCGTCGCGGTCGTCCGCTCAGCCCGGGCTCGGGTGGCTCGTGGGAGGTGGGCATCCCGCCACGCTAGGCGCCCGGAGAGAGGTTCAGGCCGCCCTCGGCCGACGCCGGTGGATACGTCCGCGAAAGCTCGGAGTGTGCAGAGGGAGTCACTCCCTCCGCCTTCTGATCGTTATCCGCCCGTTGCCCGCCCTCACTCTCGCGCGGCTAGCGTCGAATCAGGAGGTGCCCACCGATGCGCAAGACGACGGCGATCGCGATGCTGGTCACCGCTCTGGCTCTCACCGGGTGCGGGGCTCTGCCGGGAATCGGCCCCGACCCTCGTGTGCCTGCAGAACCCATTGCCGCCGTGAGCTGCCCGGCGGTCTACGACGACGACATCGTCAGCGGACTGGTTCCCGACGGATTCGAGGCGGTCGCGGTCCTGCGATGCGATCCGTATGCGTCTCGGGACGATGAGGACGGCACCTGGTCAGGAGTCACCCTCGAACGACTGGAGGGAGACCTGGAACCGGTGCTCAGCGCCCTTGCCGTGCCGAGCGACCCGCTGTCGCCTGGCCCGTGTCCGGCGATCGGCTATCTGATTCCCGAGCTGTGGATCGAAGGCACGGACGGAACCGTCGTGCGCGTCGACATTCCGACAGACGGGTGCGCTGCCCCCAAGTCTGTCGGCCTGGATGCCGCCCTCGATGCATTGACCACGGTCGAGGAGACCTTCCAGGGCGGTGGCCTCATCGAATCGACGGCGGCGCGGAACGCGGGCTGCGACACGCTCGCCACGTTCCTCGTGCTCGCGGGCGCTGATGACATCGACGCGGGCATCCCCGCACGCCCCGACTCGGAGCAGCAGACTCTCGGCGACGATATGCTCATCCCGTTCGAAATGCCGGGTTGGCCGGAGACGTCGGCCGTCTCGGGAGCACGAATCTGCGACTACCGCTCGACCGCCGACACGTCGTCATCAGTGATGTTCCCCGACGACGCAGCCGCGTTCGTCGGCGTGCGCGAGCTCGGGATCGACGACGCGCGAGCGTTGGTCGCCGCAGCGCGCACCGCGACAGCCGCAGCATCCTGCGGCGAGACCGCCACCCGGCTGGTGACGGTGCATCTGCAGCTCACGAGCGGTGAATCAGCTCGCGCGTTCACCGTGGAGTTGGACGGATGCCGTCGAGTCGTCGCCCCAGACCTTCGCGGGCTCGCTGCGCCACCTGCCCTGCTGGCAGCGTTGACGCCTGCCTGATCGCCCTCCTCTGCACGGAGGAAGGCGATCAGCCGGATCAGCCCTTGACGGCGATGCTGACGATCTTCGGCGCGCGGACGATGACCTTGACGATCTCGCGGTCGCCTATCGACCGGATCACACGCTCATCAGCCATCGCGAGAGCTTCGAGCTCCGCCTCGCCGATGCGGGCGGACACCTCCAGCTGTGCGCGCACCTTGCCTCCGACCTGGACGACGGCGGTGATGGTGTCTTCGACGAGCAGCGCAGGATTCGCGGAACGCCAGGTGACGAGTCCGACCGACGGCTCATGCCCGAGGATCTCCCACATCTCCTCCGCGGTGTGCGGAGCGACCAGGTCGAGCATCACGGCGATGGTCTCTGCAGCCTCGCGCACCGCGGGATCAGCGGCGCCGGCAGCACCGTCGATCGTCTTGCGCGTGATGTTGACGAGTTCCATCAGACGCGCGACTAGCACGTTGAACTTGGTCTGCTCCACCAGCGCGGGCGCTTCTGACAGCAACTTGTGCGTCGCGCGACGCAGTGCCGCGTCTCCGCCGTCGAAGACCACGTCGACCGGGCTGCTGACCTCGCTCGCCACGCGCATCGCGCGCGCCAGGAACTTCTGGGCGCCGGTCGTGGAGACGTCGGCCCAGTCTTTATCGTCTTCCACGGGACCGGCGAACGCCAGCCCCACGCGCAGCGCGTCGGCGCCGTGCGCATCGAGCTCGTCCTGGAACAGCACCAGGTTGCCCTTGCTCTTCGACATCTTGGTGCCGTTGAGGATGACCATGCCCTGGTTGATGAGGTTGGAGAACGGCTCGGTGAAGTCGATCAACCCCATGTCGAACAGCACCTTGGTGATGAAGCGCGCGTACAGCAGGTGCAGGATGGCGTGCTCGACGCCGCCGATGTACGAATCCACCGGAGCCCACCGATCGGCCTGGGCCGGGTCGAAGGCGACGGTGTCGCTGTTCGGGGAGAGGAAACGCAGGAAGTACCACGAGCTGTCCACGAAGGTGTCCATGGTGTCGGGGTCGCGCAGCACCGGATCGCCGGTCGCCGGGTCGACCGTGCGCACCCAGCTCTCCGCCCCGCCCAAGGGCGACGTGCCCTTCGGCGACAGATCCAGGCCGTCGATGCTCGGCAGCGCGACCGGAAGCTGGTCCTCGGGCACGGGGATGATCTCCCCGTCTTCGGTGTGCAGCATCGGGATGGGTGTGCCCCAGAATCGCTGCCGCGAGATCAGCCAGTCGCGCAGACGGTAGTTCTTCGCGGCACGACCGGTGCCCAGAGCCTCCAACTGCTCGATCGCGCGGGCGATCGCATTGCGCTTGGAGAGCCCGTTGAGGGCGCCGGAGTTGATCATCCGGCCCTCACCGGTCAGAGCGATACCGGTGGATGCCGGGCTCTGCTCCTCGAGCGCCGCGCCGGTGTCGATCGGCACGCCGTCGTCATCGACCTCGATGACGGGCATCGCGCCGGTGATCGGCGCCGTCGTGTCCACGACGACCTTGACCGGCAGGTCGAACGCACGGGCGAAGTCGAGGTCGCGCTGATCGTGCGCGGGCACGGCCATGACCGCGCCATGACCGTAGTCGGCCAGCACGTAGTCGGCCGCCCAGACGGGCAGCTTCTCGCCGTTGACGGGGTTGATCGCGTAGCGCTCCAGGAAGATTCCGGTCTTCGGACGGTCCGTGGACTGCCGATCGATGTCGGTCTCCTTCTGCACCTGCGCCAGATAGTCCTGGAATCGCTGCCGGACTTCGGCGGGAGCATCCGCGGCCAGCTCGGATGCCAGATCGGAGTCGGGAGCGACGACGAAGAAGGTCGCGCCGTGCAGCGTGTCGGGGCGCGTCGAGAACACCGTGACGGGCTCATCGCGGCCCTCGATGCGGAAGTCGACGTCGGCGCCGATCGAGCGACCGATCCAGTTGCGCTGCATCTGCAGCACCTTGTGCGGCCAGAAGCCTTCCAGCTGGTTCAGGTCGTCGAGCAGACGGTCGGCGTAATCCGTGATGCGGAAGTACCACTGCGTGAGCTTCTTCTTGATGACCTCGGCGCCGCAGCGCTCGCACCGGCCGTCGACGACCTGCTCGTTCGCGAGCACCGTCTGGTCGTTCGGGCACCAGTTGACCGGGCTCTTCTTGCGATAGGCCAGGCCGCGCTCGTGCAGCTTCAGGAACAGCCACTGGTTCCAGCGGTAGTACTCGGGGTCGGACGTGTGCAGCACACGAGTCCAGTCGAAGGACACACCGTAGGCCTGGAAGCCCTCCTTCTGCTGCGCGATGTTGGAGTAGGTCCACTCCCGCGGGTCGGCGCCGCGGCGGATAGCGGCGTTCTCCGCCGGCAGACCGAACGAGTCCCAGCCGATCGGGTTCAGGACGTTGTGACCGCGGTGACGCCAGAAGCGCGCGACGATGTCGGAGTAGAGGTAGTTCTCCGCGTGCCCCATGTGCAGGTCACCGGACGGGTAGGGGAACATCGCGAGCACGTAGCGCCGCGGGCGCGTGTCGTCGTCGCCACCCGTGACGAAGGTCTCGTTCTCTGCCCAGTACTTCTGCCATTTGGCCTGGATGGCGTGCGCCGACGGAGACTCGTCCTCGGCGGGAGCGGTGGACAGGTTCTCAGACAACGAACACACGACCAATCTGGAAGAAAAACGGGATCAGTTCAGGATATCGGAAGCCCAGTGCACCGGCAGGACGGCGCCGAGCGCTGCGAGCGGCGCGCGCGCCTTGGTCGCGACCTCGGCGACCTCCGCGGCGGGCTCCGAACCCCAGGTGATCCCGCCCCCGGCTCCGACGAACGCCTCGCCCGGCTCGATCACGATGCTGCGGATCACCATCGCCAGATCGACTGTGCCGTCGACGCCGACGTAGCCGAAACATCCGGCGTACACACCACGAGGGCCGCCCTCCAGGGCGTGCAGGCGCGTCATCGCCGAGAGCTTCGGGGCTCCGGTCATACTTCCCGCGGGGAACGTCGCCGCGAGGAGATCTCCGAGGGTCGTTCCCGACGCCGCCGTGCCGCTCACCGTACTGACCAGCTGGTGCACGGCGGGATAGCTCTCGACCGTCCAGAGACCCTCCACCCGGATCGACCCTGGCACGCACACTCGTGAAAGATCGTTGCGCATGAGATCGACGATCATCACGTTCTCGGCGCGTTCCTTGGTGTTCGCGGCGAGCTCGGCGGCGAGCTCGACATCGCGCTGCGGATCCGCGCTGCGCGGACGCGTGCCCTTGATGGGACGGGTACGGATGGTCCCGGACTCGGCGTGGAGGAACTGCTCCGGGCTCGCGCTCAGCAGCGCTCTCGCACCGATGCGGATGAACCCGCCGTGGTGTGCCGGAGTCGCCGTGCGCAGGCGCAGGTACACCGAGACAGGGTCGTGGACGCCGGGGACGGTGAACCGGGTGGTGAGGCACAGCTGGTAGGCCGTTCCCGCTCGGATGAGTTCGCGGCACTGCGCGATGAGTCCGGCGTACTCGTCGGGTTCATGCCGGGCGACCGCGGGCGCCGCGGGGCGAACGGCCGGCACCTCGACGGGGCTCGTCGCAGTGGTGCCGATCCGTGCGATCGCCGATGCCCAGGCGTCCACTCCGTCGTCGTCTGCGAGCGCCCACGCCCGGCCGGAGGAATGATCGAACGCGACGACGCGATCCGCCCGGAGCCAGGACTTCCCCGCATCGCCCGGTCCCGCGACCGGAGCACCGGCCGCGCGAGCACCGGTCTCGTAGTCGCACCACCCGACCCATCCGCCGCCGAAGGGCGGGAGCGAGGGATTCGGCATCGGTGCGTCGATCCGTACATCGACAGGTTGTGATGCGACGTCCCCTCGCCCCACGAAACTCCAGCCGGACCGCGGATCGGTGCCGGCATCCAACCAGAACACGTCGGGCTCACGGCCTTCGAGCCACCGGAACACTTCGACGGGATCGACCCAAGCGGGGAGCAGGCGGGCGCTCAGACGGACAGGCACGTTTACAGACTAGGACTGTCCGCCTCCCGTATCCTCATGGGGTGGATGACCTTCTGCTCTGGATGTTCGACTTCGTGCAGTCCATCGACCCGGTCACCCGCACCGTCATCGCCGGTATCGCCGTGCTGCTCGAGACGAGCGTGCTGATCGGACTCATCGTCCCGGGCGACACGATCGTGATCATCGCGTCCATGGGAGTCGCCAGCCCGCTCGAAGGCGTGGCGATGGTGATCGCCGTCGTCATCGGCGCGCTCATCGGCGAGAGCATCGGCTTCGTGCTCGGGCGCTGGCTGGGACCCCGGATCCGTCATTCGTGGCTCGGTCGCCGCATCGGCGAACACAACTGGATCCGCGCGGAACGCTATCTCGAACGACGCGGCGGCGTCGCGATCTTCCTCTCCCGCTTCCTCCCGGTGCTGCACTCGCTCGTCCCCCTCACCGTCGGGATGAGCGGCTACTCCTACCGGCGCTTCCTCGCCTGGACCGCTCCCGCCTGCCTGCTCTGGGCGACGGCCTACGTCTCGGTGACGTCGCTCGCCGCCGGAGGATTCCGCGAACTGGTGGATCGCGTGCACTTCGCGGGGTACATCTTCGTCGGCGTGATCGCGCTGTTCCTGGTGCTCGTCTTCCTGGGCAAGAAGCTTCTGACGCGGCTCGAGTCGAGACATCTCGACGCACCGGACGCGCAACCCGAGAGTGACGTGAAAGACTGAAGCAATGGCTTCCGCACCCTCGGCGCCCCGAATCCACTGGTTCGCCCGTCTCGAACACCGCCTCCATGTGTGGCGTGAGGGTCGAGCGCGCCGTCGAGGCCGCACCGCGACCATCGTCCCCTTCCCCGGTTATGGCGGTCCCGGCTGGGTGCGTGTCGTCGGGCGCGTCCTGATCGTCCCGCCGCAGCGGCGCACGAAGGACGGCGAACTGGCGAGCGTGCGCGGTTGGCGGAGCTTCGTCGGAATCCCCGTGAGTTTCGCCGCCGTCGACGTGCACATCGGTGAGACGACGCATCACGTCGTGGCTGACCGCGGCGGCGTGGTCGACACCCGCATCGAGGCCGACCTCGAGCCCGGATGGCAGACCTTCACGATCTCGGTCGAGGGCCAGGATCCCGTCGAGGCGCGCGCGTTCATCGTCGCCGACACGATCGACTTCGGTGTGGTCTCCGACGTCGACGACACGGTCATGGTGACAGCGCTCCCCCGACCTTTCATCGCCTTCTGGAACTCCTTCGTACTGGACGAGCATGCCCGCATCCCGGTACCGGGCATGGCCGTGCTGCTCGATCAGCTGTTGCGCCAGCACCCCGGTGCCCCGATGGTCTACCTCTCCACCGGGGCGTGGAACGTCGCGCCCACGCTCTGGCGTTTCCTCGGCCGGCACCTCTTCCCCGCGGGCTCCATGCTGCTCACCGACTGGGGCCCCACGCACGATCGGTGGTTCCGCAGCGGCCGCGAGCACAAGCTCACGAACCTGCGCCGCCTGGCCGCAGAGTTCCCCGACGTGAAGTGGCTGCTGATCGGCGACGACGGACAGCACGACGAGTCGATCTATACGCAGTTCATGGAGGAGCATCCCGAATCGGTCGCAGGCGTCGCCATCCGACGTCTACTGCCCGCCGAGGCGGTGCTCGCGGGTGGTCGCACCGAACGCGAGGACCACGCGGAGGACACCGTGCCCTGGGTGAGCGCAGAAGACGGTGCGGGGCTGCGCGATCGACTCGGCGATGTCGGCATCCTGCACTGACATGTCTCTGACCCGTGTCGAGTGGCTGGCGCGCGAGCGCGCGCATCAGGAACGAGCCGACGCGCTCACCGCCGACCACCGTGAGCGGGCACAGCGCGGCGAGAAGCATCCGGTCTGGGATTTCCTCTTCTCGTACTACAGCTACAAGCCGGCACAGCTGCGACGTTGGCACCCCGGCGCCGGTATCGAACTGCAGCGCGCACCCGAGCGTGCGGGCTGGCGCTGGTATGCCCCCACGACCGACGATGGCGTCGCGCCCGATCCCTCGGCCTTCGCGACCGAGAAAGCCGACCTCGCAGCGCTCGTGGAGCGGATGCTGCGGCGTCCTGCCTCGCGCCCGGGACAGTTCGGTTGCTTCGGCCTGCACGAGTGGGCGATGGTGTACCGCGCCGATGAGCACCGTCATGCGGTGCCGCTGCGCCTGGGCAAGGCGGGGACGGATGCGGTGGTCGAGAACCACGACCTGCGGTGCACCCATTTCGACGCCTTCCGCTTCTTCACCCCGGAGGCCGTGCCCCTCAACCGCACGCCCCTCTCGCGCGAGGACCAGCCGCTGTTCGAGCAGCCGGGCTGCCTGCATGCGGGGATGGATCTGTACAAGTGGGCGACCAAGCTCGGCCCCCTGATTCCCGGCGACCTGCTGCTCGATGCGTTCGAGCTCGCACGGGACATCCGCCTGCTCGACATGGAGGCGGCCCCCTACGACCTCGCAGCGTGGGGTGTGCGTCCCGTCGCGATCGAGACGGCCGAGGGCAAGGCAGAGTACGTGCGCCGGCAACGGGTCTTCGCCGAACGCGGCACGGCTCTGCGCGTCGCGCTGCTCGACGCATGGCTCGGGACGATGACCCCTGTCGCCGCCTGACGATCCGAGCGGATCCCGACGTCAGCCCGCCGGAGTGCAGTCGTCGCACACCGTCCACGCCGAGGTCGAGGCGGACTGCTCCAGTCGCAGCGTCATGACGCGTGTCGCCGCATCGGCGAGTCGATCTGCCGGAAGCGTGCCCGCATCGACGGCTGCGGCGATCGCCGCCGCCATCTGCCCGGCCGTCTCCCGGGTGGAGCCCGCGATCATCAACACGAGGTCGTTGCCCGCGGCCACCGCCGTCACCGCATTGGCGATCGGATCTGCGTAGGTCGGGATGCCGGAGGCGACGAGCATCCCGAGGTCATCGGTCACCATGACCCCCTCGAACCCCAGGTCTTCGCGCGCGATCCGATGCCACGTCGCCGACAGCGAGGCGGGCGCCGAGTCGACCGCGGTGTAGGCGAGGTGTCCGAACATCAGTACCGATGCGCCCGCGTCGATGCCGTCGATGAAGGGCACCGCGTCGGAGGACCGCCACTCAGCGAGGCTCGTCCCGGTGGACGGGATCGCATGGTGGGAGTCCCCCGGAGCGGCTCCGTGACCGGGGAAGTGCTTGAGTGTCGAGGCCACGAACTGCTCCTGCGCGGTGGTCGCCGCCGCCACGCGCTCCCCCGCGCTCGCCGGCTCCGTACCGAGCGCACGGCCGTAGATGAAGGAGCGCGTGTCGGAGGTGACGTCGGCGACCGTGCCGAAGTTCACCGTGATCCCCGCGCGGGCGACCAACGATCCGCGGGCGGCGAAGGCATCCGCCGTCTTCGACGCAGGCTCCGACTTCAGCGCCGTCGATGCCGCATACCCGTCAGCATTCAGCCGCGACACGATCCCGCCCTCCTGATCGACCGCGATCAACGGCGGACGCAGTGGATCCACCGTCAGAGCCGCCGTCAATTTCCGCAGCTCGCCCTCGGATGGCGGGATGTTCGCCCCCATGAGGATGAACCCGCCGAGTCCGCCTGTCATGTAGTCACGCAATGCCGCGGCATTCGTTCCGCCGATATGCCCCATCACGATGCTCGCCGCCTGCTCGGCGGTGCTCATCTCAGACACCAGCGTGGCGGCGCGCGCAGCGGGTCCACTGACGGCATCCGACCCGGCGGGCGCCGCAGCCGCAGGCACCTCGGTCGTTCCTCCGGCGCTCGTCGGAAGCAGACCGGCGGCGAGGGCGCCGATGACCAGCGCTCCCACCCATCCCCATCGTCTTCCGCGCATGCGCTGTCGTCCTCAGCGAGCCGTCAGCAAGCGAGTGCGTCCGCGATGGGAACCGCCGACTCCGCGGTGCCGTTGCCGTTGCCGAAGCGCAGGGTGCGCCCGATCGTGCACGGCTCCTGCAATGCCGCGGCGACCACGGCGGCGACGTCGGCGCGAGCGACGGCCCCACGACCGTCCGGATCGATCTGGATGCGTCCGCTCGCGTCATCGAACGTCAGCGTGCCCGGGGCGAGGATCGTTCCCTCGAGGTCCGTGCCCCTGAGGTGCTCGTCCGCGGCCCACTTGGCATCGGCATACGCGAAGAACGAGTCCTCGGGAGGCACGCCGTGGTCGGCGGTCGAACCGAGCCACGACACCATCACGTAGCGCCGCACACCGGCCCGGTCGGTCGCGTCCATCGACCGGATGGCGGCGTCGCGGTCGACCGCGTAGGTTCGTTCGGGCGCTCCGCCGCCCGCGCCTGCCGACCAGACGACCGCATCGTGCCCGCGGATCGCGTCGGCGATCGCGTCGACATCCATCTGCTCGACGTCGGCGACGAGCGCGTGCGCACCGCCCGCTTCGACGTCGTCGATATGCGCGGGGTTCCGGATGACAGCCGTCACCTCGTCGCCGCGCGCGACGAGAAGCGGCGCGAGCAGCAGGGCGATGCGGCCGTGGCCGCCGAAGACGATGATGCGGGACATGTTTCCTCCTCTGTCTGCCCGGCTGGATCTCAGCGGGGCGTCTGCGAGCTGTCGATCACGAAGGCCTGCGGATGCGCAGGAAGGTAGCGTACGACGACCGGCTCCCCCGAGGGGAAGTACGTGTCGCGGTCGGGGTACACCGCCGGCGTGAAGAAATTGCTCTCGAGCGTGTACTCCACGCCGTCGGCCGTCGTGAAAGTCACCCAGTCGCCGTCCAACGTTGCGGTGGTCGGGCGTCCGTTGTCGTGGATGTACGCGCGCGTCACCGGAACGCCCGTCAGGCTCAGGATCCCGATCACCAGCGAGCCGAGCATCACGAACCCCAGCACGCGGAAAACGATGCGCAGGATGCGACCGCCCAGATCACCACGTGCACGCTGATCGGGGCGCAGGAGTCCCTCACGGTCACGGATCTGCCGCAGCTCTCCGCCGGCCGCCGCACCGCGGACCGACATGGCGAACAGTCCGAGGATCGAGAACCCGGCGATGAACACCATCGCGTACCCGTGCGACGCGGGGAAGTTGAGCAACCAGAAGAACGTGTCGAGAGGATTCATCGCGCCGCCTCCTTCTCGATCGTGATCGCCACGGTCTGAGGGTCCTCGCGTCGGTAGAACGCGTAGATGGGCGACCCCACCTGGAGACGGGAGATGGCCTGCGGGTACACGAACACCGTCGTGTCGGCCTCCCAGGTCGCTGCTCCCTCCGGAGCCATCAGCACACGCAGCGCGAGTTCGCTCTGCCCTTCGCGACGCTGGCCTGTCGGCCGCACCTCGAGCACGGACGCCGGCACTTGGATGCCCGTGGTCCGGGCCTTGACCAGCCGCGGGTCGATGAGGCCGCGCTCGATGCGCCAGGCCATGAGCGCCTCGGCGACGACGGGATCGTTCAGGTCGGCCACCTCCACCGTGTCCTGATCCGTGAGGCTGTAGCGGACGGGCAGCGGCAACCCGACCTGGAGAGCGCTGAGGTCGGTCGGTTCGACGAGCATGCGCAGCTGCGCGATGAAGTCCTGCTCGGTACGCGGCGTCACGCGGATGAACAGGTCGTACTGAGGAACGTCGTTGACCGTGAGCCCTGTGCGGGACACCTCGACGATGCGCCCGACGCCGATGTGCGATTCCCCGCGCACCGTCTTGTGCCGCCCGAGGCCCGACAGCAGGCCGCCGAAGGTCAGGAGGAGGCCCCAGGCGACGCCGATCAGGATGGGACCGCCCAGTGTGTCCTCGCCGGAGAACGGGAGGATGGACTGCCGCTGGTCGACCCCGAAAAGCCCCTCGCCGACCCAGATGACGAGCCAGGCCGAGAGCGCCAGCCAGATGATCGTGAACACGATGCGGAGCATCCACTCAGCGTAGCGAGGCGCACCGACGAACGCGTCCCGGCGGGTCGGATCAGACGCGATCCGTCACGACGGCAGCTGCGGCGATCGTCGATGTCGCGAGCGCACGGTGCACGCCCTTGGCTGCCGATCGTCCGGCGCGGTTGGCGCCGATCGTGCTCGCGGACGGGCCGTATCCGACGAGCTGGATCCGCGGGTCCGCGACCGCTGTCGTCCCCCGCCCGTTCCTGTCGAGCTGGATGCCTCCTGCGGCGCTGCGCAGATGCAGAGGAGCGAGGTGACCGATGGCCGGGCGGAATCCGGTGGCCCACAGGATCGCATCGACGTGCTCGAAGGTGCCGTCCGCCCAGCGCACACCATCCGGCTCGATGCGTGCGAACATCGGGCGACGGGCTTCGTAGACGCCGAGCCGCTCCGCCTCACGCTCCTGCGGGCGCAGCATCAGGCCCGTCACGCTCACGACGCTCTGTGGCGGGAGCCCCTGGGCGACGCGCTGTTCGACCAAGGCGACGGCAGCAGCGCCCGCCTCCGGGCTGAAGTCGTCGTGGCGCCAGACGGGCTCGCGCCGTGTGGCCCAGACGACGTCGGTGACCGGTGCCAGTGCGCCCAGGAATTGCACGGCCGACGCTCCGCCGCCCACGACCAGCACGCGCTTGCCGATGAAGTGCTCCGGGCCGGGGTAGTCGACGGTGTGCATCTGCTCGCCGATGAAGGTCTCCATGCCCGGATAGTGCGGGAGGAACGGGTGGGTCCAGGTGCCGGTCGCGTTGACGAGGGTGCGGGTGCGCCACTCCCCCTCTGACGAGCGAACGACGAGAACGCCCTCCTCATCGTCGACGCGCTCGACCGCCACCGGGCGCACCACAGGCAGTCGGTTCGCGTTCTCGTACGCGGCGAAGTACGCCGGCACGGCGCGATTCGCCCGCTCACCGTCGCGCGGCGGCGGCGTGTCTCCCGGCAGTTCGGCGACGCCGTGGACGTCTCGCATGGTGAGGGCGTCCCACCGGTGCTGCCAGGCGCCCCCGGGCCGGCTGTCGGCGTCGAGGACGACATGCGAGATGCCGAGCCGTTGCAGATGGAACGACGAGGAGAGGCCGGCTTGCCCTGCGCCGATCACGACGCTGTCGAGGATGCTGCTCACCTAGGGGTCAACACCTGCGGCGCGACCGTTGTTCCGCGGACCCTCACCGGCGATGTGTTCAGAGTTCGATCTCGTAGTGCGTGAACCCGGTGTGCGACGCCACCTGGTCGTAGAGGTGCCGAGCAGTCGTGTTCGTCTCCTGCGTGAGCCAGTACACCTTGTCGCATCCGGCACCTTCGGCCCACTGGCGCACGTGGGCGATCAGCGCGCTTCCCGTGCCGCCTCCGCGGCTCTCCGGGTCGACGAAGAGGTCTTCGAGATAGCAGTACGCGGTCGCACTCCACGTGGAGGCATGCGTCAGCCAGTGCACGAATCCGATCGCGCGACCGTCGGCGTCGCGGGCGATGGCGCCGTGGATGCCGTCACCGACCGTGATGCGGCGGAACGTCTCATCCGTCACCTCGGGTGCGAGCTCCGACTCGTAGAAGCGCAGATAGGCGTCCCAGAGGTCCGCCCATTCGCTGTGATCCTCGGGGCGGATGGCGCTGATGCTCGTCATGCGCCCAGCCTAGGGGCGGCACGCCCGGGCGACACCTGCCGATTGGTGCTCGCCCGGACTCGTGTAGTACTCTTTTCAAGTTGCCACGAGGTACTCGAGGCAGTGTAAGGGCCTGTGGCGCAGTTGGTAGCGCACCTGCATGGCATGCAGGGGGTCAGGGGTTCGAATCCCCTCAGGTCCACGAAAACCCCTGGTCAACCAGGGGTTTTTGTGATTTCAGAGGCTTCGATTTTAGCGACTCACAACTTACTCACGACTTACGACACGTTGCGACCACGCCCAGCGGCAAGCAACGAGGAGTATCCAGAGTGATTGTGATCCGCAGTCCGGTGTCCCGCCGCGCATGTGGAGACCATGAGCGCACACAATGACACCCCTGCCGGCCGCATCGCAGGCAGGAATCTCGATGATCTCCCGGACCTCCTCACCATCAAGGAGCTGTCCGAGTGGGCGCAGATTCCGGTGAGCACCCTGTACCAGTGGAACTTGAAAGAGATCGGTCCAAGGCCGATGAAGTTCGGGAAGCACCTGCGGTACTCGCGCGAGGTGCTCCGGCTCTGGATGGAAAGCCTTGACAGGCACGACTGGTCATCCGTTGCGTAGAAGTCGCAGGTATCACCATGGGAAGACCAAAGATGGCTCCAGGGTCCTGGGGCGAGATCGCAATCAAAGCCGACAAGGGTTCCTACGTCGGTCGCGTGAGCTATCGAACGATCGACGGCACGCGGCGTGAAGCAACGGCCCGCGCCAGCACGAAGATTGGCGTGGACCGCAAGCTCAAGCTCAGGCTCCCCGACCTCATCGCTGTCGTAGCGACTCCTCCCGCAGCGCCTTGCCCGGTCTCGTTTGAGATGGTCGTCACCGAATGGCTGATCTTCGAAGAACTGAAGCTTCCTGACCACCTGAAGGCCCGCGGAACCCACGCAGAGCACCTACGTATGCTCCGCCGGCACCTCCTCCCCGCGTTCGGCGAGGCGCTCGTTTCGGACATAACGCCCGCGATGATCTTCGCCTTCTACACGCGCCTCGCGGCAACGCACGCTCCGCTCGCCCGAAACGTGAAGGGGCTACTGAAGCAGATCCTTTCGCCTTCACCGATGCCGCTGCCTGCGTCCGGTTAGTCCGATTCAATGAGAATCATCAGCAGTGAGTGCCTGCAGCACCCGCCCCGAGAAGAACCGACGGCCGCGGCCATTGTCCGGCAACTGTCGTAGGACTCCCAGATCAACAAGCTGCGCGACCAACCGATTCACACGCTGATATGACAGATCCAAGATCGAAGCGGCGCGACTGACAGTGAACGTCGGATTCGCAACGGCGAGATCAACCAGAGCATGAGCGGAATCAGCGCGCAGGTTGGATGCTCGAATCTGATCTTTCAGTTCGGCTTGAACCTCGACGAGCGCCTTCATCTGACGGTGCGTCTGGTCAGCGGCCGCCTGGAGACCTCGCGCGAAGAACGTCACAAAACTGTCCCAGTCACCATCAGTGCTCACGGCCAGTAGCCGGTCATAATACTCCGAGCGGCGCGCCTCGAACCATGGCGAAACGGTAAGGGTCGGTTCGGAGAGTACGCCGTCATGAAGCAGCTGAAGCACGATCAGGAACCTGCCGAGACGCCCATTGCCGTCACGGAAAGGGTGCAAGGTCTCGAACTGATAGTGAGCCATGGCTGCGACCACGACGGGATCGATTACGCCACGATGATCCGCCCGCATCCAATCGGCCAAGTCCCGAAGATTCGCTTCGAGAGCCATTCCCGGAGGCGACGGAATAAACCGCGCGGCATGCACGGGGAAACCACCGATTTCGGCATTCTCGCGCCGTCCGATGACAACCTGCGTGTCGCGTATGCACCCCGACTCGGCTTCAAGGTCAGTCTTCCTCATCAAGATTCCCTGCAACGAGCTCAAAAACGACAGTGATATCGGACGCCCCTCGAGCACCTCCCTGAAGCCGAGGTTGGCCATCTGGACGTAGTTCAGAACCTCTACGAGCTCTGGAGTGCGCGGGCTATCTTCATCTGCGGTCAGCACCGCCTCGAGAGGCGCATACGTACCCTCAAGCGCCGAGGTGCTCTGCGCTTCGCGCTGAAGCGTGGGATACCGGAGCAACTGAGGGTTTGGCAACTGTCTTGCGGTACTGTCCAGCGCAGCCAGAGAAGCACGCGCATCCGCCACCGCAAGGTACGCCCGTCCGGTGAGAACAGGTGCTGCGGCAGGCAACGGTGCCGGTACGAACGCACGATGCTCCCACGGCCCCAAGAACGCGTCAGCACCGTTGATCGTGACGAGTGAACCCATCTCCCTGTTGACGAACACATTGACATCCATGTTTAAACACTACAGGGCTTTCACTTCAATGACGACACAGGCCATTCAACTTAACGGGCAGAAAGTGAATCAAACGCGAGGATACTCTCCTCGCGACAGGTCCGCGTCCCGATCGCGCCCCAACGGTACAACGAGCCGAGGTCGACTGGACGCCTCAGGGTCCTCTCGATCCACTGCCACCAACTTTTGCTGGCACTGCAGGCTCGGGTTGCACCAGCCGTCGACATAAGAACGACGCACGCTCCCCTGCTAGATGATCGCACCCGTGGGATCGAGGGCGATGCTGTGCGTGTTGGGAGCACCGCCCCCTTTCAAGTGCGCGGCGATCGCAGCCGCCATCCCCGCTGACGCTCGAAGCGCACTGCCATAGGCATCTTGCCATCCGCGGAGGGCGTATTGCGGTCAGCGAGTTCCACACCCACGCTGCGACCCTCGCGAATGCGCGACGAGGTTGCCCGCCAGGCTAGCCCGACCATGCCGCCGTCGAGCTGTGGCTGCACGCACCCCGCTGACCTCGAGTCCACTGCTCAGGCGCGCTTGCGAGTCGTAGCGCGCAACCAGGTGCAGCGCTCGGATTCGTGCGACATCTGCAAACGCTCGCCGCCGCAGACACAGCGCCCCCGCGAGGACAGCTCGACGGGCCACGGCTTGCTGTCAACGACACCCGCCCCCCAACTCCCTCTTGCGAGCACAAGACTTGGACAGCAGCCAGTCACCCACCGCTCGAACAACCTGACAAAGGGATGCCCGACGGATGAAGATGACCTCGGTCATGCCGCTAGCTGCTGAACTTGGGTTCGGATCACTCTCTACGGAAGAGAGTGCTGCCGAATCCGAGGAGCATGAGGCATGCGCCGAGAAGGCCTGTGAGAGCAGCGGGGGCCAGGTTCCCGGTGGAGTGCGTCGCATCGGAGATGTACCCCTCAGCGATTGCCATGACGATGGCAAGGACAACCACGATGCCACCGACGAAGCCGATACCCACCATCACCCTTCGAGTACGCTGTTTCACGATCGCTCCTAAGGGTTGCATCCAGCCGCCAAGACGTTGCTGTAGCTTACGTCAGGACGCCAGGAATCAAGATTCCACGGCGACTTAAATGGGGCAAGATCGACGTGGCACCGCAGCTGGTTGTAGAACTTATTGCCTTCGTACCCCGCAGCCACCCAGAGCTTATACTCAGCCCACCAGTTGGAGAACGGCGTGATAGCCCAGCCAGAGCGTGGCGTGACGGCGACCGTTGTGCCGGAGCTGCTAAAGATGGTTCGCACGCCCGTGATGAGGTTTCCTCGGACAGCGGGATCGGCAACGATCGGGTAGGTGTAGCCGGGATCGTGCTCCACGACCTGAACTAGGGTCTCTCCCTGCTGCTCGTACCGTGTGGGCACGTCGCGGCCGGTTGCGTCCTTCGCCCAGGCCGGGTCGACCATGGCTGTCGGCTGACCATCGGTGTCAAGGACGGCGAAGAATCCGTCGCCTGCGTCGAATAGCTGTCCGCCGTCGGAGGCTGTGATCGGAAACTCGAAGCGCGTCGGCGCGGATGAACCTTCAATCACGATGTTGATCTGGACGACTCCGTCTTCTCGAACCAGGGGGACCGTGGCAGATCCGTCCGTGTTGTCGAAGTGCACGAGTCCGTCTTCGTCAGCGACCCCCGGTTCTGTATCTGATGGGTTAGGTAGGCCGATCGTCACGACCTCGCCGCCTTGATCCAGGGCTATTCCGGAGGATGCGTCCACCGGGATCGTAATAACGGTCGCCCGCTCCGGAATAACGGCGACATACTCCTCGGCTCCTGCACTCTCTTCCAATGCGAAAACCTTCGCGTTCCCGGCGCCCGGGGTAGCCGACTCAATCATCTCGAGGGTACTGGGATCGTCGAAGGCGTCAGCTGCCACGGCAGGAGACGCGGCGCCCACACATAAGGCCATAATGACGCTTGAGGTGACGGTAATCCGTGCAAGGGGGTTCGGTTTCATAACGCACTCTCATCTCAATCAGCTGGGCACTCAACTCGGCCCCAGCCCGATGAGATTGGCATGCAGCTACCCAGTCGTCTGTAGGCCATATGGAGGACAACCGTCGGTCGCCCTCGATATCGTCACAAACCGGCCCGGACCGCATTCCAGTATTCCGATATCCGTTGCGCGGACGCTCGCGCTGCAAGCACGCCAACCGGCGGGCCTCCGGTCACCAACGGCTTCGAACGGCTTGCTGCTCACGCGATCGTGTTCCTGCTGGTGGGCAGTGGGGATTGAGTATCTGAGCTGTCAGGGGAGGTCGGCCTCTCGACCTATGGGGATTGGTGCTGCTGACCCATGGCGGCCACGCGACGAGGTTCAGACACTATCGATACCACTCACGCCGAGAATCGACCCCAGGTCCCGTGAGTCTGCGCGATACTAGGTGGCAAACATCGTAGACATCGAACTCGGACGACGTTCGACGTTGTCCGAGTGCGAAAAGTAGCTGGCGTTGTGGACAGGATTGGCCGCTCCGTCGCATCGCGTCAGACAGGAAGTCGATGTCCACTCGCGGATCCGACAATTCGATTGCACCCTGGATCCTGTCTTAGTGGAACGCGACGATGCCACTACGCAGATGAGGCGAACAGCGATCGCCTAACGAAATCGCGCAGCAGCCTGGCGATCAGCCGAGCGCTCACGATTTACTCACAAGTTACGACGCGAAACAACCATAGAAACTGGAAACGGCCTTCGTCGCCGCCCCAGGAATTCCGCTAGAGTCCGGTGAGATTCAACAATGAGGAGAAAGAACCAGACTGCACGCAACGCATGCAGGGGGTCAGGGGTTCGAATCCCCTCAGGTCCACAACGAAACCCGCGAGAGATCGCGGGTTTTCTTGTTTTTCAGACGGCAGCGCCGGCAAGGTGTCGCAATGCCGGAACGTCGAGCTCGCTGAGAGATCCGACCTGATGAACACCGGGCGGTAGGCCCGGACCGAGCCTACCCACGACGACGGTGACACATCCCGCCGATACGGCGGACCATGCGCCGACCAGGGAGTCCTCCAGCGCGACGCACCGAGCGGTGGGGAGACCAAGGGCCGCCGCCGCGTCGAGGTACGGATCCGGTGCCGGTTTCGTGCGCACCGTATCGTCTGCCGTCACTCTGACGCGGAATGCCGACAGGTCCACACTCCGCGCGAACGTGTCGACCCAGTGTCGCGGCGACGACGTGACGAGTGCGAGCGGCACCCTCGCCTCCCCCAGCGCGCGCAGCAGGTCGGGTGCGCCCGGTCTCCACGTCACGGCATCCGAATATGCGGCGAGGGCGCGACGGTCGAGCTCCTGCGCCACAGCAGACGCTGCCGCGGCGAGATCGAGCCGTTCGAGCAGACGGGCGGCCGCGCGGTCGAGGTCGAGCCCTTCGCAGGCCGCGGCGATGCCAGACGCGTCGGCACCGCCGTGATCCAGGACGAAGCGCTCCACAACCTGCAGCCAGGTGCTCTCGGTATCGAGGAGAGTCCCGTCCATATCGCTGAGGACGCCCCAGGTGCGCATGGCGTCGTGAGTCATGGTCGTCCTCCAGTCGCGGCGATCCGAGGGGACCACCCCACAATGACCGCGGGACGAGGAGGACGGCGCACGGACCGCCGGTGA
The DNA here is from genome assembly GCA_029203165.1 of Candidatus Microbacterium colombiense. Taxonomy (NCBI): domain Bacteria; kingdom Bacillati; phylum Actinomycetota; class Actinomycetes; order Micrococcales; family Microbacteriaceae; genus Microbacterium; species Candidatus Microbacterium colombiense. The sequence goes on from CP119308.1 coordinate 2,496,373, forward strand.
CCGCCGCGTGAACAGGAGAGGGACGGATGGGGAAACCCCGCGGACAGGTGCGTGCAGATGTGCAGGATGCCGCAGATCCCGCGCGTTCGCGCCCGGAGTCGCGGATACGCTGACGGCGGACCGATCGCGGCATCACCCGCCTGGGAGCCGTGGAGAAGAGAAAGCCGCCATGCACCGATACCGGGAGATCGCCCGCGACCTCACGATCCAGATCGCCGACGGCGCCTTCGACGCCACCGGCATGCTCCCCGCCGAGGCGCAGCTCGCCGTGACCTACGCGGTGTCTCGTGGGACCGTCCGCAACGCCCTTCTGCTCATGGCGCGGCAGGGAGCGATCGCCCCTCGACGCGGATCCGGCTGGCTGGTGCGCACGACCGTGCAGAGCCAGCGCTTCTCGGAGATGCGCTCGTTCGCGCAGTGGGCATGGAGCCGCGGCCTGGAACCGGGAGGACGCGTCATCTCGCAGCAGCGGCGCGCGGCGAGCGCGACCGAGGTGCGCCTGTTCCGGGGCGGTCAGGGCATCGGTGAGGTGCTCGAAGTCGTCCGGCTGCGGATGCTGAACGGGCGCGTCGTGATGCTCGAACGCACCGCCTATCCGTCGTGGATCGCGCCGCTCGTCGAAGGCCTCTCGCCCGAGGAGCCGTCGGTCGTGGGAGCACTCGAGGCACGCGGCGCGCGCATGGTGCACGGCGAGCACTCGATCGACGCGATCGCCGCCCCGAGCGAAGATGCCCGTCTGCTCGACGTCCGGCGATCGAGCCCGCTGCTGCGCGTGAACCGTGTCAGCTATGCCGCGGACGGCCGGGCGATCGAGACGGGCGACGACCGCTACCTGCCCGACGTCATGTCGTTCCAGGTACAGGCATCGCTCGACGGGATGTCGCTGACGCGGCAGACGAGCTGATCTCGAGGCGTACTGAACAACTGTGCGTCGTGGGCGCTGATTATCGCCCCGATTCGGCTCGTAGCCCCCATCCGGACGGATCGCGTTCACCGGCATGTCACATTCGCGCGATTCTGTCGCGTCGAGGGAGGACATCCACTCCCTCATCCGGCTCCCCAGAGGGGTGCCGATCGCCTCGCTGGAAGGAACATCGCAGACATGTCTTCGTCCCCCACCTTCGGGTCGCGCCGGCGTCGGCGAGCACCGCTCATCGCGGCGCTCGCCGCCGCGGGAACGCTGCTCGCCGCTCCGCTGATGCCCGCCGCCCCCGCGGCAGCAGCCGCGGCATCCCAGGTCACTCTCATCGACGCCGATGTTCCTCTCGGCGGTACCGTTGCGGTCGACTTCGCCACGGATCGTCCGAGCACCAAGAACTGGGTCGCGATCTACCCGGAGTCCAAGCCCGAGCCCTGCGACGCCTGCGGCATGGCCTGGGCATACGCCCCGGGTGCGAGCGGCTCGGTGCAGTTGCCGACCAATGACCGGGCGGGCAACCCGCTTCCGGCCGGGAACTACCGCGTCGAGTACCTGTACAACGACGGCTACACGCGCGTCAGCGAGCCGGCGGCGTTCACGATCGCGGGAGGCCCCGTGATCGACGATCCGTATGAAGGACCGGATGTCGACCCGACGAAGCCGATCGACCTCTCCGTCGTGCAGCTCAACCTCTGGGGCAAGACGACGGATGCGCGGATGCTCGATGAGATCGGGGCCGATCTGATCTTCGTCGAAGAGGCGCAGAGCGGGGCGGCAGCCATCGCCCGCGACCTCGGCTTCGACTATCACTCCACCGGCAGCAGCGCCGGGGTCATCTCGCGCTACCCCATCGTCGATGCCGGAGTCGTCACGGTGGCCGGCACGCAGGGCGGCTGGATGAAGGCCATCGTGCAGGTGGGAGACACCCAGATCGCCGCATACGGCGGCCACCTGGAGTACCGCTACTACGCCACCTACCTGCCGCGCGGCTACGCGGGCGACGTGCTGGCCCCCGGGTTCCCGGCCGAATGGCGGGGATGGAACAAGTTGAACGCTCCGGTGACCGACACCGCGCAGATCCTCGCGGCCAACCAGGCTTCGGGGCGGCCCGCCTCCGCGACGGCCCTCACCGCCGACATGGCGACGGAACGCGCAGCGGGACGCCTCACGATGATGGGCGCCGACATGAACGAGCCGTCCGTGCTGGACTGGACCGACAGCACCGCGAACCTCTATGACCACAACGGCGTCGTGGCTGCGTGGCAGACCACCAGCATCCTCCGCGACGGCGGACTGGTCGATGCCTATCGCGCGTCCTACCCCGACCCGGTGACCCACCCCGGATTCACCTGGCCGGCCGACACCCCGAACGTGAGTCCCTCGCAGCTCGCCTGGGCACCGGATGCCGACGAGCGGGACCGCATCGACTACATCTTCTTCACACCCGACGAGCGCCTGAGCCTCACGAGCACACGCATCGTGGGCCCGGTGGGCGACATCGTGCGCGGTGCCCGTGCACTCCCCGTTTCCGACGAGGAGATCTTCACCCCGCAGACCCTGTGGACGAGCGATCACAAGGGCCTGCAGGCCGAGTTCGTCGTGTGCGGCGAAGCCTGCCAGGCGTCGGCGGAGCCGGGCGAGCTCGTGGTCGGCACTCCGTCGATCACCGGTGAGGCAGAGGTCGGCGCGACGGTCACCGCGGTGGCCGGCGGATGGACCGCGGGCACCACGTTCTCCTTCCAGTGGCTCGCCGACGGTCAGCCGATCGAGGGCGCGACGTCTGCGACCTTCACGATTCCGGCTGATCTTGCCGGAAGCCGCCTGGCCGTGCGAGTCAGCGGCTCACTCGATGGATATGCGCCCGGCGAGGCGACCAGCGCCGAGGTCACGGTCTCGGATACAGAGCCGATCGCCGATGACCCGACGGTGATGCTCGGCGCGCAGTCGGTCGTCGCAGGCGGCGACCTCAAGGTCAGCGGCAAGGGATTCGTCTCCGGCTCCGAGCTGCGTCTGGAGCTGCACTCCGCCCCGGTGTCGCTGGGCACCGTCACCGCGTCGGCTGAGGGCGAGTTCTCCACCGTCGTCAGCATCCCGACGTCCACGTCGGCAGGTGCGCACTCGCTCGTCGTGATCCTCCCGGACGGAACGCAGCTGCGCGTTGCCGTCACCGTGACCGCGGCTCAGGGCGCCGGTGACGATGCGCTCGCGCAGACGGGTGGCGAACTCCTCCTGCCGGTGGTGTGGATCGCGCTCGCGCTGATGGCCCTGGGCGGGCTCCTGGTCGTGCGCCGCCGCCTCCGTCAGCGATAGCAGACACCGCTCGCCGCGAAGGCGGTCGCCCTGATGATGATCGGGGCGGCCGCCTTCCTGCGACGGGATTCGCACCGGACGGTGGGCCTCGGTGCTCGTCGATGCGCGGTTGCTAGGTTGGACGTCACGGCCCGAACGTGCCGATGATGGGGGAAAACACGCCATGGGACTCTTCCGACGCCCGGAGACGATCGCCGCCGGAACCGAGGCGCCAACCAGCCGCGGGTTGTGGTCTCGCGGGTTCGGTTTCGTCGCGACGCGCAGCCTTCAGACCCTCATCGTGCTCGCGCTCGTCGCCGTCGCGGTGTTCGTCATCACGCAGTTGTCGCTGGTGTTCATCCCGGTGACCATCGCGTTGATCCTCGCGAGCGCCATCCATCCGCTCGTCGCCTTGATGCGCCGACGCGGCATGCCGTCGATCCTCGCCACCTGGATCGCGCTGATCGGCATCCTCGCGATCCTCGGCGGTGTCGTGTGGATCATCGTGCTCACGGTCCGCTCACAGTGGGACGATCTGGTCGACTCCGCCACCGACGGCATCACGCAGGTGACCGCGTGGCTCGACACGTTGCCGTTCGACTTCGGCGCGATCGACCTCGACGATGTGTGGGCGAGTGCCGGCGACTTCCTCACCAGCGCCTCCTTCGGACAGGGCGCGCTCGCCGGAGTCTCGGCGACGGCGAGCTTCTTCACCGGCCTCGCGCTGATGATCGTCGTGCTGTTCTTCTTCCTCAAGGACGGGCCACGCATCTGGGAGTTCCTGCTGCGTCCCTTCACCGGCGAGAGCTACGCGCGCGCGCGTCGCGTCGGCGACAAGACCGTCGATGTGTTCGGCGGCTACATCCGCGGCACGTCGATCGTCGCTGCTGCCGATGCTCTGGGGATCGGGATCGGCCTGGCGATCCTGCAGATCCCCCTGGCGATCCCTCTCGCCGTCATCGTCTTCCTCACCGCGTTCATCCCGCTGGTCGGAGCGACCGCGGCCGGCATCCTCGCCGCGCTGGTGGCGCTCGTGACCCACGGTCCGGTCGCCGCCCTCATCGTCGTCGGCATCGTGGTGCTCGTCAACCAGCTCGAGGGCAACTTCCTGCAGCCCGTGGTGATGGCACGATCGCTCAAGCTGCATGCACTCGTCATCCTGCTCGCTCTGACCGCCGGCACGATCCTCGGTGGCATCGTCGGCGCGGTGCTCTCCGTGCCGCTCGCCGCCGTGGCCTGGGGCATCATCACGGTGTGGGACGGTCCCGACACCCCTGCGCGCGCATTCCGGAAGAAGCGTCCGGAGACCGTCTGACCGCCGCTAGCGCGATCCGACGGCACCGTCAACCACCTCGTCGCCCCGCAACCGGGGTCGTAGCGTGACCGGCATCCGACGAAAGGATCCGATCATGTCCAACCCCATTCCTCCGATCATCCCGTTCCCGGACGAGGGCGACGGCGACACCGACGGCGTCCCCACGCGAGAGGTCGACGGCGACACGGTGATCGATCCGGATGCCGACGAGTCCCAGGTATCGAGTGTCGAGGCCGATCGCATCGCGAGCACAGAGGAAGACCCCTATGCCGACGATGACGACGACTGACTCCTGAGCGTCGACCCCGGTGCCGACGCGGGGGGTGTCACCCGAGGAAGCCCCGTGACAGGGCTTTCAGAACGCGCAGTCAGCTGACGGCGGCCTCAGCGGACGCCACCTGGGCGCGCCACCACGGGGTCTCGATGAAGCCTCGCTTCATGAACACGAGTTCCATCGCCGCGTTCCACCCGCGCACTCCCTTGAGGTGGGCGATCGTGCCGGTGAGGAAGTCGTGCAACGTCTCGGTCGACGGCAGGATGATCTCGCAGTAGAGCGAGTTCTCCTCCAGCACGGTGGCAAGGAACCGCACGGACACGTGCTGCGCGAGTGTCTGTGCGACCGACGAGAGGTGCGAGGGCTCCACCCGCAGCATCAGCAGCGTCTCGGCGCTCATGCCCAACGCCGATGCCGGCACCATCGTCACGGTCGTCAGACAGCCCGCACTGCGCATGCGTTCGTATCGACGGCGGACGCTGCTCTCGTTCATGTCGAGCTTTGCGGCGATCGAGAGGAACGACGCCCGTCCGTTGATGCTCAGCTCCTCGACGATCGCGTGGTCGGCGTCATCGAAGTGCGTGGGGTCGCATGTGTTGGGCGCCGGCATGTACGACTGGGGATCGGTCGTCGCCTCGGCATGGGAGTCGTACAGTTGGCGCCCCCAGTCGAAACTCACCTTGTAGGTGTGCACGACGAGATCGCTGCGCCAGCGCTCCACCCCGGGGATGCTCTGCAGATCGGTGAGCACGTGCGCGTAGTTGGCGGAGTCGCCCGGGATCACGACCTCGGCGAACACGTCGAACTTCCCGGTGACGAGAGTCACGAATCGTACGAAGGGCGATCCGATCAGCGCCTGGGCGACATCGAGCTGCGCGCCGGGGGTGCAGTTGATGCGCACGAAGAACGTCTCGACGTGGCCTTCGCTGCCGAGCGTGGGGACGATACCGACCCGGACGACACCCTCGGCGAGCAGCTGCTGTCCACGTCGGGTGACGGTCGAGACGGATGCTCCGGCGAACTCGGCGATCGACGTCCAGCTCGCACGGCCGTCCTGCTGCAGCGCGACGACGATACGACGGTCGAGGTCGGTGACGTCACGGGAGATGTGCACGGCACTCACGGTGCCGGCGGGCTCACCCGATGCAGGAACGCCCGCACTGTCTTTGTCCACGCCTCTGCCTCCTCGATCTGCGGTGAATGTCCCGACTTCTCGAACACCACCATCTCGGAGTCCGGAATGAGATCGGCGATCACCTGGCTACACGATACTGGCGTGATCCAGTCCGTCCGTCCCACCGTGATGAGTGTCGGCACTCCGATCTCGTGCAGGCGGGGCGTGAGGTCGTAGTTCGGAAGGTTCACCGAGAAGGCGTAGTTGTGCGCGCGGTAGCGGTACGGGGTCGCCGCCACCTTGCGCTCCACGGCATCCGGATCGTAGGTGAAGTCGTACAGCGGGAGGATCTCACGCCAGCAGTCCTTGAGGTCTTCATCGTCACGCACCTGGCCCACGTCGATGCGGTCGAACTTCTCCATGTCGATCGTCACTCGATCGGAGGCGAGGGCGTTCTCCCGTGCGAGATGGGCGTTGGAGTTGTCGGCCGAGGTATCGCGCAGCACGATCGCCGAGACGCGATCGGGGTAGCGCAGTGCGTACTCCATCGACATGAACCCGCCGTACGAGCCGCCGGCCATGATGATCTTCTCGGCGCCGATCCACTCGCGCAGCCCGTCGATGTCGGCGGCCCACTGCTCGTGGCTGTAGACGCCTTCCCCCTCGCTCTGTCCGCTCCCGCGTGCGTCGAACACGACAACGCGGTACTCATCGGCCAGGCGTCCGAAGCTCGCCCGGGGTTCGGCTCGTGAACCCAGACCGGGCGCGCCGTGGTGGGTGATGATGACCGGCGCCCCTTCGGGACCGAGCACCTCGACCGCCAGGTGGTTGCCGTTGATCTCGACCCACTGGTGCTCGGTCGTGGCGGCGGCGAACTCCGGTGACACCGGGGATGTGGATGACATGTCGTCCTCTTTCTCGAAAGTCGGGGCGCTCACAGCGCGATGGTGCAGTCGTCGAGACCGCGCGGGAAGGTCGTCAGCGGCTCGGCGCCCTGCTCCGTGACGAGCATGCTGTCACTGATCCGATATCCCGCATGGCCGGGCACATAGATGCCCGGCTCATTGGAGACCACCATGCCCGCCTCGAGTTGCGTGGCGTCGCCGTCTTCGAGCCACGGGGCCTCGTGCATCCCGAGCCCGATGCCATGCCCCTGGCGATGACGGATGAACGCGCCGAGCCCTGCCCCACGGATCACGTCGAGGCAGAGTCGATTCGCCTCGCGGCCCTCGATGCCCGCCCGGATCGTCTCGCGACCGACCTGCTGCGCGGCGTGGATCGTGTCATGGTAGCGACGTTGATCCGCCGTGGGCTCGCCGAGCACGAACGTGCGCTCACCTTCGATGAAGCGCCCGCCCACGGCGCAGCCCAGCGAGAGCATGAAGGTGTCGCCGGCCTTCAGGCGGTTCACCGACGGCAGACCGTGCGGGAAGGCCGAGTTGGCGCCGGAGTAGACGAGACCGCCGGCGAGAAGAGAGGCGACGACGACGTTGCGATGCTCGGCGTACATCAGGGTCGTTCCGGCTGAGGTCACATGACGCTCCAGCTCGGTCTCCGTGGGAAGTTCTCCCCCGGCGGCCACCGCCTCGGTCACGAGCTGCACGCCGGCGTCGAGCATCCGGTCGGTCACTCGCGCCGCTTCGCGGTGCAGCACGATCTCCTCGGCGAACTTCACGTATCGCGCGCGGGTCAGGAGGTCGGAGCCGACGAACTCGGTCGCCTCGAAGGCTGACCTCACGAGACCTGTACGCCGATACGACATCGTCGACGCGAATCCGACGCGACGGCCTCCGCTGACCGCGCCGGCCAGTACCGCGAAGGGCTCCACGACGCCCGGATACTCGAAGAACGCGACGATCTCCGCCCGCGCGGACTGCGACTCGGCGTACTCGCGCTCGAGCTCGGGAAGCAGCATCACCACCCTGCCGCCGGCCTCCAGCCAGACCGCGACCGGGCGTTCGGAGGGATGGTGGAAGAACCCGGTGAGGTAGGCGATGTCCTCGGGGTGATCGGTCAGGAAGGCGTCGAAGCCCTCCCGCGCCATCAGCTCGCGCACCCGCGCCTGCACGCGGTCGAAGAACTCGGGCGCCAGCCTCTGATCGAACTCGGTCATCGCTGCTCCTATCGGGCGAGATGGCGCGGATTGCGCGCGTCGTTGTAGGCGATCGACAGGAGGGTCGCGGACAGCACGAGGATCAGGATCGCGATCGACGGGAACAGGGTCAGCCACCAGGCGCTCACCATCGCACCGGCCTGCTGCGCCTCGTAGAGGATGCGTCCCCACGACCAGGTCGTCGGATCGCCGAGCCCCAGGAACGCAAGCCCGGCGGCCGACAGCACAGCCCTCGACGCCGTCACCACCACCGAGACCACGACCACCGGGGTGACCGCGGGAAGCACGTGCCGCGTGATGATCCACACCGGGGAGGTCGTCATGAGCCGTGACGCGTCGACATAGGGCAGACCGACGACCGTGAGAGCCTGCGAACGCACGAGCCTGGTCACCTCGGGCCAGGAGAACGCCGCGACCACGAAGATGATCGTCGATGTGCTCGGACCGACGAGAGCCGCGATCAGGATCATCAGCGGCAGCACCGGCAGCGACAACGTCATGTCGACGATCACGCTGATGACGCTGTCGAGTCGGCGGAAGTAGGCGCCGACCACCGCGATGAACGTGCCGAAGATGATCGCGATCACCGAGGCGGCCACGGCCACGAGCACGCTCTGCTGGGTGCCCCAGATGACCTCGGCGAACACGTCACGACCGAGCGCGTCGGTGCCGAACCAGTGGTCCCCGCTCGGCGGTCGCAGCACGTCGGGCCCGTAGCTCGCCGGGTACGGCGCGATCAGCGGCGCGGCGAGCGCGATGATGACCAGGAGGATCAGAAGCCCGAGGGAGATCATGCCCAGCGGGTCACGGCGGAACGCACGCCACGTGTGCGCGCTGGCACGTTCACTTCCTGACGCGGTGGGTTCGCTCGGCACCAGAGGCACGGAGGAGGGCAGCGGAGCGGTCATGATGTCTTCACTCTCGGGTCCAGGTAGCCGTAGATGATGTCGGTGATCGTGTTGGCCACGACCACGGTGGTGGCGAGCATCAGGAAGGCCCCTTGCAGTACGGGGAAGTCGAGTTGGGTGACCGCTTCATAGATGCCGCGTCCGATCCCGGGATAGGCGAATACGGTCTCGGTGAGCACCGCTCCCCCGACGAGGAAGCCCAACTGCAGACCGATCAGGGTCGTCGTCGGCAGCAGCGCATTGCGCAGGGCGTGCTTCCAGAGGATCCGGCGACCGCGCAGGCCGTTCGCCTTGGCGAGCAGGATGTAGTCCTCGCCCAGGGTCTCGATGAGAGTCGATCGCATCGTGAGCACGTAGGAGCCGACCTGGATGAGCATGAGCGACACCGCCGGCAGCACGAGATGCTGCGCCACGCTCAGATACCACTCGATCCCGTAGGTGTTGTTCGTGTACGCACCGCCGATCGGGAACCATCCCAGGTTCAGGCCGAAGACGAAGAGCAGCAGGATCGCCACGCTCGGCACGAACAGCGACTGTCCCGTCACCCCGACGATCTGCACGGCCCGGTCGACGAAGCGCCCCTTGTGGGAGGCCGCGGCGACGCCGAGCGGGATGCCGATCGCGATCGTCAGCACCAGTGCGGTCATCGTGAGCAGGAGTGTCCAGGGCAGCCGCTGCAGGAGGACATCGAGAACGGGTATCGACTGGGTGAACGAGATCCCCAGGTTCCCCTGCAGCAGCTGCCACATGTACAGGCCGTATTGGACCACCAGGGGTTGGTCCAGCCCGTACTGCACGAGGATGGTCGCCCGGATGTCCTCCGTCATGTTCGGGCTAGCCAGCGCCAGGGCCGGGTCACCGGGAAGCAGCCGCAGGAGCAGGAACGTCACGGTCACGGCGAACCAGATCGTGAGCAGCCCTCTACCTGCGCGACGGAGAATGAACGATGCTCGGGACACCCGGGCGACCTTCCTCGAAATGGGGGTGGTTGTTACTCGACCGGGTGCGCGCTCGCGAGCGAGAGCGGGTTCACGATCGAGAGCAGCTCGCTCGGCTTGGAGATGAAGCCGGCCCATTCGTCGCTGGCGGCGAAGAACAGATTCTGCGTGTACATGATGTTGTCGTAGACCTGCTCGTGCACGATCTTGTTCGCCTCGCGCATGATCGAGACCTTCTCGTCCTCATCGAAGGTGACCATGCCCTCTTCGATCAGAGCGTTCAGATCCGCGTCATCCACGTGCGTGTAGTTGATCGCACCGCCCGGCAGGTACGACAGGGCGAAGTTCGTCACCGGATCGTCCATGATGGCGAAGTTGCCCGCATAGATGTCGTAATCGCCCTCGCTGGTCATCGACAGATACGTGTTGCGTTCCGTGCCCTGCAGCTCGACCGTGATGCCCGCTTCGGCCGCACTGTCCTTGACCATCTGCGCCCACTGACTCGTCACGCTGTCCTGCAGCGAGTAGATCAGTCGGAACGACAAGGGGAACTTGCCGTCGCCGTCTGCGGTGTACCCGGCATCCTCCAGGAGCGAGCGCGACTTCTCGGGATCGAAGTCGTACTCGGAGACGGAGTCGTCGTAGTACTTCGCGAGTACCGGCATGAGTGCGCTCGACCCCGTCGACACCGCCTGCCCCTGCAGCACGACCGTGCGGATCGCGTCGTAGTCCACCGCGTGGGCGAGAGCCTGACGCACCTCGGTCTTCGCGAGGTCCGGCTTGTCCATGTTGTAGACGAGATGCGCGTATCCCAGCCCCGGAGCCTCGATCACCTGCAGGCCGTCGGTGCTGCTGAGCTGCTCGACCTGTGCCGGCGGCAGCGCGTTCGCGATCACGTCGATCTCGCCGCTCTGCAGCGCGAGGATCTCGGTGTTGACGTCGGGATACACACGGTAGACGACCTCGGCGGGGCCGGGCACTCCGCCGTCGACCAGCGGGTAGTCCTCGACGCGCTCGAGCGTGTAGTGCTGACCGACCTGGAAGTCGCTCATGATGAACGGCCCCATGCCCACCCAGCCGCCGTCGCTGCCGTCGTTCGCGAACTCCGCGATCGATCCCTGCGGGTCGAACACGTGCTTCGGCACCACGACGCCCCAGAACCCGATCTCCTCGATGATCGACGAGTCCGGCTGCGTGAGCGTGAGCTCCACACGGGTGTCCGACACGGCGGTGGCCGTGTCGAGGTTGCCCAGCTGGCCGTAGAACGTGCCGGGTGCCTGATCGCGCTTGACCGCGTTCAGGGTCCAGGCGACATCCTCGGCGGTCAACGGCTCCCCGTCGCTCCAGGTCAGGTCGTCGCGGATCTCGTAGAACCCCGTGGTGTCGTCCACGTAGCCCCAGTCGGTGGCCACGTGGGCCTCCTTGGTGCCGTCCTCGCTGATGCTCAGCAGATGCGGATACATCAGGTTGGTGATCCACGAGTCGGTGCGACTGTTGCCGAGCACCGGGTTGAAGTTGACCACGTCGGTCGTCGTGCCGATGCTGAGCGTCTCATCGCTCGGCCCGGTACCGCCGGAGGACTCCCCCTGCTCCGGCGCGGTCGGCGCGCAGGCGGCGAGACCGACGGCGAGAGCCGCGGCCGCGCCGAGCGCGAGGTACTTGCTGTGCTTCATCAGACCCAAACCTCCTCGAGTACGCGCATGGTGTTGCCACCGACGACGGCGCGAATCTCGTCGTCGGAGTAGTCGTGCTTCACAAGCCAACCGATGATGTTGTAGAAGGCCTCGGCCGGGTTCTCGATGCCGTCGACATACGGCTGCTTCTCGTATTCGACATTGGCATGCGCCTGACCGAGCGACAGGTTCGATGAGAACGCATCGTGAAGGCCGACGTGATCGCCGAACAGGGTGTCGGGGCCGAAGCTCACGTGCTCGAGACCCACCAAGTCGACACAGTACTGGAAGTGATCCATCACGGATTCCAGCGAGTGCTTCGGATGCTGCGGCGAGATCGTCGTGTGCGGGGCGGCCTCGATGCCGATCACACCGCCGCGCTTCGCGCACTGGATGATCGTCTCGTCCGTCTTCATCCGATTGGTCGGCCACAGGCCCCGCGCACCGGCGTGCGTGATGAACACCGGCACCTTCGAATGGGCGATCACGTCGAGACACGTCTGGTCACCGGAATGCGAGATATCGATCGCGATGCCGAGCTTGTTCATACGCTCGACCGCGCGCTCGCCGAAGTACGTCAGACCACCGTCTCCGCGCTCCTTGAGGCCGCCGCCGAGCATGTTCGCCTCCGAGTAGGCGATGCCCATCTGACGCACGCCGAAGCCGTAGAGCACGTCGAGACGGTCGACCTCGTTCTCGATCATCGTCGACGCCTCGAGCGCGAAGATGTGCGCGACTCGACCGGTCTCGGCCGCGTGGCGGATGTCCTTGATCGACTCGGCCTTGATCACGAAGTCCTGGTGCGCGAGGTCTGCCATCCTCACTCCGAGGTCGAACAGCACGTCCTGGTACTTCCACCCGGCATCGCTCGAGATGCAGCAGGTGCCGTCCATGCCGTTGTCGAAGACGGCGGTCAGACCCGAACGGGCGAGACCCTGGTAGCCGGTGGGTTCGCGGCCCTGACGGATGTGGTCGCGCAGCTCTCCCATGTCCTCGGGGAACACCTGTACGTGCTCGTGCAGAGAGATCACGGTCTCCTCACGCAGCAGGCGCTCGGTGCGCTCCTTCTGCGTGTCGCTGAGGTCGAGTCCCTCGTAGGCGGGCACGCGGCCGATCTGCTTGGCGTATCGGAACTCGCGGTAGTCCTTGCCTGCCTCGAGGTAGTCGTATGCGGTGTAGCCGGTGTAGCGGTCAGCTTTTTCGAGCACGGATGCGCTCCTTCGGTTCGATGATGCGGGTGCGACTCCCGAGATCGACGGGAGATTTCCTCGAATCTCGATGATTTCGGCGCAAATGTCAACCTTGTTGAAGAAATTCGGCTGAGATGTTTCCTGTTCGAAACAATTCAGAGGCAAGATACTGGCATGATGGCATCCATGGAGAACACGTCCGCACCGGAGCATGAGATCGTCCTCGACGTCCACGGGCTCACCGTGACACTGTCCGGTGACGGCCGCCGCAACCGCGTCGTCGACGGGATCGACCTGACCGTGCACCGCGGCGAAGTCTTCGCGTTGCTGGGAGAGTCCGGCTCGGGAAAGTCGATGACCGCGCGAGCGATCATGGGGCTGATCGACTCGGGCGACGTCGAAGCATCGACCATGACGCTCAACGGAACGGACCTGCTCACCCTCAATCCCGAGGAGCATCGCCGCCTGCGCGGTGTGCAGGTGAGCCTCGTGATGCAGGACGCACTGTCGGCGTTGAACCCGGTTCTCAGCATCGGGGATCAGATCATCGATCTCATCCGAGCGCATCGCCCAACGACCAAGAGGGATGCGGAGAAGCGCGCTGTCGAGCTGCTCGCCCTTGTGGGCATCCCGAATCCCCCGCAGCGCGTGCACGACTACGCTCACCAGTTCTCGGGCGGGCAACGGCAGCGCATCCTCATCGCCATGGCGATCGCACTGGAGCCCGACCTCATCATCGCCGACGAGCCCACCACCGCTCTCGACGTCACTGTGCAGGCGCAGATCCTCGACCTGCTGCTCTCGCTCCGAGACCGACTGGGCATGGGCATCCTGCTCATCACTCACGACCTCGGCGTCGTGATGGAGGTCGCCGATCAGGTGGCGGTGATGCGATCGGGGCGGATCGTCGAGGCGGGAAGCGCCGACACCGTGCTCACGTCTCCCCAGCACCCCTACACGCGGCAGCTGCTGCACTCCCTGCCGCGTGATGTGAGCGCCGCAGCCGAGGCCGACGGCTCCCCTCCGATCCTGGAGGCGCGAGGGCTGCAGCGCACGTTCCGCTCGGGCAGCGGGAGGCGCGCGCATCGCGTGACCGCGGTCGCCGGAGTGGACGTCCAGCTTCGCAGCGGAGAGATCCTCGCCATCGTCGGTGAGTCCGGGAGCGGGAAGTCCACGCTCGCCCGCATGCTGGTCGGCCTCGATTCGCCCGACGCCGGCGCGCTGAGTTACCGCGATCAGGACGTGACGAAGGGTCGGCTCCGCGATCGCAAGATACTTCGCCGCGGCGTGCAGATGGTGTTCCAGGACCCGTACATGTCTCTGAACCCTCGGATGACGGTGCAGCAGATCATCGCGGAGCCGCTCGCAGCCAACCGCTCAGGAACGCCCGCAAGCCGTCGCGAACGCGTCTCCGAGCTTCTGGAACTCGTCGGGCTGACACCGGAGATGGGATCCCGGTTCCCCCATCAGTTCTCGGGCGGACAGCGTCAGCGCATCGGGATCGCTCGCGCGCTCGCGCTGCATCCCGACGTGCTGGTGTGCGACGAGCCGGTCTCGGCGCTGGACGTCTCGATCCGCGCGCAGATCATCGACCTGCTGTGCGATCTGCGCGAGCGTCTCGGCATGTCGATCGTGTTCATCGCGCACGACCTGTCCTTGGTGCGCCACATCGCCGATCGCGTCGCCGTGATGTACCTCGGCGACATGGTCGAGATCGGCGACACGGAAGACGTCTACCTGCGTCCGACGCATCCCTACACGCGCTCGCTGCTGTCGGCCATCCCCCCGCAGACCCGCGCCGATCGCGGCATGCTCCAGCGACGAACGGCCCTCAGCGCCTGACCTCGGATCGGCACACGCCTCCCGGGACAGAACAGCCCCACCGGAAGACCGGTGGGGCTGTTCGCAGATCGAGCGGGTGTCACTCCCCCGCGGGGGCGGACTCCGCGACCTCGATCGGAACGACGGGGCAGTCCTTCCACAGGCGCTCGAGACCGTAGTAGACGCGCTCCTCCTGGTGGAAGACGTGAACGATGAGGTCGCCGAAGTCGAGCAGCACCCAGCGCGCCTCGGCACGACCCTCGCGGCGCACGCGCTTGTGGCCGGACTCGATGAGGCGGTCTTCGATCTCGTCGGCGATCGCGGCGACGTTGCGCTCGCTGTTACCGGTGACGAGGAGGAAGATGTCGACGAGCGGAAGCGGCTCGGAGACGTTCAGTGCGACGAGGTCCTCACCGCCCTTCGAGATGGCGGCTTCCGCGGCGAGCCGCAGCATTTCTTCGGCAGTTTCAGGTGATTGCATCAGATCAGTTTCGTGGTGAAGGCGAAGATCAGCACGACGCCCAGCGCCAAGGCCAGACCGCCTGCCGTGATCGCCAGGGTGAGCATGAGCTTGTTGCCCTTGTCGGGCGCCGGAGGGCGGATGACCTCGCCCGCGGGCTTGATGGTGCTCACCGCGGAACTCGCGGCGATGGGTGTGGGCGACGAGGCGGGAGGCAGCTCGCCGTCGATCAGAACCGCGTCCACCTCCTTGCCGTCCGCCAGCCCGTGAGCGTGTCCCTGCGAGCCGATGCCCTGAGGCAGCTCGTAGGAACCGGTCACCAGGATCTCACCGGTCGATGCGACGGGCCCCGAGAGGGAACCCTCGCCCGGCGACGGGGTGAAGATGAGAGCGCTCGGGGCGATGTGCTGCGAGCCGGTGGAATCACCGACGGAGAGCAATTCGTCGAACGACGGGGTGAAGGGCTTCGAAGCCTCCGACGTGTCTGCCAGCAGCCCTTCCCCGAAAGCGGAGCTGACGGTCGGGCGCTCGTCGTGCACCAGCGCGTCGGCGTCATCGACGTCGTCAGGATCGACCTCGTCATCCAGCCCGAGGGCGGCGACGTCGTCCTGCGCATCCTGTTCGCTGTCGTCGAGGACCTCGAGGGGCACCTCGCCGGCGGAATCGACCGCGGCTGAGGCACTCACGGGCGATGCCGACACGACATCATCGACGCCTTCATCATCGTCATCCACGTCGACGGCGACCGGGCGGGCGAAATCAGGAACGGCGGAGACGATCGCGGGGCTCTGCGGCTCGACCGGCGCCTCGATCGGCTCGGGGGCGACGCTTTCCTCCGCGGCGGGCGCTTCGACGGCGGGTTCTTCCGCTGCAGGCTGTTCACCGGTCTCGGCGACCACCGACACGGAATCGGTGCGCACGCGCTCCTGCGCACGCGCCTGCCGGCGGGTCAGCGGCGCCGACTCCGAATCGGGCGAGGACTCGACCGAGGGGCTGGACGACGCGGGTTCGTCAGAAGCGGGCGCGTCGGCACCCGGCTCCTCGACGACCTCCGCCGGAGCGGGGCTGGGCAGCGGTGGCACGGGGGGAACGACGACGTCAGCCGCGGCCGCTGCTGCTTCTTCGGGGGTGATGACCGGCGTCGAGCCGGTCAGCCGGATCTCCCGCAGCTGCTTGCGCGTCAGCGGACCCTGCTCCTGCTGATCCGATGTACTCATGCCTTGCTCCGATACAGATGATGCTTCGCGATGTACTGAACGACCCCGTCGGGAACGAGGTACCAGACCGGTTGATCGTCGCGAACGCGTTCACGGCATGCCGTCGACGAGATCGACAGCGCCGGCACTTCCAACTGGCTGACGTTGTCGCTCGGGAGGCCGTCTGTGCTCAGGACATGACCTGGGCGGGAGACCGCGACGAAATGGGCCAGCTCCCACAACTCATCATGGTCCCTCCAACTGAGAATTTGCGCTACGGCGTCGGCGCCCGTGATGAAGAAGAGCTCGGCGTCGGCGCGGTCGCGCTTCAGTCGCGCAGCGTGTCGATCGTGTACGTCGGGCCTTCACGGTTGATGTCGACACGACTCACCGTGAACTGCGGATTGGATGCCGTGGCGATCACCGTCATCAGATACCGGTGCTCGCTGGGGGTGACGTCGCTCTTCTGCCACGGGTGACCGGTGGGGACGAACACCACCTCGTCGAGATCGAAGGAATGCGCGACCTCGCTGGCAGCGACCAGGTGCCCGTGGTGGATGGGGTCGAACGTACCGCCCATCACACCGATGCGCGGGGCGCGCGAGGTCGCTGTCTCCATGGGGGCCTAGTGCCCGTGTCCTGCCTCGTGGCCGTCCTTGCCGTGCCTCGCCGCCCAGGCGTCTGCCTTGGCGGAGTGACGGTTGGCGACGTTCTTGTACGACAACGTCACCAGCGCGAGGAAGGTGAACACGATCGCGGCGATGGCACCGAAGATGAGCGTCTCGAGCTGCACGTTTCCGTGGTGCTCGGTTTCTGCGGCGGCCATCGCGATCTGTGCGACGAGGTTCATCCTGACTCCGTTTCGTGACCGGGTGCGGTACAGCGCCCCCTAGTCTAGTCCTCAGCCGCGCGTCTGCCCTGATCCACGCGCCAGCCACTTGGTGCTCGTGAGCTCTGCCAGGCCCATCGGGCCGCGTGCGTGGAGCTTCTGCGTCGAGATCCCGACCTCGGCGCCGAAGCCGAACTCCGCGCCGTCGGTGAACCGCGTGGAAGCGTTCGCCATCACCACGGCGGAATCGACCTCCGCGAGGAAGCGCTCGATGTTGCGGGAGTCGGTCGTGATGATCGACTCGGTGTGCCCCGTGCTGTACTGCCGGATGTGATCGAGCGCCTCGTCGAGCGAGTCGACGACCTTGATCGCGATGTCGAGGCTCAGGTACTCGGTGGCCCAGTCCTCGTCCGTGGCGGGGATGACGTTGGAGACGAGGCCGGCGACCATGTCGTCACCGTGGATGGCCACGCCCTCGCTCTGCAGTGCGCTGGCGACGAGCGGGATCAGTCGGGCGCCGCCTGCCGGTGCACCAGGACGGTCTCGACGGCGTTGCACACGCTCGGGCGCTGCACCTTGGCGTTGACGACGATGTCGCGAGCCCAGTCGTCGCGGAGCGGTCTCGTCGAGCAGGATGTGCACGTTACCCGGCGCCGGTCTCGATCACGGGCACCGTCGACTCGGTCACGACCGTCTCGATCAGTCCCGCACTGCCGCGTGGAACGAGCACGTCGATGAAGCCACGACCGTGCATGAGCGCCTTCGCGCCCTCGCGACCGAAGTCGTCGACCGTCTGGATCGCCTCCGGCGTCGAGCCCCGCCGACTGCAGCGCTCCCGCATGACTGCGACGAGCACCGTGTTCGAGTCGCGGGCAGCGCTCCCGCCGCGCAGGACCACGGCGTTGCCCGAACGCAGCGCGAGGGCGGCGATGTCGACTGTCACGTTCGGGCGCGCCTCGTAGATCGCTCCCACGACACCGAAGGGCACGCGGACCTGCTCGAGGCGACACCGTTCGGCATGCGGTGCCGCCGACCACGCGTCCGACGGGGTCCGGGAGCGCGGCGACGCGCGCACGGCCGCGGCGAGGGCGCGCCACGCGCTTCTCATCGAGACGGAGTCGATCGATCAGCGAGTCCCCGATGCCCGTCCGCCCGGCCGCGCGCGACATCGCGCCCGTTGGCCTCGATGATCTCGCGGCGCCGTCGATCCAGGGCCGCGGCGATCGCTCGAGCACGCGCACCTTGTCGTCGCTCGTGAGCGCGCCGTCGCGCGAGAGGCTTCCTTCGCGCGCTCCAGCGCACCTGAGGGGTCTGGTCGGTCATCGGCCCAGTCTAGGGCGTGGCCACAGGGTGATCCCGGGTGTGACGCCGGCGGTGCCCTGAGGAGGCTCAGGCGCGGCGCGAACCAGGTGCCGATCTCCGCGCCGGAGAGCGCCTGATCACCAGATCGGCGCTCGTGACGAGCACTCCGATGCCGGAGGCCGCGCGAGGCGGCGGCCGAGACCTTGGTCGCCGCTCCCCCGGTGCCGACGCTGTTCACCACGGTCGCCCCGAACTCCAGCCCGCTGAGATCGGCGTCGGCCTCGACGATGTCGATCGGCTCGCGCACCGGGGTCGGTCGGCGGCTTCGTGTACAGCGATTCGATGTCGCTGAGGAGGACGAGGGCGTCGGCTTCGACGAGCTGGGCGACGAGTGCGCCGAGGCGGTCGTTGTCACCGAAGCGGATCTCCTGCGTGGCGACCGTGTCGTTCTCGTTCACGATCGGGAGGATGCGCAGTCCCAGGAGTCGTCTCCATCGCACGGCGGGCGTTGCTGCGCGAGGTGGGGTTCTCCAGGTCGCCCGTCGTCAGCAGCACCTGCCCGGCGACGATGTCGAAGGGGCGCAGCGCCTCCTGGTAGCGGTACACCAGGATGTTCTGCCCGACCGCCGCCGCCGCCTGCTGCGTGGCGAGGTCGGTGGGCCGGGCATCCAGACGGAGGAACGGGATGCCGGAGGCGATCGCTCCCGATGAGACGAGCACCACCTCGGTACCGCGGCCGTGCGCGGCTGCCAGAGCTTCGACGATCACCGGGATGCGCCACGACGACTCACCGCTGATCGACGACGAGCCGACCTTGACGACGATGCGCGCGGCCGTGGCGAGGTCAGCGCGCGATCGCGCCGTCACTCGCCTTCTTCGCGATAGGCGGCGAGACGCTGGGTCTCGACCTCCGCACGCGCCTCGGCCTTGGCATCCATGCGCTCGTAGTACTGCTCGCGGCGCTCGCTCGTCGTGCGTCGCGCGTTCGGGGCGAGACGCGGATCCGTGCCTCGAGGCGCGGTCATGAGCTCGGCGGCCGAGGTCATCGTCGGTTCCCAGTCGAAGACGATGCTGTCGCCCTCGCCGATCACGACGGTCGAGCCCTGCACGGCGCCGACGCGGAACAGCTCGTCTTCGACGCCGAGGCGCTCCAGACGATCGGCGAGATACCCGACGGCCTCTTCGTTCTGGAAGTCGGTCTGCTGCACCCAGCGCACCGGCTTCTCTCCGATGATGCGATACAGGTTGCCGTAGGTGCCGCCTTCGACGCGGATCGTGAATTCCTTCTTGGAGCCGCGGGGGCGGATGACGACGCGCTCCGGCACCTCGACGACCGTCTCTGCACGGTGCTTCTCGACGATCTCACCGAGAGCGAACGTCAGCGGACGCAGACCCTCGTGCGAGACGGTGGAGATCTCGAAGACACGGTATCCGCGCGCCTCGAGCTCGGGACGCACGAGTTCGGCGAGATCGCGCGCCTCGGGCACGTCGACCTTGTTCAGGGCGACGAGCTGCGGGCGCTCCAGGAGCGGCGTCTGCCCCTCCGGCACGTCATAGGCGGCGAGCTCGGCGAGGATCACGTCGAGATCGGAGATCGGGTCGCGACCGGGATCGAGCGTCGCGCAGTCCAGCACGTGCAGCAGTGCCGAGCAGCGCTCGACGTGGCGCAGGAACTCGAGCCCGAGACCGCGACCCTCACTGGCGCCCTCGACGAGTCCTGGTACGTCGGCGACCGTGTAACGGGACTCGCCGGCCTGTACGACGCCGAGGTTCGGGTGCAACGTGGTGAACGGGTAGTCGGCGATCTTCGGACGGGCGGCCGAGATGGCGCCGATCAGGCTCGACTTTCCGGCGGAAGGGTAACCGACCAGCGCGACATCAGCGACGGTCTTGAGTTCGAGGACGACATCACCCTCGTGCCCGGGAGTACCCAGGAGCGCGAAGCCGGGTGCCTTGCGCTTCGGAGATGAGAGCGCCGCATTTCCGAGACCTCCCTGACCGCCACCGGCGACGACGAAGCGCTCACCGGGCACGATCATGTCGATCAGTACCTGCCCATCGGGAGTCTTCACGACCGTGCCGACCGGCACCGGGAGCTCCCGGGTCTCGCCCATGAATCCCGCTCGGTGGTCACCCATGCCGGGCCCGCCGTTGCCCGCGGAGCGGTGCGGCGAGTGGTGGTACGAGAGCAGCGTGCCGGTCTGCGTGTCGGCGACGAGGACGACGTCGCCGCCGTCACCGCCGTTACCGCCGTCGGGGCCGCCGAGCGGCTTGAACTTCTCGCGGTGGACCGAGACACAGCCGTTCCCGCCCTTGCCGGCGCGCAGATGCAGCGTCACGGTGTCGACGAAGCTGACCATGTGTCGATCTCCTCAGATGTTCGGATCCGCCCGGGGGCAGATACACGGACGGGGCGAGCCGAAGCCCGCCCCGAACCGGATGATTGTGCGTCGCGCGGTGATTACTCGCCGGCTGCGACGATGTTGACGACCTTGCGGCCGCCCTTCGCGCCGAACTGGACCGCACCGGCGGCCAGAGCGAACAGCGTGTCGTCTCCGCCACGACCGACGTTGACGCCGGGGTGGAAGTGCGTGCCGCGCTGGCGGACGATGATCTCGCCGGCGAGGACCTGCTGGCCGCCGAAGCGCTTCACACCAAGTCGCTGTGCGTTGGAGTCACGACCGTTACGGGTTGAGCTCGCGCCCTTTTTATGTGCCATGTCCTGGTCTCCTCGGTCTTACTTGATGCCGGTGATCTTGACGCGCGTGAGCTCCTGGCGGTGGCCCTGACGCTTCTTGTAGCCGGTCTTGTTCTTGTACTTCTGGATGATGATCTTCGGTCCACGGAGGTTGCCGATGACCTCAGCCGTGACCTTGACCTTCGCGAGCTTGTCAGCGTCGGTGGTCACAGAGGCGCCATCGACGAGCAGCACGGCCGCGAGCTCGATGTTCTCGCCCTGGGCAGCCTTCACACGATCGAGCTGAACGATCGTGCCGACCTCGACCTTCTCCTGCCGCCCACCGGCGCGCACTACTGCGTAAACCACTTCATACCTGTTTCGTTGGGGAGCGAAGAGCTCCGAGAATCTCACGGGAAGACTGTTGCTTGCATGCACCGCGGGCGGCGGGTGCGAACGCAAGACTCTCCGCTCCGACCGACGAGGTCGAGGCGGCATACGCACCAAGGGACTACTTTACCGGATGAGCGAGCCACTCGCAAAGTGAGCCACGCGGTGTGTCCACCCATAGGCTGAACGGATGACCGTACTCGTCGACGAGCCGCAGTGGCCGGCTCATGGCCGACTCTGGGCGCACCTGGTGAGCGACCAGGACCTCGAGGAGCTGCACTCCTTCGCGCTGGCACATGATGTGCCGGCGCGGGCGTTCGACCTCGACCACTACGACGTGCCGGAGGAGATCATCCCCCGGCTCGTCGCGGGCGGTGCCGAGCATGTCGGCGGCAAGGAGCTGGTCCGCCGACTCATCGCGTCAGGACTGAGGATCCCCGCCCGAGACCGGCGCTGAGCTCTCCGGGTTCACCGACACCGGAGTGCCGGTGAGAGCGGCCGTGCTGACACGACGACGGCCGCGCCCCTGACCCGGGGCCTTGGGCTCCGGCAGCGCGTCGAGCACGGAATCGAGCAGCTGCTCGGCAGGGGACTTGGGCGCATTGCGGTCCGACCCGCGCTTCTTGCGCGCCTTCTTCGGACGCTCCGTCGCCGCCGGCGCCTCCACCACTTCGCTCACCGGCTCGGCGACCTCCGTGGCGGGAGTCTTGGTGGATGCCGCGATCTGCGCGAGCGCCGACTTCGCGCCCTCCGGGATGCTGTGGGTGACGTTGGCGGGAGGCGTGGTGTTCTGGTTCTGATTGCCGCCGTTACCGCCGCGCTGGCGACGTCCGCCCTGGTTGTTCCCGTTGCCGTTGCTGTTACCGCCGCTGTTGCCGTTGCCGTTCCCGTTCGAGCGGTGCTTGACTACGGGGTCGTGGTGCACGATCACGCCGCGACCTGCGCAGACCTCGCAGTTCTCGCTGAACGTCTCGAGCAGGCCGAGTCCGAGCTTCTTGCGGGTCATCTGCACGAGACCGAGCGAGGTGACCTCGGCGACCTGGTGCTTCGTGCGGTCGCGACTCAGGCATTCGATGAGACGGCGGAGCACGAGGTCACGGTTGGACTCGAGCACCATGTCGATGAAGTCGACGACGATGATGCCGCCGATGTCGCGCAGACGCAGCTGACGGACGATCTCCTCGGCCGCCTCCAGGTTGTTCTTGGTGACGGTCTCCTCGAGGTTTCCGCCGGAACCGACGAACTTCCCGGTGTTGACGTCGACGACCGTCATGGCCTCGGTGCGGTCGATCACGAGTGATCCACCCGAGGGCAGCCAGACCTTGCGATCCAGCGCCTTCTCGATCTGCTCCGTGATGCGGAAGGCGTCGAACGGGTCGATCTCGTCTTCGTAGGCCTCGACCCGCTCCAGCAGATCGGGGGCGACGCTCTCGAGGTACGCACGGATCGTGCCCTGCGCCTCCTCGCCCTGGATGAGCATCTTCGTGAAGTCCTCGTTGAAGACGTCGCGGACGATCTTGACCAGGAGGTCGGGTTCGGCGTGGAGCAGCGCGGGCGCCTGCTGGTTCTCGACCTGCTTCTGGATGTGCTCCCACTGCGTCGTGAGGCGCTGCACGTCGCGGGTGAGCTGGTCTTCCGTCGCGCCCTCGGCGGCGGTGCGGACGATCACGCCGGACGACTCCGGCAGCACCTCCTTGAGGATGCGCTTCAGGCGGGCACGCTCGTTGTCGGGGAGTTTGCGGCTGATGCCGTTCATCGACCCACCGGGCACGTACACGAGGTAACGGCCGGGCAGCGAGATCTGGCTCGTCAGACGAGCACCCTTGTGACCGACCGGGTCTTTGGTGACCTGCACGAGCACACGATCGCCCGGCTTGAGGGCGAGCTCGATGCGCCGCGGCTGGTTGCCGGTCTCGACGCCGTCCCAGTCGACCTCTCCGGAGTAGAGCACGGCGTTGCGGCCGCGCCCGATGTCGACGAACGCCGCTTCCATGCTGGGGAGCACGTTCTGCACCCGGCCGAGGTAGACGTTGCCGATGAGCGATGCGTCCTGGTTGCGTGCGACGTAGTGCTCGACGAGGACGCCGTCCTCCAGAACGCCGATCTGCGTGCGACCGTTCTTGGAGCGGACGACCATCATGCGGTCGACCGACTCGCGGCGGGCGAGGAACTCCGCCTCGGTCACGACCGGGCGACGACGACCGGCATCGCGTCCGTCGCGGCGACGCTGCTTCTTCGCCTCGAGGCGCGTGGAACCCTTGATCGCCTTGGGCTCGGTGATGTATTCGACGACGCGCTGGCGCTGACGCGGCTCCTCGCGGGGCTCATCTGCGTCGGACCCTCCGCGGCGACGGCGGCCGCGGCGAGCCGAGGTCGACTCCTCCTGCTGCTGCTCGCGCTCGGCGATGCGGTCGAAGATGCGCTCGCGCTCGGGGCGCGCAGGCAGCGGAATGAACTCGGGTGCGTAGAAGTGCAGCTGTGTGGAGACCTGCGAGACGAAGACCTCGGGCAGCAGGCCCAGCGACACGGCGGTCACCGGAGTGGGAGCCGACGGCTCGGGAGCCGGCGCGACCTCGACCGCTGCGGGTGCGTCTTCCGCTGCGGGAGCGTCCTCAGCGACGGGAGCATCCTCCGAAGCGGGAGCATCCTCCGAAGCGGGCGCCTCCTCCGAAGCGGGAGCATCCTCCGCTGGCGCCTCGTTCTCGGAGACCGCAGCGTCGACGCCGTCGGACTCGCTCAGCTCCTGAGCGGGAGCGGTGCTCTCCGTCAGTTGCTCCGCTGCGTCAGCCGCGGTGTCGAGGGTGGGAATGTTGGTGTCATTGTTCTCGTCGGCCATCTCTGGCTTGCTCCTCGCGCGGACAGTGGGTGCTCCGCGAAATCTCATGCGACACCCGTGGGTGTCGCGAACTCATTCGTTGTGCGACCGGCTCATGGCTCTGATCGCGTGGGGCATGGGGCCCCGAAGTCTGCGTCACATGCGTGTCGCGGCCAGGCCGTTCATCGCATCACAGGCCATTATCGCACCTCGAACGCCGGATCACGGCATCTGGCGTCGATCGCGTCGTTTTCCCCGGTGCGTTCTCGCCGCATCCATAGCACTCGCTGGGATACTTCACATATGAGCGAGCAGCGCACCCGCCCCGTCATCTTTGCCGTCTGGCTGATCATCGCGAGCGTCGTCGGCTGGTTCGCCGCCTTCCAGCTGACGGTCGAGAAGTTCTTCCTGTTGGAGAACCCGACAGACCCGCTCGCCTGCGACATCAGCCCCTTCATCCAGTGCAGTAAGAACCTCGACTCCTGGCAGGGCTCACTCTTCGGCTTCCCCAATCCGATCCTCGGACTGACCGGATGGATGGCCCCACTCGTGCTGGGTGTCGCGATCCTCGCCGGCGCACGCTTCCCGCGGTGGTTCTGGGCCGCATTCGGCGCGGGCATCACGTTCGCCTTCGGACTCGTGTGCTGGCTGATCTGGCAGAGCCTCTACGCGCCGAACCTCGGTGTCCTGTGCCCCTGGTGCATGGTGACGTGGTCGGTGACGATCCCGACGTTCTTCGCGACGATGCTCCATCTCACGCGCAACGGCACATTCGGGGGGTCCGAGAAGACCCGGGCACGTGCGAACGCGCTCATGGCGTGGGTGCCCCTCGCGACGATCGTCGCCTACGCGATCGTCATCCTCATGGCCCAGCTCCGCGGCCTCGACTTCCTCGGCGAGATGGCGAAGATCCTCTTCTGAGCCGGAGCGCCAACGACGACAGGGCCCGTCCACCGATCGGTGGACGGGCCCTGTCGTCTGTTCGAGGTCAGTCGAACCAGATGCCGAGCTCGCGGGCTGCGGACTCGGGGCTGTCCGAGCCGTGCACGAGGTTCTGCTGCACCTTGAGGCCCCAGTCACGACCGAAGTCGCCGCGGATCGTGCCGGGTGCGGCGGTCGTCGGGTCGGTCGTGCCGGCCAGTGAGCGGAAGCCCTCGATCACGCGGTTGCCCGCGAGACGGATGGCGACCGACGGGCCCGAGAGCATGAACTCGAGCAGCGGCTCGTAGAACGGCTTGCCCTCGTGCTCCGCATAGTGCTCCGCGAGCACGTCGCGGTCGGGCTCCACGAGGCGGATGTCGACGAGGGCGTAGCCCTTCGCTTCGATGCGGGCGAGGATCGCGCCGGTGAGGCCGCGCGCGACGCCGTCGGGCTTGACGAGGACGAGGGTTTCTTCGGTGGCCATGTCATTCACTCTCTGTCTGAGTCTCGGTCGAGGGGTCGGCGGGACGTCGTGCGTCCAATCGAGCCCCTCCGATGGTCGCATACGCCCACATGCCGCCGAAAATCAGCACGACCAGCAGGATGGCGGGAACGAGGAACGCCGACAGGGCGAGGATCACCTGGATCACCCAGCCTGCGGTGATGGCCCAGGGCTTCGCCGCCATGCCCGCGATGACGATGCAGGCGAGCGCCAGGACGCCGCCACCGACGATGCCCCACCACTGCTCGATCCCGAACGGGAGCGCTTTCAGCCCGAAGATCGTGAGCCCGGCGAGGAAAACCACGATCGCCTCGAACCCGAGAACGATCGGAGCCAGCTTCTGCACGAGCGTGCGCGGCGGCCGGGGCGGGCGAGCCCGCGCGGCATCCGCACTCATGCGCGCCACCCGGACTTCCAGTCCTCTTCCTCCGAGAGGGCGATCGCCTCGCCGGCGAGCACCACGGAGCCGGCGATCACGACGGCGCGACGGTCAGAGGAGGCCGCCCACTCGCGTGCGGCATCCGCTGCCTCGGCCAGCGAGGAGTGCACCGTGGCGCGCTGACCGGTCTGCTCCACCAGATCGGCGATCGCATCGGCATCGTTCGCGCGGTCCGAGTCCGGAGCGGTCACGAACACGTGCGCGGCCGCGGGAGCGAGCTGTGCCACGATGCCCGCGGCATCCTTGTCGGCCAGGACGCCCAGCACCAGGCCCCACTCATCGAAATCGAAGCTGTCGTCAAGTGCCTGCGCGAGCGCGATCGCGCCGTGCGGGTTGTGTGCCGCGTCCACCACGACCGTCGGAGCGATGCCCAGCAACTGCAGACGCCCCGGCGACGTGGCGCCCTGAAGACCGTCGGTGACGATGTCACCCGCGATCGGCCGCGTGGCGCCGCCGATCAGCGATTCGACGGCAGCGACGGCGAGGGCCGCATTGTGGCCCTGATGCGCACCGTACAGCGGCAGGTATTCCTCGACGTACTGCCCGGCGAGTCCGCGGATCGAGATCAGCTGTCCACCGACGGCGAGCTTCTGCTCGGTGAGTCCGAACTCGTCACCCTCGAACGCGATCGTGGCGTTGCGCTCGGCGGCGACACGACGCAGCACCTCGGCGGCCTCCGGCGGCTGCTGCGCGGAGACGACGGCCGCGCCCTCCTTGATGATGCCGGCTTTGACCTGCGCGATCTCGGCGATCGTGCCGCCGAGCCGATCCGCGTGATCGATGTCGATCGGCGCGAACACGGCCACGTCACCGTCGGCCGTGTTCGTGGAATCCCACTCGCCGCCCATGCCGACCTCGAGCACGAGCACATCGACGGGTGCATCCGCGACGGCCACGAACGCCAGCACCGTGAGCAGCTCGAAGAACGTCAACGGCTCCTCACCGGCAGCCTCGAGCTCGGCGTCGACGATCTCGACGAACGGCTCGATCTCGTCCCACGCATCCGCGAAGGCCGCATCGGCGATCGGCTCGCCGTCGATCATGATGCGCTCCGTGAAGCGCTCCAGATGCGGGCTCGTGAACAGACCGGTGCGCAGGTCGTGCGCCCGCAGCAGGCTCTCGATCATCCGAGCCGTCGAGGTCTTACCGTTCGTTCCGGTGATGTGCACGACGCGGTACGTGCGCTGAGGGTCGTCGAGGAAGGCCAGGATGCGCGCGGTGCGCTCCTTGCGCGGCTGTACCCAGCGCTCCCCCGCTCGGTTCAGCAGGGTCTCGTAGACGGCATCCGCCCGATCCCTGGCACTCATGCTCCTGCTCCCATCCGGGTGACGGCGATGGTGAAGTCATCGCGGTTGGCGTACGTGCCCTTCGAGATCACCGCGGTGAACTCGGCGTCGGGCACCTGCGCGTCGCCACGGAGCAGCGAGTGCTCGAGAGCGAGCGTCTCCCCCGCGACCTCGGCGACCTCGAACGCCGCCGAGACGGCATCCGCATCCTCGTCGCTGGCGAAACGCAGCACCAGGCGGATGCGGTCGCTCACGTCGAAGTCGGCGTTCTTGCGCGTCTCCTGCACCGCACGGATCACATCGCGTGCGAGGCCCTCCGCTTCCAGCTCCGGGGTGGTCTGGGTGTCGAGCAGCACGAAGCCGCCGGTCGGAACGATCGCGAGCGCCTCGCCCTCGGGCCGTCCGGTCGTCTCGAGCACGAGCTCGTACTCCGAGGGCTCCAGCGCGATACCTCCCGCGGTGACGACGCCGGCGGTCTCCGACCAGTCGCCCGCCTTGGCCGCCTTGATCACGGTCTGCACGTTCTTGCCCAGACGCGGGCCCGCCGCGCGGGCGTTGACGCTCAGTCGGTGGTCGATGCCGTACGACACCGCGGTGTCATCGGCGAGTGGCACGAGTTCGACCGACTTCACGTTGAGTTCCTCGCGGAGGATGTCCTCGAACTGGCCGAGTGTCGCGGCGAGGGGCGAGACCACCGTGAGGCGTGCGAGCGGCAACCGTACGCGCAGCTTCTGCTTCTTGCGCAAGGCGTTGCCGACGCTGGAGAGCTCGCGCACGGCATCCATCGCGTCGCGGATCTCGTCCGCGGCGGGGAACTGCGTGTCGTCTGGCCAGTCCGTCAGATGAACGCTGCGACCGCCCGTGAGCCCCTGCCAGATGCGCTCGCTGACCAGCGGCACGAGTGGTGCCGCCACCCGGGTCAGCGTCTCGAGCACCGTGTACAGCGTGTCGAACGCCTCGCTGCTCTTAGGATCGTCGGTCACTCCGACCCAGAACCGATCGCGCGAACGACGGATGTACCAGTTCGTCAGCGTCTCGGCGAAGTCGCGCAGACGTCCGGAGGCCGTCGTGGAGTCGAGCCCTTCCAGATCGACGCGCACCTCGCGCACGAGGTCTCCCAACCGGGCCAGGATGTAGCGGTCGAGCACATCAGTGGAGTCGGTCCGCCAGCGGGCCTCGTACCCCTGGTCACCGGACGCGTTCGCGTAGGTCGAGAAGAAGTACCACGAGTTCCACAGCGGCAGCAGGAACTCCCGCACACCCGAGCGGATGCCCTCCTCCGTCACCGCGAGGTTGCCACCTCGCAGCACCGAGCTCGACATCAGGAACCAGCGCATCGCGTCGGAGCCGTCGCGATCGAGCACCTCGGAGACATCCGGGTAATTGCGCAGCGACTTCGACATCTTGTAGCCGTCGCTGCCCAGCACGATGCCGTGGCAGCTCACACCCGTGAAGGCGGGACGATCGAACAGCGCGGTCGACAGCACGTGCATCACGTAGAACCAGCCACGCGTCTGCCCGATGTACTCGACGATGAAGTCGGCCGGGGCGTGCGAGTCGAACCACTCCTGGTTCTCGAACGGGTAGTGCACCTGGGCGTAGGGCATCGACCCGGAGTCGAACCACACGTCGAAGACGTCTTCGATGCGGCGCATCGTGCTCTTGCCGGTCGGGTCGTCTGGGTTCGGACGGGTGAGGTCGTCGATGTACGGCCGATGCAGGTCGATCTCACCCTCGGGATTGCGCGGCAGCGTGCCGAAATCGCGCTCCATGTCCTCCAGCGAGCCGTAGGCGTCGACGCGCGGGTACTCCGGGTCGTCGCTCTTCCAGATCGGGATCGGCGAGCCCCAGTAGCGGTTGCGGCTGATCGACCAGTCTCGCGCGCCCTCGAGCCACTTGCCGAACTGTCCGTGCTTCACGTTCTCCGGCACCCAGGTGATCTGCTCGTTGTTCGCGAGCAGATCGTCCTTGATGTCGGTGACGCGGATGAACCAGCTCGACACGGCCTTGTAGATCAGGGGATTCCGGCAGCGCCAGCAGTGCGGGTACGAGTGCTCGTAGCTCTGCAGACGGATGAGGCGACCGTCCTCGCGGATCAGGCGCACGAGCGGGGTGTTCGCATCCATCCACAGTTCGCCGGCGACATCGGTGACGTTCGGGAGGAATCGTCCGCCGTCGTCGAGCGAAAGGATGGTGGGGATGCCGGCGGCACCGGCGACACGCTGGTCGTCCTCACCGTAGGCCGGCGCCTGGTGCACGATGCCCGTGCCGTCGCTGACCGTGACGTAGTCGTCGACCAGGATGCGCCAGGCGTTCTCGGTGCCGTAGGTCTCTTCGTCGGCGTAGTAGTCGAACATGCGGTCGTAGGTCACGTCCTGCAGCTCGGAGCCGCGGACCGTGGCATCCGCTGCGGCGAGCGCGTCATCGACGCTCTCGTAGCCGAGGTCCTTGGCGTACCCGCCGAGGAGTTCACGGGCGAGGAGGTAGCGATGCGCGGAGGCTTCGACCGCGGCGTCCGTGGTTCCTGCCGCCTGGTGCACATCTGCCGCGCCGTTCGGACCAGCAGGGAGCACGACGTACTCGATCGCCGGGCCCACGGCGAGCGCGAGGTTGGTGGGAAGGGTCCAGGGCGTGGTCGTCCAGGCGAGGGCCCGCACACCGGTGAGACCGAGCGCCTCGGCCTTCGCGCCGGTGAGCGGGAAGGTGACGGTGACCGAGGGGTCCTGACGCATCTGGTACACGTCGTCGTCCATGCGCAGCTCGTGTGCGGACAGCGGTGTCTCGTCGCGCCAGCAATACGGCAGTACGCGGTAGCCCTCGTAGGCGAGGCCCTTGTCGTAGAGGGTCTTGAACGCCCAGAGCACACTCTCCATGTACCCCAGGTCGAGCGTCTTGTATCCACGGTCGA
This sequence comes from Candidatus Microbacterium colombiense, assembly GCA_029203165.1. NCBI lineage: Bacteria > Bacillati > Actinomycetota > Actinomycetes > Micrococcales > Microbacteriaceae > Microbacterium > Candidatus Microbacterium colombiense. The sequence goes on from CP119308.1 coordinate 2,526,652, forward strand.
AGTCGACCCACCGGGCCTGACGGGTGACGTAGTCCTGCCACTCGTGCGTGTAGGCCAGCACCGAGCTCTTCGCCTTGTCGTTGAAGACGTCGATCCCCATGTCTTCGATCTGGGCCTTCTCGGTGATGCCGAGCTGCTTCATGGCCTCGAGTTCAGCGGGGAGTCCGTGCGTGTCCCATCCGAAGACGCGGTCCACCTTGTGGCCGGTCATCGTCTGGAAGCGCGGGAACACGTCCTTCGCGTAGCCCGTGAGCAGGTGGCCGTAGTGCGGAAGTCCGTTGGCGAACGGCGGGCCGTCGTAGAACACCCACTCGGGTGAGCCCTCGCGCTGGGCGATCGAGGCACGGAAGGTGTCGTCCTTCTCCCAGAAGGCGAGCACCTCCTCCTCGATCTGCGGGAAGCGAGGGCTGGGCGCGACGGAGTCGGCGGCGGGGCCGAAGGAGGAACGGGGGTATGTCATCGTGTCTCGCAGTGATCGTCGTGGCGGATGCTCCTGCGAGGACGATCCTCACGGACCGCGGTACCACCTCGCGTGCTGCGTCTCGCGACGGAGCCACTCTCACTGCGGCTGTGACGGGCCTGCCCCGCTCGGTTCTAGTGGGTCCGTCGCTCTGTCGAACGGCGGACTGTTCTTCCGAGAGCTCCCCGCTGATGACGGATCGATGCTCGTCCTCCCAGTGTACGCGTGTGCCGGCGCCCCGCGGACTGCCGCGATTCGGAGTTCTGCGGTGCGACGGAGCACGCAGTCCATTTCGCTCCGAGGCAGCGCAGAACTCCGAGGTTACGCAGGCCCCGTGAGGTGGAGTCCCTGAGCCACGGCCCGCATGATCCGGTCCTGCACGGCATTCCACTGGTCGATGATCTGTCGATACCCCACGCGGATCACGTGGTAGCCGAGGAGCGTGAGTTCCGCATCGTGGCGGATGTCCTCCGCTCGCTGCGGCCCGACGTGCGTGGAGCCGTCGATCTGCACCACGAGTCGGTCTCCGATCAGTGCATCCACGCGATGACCTGCGATCCAGATCTGGAAGTACAGCGGAATCCGCATCCATCGCAACCGTGGGCGCAGATAGGTCTCGAGCCCCGCATCAGCGAACGGCCACGCCTCCGCCAGAACGCGACGCGCGGCGGTCTTCCACGGAAACCGCTCGAGCGCCGCGCGGTGGACCAGGCCCTTGTTGAGCGCAGAGTCCCAGGTGGCGAGAGCACGCTCATGCGGCTCGCAGTCCGCCACGAGGGCGAGCACGTTCTCGATCGGGTCGACGAGTGAGTCCGGATGCCGCGCGATCAACGGCATCGCCCAGTGGATGAGGACACCTGCTTCTGCGCGGGCAGGGCCGCGTGGTGCCGAACCCACGTGATGGTGCCCGTCGTCCGCATGCACCCAGAGGCCGAGTCGACGCGCCTGCGTCACGCACGTGAGAACGACGCCGCGCCGGGCGGCATCCACCAGCATCGGATCCGCCTGCGGCAGCGCGATCCATCCTCGGCGAATGGGCAGCACCGCCTTCTCTGTCACACCCTGCGCGATGTCGTACCTGCTGATCCCCCGTTCGCGGAGCCCGGCAGTCCGTGCCACACCGTCAACCTTCATCACTTCCTGAACCAGTCGTCTCGTTCGCGTCCGCATTCTCCGAGGATGCCCGTGGACGACGATCGCACGCGGCGATTGGGGATGACAGACTCTCGCCAAGCGCTGTGCAGGAGAAGCGCTGCCGCGGAAATCTGCCTTCGATCGGATCGCGCTGCACCATCGGGGCCGAAGTGGTGCAGAACCCCGCCGCACCGCGTCGAGTGTCGGCCCCACCCCCTACCCTCGAGACATGGCCCGCTCCACCGATTCCCCGGCTGCCCCGCGCGTATCACCTCCAGATCTCCCCGACGAGTTCACCCCGGCCGCGCCGGCGCGCAACGTCGATCTGATCGCGGCCAGCCTCGCGCTCAGCGGCACCGTCGACCTCGCCTACGGTTCGCTCGAACAGTGCCGGGTGACGGCGGATGCCGATGCCGTCGACCTGACCGGCGGCACACTCCTCGATGTCGACCTCGCCGATGCACGTATCGCCTCGCTCCGCCTGCGCGGCGCCAGTACGCGTCGACTCCGCATCCTCGGCGGACGCATCGGAACCCTCGACCTCAGCACGGCGCGCATCGCCGAGCTCGAATTGACCGGTGTCCGCATCGACTACCTCAACCTCGGAGCCGCTCGCGCGACCGACGTCGAGATCTCGGACTGTCACCTCCGCACGCTCGACATGCCGCAGGCTGAGCTCACCCGCGTGCGCTTCACCCGCACGACCGTCGACGAGGTCGATCCGCGCGGCATGAGTGCCACCGATGTCGACCTTCGCGGGCTCGACGCCCTCGCATTCCTCGACGCCAACAGCCTGCGCGGCACCACTCTCACCGAATTCCAGGTGCAGCAGTTGGCGCCGGTGATCGCCGCCGGAATCGGCATCCAGATCAAGGGGTGATCGAGATCGCTGGCGGCTCTATCCGCCGAAGCCGCTCGCCGCGAGGAGTTCCCGCGTGAACGGATGCTGTGGATCGTCGAACACCGCGCCCATGAGCCCCTGCTCCACGATTCGCCCGTCCTGCATCACCAGAACGGTGTGGGCCATCGCCCGCACCACGTCGAGGTCGTGCGAGACGAAGATCATGGTCAACCGGCGTTCGCGCTGCAGGCGGAGCAGCAGCTGCAGCACCCGCTCGCGCACCGAGGGGTCGAGGGCGGACACGGGCTCGTCGAGCACCAGCACATCCGGGTCTGCGGCGAGCGCTCTGGCTGTGGCCGCGCGTTGTCGCTGGCCACCGGAGAGCTCCGCCGGGCGGCGAGCGGCGAGCCCTGGATCGAGATCGACCTCGACGAGCAGTTCGTCGACGCGGCGACGCCGTTCGGCGCGCGGCACTCCCCCGGCGGCGAGCGCCTCGCGCAGCGACCTCCCGATCGTCCACCGCGGATCGAAGGCTCCCAACGGGTTCTGATGCACGAACTGCACGCGATGCCCGGGCTCCCATCGCACGACCCCGGCGTCCGGGCGCTCGATGCCCAGGAGGATCCGCGCGAGCGTGGTCTTCCCCGAACCCGACTCGCCCACGATGCCGAGCGTGCGTCCGCGCGGCACGGAGAATGACGCATCGACCACCGCGGGCACTCCGGAGAACGACCGCGACGCCGACTCGACGGTGACGATCGGGTCGAATTCCTCGTCCTCCACGACCCGCGGCGCATGGACCGTGGCTGCGATCAGCTGCCGCGTGTACGGATGCTGAGGCGTCTGCAGAACCTGTTCGACCGTTCCCTCTTCGACCACTTCCCCTCCGCGCATCACGAGCACGCGATCAGCGAGCCGTCGGACGGCGGCGAAGTCATGACTGACGAACACCACAGCGGTTCCGGCGTCAGCGATCTCGCGCAGCAGATCGAGGATGCGGGCCTGCACGGTCGCGTCGAGTGCCGTCGTCGGCTCGTCGGCGATGAGCGCCGCGGGACCTGCGGCGAGCGCCGAGGCGATGAGCGCGCGCTGGCGCAGGCCACCCGACAACTCGTGAGGATACTGGCGCGCTCTGCGTTCGGGATCCGGCATCCATACGCGACGGAGCAGCCCTTGTACGCGGTCGCCGATCGATTCGGGTCCGCGGTGAGACGCCGGGTGCAGTCGGAGTGGTTCGGCGACCTCGGATTCGACGCGCTGCAACGGATCGAGCGCCACGAGTGCGTCCTGCGAGACCAGGGCGATGTGTGCCCCTCGGAGGTGGCGCCACTCGGATTCGCTCGCCGTGCGCACATCGACGCCGGCCACCAGGAGTCGTTCCGCCCGCACCGTGGCGGCCGTCGGTGTGAGTCCGAGCAGAGCGCGCGCCGTCAGCGACTTGCCCGCCCCCGATTCGCCGACGATCGCGACGCATTCCCCCGGCGACACGGTGAACGACAGCCCCGCAACGACCGCCCGGTCGTCGAAGCTCACCCGCAGGCCGCGGACGTCGATGACGGGGGTGTCGCCAGCGCTCATCGTGTCCGGCCTTCCGCACGCGCGCGCAGCATCCGCCCGACGACGGTCGCCGCGACGACGGTCAGGGTGATCGCGATCCCGGGGAAGACCGAGATCCACCAGGCCTGGCCGAGCACGTTCCGTCCGCCCGCGAGCATCAGACCCCACTCCGGGGTCGGCTCTGCGGGCCCGAGGCCCAGGAAGCTGAGACCGGACGCCGCGAGTATCGCGGACCCGATGCCGATCGTGGCCAGCACGCTGAGCGAGCCGAGCACCCCGGGGAGCACATGCCGCAGAAACGCCGGCACCGCCGGAACTCCGAGGATGCGCGCGGCTTCGACGTGCTCTGCCACACCGAGCGTGCGCGTCTGCACGCGCGCGAGCCGGATGTACACCGGAACCGCGGCGAGCGTGACGGCGAGAGCCACGTTCACCGGACCGGGTCCGAGGATCGCGATCACGACCAGCGCCACGAGGAATTCAGGGAACGCCATCAGCACGTCGTTCACCCGCATCAGTGTCGTGTCGACGGGCCGTGGGGCCGTACCCGCGAGCGCGCCCACTGTGAGTCCGACCACTACGGCGATCGCGGTGGCGAGCAGGCCCACGCCGACGGAACGCCCGGCCCCGTAGACGACCCGCGAGTACACGTCACGTCCGCTCTGATCCGTGCCGAAGAGGTGGTCCGCGCCCGGAGGCAGCAGTGCTCCGCGCACATCCGTCTGCACCGGGTCATGCGTCGCGAGCAGCCCTGGGAAGGCCGCGGCGAACGCGATGAGCAGCAACGCCGCCACCGCGCACCAGAGGAGCACCACCTGCGCGCGCCTCACCGTCGCCCTCCCCGCACCGCGTCTGCGCGTCGCAGCCGAGGATCGATGAGCGGATGCACGAGCTCCACGATCGCGTTCACGATGACGAACACGAGCGCGCTGAGCAGGATGATGCCGGAGATCACCGGGAGGTCGCGGTCGCTGATCGCCGCGAGCGTGACGCGGCCGAGACCCGGTCGGGCGAACACGGTCTCGACCAGTACCGCTCCCCCGAGCACGGAACCGGTCAGGTACGCCGTGAGGGTGATCGCACCCGATGCACCGTGCCGGAGCCCGTGCCGCATCGTGAACCATCCACTCCCGGCACCCCGTGCGCGCACCGTCTCGGCGAACGGCATCCGTTCGGCCTGGACGAGCCCGTCGCGGAGCACCTGTCCCAGCAACGCCGCGACGGGGAGCGCCAGGGTCACGGCAGGCAGCACGATGGTCGCAGGATTCCGGGCCCCCGACACCGGGAACCACCCGAGACCGAAGGCGAAGACGCTCAGCAGCACGAGACCGATCCAGAAGACGGGTGAGGACAGCACGACCAATTCCACGCCGGTGACGACCGCTCGCGCGAGCGGACGTCGCGCCAGCAGCGCCACCGCGAGCGCCACGACGACCGCGATGATCAGGGCGAGCGCCGACAGTTGCACGGTGGCGCCGAGCTGCCGACCGATCACCTCCGACACCGGCAGCCGCAACTGGTACGACTCCCCCAGGTCTCCCCGGGCGAGCTGCCCGAGGTACGTCAGATACTGCTCCAGCGGTGGTCGATCAAGACCGAGCTCGGATCGGATGCCGTCTTTCACCGCGTCACTGACCTGCGCCTGAGGTCCGAGCATGACCGACACGGGATCGCCGGGGATCACCCGGAACGCCAGGAACGCGACGGTGGCGGCGCCCCACAGCACGAGCAGGACGGATGCCAGTAGGCCGGCGATCCGAAGGAGCACTGCCCTCACCGCTCCCCCTCCGTGTCGCGACCCCGTGACGCGGGTTCGAGCGGCGTTCAGCCGACCGTCACATCGTAGAACAGCGGTCGACCGTACAGGTCGTACTGGAGGCCGTCGATGCGCTCCCCCACCGCGGTGATCGCAGAGGGGCTGTAGAGCGGGACGATCGCCGTGGACTCGGCGTTCCACTGCTGCAGCTGCGTGTAGAGCGCGTCACGTTCGCTCTGCTCGCGGCTGGCGACGGCGGTGTCGAGGAGCGTGTCGATCTCGGGGTCTGCGACCTGAGAGGCGTTCTGGATCCCACCCGTGTGCAGGTGACTGCGCAGCAGATCGGGGTCGGCGCCCGAGAATCCCCAGTCGGTCAGGTCGAAGGTCTTCGGGCCGTACTGCTCGTTGTAGGCGCCGGGCTCCAGCACCTCGCGTACGACCTCGAATCCGATGTCCTTGAGGTCGGACTGGACCGCGTTGGCGAGCGCCGCACGGTCATCGGGCACAGGGGTCCATGCGATCCAGCGCACCGAGAGACGCTTGCCGTCCTTGGTGCGGTACCCCTCGTCGTCCCGCTCGGTCCATCCGGCGGCGTCGAGCAGGCTGTTGGCCTCGTCAGGGTCGAACGCCCATGTTCCCTCGATCGCGGCGTCGTATCCCGGGGTGGTCGATCCGAGGATGCTCCAGGCGCGAGGGAACTGTCCGAAGAAGATCTCCTCCACCGCGGCGTCGATGTCGATGCCCCGGGCGAACGCCTGACGTACCTTCTCGTCGGCGAACACCCCGTATTTCTCATTCAGGTACAGCGAGTACGGCAGACCGGGATACTCGATCGAGTCCACCGTGACGCCGTCGCCGAGGTCCTTGGCGAGGTTCGGCGGGATGTTGCTGGCGAGATCGGACTCGCCGCTCTCGACCACGCCCGCCCGGACGGATGCCTCGGGCTGGATCTCCACACGGAGAGTCTCGAACGCCGGAGCCTTCTCGCCATGCGGACCCCAGGCGTAGTCGTCGTTGCGCGTGTAGACGATCTCCTGATCGGGCGTGTACTCGGTCAACTCGAACGGGCCGGTCCCGACGGTGATCCCGGGGCCTCCGGCCTTCAGCTGATCGGCCGACTCCGCCAGCACCGCCGGCGAGTAGAAGCCGAGCTGCGGCGTGCTCGCGGCCTGCAGGAACGGCGCGTACGGCTGGGTGAAGCTGACCTTCACCGTGTAGTCGTCGATGACCTCGGTGCCGTCGTAGAAAGCCGCTCCGAGCATGCTGGCCGCCTGGGCGGACACGGTGTCCGGGTCGACGATGCGGTCGAAGTTCGCCTTGACGGCCTCCGCGTTGAACGGCTCTCCGTCGTGGAAGGTCACGTCGTCTCGCAGTGTGAACGTGTACGCCTTGCCGTCGTCCGACAGGTCCCACTTCGTGGCGAGCCACGGTGAGAACGATCCGTCATCCTCCTGGAACACCAGGGAATCGAGCACGGCGCGCTGCACCATGCCCGAGACGTCGAGTTGGCTGACCTGCGGATCCATGTGACCGGCCGACAGGTTGGCCCCCTCGATCGACCAGACGACTTCGCCGTCGCCATCGCTCTGCCCTGCCGGAGTGGCGCAGGCACTGAGCACGAGCGCGGTGGCCGCCGCGATCGCGGCGAAGGGCAGGAGACGACGCACAGGACTTACGGGCATGGCGATTCCTCAGGAAGAACGGTCGGGGTGCTCTCCAGTCTAGGGCTGATTCTTGGACTGGGTCGAAGAGTGACGTCATCCCCGCGCTGCGCCCGCTCGGTAGACTGATCCCACAACCCACACTCAGGCACGCTCACACAGTGCCGCATACATCGTTCGAGGAGACCTTCATGCCTGATTCCGACTCGTCGCAGAACCGGATTCCCGACAAGCCCGCACTCGAAGGCCTCGAAGCGAAGTGGGACAGCACCTGGGCTGAACAGGGCACGTACCTGTTCGACCGCGTGCGCGCAGCGCAGTCCGGTCGTGAGGGTGTGTACTCGATCGACACCCCGCCGCCCACGGCATCCGGCAGTCTGCACATCGGTCACGTGTTCTCCTACACGCACACCGACGTCAAGGCACGCTTCGAGCGCATGCGCGGCAAGACCGTGTTCTACCCCATGGGCTGGGACGACAACGGGCTCCCCACCGAGCGCCGCGTGCAGAACTACTACGGCGTGCGCTGCGACCCGACGCTCCCCTACTACGGAAGGCTTCACTCCCGCCGTTCGAGGGTGGCGACAACAAGTCCAGCCGCGCTGCCGACCAGCTGCCGATCAGCCGTCGCAACTTCATCGAGCTGTGCGAGCGCCTCACGATCGAGGACGAGAAGCAGTTCGAGGCGTCTGTTCCGCCAGCTCGGGCTTGAGCGTCGACTGGACGCCAGACCTACCGCACGATCTCCGACGAGACCATCCGTCAGAGCCAGCTCGCATTCCTGCGCAACATCGAGCGCGGCGAGGCGTACCAGGACCTCGCCCCGACCCTGTGGGACGTCGACTTCCGCTCCGCCATCGCCCAGGCCGAGCTCGAGGACCGCGACCAGCAGGCCGCGTACCACACCATCGAGTTCCCCTTCGCGGACGGATCGGGCTCGATCACGATCGACACGACGCGCCCCGAGCTGCTCCCCGCGTGCATCGCGATCGTGACGCACCCGCGAGGGCCCGCACAAGCACCTGATCGGCACGAAGGTGCGCACGCCCTACTTCGACGCGGAGATCGAGATCCACGGCCACCACCTCGCACAGCCCGACAAGGGCACCGGGCGCGGCGATGGTCTGCACCTTCGGCGATGTGACCGACATCGTCTGGTGGCGCGAGCTGCGAACCGTCGCGGCGACCACCTGCCGAACATGACGACGATCGGTCTCGACGGACGCTTCCTCCCGACGGCCCCGGCGATCCGTGGCGAGTGCCGAGGCCGTCGACTGGTACGCCGAGACTCGCGCGGCAAGACCGTGTTCAGCGCGCGCAAGGCCATCGTCGAGAAGCTGCAGGAGACCGGCGAGATGACCGCCGTGCGGAAAGCAGTTCACCCACGCCGTGAAGTTCTTCGAGAAGGGCGACCGCCCGCTCGAGATCGTCTCGACCCGCCAGTGGTACATCCGCAACGGCGCGCGCGACGCCGAGCTGCGCGAGAGCTCGTCGCACGCGGCACGGAGCTCGCCTGGCACCCCGACTTCATGCGGGTTCGCTACGAGAACTGGGTCGGCGGCCTCACCGGGGACTGGCTCGTGTCGCGCCAGCGCTTCTTCGGCGTGCCGATCCCGCTCTGGTACGGCCTCGACGAGAACGGCGAGCGCGACTATGACCGTGTGCTCACGCCCGATCTCGCCAGCCCTCCCGATCGACCCCACGATCGACGTGCCTGCGGGCTACACGGCCGATCAGCGCGGAGTGGCCGGCGGATTCGACGCCGAGGCCGACATCCTCGACACCTGGGCGACGTCGTCCCTCACGCCCGCAGCTCGCGGGCGGCTGGCAGCGCGACGAGGAGCTGTGGCAGCTCACGGCACCGTTCGACCTGCGTCCGCAGGGACAGGACATCATCCGCACCTGGCTGTTCTCGACCATGCTGCGCTCGACGCTCGAAGACGCCCGTTCGCCCTGGCGCAACGCCGCGATCTCCGGCTTCATCGTCGACCCCGACCGCAAGAAGATGTCGAAGTCGAAGGGCAACGTCGTCACGCCGGCGGACATCCTCGACGCGCACGGGTCGGATGCCGTTCGCTACTGGTCGGCATCCAGCCGCCTCGGCACGGATGCCGCCTTCGATCCGCAGAACCCGACCCAGGTGAAGATCGGCCGCCGTCTGGCGATCAAGGTGCTGAACGCGGCGAAGTTCGTGCTGTCGTTCCCCGTGCCCGAGGGCGCCCAGGTGACGCATGCCCTCGACGCATCGATGCTCGCCGCGCTCGACGCGTGATCGCGGACGCCACGGCCGCCTTCGAGCGTACGACCAGGCGCGCGCGCTGGAGATCACCGAGGCGTTCTTCTGGACGTTCTGCGACGACTACCTCGAGCTCGTGAAGGAGCGCGCCTACAACCAGAACGACGTGGGCCAGGCGTCCGCCGCGCTCGCCCTGCGTCTGGCGCTCTCGTCGCTGCTGCGCCTGCTCGCCCCGGTGCTCTCGTTCGCGACCGAGGAGGCCTGGTCGTGGTTCGAAACGGGTTCGATCCACACCGCCGCGTGGCCGGAGGCGCTGGCGTGCGGACGGCGACCCCGTCCGTGCTCTCCGCCGCGAGCGAGGCGCTGATCGGCATCCGCCGCGCGAAGACCGAGGCGAAGGCATCGCAGAAGACTCCGGTCGCACGCGCCGCCATCGCCGCTCCCGCGACCAAGCTCGACGCGCTGCGCGCCGCAGCCGACGACCTGCGCGCGGTCGGACGCATCGCCGAACTCGAGTTCACCGAGGCGGAGGCATTCGCGGTCACCGCGATCGAGCTCGCTCCGGTCGAGGCATCCTGATGCAGCTCGGCACACGCTGGGCGACGGGATCCGCGGCCCCGGCATCCGTTCCCGCCGCCTTGCGGCCCGCCATCGCCGAGGTCGAGTCGCGCGGACTCACCGGCCACTGGACGCTGACGTGGCTCGAGGGCCGCGCCATCGCCGAGCTCGACGCCGGCTGGGAGGTCGTGCAGTCCGCGTCCGGTGAGGTCATCGCGCGCCCGTTCGAGGACTGAGCCGAGACCCCCTCGCCTCGCCGAGGCCCCCTCCTGCAGACGTCGGCAGGAGGGGGTCTCGACGTGAGACGGGGGTCTCGACGCCGGGGATGCGGGCGAGGCCCCGCGCCTCAGCGCCCGTCGGTGGATAGGCTCGAAGGATGACCGATGCCACGAACCCGCTGCTCCAGCCGTCGACTCTGCCCTACGGCATCCCCGACTATCGTGCGATCCGTCCCGAGCACTACATCCCCGCATTCCGCGCGGCCTTCGACGAGCACCTCCACGAGATCTCGCGAATCACGATGGTGCGCTCGATGCCGACGTTCGAGAACACGATCGAGGCCGTGGAGCGGGCCGGCGCGACTCTCGATCGAGTGGCGCACGCGTTCTACACCGTCAGCTCCGCCGACGCGACTGCCGAGATCCAGGCCGTGGACGAGCAGCTCGCGCCGTTGATGGCTGCGCACCAGGATGCGGTGTCGCTGAACGGTCCGCTCTACTGGCGGGTGCAGCAGGTGTTCGACCAGCTCGATTCCCTCGATCTCGAACCGGAGCAGCGGTACCTGGTCGAACGTCATCATCGAGAGATGACGCACGCCGGCGCCGCACTCGACGACGAGGCGAAGGCACACCTCACACTGCTCAACCAGCAGCTGTCGACCTTGAACAACACGTTCGAACGCAACCTGCTGAATGACACGAACGACCTCGCGGTCGTGTTCGACGCCGCAGAGCAGCTCGATGGGTTGAGCGCCGGCGAGCTGTCCGCCGCAGCGCGGTCCGCCCAAGAGCGCGGGCTCGACGGTCACTACCTCGTCTCTCTCACGCTCTTCACCGGTCACCCGTATCTTGCACAGCTGCGCAATCGCAACTCGCGTCGCGACATCATGGCGGCGTCTCAAGCGCGTGGATCTCGCGATAACGCGAACGACAACCGCCCCGTGCTGCGCGAGATCGCGCGCCTCCGTGCCGAGCGTGCCGCTCTTCTCGGATACGCCTCGCACGCGGCGTACGTCACCGCCGATGAGACCGCCGGAACCCCGCAGGCCGTGGAAGACATGTTGCGCGCGCTCGCTGCTCCCTCCGCGCGGAATGCGCTCGCAGAACGCGAGTCACTGCAGTTGCTCGTCGACCGCACCGAGCCGGAGCCGTTCCCCGTCGAGGCTCACGACTGGGCGTTCTACACCGAGAAGGTCCGCGAGGCGTTGTACGACATCGACACGAGCGCTCTGCGCCCCTGGTTCGAGGCCGAACGCGTGTTGCAGGACGGCGTGTTCTTCGCCGCCACCCGCCTGTACGGCGTGACGTTCGCCGAGCGGCCCGACCTTCCCAGCTACCACCCCGGCGCACGGGTGTTCGAGGTGAGCAACGCCGACGGATCCGCCCTCGGCCTCTACGTGCTCGACCTGTACACCCGCGACTCGAAGCGGGGAGGCGCGTGGATGAACCCGATCGTGAGCCAGTCGCGGCTGCGCGGCACCTCGGCGGTCGTCGTGAACAACCTCAACGTGCCCCTGCCCGGCGATGGCGAACCGACCCTCCTCACCCTCGACGAGGTCACCACGCTCTTCCACGAGTTCGGGCACGCGCTGCATGGGCTGTTCGCCACCGTCACCTACCCGCACTTCTCCGGCACGAACGTCTTCCGCGACTTCGTCGAATTCCCGAGCCAGGTCAACGAGATGTGGATCCTCTGGCCCGAGGTGCTCGACAACTATGCTCGCCACCACGAGACCGGCGAACCGCTCGATCCCGCGATCCTCGATCGGCTCCGGTCGACGGAGACTTTCGATCAGGGGCATGCGACCAGCGAGTATCTGGCCGCGGCGTGGCTCGATCAGGCATGGCACAGGATCGGGACGGATGCCGACATCGATGATGTCGCCGCATTCGAGGCGGCGGCGCTCGCGGACATCGGACTGAACGATCCGGTCGTGCCGACCCGGTATTCATCGACGTACTTCGCCCACGTGTTCTCCGGCGGCTACAGCGCGGGCTACTACTCGTACATCTGGAGCGAGGTGCTCGACGCCGATACGGTCGAGTGGTTCCGGGACAACGGCGGGCTGACCAGGGCGAACGGCGATCGCTTCCGCGATCTCCTGCTCGGCGTCGGCGGCTCGAAGGATCCGCTTCAGGCCTACCACGAGTTCCGCGGCAGGGTCGCCGACATCGGTCCGCTGCTCAAGCGTCGCGGCCTGGAGGCCTGAGAGAGCTCGCCAGGGCGCCGTGCCCTGCGCACCGGCCTCGTCAGAGCGCCGGCGCAGTGTAGAGCGCGACCGTGCATCCGCCCTCGCCGGGCTCGAGGGAGATGCGATCGAACGACTCCCGTCGAACTGAGCCGTCGGGATGACGCACCATCACGATGCAGTCCTTGGAGACCGCTACACCGACGGCGACGACGGTCACTCCCGCAGCGGTGACGGTCGCGTCGATCGAGATCGCGGCATCTGCGAACTCCGTCCGCCCACGTGCGGCGATGTCGTCCGTCGGAGGTTGCTGCATCACACGAGCGAGACGGTCTTCCGCATCGGCCGGCAACTCCGGGAGCGGGGTGGCGCGTGGCGGGGTGACCTCGGTCGGGAGGTCGCGACAGTCGAGGTCCTGACGTTGCGCGTACGTGGCGATCGCCAGGGTGAACCGGTAGCAACGCTCGGCCGATCCCTCGGTGTTGGCCGGCCCGTTTCCGAAGCTGGGTGAGTGCGCCTCGACGTGCGCGCGGATGCGGACATCGATGATGGCCCGGTCGCCGTCGTTCGTCGAGCCCGACCATGCGACCGGGATCACCTCGGTGCTGGTGCTCTCGAAGTGTTGGGCCGCGAGCGTCGGCGCATCGAGCTTGTGCTGTTCGTAGCCCAGATCGTCGCGGAGTGCATCCGCCGTCGCCGCGACCCGATCCTCGGCGATCCGATCGCCGTCCTGAGTCCCGAACAGAGCAAAGAACACGAACGGTGCGGCGATGACGATGAGCACCACAATGCACGCCGCGATGACTCCCGTCACCGAGACCGCGCGCCGCACGATGAGCTACCTGCGCTCAGGCGCTCTTGCGCTTGCGCTCCAGGACGATGGTCGGAGGCGCGCCCTCATCCACGGCGGCGCGGGTGATGATGACCTTGGCCACATCGTCGGCCGAGGGGATCTCGAACATGATCGGGCCGAGCACGTCTTCGAGGATCGCCCGCAGGCCGCGAGCACCCGTCTTGCGCTCGACGGCGAGGTCGGCGATCGATCGCAGGGCGTCATCATCGAACTCGAGCTGCACGCCGTCGATCTCGAACATGCGCTGGTACTGCTTCACCAGTGCGTTGCGCGGACCTGTGAGGATGTCGATGAGAGCTGCCTGGTCGAGCGGCGACACCGAAGTCACGACGGGCAGACGCCCGATGAACTCCGGGATCAGGCCGAACTTGTGCAGATCTTCCGGCAGCACTTCGCCGAACAGGTCGAGGTCCTTGCCCTTGTCGTGCAGTGGAGCACCGAAGCCGATGCCGTGCTTGCCGACACGCGCCGACACGATGTCCTCGAGTCCCGCGAACGCTCCGGCGACGATGAAGAGCACGTTCGACGTGTCGATCTGCAGGAATTCCTGGTGGGGGTGCTTGCGTCCGCCCTGCGGCGGCACGGATGCCACAGTGCCCTCGATGATCTTCAGGAGAGCCTGCTGCACGCCCTCACCCGACACATCGCGGGTGATCGACGGGTTCTCCGCCTTGCGAGCGATCTTGTCGACCTCGTCGATGTAGATGATGCCCTGCTCGGCACGCTTCACGTCATAGTCGGCTGCCTGGATGAGCTTGAGCAGGATGTTCTCGACGTCTTCCCCGACGTAGCCTGCTTCGGTCAGCGCCGTCGCATCCGCCACGGCGAACGGCACGTTGAGCTGCTTCGCGAGAGTCTGTGCCAGGTAGGTCTTGCCGCAACCGGTCGGACCGATGAGCAGGATGTTGCTCTTCGCGATCTCGATCTCGTCGGCCTTCTGCTCGGCCGTCTTGAGGGTGCCACGCGCACGGATGCGCTTGTAGTGGTTGTAGACGGCGACGGCGAGGGCCTTCTTCGCCGGCTCCTGCCCGACCACGTACTCCTCGAGGAACGAGAAGATCTCGCGCGGCTTCGGAAGCTCGAAGTCGGCGACACCCTCGGCCGAGGATTCCGCCATGCGCTCCTCGATGATCTCGTTGCACAGCTCGACGCATTCGTCACAGATGTACACACCGGGGCCAGCGATCAGCTGCTGCACCTGCTTCTGGCTCTTTCCGCAGAACGAGCACTTGAACAGGTCAGCGCTTTCACCGATACGGGCCATGCGCGTCCTCCTAGGGGGATCCTGAGATCGTCCTCCGAGCCTAACCTCTGCATACGACACCGGGACGCATTGGCGCGGACTACGCGCAACCGAGTCCGAGACGATACAGAAGAGGCCCGGATCACGCCGTGCGCGATCCGGGCCTCTCGTGGATGAGGGGTCGTCAGACCATGCTCTTCGTGTGCCAGACGGTCTTGACCTCTGTGAAGGCCCCGATGCGTTCGGGTGATGCGACGACGTCGCCCGGGGTCAGCACGCGCTTGAGCGTATCGGCCGCGGCGATCTGCAGATCGACCCAGTCGAGCGCGCCGGCACCGGCGAGGTCGAGCGCGTTCACGTCCTGATGCGAGGCGAGCCACGGCGCGATCTCGGCGGGCGACCCGGTGATCACATTGACGACTCCCCCGGGCACGTCGCTGGTCGCGAGCACCTCGGCGAGGCTGATCGCCGACAGCGGGTGCTTCTCGCTGGCGATCACGACCACGGTGTTGCCCGCGACGAGTGCAGGAGCGACGACGGAGACGAAGCCCAGCAGCGAGGAGTCCTGCGGTGCGATGATCGCGACGACACCGGTCGGTTCGGGCACCGAGATGTTGAAGTACGGACCGGACACCGGGTTGGCGTTGCCCGCGACCTGCGCGTACTTGTCGCACCATCCGGCGTACCAGACCCAGAGATCGATGGCATCGTCGACCTGTGTCGTCGCCGCCGAGACCGACAGGCCCTCCTGCGCCACGACCTCGTCGATGAACTGGGCACGGCGGCCCTCCAGCACCTCGGCCACGCGGTAGAGCACCTGTCCGCGGTTGTACGCGGTGGCGCCGGACCAGCCCTTGACCGCCGAGCGGGCTGCCACGACGGCGTCGCGGGCGTCCTTGCGCGAGCCCTGGGCCGCGTTCGCGAGGAACGCCCCCTTCTTCGACAGAACCTCGTAGGTGCGGCCGGACTCGCTGCGCGGGAAGGCCCCGCCGATCGCGAGCTTGTACGTCTTCGGAACGGTCAGTCGCTTGCTCATGCTGCGGCTCCCTTCAGGTATGCCATGAGGCCCTGTCGTCCGCCCTCGCGGCCGTATCCGGACTCCTTGTATCCGCCGAAGGGGCTCGACGGGTCGAAACGGTTGAACGTGTTCGCCCACACCACACCGGCGCGCAGACGATCGGCGACGGCGAGGATGCGCGATCCCTTGTCCGACCAGATCCCGGCCGAGAGGCCGTAGGGGGTGTTGTTCGCCTTGGCGATCGCCTCGGCGGGCGTGCGGAAGGTGAGAACCGACAGCACGGGACCGAACACCTCGTCGCGCGCGATGCGGTGCGAGGCCTCGACGCCGGTGAAGATCGTCGGGGCGAACCAGTAGCCCTTGTCGGGGATCACGCAGTCCGCGGTCCAGCGCTCGGCGCCTTCGGCCTCGCCGATGTCGCTCAGTTCACGGATGCGGGCCAACTGCGCCGCCGAGTTGATGGCACCGATGTCGGTGTTCTTGTCGAGCGGGTCCCCCAGACGCAGGGTCGACAGACGGTTCTTCAGACGATCGATGACCTCGTCGTGGATGGACTCCTGCACGAGCAGACGGCTGCCGGCGCAGCACACATGCCCCTGGTTGAAGAAGATGCCGTTGACGATGCCCTCGACGGCCTGGTCGATCGGCGCGTCATCGAAGACGATGTTGGCGGCCTTCCCGCCGAGCTCGAGGGTCAGCTTCTTCGGCGTACCGGCGACGGCACGCGCGATGTCCCGACCGACGCCGGTGGAACCGGTGAAGGCCACCTTGTCGACGTCCGGGTGACGCACGAGCGACGCCCCCGTTGCACCGGCACCGGTCACGATGTTCACGACACCGGCGGGCAGATCGGCCTGCTGCAGGATCTCGGCGAAGATCAGTGCCGTGAGCGGCGTGGTCTCGGCGGGCTTGAGCACGACCGTGTTGCCGGCGGCCAGCGCGGGCGCGACCTTCCACGCGAGCATCAGCAACGGGAAGTTCCACGGGATGATCTGCCCGGCGACGCCGAGCGCGCGCGGGTTCGCGCCGAGCCCGGCGTGATCGAGCTTGTCGGCCCAGCCGGCGTAGTAGAAGAACCAGGAGGCGACGAGAGGCACGTCGACATCACGGCTCTCCTTGATCGGCTTGCCGTTGTCGAGGCTCTCGGCGACGGCGAGCTCACGAGCGCGCTCCTGCACCAGACGGGCGATACGGAAGAGGTACTTGCCGCGGTCGCGGCCGCTCATCTTCGACCACGTCTTCTCATAGGCGCGACGGGCGGCGGCGACAGCACGGTCGACGTCGTCATCGTTCGCCGACGCGATCTCGGCGATGCGCTTCTCGCTGGATGGCGAGATCGTGGTGAAGCTGGAGCCGGAGCCATCGACGAACTCGCCGTCGATGAACAGGCCGTAGCTGTCCTTGAGGTTCAGCACCGCGGTGGACTCGGGGGCCGGAGCGTATTCCAGGAAAGACATATGCGGGTTCCTAGTCGATCGTGACGTAGTCGGGGCCGGAGTAGTGGCCGGTGGTGAGCTTCTGGCGCTGCAGCAGCACGTCGTTCAGAAGGCTCGATGCGCCGAAGCGGAAGAGGTGCGGCTGGAGCCATTCCTCGCCGACCGTCTCAGCGACGGTCACGAGGTACTTCACGGCATCCTTCGAGGTGCGGATGCCGCCGGCCGGCTTCACGCCGATCTTCTCTCCGGTGCCCCGGTGCCAGTCGCGCACCGTCTCGAGCATCAGCAGCGTCGTCGGCAGGGTGGCGGCGGGCTGCACCTTGCCGGTGGACGTCTTGATGAAGTCACCGCCCGCGAGGATACCGAGCCAGGATGCTCGCTTGATGTTGTCGTAGGTGTTCAACTCGCCGGTCTCGAGGATGACCTTGAGCGATGCGGAGGAGCCATCGGCCCGGCGGCAGGCTTCCTTCACCTGAGCGATCTGGTCGAACACGAGTCCATATCGGCCGGACAGGAATGCCCCGCGATCGATCACCATGTCGATCTCGTCGGCTCCCGCCGCGACCGCCTCCGCGGTGTCGGCGAGCTTGATGGCCAAGGAAGACCGTCCGCTCGGGAACGCGGTGGCCACCGCGGCGACCGAGATCAGACCGTCGTCCGGGTCGCCGTGCAGCGCGCCGAGAGCTCCGACGGCGTCCGGCACCATGTCGCCGTACACACACACGGCGGCGACCTTCGGCGTCGACGGGTCCGCGGCATCCGGGTTCTTCGCCTTCGCGACGAGCGAGCGCACCTTGCCTGGTGTGTCGGCGCCCTCGAGCGTCGTGAGGTCGATGAGGCGGATGATCGTGTCGAGCGCCCAGGCCTTCGACGTCGTCTTGATCGAGCGGGTGCCGAGTCCGGCCGCGCGCTGCTCGAGTCCGACGGCGTCGACCCCGGGGAGCCCGTGCAGGAATCGTCGCAGGGTGGCATCGTCCGGCTCACCGCCGAGGACATCCACCGCCGCTCTGCGGCTGAGTTCTGTGGTCGTCATTGTTCCTCCAACAATGCTCGTGCTGTGGTCTCATCTGTCACCAGGACGCTGCACAGGCCACTGGTGACGACTGTGCGCGCGATGTCGTGCTTGGCGCGACCGGCGGTCACGAAGATCGCCCGCTCCGCGCTTCGGAGCCGGTCGAGGGCGACCCCGACCGTGCGGGCGTCGAGTTGCGCGTCGACGACGTTCCCCTCGGCGTCGACGTAGCGTCCGAGGACGTCGCCGACCGCACCGCGCCGCGCGAGTTCCTCCACGTCTTCGACGCTGAGGTAGCCGTTCTCCACGTGGGCGGAGCTCGCATCGCACGGGCCGGCGGTGAAGAGGAACGCCTGCGCTTCGGCGGCTTCTTCGAGGATCGCCGCGACGGTGCGGTCCGACTCGATCGCCTGCTTCGTCTCGACGCGTTCGAGGATCGCCGGGCTCGGGAGCAGGGAGACATGCCCCGACGCCCGTTGGGCGATCGTGACGGCAAGACCGGCTGCTCCGCCCGACCGACGGTTGAGGCTCACACCGCCGTTGAGCTGTACGACGGTGACCCCGCTCGCCCAGCCGTCCGGCAGAGCCTCCGCGACAGCGCGGAGTGTTCGTCCCCAGCTCACGCCGAGAGTGCGCGGCACGGGACGCAACGCCGTGAGGTAGTCGGCGGCCGCCTGGGCCACACGTTCGAGAGTACCCTCGTCACCGTCCGGAGCGGGCACCACGACGGCTTCGACGAGGCCGTAGCGTTCGACGAGGAGCCGCTCGAGGGCGAGGCGTCGAGCGCGCGGATGCACGATCTCGATCCGCACGATCCCGCGTTCGCGTGCCTGGGTGAGCAGACGACCCACCTTCCAGCGCGACACCTTGAGAAGGGCGCCGATCTCGTCCTGGGTCTTGTCCTCGTCGTAGTACAACTCGGCGATACGGACCATGAGCAGTTCGTCTTCCACGGCAACCTCCTTCCGCGTACAGCCTACGACCGAAACCGCGTACGCGCATGTCTTTGCTCATATGAGCACACGCTCTTCGGTGCGCTGCGCATCTGCCGCCCGGACACGCAGAAAGGGCGGCAGTCTCGATGACTGCCGCCCTTTCTGAGGGGAACTACGCGCGCTTTCGCGAGGTGAGCACCTGGTCGACGATGCCGTACTCCAGAGCCTGTGCCGCGGAGAGGATGTTGTCGCGGTCGATGTCGCGGTTGATCTGCTCGACGGGCTTTCCCGTGTGCGCAGCCATCGTCTCCTCGAGCCAGGTGCGCATACGGAGGATCTCCGCCGCCTGGATCTCGATATCGGACGCCTGCCCCTGACCGGCCTCGCCCATGGCGGGCTGGTGGATCAGAACGCGGGCGTTCGGCAGTGCGAGGCGCTTGCCGGGAGCACCGGCCGCGAGCAACACGGACGCCGCGGACGCCGCCTGGCCGAGCACGACGGTCTGGATCTGCGGCGCGACGTACTGCATCGTGTCGTAGATCGCGGTCATCGCGGTGAAGGAGCCGCCCGGGGAGTTGATGTACATCGTGATGTCACGCTCGGCATCCTGGCTCTCGAGAACCAGGAGCTGCGCCATCACGTCATCGGCCGAAGCGTCGTCGACCTGCACGCCCAGGAAGATCACGCGATCCTCGAAGAGCTTGTTGTACGGGTCCTGGCGCTTGAAGCCGTAAGCCGTGCGCTCCTCGAACTGCGGGAGCACGTAGCGGCTGGAAGGAAGGTTTCCCGCGGATTGGAAAGTGGGGGTGTACATGGTGTCCTTTCGAATCCGGATTACTCTGCGGTGTCCGCAGTGCCGCCGCCGCCGGTGACGTCGCTGGCGTGTTCGCGGATGTGGTCCACGAAACCGTACTCGAGCGCCTCGTCGGCCGTGAACCACCGGTCGCGGTCGCCGTCCTCGTTGATCTGCTCGACGGACTTTCCGGTCTGTCCCGCCGTGATCTCGGCCAGACGCTTCTTCATCGACAGGATGAGCTGCGCCTGGGTCTGGATGTCGCTCGAGGTACCGCCGAAGCCACCGTGCGGCTGGTGCAGCAGAACGCGTGCGTTCGGCGTGATGTAGCGCTTGCCCTTGGTGCCACTGGTCAACAGCAGCTGGCCCATCGACGCGGCCATGCCGATGCCGACGGTGACGATGTCGTTCGGCACGAACTGCATCGTGTCGTAGATCGCCATTCCCGCGGTGATCGATCCACCGGGCGAGTTGATGTAGAGGTAGATGTCCTTCTCAGAGTCCTCTGCGGCGAGAAGAAGGATCTTCGCGCAGATCTCGTTGGCATTCTGGTCGCGCACCTCCGAGCCAAGCCAGATGATGCGGTCCTTCAACAGTCGGTCGAAGACGCTCGTTGCGACGAGGGGTTCTGCAGCCATGTCAGCTCCTGATTCCGTGTTTCAGTGATTCGAATCTACCGGCGACGACGCAGGGCTCAGGCCGTGTTCGCCGTCGGCATATCAGCGTGGCGGAGCAGTGAGCTCGCTCGCGTATCCGGTGACCGATCGCGTGTACCTCGGCAGGTGCGGCGCGAGCGCGGTGAGAGCGATCGAGGCCCCGAGCACCGCGTCCCCTCGCGACACCAGCGCCAGCGCATAGAACGCGGCGGCGGCATCGACGAACGGCCCACCTCGCTCGTACTCAGCCCGCAGCATCTCGATCGACTCGTCGATCCGACCGAGGTTGCGCACCGTGCTGGCGAGCTGGATCACCGCCTGGGGACGATGCTCCTCATCGAGCCCTGCAGCCAACGCGGCGCGATAGAGCGGCTCGGCCTCCGACTCGATCCCTGCGGAATCACGAGCACCCGCGCGCTCGAACAATGCACGTGCATCGCCCTCTGGCCGTTCGCTCGCCTCGGCATCGATCCGCTCGATCCGTTCGCGGTCACTCAGGTTCTCATCGGCCCAGATCGCGGCAATCCGGTCATCCCAGTCCTGCATGCTGTCTCCCTTCGGTGACGACAGAGGGGCGGATGCCGCAGCATCCGCCCCTCTCAGAATCGCTTCGCGATCACTCCGCCTTGTCGGCGGCCTTCTTCGCGGGTGCCTTCTTGGCAGCAGGCTTCTTGGCCGGCGCCTTCTCGGCTGCGGGCTCTTCGGCCTCGGCCGCATCCGCCTTCTTGGCCGGAGCCTTCTTAGCGGCAGGCTTCTTCGCGGGAGCCTTCTTGGCCGGCTTCTCGTCAGCTTCTGCCTCAGCCACGACCGACTCGTCGTCGACGACGATGAAGTCGGAGAGGTCGACGGTCTTGCCGTTGGTGTCGACGACCTTCACCTTGCCGAGCGTGATCGCGAGTGCCTTGTTGCGCGCGACCTCGCCGACGAGGGCAGGGAGCTGGTTCGACGACTGCAGTGCCTCGACGAACTCCTGGGGCGCCATGCCGTACTGCGCGGCGGACTGCACGAGGTACTGGCTGAGCTCCTCCTGTGAGACCTGCACATCGGCCTGCTCGGCGATCGTGTCGAGCAGCACCTGCGTGCGGAACTGCTTCTCGCTCGCCTCGGTGACCTCGGCACGGTGCACGTCGTCCTCGAGGCGGCCTTCGCCCTCGAGGTGGCTGTGCACCTCGTCCTCGATGAGCTGCGGCGGCACGGGGATCTCGATCTGCTCGAGCAGCGTCTCGACGAGCTTGTCGCGAGCGGCGGAGCCCTGGGTGAACACGCCCTGCTGCGCGACGCGCTCGGCGAGGCTCTCGCGGAGCTCGGCGATCGTGTCGAACTCGCTCGCGATCTGCGCGAAGTCGTCATCAGCCTCGGGAAGCTCGCGCTCCTTGACGGCCTTGACCGACACCGAGACCTCGGCCTCGGAACCGGCGTGGTCGCCACCGACGAGCGAGGAGCGGAACGTGGTGTCCTCACCGGCGGTCAGCGACTCGATCGCGTCGTCGATGCCCTCGAGCAGCTCGCCGGAGCCGATCTCGTAGGAGACGCCCTCGGCGCGGTCGATCTCGGCGCCATCGATCGTGGCGACCAGGTCGAGCTCGACGAAGTCTCCCTTGGCGGCCGGACGGTCGACGGTCACGAGCGTGCCGAAGCGCGCGCGCATGTTGTCGAGCTCGGCGTCGAGAGCGGCGGCATCCGCCTCGACGGCGTCGACGGTCACCGTGATGCCGTCGTACGAGGGGAGATCGATCTCGGGACGGACGTCGACCTCGACGTCGACGAGCAGGTCGCCGGAGAAGTCCTTCTCGTTGGGCCACTGCGTGATGTCGGCTGCCGGGCGGCCGACGACACGGAGCTTGTGCTCGACCGTGGCCTCACGGAAGAACTTGTCGAGGCCTTCATTGACCGCGTGCTCGATGACCGCGCCGCGACCGATGCGCTGGTCGATGATCGGTGCAGGGACCTTGCCCTTGCGGAATCCGGGGATCTGGACGTCCTGAGCGATGTGCTCGTATGCGTGAGCGATGCTCGGCTTGAGGTCGTCCGGGGTGACCGTGATGCTGAGCTTGACCCGGGTGGGGGTCAGCTTCTCGACGGTGCTGTTCGCCATGCTGGTGTGTCTCCTTGTGGTTTCCGCGCTGACACGCGGCTTGAAGGCTTGTCGAGCCGTGTCGGGGCGACAGGAGTTGAACCTGCGACCTCCCGCTCCCAAAGCGGGCGCTCTACCAAGCTGAGCTACGCCCCGGGGAATCCGCACGCAGATTCAGCCCAATCGAGTCTAACGGACGGGAGCACCCCCGACAGTCCGCTATGCTCGATGAGTCGGGTCGTGCGATTCTCGAACGCCTGACAACGGGGCTGTAGCTTAGTGGTAAAGCCTTAGTCTTCCAAACTAATGATGCGGGTTCGATTCCCGTCAGCCCCTCCGTTCACAGAACCCCCCGCCCACCGGCGGGGGGTTCTGTCTTTCCTGGCTAAACTCGTCGGAACGCCGGCGCCCGTCGCCGATCGAGGGGGGATGCCGTGATCGAAGAGAGTCCGATCCACGGCGCTGGCGCGCCCTCCGAGGGCGGACACACCGTCCCGCTCCGGTTCTCCGAGAACCCGCCTCTCCCCACTCCTCCGCGCCGCAGGCGGACCGGACTGCTTCTCGGCATCACCGGCGCCGTCCTGCTGATCGCGGCCGCCGGCACCGTCCAGGTGACCGCCAACGCCGGCTACGACACCGCCGAGCAGGACTTCCGCGCTGCAGCACGGTCGACCGCCGAGACGAGGACCGAGGTCGATGATGCCCGCAACCTGCTCGAAGGCACCACCGATTCGGCGGCGCTGATCCTCGACGGCGACACCGGAGCCCTGGTCGACCCCGCGGCCAAGGAGGCCGTGGCCGAGGCGGCATCCACCGCCACGGAGGCTCTGGCCTCAGCCGATTCGCTGCTCGCCGAGCGCGTGCCCGCCGTCGGCGAGAAGCCGATCTGGTTCTGGGAACTCCTCGGGGCGACCGGATCGCTGGAGCAGGACCGCCGCGACGTCGATGCGCTCGAGGAACGTCTGGGCGAGGCGACGGGCGAGATCTCCGTCGCCACGGACTCCCTCACCGATGCGGGGATCACACTGCTCACGACCACGGCCGACTCGGCCACCGCCTTCGAGGCAGCCCACCTCTCGGCGAAGAACGATGCCGTGATAGCGCTACGCGACTCTGCGGTCGCAGCGGCCGGGACGACGGCGATCGACGAAGACGCCGTCACGGCCTTCACCGCTCTCCAGACGGCGGCGGCCCAGCTCGTGGCTTCCGAGAAGTCGGAGTTGGCCGAGAAGTCGGGCCCGCTGCTGAACGCTCGGCTCGAGATCGAGGCATTCGCTCGAAAGCTCGCACCCGGCGTGCTCCTGGACTTCGATTGGGCTCCGATCGTGAACGGCGTCGGGTACGACGGCAGCATGGGCGGGTACACGACGTGGTGGTGGGACGACCCGGGCCGGGCCACGATCGAGCTGTCGAACTCCGTGGCGGAGCAGTGGCCGGCGGATCGCAGCAAAGCGCTCGTCGCGCACGAGGTCGGTCATGCGATCAGCGTCAAATGCGCCGACATGTACGACTCGTCCACGCAGGACAGCATCGAGAAGTGGGCGACGGCCTGGGCCATCAGCATGGGCTACACGGACGACGCGAACGGCGTGTGGGCGTACGGCTACCCGCCGCAGAACTACATCGACGCCGCCGCAGGCTGCCGCTGACCTCGCGCATCCGGCGGAAACGACGAAGCCGCCGCGATCGCTCGCGACGGCTTCGATGTCTGTCAGACGGAGGTCACTGCCCCCGACGCTCACGCAGCTGCGTCAGCGCGTCGTCGAGCAGCTGTACGGCCTCTTCGTCGGTACGACGCTCCTTCACGTAGGCGAGGTGCGTCTTGTACGGCTCCGGCTTCGCCAGTGCCGGCGGGTTCGCCTTGTCGCGCCCGGCGGGGAGACCCGACTGCGGGTGATCGATCGTCTCGGGGATCTCCTCCTCGGGGAGACCGGCGGCGAAGTAGCGAACCGTCTCGTTGCCGAGTCCGTCCCAGTACGACACCGCGATGCGGTCGGCGTGGTAGCCGTGGTCCTGCTCCCCCATGGGGCCGGAACCGACACGGGTTCCGCGAATAGCGTTACCACCGGTAGCCATCAGATCACCTCGAACTTCGTGATGAGGCCGAGCGCGACGATCGCCACGAACCAGGCCAGTGCCAGGACGACGGTGAAGCGGTTGAGGTTCCGCTCCGCGAGGCCGGAGGAACCCACCGCCGAAGTCATGCCTCCGCCGAACATGTCGGACAGGCCGCCACCGCGACCCTTGTGCAGGAGGATGAGGAGGGTCAGCAGGACGCTGGTGATACCCAGCACCACCTGCAGGACGAACTCGAGAATTGCCACGAGAAAGAGCCTTTCGCTGGGGCAGGAGCGCCCCCGTAACGGTCAAGTATACGGTGCAGCGGGGCCGAAGCCCCGCCGCACTCACACGCCGACGTGCTTCTCGAAGCGGATGATCGCGGCGAACTCGTCGACGACGAGGCTCGCGCCGCCGACCAGCGCACCGTCGACATCGGGCTCGCGCATGAAGCTCGCGATGTTCGCCGACTTCACCGATCCGCCGTAGAGGACGCGGGTGCTGCGCCGCAGCATCCTCACCGAGGACCTTGGCGATCACGCCGCGCAGCGTGGCGCAGACGTCCTGCGCCTGCTGCGGCGTCGCGGCCTGGCCGGAGCCGATCGCCCACACGGGCTCGTAGGCCACGACGATGTCGGCGGTCGGCGACACACCCTGCAGGGCGGCCTCCAGCTGTCCGACCGGAACCGCGCTGGCGCCGAACTTCTCGAGGTCCTCCGCCGTCTCGCCCACGCAGATCACCGGCACGAGTCCGTGCTTCAGCGACGCCTGCACCTTGGCGGCCACCACGTCATCGCCCTCGGCGTGGTACTCACGACGCTCCGAGTGACCGATGATGACGTACTTCGCGTCGAGCTTCGCCAGGAACGCGCCGGACACCTCACCGGTGTACGCACCGGAGTCGTGTGCCGAGACGTCCTGCGCACCGAGCGAGAACGGGATCTTGTCCGCGTCGATCAGGGTCTGCACGCTGCGGATGTCGGTGAACGGCGGGAAGACCGCCACCTCGACAGAGCCGTCCTCGTGCTTCGCGTCCTTGAGCGTCCAGTGCAGCTTCTGCACGAACGCGACCGCCTGCAGGTGGTCCAGGTTCATCTTCCAGTTGCCCGCGATCAGCGGGGTACGGGTTGCTATGCCCATCCGAGCACCTCCAGGCCGGGTAGTTTCTTGCCCTCGAGGAACTCGAGGCTTGCGCCGCCGCCGGTCGAGATATGACCGAACTGGTCGTCGGTGAAGCCGAGCTGACGCACGGCAGCGGCGGAATCGCCACCGCCGACCACGCTGAGGCCGTCGACCTCGGTGAGCGCCTGCGCGACCGTCTTGGTGCCGGCCGCGAACGCCGGGAACTCGAACACGCCCATCGGGCCGTTCCAGAACACCGTCTTGGATCCGCGGATGACCTCGGCGAATCGCGCCGCGGTCTCCGGGCCGATGTCGAGGCCGATGCCCGAGGCGCCGAACGGCGTCGACTCGATGGCGTCGGCCGCGGCGACCTCATGGGCCGCATCGGCACCGAACGATGCCGCGACGACGACGTCCGCGGGAAGCACGATCTCCACGCCGCGCTCGGCCGCTTCCGCGAGGTACCCGCGGACCGTGTCGAGCTGGTCCTCTTCCAGGAGGCTCGACGCCACGGGTGCCCCTGAGCCTTGAGGAAGGTGAACAGCATGCCGCCGCCGACGAGGATCGTGTCGACTCGCGGGCAGCAGGTGCGAGATGACTCCGAGCTTGTCGCTGACCTTCGACCCGCCGAGCACGACCGCGTACGGCCGCTCCGGGTTCTCGGTGAGACGGTCGAGCACGTCGAGCTCGGCGGCGATCAGCAGACCGGCGGCCGACGGCAGCAGTTCGGCGAGCTCGTAGACGCTCGCCTGCTTGCGGTGCACGACACCGAAGCCGTCCGACACGAGCACGTCACCGAGTTCGGCCAGCTCTGCGGCGAATGACGCGCGAGTGGCGTCGTCCTTCGCGGTCTCACCGGCGTTGAAGCGGAGGTTCTCGATCACGACGACTCCACCGTCTTCGAGCGACGCAACCGCTTCCTGTGCCGACTCGCCGACCGTGTCGCGCGCGAACGCGACGGGCTTGCCGAGCAGCTCCGACAGTCGCTGAGCGACCGGCTCGAGGCTGTACTGAGGATCGGGCGCGCCGTCCGGGCGTCCGAGGTGGGAGCACACGACGACGCGGGCACCCGCGTTGATGAGTGCATTGAGGGTCGGCAAGGAGGCCCGAACGCGGCCATCGTCCGTGATGATCCCGTCCCGCAGGGGGACGTTGAGATCACAACGGACGATGACGCGCTTGCCTTCGAGCGACCCCAGCGTGTCCAGGGTGCGCAGAGTCATGTGTCTGAGCTTAGAGGCGCTCGGCCACGTACTCGGTCAGGTCGACGAGACGGTTGGAGTAGCCCCACTCGTTGTCGTACCAGCTGGAGACCTTGACGAGGTTGCCGCTGACGTTGGTCAGCGTCGCGTCGAAGATCGACGAGTGCGGGTTGTGCACGATGTCGCTCGAGACGATCTGGTCCTCGTTGTACTGCAGGAAGCCGGCCAGGCGACCCTCGGCAGCAGCCTTCTTGTACGCCTCGTTGACCTCTTCGACCGTCAGGTTCTCACGGTCGGTGATGAGCGTCAGGTCGACGATCGAGCCGGTGGGAACCGGCACGCGGTATGACGAGCCGCTCAGCTTGCCCTGGAGCTCGGGCAGAACCTCGCCGATCGCCTTGGCGGCACCGGTCGATGCCGGCGTGATGTTGATCGCGGCACCACGAGCACGGCGGAGGTCGCTGTGCGGGCCGTCCTGCAGGTTCTGGTCGGCCGTGTACGCGTGGGCGGTCATCATGAAGCCGCGGTCGATGCCGAACGCGTCGTTGAAGACCTGGGCGAGCGGCGCGAGGCAGTTCGTCGTGCAGGATGCGTTGGAGATGATGTGGTGCGCGGCGGGGTCGTACTTGTCCTCGTTCACGCCCATGACGAACGTGCCGTCGACGCCGGTGCCCGGAGCCGAGATGAGGACCTTCTTGGCGCCCGCATCGATGTGCTTCTTGGCGGCCTCGGCCTTGGTGAAGAATCCGGTCGACTCGATGACGATGTCGACACCCAGCTCGCCCCACGGGAGGTTGGCGGGGTCGCGCTCTGCGAACGCCTTGATCTCCTTGCCGTTCACCGTGATGCTGTCGTCGTCGAAGCTGATGTCAGCATCGAGGACGACCGCTGACGGAGTCGTACTTCAGAAGGTGGGCAAGGGTCTTGTTGTCGGTGAGGTCGTTGACCGCGACGATCTCGATGTCCGCTCCCTGCGCGAGAGCCGCGCGGAAGTAGTTGCGTCCGATACGGCCGAAGCCATTGATACCGATCTTGACAGACACTCAGGTCTCCCTGTTTCTCGTGCGCCGCGCGCAGCATTCCTGCGTACACGAAGCGCGGGGGGTTTTTGGCTGAGATGGCGTCCCGACGAGCCAGACTCGCCGGGACGCGACCCGATTACGACAGTACCAGCAGGCCGTTCGTCTGCTTGCGGGCAACCTCGAGGCGCTGGGCGACGTTCTCCCAGTTGGCGATGTTCCAGGCGGCCTTGACGTAGTCGGCCTTGACGTTCAGGTAGTCGAGGTAGAAGGCGTGCTCCCACATGTCGAGCTGGAACAGGGGGATCGTGCCCTGTGCGGTGTTCGACTGCTGGTCGAACAGCTGCTGGATGATCAGTCGCGAGCCGATCGAGTCCCAGCTGAGGACGGCCCAGCCGGAGCCCTGGATCCCGGTCGCTGCCGCCGTGAAGTGGGCCTGGAACTTCTCGAACGAGCCGAAGTACTCGTCGATCGCCGACTTGAGCTCGCCCTCGGGCTGGCCGCCGCCGTTCGGGGAGAGGTTGGTCCAGAAGATCGAGTGGTTGACGTGTCCGCCGAGGTTGAACGCGAGGTCCTTCTCGAGCTTGTTCACGTTCGCCAGGTTGCCGCTGTCGCGAGCCTCGGCGAGCTGGTCGAGTGCGGTGTTCGCCCCGGCGACGTAGGTCGCGTGGTGCTTGTCATGGTGGAGTTCCATGATCTTGCCGCTGATGTGCGGCTCGAGAGCTGCGAAGTCGTAGGGAAGGTCAGGGAGCGTGTAGGTCGCCATGTCGCTTTCATCCAATCCGCGCCGCGCCGCGGCGCTTGCCGATCCTCCGCGCCACCGATGTGCGGCGCCGAGCGGACGTTACTCATCCTAGTGACGTCAACGCGGAGCGGTACCTGATACTTCCCCCATATGACGCGAAAAGAGCCGGCCCCCTGAGGGACCGGCTCTGTCATGAGGAAGCGCTCAGACGTCGAGTCCGGCGGGCACCGCGGCTTCGGTTCCGGGGATGCCCTCCTGCTGGGCGCGCTTGTCCGCCATGGCGAGCAGGCGACGGATGCGACCGGCCACGGCGTCCTTCGTCAGGGGCGGGTCGGCGTGGTGGCCGAGTTCGTCGAGGCTGGCATCGCGGTGCGCCAGGCGCAGTTCCCCTGCCACCTTGAGATGGTCGGGAACCTCGTCGGCAAGGATCTCGAGCGCGCGCTCGACCCGTGCGCAGGCGGCGACCGCAGCCTGCGCGGAACGGCGCAGGTTCGCGTCGTCGAAGTTGACCAGGCGGTTCACGCCGGCACGAACCTCGCGGCGCTGCCGCAGCTCCTCCCAGGCGAGGGCCGTCTTCTGGGCACCCATCTCGCTCAGGACGGTACGGATGGCCTCGCCCTCGCGCACCACGACGCGCGGCATGCCCCGCACTTCACGGGCCTTGGCCGCGACGCCGAGTCGGTGCGCTGCTCCGACCAATGCCATCGCGGCCTCGGATGTCGGGCACACGACCTCGAGCATCGCGGAGCGGCCGGGCTCACTGAGCGTGCCCGCAGCGAGGAAAGCCCCGCGCCACAGCCCGGCGATCTCCGCACGAGACCCCGTGGTGAGACGGTTCGGAAGACCCCGCACAGGGCGACGACGCTGATCGAGCAGACCGGTCTGGCGGGCGAGGGTCTCCCCCGCGCCGATCACACGGACCGCCCAGCGCGCACCTTCGTTCGCGGTGCTCGACTGCACCTGTGCGATCTCCGGTCGCACACCGTAGATCTCTGCGAGATCGCGAGCGACACGGCGGGCCAGCGTCTCGGCATCCACCTCCGCCTCCACGGCCACACGACCTGCGATGGAATGCAGACCGCCGGCGAACCGGAGGATCGCGGTCACCTCGGCGACGCGCACCGTGGGGGGTGCGTTGCGGATGCTGACCAGCTCAGCCTTGACGTCGGTGGTTAGTGCCACGACACTCCTCTACGTTCACGCGCCGGATCGCGACGCAAACGTCCAGCCTACTCGGCCGGGCGCCCTTCTCACTCCCGCCCGAGGTCCCGGTGGCGCACGTTCACGGCGACTCCGGGGATCGCGGCCAGCCTGCGTGCGAGTTCTTCCGACATGGCCACGGAGCGATGTTTCCCCCCCGTACAGCCGATCGCGACCGTGGAGTGGCTCTTGTTCTCGCGCTGATATCCCTCCAGCACGGGCACCAGTGCCGCGGAGTATGCGTCGAGGAACTCCTTCGCACCCTCGCGGGACAGCACGTAGTCACGGACCGACTCATCCTGCCCGGTGAGACCGCGCAACTCCTCGTTCCAGAACGGGTTCGGGAGGAAGCGCATGTCTGCGACGAGGTCGACATCGGTGGGGAGGCCGTACTTGAAGCCGAAGCTCAGCAGCGTCACACGGTGACGTGCCGCCCCCTCCTCGGAGAAGAGTTCGGAGACCTGTGTGGCGAGCTGATGGATGTTGAGCGACGACGTGTCGATGACCAGATCCGCGGCCTCGCGGATGGGGGCGAGTCGATTCCGTTCGATTCGGATGCCATCGAGCAGCGTGCCATCGCCCTGCAGCGGCTGCGGACGCCGCACGGCTTCGAACCGGCGCACGAGTACGTCGTCGGCGGCATCGAGGAAGAGCACCCGCACGGAACCTCGGGAGCGCAGCGCCCGAGCGACTCCGGGGAAGTCATCGAAGAGGTTGCGGCCGCGGACGTCCACCACCGCAGCGACTCTCGGAAGCGCGTTGCCGCCCATGTCGGTGAGGTCGAGCAACGGACGGAGGATCTGCGGGGGGAGGTTGTCCACGACGTACCACCCCAGATCCTCCAACGCGTTCGCCACAGTCGTCCGGCCCGCGCCGGACATGCCCGTGACAATGAGGAATTCGCCCTTTTCCCCGTCAGACATCTCTCACTACTCCTTCTCCCCCTCGCAGTCCAGACTAGCGAGTGGAGAGATGGGTGTGGATATTCTGCGCGAGCACCGGCCCGATCCCCTGCACTTCTTCGATCGCCCCGGGTTCAGCAGCGCGAAGAGCCGTGACGGAGCCGAAATGCTTGAGCAGAATCTTGATCCGCGCGGCGCCGAGCCCGGGGACCTCGGCGAGCACCGACGTGATGTCGTTCTTCCGCTTTCGTCGTTGATGGGTGATGGCGAACCGGTGCGCCTCATCGCGCAGACGCTGCAGGAGATACAGGGCTTCGCTGGTGCGCGGGAGGATGACGGGGAAGTCCTCGCCGGGGAGCCACACCTCCTCGAGCCGCTTGGCGATACCGCAGATGGCGATCTCGGTGTGATTCGCGTCTCTGAGGGCGCGGGCGGCCGCTTCCACCTGCGGCTTGCCACCGTCGACGAGGAGTAGCTGAGGCGGATAGGCGAACCGCGGCTTGCGACGCTCCGGCGTCTCGACGAGTTCCTCTGCGAGGGGATCATCGATGGCCACGCCGGAAAGGGCGATCGGGTCGGACACGACGACGGGGTCGGGACGGTCGAGGTAAGCGAGGCGACGGCGCAACACCTGATACATCGAGTCGGTGTCGTCGGTCGTCTCAGCGATGCCGAATGAGCGGTACTGATCCTTGCGCGGCAGTCCGTCCTCGAACACCACCATCGAGGCGACCACGTTCGTCCCACTGAGGTGGGAGATGTCGAAGCACTCGATGCGCAACGGTGCCTCGGTCATGCCCAGGGCATCCTGGAGATCCGTCAATGCCTGGGTTCGTGCGACGTAGTCGCTCGTTCGGCGGGTCTTGTGTCTGATCAGGGCCTGCTGCGCATTCAGCGTTGCCGTGCGCATGAGGTCGGCACGCTGGCCGCGCTGGGCCACCGCGAGCTCGACCTTGCGACCGCGGCGCGTACGAAGCCACTCCTCCAGCTCAACGGCATCTTCCGGCAGTGTCGGCACGAGGATGCGCCTCGGAACGTCCTGCGCTTCGCCGTAGGCGCGTTGGAGCACCTGGTCGACGAGCTCCCCGCTCGAGATGTCGATCTCCTTCTCGATCGTCATCGCCCGCACACCCCGCACGCGCCCGCCGCGGATCACGAAGTGCTGCACGGCCGCCGCGAGTTCGTCCTCCGCGATGCCGAAGAGGTCGGCATCCTCGTCGGACGGGAGCACGAGAGCACTCTTGCCGAGCACGGCCTCGATCGCGGTGAGCTTGTCGCGGTACTTCGCTGCGGCCTCGTAATCCATCGCCGCCGACGCCGCGAGCATGCGCGTGGTCAGCTCACGGGTGAATCGCTCGTCGCTACCGGCCATGAACGCGACGAAGTCGTCGACCATGGCACGGTGCTCTTCGATCGTCACGGTCATCGAGCACGGTCCGCCGCATTTGCCGATCTGCCCGGGGAAGCATGGCCGCCCCGTCTGCATCGCGCGCTTGTAGCTGGCGTCACTGCAGGTACGGATCGGAAACGCCTTGACCATCAGATCGATCGTCTCGTGCACAGCCCACACCTTGGGGTACGGACCGAAGTAGCGCGCGCCGGGGATCCTGTGATTTCGGGTCACGATCACGCGAGGAGCTTCGTCACCGAGCGTCACGGCCATGAACGGATAGGACTTGTCGTCCTTGTACCGCACATTGAACGGCGGATCGAACTCCTTGATCCACATGTACTCCAGCTGGAGAGAGTCGACGTCTGTGGGAACGACCGTCCACTCGACAGAGGAGGCCGTGGTGACCATGCGGCGCGTCCGCTCGTGCAGGGTACGCAGAGGAGCGAAGTAGTTCGACAGACGCTGACGAAGGTTCTTGGCCTTGCCCACATAGAGCACGCGCCCGTCGGCGTCTCGGAAACGGTACACGCCCGGATCCGTCGGGATCTCTCCGGTTCTGGGCTTGTACGGGAGCACGTCGGCCATCAGCTGGCCTTCCGCGCTGCGCGCCCTTCCCCGAGGATCTCGGCGAGGAACTGTCCGGTGTGGCTCTCTTCGACGCGAGCGATGTGCTCCGGTGTGCCGGTGGCGAGGATCTGACCGCCGCCGGATCCACCCTCGGGCCCCAGGTCGATGACCCAGTCGGCCGACTTGATCACGTCGAGGTTGTGCTCGATCACGATCACGGTGTTGCCCTTGTCGACGAGGCCGTTGAGCACCTCCAGCAGCTTGCGCACGTCTTCGAAGTGCAGACCGGTGGTCGGCTCGTCGAGCACGTAGACGCTGCGACCGTTGCTACGGCGCTGGAGCTCTGTCGCGAGCTTGACGCGCTGCGCCTCGCCGCCGGAGAGCGTGGTGGCCGACTGACCGAGGCGCACATAACCGAGCCCCACGTCGACGAGCGTCTTCATGTATCGGTGGATGGCCTGAATCGGCTCGAAGAACGACTCTGCTTCCTCGATCGGCATCTCGAGCACCTCGGCGATGTTCTTGCCCTTGTAGTGCACGGCCAGCGTGTCGCGGTTGTACCTCTTGCCGTGGCAGACCTCGCAGTCGACGTAGACGTCGGGCAGGAAGTTCATCTCGATCTTGATCGTGCCATCGCCCGAACACGCCTCGCAGCGGCCACCCTTGACGTTGAAGCTGAATCGACCGGGCTGGTACCCGCGCACCTTGGCCTCGGGCGTCTCGCTGAAGAGCGTGCGGATTCGATCGAACACGCCGGTGTAGGTGGCCGGGTTCGATCGCGGGGTGCGACCGATCGGGGCCTGGTCGACGTGCACGACCTTGTCGAGGTTGTCGAGTCCGGTCACCCGGGTGTGCTTGCCCGGAACGGTGCGCGCACCGTTCAGTCGGGATGCCAGCACCTGGTACAGGATGTCGTTCACGAGGGACGACTTGCCCGAACCGCTCACTCCGGTGACCGCGGTGAGCACACCGAGGGGGAAGTCGGCCGTCACGTTCTGCAGGTTGTTGGCTCGCGCCCCGACCACGCTCAGCAGACGTTTCTTGTCGATCTTGCGTCGCTTCGCCGGCATCGGGATCTCGCGGCGGCCGGAGAGGTACTCCCCCGTCATCGAGTCGTTGTTGTCCAGTAGTGCGGAGTAGGGGCCCGAGTGCACGACCGTGCCGCCGTTCACACCTGCGCCCGGTCCGATGTCGACCACCCAGTCAGCTGCCTCGATCGTCTCTTCGTCGTGCTCGACGACGATGAGCGTGTTGCCGAGGTCACGGAGCTTCAGGAGCGTGTCGATCAGTCGGCGATTGTCGCGCTGGTGCAGGCCGATCGACGGTTCGTCGAGCACGTAGAGCACGCCGGTGAGCCCGGAGCCGATCTGCGTCGCCAGTCTGATCCGCTGCGCCTCACCTCCCGAGAGCGATCCTGCCGAGCGGCTGAGGTTCAGGTAGGAGAGACCGACCTGGAGGAGGAAGTCGAGGCGCAGACGGATCTCCCGCAGCACCTGCGCGGCGATCTTGGCCTCACGGTCGCTGAGCGTCAGCGTCTCCATGAAGGCACGCGCGTCGGCGAGGCTGAGGTGCGACACCTCGGCGATCGAGTGCCCGTGCACCTGCACGGCCAGTACCTCGGGCTTGAGCCTGTTCCCGTCGCACACCGGACACGGCACCTCACGCAGGTACTCGCCCCAGCGGTTGCGCTGGTTGTCGGACTCGGCCTGCAGATACTGCCGTTCGATGTAGGGAACCACTCCCTCGAATCCCGAGGCGTAGCGCATCTCTCGGCCGTAGCGGTTCTTCCACTTGACGGTGACCTTGTAGTTCTCTCCGCGCAGGATCGCGTCCTGAACATCGGAGTGCAACTCCCGCCACGGGGTGTCGAGCGAGAAGTCCAGGTCGCGCGAAAGCCCCTCGAGCAGTCGCTCGTAGTACTGGAAGAGCCCCTTGCCCTGGGTCGTCCAGGGGATGATGACGCCATCCCGGATCGAGAGGTCCTCATCGGCGAGCATCAGGTCGACGTCGACGGACATGCGCGTGCCCAGGCCGGAGCAGGCCGGGCAGGCACCGAACGGCGCGTTGAACGAGAACGTGCGGGGCTCGATCTCGGTCAGGGTGAGCGCGTGGCCGTTCGGGCAGGAGAGCTTCTCGGAGAAAGACTGCCAGGCGGCATCGCCCTCCTCCTCGACGAAGTTCACCTGCATGACGCCCCCCGCCAGCCCGAGGGCGGTCTCGACGGAGTCGGTGACGCGACCGAGGATGTCGTCTGCGGCGACGAGACGATCGACGACCACGGCGATGTCGTGCTTGTAGCTCTTCTTCAGCGTCGGCGGTTCGGCCAGCTGTACGAGGTCGCCGTCGACGATGGCTCGCGAGTAGCCCTTCGCGCCGAGTTCACGGAAGAGGTCGACGAATTCGCCCTTCTTCTGCGACACGATCGGAGCGACGATCTGGTACCTGGTGCGCTCGGGCAGCGTCATCAGCTGATCGGCGATCTGCTGCACGGTCTGGCGCTGGATCCGTTCGCCGCACTCGGGGCAGTGCGGAATGCCGATGCGTGCCCAGAGCAGTCGCATGTAGTCGTAGATCTCGGTGATCGTGCCGACCGTCGACCGCGGGTTGCGGTTCGTCGACTTCTGATCGATGGACACGGCCGGGCTCAGACCCTCGATGAAGTCGACATCAGGACGATCGACCTGACCGAGGAACTGACGCGCATACGCGCTCAGCGATTCGACGTAGCGACGCTGCCCTTCCGCGAAGATCGTGTCGAACGCGAGACTGGACTTTCCTGATCCGGACAAGCCGGTGAAGACGACCAACGAGTCGCGGGGAATGTCGATGTCGACGTTCTTGAGGTTGTGCACGCGGGCGCCGCGAACACTGAGTTTGCCTGGGGTGACTACGGGGACAATGGACACCGGACAAGTCTACGAGGGGCCACGGACATCGGCTCCGCCCCACTCACAGAGTGCTCATCCGGCGTCGATGCGGCGCCCGACGAACGGACCCAAACCGTCGCGGAGTGCGGAGATCTCCCCCACGTCCATCCCCACGGCCGACATCACCTGTCCTGGCACGTCGAGAGCACGCTCGCGCAGCGCCCGCCCTGCATCCGTCAACGTGATATCGAGACGGCGTTCGTCCTCGGTGCTGCGCTGACGCACGATGAGCCCTTCAGCTTCGAGCCGCTTCACCAGCGGAGAAGCTGTCGCGGGTTCGACGGCGAGTTCGGCCGCGAGATCGTTCAGCGAACGCGGTGCGCTCTCCCAGAGGGCGAGCATGACGAGGTACTGGGGATGCGTGAGCCCGAGCGGCTCGAGGATCGGCCGGTAGATCGCGACGACGTTGCGCGCCGCGGTCACGAGCGCGAAACAGAGTTGATTCTCGAGGCGGAGCAGGTCGTCGGGTGCCGTCACACCGCAACTATACATCCGCACTAATCATTAGTACACTAAGAAACATGGCACAGGAATCCGACCGTCCTCCGCTCCGCACGCGTATCCGCGACGCAGGTGGTCTCTACGCCTGGGTGAACACGAATCTCATCCGCTTCGCAGGCCCCGCATCCGTCGGCCCCTACGAGAAGACGCCACCGCCCAGCCCGGCGGAGCGGGCAGAGCGTGCTTGCCCTCTCTGCGGTGCGCCGATGACCGCGCACGAGATCGACAGGTCAGGGCCGAGGACGCTCGTGCACTGCCCCTGAGAGCTGCTCGACCCGGCGAAACCTTCCGCGGCGGCACTCTCTCCCCTATCCGCTCTCGCCGCGGCTCCTCCTAGGTGTCCCTCCGCTCTCGCGCGACGTCGAGCCAGAACATCAGCTCATCGTCGCCCGCGAGCGCGCTCGCCGAGACGTCGAGCCAGCCGGAACCCATCGTCCTGCTGCCCATCACGGCACGTGCGACTCCTCGGCGTGTCGACAATGCCGCACCGGCCTCGTCGTCGACACGTACCAACAACACCCCGCCGGCACGCGCGCCGACGAGAATCCGACCGTCAGCCAGGAACGCCCTGGTCCCGAACATGCGCCGTTCCTCGATACCGACGCCGTCACTCAGAAGCGCCCTGATCCGATCGGCCAGCTCTTCCCCTGCGGCATTCATCAGCCGTCTCCATCACGCGCTCAGGCGTGACCGGCGCGCTCCATCGCGCGCAGTTCCTTCTTCAGATCCTGCACCTCGTCACGGAGACGTCCGGCGAGCTCGAACTTGAGTTCTCCCGCCGCGGCGAGCATCTGATTGGAGAGATCCTGGATCGTCGCCTCGAGCTGCTGCGCCCCTTCGGCGGCGATCCCGGTGCGACGCAGATTCGGCGTCGGCGACTTGCCCTTGCCTGTGGCGCGGCCGCGCCCCGACATCATGTCGGCGGTGTCTGCGCCCTCTCGTGCCAGCACCTCCGTGATATCGGCGATCCGCTTGCGCAGCGGCTGCGGATCGATGCCGTGCTCCTTGTTGTAGGCGATCTGCTTGTCTCGACGACGATCCGTCTCATCGATGGCCTTCGTCATCGAGTCGGTCATGTTGTCGGCGTACATGTGGACCTCGCCCGACACGTTTCGCGCCGCACGACCGATCGTCTGGATGAGCGAGGTACCCGAGCGCAGGAACCCCTCCTTGTCGGCATCGAGGATCGCCACCAGCGAGACCTCCGGCAGATCAAGACCCTCTCGCAGGAGGTTGATGCCGACCAGCACGTCGTACACGCCCGCGCGCAGCTCACTGAGCAGCTCGACGCGTCGCAAGGTGTCGACGTCAGAGTGCAGGTACCGCACGCGGACTCCGTGCTCGCCGAGGAAGTCGGTGAGCTCTTCCGACATCTTCTTCGTGAGTGTCGTCACGAGCACACGCTCGTTGCGCTCGACGCGCAGGCGGATCTCCTCGAGCAGATCGTCGATCTGACCTTTGGACGGCTTGACGATGATGTGCGGGTCCACGAGGCCTGTCGGGCGGATGATCTGCTCCACCACGCCGTCGGCGATGCCCATCTCGTACTTCCCGGGCGTCGCGGAGAGATAGACGGTCTGACCGATCCGATTCTTGAACTCGTCCCAACGCAGCGGGCGGTTGTCCATCGCACTGGGAAGACGGAACCCGTGATCGACGAGCGTGCGCTTTCGGGAGGCGTCGCCCTCGTACATGGCGCCGATCTGGGGCACCGCGACGTGCGACTCATCGATCACGAGCAGGAAGTCGTCAGGGAAGAAGTCCAACAACGTGTGGGGCGGCTCGCCCGGCAAGCGTCCGTCCATGTGGCGGGAGTAGTTCTCGATGCCCGAGCAGAAGCCGAGCTGCTGGAGCATCTCCAGATCGAAGGTCGTGCGCATGCGGAGTCGCTGAGCCTCCAGCAGCTTGCCCTGGCGTTCGAACTCGGCGAGGCGCTCCTCGAGCTCGGTCTCGATGGTTCCGATCGACCGCTGGATCACATCAGTGCCCGCGACATAGTGCGATGCGGGGAAGATCGGCACCGAGTCGAGCTTCTCGAGGACCTCACCGGTGAGCGGATGCAGCGAGTAGAGCGCCTCGATCTCGTCACCGAAGAGTTCGATCCGGATCGCACGCTCTTCATACACCGGGATGATCTCGATGGTGTCGCCCCGCACGCGGAAGTTGCCGCGCGAGAAGTCGACGTCGTTCCGGTTGTACTGCATCGCGATGAACTGGCGGATGAGAGCATCCCTGTCGTACCGCTCCCCCACCTGCAGGGCGACCATCGCGCGCAGGTATTCCTCCGGCGCGCCGAGGCCGTAGATGCAGGAGACGGTGGAGACCACGACGACGTCGCGCCGACTGAGTAGGGAATTCGTCGTCGAGTGGCGCAGACGCTCCACTTCCGCGTTGATCGAGGAGTCCTTCTCGATGAAGGTATCGGTCTGGGGCACATACGCCTCGGGCTGGTAGTAGTCGTAGTACGAGACGAAGTACTCCACCGCGTTGTTCGGCATGAGTTCGCGGAACTCGTTCGCCAGCTGAGCGGCGAGGGTCTTGTTGTGCGCGAGAACGAGAGTCGGCCGTTGCACCTGCTCGATCAGCCAGGCCGTCGTCGCCGACTTGCCGGTACCGGTGGCGCCGAGCAGCACGACGTCGGTCTCGCCCGCGTTGATGCGCGACGCCAGGTCCGCGATCGCGGCCGGCTGGTCTCCGGCCGGCGCGTACTCGCTGATGACCTCGAAGGGACGGACACTGCGCGTGGGTTGCATGCTTCCAGCGTATGCCGCCCCTCGGACATCCGGGCGGCCGGCGGGCGACCTGAGCATAGAGTGATGGTGTGATCGAGTTCGTCATCGGCTCCAGCCTCGCTGCCGCTGCTGGTCTCAACGCATGGATGCCGCTGTTCCTGCTCGGCATCGCCGATCGGCTGCTCCCTGCGATCGAGCTGCCGAACGGTTGGTCCTGGCTCTCGAGCGACCTCGCCCTGTGGGTCCTCGGAGCACTGCTCGTCCTCGAGATCATCGCCGACAAGATCCCCGCCCTGGATTCGGTGAACGATGTCATCCAGAGCATCCTCCGACCCGCGGCCGGGGGCATCGCCTTCGGCGCCGGAGCGAGCGCGCAGACGCTGGCTCTCGACGATGCCGAGTCGTTCTTCGCCAACGGCTCCTGGATCCCGATCGTGACGGGAATCGTCATCGCCCTGGTCGTGCACGTCGTGAAGGCCACCGCCCGCGTGGCGGCCAACGCCACGACGGCCGGTCTCGCCGCCCCGGTGCTGAGCACTGTCGAGGACGGGGCGTCGTTCCTTCTCGCGTCGGCAGCGATCCTGGTGCCGCTGGTCGCGGGCATCCTGTTGATCGGTCTCGTCATCGTGGTGATCGCTGCGGTCCGGTGGCGACAGCGGCGGCGTACCTCGAATCAGCCGACCGATGGTGTCCAGACATAGGGCGTCGCCCCGAGACCCGGTCAGGGCCGGCCGGATGACGCCGAGCGGAGACCGCCGACGGCGATCGCCGCTGCTGCCCCGCACATCGCGACGATGAGGAGCACGAACCACGTCCAGCTCGATCCTCCGAACACGAGTCCGAGCGCCCAGCCGAACAGGCTGGACCCGGCGTAGTAGCCGAAGTAGTAGAGGGAGGACGCCTGTGCGCGTGTCCCTTCGGGCGCGGCGACCGGAGCCCACCCCGACGCCACCGCGTGCGCAGCGAAGAACCCGGCCGTGAACAGCAGGAGTCCTGCCAGCACGACGGGAACGCTCGGGATCATCATGATCGCGGCGCCGAGCGCGGTCACGAGGATCGAGACCAGCAGCACGGGATAGCGTCCGAAGCGCGATGCGAGGGAACCGGCCCACGGCGACGAGAGCGTTCCTGCAAGGTAGGCGACGAAGAGCAGGGTGACAACCCACGCCGGCAAGTCGAACGGCGGATCGGTGAGGTGGAAGCCCAGATAGTTGAACACGGCGACGAACGACCCCATGAGCAGGAAGCCCTGGGCATACAGCGCGAGCAACTGCGACGATCGCAACGGTATGAGCAGGCGCGTCAGGATGCTGTGGCCGTCGGGGGCGTCGAACCGGCGAGGCACGAATCCCTGGGCTTTCGGAGTCAACCACAGGAACAGTACCGCGGCGAAGGCGCAGACGATCGCGACGGTCAGGATGCCGTTCCGCCACCCGGCGACATCGCCCACCACACCCGCGACGATGCGACCCAGCAGTCCACCCACGGTCGTTCCGGCGATGTAGCTGCCGGCGGCGGCCGCGGCATGGCGAGGTCGCACCTCTTCACTCAGGTACGCGAGCGCGACAGCCGGGATCGCCCCCAGAGCGACGCCCTCGGCCGTGCGGAGCACGAGCAGCAACCCCATGTCTGCGCTCAACGGTGCGCACAGTCCCAACAGGGTCGCCGCGATCACGCCGACCGCCATCGCGGGCACGCGGCCGATCCGATCGGCGACGATGGACCACGGGATCACGGCCGCCGCCAGGCCGAGAGTCGCCGCCGAGACGCTGAGCGCGGCGGTGGCGGGCGAGACCGCGAGGTCATCGGCGATGCGAGGCAGCACCGCCTGAGTCGAGTAGAGCTGCGCGAACGTCGCGATGCCGGCGAAGAAGAGGCCGGCGATCAGGCGTCGGTATGTGGGCGAGCCGGGAGCGTGTCCGGTGAACGGTTCTCGCGTCACCGCGGACGGATCCGCTCCCACAGCGCGTCCGTCTGCGCATGGGTGCTGTCGAGAGTGTCCGCGGTGTCGATCACCACGTCGGCGATCGCCAGCCGCCGCTCGTCGGAGACCTGCGCATCGATGCGCGCGCGGGCAGCGTCGGTGTCCATGCCGCGGATATCCACCAAGCGACGCAGTCGGACCGCCGCGGGCGCGTGAGCGACGACGATGAGGTCCCAGGGATCATCCACGCGGGCTTCCACCAGCAACGGCACGTCGTAGACGACCACGGCGTCCGAATCAGACGCGAACGCCGCATCGAACCGTCGTTGCGATTCCGCGCGCACCGCCGGGTGGACGATCCCGTTCAGCCGCGCCAGCCGCTCCGGATGCCCGAACACCAGGGCGCCGAGAGCCGCACGGTTCAATGCGCCGTCGTCCGTGACGAGTTCCGAGCCGAACTCGTCGGCGATCTGCTGGAGGACCGGAGTGCCGGGCGCCTGCACGTCGCGCACGATCTGGTCGGCGTCGACGATCACGGCTCCGTGTTCCGCGAGTCGCCGCGCGATGGTCGACTTCCCGGACGCGATCCCGCCGGTGAGTGCGATGAGGGGCATGGCTTCCATCCTGGCACGCTCGAGCAGATGGTTTCGCGTCGAACGCCGGCCGAAGACGCGAAACGGGCCGCCACCCGAAGGTGACGGCCCGTTCCAGAGCGTGATGCTTAAGCGTTGCCGCCCGAGAGCTTCTCGCGGAGCGCCGCGAGAGCTTCATCGTCCGCCAGCGTGCCCGCGCCTGCGGCCTCGCTGGAGAAGGACTGGCCGCCGAAGTCTTCGCCGGCTGCAGCTTCTGCCTCGGCCGCCTTGGTGACCTGAGCCTTGTGCGCCTCCCAGCGAGCCTGGGCTGCAGCGTACTCC
Organism: Candidatus Microbacterium colombiense; assembly: GCA_029203165.1. Taxonomy (NCBI): domain Bacteria; kingdom Bacillati; phylum Actinomycetota; class Actinomycetes; order Micrococcales; family Microbacteriaceae; genus Microbacterium; species Candidatus Microbacterium colombiense. The sequence continues at coordinate 2,568,488 of CP119308.1, forward strand.
TGCTCCCATGCCTCGCGCTGGGCGTCGAAGCCTTCCTTCCACGCACCGGTCTCGGCGTCGAAGCCCTCCGGGTACTTGTACTCGCCGTTGTCGTCGTACTCCGCGACCATGCCGTAGAGGGCCGGGTCGAACTCGGTGCCGTTGGGGTCGACCGACTCGTTGGCCTGCTTGAGCGACAGCGAGATGCGGCGACGCTCCAGGTCGATGTCGATGACCTTGACGAAGACCTCTTCGCCGACGGAGACGACCTGCTCGGCCAGCTCGACGTGCTTGCTGGAGAGCTCGGAGATGTGGACGAGGCCCTCGATGCCGTCTGCGACGCGAACGAACGCACCGAACGGAACGAGCTTGGTGACCTTACCCGGCGTGACCTGACCGATCGCGTGGGTACGGGCGAAGACCTGCCACGGGTCTTCCTGCGTCGCCTTCAGCGACAGGGAGACGCGCTCGCGGTCCAGGTCGACCTCGAGGATCTCGACGGTGACCTCCTGGCCGACCTCGACGACCTCGGAGGCGTGCTCGATGTGCTTCCAGGACAGCTCGGAGACGTGCACGAGGCCGTCCACGCCGCCCAGGTCGACGAACGCACCGAAGTTGACGATCGACGAGACGACACCCTTGCGGACCTGACCCTTGTGCAGGTTGTTCAGGAACGTGGTGCGCGACTCCGACTGCGTCTGCTCGAGCAGCGCGCGGCGGCTGAGCACGACGTTGTTGCGGTTCTTGTCGAGCTCGAGGATCTTGGCCTCGATCTCCTGGCCGAGGTACGGCGTGAGGTCGCGGACGCGACGCAGCTCGATGAGCGACGCCGGGAGGAAGCCACGCAGGCCGATGTCGACGATGAGTCCACCCTTGACGACCTCGATGACCGTTCCGGTGACGACTCCGTCGTTCTCCTTGATCTTCTCGACGTCGCCCCACGCACGCTCGTACTGCGCACGCTTCTTGGACAGGATCAGACGGCCTTCCTTGTCCTCCTTCTGGAGAACGAGGGCCTCGACCAGATCGCCGACTGCGACGACCTCGTTGGGGTCGACGTCGTGCTTGATCGAAAGCTCGCGCGAGGGGATGACACCCTCGGTCTTGTATCCGACATCGAGGAGGACCTCATCGCGGTCGATCTTGACGATCGTGCCTTCGATGATGTCGCCGTCGTTGAAGAACTTCAGGGTCTTCTCGACCGCGGCCAGGAAGTCCTCAGCAGATCCGATGTCGTTGATGGCGACCTGCTTGGTGGCCGGGGCGGTCGTTGCGGTAGTCATGTAGTGGGTTGTCCTTGTTGAATGGAACTCAGGCTGCGAATCAACGGCCGCGCACGGCCGACATCATGCGTCACAGCGGATGGATTGGATTGCTCGTCACCAGCGCATGCAAGTGCACGCCACGAGTGACACTTCAGGCTATCAGAAGTTCGGATGCCGATGGGATCGGTGTTGTGCCGCGCGATGTCTGTGGATAACTCCCCCGCGACTCGCCGACGTTCGACTACATTTTCCGGATGCCTCGCCTCCAGCCTCGCCGATTCCTCGCCCTCGGAAGCCTCGCCTTGACAGCCATCGCGATCGCCGGATGCTCGCCTGCGCCGGCACCCCAGCCGAGTCCGACACCAGCCTTCGCCTCGGAAGCCGAGGCGTTCGCCGCGGCCGAAGAGACCTACCGCGCGTACAACGATGCCGTGAATGCAGACCGAGCTGGGCTCCAGCCGTCGTCGCCCCGGACCTATCTCACGGGCCTCGCCCTCGAAAGTGATTACGAAACCTCTCGCCTCCTCGATGAAGATCAATTGTCAATCCACGGGGACGGAGTCGTTTCTTCTTTTGTCGGCCAAGAATTTGATGAGGATGCCACACCCAATATCGCCACAGCGTCTGTCTGCATGGATGTCAGCCGGACCCAGTTGCTTGACGCAAGCGGTGACGACGTGACGCCAGCTTCTCGCCGAGATCGCATCAATCTGGATGTGGCGTTCGTCGCTGCGGGAGGCACGTTCCTGATCGCGGAATCGACTGCGAGCGAGACGTCGGCGTGCTAAGCACATTCATGACCGCGGCTGCCATCTTGTTGTCTGCTGGATCGCCTGGCAACGGATCGAGCTGTGATGCAAACCTCGCCGCGGCGGGCCTGTGTTCTTCGAACAGCGGCACCTCGTTGACGATCAGGGCCGAGCGTGCGCAGCCCGGCGCTCGGACCCCATCCAACCGGCCGCACCAGACAAATGCTGGCCCCGGAACACCCGCACCACCGACGAAGTTCGTCTTCGAGGACTGCCTGGACGACGCGGACAACTCCCTCAGCTGCTTCCGTCGCCCGGCCGATGAAGACCCCGACGATCCCGCGGCCCCTGCCCCCGCACTCCCGACGGTCACGATGAGCGATCTCGCCTCTTTCTCCCCCGCGTCGGCAACCGCGGTCGGAGAACCCGGCAACGTGGGCATCGCGGGCATGCCGACGAACTTCGTCGCGGCGGCATCCGCCCACACGCGCACCGGGACGCTCTTCGGATTCCCCCTCACCCTGCGGTTCACGCCGTCCGGCTACGACTTCACGTACGGCGACGGTGAACGTGCGACCACCGCGACCGGCGGGCGCCCGTGGTCGGATCTCGGGCAGGCACAGTTCACGGCGACGGGAACGAGCCATGTCTACGAGGAGCGCGGCACCTATCTCGCCGAGGTCGACGTGAGATACACCGCCACCGTGAACTTCGGTGGCGGCTGGTTCCCGGTCGCGGGCGAGCTCACGGCCGACGGGCCGACGCAGGAGATCCGCATCTTCGAGGCACACACGGCACTCGTCGCCCATTCGTGTGCCCAGAGGCCCACCGGCCCGGGGTGTTGAAGCATCCCCGTACCGGCGAACCCGCCCACTCAGACCCGATGATCGACCAGCCGACGACCGACTAACTCACGACGCGCAATACCACCGGCGCGCCGTCGGCATCCACATGGTCAGCGAGAGTCAGGGCAACGCCCGCCGTGGCGCCGTTCGCCGACACGAAGGTGATCTGCGGCACGAGGTCCATCGTGCAGATCGCATCGGTGTCTTCCTGCAGTCGGACGACGGCCTCGGCCTCACTCACGACGTCCACCTCACCAGCCCCCGGCAAGCACGTCGACGAGCCCCAGGTCAGCACGGCGAGCTCCTCATCTCCGAGCCATGCGGCGGCGGGAGCCTGGTCACTTGGCTTGTCCGCCGCGATGATCTCGCCATCGCCCAAGGCAGGCAGTGTGAGCTGCGTCTCCACCCCTCCTGCGTCGGTGATGATCACCTCCACCGGACGCGATGAATCGAACCCGGCGGGCAGACCGACGTAGATACCGTGAGCGGTCTGCACGGTTGCACACATCTCGTCCGCGTTCTTCACCAACTCGAGCTCGATCGACTGATCGCCGGCGACGAAGTCCCCGACCGCGGGCATGCACGCGTCGCTCCAGGTCTTCAGCACGAACGCCGTCGCGTCCAGCCATGCGGCCTGCGGTGCGTAGGACAGGTCCGAAGAGGTCGGCTCAGCCGTCGACTCGGGCGCCGGCGAGCTCCCGGCAGTCGTCGCGCATCCCGCCAGAGCGGAGGCGAGCAGCACGCCGCCCAAGGCGAGAGAAGCGAACGAGCGAAGAGAAGTAGTCATACCTCTGGGTGTCGAGGCGGGGCGAACCGTCTCAGACCCCGGCGCGTGTCCTCTGCCCGTGCCAGACTGTCGTTCGTGACCGACCGTCTCATGCTGCTCGACACTGCCAGCCTCTACTTCCGCGCCTTCTACGGGGTGCCCGACAAGGTGACCGCGCCGGACGGGTCACCGATCAACGCGGCGCGCGGTCTGCTCGACATCATCGCCAAGCTCGTCACCCTCTACGAACCGACCCATGTGATCGCCTGTTGGGACGATGACTGGCGTCCGCAGTGGCGTGTGGACCTGATCCCGAGCTACAAGGCGCACCGCGTCGTCGAGGTCGTCGCGGCCGGTCCCGACGTCGAAGAGGTGCCGGATCCCCTCGAGGCGCAGATCCCACTCATCCGGCAGACGCTCGCAGCGATCGGCATCCCGATCATCGGCATCGCAGAGCATGAGGCCGATGACGTGATCGGCACGCTGGCGACGGATGCGACCATGCCCGTCGACATCGTCACGGGAGACCGCGACCTGTTCCAGCTGATCGATGACTCCCGCGACGTGCGCGTGATCTACACCGCTCGCGGCATGAGCAATCTCGAGATCGTCACCGATGCGACAGTCGTCGCGAAGTACGGGGTGCTCCCCTCTCAGTACGCCGACTTCGCCACGATGCGCGGCGACGCGTCCGACGGTCTTCCGGGCGTCGCCGGTGTGGGAGAGAAGACGGCAGCGACCCTGCTGCAGGCCCACGCGGATCTCACCGGCATCCGCGCAGCGGCTGAAGCCGGCGAGGGCATGAGTGCCGGCGTCAGGGCGAAGGTTCTCGCCGCCGCGCCCTACCTCGATGTCGCGCCGACCGTCGTCGCCGTGGCGACGTCTCTGCCGATCACCGCGCCGGGAACACCCCTGCATGTTCTCGATCCTGTCGAGTCCGACGCCGCACGATCCCTCGCTGAGAAGTGGAACCTCGGCGGATCCATGGACCGCGCCATCGCCGCCGTGTCGACGGTGGCTCTCTGAGCGATCACTCCGCCCAGGCGAGCAGTCGCTCCAGCCCCCAGGTCGTGACGATACGCGAAGCGGGGATACCGGCCCGCTCTGCGCGTTCCGCTCCATGATCGAGCAGCGACAGCTGGCCGGGAGCATGCGCGTCGGAGTCGATCGAGAACAGGCAGCCCGCCGCCAGCGCGATCGCGATGAGCTCGTCCGGAGGGTCCTGCCGCTCAGGCCGTGAGTTGATCTCGACGGCCACGCCGTTCTCCGCGCAGGCCGCGAACACGGCGCCTGCATCGAATTCCGACGGCGGCCTCGCCCCCCGCTCCCCCTGCACCAGTCGACCCGTGCAGTGACCGAGCACGTTCACACGCGGGTGGGACACCGCGGCGATCATCCGTGCCGTCATCTGCCGGGAGTCCATCCGCAGCTTCGAGTGCACGGAGACGACGACCACGTCGAGTTCGGCAAGCAGATCCGGATCCTGATCGAGCATCCCGTCCTCGAGGATGTCGACCTCGATCCCTGCGAGGAGCGTGAAGCCTCCGCCGGACTCGGCGCGGACGAGCGGGATCTGCTCGCGCAGGCGCTCGGCCGAGAGGCCGCGCGCGACCCGAAGCCGAGGCGAATGATCCGTGATCGCCTGGTATTCGTGGCCCAGCGCACGAGCCGCCGCGGCCATCACGCTGATCGGAGTCGTGCCGTCCGACCACTCGGTGTGCGCGTGAAGGTCTCCCCGCAGTCTGGCGCGAAGCTCTGAGACCCGCTCGGGTTCGACGTCTCCGCGCAGCTCGACGAGGTACTCCGGCACGCGTCCCTCCTGCGCCTGACGGATCACGGCGAAGGTCGATTCTCCGATGCCACGGCTCGCCCGCAGGCGGGTGGGATCGGCACGAACATCATCCGGCAGGTCCTGCAGTGTCGCCGCTGCCTGTCGGAACGCCTTCGCGCGGTATCGCGACGCACGCTCGCGTTCGAGCAGCGAGGCGATCTCCAACAGGGCGTCGACAGGGTCCATGGTCGGTCCTAGGCGGAGGCGAGCTCTCGGCTCACGCTGATCCACTGGTCGAGCTTGGCGGCAGCCCGCCCGTCGTCGACGGCGGCCGAGGCGCGCTCGTAGCCCTCGCGCAGACGCTCCAGGATCGGCCTCTGCACCTGCGTGGCATCCTGCGAGAGCTCGAACGCGACGATTCCTGCCGCGGCATTCAACAGCACGATGTCGCGCACGGCGCCCTGCTCGCCCTGCAGCGTGCGTCGCAGCACCTGCGCGTTGTGTTCGGGGGATCCCCCCAAGAGGGCGGAGAGCTCGGCGATGGGGATGCCGAGATCACGCGGATCGAGATCGTGCTCGTGGATGTCGCCACGGGTGACTTCCCAGATCCGACTGTGGCCGGTGGTCGTCAGCTCATCGAGCCCGTCGTCGCCGCGGAACACGAGCGCGGTGGCTCCGCGCGTGCGGAACACTCCCGTGATGAGCGGAACGCGCTCGATCTGAGCGACGCCGACGGCGTTCGCTTCAGCGCGTGCGGGGTTGCAGAGCGGCCCGAGCATGTTGAAAACCGTGGGCACCCCGAGCTCGGCGCGAACGGGACCGGCGTGCTTGAAACCGGGGTGGAAGGCTCCCGCCCAGGCGAAGGTGATCCCCGTCCGATCCAGGATCGATGCCACCGCTTCAGGATTGAGCGAGAGCTCGAGGCCGAGAGCGCCGAGTACGTCCGACGAGCCCGAGGCCGAACTGGCAGCCCGGTTTCCGTGCTTCACGACGGGGATGCCGGTGGAGCCGATGATGATCGCGGCGGTGGTCGACACGTTGACGGTGCCGACCCGATCGCCGCCTGTGCCGACGATGTCGAGCACGTCAGGTGAGACGGGAAGGGGAACCGCAGCCTCGAGGATCGCGTCGCGGAAGCCGACGATCTCATCGATCGTCTCGCCCTTCGCGCGCAGGGCGATCAGGAACCCACCGAGCTGCGCTTCGGTGACGTCGCCGCGCATGATCTGCCGCATCGCCCAGGTCGACTCCCAGACGCTGAGGTCACGTCGCTCCAAGAGAGAGGTGAGCACGTCGGACCAGGTCAGCGAATCAGCCATGTGTGCGATCCTATCGGCGCGGGAAAACGTGCAAATCGTTCCGAACGTCCTACCGCCACGATGGCATCGCCCGTTTCCCGCGTATTCACCGAGGATTCGCAGTGTTTTCTTAGGGTTACCTAAGTCAAACGCCGGTCGAACAAGGGCCTCCAGTGCAAGAATCACGCCCGCGGATCGGCCATAATGGAAGGGTGACGACCTCAGCGACGTATGCCCCGGCGGCGAGAACCATCAAGCGGCCCAACCCGGTAGCTGTCGGCACCATTGTGTGGCTCGGCAGTGAGGTGATGTTCTTCGCGGGACTCTTCGCGATCTACTTCACTCTCCGAAGCACCTCCCCCGAACTGTGGGAGGCCCGCACCGAACTGCTCAACGTGCCGTTCGCCGCGGTCAACACGGCGATCCTCGTGCTCTCGTCGTTCACGTGCCAGATGGGCGTGTTCGCCGCCGAAGACCTCCAGCCGTACCGCATCGGCAAGGGCGCGAAGAACGGCGCAGGCCGTCGCCGCCTGTTCGGCTGGGGCATGGTCGAGTGGTTCTTCCTCACCTTCGCCCTCGGTGCGATCTTCGTCTCCGGCCAGGTGTGGGAGTACGCCACCCTCGTCGCGGAGGGTATGCCGATCAGCGCCGACTCCTACGCTTCGGCCTTCTACCTGACGACCGGCTTCCACGCCCTCCACGTCACCGGTGGCCTCATCGCGTTCCTGCTCGTCATCGGACGCGCCTATGCAGTCAAGAACTTCCGGCACAAAGAGGCGACGTCCTCGATCGTGGTGTCCTACTACTGGCACTTCGTCGACGTCGTCTGGATCGTGCTGTTCTTCGTTATCTACTTCCTGAAATAAGAGCGGAGCTGATCCCCGAGATGGCACGAGAGAAGAAGCGCCGTTCTAATGGCCGTCGCAGCCCCCTGGCTGCGGTAGCGCTCATCGGAGCTGGCCTCATGATCACCGGCGCCGTGTACGCCGGTACGACCGCGGCATTCGCCGCGACCGACACGCAGTCCGCCGCGACCTCGCAGCTGACCGTCGAAGACGGCGAGAAGCTGTTCACCGCCAACTGCGCGACCTGTCACGGTCTCGATCTGCAGGGAACCGCGAACGGCCCGAGCCTCTACGGCGTCGGCGAGCTCGCGACCGAGTTCCAGCTGTCGACCGGACGTATGCCGCTGCAGATGCAGGGACCGCAGGCGCCTCAGAAGGCACCGCAGTTCACCGAGGACCAGATCCTCGCGATCTCGGCCTTCGTGCAGGAGACGGCTCCCGGCCCCACCTTCCCCGAGGAGCGTCTCCTCGACGGCGAGGGCGATGTGGCGCACGGCGCCGAGCTGTTCCGCGTCAACTGCGCGATGTGCCACAATGTGGCCGCCGCGGGTGGCGCACTCACCGAGGGCAAGTACGCCCCCGCACTCACCGAGACCAGCGCGCTGCACATGTATGCCGCGATGGTCACCGGCCCGCAGAACATGCCGGTCTTCGGCGACATGAACCTGTCGGACGAGGACAAGCGCGACATCATCTCCGCGCTCCTCTTCCAGCAGCAGTCCGTGCAGATCGGCGGTTTCTCGCTCGGTTCGCTCGGTCCGGTCTCCGAAGGACTGTTCGTGTGGATCTTCGGCATCGGCGCGCTCGTCGCCATCACCGTGTGGATCACGGCGAAGTCCAACTGACGCTTATTCATCGAAGAGGAACGTACGAGGAGCACCATGGCACACGACGACGACTCGCAGGCTCTTGACAGGGCCTACCAGCCCTCTTCAGGGCTGGGTGTCGCAGTCAGCGATCCCGTGCAGAACCCGGGGCTTCCGCCGCACCGCGAGCGGATGACCGACAAGGATCCGCGCGCTGAGAAGGCAGCGGATCGCACTGTCTACACCCTGTTCTACCTGTCCCTCGCCGGGAGCATCTGGGCGGTCGCCGCCTACATGCTGTTCCCGATCGAGAGCGGCGCGCTCATCGACATCCGTCAGAACAACCTCTTCATCGGCCTCGGCATCGCCCTCGCACTCCTGTGCATCGGAATCGGCGCGATCCACTGGTCGAAGGCTCTGATGTCCGACAAGGAGCACATCGAGTACCGCCACCCCACGCGGGGCAAGGACTCGACGCGTGAGGCCGCCATCAACGCGTTCGCCACCGCGAACGAGGAGTCCGGCTTCGGACGCCGCACGATGATCCGCAACTCGCTGTTCGCAGCCGTCGTCGCGTCGATCATCCCCGGCGTCACGTTGTTCCGCGGCCTCGCTCCGCACTCCACTCCGGAGGACCCCACGGCCGGCGATCCGGTGGTGCTGCTGAAGCACACCATGTGGGCAGAAGGGGCTCGTCTCGTCCGCGACCCCGATGGCACTCCGATCCGCGCTGCCGATGTGACCATCGGCTCTGCCTTCCATGTGATCCCCGAAGAGCTCGCCACCCTCAGCCACCATGACGGCTACCTCGAGGAGAAGGCCAAGGCCATCGTTCTGATGATGCGCCTGCGCCCGGAACAGCTGACCGAGGCGGAAGACCGCAAGGACTGGTCGTACGACGGGATCGTCGCCTACTCCAAGGTCTGCACGCACGTCGGCTGCCCTGTCGCCCTGTACGAGCAGCAGACACATCACCTGCTGTGCCCGTGCCACCAGTCGCAGTTCGACGTGACCGACCACGCGAAGGTCATCTTCGGACCGGCGGCTCGCCCGCTGCCGCAGCTGCCCATCACGGTCGACGACGAGGGCTACCTCGTCGCACGCAGCGACTTCAAGGAACCCGTCGGCCCGAGCTTCTGGGAGCGCCATTGAGCACCGCAACGCTGTCCAACGAGGACAAGGACACCAAGGCACCGCTCGGCGGTCGCTTCGTCGGTGCCGCGTCGAACTACATCGATGAGCGCACCAGCCTCTCGGGCTTCGTCAAGGAGCTCGGTCGCAAGATCTTCCCCGACCACTGGTCCTTCATGCTCGGCGAGATCGCGCTGTGGAGCTTCGTGGTCGTGTTCCTCTCCGGAACCTTCCTGACGTTCTTCTTCGAGGCCTCCATGGTCGAGACCCACTACACCGGCGCCTACGCGCCCATGCGTGGAATCGAGATGTCTGCGGCACTCGAGTCGTCACTGAACATCTCCTTCGACCTGCGCGGTGGTCTCCTGGTGCGCCAGATCCACCACTGGGCGGCCCTGGTGTTCATCGCCGGCATCGGCGTGCACATGCTCCGCGTGTTCTTCACCGGCGCGTTCCGCAAGCCGCGCGAGCTGAACTGGGTGATCGGCTTCGTGCTCTTCATCCTCGCGCTGGCCGAGGGCTTCACCGGCTACTCGCTCCCCGACGACCTGCTCTCGGGTAACGGTCTCCGCATCATCGACGGCATGGTCAAGGGCCTCCCCCTGATCGGCACCTGGACCTCGTTCCTGCTCTTCGGCGGCGAGTTCCCGGGCACCGCGATCGTCGGGCGTCTGTACACGCTGCACATCCTGCTGCTGCCCGATGCTCGTGATCGCCCTGATCGTCGTGCACCTGATGCTGATGATCATCAACAAGCACACGCAGTTCGCCGGCCCCGGCCGCACGAACGACAACGTCGTGGGCTACCCGATGATGCCGGTGTACATGTCGAAGATGGGCGGCTACCTGTTCATCGTCTTCGGCACGATCGTGCTGATCGCGACGTTCTTCCACGATCAACCCGATCTGGAACTACGGACCGTACGACCCGTCCCCGGTCTCCGCCGGTACCCAGCCCGACTGGTACATCGGCTTCGCGGACGGCGCCCTGCGTCTCGCTCCGTCGAACTGGGACATCGTCTTCCTCAACCACACGTGGTCGTTCGGCATCCTCGTCCCGGTCGCCGTGCTGGGCCTGTTCATCGTCGCTCGTCGCGATCTACCCCTTCATCGAGGCGTGGGTCACCGGCGACAAGCGTGAGCACCACATCGCTCAGCGTCCGCGTAACGCCGCCACCCGCACCGCCATCGGCGTCGCCGGCGTCGTGTTCTACGCGGTCCTGTGGGCTGCAGCATCGTCCGACCTCATCGCGACGCACTTCATGCTCACGATGGAGGGTGTCATCCACACACTCCAGGCGCTGCTCTTCATCGGACCGGTGCTCGGGTACTTCGTCACCAAGCGCATCTGCATCGCCCTGCAGAAGAAGGACCGCGAGATCGTCCTGCACGGTTTCGAGTCCGGCCGCATCGTCCGCCTCCCCGGTGGCGAGTTCATCGAGGTACACCAGCCCGTCGACCAGTACGACCGTTGGAAGCTCATCGATGTCGACGGCTACGAGCCGCTCGTCGTGCGGCCGAACGCCAAGGGCCGCATCCCGTGGACGGAGAACCTCCGTTCCTCCATCTCGCGCTGGTTCTTCGAGGACCGCCTGGCTCCGCTCACCCAGGCTCAGGTCGAGGAAGCCGACGCGCACCAGCACCACGTCACGGCCCACAACGATGAGACCGAGGCTGCCGAGATCCAGGGCGCTCATGAGCGCGCCGGATTCCCGGACGCTCCGCTCACCGTCGATGAGACGCACGTCGACGAGACGCCGAACACGCCGAGCACGGTCATCGCGACCGAGCCGGTGAAGAAGCCTCGCAAGACGAAGTCGGAGGATGGCGAGTAACCTCGTCCTCTCCCCCACGCGAAAGGGCCCTGTCCATCCGGACAGGGCCCTTTCGCGTGCTCATGGGAGGATCGAGGGTATGACATCCGCCGTCAGACTCATCCGCTCCGAGAACCTCGCCGGTGCTCCCTACGCGCACGCCGCGACGGCTCCGCGCGACAGCAGGACGTCGTGACCGCCTGGGATATCATCAGTGGCAGGCGACGCGTCGTGAGCAGCTCCATCCGCGCGGCATACGCCGCCGATGCCGAGATGATCCAGGTGATCGAGACGGCAGCCGACGCCCTGCTGATCGATGTACTGGGCGCCTGGCAGTGGCCTCCGTCCAGTGACGGAGCAGCGCGTCTCTCTGCGCCGGGATTCGTCCTCGTCCGGGAAGATGCGCTCTCCCGCTCCCCCGTGGGTTTCGTGCACGTCCTCGACGTCGACGGTAATGCGCACCTCGAACAGGTATCTGTGCTGCCCTCTGCAGGCCGCCAGGGCCATGGGCGAGCCCTCGTCGCCGCCGCCGTCGACGAGGCGCGTAACCGAGGGTACACGCGCATGACGTTGCGCACGTATGCCGAGGTTCCCTGGAACGCCCCCTTCTACGCCTCGTGCGGCTTTCTCGAGAGCATCCCGGAGACCCCGTTCCTCCGGGAGCTCGTCGAGACCGAGGCATCCCTCGGTCTCACCCGCTATGGGCGCCGAGTGCAGATGACGCGCGAGCTCTGACGGAGCACCGACTCTGACCGAAATGCGGCCATCGGCGTCCGAATGAAGGCGGCGACGCGAACGCGCGCCGTTCTAGGCTGATGTCATGATCGATCGCGCCGACTACTACGCCGCCAAGCTCGCCTACGAGACGGATGCCAGCGACGTCCACGCCGCGTTGAAGGCCGGGGAGAACATCGTCGTGATCGATGTGCGCTCCGAAGAGGCGTGGGCCCAAAGGCGGGTCTCCGGCGCCACCCACATGCATTACAGCGAGATCGCCACCCGCGCGCCGCGGGAGATCGATGCCGACGCCGACGTCGTCGTGTACTGCTGGAGCCCCGGCTGCAATGCCGGCGCGAAGGGGGCGCTGGAGTTCGCCCGGCTCGGATATCGCGTGCGCGAGATGATCGGCGGGTTCGAGTATTGGGTGCGTGAGGGCTATCCGATCGAAGACGCAGACGGCGTGCACCACCGCCCCGTGGATGCGTTGACCGGCATCGCACGCGTGCGCACTCGCGCCTGAGCGCATATGCACAATCAGGAAGGCCCCCGGAATTCTCCGGGGGCCTTCTTGATGTGATGCTGCTCAGCGGGCGAAGTTGCCGCGGTAGTACTCGTAGACCCAGCCGACGATCGCGACGACGAAGATCGCCGAGCCCGATCGGGAGCAGGAACGTGTCCGACAGCGAGACCGACGACGAAGACCGCGGCGGATCCGGCGAGGACGATCGGCCACCAGGACCACGGGCTGAACTCTCCGAGCTCGGGATCGCCGTCGTCGATGTCCGAGCGTCAGGATGTCCTCCGGCAGCTCGCCGCTCTGGCGCCGTGCGTCGCGGTCGAGGTAGAAGGCGATCATCGCGCCCATGAAGGCCGCGAAGAACAGGGCGACCGTGCCGACCCACTCGATCCGCTCCACGAAGTTCTCGGACGGTGTCGCCAGGATGTGCCAGCCGGTGTAGACGACGCCGATGAGGGCGAAGAAGCCGTCAGCACCCACCAAAGGATGACGTTGATCGCGCTACTTGACCTCCCAGTGGACCTCTCGACTACGGGCGCAGGGCGCGTCCTTGGCGGACACTCCCGGCACCGCCTCGGGGTGGTTCAGGTCGAAGGCGGGCCGCTCGCTGCGGATGCGCGGGATCGACGTGAAGTTGTGACGCGGCGGCGGGCAGGACGTCGCCCACTCGAGCGATGCCGCCGTAGCCCCACGGGTCGTTGACGGTGACCTTGGGTGCCTTGCGGGCCGTGATCCACACGTTCAGGAAGAACGGCAGCATCGACGCGCCGAGGATCATCGCACCGATGGTCGACACCTGGTTCTGCCAGGTCCATCCGTCGGCCGCCGAGTAGTCGGCGTAACGACGCACCATGCCGTCGACGCCCAGCCAGTGCTGGATGAGGAACGTCATGTGGAAGCCGATGAACAGCATCCAGAAGTGCACGTATGCCGAGACGCTCGTTGAGCATGCGCCCCGTCCACTTCGGCCACCAGAAGTAGAAGCCGGCGAACATCGCGAACACGACCGTGCCGAAGACGACGTAGTGGAAGTGGGCGACGACGAAGTACGAGTCGGACAGGGCGAAGTCCAGCGGCGGGGCCGCGAGGATCACACCGGTCAGACCACCGAAGACGAAGGAGACCAGGAAGCCGAGGGCGAAGACCATCGGCGTCTCGAAGGTGACGGAGCCTCGCCAGAGCGTGCCGATCCAGTTGAAGATCTTCACACCCGTCGGCACGGCGATGAGCATCGTCATGAGGGCGAAGAACGGCAGCAGGACGGACCCGTGACGTACATGTGGTGAGCCCACACGGCCACGGACAGCGCCGCGATCGCGATCGTCGCGTAGACGAGCGTCTTGTACCCGAAGATCGGCTTCCGGCTGAACACCGGGAAGATCTCGGAGACGATGCCGAAGAACGGCAGCGCGATGATGTACACCTCAGGGTGTCCGAAGAACCAGAACAGGTGCTGCCAGAGGAGCACGCCGCCGTTGGCCGGGTCGTAGATGTGCGCGCCGAGGATGCGGTCCGCGGCAGCGGCGAAGATCGCGGCGGCGAGCACCGGGAACGCCATCAGGATCAGGATGCTCGTGATGAGCGTGTTCCAGGAGAAGATCGGCATGCGCCACATCGTCATACCCGGGGCGCGCATCGTGATCGATCGTCGTGATGAAGTTGACGGCTCCGAGGATCGTTCCGAAGCCCGAGATGCCGAGACCGACCATCCAGAGGTTTCCGCCGACGCCGGGCGAGAACGACGCGCTGGCGAGCGGCTGATAGGCGAACCAGCCGAAGGACGCGGCACCCTGCGGGGTGAGGAAGCCGGCCACCGCGATCGTCGAGCCGAAGAGGAAGAGCCAGAACGCGAACGCGTTCAGACGCGGGAACGCCACGTCGGGAGCACCGATCTGCAGCGGCAGGATCGCGTTGGCGAAGCCGGCGAACAGCGGCGTCGCGAACATCAGCAGCATGATCGTGCCGTGCATCGTGAACAGCTGGTTGTACTGCTCCTTCGTCGGGATGATCTGCATTCCCGGCTCGAACAGCTCGGCGCGGATGACGAGCGCCATCACGCCGCCGAGCAGGAAGAAGAGCACGGAGGCGATCAGGTACATGTACCCGATGGTCTTGTGGTCAGTGGACGTGATCCACTTGACGACGATGTTGCCCTTCTGCTCGACGCGCGAGGAGCTCATCAGAGCGGCCTGGCGGGCGGCACGTCGTGGGCGGGAGCGAGGGCCTCGTCGGTACGGGGTGCGTCGTGGTCGACATGGCTCACTCCTCTCCTCTTCGGGTCGGTGTCGGCCGTGGTGCCCGGGAGGTTGCGGAGACGGTCGTACTCGTCCGTGATGTCTCCCGTGTTGCCCTTCTCGCGCAGCGTCTGGAGGTAGGCGTCGTACTCGTCCTCGCTCGACGACCTTCACGTTGAAGAGCATCATCGAGTGGTACTCGCCGCAGAGCTCGGCGCACTTGCCGGCGTACGTGCCCTCACGGGTCGGGTGAACGACCAGTAGTTGTCCTTGCCGATGTACATGTCCTTCTTGTAGAGGAAGTCGATGATCCAGAAGGAGTGGATGACGTCGCGCGACTCGAGGTTGATCGTGACCGTCTCGTTGACCGGCAGGTACCAGCGTCGGCAGCTGCGCCTGGTCGACGTTGCCGTCGCTTGTCGGGCTGGGCCTGGATGCCCATCGTCCACACGGTGTCGTCGTCGGACTCGGCGTCGTACTGGAAGTCCCACGCCCACTGCTTGCCGATCGCGGTGATCTCGACGTCGGGGTCGTCGCACTTCGCTCTCGATGCTCGGCCTGGTCGCGCGCCGTGAAGGCGAAGAACAGCCGAGCACGAGGATCAGCGGCACGATCGTGTAGAAGATCTCGATCGGCATGTTGTAGCGCAGCTGCACGGGCAGACCGGTCTGGCCCTTGCGGCGCCGGTACGCGATCGCAGCCCAGGCCATCAGGCCCCAGGTGATGACGCCGACGGCGAGCAGGACGATCCAGGAGTTGACCCAGAGAGACGACACACGCTCGGTCTGGTTGGTGGCCGCGGGCTCCGCATCCACGAAGCCCGGGAGGTAGCCGTTCAGCTCGGTGGTGGTACATCCCGCCAGTACCACGGCTGCCACAACTCCCACGGGGAGTGCGGCCCAACGAAGGCGGCGTTTCGAGGGCACGATGCACCTTTCAGATTGCGGACAGGGCACACCCAAGTCTAGGGCAACCTCACACCTGATTCATGCCAACCACGCAGGTTGGCAGACCGACTCAGGTCAGTGGAAGCTGTCTCCGCAGGCGCAGCTGCCCGCGGCATTCGGGTTGTCGATCGTGAAGCCCTGCTCCGAGATCGTGTCCTTGAAGTCGATCGAGGCACCGTCGAGGTACGGCACGCTCATGTTGTCGACGATGACCTCGACGCCGTCGAAATCGACCGTCTCGTCACCCTCGAGGTAACGCTCGTCGAAGTAGAGCTGGTAGATCAGGCCGGAGCATCCGCCGGGCTGCACGGCGACGCGCAGGCGCAGATCGTCGCGTCCCTCCTGCTCGAGCAGGTTCTTGACCTTGACGGCGGCAGCGTCGGTCAGGCTGATTCCGTGGTTCTTGGTGGTCTCAGGGGTCAGTGTGATGTCGCTCATGTCGCTCCTCGTGACGGGCCGCGGTCGCACGGCTTTCCCTCAATTCTACCGCCGCGTCAGGCGAAGCCGGCGAGTTGACGGGAGAGCCGTGCGAGAGGGGCGTCAGAGCGGGAGCGTCAGGGCGTTCATGCGGGCGAGCAACAGCGCCTCCGTCGCCACGGCGCGGCGGAACGTGTCGAGGTGCAGCGACTCGTTCGGGCTGTGCGCGCGGGAGTGCGGGTCCTCCACACCGGTGACCAGGATCTGCGCCTGCGGGAACTCACGCACGAGATCGGCGATGAACGGAATCGACCCGCCGACGCCCAGATCGACCGGAGCCACACCGTAGCCGTCGCGCATCGCCTCGCGGGTCAGGCCGACGGCCCAGCCGCTGGTGTCCACGAGGAAGCCGTCACCGAAGTCGGCATCCGAGAAGGTGAGCTCAGCGCCGTACGGCGCATGGGCGCGGAGGTGTCGCTCGAGCGCAGCGTAGGCATCCGCCGCCGACTGCCCGGGAGCCACGCGCGCACTGAGCACCACCGTGGTCTCGGGAAGCAGGGTGTTCGAGGCCGAGGCGACGCTCGTCGTGTCGATGCCGATGATGCTGACGGACGGCTTGTTCCAGATGCGGCTGAGGATGCTGCCGGTTCCGATCGGCGTCGTGCCTGCCAGCAATCCGGCCTCGTCGCGCAAGGTGGCTTCGGAGTACTCCGGCGTCGGCGTATCCCGCTGGGTCAGCCCCTCGACCGCCACGGAGCCGTCGTCGTTCCAGAGCGTCGAGAGAAGCTTGACGGTCGTCATCATCGCATCGGGAACCGCTCCCCCGAACATCCCCGAGTGCGACGCATGCTCGAGCGTCCGCACGCGGAGGCTGAAGCGGGCGTTGCCGCGGAGCGAGACGGTGAGTCCCGGTGTGACCGAGTCCCAGTTGCCCGAATCCGCCACGACGATCGCATCGGCGCGAAGAGCCTCCTTGTTGTCCGCGAGGAACTGCCCGAAAGAGGCCGAGCCGTACTCCTCCTCGCCTTCGATGAACAGGGCGATACCGAGATCGAGGTCGTCGCCCAGCGTCTCGGTGACAGCACGGATGGCTGCGATGTGGGCCATGACCCCGGCCTTGTCATCCGCCGCCCCACGTCCGTACATCCGGCCGTCGCGGACGGTCGGTTCGAACGGCGGGGTCTCCCACAGCGCGTCGTCTCCCGGGGGCTGCACATCGTGGTGCGCGTACAGGAGGATGGTCGGTCGACCGTTCCGTGCCGCACGAGTCGCCAGCACGGCCGGCTGACCCAGCTCGCCGGTGCCGGGGATCTCTGCGCGCAGCACCCGCACCTCGTCGAAGACCCCGGTGCCCTCGGCGAGCGTCGCGACCGCGGCGGCGCTGCGCTCCAGCTGCGTCTGATCGAACGCGGGCCAGGCCATGCCGGGGATGCGGACCAGGTGGCCGAGATCGGACAGCGCAGCGGGGATTCCGGTCGCGACGGACTCGAGCAGAGCGGCGTCGGAGGCATTGGGGAGAGCAGGAGAGGTCATGCGAGTAATCTTAAGGTGATCCACCTTCAGCGAACCGAGGATTCTCGTGGCCACTTCCCCTGTCTCCCCTCCGACGAACGACGACGCCCCCGAGACGCCCGGCGTCGGAAAGGGGCGTGCGACGCCGACCCGCGCCGAGCAGGAGGCAGCACGCCGCCGCCCCCTCGTCGCCAACACCAAGGAGGCCAAGGCGGCGGCCCGTGCCGACCTCAACGAGCGTCGTAACCGCGCGCAGGCAGGCATGGCCGCCGGCGAGGAGAAGTACCTGCCCGCCCGGGACAAGGGCCCGCAGCGCCGCTGGGTTCGTGACTACGTCGATGCCGGCTGGCATCCCGCCGAGTTCGTGATGGCCGTCATGGTTCTCGTGATCCTCGCATCGCTTCTTCCATCGAGTCTCGCGATCGCGTACTACGCCTACCTCGTGATGATGGCGTACCTCGTCATCGCCGTCGGCGGCATGATCATCCTCAGCATGCGGGTGAAGCGCAAGGTTGCCGAGAAGTTCGGCAAGGAGCGGATGGAGCGCGGTCTCGGCTGGTACGCGGCGATGCGCGCGCTTCAGATGCGCTTCATGCGCCTTCCCAAGCCTCAGGTCAAGCGCGGGCAGTTCCCCGCCTGACCCCACAGCCACCACGAAGGCCTCCGCACTCGATCGAGTGCGGAGGCCTTCGTCATCGGCGTGCCGCTCAGCGTGCGATGAGGCCGCGGTTGATCTCGCGCCCCCAGAACGGACCTCGATAGAGGAAGGCGGTGTACCCCTGCACGAGGGTCGCGCCCGCATCCAGCCGTTCCTGCACGTCGGCGGGCGTCTCCACTCCCCCGACGGCGATCACGCAGAAATTCTCGGGAACGGCAGCGCGGACCACACGCAGCACCTGGAGCGACCGCTCCTTGAGCGGCGCCCCGGACAGACCGCCCGCACCCGCGGCTTCCACCGTCGCCGCATCCGTCAACAGACCTTCGCGGCTGATCGTGGTGTTGTGCGCGATGATCCCGTCGAGGCCTTCTGCGACAGCGAGCTCGGCGATCGCTGCGATCTCGTCGTCGGAGAGGTCGGGGGCGATCTTGACCAGCAGCGGAGTCGTCCCGGCCGCGGTGCGCACGGCTCGCAGAAGTGGAGCGAGCGTCTCCACCGCCTGAAGGCCTCGTAGACCCGGGGTGTTCGGGGACGAGACGTTCACGGCCAGGTAGTCAGCCAATGGCGCGAGCCGCGTCGCAGAGGCGACATAGTCCGCCGTGGCGTTCTCGACGTCGACGACGCGGCTCTTGCCGATGTTGACGCCGATCACGGTGTCAGGCGCACCTCGGCGAAGTCGTGCCAACCGGCGCGCTGCGGCATCCGCTCCCGCGTTGTTGAAGCCCATGCGGTTGATCACCGCGCGGTCGGCGATGAGGCGGAACAGCCGCGGCTTGGGGTTCCCATCCTGCGGGATCGCGGTGACGGTGCCGACCTCCACGTGCCCGAAGCCGAGTGCGGCGAGTCCGCGCACCCCGACCGCGTTCTTGTCGAACCCCGCCGCGACGCCGAAGGGCGAAGGGAAGGTGAGGCCCAGCGCGGAGACCTGCAATGACGGATCCGGCTTGGCCAGCGCACGCGTCGCCCAGGCGAACGGCGGTGCGCCGAGCACACGGATCACCGCCATGCCGGCGTGATGGGCGAACTCGGGATCGAAGCGCGACAGGACAGCGCGGAAGAGCAGCGGATACATCACTGCTCAGATTACCCGGCCGAGGACTCCTGCTCGGTGTGGTCAGCGCGCAGATCGGTGATCGCGGCTTCGAAGTCCTCCAGCGAGTCGAATGCCTGGTAGACGCTGGCGAACCGCAGGAACGCGACCTCGTCGAGCTCGCGCAGCGGTCCGAGGATCGCGAGTCCGATCTCATTCGTGTCGAGCTGGGAGACACCGGTCTGACGCACGGCCTCTTCGACCCGCTGGGCGAGAACCGCGAGGTCGGCCTCGGTGACGGGTCGCCCCTGGCATGCCTTTCGCACACCCGAGATGACCTTCTCCCGACTGAACGGCTCCATCACGCCCGAGCGCTTGATCACGTTGAGGCTGGCCGTCTCGGTCGTGGTGAAGCGGCCGCCGCACTCCGGGCACTGCCTCCGTCGGCGGATCGAGAGTCCGTCGTCGCTGGTCCGGGAATCGATCACGCGCGAATCGGAATGACGGCAGAAGGGGCAATGCATCTGTCTAACCTACGCCGTGAAGCGCGCCTCGATCGCCTCACCGTGGGCGGGCAGCACCTCGGTGTTGGCCAGCGCGACCACGCCCTCGCGGACGGCGGCGAGGGCGGCACGATCGTAGGAGATCACCTGCTGCGGTCGCAGGAACGTGTAAGCGCCCAGCCCCGGGGCATAGCGGGCCTGGCCGCCGGTCGGCAGCACATGATTGCTGCCCGCCATGTAGTCGCCCAGGCTGACCGGTGTCTGATCGCCGACGAACACCGCCCCCGCACTCGTGAAGGAGGACGCCGCATCCTCGGCGTCTTCGAGGTGGAGCTCGAGGTGCTCCGGCGCGTAGGCATTGCTGAACGCCGTCGCCATCTCACGGTCGTCGACCAGCACGATCGCGGACTGCGGGCCGGCGAGAGCCGTCGCCACACGCTCACTGTGCCGCGTCGCAGCGGCCTGTCGGTCGATCTCTTCAGCAACACGCGACGCGAGCGCATCGGAATCCGTGACGAGGACCGCGGACGCCTGCTCATCGTGTTCCGCCTGGCTGACGAGATCCGCCGCGATCAGGCGCGCATCGGCCGCCGCATCCGCGACCACGAGGATCTCCGTCGCGCCCGCTTCCGAGTCTGTGCCGACGACGCCCGCCACTGCGCGCTTGGCCGAGGCCACATAGTTGTTCCCCGGCCCGGAGACCACATCGACCGGATCGAGATCGACGGAGGGGACTCCCCAGGCGAACGCCCCGATGGCACCGGCACCGCCCATGGCGTAGACCTCGGTCACGCCCAACAGACCGGCTGCGGCCAGGATCGTCGGGTGGATCCGGCCATCCTGATCTGACTGAGGGGGCGAAGCGAGCGCGATCTGCGTGACACCGGCGACCTGCGCCGGAACGACGTTCATCACGACGCTCGACGGATACACGGCCTTCCCGCCGGGGATGTAGACACCGACGCGGTGCACGGGCTGCCAGCGCTGAGTGATGCGAGCGCCCTCGCCGATCTCGGTGATCTGCGTCGCCGGCACCTGAGCCGCCGAGGCGATGCGCACGCGCCGGATCGCCTCCTGGAGCGCGTCCCTCACCTCGGGTGCGAGCGCCGCCAGAGCCTCGTCGATGTGGGACGAGGGCACACGAACGGCGTGGCCCATGACACGGTCGAACCGCTCAGCCTGCTCGCGCAGCGCGGCCTCGCCGCGCTCACGGACGTCGTCGACGATGCGCGCCGCCGTGTCGAGCGCCTCGGCGCGTGCCTGGGCGGCCCGCGGAACCGCGGCCAGCATGTCTGCCGGCGAGAGCTTGCGCCCCCGCAGATCGATGATGCGCAAGATCAACCCTTCGTGATGCCGGAGATGTCGTGGAGGTAGCCGATCCGACCGTCGTCGTGACGCACGACGAATGCGCCGCCGCGGTCTTCGATGACCAGCGCCCAGGCGCTCGGGCCGATGCGGAACAGCGGCTCTCCGCGCTCGTCATGAACGTCGCGCTCGGTCGGTGCGAGGATCCAGAACGGCTGCACGTCGGTCGCGGACTCGCGCGGGTTGGTGACATCGAGGTCGTCGTCGAGGAACGGCTCGTCATCGATCACGTCGGTGTCAGCAGAACCCGGGGTCTCGACCGTCTGAGCGGTCTCCAGGAGCGTCTCGAAGCTGCCGGTGTCGGAGACGATCTCCTGAGTGCGCGACCGACGGGAGTATGTCGGAACGTAGTCGTCGTCAGACGTCGAGTCCTCGGTGCCGGTTCCTCCACCCGACGCATGGGCCGTGATCGGAACCTGAGCCGCCAGATCGATCCGTGCCACCTCGTCCGTGGCCTGCACTCCGGAGAGCTCCTGATCGAGCTCGACCACATCGACGGCATGCGTCATGGGTTCGGCGTCGTCGCGATCGTCGGCCCGCACGCCACCGCGCAGGTCATCGACGTCCGGCTCATCGACGGCGGACTCGTTGACGGCGGCAGCGTCGATCCCGGGGTTCTCGGAATCGTCGTCGGCGATGACCGGGGCCGTCTCGGGGCGCGGACGAGCGATGACCGGGCGGACCGGGTTCGCGTTGCGGTGGGCCAGCGTCACCAGTCGGCCGTGGAAGTCTTCCTTGAGGCCCGGGATGATCGGGGCGAACACGGTGAGGACCACCAGTGCCAGAGATGTCAGGAGCTGCACGACTCCGGCCCACAAAAGACCGAAGACGCCGATCTCGAAGACAGCGCTGAGCGCGCTCCAGAGCATGCTCACCCAGAACACCGCCGACACGGAGAAGGCGACCGAGGCGAACTGATCGATGCCGAGCGATCCCACCCGTCGGATGCCATCGGGCGAGAAGCGGCGCAGGATGAGCAGGAACACGGCGACGGTCGGCACGCCGATCGGGAGGATCCACTGGATGCCGGTTCCCCAGATCGAGGCGCCTCCCGCGAACGGGAAGAAGGAGACGACGAAGGCGACCAACCAGGTGCCGACGATGATCAGCTCACGAAGGGTGAAACCGAGGATGCCGTACTCCGGTGTTACGTCGTCGTCGTAGAGCACGCCATCGTCGTCGATGAACGTATCGCCGTCGATCTCGGGCAGTTCAGGAAGGTCCGTGCTCATCAGTCATCCTTTCGTCACGGTGCAGACGGGGAGGGTGCGTCATGCTCCCGACGGCTCACGATCCTACCCGCTCACCCCAGACAGGTCGGTCCGAGGAGCGACTTGAGGTCACCGAAGAGGTCGGCCGTCACCTTGACCGGCATGGGCACCTCGAACACCTTGGCCGTGCCGCCGCGATGCACACGCAGCAGAACCTCCGTGTCGCCGTTGTGCCGGCGCAGCACCTCTGCGAGTTCCATCATCACCCGCTCGGTCGCTCGTTGTTCGGCCAGTACGAGCGACAACGGACCGGCCGCATCGAATGACCCGACGTCGGGTGCGAAGGCCGACTGTGCATGCAGGTTCAGCCCGTCGTCTCGTCGCGAGACGCGTCCACGGACGGCGAGGATCGCGTCCTGCTGCAGCGTGTGCTGGAACTCCGTGTATGTCTTGCCCATGAACATCACGGTGACCTCGCCGTTGAAATCCTCGACGGTGATCATGCCGTACGGATTTCCGCTGGCTTTGGCGACGCGATGCTGCACGCTGGTGACCAATCCCGCGACGGTGACCTGATCGCCGTCCTGCAGCGATTCCGAGTTGTTCAGATCGTGGATCGAGATCGACGCGTGCTTCGCGAGCGGCACCTCGAGTCCCGCCAGCGGGTGGTCCGAGACGTACAGACCGAGCATCTCGCGCTCGAACGCCAGCTTGTCCTTCTTGATCCACTCGGGACGGGCCGGCACCTTGGCCGGTGCGACCTCTTCGGTGCCGTCGTACAGGCTGTCGAAGTCGAACCCGATCGCTCCCTGCGCCTCGTTGCGCTTGCGATCGACTGCGGCTTCGACGGCGTCCTCATGCACCTCCATGAGAGCACGTCGCGAATCGCCCATGGTGTCGAACGCCCCGGCCTTGATGAGCGACTCCACGGTGCGCTTGTTGGCGACGTGCAGCGGCACCTTGTCGAGGAAGTGGTGGAAGGAGGAGAACCTCTCCTCCTTGCGCGACTGCACGATGCCCTCGACGACGTTGCTGCCGACGTTGCGCACGGCGCCGAGACCGAAGCGGATGTCGTCGCCGACGGCGGCGAAGTAGTTGATCGATTCGGAGACATCGGGCGGGAGCACCTTGATGCCCATGCGACGGCACTCGTTCAGGTACAGCGCCATCTTGTCCTTCGAGTCGCCGACGCTCGTGAGCAGAGCGGCCATGTACTCGGCGGGATAGTGCGCCTTCAGGTACGCGGTCCAGTAGGAGACGACGCCGTAGGCGGCGGAGTGCGCCTTGTTGAAGGCGTAGTCGGAGAACGGGAGCAGGATCTCCCAGATCGCGTTCACCGCACCATCGGAGTATCCGTTCGCGTGCATTCCGGCTTGGAAGCCCTCGAACTGCTTGTCGAGCTCGGACTTCTTCTTCTTGCCCATCGCACGACGGAGGATGTCTGCTTGACCGAGCGAGAAGCCGGCGACGCGCTGTGCGATCGCCATGACCTGCTCCTGGTAGATGATCAGACCGTAGGACTCGTCGAGGATGTCTGCGAGAGACTCCTCGAACTCGGGATGGATGGGCGTGATCGGCTGCGCACCGTTCTTGCGGAGCGCATAGTTCGTGTGCGAGTTCGCCCCCATGGGGCCGGGGCGGTAGAGGGCGATGAGCGCCGAGATGTCACCGAAGTTGTCAGGACGCATCAGACGCATGAGCGAACGCATCGGCCCACCGTCGAGCTGGAACACACCGAGCGACTCTCCGCGCCCGAGCAGGTCGTACGCTCCCTGGTCGTCCAGCGCGAGGTGCTCGAGGTCGAGTTCCTCGCCCCGGTTCGTGCGGATGTTGTCGAGCGCGTCGGAGATGATCGTCAGGTTGCGTAGCCCGAGGAAGTCCATCTTGATCAGGCCGAGGGACTCGCACGACGGGTAGTCGAACTGCGTGACGATCTGGCCGTCCTGCTCGCGGCGCATGATGGGGATGATGTCGAGGAGCGGCTCGGAGGACATGATGACGCCGGCGGCGTGCACGCCCCACTGGCGCTTGAGCCCCTCGAGTCCGAGCGCGCGGTCGAACACCGTCTTCGCCTCAGGATCGGTCTCGATCAGCGCCCGGAACTCGCTGGCCTCCTTGTACCGCTTGTGAGCCGTGTCGAACATGCCGCCGAGCTCCATGTCCTTGCCCATCACGGGCGGCGGCATGGCCTTGGTGAGCCGCTCCCCCATGCTGAACGGGAACCCGAGCACACGCCCTGCGTCCTTCAGCGCCTGCTTGGACTTGATGGTGCCGTAGGTGACGATCTGCGCGACGCGCTCGGAACCGTACTTCGCCGTGACGTAGTCGATGACCTCGCCGCGACGCCGGTCATCGAAGTCGACGTCGAAGTCGGGCATCGAGACACGATCCGGGTTCAGGAAGCGCTCGAAGATGAGACCGTGCTCGAGCGGGTCGAGGTCGGTGATCTTCATGGCGTAGGCGACCATGGATCCGGCACCGGATCCACGACCCGGCCCCACCCTGATGCCGTTGTCCTTCGCCCAGTTGATGAAGTCGGCGACGACGAGGAAGTACCCGGGGAAGCCCATCTGCAGGATGATGCCGGTCTCGTACTCGGCCTGCTTGCGCACCTTGTCAGGGATGCCGCCTGGGTAGCGGTAGTGGAGGCCTTCCTCCACCTCTTTGATGAGCCAGCTGTCCTCGGTC
Organism: Candidatus Microbacterium colombiense; assembly: GCA_029203165.1. NCBI lineage: Bacteria > Bacillati > Actinomycetota > Actinomycetes > Micrococcales > Microbacteriaceae > Microbacterium > Candidatus Microbacterium colombiense. Next base: position 2,593,559 of record CP119308.1, read on the forward strand.
TCACCGTCGGGCACCGGGAACCGGGGCATGTAGTTCGCCGCAGTGTTGAACTCCACCTCGCAGCGCTCCGCGATCAACAGAGTGTTGTCGCAGGCCTCGGGGTGGTCGCGGAAGAGCTGACGCATCTCGGCGGCGGTCTTGATGTAATAGCCGTCGCCGTCGAACTTGAAACGATTCGGATCGTCGAGCGTGGAACCGGACTGCACGCAGAGAAGTGCTTCGTGGGCGTCGGCCTCGTGTTGATGCGTGTAGTGCGAATCGTTCGTGCCGACGAGAGGGATGTTGAGGTCTTTCGCGAGGCGGAGGAGATCGGTCATCACCCGACGCTCGATAGACAGGCCGTGATCCATGATCTCGGCGAAGTAGTTCTCCTTGCCGAAGATGTCCTGGAACTCTGCCGCCGCAGCACGCGCTGCGTCATACTGCCCGAGTCGCAGACGAGTCTGGACCTCACCGGACGGGCACCCCGTGGTCGCGATCAGACCCTTGCCGTACGTCTGGAGCAGCTCGCGATCCATGCGCGGCTTGAAGTAGTACCCCTCCATGCTCGACCGGGAGCTGATCCGGAAGAGGTTGTGCATACCCTCCGTGGTCTCGCTCCACATTGTCATGTGGGTGTACGCGCCGGCACCCGAGACATCGTCGCTCTTCTGGTCGGGCGAGCCCCATTGCACGCGCGTCTTGTCGCTGCGGTGCGTGCCGGGCGTCATGTAGGCCTCGAGCCCGATGATGGGTTTGATGCCCGCCGCGTTCGCCGCCTTGTAGAACTCGAACGCCGCGAAGGTGTTGCCGTGGTCGGTGACGGCGATGGCCGGCATGTTGTAGTCGGCGGCCGCCTGCGTCATCGACGCGATCTTCGCCGCACCGTCCAGCATCGAGTACTCGCTGTGCACGTGCAGGTGGACGAAGGAGTCGGATGCCATGGGTTCGATTCTACTTTCGGCATCGGACATCGGTCACCGATGATGCCCGATGCCGAGAGCTCGAAGCGGCTCCCCGGCCGCTTCTGTCACCCCTCCGGCTGGAGATGCACACCCGTCGGCGCCGAATCCACGATCGAGATGTCGAGGGAACCGTGCGACTCGGGCGTGTCCAGAGTTCCGCGGCCCACCATCAGTCCGCGTTTCATGTCGATCGTCACGGTCTCCATCCAGTTGCTCTCGCCTCCATCGGGGACGGCGATGGTCGTGAGATCGCCGTCCTGCGACACGACGCGAGCTCCGGGAAGCAGTGCCATGGTCTGGAACATGGCCGCCCGCAGGTCTGCCGGAGCGAGATTGAAGTCGACGGGTTCCGTCAGCCGTGGCGGAGGGTAACCGGCGTCGGGCTCATAGGCCAGGAGCCAGTCCCGCAGCGCCTCCGGATCACGAGGCATCTCGTCGTAGAGACGCGACAGCGGACTCAGGTGGTAGTAGTGCGTCTCCCACCCGTCCCCACCCATGACTCGCCCGCCGGGATGGGCCACGATGTCCGGCAGCAGTTCTCCGCCGGAGAGCGCCTCCTCCTCGATCCGACTCGTCCACTCGGGCATCGAGACATCGAGGATCTTCTCGGCGTCCGTGCTGTCCTCGATCCAGTCCATGCTCCTGTCAGCGGGCACGTAGAGGGTCCTGGTGCGGGCCAGCGTATAGCTGACGTCGATCTCGGTACCCTCCTGCGGCACGAATCCCCGCATCGGCTGAGACCAGGTCTCCGCGATCCGGATGTACTGGCCGGGCGCCGGGGTCAGCGCCTCGGTGGTCAACGTCGCCCGCGCCGCCTGGTTGAGCATGTCGGCGGCGGATGCCGTCGGTGGCAGCAGCACCGATCCCACGACGATCGCCGTCACCGCAACTCCCGCGACGAGACCGCCGATCCCGATCCCTGTCCACCTTCTCCGACGCCGACGATCCGGCATCCGCGAGGACGCACGAGCGATCTCAGCGGCCAACACCCGCCGGGCGGTGTGTATCGAATCGTCGCCGACCTGGGCCTGATCGACCCCGAATTCACGAACTCGTTCCGTAAGCAGCATCGTTCTCCTCCTTCACCATCCAGGTCAGCCGGGCCGCGGAATGCGATCCCGGAGGTGCGAGCTTGCGCCGGACACGGTTGAGACGCGATCTGACCGTGCCCACAGGCACTCCGAGCGCGTCGGCGATCTGCTCATACGTCAGATCACCCCAGGCATGCAGCAGCAGAGCGTCCCGATCTCGAGCGTTCAACGCGGCGATGCGCGGAGCCAACGCGCGCAGGGCGGCGCCGGCGTCGAGACGGGCGTCCGATGCGACGTGCGGGGATTCCTCCCCCGCCGCATCCGCCATCGACGCCGCCTCGAAAGCTCGCCACTGGCGCGCCTCGGCCGCGCGATGACTCTTGATCACGCGCGTCGCGATACCGAGCAACCATGGCCGCGCGCTGTCCCAGGCCGTATCGAACGCTGCGCGGCGCCGGAACGCCACGAGGAACGTCTCACTGATGACGTCGTCGACGGCATCGGTGCCGATTCGCCGTCGGATGTACCCGCCGACGGGTCGGACATGCCGCTCGAAGATCTCGGAGAACAGTCCGGGTTCGTCGAGCGACCGTTGGATGATCTCGCTGTCGGTGCTCACATTGAGTATTGGGCGGGAAGACGAATACGGTTCACGATTTCTTCGATGATCTCATCGATTCCCTCGCGCCCAGTGTCGCGCACGTCTCCGACATCGGTCGGAGCGAGGCGTCACTCGCCGCGGAGGATCGCGAGCGCGTGCTCGAAGTCGGCGGGGTACGCCGACTCGAACGTCACCCAATCGCCGGTCGCCGGATGAGCGAATCCCAGCTGATGTGCATGCAACCACTGGCGGGAGAGTCCGAGCCTGGCAGACAGGGTGGGATCGGCGCCGTAGAGCGGATCCCCGACGCAGGGGTGCCTGTGCGCCGCCATGTGCACGCGGATCTGGTGGGTGCGACCGGTCTCGAGGTGGATCTCGAGGAGGGACGCACCGGGGAACGCCTCGAGCGTCTCGTAGTGGGTGACGGAGGGCTTGCCGTCGGGGATCACGGCGAACTTCCAAGAATGGTTGGGGTGCCGTCCGATCGGCGCGTCGATCGTGCCGACGAGTGGATCCGGATGCCCCTGCACCACCGCGTGGTAGATCTTCTCGACCGTGCGCTCCTTGAAGGCGCGCTTGAGCGACGTATAGGCCTGTTCCGTCTTGGCGACGACCATCAGACCGCTGGTGCCGACGTCCAGCCGGTGCACGACCCCCTGGCGCTCGGGGGCACCACTGGTCGCGACGCGGAATCCGGCTGCCGCGAGGGCGCCGACGACCGTCGGGCCTTCCCAGCCGACAGAGGGGTGGGCGGCGACGCCGGTCGGCTTGTCCACGACCACGATGTCATCGTCGTCGTACACGATTCCGAGCTCCGGGACCGCGATGGGGATGATGCGCGGCTCTTCCTTCGGCGTCCATTCGACGTCGAGCCAGGCACCACCGCGCAGGCGATCGGATTTGTCGAGAGTCACGCCGTCGAGCCGGACGCCGCCAGAGGAGGCGACCTCGGCGGCGAAAGTGCGCGAGAAGCCCAGCAGCTTGGCCAAAGCCGCATCGACCCGTGTGCCTTCCAGACCGTCAGGCACGGGCAGAGAGCGCGACTGCACGTCAGCGACCCTCCGCCGTCGTCGCGTCGCCGTCAACGGAATCGAGTCGATGTTGCTCATCTTCCGCGATCGCGGCGGCCTCCGCCTCATCGTCGGTCTCGACGGCGACATGATCGCTCTCGCGGCTTCCGTCGAAACGCAGACCGAAGACGACCAGGAGTGCGACGGAGATCATGCCGGTGACGATGAACACATCAGCCACGTTGAAGATCGCCGGCATCATCCACGGCATCGAGATCATGTCGACGACGTGGCCCACGGGAAATCCGGGATCACGGAAGAGGCGGTCGCCGAGATTACCCAGCACACCGCCCAGGAGAACGCCCAGGACGACAGCCCACAGGCGCGACCGGAGTCCGAATGCCTTCCAGACGATGACGCCGGCGACGACCGTCAGGGCGATCGTGAAGATCCACGTGACCTCAGAACCGAGCGAGAACGCTGCTCCGGGATTGCGCACGTAGTACAGCTGCAGGAACTCCCCGAGCACGGGAACGGGCTCCTGAAGCGGAAGGTTCGTGATGGTGAGGTACTTCACAAACTGATCGGCGGCCAGGACGATCGCTGCGAGAATCGCAACGATCGCACCGGCCGCCGACCGACGAAGAGGACGACGTCGTGACAAGACCTACGACCTACAGTCCGATCGCGGAGACGGGCGTCGAATCCGTGGATGCGGACTTCTCGTCGAGCTCGCGGAGCTGGCCCTCGATGTAGCCGCGCAGCTGCGAACGGTAGTCACGCTCGAAGTTGCGGAGCTCCGTGATGCGAGCCTCGAGCGTGTTGCGCTCGCGCTCGAGACGGGCTGCCTCTTCGCGCTGCTTGGCCTCTGCCTCGGAGCGGATGCGGTTGACCTCGTTCTCGGCGTCGGCGATGAGCTGGTTGCGCTTCGCCTCGCCCTCCGCGACGTGCTCGTCGTGCAGGCGCTGAGCGAGTTCGATGATTCCGGCGGTGGCGGTGGCAGACACCGTGGGTGCCGGCTCGGCCGGGGTCTCGACCACGGCGGCCGGGGCCGGTGCGGGGACCTCTGCGACGGGTGCTTCCGCGGCCGGTGCTGCGGCGGGGGTCTCGCCCGACTCGTATGCGGCGAGCTTGGCCTTCAACTCGACGTTCTCCTCGAGGGCCTTGCGCCACTCGATGACGATCTCGTCGAGGAAGTCGTCAACCTCATCGGGGTCGAAGCCGTCCTTGAAGCGGACGTGCTGGAACTGCTTGGTGACGACGTCATCCGGGGTAAGTGCCATGAGTGGCTCCTCTTTCGATGAGTTCGGTTGCCAGTTTTGTATGGCGCGGTCGTGATGTGGCGCGAACCCGGGGCGCGCACCTGGGTGCCAGCATAGTCCCCGCACCTCCGAGGCGCGATGACGCGACACCCGGGGACGGCGAACTCGCCGGTCAGATGAAGACGCGGACGATGTTCATGAGGATGAGCACGATCAGCATCGTGAGCGCGAAGCCGAAATCGAGCGAGAGCGAACCGATGCGCAAAGGCGGGATGATCCGCCGGAAGAACCGGATGGGCGGATCGGTCAGCGAATACGCCGCCTCAGCTGCGACCAGGCCGAAGCCCTTCGGACGCCACTCCCGGTTGAACATCGGGATGTAGTCGAGGATCAGACGCGCAAAGAGCACGACGATGTAGAGCAGCAGTACCAGATGGACGATGCTCGCGAGGACGGAGACCAGCTGCACGGGCTACGACTGATCGAAGCCCGCGGACTCGGCGTCTGCGTGCGCGATGCCGCCGTGTCCGGACACGGCGATGTTCTCCGGCGACAGGAGGAAGACCTTGGACGTCACTCGTTCGATGCGGCCGTAAAGCCCGAGCGAGAGACCACTGGCGAAGTCGATCAGACGTCGCGCGTCGGCATCGCTCATCTGCGACAGGTTGATGATCACCGGAACGCCCTCGCGGAAGCTCTCCGCGATGAGCTGAGCATCGCGGTACTGCTTGGGGTGGACGGTGAGGATCTCGTTCACAGCGCCTGCCGCAGGCTGTCGCACGGCGACGGGGCGACGCAGAGGCGTGACGGGAGCTGGCGTGGGCTCCTCGCGGTCGCGGTCACGGTCGCGGTGAGCGCGGGCTGGAGCCTGCTGCTCTTCTTCATAGGCTTCTTCCTCATCGGCGAGGCCGAGATACACCATGGTCTTCTTCAGCGGGTTACCCATCGTGTCCTCCGGTTCGAACGTTTCGGGCTGGTCTGGTTAGAGGTTAACCCCGGTCGGGCCGGGGTCCCGTGATTGCGGAGCCGATCCGCAGGTGTGTCGCACCCGCCGAGATGGCTTCGACGAAGTCACCCGTCATGCCGGCGGAGATCCATGTGGCGTCGGAGGCGAGCATGCGCACCTCGTCGGCGACGCCGCGCAGGCGCGCGAACGCGGATGCCGGTTCCTCATCGAGAGGAGCCACGGCCATGACGCCGCGCAGCCGCAGCGACGGGAGCGAGAGCACATGCTCCGCGAGTGCGGACGCCGCCGCGGGGGCGACACCCCCTCGGCCGTGATCGGCGGTGAGATTGACCTGCAGCAGGACGTCGAGCGGATCGTCGTCTTCCGCCGCCCGGTGCAGAGCATCCGCCAATCGATCGCGGTCGAGCGAGTGCACGACGTCGGCGCTCCGACGGATCGCCGACGCCTTGTTCGTTTGCGCCTGTCCGATGAAGTGCCAACGCAGGTCGAGGTCCTGGAGCTCGGCCTGCTTGGCACTCAGCTCCTGCTGGCGGTTCTCGCCGACCTCGCGCACGCCCAGCGTCTGCAGCTCGCTCACGAGCGACGCCGGGTGGAACTTCGTCACGACGATGCGGGTGATCTCCGCCGGGTCACGTCCGACGCGGCGCGCGGCGTCGGCGATCTTCTCATCGATCGCCGACAGCCGCGCTGCCAGCTCGCTCACTTCAGGAATTCGGGGATGTCGATGTCATCGTCGGCGAACGCCGGCTCGATGCTCGTCGCCGGCACTCGCTGCGGAGTCGACTCGGTCTCGGACGCGGTCGTCGATGCCGTGGCGGCGTCGTCGGAGAGCGCGACCTCGGGGAGCGTCGTCGCGGCGGGGCGACTCACGACCATCGGGTCGAGACGCAACGACGGCTCGCCACCGTCGAAGCCGGCTGCGATCACCGTCACGCGCACCTCGTCGCCGAGGCTGTCGTCGATGACGGTACCGAAGATGATGTTGGCCTCGGGGTGGGCGGCCTCCTTGACGAGGTCCGCGGCGTCGTGGATCTCGAAGATGCCGAGGTTGGACCCACCCTGGATCGACAGCAGCACACCGTGTGCGCCCTCGATGCTGGCTTCGAGCAGCGGCGACTCGACCGCGAGTTCGGCGGCCTTGATCGCACGATCCGCTCCGCGTGCGGAACCGATGCCCATGAGCGCGGAGCCCGCGCCCTGCATGACCGACTTCACATCGGCGAAGTCGAGGTTGATGAGACCCGGGGTGGTGATGAGGTCCGTGATGCCCTGCACACCGGCGAGAAGCACCTGATCCGCCGTGGCGAAGGCCTCGATCATCGAGATGCCGCGGTCGCTGATCTCGAGGAGGCGGTCGTTCGGCACCACGATGAGGGTGTCGACCTCTTCCTTGAGCTTCGCGACTCCGGCCTCGGCCTGACTCTGACGGCGACGACCCTCGAACGAGAACGGCTTCGTCACGACACCGATGGTGAGCGCGCCGATGGACTTCGCGATGCGTGCGACGACCGGTGCGCCACCGGTTCCGGTGCCACCGCCCTCACCGGCGGTCACGAAGACCATGTCAGCGCCCGTGAGCGCCTGCTCGATCTCCTCCGCGTGGTCTTCGGCGGCACGACGACCGACCTCGGGGTCGGCACCGGCACCGAGGCCGCGCGTGAGCTCCCGTCCGACGTCGAGCTTGACGTCGGCGTCACTCATGAGCAGCGCCTGCGCGTCGGTGTTGACGGCGATGAACTCGACTCCGCGGAGACCGAGGTCGATCATGCGGTTCACGGCGTTGACGCCGCCACCGCCGACGCCGACGACCTTGATCACGGCGAGGTAGTTCTGGTTCTGGCTCATGGCCGGCCTCCGATTAGTCGAGCCTGTGCGTTCTGTGTCGAGAACCGGTGGGGTTGAACCTTAAACCTCAACTAGAGGTGTAAAGTATTTCCCGGTATTGCGTTCTCTTGAATGAAGGTAAGCGCCGTGCGGGCGTGTTCCCGCGAAGACACGGGCGTGTCGCTCATTCGCCGACGAAACCCGAAGGACATCGAGCTTCTGCTCAGCCGACGACCGCCGTCTTGGGCGACGAGACGTCGATGGTGGAGGCATCCGGCTTCGCCTTGAGGGTCTGCTCGAGTACCAGAGCCTTGAGTGCGGATTCGTCAGCGCTCCCCCACACCACCGTCAATCCGCTGCTCAGCACGAGCGTCACATCGTCGGCCGTGCTGGCACGAACCCCCGTCAGCTGCGTGCGCAGGTCAGCGGGAAGCGTACGCACGACCAGCCCCGCGCTCTCGAACGCGGCAGTGTCGGTTCCACCCTCGACCTCGATCAGAGGTTGCCCAGCCGGTTGGTCCGAGGTGGTCGACAGAGCGACGCCCGCGGCGTCGACCAACGTGTATCCGGCATCGGAGCGGAGCACTCCCACCGGGGTGCGCTCCACGATGCGCACCGTGAGGTCATGGGGCGGTCGCGCCTCGAGCGCGTACGTCTCGATCAGCGGAAAGGCCAGGAGCGCCGCCTTGACCTCGCTGGAATCCACCAGTGCCAGAGGCGTGCCGAGCTGTCCGCTCAGCGCGGCCTCGATCGCGGTCGGATCGAGGGTGGACGCGCCGGCCACGGTGATCCTCTCCACCGCGAACAGCGGACTGTACGCTGCAGCCAGGCTGCCCCCGATGAGGACGACGATCGCACCCACGACGCTGAGCCAGACGATCCGGCGTCGCCGGGAACGTTGCGTGAACCGACGGATCTCCGCACGCAGGGCCTTGCGGCGTGCGCGGGAGGCGCGCCACACGTCTCTCGTGGAGGTGGGCGGAGCGACATCGTCGGCTGCGCCCTCGGTCGATCGGTCATCGATCGCCGACGGCCGGTCAGCGAGATCGGCGTCCTGCGACTTCCGCGTCGGACGCACCGCGGACCTCGTCGCGCTCTCCTTCTCGGCCGGGCTCTCCGGCGTGGTCGGCAGCGGTGGGGGCCGACGCATGATTACGCCTCGTCGGTGCGGCGCAGCGACTCCAGCACCTGAGGGATGATCTGGTAGACGTTGCCGCAGCCCAAGGTGATCACGAAGTCGCCGTCACGGGCGACGGATGCGGTGTAGTCCGCCGCATCCTGCCAGTCCGCGACGAAGTGCACGTGCGAGGGATCCCGGAAGGCGCCGCTGACCAGTTCGCCGGTGACGCCCTCGACCGGATCCTCACGCGCACCGTACACGTCGAGCATCACCGTGTGATCGGCGAATCCCTCGAGCACGTCGGCGAACTCCTGATACATGTGCTGCGTGCGCGAGTAGGTGTGCGGCTGCTGGATCGCGATGATGCGTCCCGTTCCGGAGATGCTGCGCATGGCCTCCAGGGCCGCGCGCACCTCGGTCGGGTGGTGGGAGTAGTCGTCGTAGACCGTGACACCGCGCGCGACACCGTGCTGCTCGAGGCGTCGCACCGTGCCGGCGAACCCCTCGACCGCGCGCACGGCGGCACCCAGCTCGAAGCCCAGAGCCAGCAGTACCGCGACCGATCCTGCGGCATTGATCGCGTTGTGCACGCCGGGCACGCCCAGCTGCATGCGCACGCTCTCCACGCCGCGCGTGATCGTCGCGGCGACGGGCCCATCGGCGACGACGTCCGAGACACGCACGTCCGCGTCGTCGGCCTGGCCGAAGGTGAGGACGTTCGGATGCGAGAGCTTCGCACCGACGCGGAGCGCTCCGGCATCATCGCTGGAGATCACCACGGCCTCGCGGGCCGCGTCGGCGAACTGCACGAACGCATCGTGGAACGCCTCGTCCGAGCCGAAGTGGTCGAGATGATCGGGGTCGACGTTCGTGATCAGCGCCACGGCGGTGTCGTAGAGCAGGAACGTGCCGTCGGATTCGTCGGCCTCGACCACGAAGAGGTCGCCGGAGCCGGTCGCGCTCGAAGTGCCGAGCTGCTCGATCACGCCGCCGTTGACGAAGTGCGGGTCGGCACCGAGCTCGCGGAGCGCTGTGACGATCATCCCGGTCGAGGTGGTCTTTCCATGCGCCCCCGCGACGGACACCAGACGGCGGGAGCCGATCAGCCAGTGCAGCGCCTGCGAACGGTGGATGACGTGGAGCCCCCGTTCCTTCGCGAGAAGGAACTCCGGGTTCTCCGGCCAGATGGCGCCCGTGTGCACGACCGTGTCGGCATCGCCGAGATGCGCGGCGTCGTGTCCGACGTGAACGGTCGCGCCTGCGGCGGCCAGCGCACGCAGGTTGTCGCTGTCGGCACGGTCGGAGCCGGACACGCGGATGCCGGCGTCGAGGAACATCTTGGCGAGTCCGCTCATGCCGGATCCACCGATGCCGATGAAGTGCGCAGAGGTGATCGTCTCGGGAATCGGGAGGGAGAGGTCAGGTCTGATCATGTCGTGCCCAGTCTAGTTCGGGGTGCCGACGGCACGATCGATGAGCGCGATGACGTTCTCCGTGCCCGTGCGGGTACCCACCTTCTCGGCAGCAACTGCCATGGCGTCGATCCTCGCGCGGTCGTGGAGCAGCGGAACGACCAGCCGGCGCACGGCATCGCCGTCGAACGTGGCATCGTCCAGCAGTTCCGCCGCAGCGGCTGCCACCGCGGAGGCGGCGTTCAGCCGCTGCTCGCCGTTGCCCACCGAGTAGGGCACGTAGAGAGCGGGAATGCCGAGGGCACTGACCTCGGACACCGTCGCCGATCCTGAGCGCGACACGATCAGGTCGGCCAGCGCGAAGGCCAGATCCATGCGATCCACGTAACGGCGCATCGTGTACCCCGGCGCTTCGGGATCCACCATGTCGCTGCGCTCTCCGGTGACATGCAGCAGTTGCCATCCCGCATCGAGCACGTCACGCCACGAATCCTGCAGCGCCTCGTTCAGCCGCTGAGCACCGAGCGACCCGCCGAACACCAGGAGCACCGGCCGCTCGGCATCCAGACCGAACGCGCCTGCCGCCTCCCCCCGCGTCGCGGAACGATCGAGCTCGATGACCTCGCGGCGCAGGGGCATCCCGACCACCTCGCCGCCGCGCAGAGGCGTTCCGGCGAAGGCGACGCCGATCGCCGCCGCCCCGCGAGCGCCGAGCACGTTGGCAAGCCCCGGCTTGGCGTTGGCCTCGTGGACCACGAAGGGGATGCGCTCTCGGCGCGCAGCGACATAAGCGGGCGCCGAGGCGTACCCACCGAACCCGACCACCACGTCGATGCCGTGCGCGCGGATGTGTGCCCGCACCTGCGCGATCGCCCGACGGAAGCGTCCGGCGAAGGCGACCGCCTGAGCATTCGGTCGGCGCGGGAAGGGCACCTTGTCGACGACGAGCAGCTCATAGCCGCGTGCGGGCACGAGGCGGGACTCGAGTCCCTCTGCCGTCCCCAGCACGAGGACGTGGGCGTGAGGGTCGCGGGTTCGCAGCCCGTCAGCGACGGCGAGCAGGGGATTGACATGGCCGGCGGTTCCGCCGCCGGCAAGGAGGTACGAGGTCACTTGGTGACCCTACCCCGCCCTGTCGACCGACCCTGGCGGGTCGCTGAGCGCGGCACCGCTGCGTCCGATTCCGCGGCAGGGATCGTCCGCGCGAAGGCCAGCAGCACCCCGCAGGCCATCAGCACGGCCAGCAGCGCCGTGCCTCCCTGCGACATGAACGGCAGCGGCACGCCCATGACGGGGAAGATGCCGATCACGACGCCGATGTTGAGCACGGCCTGTCCGACGATCCAGACGGTGATGCCCCCGGCCGCGACGCGGATGAAGGGGTCGTCGGTCTTGCGGATGACATGGAAGGCGCCGATGGTGAAGAAGGTGAACAGGGCGAGCACGACGATGCACCCGATCAGGCCGAGCTCCTCCCCCACGATCGCGAAGATGAAGTCGTTTCCCGCCGCCGGCAGCCAGCCGTACTTCTCCTGCGAGTTGCCCAGGCCGAGGCCGAAGATGCCGCCGGAGGCCATGCCCCAGATCCCGTGGATGGATTGATAGCAGTCCGTGTAGTACAGGTCGAGGTTGTCGCATGACGCCGTGATGCGGCGCATCCGGTCCCCACTGGAAAGGGCATACGCGAGAACGGCCGCCACTCCGAGGATCACCGGGATGATGAAGAGCCTCAGCTTCACTCCCGAGAAGAAGAGGCATCCGAGCAGGATCAGCACCAGCACCATCGCCGTGCCGAGGTCCTTGCCCGCGAGCACCGTGCCGATCGCGAGGGCGCCGACCGGCACCACCGGGATGAAGACGTGGTGCCAGGTGCCGAGCATCGCGTGCTTGCGCAGCAGGACGTAGGCGACCCAGAGAGCCAGCGCGAGCTTCAGGAACTCCGACGGCTGCAGCTGGAACCCGGCGATCTGGATCCAGTTCCGGTTTCCTCCATCCGCGATGCCCAGCGGGGTGAAGACGAGCAGTTGGAGCGCGACGGCACCGAACAGCGCGGGCCAGGCCATCTTCTTGAAGAAGGCGATGGGCAGCCGGCTCACGAGGAACATGATCGGCACACCGAGGAGCGCGAAGATCCCCTGTCGCAACGCGGCCGTCCAGGGGCTCTCCCCGTTGCCGATCGCGACGGCGCTGGTCGCCGACAGCACCATGACGAGGCCGAACAGCGTGAGCAGAAGCGCGGTCGAGGTGATCATCAGGAACTCGCCCGATACGGGCGTGAACCGGCGTCCGAGCGATACCCGAGCAGCGAGGCCGCGCGACTCAGTCCGTGGCTGCCGACCGACCTGCGTCATCGTCGCTCCCCCGGTCGATCCACTCTCGCACTGCTTCGGCGAAGCGGTGGCCGCGATCCGCGTAGCTGGAGAACTGGTCGAAGGACGCCGCCGCGGGAGCCAGCAGGACCGTCCCCTCGCCGTCGACGACCCCCGCCGCGATCTCCACGACACGGTTCATGACCTGTCCAGTGTCACCGGCATCCACCTCGAAGAGCGGCACCTGCGGCGCGTGTCGTCGGAACGCCGTCACGACCTCGGCGCGCTCGATGCCGATCACCACGGCAGCACGTGCCGTCCTGCCGGCGTCCGCGACCAGCTCGGCGAGATCGACCCCCTTGAGGTCGCCTCCCACGATCCAGACGGCCCCGGGGTAGGCACGCAATGACGACGCCGCGGCGTGCGGATTGGTCGCCTTAGAGTCGTCGACCCAGGTGATGCCCGCGTGACGTGCGATGACCTGGATGCGATGAGCATCGAGACGGAAGCCCTCGAGGGCGGTGTGGATCGCCTCGGGAGCGACACCGAGCGATCGCGCGAGGGCGCTCGCGGCGAGGATGTTCTGCACGATGTGCGGGGCGGAGAGCCCCACACGGTCCAGGTCGGCGAGCGTCGTGAGCTCGAGCGCAGAGCGCGAGCGGTCATCGAGGAACGCACGATCCACGAGCAGTCCCTCCACGACACCGAGGTCGCTCGGCCCGGGGATGCCGAGATCGAAGCCGATCGCGCGCGCGCCGTCCACGACCTCGGCCTCCTCGACCATGCGCCGGGTGGCATCGTCGGCCTTGTTGTAGACGCAGGCCACGCGCGTGTTCCGGTACACGAGGGCCTTCGCATCGCGGTAGGCCTGCGCACTCCCGTGCCAGACGAGATGGTCGTCGGCCAGGTTCAGGCACACGGCCGCGTGCGGGAACAGCTCCCCCTCGATGTCCGACTGTCCGAGATACCAGAGCTGGTGACTCGAGAGCTCGACCACGAGAACGTCGAAACCGGCGGGGTCGCGCACCGCGTCGAGGACGGGCACGCCGATGTTCCCGCAGGGAGCCGCCCGCAGTCCGCCCTCCGAGAGCAGCGTCGCGGTGAGCTGCGTCGTGGTGGTCTTGCCGTTCGTCCCGGTGATCAGCACCCAGTCCGCAGGCGTGCCATCGGCGCGGGTGACCTTGTCGCGCAGACGCCAGGCGAGCTCGACATCGCCCCAGATCGCGATGCCGCTCGTCTGCGCCCAGATGACCACGGGATGCGACGGGGGGAAGCCGGGCGAGAAGATCAGGAGATCCGGTGCGAACGCGGTGAGAGCGTCGGGAACGACGGCGAGCGAGCCGAGTTCGAGGCGCGCACCGATGACCGGCAACAGGCGCTCGTACTCCTCGTCGGCGGACTCGCTGAGCACGAGCACCTCTGCGCCGAGCTCGGTCAGGGTGTCGGCGACCGAGAACCCGGTCATCGAGAGTCCGAGCACGGCGACGCGAAGGCCCTTCCAGTCGGAATGCCAACTGGTGAGTGTGCGCAGACGCTCAGCCGACACGTGTCAGCCATTCGACGTAGAACAACCCGACGGCCGAGACCGCGAGGAGACCGGCGATGATCCACAGGCGCACGACGATCGTCACCTCGGCCCATCCACGCATCTCCAGGTGGTGGTGGAAGGGGCTCATCAGGAACAGACGCTTGCCTCGCGTGAGCTTGAAGTAGGCCCGCTGCAGGATCACCGACCCCGAGGACAGCACGAAGACGCCGGCGATGACCAGGAGCAACAGCTCGGTGCGGGTCAGGATCGCCATGGCGGTGATCACGCCGCCGATCGCCATCGAGCCGACGTCACCCATGAAGACCTTGGCCTTGGGAGCGTTCCACCAGAGGAAGCCGATCAGGCCGGCGGCGAACGATGCCGCGATGATGGCGAGGTTGAACGGATCACGGACCTCGTAGCAGCCGCCGATCGTGCCGGGGTCGCCCCCGGCGCACGGCTGCTTGAACTGCCAGAAGGCGATCAGGCTGTAGGCGCCGACAACGATCACTCCGGCGCCCGCGGCGAGGCCGTCGAGTCCGTCCGTGAGGTTCACGCTGTTCGAGGTGGCCACACCGATGATCGCGATCCACGCGAGGTACAGCGCCCATCCGAGGACGATGCCGAACGCGAACAGGTTGAGCCAGGTGATGTCGCGGAAGAGCGAGATCGATTCGCTGGCCGGCGTCTGCCCGAACTTGTTGGGGAAGTTGAGGGCGACGATGCCGAAGGGGACGATCACGAGCAACTGCCCGATCACCTTGCGCCACCCGGAGAGTCCGAGGCTGCGCTGGCTGCGCACCTTCATGTAGTCGTCGATGAATCCCACGGCTCCGAAGCCGACCATGAGCCAGATCACCAGGAGCGCCGACAGCGCAGGCTGCTCTCCGCTCACGTAGACCCCGGTGAAGTACCCGACGATCGAGCCGGCGATGAAGATCACGCCACCCATCGTCGGCGTGCCGCGTTTGGCTTCGTGGCTCGGGTTCTCGACCGCTTCCGGGGTACGGATGACCTGCCCCCATCCCCACTTCCGGAAGAGCCGGAGGAAGACCGGGGTAAGGAACAGAGTGAAGGCGAGCGAGATCGCCGCCGCCATGATGAGTGACCTCACGAGAACAATTCTCCCAGACGATCGCCGAGATGCCGAAGGCCCACGGAATTAGATGACTTGACGAGCACACGGTCTCCGTCGCGGAGCTCGGTGCGCAGATACTCGAATGCGGCGTCCTGATCGGGGAGGTGAACGGCTTCGCTGTCCCACGACCCTTCGCCGACAGCCGACAGATAGAGGCGGCGCGCCTCCGGACCCACCACGACGATGCGCTGGATGTTGAGGCGCACGGCCAGCAGACCGATGCGGTCGTGCTCCTCACCGGCGCTCTCGCCCAGCTCGCTCATGGCACCCAGCACGGCGACCGTACGCTCACCGGGCGCGGTGATCTGCGCGAGCGTCCGCAGCGCGGCCGCCATCGAGTCCGGGCTCGCGTTGTAGGCGTCGTTGATGATCCGCACGCGGTCGTTGCCCATCGGCTGCATGCGCCAGCGCTCCGCGATCTCGACGGTCTCCAGACGAGCGATCGAGTCGGCGACCGACACTCCGAGCACGCCGGCAGCTGCGATCGCCGCGAGCGCGTTGGTGACGTGGTGGGCGCCGAGCACGCGGAGTCGTAGCGGGGCACGTGCGCCGTCGACCTCGATCGTGCATGCGGTGCCCGACGCGGTCACGACGACGTCGTGGGCGCGCACGTCGGCGGCAGGACTCAGCCCGAAACCGACGACCGACATGCCCCGGGATTCGGCGAGAGCGCGCATCGCCGCGACCCGCGCGTCGTCGACGCCGAGCACGGCCGTGCCGGATGCGGTTGCAGTCGCGACGAGCTCCGACTTGGCCTTCGCGGTCTCCTCGATGCCTCCGAAGCCGCCGGCGTGCGCCATGCCGACCATGAGGACGACGGCCACATCGGGCTCG
This sequence comes from Candidatus Microbacterium colombiense, assembly GCA_029203165.1. Taxonomy (NCBI): domain Bacteria; kingdom Bacillati; phylum Actinomycetota; class Actinomycetes; order Micrococcales; family Microbacteriaceae; genus Microbacterium; species Candidatus Microbacterium colombiense. The sequence continues at coordinate 2,609,539 of CP119308.1, forward strand.
ACCAGTCCGGCCAGTCGCGCGATACTGCCGGGCGCAGCCGCGCCGAACTCGCTGACGAGGAAACGTGTGCGCTCGGTGACGCGCAACATCGTGACGGGAGCGCCGACCTCGTTGTTGTACGAGTTGATCGGCGCGATCGTCTCGCCCTCATCGGCCAGGATGCGGGCGAGGAAGTTCTTGGTGGTCGTCTTGCCGTTCGAACCGGTGATCCCGACGATCCGCAGGTCGCCCGCTGCGCGGACGCGCGCGACGACCTCGCGGGCGAGGTCCGCGAGAGCGGCGATGACATCGGGCACGACGATCTGCGACACCTCGTCGTCAACCGGACGTTCGACGATCGCGAGCACGGCACCGGCCGCCACTGCCGCTCCCACGAATCGGTGCCCGTCGGTCTCCGCTCCGGGCTTGGCGACGAAGATCGACCCGGGTCCCATCACCCGGGAATCGGTGTCGACGACGCCGTCGACCACGGTCTCGGCGGAGTCGGTTCCGGCGAGGCGCAGTTCACCGCCGACAGTTGCGGCGATCTCAGCAAGCGACAGGGCGATCATGACATCTCCAGGCGCGGCTTTCGCCGGCTATTCGAACTTGGGCAGCAACTCATCCATCGGCACGGAAGACGGCATCACGCGGTAGGTCTTCATCACCTGCGTCATCGCTTTCTGGAAGGCGGATGCGGTGGCCGCGGACGATACAACCTTAGTCGGCTCGTCCAGAGTGACCACGACGACGTACTGCGGATCGTCGACGGGCGCGAAGCCCACCATGCTCGTGTAGTACACGCCGGCCTTGTATCCGCCCTTGCCGTCCGGAACCTGCGCAGTTCCGGTCTTGCTGGTGACCCGGTATCCCGGAACCTGGATGCGCTCGGCGTTGCCACCCTGCACGGCGACGTTCTCCAGCATGCGGGTGAGGTTGGCCGCGGTCTTCTCGGCGATGATCTGCTCGTGCTTCGGCTTCTCCGCCGCGACGACCGTGCCGTCCGCCTTCGTGCACGACTCGACGAGCGAGAGATCGATCTTCTCTCCGCCGTTCGCGATCGCCTGGTAGGCACCCGCCACCTGAGCCGCGGTCACGGTGAAGTACTGGCCGAAGGTGGTCGTGTACAGCGACTGGTTGTCCCACTCGCTGACCGGGTGCAGAGTACCGGCGACCTCCGTGGGGAAGCCGATCGTGTCCTTGCCGACGCCGAAGCGCTGCAGGTAGTCGTAGCGGATCTCGGGGCTCACCATCGTGCCGAACTTCGACAGGGCGACGTTCGACGAGTCGATCAGACCGCCCGCGAGCGTGTAGTTGTATGCGGGGTGCGAGAAGGCGTCGTTGATCACGGCACCGTTCGGGAACGTCTCGCGCGACGAGGCGCTGACGGTGCTGAGCGGCGTGAGGCCGGCCTTCTCCATCACGGCCGCGGCAGTGATGGCCTTGAACGTCGAGCCGGGCTCGAAGTCGTGGTGGAAGATCTCGCTCCCCCACCCGTCTTCCGTGATGGTGCTCAGGTCATTGGGGTCGAGCGCGGGCCATTCAGCGGCTGCGCGGATCTTCCCGGTCTTCACCTCGACGACCGTCGCCGTGCCGCCCTTGGCCCCCTGCTTCTTCGCCTCTTCGGTGATCATCTGCTGGAGGTACCAGTTCAGGTCACTGTTGATCGTCAGCTGCACGGTGCCGCCGTCGACGGCGTTCACGGTGCTCTCGCTGCCGGGGATGACGACGCCGTCCTTGCCGATGCGGTAGCTCTCCTCGCCGTTGACGGGCGCGAGACACGACTGCTCCATCTGCTCGATACCCGCCTGTGCGGTCCCGCTCCCGTCAAGGAAGCCGACGATGTTGCCCGCGACGGCGCCGTTCGGGTAGACGCGCGTCTCGCGCGCCTCCTGATGCAGATAGGCGAGCTTCAGATCGCGGAGCGCGATGTACTGATCGGTCGTGAGCGACTTCTTGAGCTGCACGAACTGACTCTTGGCGTTCTGCGCGAGTGCATCCGACACGAGAGCGCGCACCTCGTCGCCGGTCTGCCCGGTGATGGCAGCGATGTTCTCCGAGGCTTCCGCCCAGGGAACCTTCGGGCCCTTGTCCTCGAGCTCGGTGATCACGAGCGGGCTGAGCTCGGCGTCGTACACCATCACGCTCGATGCGAGCACGGTGCCCCCCGAGTCGACGATCGAGCCTCGTTGACCGAGGATGTCATCGCCCTTGCCGATGTGCTTGAGGGAATCGTTGACGTGTTCGTCCGCGCTCACCACCTGGATGTCGACCAGGCGCACGACGAACACGGCGAGCACCGAGAGGATGACGGCGAGCGCGACGACCGTGCGCCTGCGTGGTCCGCGGGTTGCTCGTGTCGTCATGGGATCTCTCCGTCGGATCGGGGGTGGTCGGTGCGCGGATCGGCTAGTGCGTCGTGGGGCTGGGGAGGCCGTCGGTGATGGCGGGCGGCAGTTCCTGCGTGTTCGAGTTCACCGCGCCGTCGTTCGTGTCCGGGGTCTCCGCAGGCGGAGCCACGACCAAGGCGTTGCCGACGGCACCTGCCCCGTTCGGATCGACGGTCGAGTTCCAATCGGCGCCCGCGCCGACGCCGAACACCTTGCCGTCACTGAGTCGGAGGTACGACGGAGAACCGGCGACGACCATGCCGAGGTCGGCGGCTTCGCTCGCGAGCACCTGGGGGGAACCGAGTCCTGTCAGCTCCTCCTGCAGCGCGTGGGTGTGCAGGGTCAGCTCGCGCTGCTGCGACGACAGATCGGCCAGCGTGAACGAGTCCTGCGTGATCGCCAGCGACAGCACGACCTGCGCAGCGCCGATGGCGAGTGCACCGCCGAGAGCCGCCAGCGCGTAGGCGAGTTTGGGTCGACGGCGGGGCGCTGGCTGAGCGACCGGGCGCAGTCGCCGTTCCGGCCGACGCTCCGGGACGAGCGGCTGTACCGGCTTGCGGACCGTCGCGTTGAGGCTCATGCGCTCTCCCTCACCCTCTCGGCTGCGCGCAGGCGCACAGGGATCGCTCGTGGATTGCGTGCACGTTCCGCCTCATCGGCGAGTTCAGCGCCCTTGGTGAGGATGCGGAATCGCGGGGCATGCTCGGGGAGCTCGACCGGGAGTCCGGCCGGAGCCGTCGATGCCGATGCGGCGGCGAACGCCTGCTTGACGAGGCGGTCTTCCAAGGACTGGTACGACATCACCACGATCCGTCCGCCGACGTGCAGGGCTTCCATGGCGGCAGGGATGGCATCGGCGAGCACGTTGAGCTCGGCGTTGACCTCGATGCGCAGGGCCTGGAACACGCGCTTGGCCGGGTGTCCGGCACGCTGCGCGGCCGCCGGCGTCGCGGCGATCAGGATGTCGACCAGTTCGCCGGAGCGCAGGATCGGCTTCTTCTGACGGGCGTCGATGATGAACCGGGCGTATCGACCGGCCAGCTTCTCCTCGCCGTAGCGCTCGAAGATGCGGCGGAGGTTGCCCTCGTTGTAGGTGGCGATGACCTCGGCGGCCGTCGTGCCCTTCGTCTGGTCCATCCGCATGTCCAGCGGAGCATCCTTCGAGTACGCGAAACCGCGCTCGGCCTCGTCGAGTTGGAGGGAGGAGACGCCGAGGTCGAAGAGGATCGCCGATGCGCCCTGGGCGTGCAGTCCGATCTCGTCGTACACGGTGTGCACGAGGGTGACCCGGTCTCCGAACGGAGCGAGACGCTCGCCGGCGATGCGCAGCGCATCGGTGTCGCGGTCGAGACCGATGAGACGGATATGCGGGAAGCGCTCGAGCAGGGCTTCGGAGTGACCGCCCATGCCGAGCGTCGCGTCGACGAGCACGGCTCCATCCGCCTGCAGGGCAGGGGCGAGCAGCTCGACGCAACGGTCGAGCAGAACGGGGGTGTGAATGTCTCGGAGGTTCATGATCTTTCTCGGGTGACCTTCGGCTCTGATCCCCCTCCGCTTCGCGACCCGGCACCGGGGAAGTGTGTCGGGGCGGGAGCGGCGGGGCATCACAGCCGTGGTCAGAAGAGTCCCGGAATCACCTCCTGCTCCAGGTCTGAGTAGGACTCCTCGCCGGCGGCGAGGTAGGTGTTCCAGCTCTCGGCGTCCCAGATCTCGGCGTGGGCGCCGACACCGGTGACGATGAGTTCCTTCTGGAGGCCCGCGTACTGACGCAGGTGGGCCGGGATGGTGATGCGGTTCTGACTGTCAGGCATCTCCGCGCTGGCACCGGAGAGGAACAGGCGCATGAAGTCACGCGCCTGCTTGTTCGCGAGCGGCGCCTGACGGATCCGCTCGTGCATCGCCTCGAACTCGGCCGTGCTGAAGACGTAGAGGCAGCGTTCCTGGCCTCGTGTGACGACGATGCCGCCACCGAGGTCTTCGCGGAACTTCGCAGGAAGGATGACCCGTCCTTTGTCGTCCAACTTCGGAGAATGCGTTCCCAACAACATCAGCCATCACCCCCTCTGCGTCCGGCCAACTCGAGGTGCGCCCCACTTTACTCCACTTTGCTCCACATTCCTACGGGCAGAAGCGCAAAAAGGGGATCGTAACCCCGAAGATGCCTTGTGATTCAGCGGAACGACGGGGTGGAGGAAGGTGGAGGGCCAGTGGAGGAAAAGGGCGCCGCGACGTCAGCCCGCGGCGCGTCCATTCCTCAGGAGCACTGTCGCGAACGCACGAAGGCCCGGATGCTCAGAGCATCCGGGCCTTCGTGAAGAAGGAGGTGGAGAGGTCAGCGACCGTCTTGGCGGCGATCCCAGCGGTCGTTCATCCGATCCATGAAGGACGCGGAGTCCGCCCGCTTCGCGCCGGCTGCGGCACGCGGCGCCACCGGCGTGGTGCGCCGGACAGGTGTCACCGCGAACATGACGCCGGCGAGCATCGCAGCGAAGCCGATGACTCCGACGACGATCCCCCATACGTCACCGAGCACGACACCGACGACGAGGCCACCGACGCCGACGAGCAGCAGCAGTGCGCCGTAGACGAGGTTGCGATAGCTCAGTGTGCGATCGCCCGAGGGCGCGCTCACAACGTCGGCGTCATTGTGGAGGAGATGGCGTTCCATCTCGTCGAGCAGACGCTGCTCCTGTTCGGAGAGTGGCATTTCGTCCCCCTCGGGTATCGTGCCTTCCATTCTACGCGCGCCCAGGCACCGGAGGCTAGCCGTTCGGCCCTTGCTTGCTTTACGTATGCTGGGAGTCGTGCCCTCCCCCACACCGATCATCGACGCCGTCGCCGCCCGCCTGGATCGGTTCGTCGCCCTCATGCGGTCAGAGTCCGAGGAGTACGGCATCGACGCCGCCGCGTTCCTCGACGCCGCAGCCGAGACGCTGACCGGCGGCAAGCGCCTCCGCGCGAGGTTCTGCCATGCAGGATGGCGCGCATCCGCCCGCTTCGCCGATCGGAACGCTTCCGAGACCGACGCCCTCTGGGACATCTGCGCGGCGCTGGAGATCTTCCAGTCCGCCGCCCTCGTGCACGATGACCTCATCGACAACTCCGATACCCGGCGCGGTCGCCCCGCAGCGCACCGGGCGTTGGAGAGCGCCCACCGAGAGGCGCGCTGGACCGGCGACGGAGCATCGTTCGGGCGCGCCTCGGCGATCCTGCTCGGGGACCTGCTCGTCGCGTGGAGCGACGACCTGCTCGAGACCGCCCTCGACGGCCACCCCTCCGCGCGCGCGGTGCGACGCGAATACGCACGCATGCGACGGGACGTCACCACCGGCCAGTTCCTGGACATCGCCGAGGAGTCGGCGTGGAGCGTGAACGACGACAGCAGTCACGCCGAACGCGCCCTGCGTGTCGTGTCTCTCAAGTCGGCTCGGTACAGCATCGAACAGCCGCTCGTGCTCGGCGCCTCGCTCGCCGGCGCGGATGCCGGTCAGGTGGATGCGCTGCGCCACTTCGGTCGCCCTGTCGGGATGGCCTTCCAGCTCCGCGATGACGTGCTCGGAGTGTTCGGCGACTCATCGGTCACCGGGAAGCCCGCGGGAGACGATCTGCGCGAGGGCAAGAGAACGGTCCTCGTCGCGCTCACGAGAGAAGTCCTCGACCCTTCTGCGCGCCGCGTGTTCGACGAGCTTCTCGGCGACACCGAACTCACGGCCGATCAGGTCTCGTTCCTGCAGACGACGATCTCCGCGTCCGGAGCGCTGGAACGCATCGAGACCATGATCGGCGACTACGCACGTGAAGCCGACCAGGCCCTCATCGGCGCCCGGCTCGACAATGCCGCGGTGGGCGAACTGCGCGACCTCGCCAGGGCCGCGACCGTGCGCTCGTCCTGAGCGTCGCGCACCGTCCTCCGACGTCAGGCGAGAGTGCGGGCGAGACGACGGACCGCGCTCTTGTGACCGTCGAGGAGAGCCGCGATCGGTGAACGACCGAGCGACTCCTCCTCCTCGAAGAGCCAATCGATGAGCTCGTCATCGCCGAAGCCGGCATCCTTCAGCACGATGACCGTACCCCGCAGGGAGCTGAGCGGTTGGCCGTCCACGATGAACGCCGCGGGGACAGCGAAGGCACCGTTTCGACGGGAGCCGATCAGGTAGTGCTCGTCGATGAGGCGGCGAACCCGCCCCAATGGCACATCCAGCGCCTCCACGAGGTCGGGCATCGTCAGCCACGGGGTGGCAAGGGGCGCAGCAACGTTCTCAGACACGTTGCCCACTATCTCACTTCGAGGCAGGCAACGCATTTCGGCGCTCTTCATCACTTCTTTCACAATCTTCACTTCTTTCACTCCTGTTGACTTCCGTTTACTTCCGTGCCACCGTGTCAGATGCTCGAAAAGGGGGCCTCCATGCGAAGGAACACCGTCAAGCGCCATGCGCGTCATGTCCGGCTGGGAGTGCCCGCCGCCGTCCTGGGAGCCCTCGCCGGAAGCTTCGCGGCCGCCCCCGTCGCCACCGCCGATGTCGTTCCGGTCGAGCGTGAGCACGCGTCGCCGTTGCGCGCGATCCCTCAGAAGGCGACGCCCGCGACCTACGTGGTCCGCGCCGGAGACACGATCTCCACGATCGCCGGCCGATTCGGCCTCCGCACGGTGGACGTGCTGTCGTGGAACGGACTGACCTGGCGCTCCGTCATCTATCCCGGGCAGACCGTCACGCTCTCCGCCTCGGCCTCCGCCCCTGCCGCGCCCGTTGCTCCTCATGCCTCCACGAGCACGGCGCACACCGTCGTCGCAGGCGACACCGTCTTCGCGATCGCGCGGAAGTACGGCACCTCGGTCGACGCGGTCCTCGCAGCAAACGGACTGAGCCGGTCATCCGTCATCTATCCGGGACAGAAGCTCGCCGTCTCCGGCACCGTCACGCCGGCGCCGAAGCCTGCAGCCGCAACGACCCCCGCTCCCCCCGCCTCCGCCGCCGCGGGAAAGACCCACACGGTCTCAGCAGGCGAAACGGTCTTCGCGATCGCCCGAAAGTACGGCGCCACGACGCAGTCGATCTTCGCGTGGAACGGACTCGGCCCCTCGTCCATCATCTACCCGGGGCAGAAGCTCATCGTCGCCCAGGCCGCCGCCGTCGCCGCAACCGGTGGCGCGCTGAGCGCCACGCTCGATGCGGAGCAGGCGGCCAACGCGTCGCTCATCATCCGCATCGGACGCGAGCTCGGAGTGTCCGACCGCGGCATCGCGATCGGACTCGCCACGGGCATGGTCGAGTCGGGACTGCGAAACCTCGACCACGGCGATCGCGACTCGCTCGGTATCTTCCAGCAGCGCCCCAGCACAGGATGGGGCAGCGCCGCGCAGGTGAGGGATGCGGAGCGCAGCACCCGCGTGTTCTACGGCGGGCGCAACGACCCCAACGGCTCCGCGACGCGAGGGCTCCTCGACATCCCCGGCTGGGAGAGCATGGCGTTCACGGACGCCGCCCAGGCCGTGCAGATCTCGGCGTATCCGACCAAGTACGGCCGGTGGGAGACGCAGGCGTTCCAGTGGCTCGCCACACATGGCTGAGCTCCGAACCCGAAACCGGACGGCCGCAGGGGTGAGGCGCTCCCCAAGCTTTCAGCCAGTTCTCCATAGAATTCTGACGTGACGTCCAATCAGCAAGCCGACCCCCTCATCGGGCGACTTGTCGACGGACGATATCGGGTACGCGCCCGCATCGCCCGCGGCGGGATGGCCACGGTCTATGTCGCGACCGACCTCCGACTCGAGCGACGCATCGCCCTGAAGGTCATGCATGCGCACCTGAGTGATGACTCGGCCTTCCAGAGCCGTTTCATCCAGGAAGCGCGCTCCGCTGCACGTCTGGCGGACCCGCACGTCGTCAACGTCTTCGACCAGGGACAGGACGGCGAGCTCGCCTACCTCGTCATGGAGTACCTGCCGGGAATCACGTTGCGCGAGCTCCTCCGCGAGCAGAAGCGCCTCACGATCCCGCAGACCATCACGATCATGGACGCGGTGCTCTCCGGTCTCTCGGCGGCCCATCGCGCAGGGATCGTGCATCGCGACGTGAAGCCCGAGAACGTGCTGTTGGCCGAGGACGGTCGCATCAAGATCGGCGACTTCGGACTCGCACGCGCCACGACAGCCAACACAGCCACGGGACAGCAGCTCCTCGGAACGATCGCCTATCTCGCGCCCGAGCTCGTCACCCGCGGAACGGCGGATGCCCGCAGCGACATCTACGCCCTCGGCATCATGCTCTACGAGATGCTCGTCGGCGAGCAGCCCTACAAGGGCGAGCAGCCGATGCAGATCGCCTTCCAGCACGCGACCGAATCGGTACCGCGCCCGAGCGTGCGCAACCCGGCTGTGCCGGAACCACTCGACGAGCTCGTGCTGTGGGCGACCGAGAAATCGCCGGACGAGCGACCCGACGATGCCGGACAGATGCTTGCGCGGCTCCGCGAGATCGAGCGCGACCTGGGCGTGGCGCCGGCGGCCGCCGCGGCGCCCACACAACCGCTGCGGTCGCAGTCGGACTCCGGCGATCTCACGAAGGTCATGCCGGGCACCATGGTCATCCCCGACCCGACGGCACCCGCCCCGCAGACGATCGACAATGCAACGGTATTGCGCCGGCGTGCGTCCAAGCGGCGTGCCCGAGGAGCGTTCCTGCTCACCCTCGTCCTGCTTCTCGCCGTGCTCGCGGGCGGCGTCGGTTGGTGGTTCGGGTCAGGCCCAGGGTCTCTCGTCGCCGTACCGAGCGTGGCCGGAGACACCTACGAAGATGCCTCGGCCGCGCTGATCGCCGACGGCTTCGTGCCTATCAGGGACGAGGAGAGCTCGATCGAGGTCGAGAGCGGCATTGCGATCCGCAGCGATCCCGATGCCGGACAGCGCCTGGACAAGGGCGCGGAGGTCACGGTCTACATCTCGAGCGGACCGGCATCACACCGCGCCGAGACGTTGAACGGCAAGACGGAGGCCGACGCCCGGAGCTATCTCGACGGCATCAGCGTGAACACCGTGGACGACTCACTCATCCTGTTCTCCGACGCCGCGGAGGGTGTGGTCATCAACGCGCTGGTCACTCCCCGCGACGGTCGCGAGCCCTACACCTGCGGTGACGGCTGCGATCTGTTCGAAGACGACACCGTCCGCCTCTACGTGTCGGCAGGCGCCTTCCCCGACGTCGTGGGCATGAGCGTGGGACAGGCGACCGAGAAGCTCACCGACAAGAAGCTCGAGGTCACCGACGAGCCTCAGTACGTCGCGAGCGACAGCATCGAGAAGGACCGCGTCATCGGCGTGGCCGACCGCTCCGAGAAGGGCAACTGGCGACCCGGCGACCGGGTGACGTTGATCGTCTCGACCGGACCTCCGCTCTTCGAGGTACCGGACGTCAGTGGGATGACCCGGGACGAGGCGAAGGAGGCTCTGGGCTCGGCGGACGGGGGCTTCGCCTACGCCTTCACGAGCGACACCGGTCTCCCCGACTCGGTGTGGGATCTCCTGGCGAACGAGAACACCCGCGTCGACTCGTACAGCCCGTCGGATGCGCAGCGCAAGGGTGCGACGATCACCCTGAAGATGACGTTCGCCGGCTGAGAAACCTCCGACAAAAACTGCTCACCATATGACGAAGCGCCCTCCCCGATCGGGGAGGGCGCTTCGTCATGCGGTACCGTCGTGCCTCAGCGCTTCTCGAGCTCCTCGGCGACGAGGAAGGCGAGCTCGAGGGACTGCATGTGGTTCAGGCGCGGGTCGCACAGGCTCTCGTAGCGCGTGCCGAGGGCTGCCTCGTCGATCTGCTCGGAGCCTCCGAGGCACTCCGTGACATCGTCGCCGGTCAGCTCCACGTGGATTCCGCCGGGGAACGTGCCGACGGCGCGGTGCGCCTCGAAGAAGCCCCGTACCTCGTCGACGACGTCATCGAAACGACGCGTCTTGTATCCGGTCGGCGTGGTGATGCCGTTGCCGTGCATGGGGTCGGTGACCCACAGCGGCTGCGCACCCGAGTCGCGCACGGCCTCGAGCAGCGGCGGCAGTGCATCGCGGATCTTGCCCGCCCCCATGCGCGTGATGAACGTCAGGCGTCCGGGTTCACGGTTCGGGTCGAGCTTGTCGATCAGCGCGAGAGCGGTGTCAGGCGACGTGGTGGGTCCGAGCTTGACGCCGATGGGGTTGCGGATCTTCGAGAAGTAGTCGACGTGCGCGCCATCGAGTTCGCGCGTGCGCTCACCGATCCACAGGAAGTGCGCCGACGTGTTGTACGGCGTGTCCGTGCGGGAGTCGATGCGGGTCATCGGCCGCTCGTAGTCCATCAGGAGGCCTTCGTGACCGGTGAAGAACTCCACGCGCTTCAGCTCGTCGAAGTCCGCGCCCGCGGCCTCCATGAACTTGATGGCGCGATCGATCTCGGCCGCCATGCGCTCGTAGCGCTGGTTGGCCGGGTTCTGCGCGAATCCCTTGTTCCACGAGTGCACCTCACGGAGATCCGCGAAGCCACCCTGCGTGAACGCCCGGATGAGGTTCAGCGTCGACGCTGCCGTGTGGTACCCCTGGAGCAGACGGTTGGGGTCGGGCTGCCGGGATCCCTCGGTGAAGTCGTATCCGTTGACGATGTCGCCGCGGTAGGCGGGAAGCGTCACATCGCCGCGGGTCTCGTTATCGCTCGAGCGCGGCTTGGCGAACTGCCCCGCCATGCGCCCCATCTTGACGATCGGCATCGAGGCGCCATACGTCAGCACGACCGCCATCTGCAGAACCGTCTTGATGCGGTTGCGGATCTGCTCCGCCGTCGCACCCGCGAACGTCTCGGCGCAATCGCCTCCCTGGAGGAGGAAGGCCTGCCCCGATGCGGCACGTGCGAGGCGATCGCGGAGGTTGTCGACCTCACCCGCGAAGACCAGAGGAGGAAGCCCGGCGATCTGCCGCGAGACCTCAGCGACACGCGCGGTGTCCTGCCACGGCGGCTGCTGCTTGATGGGGAGTGAACGCCATGCGTCGAGGGCGTCGATTTCGGACGGAAGCATGCCCTCCAGCCTAGTGGGAGCGGGAGGCGCGGGACGCCTCAGGACCGCTGTGTGACACGCGAGGGGAGCCGGTCCTTCACGGTCGATGCGTACACGTCTTCGTAGTGCTGCTCACCGAGTCTCTGCAGGGCGACCATGATCTCGTCCGTGACGGATCGCAGGATGTAGCGGTCGTTCTCCATGCCCGCGTATCGCGAGAAATCGAGAGGTTCACCGATCACGATCCCCACGCGCACGACGCGCGGCAACCGCCGGCCGATGGGCATGGCCGTATCGGTGTCGACCATGACGACCGGGATGACGGGGACCTTCGCCTCCAGCGCCATCCGCGCGATACCTGTGCGGCCGCGGTAGAGCTTTCCGTCGGGGCTGCGCGTGCCCTCGGGGTAGATGCCGAGGAGGTCTCCCCCGCCCAGCACCTGGAGGCCGGTGTTCAACGAGGCCTCCGACGCCTTTCCTCCGGAGCGGTCGATCGGCAACTGGCCCGTCGCCTTCATGAAGAACTTCGTCGCCCACCCCTTGGGGCCACGCCCGGTGAAGTAATCGCTCTTCGCAAGGAACGACATCCGTCGGTCGATCACGAGCGGAAGGAAGATCGAGTCGGCGAACGAGAGGTGATTGCTCGCGAGGATCGCCGCGCCGTTGGCGGGCACGTTGTTCCGCCCCACGATCCAGGGGCGGAAGATCCCCTTGACGATGGGGCCGATCACGACGTACTTCATCAGCCAGTAGAACATCGAGGTGAAGTCTAGCGCCGTGCTCCGCGCGCGCCAGCGCATAGTGCACATGCGGAGACTGGGTTTCAACCTGAATGCGACGCGGTGCCATACCCTAGACTCGAAGGAAACCCGTCCCGACCGGTACCGAAGGAGCTGCCGTGGTTCAGTTCGAAGTCCCCGCGATCGTCCCCGCCGACCCCGAAGCGAACGTCGCCGACCTCCTGGTCGAGCGCGTGAAGGCCACCCCCGATCGCGCATTGTTCTCCGTCCCCGAGGGTGACGGATGGCGCGACATCTCCGCCGCCGATTTCCAGACCGCGGTGATCGCGGTCGCGAAGGGTATCGTCGCCGCCGGCATCCAACCGGGCGAGAAGGTGGGCTTCCTGGCCCGCACGACCTATGAGTGGACGCTCATCGACTTCGCGCTCTTCTACGCCGGCGCCGTGATGGTGCCGATCTACGAGACGAGCTCTCCGTCGCAGATCCAATGGATCATGGAGGATTCCGGCGCCATCGCCCTGATCGTCGAATCGCCGGAGCACTTCTCGCGTGTCGACGAGGTGCGCGGTGACCTTCCGCTGATCCGCGATGTGTGGCAACTGCACCTCGGTGCGATCGACACGTTCACCGCCCAGGGAACCTCGATCGAGGATGCCGAGATCGAACGGCGTCGCCAGCTGGCCGTCGGCTCCGACATCGCCACACTGATCTACACCTCGGGCTCCACCGGTCGCCCCAAGGGCTGCGTGCTGACGCACAGCAACTTCGTCGAGCTGTCCCGCAACTCCGCGAAGGCGCTCGATGCCGTCGTGCAGACGCCCGGAGCATCCACACTGCTGTTCATCACCACGGCTCATGTGTTCGCACGATTCATCTCGATCCTCGACATCCACGCCGGAGTCCGCACGGGCCACCAGCCCGACACGCGACAGCTCCTGCCGGCGCTCGGGTCTTTCAAGCCCACCTTCCTGCTCGCGGTCCCCCGCGTCTTCGAGAAGGTCTACAACTCGGCCGAGCAGAAGGCCGAGGCTGGAGGCAAGGGCAAGATCTTCCGCGCGGCAGCCGACGTCGCGATCGCGCACTCCAAGCTCGTGGAGGAAGGGACCACGATCCCCTTCGGCATGAAGCTGAAGTTCGCGCTGTTCAACAAGCTCGTCTACAGCAAGCTCCGCGAGGCGATGGGCGGCAACGTCGTCTACGCCGTCTCCGGTTCCGCGCCCCTCGGCTCGCGCCTCGGGCACTTCTTCCACAGCCTGGGTGTCGTGATCCTCGAGGGCTACGGTCTGACCGAGACCACGGCACCGGCCACGGTGAACCTCGCGGACAAGTCGAAGATCGGCACGGTCGGCCCGGCGCTGCCCGGTGTCGGCGTCCGGCTCGCCGAGGACGGCGAGATCGAGGTCCGCGGCATCAATGTGTTCAAGGAGTACTGGAACAACGACGCGGCGACGAAGGAGGCCTTCAGCGACGGCGGCTGGTTCCGCACCGGCGACATCGGCAGCTTCGACACCGAGGGCTTCCTCACCATCACCGGCCGCAAGAAGGAGATCATCGTCACCGCCGGCGGCAAGAACGTCGCCCCGGCCGCGCTCGAGGATCCCATCCGGGCGAACCCGATCATCGGTCAGGTCGTCGTCGTCGGAGACCAGAAGCCCTTCATCTCGGCATTGATCACGCTCGACCCCGAGATGCTGCCCACGTGGCTCGCGAACAACGGGCTGTCCGCCGAGATGTCACTCGTGGATGCCGCGCGCAACGATGCCGTCCGCGCCGAGGTCCAGCGAGCGGTGGACACGGCCAACACGCGCGTCTCCCGCGCCGAATCGATCCGCAAGTTCACGATCCTCGACTCGGAGTGGACCGAGGCGTCGGGTCATCTGACCCCGAAGCTCTCGATCAAGCGCAACGTGATCATGAGCGACTTCGCCGATGAGATCTCGGCCCTGTACGACGAGCCGGTCGCCACGACGAACGTGGCCATCGGCGGCTGATCCGCAGAGGAACACGGAACGGCCCCCTGCACACGCGTGCAGGGGGCCGTTCCGTGTCAGTGGGACGCGCGGGTCAGAACCAGGCGCTCTCCCTGACCTCGCGCATCGCCGTGCGGCGCGTGTCGGCATCGAGACGTGAGAGGTAGAGCTTGCCATCGAGGTGATCCGTCTCGTGCTGGAGGGCCTGAGCCATCAGCCCCTCCCCTTCGATCACCACCGGCCGGCCATCGAGATCGATCCCCTCGACGCGCGCCCACGGGTGTCGCAGAGCCTCGTGCCAGAGTCCCGGTACGGACAGGCAGCCTTCGCCTGTCGGCACCGCTTCGCCTCTGACCTCGGTGAGGACAGGATTGAGCACGTACCCGATGTCGCCGTCGATGTTGTAGCTGAAGGCGCGCAGCGCCACGCCGATCTGCGGCGCGGCCACCCCCGCGCGGCCGGGCAGCTCGACGGTCTCGACGAGGTCGGACACGAGCGCACGCACACCGTCGTCGATCACGTCGATGGGTGCGCACACGGTGCGCAGCACGGGGTCGCCGAAGATACGGATCTCACGCACCGTCATCAGGCGGCCTTGCTCCGGAGACCCTCGACCAGCGAGGCCGCGAGTTCGCGTGCCGCCGCTCTCGTCTCGGGCTGGAGATTCGCGAACACGATGGTCCCGCCACCGGCGATCTGCACGTCGTACGGCATGCGCACGACCTTCTTCGCGCGCGTGGCGAAGTGCGATTCGAGCTCGTTGAGCCGCACCAGCGGCGCGCCGGGCGTCGACTGATTCAGCACCACGATGGCGTCCCGTGCCTGCTCGGAGTACCCGTTCGTCTCGAGCCAGGTGAGCGTCTCCGATGCCAGGCGGGCCTCATCGACGCTGAGCCCCGAGACGATGACGATCTGATCGGCCAGGTCGAGCGTCGCCGACATCACGGAATGCACGATGCCCGTCCCGGTGTCGGTCAGCACCAGCGAGTAGTAGTGCGCGGCCACACCCGCGACGTCGCGGTAGTCCTCGTCGCTGAATGCTTCGGCGATGCGCGGGTCGGCGTCGGAGGCGAGGACATCGAGGCGGGTCGCATCGCGCGCGACGATCGCCGAGATGTCGTGGTAACCCTTCACCTCGTCGTGGATGCGCACCAGATCGCGCACGGATTTGGAGTGATGCGGGCGCACGACCCGGTCCGCCAGCGTGCCCCGGTCGGGATTCGCGTCGACCGCGATGACGCGGTCCTCGCGTGCATCCGCGAGCGCCATACCGAGGAGCGCCGTGATGGTGGTCTTTCCGACGCCCCCCTTGCGGGACAGCACCGGGACGAACCGTGCCCCTCCCACGAGCGGGGCGGCGATCCGGGCTGTGAGCGCCTTGCGCTCCTTCGCGCGCCGTCCGTCTCCGATGTTGATGCGCCGTCCGGACACGGTATAGAGGAAGTGGCTCCAGGCGCCCTCGGGCTCGGGCTTGGCGAGTCGGTGCGGGTCGAGCAGACGATCGGCGGTGAGCAGATCGGCCGATTCGCGAGCCGTGTCACCCAAGTCGTCCAGACGCTTCGAGGTCAGGGCGACGTCGGCCCGCGCGGCCGACCGACGGGTCTGCGACACGACGGCCTTGTCGTCGGAGGTGTGCACTTCGGTGATCTCCTTCTCGGTGACCGGCCTCGCGGTGGGCTCTGGGGCGATGATCGCGGGCGCCGCGTCGGCGTCGGCCTTGGCCAGGAACGTCGCCACGATCGCCTCCTCTTCCGCAGCGGAGAGAGCCACCGGCGCTTCGACGACAGGTGCTTCGACGACAGGCGCTTCGGGGGTCGGCGTTTCAGGGGACGGCGCGTCAGGGACCACGTCCTCGACAAGCCTGGGCGTGGCCTTCTTCGTCTTCTTCGCCGGCGGAGCCTTGCTCACCGTGATCGGCGACGGCGCCTCAACCGGCTCAGAGGGTACCTCCGGCTCCGGCTCCGGCTCCGGCTCCGGCTCCGGCTCCGGCTCCGGCTCCGGCTCCACGATGATGATCTCCCCGGCGATCGGGAGAGACGCACTGACGGGAGCGACGATGTCCCGTGCCCGCACCCCCTCGATCGTCACGTCGTCGAGGATCAGATCGGCGACGATCTCACCGTCGACGACTCCATCGTCGGCGAGATCGTCGTCCTCGTCCTGGGGAAGAACGACACTCACCTGAGCGGTCGTCGACAGGATGCCGATTCCCGCTGTGTCGAGTGACGCGGCGTCGTCGAGCATCCCCAACGGATTCTCATCGAAGGGCTCTGCGGTGTTCTTCGGGGTCACGGTGTTGCTCCAAGCCTGTGCGGGACTCGGGTGCGCACCACGTGCGCCGCCCTCGCCCGCACAAGATTAGTGCGCCGGGCGGATCACGACCAAAAGATCTCCGGCATCCACCTGTTGTGTGCCGCCGATCGCATGCCGCTCGATGACCCCGTCGATGGGCGCCGTGATGGCCGCTTCCATCTTCATCGCCTCGATGGAGGCGACGGGCTCACCGGCCCTGATCGCGCTGCCGACCTCGGCCTTGAGCGTGACGACGCCCGAGAACGGGGCCGCCACCTGACCGGGAACCGAGGTGTCCGCCTTCTCGACGTCGTGCGCGTCGACCGAGACCGAGTGGTCGCGCACGAAGACCGGCCGGAGCTGACCGTTCAGCGTCGTCATGACCGTGCGCATGCCGCGGTCGTCCGCATCGCCGATGGCCTCGAGACCGACGTAGAGCTGCACGCCCCGGTCGATCTCGATCAGATGTTCCTGCCCCTGCACGAGCCCGTAGAGGTAGTCGCTGGTATCGAGCACCGAGAGGTCGCCGAACAGCTCGCGCATCTGCGAGAACTCCTGCATCGGCGCCGGGAACAGCAGGGTGTTCAGGCGCGCCCGTCGTTGCGCGCTGTCGCCCGCGAGCGCTGCCTCGTCGTCGGTGGTGAGCGCGGTGATGCTGTGACGCACCGATCGTCCGGCGAGGACCTTCGTACGGAAGGGCTCAGGCCAGCCGCCCGGCAGATCGCCGAGCTCTCCGGCCATGAACCCGACCACCGAGTCGGGCACGTCGTACTTCTCCGGATGCGCTTCGAAGTCCGCCGGGTCTGCCTTCACCGCCGCCAGGTGCAGTGCGAGATCGCCGACCACCTTCGACGACGGGGTCACCTTCGGCACGCGACCGAGGATGCGGTCGGCAGCGGCGTACATGTCCTCGATCAGCTCGAAGTCATCGGCGAGCCCGAGCGCCTTGGCCTGCTGCCGGAGGTTCGAGAGCTGACCGCCCGGGATCTCGTGGTGGTACACGCGCCCTGTGGGTCCCGGAAGCCCGGATTCGAACGGCGCGTACTGGTGCCGCACCGCCTCCCAGTAGGGCTCGAGGTCGGAGACGGCAGCCAGATCGATCCCGCTGTCGCGGTCCGTGTGCGCCAGCGCGGCCACGAGAGCAGACAGCGACGGTTGGCTGGTAGTACCGGACAGCGGTGCGGATGCCGCATCCACCGCATCGACGCCGACGGCACTGGCGGCGAGCAGCGTGGCCAGCTGTCCACCCGGCGTGTCGTGGGTGTGGAGGTGCACCGGCAGGTCGAACCGCTCGCGCAGGGCGGCGACGAGCTTCGCGGCCGCGGCGGGACGCAGCAGTCCCGCCATGTCCTTGATCGCGATGATGTGCGCGCCCGCCTCGACGATCTGATCGGCGAGACCCAGGTAGTAGTCGAGCGTGTAGAGGTCTTCCGCGGGGTTGAGCAGATCACCGGTGTAGCACAACGCCACCTCGGCGACAGCGGTGCCGGTCCGGCGCACCGCCTCGATCGCGGGGCGCATCTGCTCGACGTCGTTCAGCGCGTCGAAGATGCGGAAGATGTCGACACCGCTCGCTGCGGCCTCCGCCACGAACGCCTCGGTCACCTCGGTCGGGTACGGCGTGTAGCCGACCGTGTTGCGCCCACGCAGAAGCATCTGGATGGCGATGTTCGGCAGCGCGGCACGCAGCTTGTCGAGCCGCTCCCATGGATCCTCCCCGAGGAACCGCAGCGCGACGTCGTATGTGGCACCGCCCCAGGCCTCGACCGAGAGCAGGCCCGGTGTGAGCTGGGCGATATGAGGCGCGGCCGCCGCCAGGTCCTTGGTGCGCACGCGCGTCGCCAGGAGCGACTGATGGGCATCGCGGAACGTGGTGTCGGTGATCGCCAGGGCCGTCTGCTCGCGCAGGCTCCGCGCGAACCCTTCCGGTCCGAGCTCCTGCAGCCGCTGACGCGACCCGGGAACGGTCGGAGCCGTGAGGTCGGTGGCAGGAAGCTTCGTGCGCGGGTCGACGACGCCGGGATGCGCGCCGTGCGGCTTGTTGACGGTGACGTCGACGAGCCAGTTGAGGATCTTCGTTCCGCGGTCCTTCGACACGCGCCCCCGGAGGAGCTCGGGACGCTCGTCGATGAACGATGTGCTGACATCACCGGCGATGAACGCGTCGTCGTCGAGCAATGCCTGCAGGAACGGGATGTTGGTGGAGACGCCTCGAATGCGGAACTCAGCGAGAGCACGACGTGCGCGGGCCACCGCGGCGGGGAAGTCGCGCCCACGACAGGTCAGCTTGGCGAGCATCGAGTCGAAGTGCGGGCTGATCTGGGCGCCCTGGTGCACGGTGCCGCCGTCGAGACGGATGCCCGCCCCACCCGGGGAGCGGTAGGTCGTGATCTTGCCTGTGTCGGGGCGGAACCCCTGCGTGGGGTCCTCCGTGGTGATGCGGCACTGGAGCGCCGCGCCCCTGACGTGCAGGTTCTCCTGCTGCAACCCGAGTTCGGCGAGAGACTCCCCTGCGGCGATCCGCATCTGGCTCTGCACCAGATCGACGTCGGTCACCTCTTCGGTGACGGTGTGCTCCACCTGGATGCGAGGGTTCATCTCGATGAACACCACCTCGCCCGCCCGCTCCCCCGCGGTCTCCAGCAGGAACTCGACGGTGCCGGCGTTCTCGTAGCCGATCGATCGGGCGAAGGCCACCGCATAACCGTGCAGCGCGGTGCGGATGCTGTCGTCCAGGTTCGGCGCCGGAGCGATCTCGACGACCTTCTGATGCCGGCGCTGTACCGAGCAGTCGCGTTCGAACAGGTGGACCGTCTCTCCGGTCTTGTCGGCGAGGATCTGGACCTCGATGTGCCGAGGGCGCACGACGGCCTGCTCGAGGAACATCCGCGCATCACCGAACGCGCTGGAGGCCTCACGCATCGCCTCGGCGAGGGCGGGAGCGAGCTCGTCCGCCGTGGCCACACGACGCATCCCTCGGCCACCACCACCGGCGACGGCCTTCGCGAAGAGGGGGAACCCGATGTCCGCTGCCTGCGCGAGGAGGTGCTCGACGTCATCGGAGGCTTCCGTGGACCGCAGCACGGGAACCCCGGCCTCGATCGCGTGGCGCTTCGCCTCGACCTTGTTGCCCGCCATCTCCAGCACCGCGGAGGGCGGTCCGATGAAGACGATGCCGTTCGCGGCCGCCTGGGCCGCGAGTTCGGGATTCTCGGAGAGGAATCCGTAGCCGGGGTAGATCGCGTCCGCACCGGACTCGATGGCGACGCGGATGATCTCGTCGACACTCAGGTAAGCGCGGACCGGATGGCCTCGCTCACCGATCTCGTACGCCTCATCCGCTTTCAGACGATGCACGGAACCGCGGTCTTCATGAGGGAAGACGGCGACTGTCCTGGCCCCGACTTCGTAAGCCGCACGGAAGGCACGGATCGCGATCTCGCCGCGGTTGGCCACAAGGATCTTTTGGAACATGCACACCTCTGGGAGCTCGATGTGCGGCGTTTTCGACGCACATGGGGCGGGGCTGAGTGTTCCCCCAGCCTAGGGGAAGGTAACGTGGAGTCCGTGCACGTACTCAGCGTCAGCTCTCTCAAGGGGGGCGTCGGCAAGACGACCGTGACTCTCGGCTTGGCCTCAGCGGCCTTCGCCCGGGGTGTGCGGACTCTCGTCGTCGACCTCGACCCGCAGTCCGACGTCTCCACCGGGATGGATATCCAGGTGGCCGGTCGACTCAACATCGCCGATGTCCTGGCGAACCCGAAGGAGAAGGTCGTCCGTCAGGCGATCACCTCCAGCGGATGGGCCAAGGTCCACCCGGGCACGATCGATGTGCTCATCGGCAGCCCGTCGGCGATCAACTTCGACGGCCCGCACCCGAGCGTGCGTGACGTCTGGAAGCTCGAAGAGGCACTCGCAGCCGTCGAGGCGGACTACGACCTGGTGCTGATCGACTGCGCACCGTCGTTGAACGCGCTCACCCGCACAGCCTGGGCAGCGAGCGACCGCGTGATGGTCGTCACCGAGCCCGGCCTCTTCTCCGTCGCGGCAGCCGACCGCGCGCTGCGCGCGATCGAGGAGATCCGCCGAGGCCTCTCCCCCCGCCTCCAGCCGCTCGGCATCGTGGTCAATCGCGTGCGCCCCCAGTCGATCGAGCACCAGTTCCGCATCAAGGAACTCCGCGACATGTTCGGCCCACTCGTGCTGTCGCCTCAACTTCCCGAGCGCACCTCGTTGCAGCAGGCCCAGGGCGCGGCCAAGCCGCTGCACATCTGGCCCGGCGACTCCGCGCAGGAACTCGCGGCCGACTTCGACCAGCTTCTGGACCGGATCATCCGCACCGGACGCATCGCCGTCGCAGACAACGGCGCCCAGAGCTGACCGTCACACGCACACGATGAAGCGGCCGTCCTCGATGAGGACGGCCGCTTCTTCGTCTCTAGACGCCGTGGTCAGGCGGAGCGCTGGGAGCGACGGGCACTCTCAGGCGGAGCGCTGGGAGCGACGGGCACTGAGCTCGTCGACGGGGTCGGGTGCGGTCGCGTCGAACTGCACGAGCGTGGATTCGACTTCGCGCAACACCTTGCCCACGGCGATGCCGAAGACGCCCTGTCCGCGGCTGACCAGGTCGATGACCTCGTCGTTCGACGTGCAGAGGTAGACCGAGGCACCATCGCTCATGAGCGTCGTGCCCGCGAGATCGCTGATGCCGGCGCGGCGCAGCTCCTCGACGGCGGTGCGGATCTGCTGCAGCGAGATTCCGGTGTCGAGCAGGCTCTTGACGAGCTTCAGCACCAGGATGTCGCGGAATCCGTAGAGTCGCTGCGAACCGGAGCCGCTGGCGCCGCGCACCGTGGGCTCGACGAGCTCGGTACGCGCCCAGTAGTCGAGCTGGCGGTAGGTGATGCCGGCCGCGCGAGCGGCGACCGCACCGCGGTAGCCGACCTCGTCGTCCATGGCCGGAAGACCGTCGGTGAAGAGGAGTTCGGGCACGAAGCGCGAGTCTCCTGCGAGCTCATCCGCATTCATCTGAATTCCTCCCTGGAACGGTTATCTCCACGCTAGAGCAGTGCCCGGGCAGCGGCAATGACATCCGTGCGACGACGAAGGTGTGTCGCAACCAGTTCGTTACGAAAGGATGCGGGACAGCGCATCCTTGACGAAGAGCGAGCGCACTTCGTCGATCTTCGATGCCAGTTCCGGAGCCAGCTCGCTCGCCTTGGCGCGCGAAGTGGCGTCGGTGCGACGGAGCAGCGCCGACATCGCCGACTCGATCAGCGCGACCTCGCGCTCGGCGCCCTGGCGCAGTGAACGCAGGTGGCGGGGTTCGATGCCGTGGCGATCCAATGCCACGAGGCCGCGGAGCAGGGACACCACCGATTCGGCGTAGTTCTCCTGCGCCGTGATCACACCGGTGCTGATCGCGTCGTTGAGCAGCTGCGGACCCGCCCCGGCCGCGGCGAGGAGTTCGTCGCGGCGATACCGGCGCGGCGCGGGTGCAATCGAGGGCGGCGGTGTGAGGGATGCACCCTCGCCCCGCGCATCGACCTCATCGAGCTGCTCCCGGATCACGCTGAGCGGGAGGTAGTGGTCACGCTGCAGTGTGAGTCCGAGCCGAAGGCGCTCGATGTCGGTGGAGGAGAACTTGCGATACCCCGACTCCGTTCGAGATGGGGTCACGATGCCCTGCACCTCGAGGAAACGGAGCTTGCTGGATGTCAGGTCGGGGAACTCCGGCGTGAGCCTGGCCAGGACCTGGCCGATACTCAACAGGCCCGCGGACGCTGAGCGTTCGCGGGCGGGAGAAGCCGCCATCAGATGTTCGCCGTGGGGCGATCGACAGGGGCCGCGAAGAAGTTGAGTCGGAACTTGCCGACGCGCACCTCGGATCCATCCACCAGAGGGCTGCGATCGACGCGCTCGCCGTTCACGTAGGTGCCGTTGAGCGAGCGCTGATCGATGATCTCGAAGCTCGATCCGCTCCGAGTGACCTCGGCGTGACGGCGCGACACGGTCACGTCGTCGAAGAAGATGTCCGCCTCGGGGTGTCGTCCCACCGTCGTCACGTCTGTGTCCAGGAGATACCTGGCCCCGGCGAGTGCGCCGGAGCGCACCAGCAGCAACGCGGAGCCCGAAGGCAGAGCCGCGATCGCGGACTGCTCCACGTCGGTGAGTTCCACGCCGAACGGCACGAACGACAGGTCCGAATCGTGTCCGAACGTCTGCGTCACATCATGTTTCTGCTCACCGGAACGGTGAATCGCCGAATCCCCGGCCGGTCGGCTGTCGCTGTCTGTCACTGTGCCCTCCTCGTTCTCCAGACTAACTGATGCCGAGGCCCTCACGGGAGGCCGCTTCATACTCAGCCATCGCATACCGGAGATTCATAGGCTGAGGGTGTGCAGACCTCCGCCCTTCGTTCCCCCGCCGTCCCCTTCGCGCTCGCCGTGACGCTGCTGACCGCGTTCCTCGTGCTGTTCGCGCCGCTCTCCGCGTCGGCGCACGATGCTCTCGTGTCGTCTTCGCCCGAGTCCGGCGGCACCGTCGACACGCTCCCGGCCGAGCTGACGCTGACGTTCAGCGCCAAGCTGATCAGCGGGGAGGGTGCCACCGAAGTCGTCGTCACGGACCCCGACGGCAACTCGGTCATCGACGGACCCGCCGTCGTAGACGGAGCGATCGTCACGCAACCGCTCACCAGCGGTGGCGGCGCCGGCGAATACCACGTGATCTGGAAGGTCGTGTCGAGCGACGGTCACCCGACGTCCGACGAGTACTTCTTCACGGTCGCCACCGGCACCGAGGCGACGCCGACGCCGACGGCATCCGCCCCGTCGACCGCCGCTCCCTCGCAGAACGAGACGGCGACGCCGGAAGCGACATCCACTCCCGCTCCCACCGCGACCTCGAGTGCATCCGCGTGGCTCTGGGCGTTGTCGATCGGCGGGATCGCGGTCATCGCGGCGCTGATGGTCTGGTACTCCGTTCGCGCTCGGAAGAACGGCACCACGACCGATTCCGACCCCTCCTCGGAGCGATAGGCTTAACGCATGCCTCATTACGACGTCGTCATCCTCGGTGCAGGTCCTGGTGGATACGTCGCTGCGGTTCGCAGCGCGCAGCTCGGCCTGTCCACCGCCATCATCGAGGAGAAGTACTGGGGTGGTGTCTGCCTCAACGTGGGCTGCATCCCCTCCAAGGCTCTCCTGAAGAACGCGGAGCTCGCGCACACGCTCAACCACAAGGCCGACTTCTTCGGCATCTCGGGTGAGTTCACGATCGACTTCGGCAAGGCGTTCGACCGCAGCCGCGAGGTCGCGGAAGGCCGCGTCAAGGGCATCCACTTCCTGATGAAGAAGAACAAGGTGACCGAGTACAACGGTCGCGGTACGTTCACCGGCCCGAAGGCGATCTCGGTCGCCAAGGCGGACGGTTCGACGGAGGAGGTCACGTTCGACAACGTGATCATCGCCACGGGCTCCAAGGTGCGTCTGCTGCCGGGTGTCACCCTGAGCGACAACGTCGTGACCTACGAAGAGCAGATCATGACGCGTGAACTGCCCGAGTCGATCGTCATCGTCGGCGCCGGAGCGATCGGCATGGAGTTCGCCTACGTTCTGACGAACTACGGCGTCAAGGTCACCATCATCGAGTTCCTCGACCGCGCACTCCCCAACGAGGATGCCGACGTGTCGAAGGAGATCACGAAGCAGTACAAGAACTACGGCGTCGACATCCTCACCTCCACCAAGGTCGAGACGATCGTCGACAACGGCTCGTCCGTCACCGTCACCTACACCGGCAAGGACGGGCAGCAGTCGTCGATCGAGACCGGCAAGGTTCTCATGTCGGTCGGATTCGCCCCGAACATCGAGGGCTTCGGTCTCGACAAGACCGGCGTGAAGCTGACCGAGCGCGGCGCGATCGACATCGACGACCACATGCGCACCAACGTCGAGGGCATCTACGCCATCGGCGACGTGACCGCCAAGCTGCAGCTCGCCCACGTCGCCGAGGCCCAGGGCGTCGTCGCCGCCGAGACCATCGGCGGCGCGGAGACGCAGACGCTGGGCGACTACCGCATGATGCCGCGGGCGACATTCTGCTCGCCGCAGGTCGCCTCGTTCGGTCTCACCGAGCAGCAGGCGAAGGACGAGGGGCGCGACATCAAGGTCGTCAGCTTCCCGTTCATGGCCAACGGCAAGGCGCACGGGCTCGGCGAGCCCGTCGGCTTCGTCAAGCTGATCGCCGACGCCGAGCACCTCGAGCTCATCGGCGCCCACATGATCGGCCCGGATGTCTCGGAGCTCCTGCCCGAGCTGACGCTGGCCCAGAAGTGGGATCTCACGGCACTCGAGCTGGCTCGCAACGTGCACACGCACCCGACGCTGTCGGAGGCTCTCCAGGAGGGCTTCCACGGACTCGCGGGACACATGATCAACTTCTGATCACCCACGATCACCGAAGGCCCGGTTCCGCACATCGCGGACCGGGCCTTCGTGCGTCACAGCCCGCGCATGGTGATGAGTCCGGAGGCCCAGGGTCGCAGCGGAGGACTGCCGAGGGCGCGGACCACCGCGTCTCGTGCGCGCCCACCCATCCCCCTCGCGGGGCTCCCCATCGCCATGTAGAACGCACTGCGCTGCTGCGCTGCGCGCGTGGACCGCCGTACGTGGCGCTCGTAATCACCGAAATCGGCACAGGTCCCCCCGCGTGCGCGTATGATCGCCGCCGCGAGGTGCCGGGCATCGACCCAGCCCAGATTCATGCCCTGCCCGCCGATCGGACTGATCTCGTGAGCGGCGTCACCCAGAAGAGCCAGCCGGCCGCGGACGACCGGGGACGAGCCGTGCTGCGCGGCGACGAACGGCGACACCACGGCATCATCGTCGATCTCGGCGCGGAGCCCCGTCCGAGCGTGGATCTGCGCACGCAGGGTCGCCGCGGTCGACGCGGCGGCATCCGCCGGGGATGACTGCCGCGCCACCCACCGACGCCCACCACCGGGCAACGGGAACGACTCCACGAGTCCGTCGGGCTCGCAGTACAACGCGGCACGTGCGCCACTCGACGGATCGACGACATCGACCATCACGTATGCCGCGCGGCCGGGAGATCGGCGCCAATGCGCCCCCATCGTGGCGCGCACCATGCTGCGCACCCCGTCGGCGCCGACCACGAGGGCTGCCGTCAGCTCCTGCTGATCACCGGCACGATCGACCGTGACGCGGACGAACGATCCCTCATCCCGCACCGCATGCACCGATGCCCCGAGACGCAGCCCGCTACCGGTCGGGACGTGACGGGTCAGATCGTCGAACCTCGCCCTGAGCAACGCTCCGGTGACCGGTTGCGGGAGCACGCGCACCCCGCGATCGGACCGGAAGTCGAGCGAGGCCAGGAGCCGGCCGCGGCTGAAGACGTCACCACCCTCGAGCTCGCGTGCAGCCGCCCTGACATCGGCTCCGACGCCGACAGCGTCGAGAGCAGCGAGACCGGGTTGGTGGATACCGATCGCTCGTGCTCGATCGTCCGCACCGTCCGTGCGCTCCAGCACGGCCACGTCGACGCCGTCCTGTGCAAGCAGGCAGGCCAGGAGCAGACCGACGGGGCCCGCTCCGACGATCAGAACCTCATGATCGGGCATCGCCGGGCTCCCACCGCATCTCCAGACGCCACGGCATCCCGCGCCGCACCGTCCAGCCGCTCGGCGCGAGCGCCGCGAGCTCGGGAGCGGTGTAGGAGCGACGGATGCTGATGAGCCCATCGGTGCGAATGAAGGTGCCCGCGAAGAGGGAGCGGGCGAACGGGAACGTCGCTGCGGCGAACAGTCCGTAGGCGATGGGGCTGCGGGCGATGTCATGGTGAACGACCAGACCCGACGCGCCGGCGAGCGTCCGGGTCTCGTCGAGCAGATCCGACAGTTCGTCCGTCGTGAGGTGATGGAGCAGATGGTTGGACAGCACGATGTCGAAGGTCTCCCCGGCCGCCACCAGATCCGCCGTCGCCGCACACCGATACCTGGCCCCGGCACCGGCGTCGTGGGACTGCGCCCAGCGCATCGCGCGCTCGTCCGGGTCCAGCGCGGTGATCTCGGCATCGAGTCCATCGCGACGAAGACGAGCGGCCAGCACCCGGCACAGGTCTCCACCGCCCGCCCCGACATCGAGGATGCGCACCCGCCCGCGCCGCGCCAGGGGGCGCACGTCACGCCGGTACAGCGCGCCGGGACGGGAGACGATCGCATTCACCAGGGCGAACCGCCGATACGTCTGCTCCAGCATCCGCGGATCGGCATCCGCCTCATCCATCAGTTCCCGGGCGTCGGCCGCTCGGGCAGAGAGATTCAGGGGCATGGCTCCCTACGCCTCGACCGTGAGGAGGGCGCTCTCGGCGGTGAGCCCGGGGCCGAACGCCATGGCGACCACCCGGTCGCCCACTGCGGCATCGGCGTGGTCGAGGATGCGCTGGAGCACGAAGAACACGGTGGCGCTGGACATGTTGCCGTTCTCCCGCAGGACCTCGCGCGCAGGGTGCAACTGCACGTCGCTCAGATGCAGTCGATCCTGCACCCTGTCCAGGATGCTGCGCCCACCGGGATGGATCGCCCAGTGCCGCACGTTCTCGCCGATGGTCCCTCGCGCGAAGGCCGCGGCGAGAGCGTCGTCCGGGGCGTAGAGCGGGCGGAGAGCGTCGACGATGGTCTCTCCGATGATGTGCGGGACCGCGGTGGACAGGATCATCTCGAAGCCGAGGTCACCGATGGTCCAGGCCATGTCCTTCTCCCCCTCCGGCGCGATCGCGGTGTGGAAGCCGTCCAGCCGCAGTGCCGGACCGGCGGAGCGGAGCGGGCGGGCGGTGACGATGCCCGCGGCCGCGCCGTCGGCGAAGAGAGACGATGCCACGATCGTGTCGGGATCCTCGGAGGAGCGCAGGTGCAGCGTGCACAGCTCGACGCTGACGATCAGCACGACGGCGTTCTGATCGGCGGCGCAGAACTGACTCGCGGCGCGAAGTGCGGGCATCGAGGCATAGCACCCCATGAACCCGAAGTGATAGCGCTGCACGGCGTCGCTCAGGCCCAGTGCCCGCACGATCGCATAGTCCGGGCCCGGCGCGTGGAAGCCCGTGCACGAGACCGTGATGACGTGCGTGATGTCGGCGGGACCCAGCTCCGGATCGGCCTCGATCACACGGCGCGCTGCCTCCACGTAGAGCGTGGTGGCCTCCCGGACATAGACCTCGTTGCGCTCCTTGGTGCTGGGCGCCAACAGGGCACCGGTGGCGCGATCGAAGAACACCGGGTCCTCGGTCTCGGTCTCCAGCGAGAGCTCCTCGATCACGGTGTGCCGCTGATCGATTCCCGAGACGTTGAAGGAGGTCGCGACGATCCGCTGCGCCAGGCGACCCAGGTCGGGTTGCGCGGCGAACACGTCGCGCACCTGCTCCTGCACGAGGACGGTGTCGGGGACGACCGTCCGGATCGATCTCAGCACGGCAGGTCGGCTCATGGTGTCACTCAAGCACTCCGCGCCCCGGGAGGGGAAGGGGGTTGTGCGGATGCCCGGTGTCTGTGAAGCCGATCAGAACCCCAGGGCTCTCGCGAGCTTGGATCCGGACGCGGAGTGCCGCCCGCCCGCGGCCTGCACGGCCTGGTCCACGGCGAGGAAGAAGGCGAGCCGGCCGGCAGGGTCGGCGGGAGCGGCGGGGCCGAGCTCCATCTCCCACTCACGCCATTCCCGTTGGATTCCGCTGCGCAGATCGGTCGCCCGCACGTGGTCGTCGACGAACTCGGCGACCACGCCTCCGGGGCCGGTGAGCAGATAGGCGGTGCGATCGTTCTCGATGCGCGCCAGTGGGGTCAGAGCGTCGGTCGTCCAGCGGGCGATGGTGGTCGCGACGGCATCGGGGATGCTCTCGCCGTCGCCGAGCGGCCAGCCCAGTTCGACGCGCCCATCGCCCTCTCGCGGACCCTTCACATGCCATCCCTCATCGGGACCGCCGGTGCGACGGCGCAGCGCGACGCCGGAACGGGCGAGCGCGCCATCCGCCGTGTCGAGGTACCGGGCGTCGAGAGCACGCGCCTCCCCGTCGGAGACGGCTTCCACCCCGGGGACACCGCTCCAGTCCGGCAACGACGTCACGACATCGACGTCGTACTTGCGCTCGATCTCGACGGTACGTGAGGGCTCAGTCATCCGAGGGGCTGATGTCCTCGAGGGACTCGTCGAACCAGTAGTCGACCTCGGTGGGGCCGTCGGAGGAGCCGGTGTTCTGGGGCTCGCCGCGACGGTGGTAGACCACCTGCGTCTCGCTGTACGGGACGATCAGCTTGTCGTCCGCATCGCCCAGAGGAATGATCTGCCCGTCCAGCGGGCCGCCGTGAAGTCGCGCGAGTGCCATGTGCTCACCCTAGCCCCGCCCCTCCGACACCGCGCGGGACTCACGGGCCTCCGGGGAAGATCGCCCCGATCGCGGCGCCGATGATCATCCAGGGGCCGAAGGCGATCCGCGTGGAACCGTCCGCCCGTTTCAGGGCGATCAGGCCCACCGCGTAGAGGGCGCCGAGCACGAAGGCGGATGCCGCCCCCACGGCGAGCGCCTGCCACCCGTGCCAGCCCAGGACCAGTCCGATCACGGCGGCGAGCTTCACGTCGCCCCCGCCCATGCCCGCGGGGCTGAGCATCCGCAGCACCGCGTAGAAGCCGCCGAGGATCAGCAGACCCAGCCCGCCGCGGATCAGCGCCGCCGACTCCCCCGTCGCGAACGCGTCGAGAGACGCGAGCGCGAGCGACACGACGAGTGTGGGCAGCACGATTCGGTTCGGCAGACGATGCGTGCGGGCGTCGATGACCATCAGCCAGGATCCGACGCCGGCCAGCGCCAGATGAGTGAGGACGATGAGCACGGCGCGGAGATCCATGTCGGCAGGCTAGGGGCTTCTCGAAGGAGGCCGGAACCGGCTGTGGATAACCCCCGTCAGGCATCGGACGACGGCCGGGACGACCGATCGCGAGAGTACCGATCGCGATGTCCGATGTACGAATTAGCGTGATCGGTACGACTTGATTTATTAGAACATATCTTCGAGGATGGAATCATGGGGATCGGGCTCGATGCGGTGACCGCGCTCTCTCCGACGGGCGACTCCCGCGCCGGAGAGGTGCTGCGACTGCGCCGCGAGATCAGCAGGATGCAGCGCCGCCGCAGCGACGACGCGCTGCTCCCGCTCGACCCCGCCTTCGCCACCCTCCTCCCGGAAGGAGGGCTGCAGACCGGCAGCTCGTACACCGTCTCCCCGTCTCCGAGTCTCGTGCTCGCTCTGCTCAGCGCCGCCTCCCGGAAAGGGCACTGGTGCGCCGTGGTGGGCATGCCCACTCTCGGGGTGGAGGCGGCGGCGGCCTTCGGCATCGATCTCTCCCGACTGATCCTCGTTCCCGATCCCGCCGAGCGGTGGCTCGCGGTGACCTCCGCGCTCGCCGAGGTCGTTCCCCTGATCGTCATGCGTCCGGGCGGCCGAGCACGCGATGCCGATGCCTCCCGCCTCAGTGCGCGCCTGCGCGACCGGGGATGCACGCTGCTCGTCACCGATTCACCCGCCGGGGACTGGCCGCAGAACGAGGGCACGATACGCCTCGACGATCCGCAGTGGCATGGCCTCGGAGCCGGATGGGGACTGCTCTCCGACTGCACGGTCACCGTGACGGCGCTGACCAGGCGCAGCCCCCATCCCTCGAGCGTCCGGGTGCGCCTTCCGAGCAGCCAGGGTCTCGTCGAGGTGCTCGACTCCCCGAAGGAGCGCACCCGGATCACCGGCGGCGAACTCACCGCCCTGCCTGCGCTCCCCGTTGAGATCGCCCTGCCGTCATCCGACTCCGGCGA
Source organism: Candidatus Microbacterium colombiense (assembly GCA_029203165.1). NCBI lineage: Bacteria > Bacillati > Actinomycetota > Actinomycetes > Micrococcales > Microbacteriaceae > Microbacterium > Candidatus Microbacterium colombiense. The sequence goes on from CP119308.1 coordinate 2,639,815, forward strand.
GCTCTCCTTCTGGGCGGAGGCAGGATGAATGCCCCGCTCCGCGTTCTCGTGCTCTGGTTTCCCGACTGGCCGCTTCGGGCGCTCCTCGGCGCACCTCCCCCGCACCCGCCCGCGGCGCTGGTGCATGCCAACACCGTCGTCGCCTGCACCGCCTCGGCACGCGAGCATGGCGTGCGCTCCGGGCAGCGCCGACGGGTCGCACAGGGACACCTCTCGTCGCTGCAGGTACTCGCCCACGATCCCGCGCGGGATGAGCGCGCCTTCCTGCCCGTCCTGCAGATCATCGAGAAGCATGCCCCGGGAGTCGCTCAGCTCCGTCCGGGGCTGGCCGTCCTGCGCGCCCGAGGAATCTCCCGCTATCACGGCGGGGAGGCCGAGGCGGCGAGTGCCCTGATCGATGTCCTGACCGAGGCCGGCTTCCCTGAAGTGCGCATCGGCGTGGCTGACGGCCCGTTCACGGCGGAGATCGCCGCCCGCGGCCCGCATCCCCGCACCGTGGTGCCGGCCGGCCGCTCCCAGGAGTTCCTGGCCCCCTACCCCGTGCAGGTGCTGCGCGACGAGCAGATCCCCGAGCTCCTGATCCGGTTGGGCGTACGCACGCTCGGGCAGTTCACCGCGCTGCCCGCGATCGAGGTCCGCGATCGATTCGGCGAGCGCGGAGCACGCCTGCATTCCCTCGCCGCCGGGGCGGATTCGCGGGCGCTCGCTCCGCGCCCTCCCGACCCCGAGCTGGTGAGGAGCGTGGAGTTCGAGACTCCTCTGGCCGGCGCGGACCAGGTGGCTTTCGCCGTTCGGCAGACGGCAGACGGGGTGCTGGTCGCCCTGGGCGACGCCTCGGCCGTCTGCACGGAGGTCAGGATCGATCTGACCGACGACAACGGTCAGGTGTTCTCCCGAACCTGGCTGCACCCGACCTGCTTCGATGCCTCCGATCTCGTCGACCGGGTGCGGTGGCAGCTCGAGGCCCTGGCCGCTCAGAGCGCGAAGGAACCGGTCGACGAGGCCCGGGCATTCGGAGGCATCTCCGTCGTGCGCATCGTCCCGGTCGCGGTGGATGACGCCGCCCATCATCAGCCCGGGCTGTTCGGTTCCGGCACCGATGAGCGGCTCCATCATGCGGTGTCGCGTGTGCAGACGATGGTGGGTCACGAGGGGGTGGTCACCGCTGCGGTCTCGGGTGGCCGATGGCTTGCCGATCGGCAGGTACTCACGCCCTGGGGAGAGCGCACCGTCGCTCCACGCGATCCCGCACTGCCCTGGCCTGGCAGCCTGCCCGACCCCCTTCCCGCAGAGGTGTTCCGTCCTCCGCGGCCCATCGGGGTGAACGCGGCGGATGGCGGCGCGATCAGCATCGACGACCGAGGAGCGCTCACCGCGGTTCCCGCCCAGATCGACGGGAGCACCGTGCAGGGCTGGGCGGGCCCCTGGCCGATCCACGAACGGCGTTGGGTCTCCGGTGGAGGCAAGAGAGGGCACCGGCTGCAGATCGTCGACGATCGTGACCGGGCATGGCTGGTCTTCTGCACCGGCGAGCGCTGGTGGGCCGAGGGGAGATACCGCTGATGGGCTGGCACAATCCTCCGCTGACCTGGAACGAGCTGGAGCGCACTCTCAGTGCGGAGGAGTCGTCCCCGCATCCGACCGGCTCCGAGCCCCGCGGTCACCGGGTCGACCCCGGCCCGGTGAGTCGTCGGCGGCAACGGACTCCTCCGACGGAACTCCTGCGCCCCACAGACGCTGTCCCCTATGCCGAGTTGCACGCGCACTCCTCCTACTCCTTCCTCGACGGCGCCTCATCGCCCGAAGATCTTCTGTCGGAGGCGGAGCGCCTGGGGCTGACGGCATTGGCCCTCACGGATCACGACGGCTTCTATGGCGCCGCCCGCTTCGCCGAGGTCGCCGAGCTGATGGACGTGCATCTGCAGACCGTGTTCGGTGCCGAGCTGTCGTTGGATCTGACGGCTCCACAGCGCGGCACCCCGGATCCTCAGGGCTCGCATCTGCTGGTGCTCGCCCGGGGCATGGAGGGCTATCACCGCCTGTCAGGGGCCATCACCGCGGCGCAGCTGCGCGGGGGCGAGAAGGGGCGCCCCGTCTACGATCTCGACGAGCTCGCGGCGAGCGCGGACGGACAGTGGACGATCCTCACGGGATGCCGCAAGGGCAGCGTCCGCCTCGGTCTGGAGAACGGGGATGCGGCGACGCCTCTGCGCCACCTGGTCGATCTGTTCGGCGCGGATCACGTGGCAGTGGAGCTCTTCGACCACGGCGATCCGCAGGACACGGGGCGCAACGACGCCCTCACGGAACTCGCGACACGGATGCGCCTGCCGGTGGTGGCGACGAACAACGTGCACTATGCGACCCCGGAACGGGCACAGCTCGCCGAAGCCGTCGCCGCCGTGCGTGCGGTGCGCAGCATGGACGATCTCGACGGGTGGCTGCCGGCGCACGGCGGAGCACATCTGCGCAGCGGGGCGGAGATGGCGGCGCGTTTCCGGCGGTATCCCGGCGCCCTCTCCTACGGGCTCGAACTGGCCGCCGCCTCCGCCTTCCCGTTACGGCGCGCACGCCCGGATCTCCCCCAGCAGGAGGTTCCGGAGGGGCACACGCCGATGAGCTGGCTGCGGGCACTCGTCTGGCAGGCGGTTCCCACGAAGTATCCGCGACTGGACGATGAGGGGCGCAGACGGATCGAACGCGAGCTGGACGTGATCGAGGAGAAGGACTTCCCCGGGTACTTCCTCATCGTGCACGACATCGTCGCAGAGGCCCGACGTCGCGGCATCCTCTGCCAGGGGCGGGGGTCTGCCGCGGCGAGCGCGGTCTGCTATCTGCTGAGCATCACCGCCGTCGATCCGATCCTGTACCGCCTGCCCTTCGAGCGCTTCCTCGCGACCACCCGGCAGGAGGAGCCCGACATCGACGTGGACTTCGACTCACGGCGACGGGAGGAGATCATCCAGTGGGTGTACGGCCGGTACGGACGCCAGCGGGCCGCACAGGTGGCGAACGTCATCCAGTACCGCCCCAAGAACGCGATACGCGACATGGCGCGAGCGCTCGGCTATTCCCCGGGTCAGCAGGATGCCTGGTCTCGGCAGGTCGACGGCTGGAGCGCGGGGTTGGAGGTCGCCGATGAGCATGACATCCCGGAGAATGTGCTCGAGTACGCGGGCGAGCTGCTGAAGGCACCTCGCCATCTCGGCATCCACTCCGGGGGCATGGTCCTGACCGCTCGACCGGTCGGTGAGGTCGTGCCGGTGGAGCATGCCCGCATGGAGGATCGCACGGTCATCCAGTGGGATAAGGACGATGCGGCGTGGATGGGACTGGTGAAGTTCGATCTGCTGGGGCTCGGGATGCTCGCCGCCCTTCAACACAGCTTCGATCTCATCCACGACGCCACCGGTGAGAAGTGGACCCTGGAGACCATCCCCAAAGAGGAGCCGGCCGTCTACGACATGCTGTGCCGTGCGGACTCGATCGGGGTGTTCCAGGTGGAGTCCCGCGCGCAGATCGGTCTGCTCCCCCGACTGCAGCCGCGGAGCTTCTACGACCTGACGATCCAGATCGCGCTCATCCGCCCCGGACCCATCCAAGGTGGCGCCGTGCATCCCTTCGTGCGGCGCAAGATCGCGAAGGACCGGATCGACGAGGAGAATCGGGAGCGGGCGACGCGCGGCGAGGATCCGTTGCCGTTCACGATCCCCTACGCCCACCCCGACCTGGAGGACATCCTCCGACGCACACTGGGCGTGCCGATCTTCCAGGAGCAGCTCATCCAGATGGCCACGGCCATCGGCGACTGCACGGCCGACGAAGCCGACCTGCTGCGCCGAGCCATGGGTTCCAAGCGCGGACTCGAGAAGATCGAGAAGATCCGTAAGAAGCTCTATGCGGGGATGACCCGGCGCGGGCTGGATGCGGAGACCTCGGATCGCATCTACGCGCAGATCCAGGCCTTCTCGAACTTCGGTTTCGCCGAGTCGCACTCGTTGTCGTTCGCACTGCTCGTCTACGCCAGTTCCTGGGTGAAGTTGCACTATCCCGCGGCCTTCCTCGCGGGTCTCCTGCGTTCTCAGCCGATGGGCTTCTACTCCGCGGCGACTCTCACCGCCGATGCCCGCCGTCATGGCGTGGAGGTGCATCGCCCCGATCTGCACGCCTCCGGCGCGACCGAGATGATGGAGCCCCTCTCCTCCACGACGACCGGAAAGCCGACGGGGCAGGACTCCTGCCTCGCCGATCCGCAACCACCGACGCTCCGCTTCGACAGGAGCGCGGTGGACGACTCCGCCGCCCACCGCAGGGACGGCGGATACGCGGTGCGGTTGGGGCTCGGCGGAGTGCGCGGGATCGGAGCGCCCCTCGCGGAGCGGATCGTCGCCGAGCGGGAGAAGAACGGCGTCTACCTCGATCTGAACGACCTGGTCAGACGGACGGATGCCTCGGCGGCGCAGCTGGAAGCGCTGGCCACGGCAGGGGCGTTCGCGTGCTTGGGCTTGGAACGCCGAGAGGCGATGTGGCTCGCCGGCGCCGCGGCCGAGGACCGAGCACGATTCCTTCCCGGAACGACGGTGGCCGTGCAGCCCCCCTTGTTCGCCGACCAGACCAGCTACGAGAAGCTCTCCGCCGATCTCTGGGCCACCGGAGTCTCGACCGACGACCATCCGATGACCCACTTCCGCGACGCGCTGCGGGAACGCGGTGTTCTCACCGCCACAGACCTCCAGTCGCACGAGGTGGGTCGGCGGATCGAGGTCGCCGGTCTCGTGACCCATCGCCAACGCCCGGCGACGGCAGCGGGCGTCACCTTCGTGAACCTCGAGGACGAGAGCGGGCTGGTCAACGTCGTCTGTTCGATGGGCGTGTGGAACCGCTACCGTCGGGTGGCTCGCGATTCGCCGGCGCTCATCATCCGCGGCATCCTGGAGCGTTCCCCTGAGGGCGTGATCAACGTACTGGCCGATGCCTTCGAGGATCTGCGCACGGGGCTCTCCCACCGCTCACGGGACTTCCGGTGAGCGCCGGGTCACCGAAAGCGACCGGTCCCCAGATGCCCTCGATCACCAGAAGCGACCGGTCACCAGAAGCGTTCGGGTTCCTCCGCGGGAGGACGATCGCTGCCGCCCCAGCGGTCGGCCTCCGCCTTCGCCGCTTCCGCCGCCGCATCCGCATCACGCAGAGCGACCTTGGCTCCCACCGCACCGGGTCCGATGGGATCGATCGTCAGTGTCGTCCTCACCCCGCGTTCGCCGATGCTCACCGTGCACTCGAGAATCCTGCCGAGCCATCGGGAGGATTCGCCCCGAGCCTCTTCCCGCCGGTACCGGATGCCGGTGTCCAGATCGACGATCTCGATCAGCACAGGCTCGTCCGAGAACGGATCCACGCGCTCGGACACCTCGACTCGATGGCCGGGGGCGATAGCGACCTGCGCGGTCAGCACGAGCGTTCTGTCCATGTCTCCACCTTATGAAAACGCGTCTCCGAGGCAAGTGTCTCGTCGTCCGAGATACTTTCTTACAGAATGTTTGTCCCCCAAATGGCGGACAAGGCGAAATAGGGTTATTCTGCTAAACGTAGCGGGGGCTACCAGGCTGATGACTGGGGATTCAGCCGATGAGAGCAGCGATTCTTCGCCGCCTCCCCTGCCGTCCGGGTTGGGCGGTGCGCCCTCTCGAGACTCCGTCTGGGGCGGTCACTCGAGAGGGCAAACCCCGTGCCCTCACGCGGGTACGCCGCTCGACGATGGGCATCGGCGAGCCGGAACAGATGCGGATGACATTCCATTCCCTGGTGCTGAGACGGTCGACGATCGACGTCCTGCGGTACCACCGCGATCGGCACCGCCGCACGATGTGCTACCACGGGGCCGGACAGACGATGGGAGTCACCGATTCCCCTGTCGCAGAAAGCAGATCGTGTCGCCCGCATTCTCTCCTCGTTCCCCGCTCGCCCTCCTCGCCGGTGCGGCGATCGCCACCGCGATCCTCGCCGGGTGCTCGGCGCCGGCATCATCTCCCACCCCCTCATCAGGCACAGAGGCCCCCGCCGCGGCATCCTTCGACGCCGGGACCGTGAAGAAGCTCGATGCCCTCCTCGACTCCGCCGTCTCGAAGGGCGGCATGCCCGGAGCGACCGTCGCCATCTGGAGCGCGGACGGCGACTACGTCTCCTCTGCGGGCTACGCGGACATCGAGAAGAAGACCGAGATGACGAGCGATCTGAACCATCGCATCGGCAGCGTCACGAAGACCTTCACCGTCACCGCGCTGCTGCGGTTGGTGGACGCAGGTAAAGCCTCCCTCGACGATCCGATCTCGGACTATGTCGACGGCCTCCCGGAAGGCGACCGCATCACGCTGCGCCAGCTCGCGAACATGACGGCCGGCGTTCCCGAGTACACAGAGGATCCGGAGTTCGTGGCGAACTTCCTGCAGGATCCGCAGGTCGCGCTCACGCCGCGGAGCCTGGTCGACGTGGTGGCCGACGCTCCTCTGGCCTTCGAGCCCGGCTCGGAGTTCGCATACTCCAACACGAACACGGTGCTCATCGGTCTCGCGATCGAGAAGATCACCGGCAAGCCCTTGGCCGAGGTCATCAAGACCGAAGTCACCGATCCGCTCGGGATGACGCACACTTTCCTCCCTGAGGCGAACGAGTTCCCCGCACCGCACGCCGAGGGCTACACCCGTCAGACGACGGACGGCTCGCAGGTCGCTGCGACGGACTGGAATCCCTCCTGGGCGTGGGCATCCGGCGCGATCGTCTCCGATCTGGACGATCTGAAGATCTGGGTGCCGGCCCTCGCGACGGGCGAGCTGCTGTCGCCGGAGCTGCAGAAGGAGCGGCTCGACGTGGTGCCGTTCTCGCCGGAGGATCCGACGTCGGGCTACGGGCTCGGGCTCTTCACCATCAACGGCTGGATCGGCCACAACGGTAGCCTGCCGGGGTACAAGACCGTCACGGTCTACTTTCCCGAGAAGAAGTGACGATCGTCGTCTTCACCAACTCCGACGTGCAGGGCGAGTCCGATCTCGCCGGTGATCTGCTGACGCCGATCACCGAGTTGCTCACTCCGGAGAACGTGTACTCGATGGGCTGAGGTGGATGCCGGGGCCGTTCGTGGGCGGTCCCGGCACTCCCGTCTAACCGAACCATCGGACGGTCTTGTACCTCATCAGTGTCGGATGGCTGACATCACCGGGAAAGTTGTTCAAAGTGGTGAACTCCGTCGGCTGACCGAAGATGGTGCGATAGTCCGCGTCGCGAATCGTAGCCTTGAGGACTTCTTCGAGCTTGAGCCGCGGGATGACACCGAAACGCACGAAGGGATACAGGACCGCGGTGTTGACGACGATGGCGGGCACCAGGATCAAGAGGAACCACCAGTTCGCGACCTCCACGAAGGAGATCGCGAGGAGGCAAGCGGCGAGCACCGCCGCCAGGAGCACCGATCCGACCTTGGGGTAGAGCCAGCCCTCGTACCGGGCCAGTCGGCGGCAGAGACGAAGCCCGAACGCCCCAGCCGCCGCTGCCACGAATGACAGCAGTCCGGCAAGCCAGGGATACGTGCTCGCAAGCGGACCGATCAGCCACCCGGCGCCGAAGAAGATGGGAACCGCGAGAAGGATCAGAGACAAGGTGAACCAGATCCGGGGCCATCGCGAGGAACGCAGCACGGGGCTTGAGGTTCGTTCGAGCCTCGGCTCGATCTCAGCGAACCCCAGAACCGCCAGGACTTCCGCCTGGATTCTTGAACGTTTCGTCGCAGCCCGCTGTGCGGCCTGAATCGCGAAGGGCGTCAACAGCTCGCCGTGGTAACGATTGAGCCCCCGCGGGCCGCTGCCTCCGCCATACAGGATCTTGGCGATCCGCCCCTGAATGATGCGGTCGACCATCGCCTGTTCACCCGCGCTGAACGTTGCGCGTTTGTTGAGGCGAGGCGCGAGCGTCGACCCGCTCTGATACGACCGGGCCCAGCCGACGGAATCGACCACGATGTCTTGGAGCGCGGAGGCTGCCGGATCGGTCCACACACCGCTGCCGCCGAACTCCCAGAGCGCGGCGGACGCCGCGTAGCTCACTCGCTCCTGCGGATAAGCGCCATCCACAGAGGTCGCGCGAACCCAATCGGCGATCTGCGCGTCAGAGGGAGAGTCAGCGAGCACGCGCGGCAGCGGGGGCGCGGGCGGCTGCACTTCTGAACGACGCACCTCTTGAACGAGACGGAACGACTCCCTGGATGCGGCGAAGTCGGCACCACCCCCGAGAAGCGCGTAGGTCGCGAACATTCTGAATGTGGGAGACACATCCCCTCGTATCGCCTCGTCTGCGATGGCGTTGAGGAGCGCGATGGGCGCTTTCGTCCCCCTCCACGTGACCGTGTCCTCGCGCACGGTCAGTTGATATCCGGGAAGAGACGATGCGTTCAGTTCGTCGATTCCGCTCAGGCGCATGACCGAGGATGCGACCAACAACGCGGCGAGGACGTGATCGGTGTCCGACTCCGGAGCGAGATACCGAATGTCGTCACGAGCGTAGAGCTGTTCGACGATCGCCCGGATGGGCGCTGGACCGCCCCACTCAGGAGCCACAGATCGCTCGCGCACGGTTCGAATCAGGTCGGTGACGTCCGATTTCACGTGCACAGCATATTGGTTGCCGCACCGGCGGCGCGAGGCACCGGACCCGTCGCTGATGAGGGCGGGGAGAGTCCCCGGCCCCGTCGATCGGTGCGTTCTGATCGTGCATCAGCGAGCGCAGGCGGACATGACGAAGGCCCGGAGACTCTTGCGAGTTTCCGGGCCTCATGTCGTCGGGCTGACAGGATTTGAACCTGCGACCCCTTGACCCCCAGGCGTCCGAACAGCCCGAATCGGGCCAGAAACCGCGTAGTTCCGCAGATCAGACCATGCGGGACACGTCACGCAATGCAGGGTTTGCATGATTCTGGTCCCCTTTTGGTCCCTGCGCGGGGGAGCCATGAACGAGGTCAAACGGTGCCCCAACGCGCCGATGGTCGGCGAGTCCATTTCGCGCAGCTAAAGCAAGTTGACCCGACAGGGAAATTGACCCTCGCCTCAGCGGCGAGCGCGAATCAAGAACTTAGGCCTCGGGTCACTGCCCATCCTGCGCCCTAACCTCGATGTGGACACTTCATCGTCGACACAACCGCTTGTCGACGCGTCCGGAGTTTTCGACTGTCGATCCCGGAGGGAGTACAGCATGGCCCCACCATCATTCGCCACAGTAGCCGTGTTCTGCCTGCGAAGTTCGGGATACCGGCGCGGTCTCAGACGCGCGTGCCCGTCGGGCAGAGGATCGCGCAAAGCAGTGGAGAGTCTCGCGGAGTCTTCTTGGACTGAAAAGTTGCCAGCAAAGCTCGTCGGCCGCCGAGCCGGCGGGCCACCACCCGCGCTCCCGGACACATGTCCGCGAGTTCTGCTATTCTCATGGTGATGATTCCCTCCACCGTGGTGTTTGAGTCCCGTTTGGGACGGGTCGACAAGCAGATGGATCCTCGGACGAGGCGCATGATGTCGCGACTGTTCGACGCGGCGGCTGATCTGTCGGCGGATCCGACAGGATTTTCTGTGCGGACTCTGGTCGATGCCGCCGGGGTCAGTCGGAGCGCGTTCTACGCGCATTTCACTGACCTCAACGACTTCGCGTCGGCGTTCCTCGCACACAGCCTCGCCGACATTCGGCTGCAGGTCTCGACAACCTCAAGCCGGCAGCCCCGAGAGACCATCGCGCGCGACGGTTACGCGCGCCTGGTCGCCCACCTGGTGGCGCATTTCGAGATGTATCGGGCGGCGTTGGCGATCGACGCGATGCGGGCAGCGTACGAGCGGTTTGTCGCGTCGTACGCGATCGAAGTGTTCGAGAGCGCTGTGGCGGGAGCTCAGCAAGACGCGCGCGTCAACGCCCGTGTTGCGGCGGTTCACACGGCCGGGGGCGTCGCGTCGGTGCTGATCGCCTGGCTGCTGGGCGCGCTCGACCTCAGCGACGACGAGATCGTGGATCAGCTTGTCACGCTCACCCCCAGCTGGCTGCAATCTCCCCCGACTGCTCTGGAAAACTCACAGAAAGAACATTCCTCATGAATGTCAACATCGGCGACACCCTCGTCTACCCGCACCACGGCGCAGTAACTGTCACCGACGTGCGCGAACGCACGGTCCGCGGCACCGACGACCTGTACGCGACGATGCGCGTCCACACCACCGACCTAACGATCCAGCTGCCGGTGTCGAAGTTCGAGTACGTCGGGGTGCGAAGCGTCGTCAGTGGTGATGAACTCGATCGGGTGTTCTCGGTGCTGCGAGAGCCGATGGTGGAAGAGTTCAGCAACTGGTCTCGCCGGTTCAAAGCAAATCAGGAGAAGATGGCCGGCGGCGACATCTATCGGATCTCCGAAGTTGTCCGCGATCTCTGGCGCAGAGACATGACAAACGGGGTCTCTGCCGGCGAGAAACGAATGCTGCAGAAGGCCAGGATCATCCTCGAGTCGGAGCTCGCGCTGACACTCGGTTGCAGCGCTGAACGCGCAGCCGAGGTCGTCGACCAGACCCTCGGTGAAGAAGCGGCTGCGTAACCACAACCCTATGGGTGCGATACGACGGCGAGTCGAACGTTGCCCTGAAGCTCCGCTTCTCAAGCGCGGCGGTCCATCGGGGCGCCCTACAGGAATCGCCCCTAGCATGCGATGAGCCCGTCGGGAGGCAATGCTGCACAGTCAATGCTGTTGACGCTCTTGTCGGCTAGTGTTCAGGCTGCTTGTGGTCGCAGGATGCGATGGCACAGTTCAGCGATCGGCTGTGGCGGCGAGCCAGATCGTCGTGCGCGGAGGAACCAGCATCGTTGTCCCTGGCAGGAGTACATCGACTTGCGCTAAGGGATTTGCTCATCGGCGAGTTCCCGGTATCCGAGTCCCGGCCGCCACGATCCCAGATGCATCTTGTAGATGCTCACCGGGAGATCCAGTCCTCGACGGGCCGACTGCGCCGAACGCCACTCTTCGTCCGTCCACGCAAACGCGACGTCGTCTGCGACCACTGACGACGTCGAGGGGGGAAGCTCGGACTCGCGCGCGAAGGGATCGGCCTTTTGCACCCACCTCCCCGCGGCGGTCAAGATATCCAGTCGGTACAGATCGCCGACGCTCGCCTCGCGAACTGTTCCACGCCAGAGCCCACCCTGACCCGATCGATGAAGTTCACCATCCCGGCCTGTCCAGTCGTTGAACGGCCCGATCACGCGCACCGCCTGCGCATGCGGTGCCCAGACCCCGAAGTCGACACCTCCACCTTGAGCGGATGAGCGAGGGTGGGCACCGAGGAGATCCCACAGGCGTGCCCCCTCGGGGGCGTTCGCTCGCCACGGCCGATCATCTCCTACTAGCGGGTACACGTCAGCTTTCTCGTCCCAGAAGAGAGATTAGTACCGTGAAGAACGTTCGCGCCGCGAACCTGCTGTGGCAGTGCGACGGGCGATCTGTCGCTTCTGCTCGGTGAACGGCGGCTCGATGAAACGGAGAGCATCAAGGACGAATCTCTTCCGCACGACGGGCTTACGGTGGCTGAAAGTATAGACCGACGCGGCGCCGTGGTATGAGCCCATCCCGCTTGGCCCTACTCCCCCGAAAGGGACATCGGGAAGGCCGGCCTGGAGCATCGGGACGTCAAGACCGATGCCTCCCGATGATGTCTCGCGCACGAACAGTTCGCGCGTCGCCGCGTCGCCGGAGAAGACGTACAGTGCCAGTGGTTTATCGCCGGCATTGATGTAGCGGACAGCGTCTGCCGGATCGGCGACGGGAACGACCGGGAGGATCGGGCCGAAAATCTCTTCCCGCATGATCGGTGGTCGCCCGGCAAGGTCGCGCACGTCTAACGGCTCCTGAAGCTGCAGGACGGTCGGGGAGATGTAGCGTCGGGAGGCGTCGGTCACGCCACCGTGGATGATGTCGCCGTCCTTGAGGTAGCCGGCGAGTCGGGCGAAGTGACGGTCGTTGACGATCCGCCCATAGTCCTCGACGGCGGCAGGGTCGTCAGACCACATGGCGCGGATAGCGGAGCCCAGCGCCGCTGTGAGCGCCTCGACTCGGTCGGGGGTGGTGAGGACATAGTCAGGAGCGACACACGTCTGACCCGCATTTGTGTATTTGGCCCAGGCCAACCGTCGAGCAACCTGTGCGATGTTCTCGTCATCGTCGAACCAGACGGGAGACTTCCCACCCAGTTCCAACGTGACCGGTGTCAGGTGGTCCGCCGCGGCGTGGGCCACAATGCGCCCGACCGTGCCATTGCCGGTGTAGAAGATGTAGTCGAACGAGTGTGTGAGCAGCGTCGTCGTCTCCTCTACACCCCCTTCTACGACCCTCACCGCGTCTGGGTCGAGGTAGCGGGGCACGAGTTCAGCCCAGAGCGCGGACACGGTCGGTGTGAGTTCACTGGGCTTGAGGACGACGGCGTTGCCGGCAGCCAATGCTCCTGCCAGCGGCGCCATCAGCAGCTGCACGGGGTAGTTCCATGGCGCGACGATGAGCACCACGCCCAGGGGCTCGGTGACCAGCCGCGCCCGGGCGGGACGCAGCCCCAGAGGCACGGGCAGTCGAGCATCCTTCACCCATCGACGGAGGTTCTTCTTCAGGTGAGCGATGTCGGCGATGACCGCGCCGGTCTCGTTGATCTGCGTCTGCGTGGGCGACTTATGCAGATCGGTCCACAGCGCATGCTCGATCCGCTCGCCGTTCTCCCTGAGAAGATCAGCAAGGCGATCCAGTTGATGGACTCGCCAGGCGAGCGGACGAGTCCGGCGAGTGGCGAATGAGGCTCGGGTCGCTGCGACGGCGTCTTCGATCGAGGGATCCGTCGTGATCGCGTCGTTCATGAGAGCGTAGCTCCGCCGCCGTCGATGTTGATGGTGACGCCCGTGATGAACGATGCCCCTGGGCCGGCCAGGAAGGCGACGGCACTGCCGATGTCCGTCTCCGCGTCGCCGCCGCGCTTGATAGCCTGCCCCGCCATCACCGACTGTGCTACCTCGGGATTCTCGTCGAACCACTGCAGCGCCGACGGCCCGAATGACAGAGGCATGATCGCGTTCACGGTGATGCCGTCCGCACCCCACTCCTTCGCCGCGACACGCGTCAGTCCGGCGATGGCGCCCTTGGACGCGACATACGCGGCCATGCCGCGTTGACCAGAGATCTCGGCGCCGCTGCGGACGTTGATGACCCGACCGTCTCCGCGCAGGCTCGGGTACGCCGCACGCATGAACCGATGGGTGGCTATGACGCCGACCGTGAGCGCTCGCTGCAGCTGCTCATCCGTCGTCTCCTGCACGGGAGTGTCAACCGAAGCCGCCATAGCGTTGTTCACGAGGATGTTCAGGCCACCGAAGACCTCGAGCGTCCGGGCGACACACGCCTCGATCGACGCGGCGTCCTGCACATCGGTCTGTACGGCGATCGCTTCGCCGCCGCGTTCCCGGATGAGCTGAGCGCTCCGCTCGCCCGAGCTGGCATCAAGCTCGGCGACGACGACACTCGCCCCGCTTCCGGCCAGGGCGAGGGCGATGCCCTGCCCCACCCCCTGCCCGGCACCTGTGACGACGGCGACGCGCCCTTCGAGTTCGTTCGAGCTCATGGAATCCTTCTCTTCCTGAAGATGAGTGAGGCGGCGTGTGACAGTGCGCCGATCACCCGAACCGGGGTTCCCCGCGGCGGCGGCGCTCGTCGAGCACCTTCTTGTGGAGTTCGCGCGCCGAGGTGATCAACATCACGCCGTCCTCGCCCCACAGCAGTCGCATGAAGTACCGCTCGATGGGACCGCGCTGGAGCAACCACGCGAGTGGACGAATGGTCACCCGGGCACGGAGCGCCCGACGCGACGCCTTTTCGTCGAGGCCATGACCCTGGCGCGTCTTGCTCGGAAGCGCACCCAGCACCGGCTTGCCCAGCAACCCCGTAGTGAGCCCGAAGATGAGGAGGACCTTAACGTGCGAGCCGTTGATGTTCTTCTTCGACGATTCGCGCAGGAGTACCTCGTAGTCCTGCCCGTCCTCCGGCCGGATCGAGAGCGTCGACGTGTGACCGAACAGGTCATCGTACTTCGCGTAGAGCGCCGACAGCTCCTGCATCGTCGAGGGGATCTCGTCTTCCGGGGCTCCGTGCAGCCGCAGGTACGCCCCCATCTCGCGAGCGAACTGATCGCGTACGTCGTCAGGAAGGCGACGTGGCGCCCCGAAGAGGCCTTGGAAGGCGAACGACTCGTAGGCGCGCAGCATGGGGTGCAGCTCCGTGATGCCTGCCCAGAGGGATTCACGCGGCGAGCTGGCGAGGTAGCCGCCCAGCTCGGGCGCGGCGCTGTCGATCACATCGCCGGCGACATGCGAGTGGATCTTGTGCAGGTGCGCCGCCATGCGCTCCGCGGTCTCGGTATCGCCGAGCCACATCGGCAGGTGCATCGCGGCGCCGCGCTGGAGCCGTTCGAAAGCATCGAAGATGGTGAACTCGCCTTTGACGGCTTTGCGCACGATCGGCTCTCCATCGCGGATGCCCGCCTTGATCGGCTTGTAGACGTCCTGCGAGAGCTGCTGGGCGGCGTGGTGGAAGAAGATTGTCGACGGGTGCAGCACCAGTTCCCAGACGACGCTTCCCGGCCCGAAGAGCCCGTAGTCGAGGGAACCGTCTTCGCGGACCGCACTCCCCGCCGGCTTCGGCTCTCCGAAACGCCGCCAGCGGCGTTCGGTGCCCCTCAGGTCCGCGCCCGTGACCTTGTCGCCGGGCGCGACGCGCGTCTTCGTCGGCTTCGCCGTCGCCATGTTGACCTCCTCGTCAGCAGTTCACGCGCGTGAACTGTTAAGGAGACGCTACGCGACACGCGATGAGTCGTCAAGCGAGAGCGAACACGGCGGCGAGATGACGCTCAACTTCGTCGTTCGCGCGATGCGCAGCGTTCAGCGGAATCCGTCACCGGCGATGCGGGCCTGCGCACCCTCGATCGCCGCGTCGAGAGCGTACGTGAGCTGCTGCGATCCGTACGTGTCCACCCGCGCCGCGCTGACGCGATCCAGATGCGGGAACTCGGCGGGATCGCGTTCCGCGAGGGCAGCACGGGTGTGATCCGCCCTGCGGGTCGCGGCACCAGCGTCGATGGCAATGCGGTCTCGCGCCCAGCCCTGCGCAATATACCCGAGTGTCACCACGAACCGGGTCGCGTGCTCGTCCGAGAAGTCCGCACTGAGCAACTCATCCAACAACGCCTCGGTGGAGCGCAGGAAGCGATCCTCCTGCAGCGCGGCCGAGAGATGCTCGGCCAACGCTCCCGTGGAGATCAGGGCTTCGGCGTAACCCCGCACGTACTCACGCGCGGCCTCCTGCCACCCGAGTCCGGCCCGGATGTCGATGTCGCCGATCTCCCGCGCGAAGGTGGTGTCAGCCACCAGCTGAAGGAGCTGCTCCCGACTCGCGACGTGGTGATTGACCGCGGAGCGGTCGACGCCGAGGATGCGCGCGACAGCCTGCATGGTGATAGGCCGGTCGACGATGGTGAGGGCTGCCGCGACGATCTGGCCTCGATCGATCCCCGCCTTTGCCCCGACCGATCTTCTGGACGCGGCCGGACGCGGTGTGTCGATCATTCCCGGACCCTATCAACTCGTGTCCCGGACCGACGAGTGGTACATGCTGCGGACGTGTTCTCCTCCGGAGTTGCGGAGGAACACCCTGCCAGTAGGAACGCGCTGAGGATGCGCGCGACGGCGGTAGCGCCAGGGCGACGAGTATTGCTGCTCATGGGTGATGTGCCTTTCACGTGGGCTGTGCGCGGCACAGCGGATCGCATCTCCAGTGTGGAAAGCTTCTCCTCATCCTGAGTGGCGGAGATACGAACTGTCGAGCAAGTTCATTTGTTGCGGGTCTTCCACTGCACGTCCTCCAGGAGATTCTCGGGCACGCATCGATGGAGACCACCCGCGGCTACGTGCACCCTGACGACCGGCACCTTGCCTCGGCAGCGGTGCAAGCCAACGCATTCCTCAGCCCTCCACAGGAAGGGCCTCGCGACGGGTTCCGTTGTCCACAGGCCCACGTCACCTGGAAGTCGAGGGGACCAGAAGGGGACCAAAAAATACGACCCTCGGAAACAACAAAACCCTGATGAAAATTGCTTCTCATCAGGGTTTTTCTGTCGGGCTGACAGGATTTGAACCTGCGACCCCCTGACCCCCAGTCAGGTGCGCTACCAAGCTGCGCCACAGCCCGTGGCATTCAATTTTCAGTTATGTCGGGCCGTCTGGGAGGGGTGAACCCCTTGACCCCCAGCCAAGTGCGCTACCAAGCTGCGCCACAGCCCGTTGTTCTGCACTCTCGCGCAGGCAACTCCCCTATCTTAGCCTGACCCGGCGGCCCTCCGCGAACCGAGGCGTTGCAGGTGTCGGAGGCCCGGCGTAGCGTGCGTGCATGGTGACGATCACGACCGAGGTGGCGACGTCGGCGCGCTGGGATGACGTGCAGCATGCGCTCACCGGCGGCGGTGACGGCGCGAGCTGCCAATGCATCTGGCCGATGCTGAGCAACAAGGAGTGGAACGAGACCACGACCCCGCAGCGCACCGAGATGTTGCGCGACGAGATACGAGATGGTCCGCCACCGGGCATCGTCGTCTACGTCGATGGAGAGGCTGCCGGGTGGATCCGCATAGGCCCGCGCATCCGTCAGGAACGCATCGCTCGCACCCGAATGATCGCGGCAGCGAGCGAGGAGCCCTTCGATGATGCTGCGGTGTGGGCGGTCACGTGCTTCGTCGTGCGCCGCGAGCATCGAGGGAAGGGCCTCAACCACGAGCTGGTCCGAGCCGCCGTCGAATTCGCCCGCGACGCCGGCGCACGGCTGATCGAGGCGTATCCGGTCGACACCGCCGGCGAGAAGAAGCGAACGAACGACCTGTTCCACGGCACCCTCGGCACGTTCCGCGCCGCCGGCTTCACCGCGACGACAGAGATGAAGCCCGGGCGCACGCTCGTCACGATGGACCTCTCCGCATGACGCCGACCGCTAGCGTGGACGCATGAGCGACGAGCATCCGATCATCGAAGACCCCGAACTCGGCACGTTCACGCGCGCGACCACCGAAATGACCGATGGCACCGTCCTCACGCACGACTGGTACGTCGGCACGCTGTCTGCCGACGGCGCGGACCTCGAGCTGATGATCGAGGCGACCTCTGCCGCCGACGCCGACGCACTTCTCCCCCGGCTCAGGTCGACGGTGGCCGATCTGGCGACGTTGCGACGCGCCGCATCGGATGCCGTCGTCACGAACTTCAGCCAGGGCGACCCCGAACCCGGCGATCTCGAAGAGGCTGCAGCAGACCTCGTGCTGGAGACCATCGAGGTCTCAACCGATGGCACGGTCGTCCTGCACCTCACGGATACGTGCGGCTCGCACTTTCCCGATGGATACTGGCCTGCCGTCCACCTCGCTCCCGACGACACCGTCGCAGACGTCACGGTCGAGTCCTGAGCGCGTCATCCCGCGACGAAGCCCCGCTCTTCGACGAAGGGGCGTCTCGGCGTGCCTGGATCGCTCGCGCCCCGAGCATGCCGCTCGTGTGGTCGTTCCTCCCGTACATCGCCGTCTCCATCGCGCACGTCGTCTTGCTCGCTCTCGACAGTCCTCTCGCTACCCCGACCAAGCTGCTTCTGATGCCGCTGTTGGCACTGCCCGTCGTGGTCGCGGTGCGGCGAATCACCCCGCGGCTGGCCGCCATCTTGGTGTTCGGAGCGCTTCTGTTCTCCTGGCTCGGCGACAGCGCGGGTGCCCTCTTCCCGAATGCCCCCGAGATCCCACTCATGCTGGGATTCTTCGGCATCGCGCACCTGACATACATCGCGCTCTTCCTCCGCCATTCCACTCGACAGCGGATGCCGTGGTGGGCACTCATCTACGTGGCCTGGTGGATTGCGATGATCACCGTGCTCGGTCCCCACGCGGGCGGACTACTCGTGGCAGTCGCGATCTACGGGGTGGTCCTCGCCGGCACTGCGGCATTCGCCACCCGCTGCGACCCGGTCGTCGCGGCCGGTGGAGCGTTCTTCCTGGCCAGCGACACGATCCTCGCCCTGCGTCTGTTCCTGCCAGGGTCGCTGCCGGCGTGGAGCAGTCCCGTGATCATGCTGACCTACACGCTCGGGCAAGGCCTGATCGTCGCGGGGATTCTGATCGCTCTGGACAGGCGGCGAGCCTCATGAGCCCGACATCAGTGCGCATCGACAGTTGGCTCTGGGCCATTCGCGCGTACAAGACGCGGTCAGCGGCGACCACGGCATGCCGTGCGGGGCATATCCGCCTCAACGGCGACAAGGTGAAGGCGGCACAGCCGGTGCGCGTCGGCGACGAGGTACGGATACGTATCTCCGGCTTCGACCGGATCCTCACCGTGCGCCAGCTGCTGGTCAAGCGTGTCGGTGCACCGATAGCAGCTGCGGCATATGAGGATCGCACACCGGAACGCGAGCCCCAGGCCGCGCTCGGACTGCGTGATCGTGGCGCCGGTCGACCGACGAAGCGTGAGCGTCGCGACATCGACAGGCTCCGCGGTCGTGGCGAGTCCGAGGACGATTTCTTCGCAGATTGATCTACCGATATTAGAACATATGTTCTATACTGGAGACATGTTCACTCCCGGCGATTCTGACCTCGACATCGAGGAACGTCGCCGCCTGCTGGATGAGTGGATCGAGACTCGACGACAGATCGCCGCGCTCGAAGCGAAGTCGGCGGGCCTGCTCCAGAAGCGTGTAGTCCTGCACGACGCCGACGTGGCCTCCAGCCCCTTCCATCGCGATGCGATCCACCGCTCGATGGTGGCGGAGTACGCGGCTGCGGGTCACGTCTCCACGGGCTCGATGGACTTCGCCTTCGCCGACGCCGTTGCTCTCGCCGACAGTTTCCCCGGAGTGCAGGAAGCCTTCGAGCGAGGCGCGATCACGGCCGCGCATGTGCGCGAGATCGCCCGGGCGGGCGCGATCGTGAGTGAAGCGGTGCGCAACAACCGGGTGGCACCTGTGACCCTCGAGCTCTACGAGTCGGCTGTTCTCGTGGTCGCCGAAGTCGACACCCCCTCGCGCACGCGCGCGCACGCACGCCAGGTGGCGTCTGCGCTCGTCGGAGAGTCGCTCCGCGACCGCCATGCACGCGCCGCCGATGAGCGGTGCGTGCAGGTGCGCTCCCTCGACGATGGGCTCGCACTCTTGACGGCGGTTCTGCCGGAAGCGCTTGCCGTGGCGATTCAGGATCGGCTCACACGGATGGCACGACACATCATCCGCTCGCGCGACGAGCGGGAGCCGGTGCTCGACCCATCGGAACCCGACGGTCTCGATGACGTCCGACCGGAAGACATCGACCTCGATGACCCGTTCTACGCGATCTTCGGGGAGGACGACACGTTCACCACCGACCCGCTGGCCGGCCTCGTCGACCCGCTGGCCTCGCTCGTCGATCCGCTCATCGATCCGGTGCACAGCGGTGACGTCGAGCACATCCCCGCCGATGCGCGAACGACCGACCAGATCCGCGCCGATTTGTTCACCGATCTGCTGCTCGCTTCCGAACCATCCGCAGCCCAGGGAACGGGCCTCGAGTCGATCCAGGCTCGCATTCAGGTCACGGTCGCGGCATCGACTCTCGCCGGAGCCGACGATCGCCTGGCCGAACTCGACGGGCACGGTGCCCTCGATTCCGAGATCGCGCGGGAGATCGCCGGACACAACACCGGCTGGAGCAGACTCTTCCTCGATGCCACCGGCATGATCACCGAGACCGACACCTACACACCGACAGAGGGAATGCGGCGATTCCTGCGCGCGCGAGATCAGCATTGTCGATTCCCCGGATGTCGGATGCCGGTGCACCGCTGCGAAGTCGATCACAATCATGACCATGCCAAGGGCGGACGGACGCGCCTCGACAACCTCAGTCATTTCTGCACCGGACACCACGCACTGAAGCATCCCGATGTGTCGGACCTCCATCGTTGGACCGCCCGCGCGCGTCCGGATGGAAGTATCGCGTGGACGAGCCCGCTCGGCAACGAGTATCGCGACCATGCTCCGAGACGAGTGATGTTCGTCTGACCGGTGCCGCGTGACGTCGAACGCCGCGTGACGTCGAGTGCCGCGTGACGTCCAGTGATGCACGCCAGGCTCAGACGTGTACTTCAGTCACCCAGGTCAGTCGCCCAGGTCAGTCGCCCAGGTCAGTCACCCAGGAGTCTGCGCAACCAGCCCGAGGACTCGACACGAGCCCCGAGCTGCTCCACACGGGAGCGCAGACCTCGGTCGCTCGTCACGACGAGCACGTGCGCTCCTCCGTCGACTCGGCGCGCCGCCTCGTCGACGATCGCGTCATCCCCTTCGGCGGGGGCGCGGACGATCTCGACGCCGTCATCCACTGCATCGAGATCACGAGCCTGGCCTTCGATCACCAGTGCCACCGGCGGGAACCACTCCGTCCCCCCGAGGCCGAACGCATCGGCAGGAACCGCGACACCGGAAAGTCGTTCGCTCAGGCGCCCCGCCGCTCCGGCGCGGTCCTTCCACCAGCCGTCCGGCACGGAGCCGACGACGTTCGCGGCATCGACCACCAGCGCCGGCCGTGCCTGCAGCAGCTCCCGCAGCGTCGGCCATGCCGCGGCGAAGCCGGGATGCAACGGGCGCTCATCGATCTCGTCGACAGGCACCCATTCGAGTGCGACACTCTCGGGGTCGCTGATCACCGGGTCGAACGGCGCGACGACATCGGCGATCACGGTCGTGTACGACCAGACATCCAGATCCAACACGCTCGTGAAGCGTGCACGCACCGAACCGTCGGGCACGCCCGCTTCTTCCTGCGCCTCGCGGAGCGCACCCACGATGGCGCTCTCACCCTCATGCAGCGCTCCCCCGGGCAGTCCCCACGTGCCGCCGAAATGACTCCAGGCCACACGGTGCTGCAGCAGCACTCCCCGCTGGGCGTCGACGACCAGCAGACCGGCGGCGCCGAAGCGTCCCCAGTACCGCTCACCGGAATCGGCGATCACCCAGGCATCGCCCGGGTCACGCGGACCCTCGGGCCGTCGCGGTTCGCCGGGGGCTGGAGGAACGATCGTCACCCCTCCAGCCTTTCACAGCATCGCCGTGACGGCATCTGTGCGGTCATAGACCGGAACAGGTCAGCGCTGGCGCTTCTCCCGCACACGCATGTTGACCACGATCGGCGTGCCCTCGAACTCGTACAACTCGCGAAGGCGGCGCTGGATGAATCGGCGGTATCCGGGGTCGAGGAAACCGGTCGTGAACAGCACGAACGTCGGCGGGCGTGTCGACGCCTGCGTGCCGAACAGGATGCGCGGCTGCTTGCCACCACGCAGCGGGTGCGGGTGCTCGGCGACGAGTTCCGCGAGGAACGCGTTGAACTTGCCGGTCGGGATGCGGCGGTCCCAGTTCTCGAGTGCGGTCTCGAGCGCAGGAACCAGCTTGTCGAGGTGACGGCCGGTCTTCGCCGAGATGTTCACGCGCGGCGCCCAGGCGACGTGCGCCAGGTCCTGCTCGATCTCGCGCTCGAGGTAGCGACGACGTTCCGCGTTCTCGAGGTCCTCGTCGTTCAGACGGTCCCACTTGTTGAAGGCGAGCACGAGCGAGCGTCCCGACTCGAGCACGAGGTCGATTATGCGAACGTCCTGCTCGCTGATCGACTCCGAGACGTCGAGCACGACGACGGCGACCTCCGCCTTCTCCAACGCGGCAGAGGTGCGCAGCGATGCGTAGAAGTCGGCTCCCTGCGCCATGTGCACGCGACGACGGATTCCGGCGGTGTCGACCAGGCGCCACAGCTTTCCGCCGAGCTCGACGACCTCGTCCACCGGGTCACGGGTGGTGCCGGCGAGGTCGTTCACGACCACGCGCTCCTCGCCCGCGGCCTTGTTGAGCAGGGAGGACTTGCCGACGTTCGGTCGGCCGAGGATCGCGACGCGACGCGGTCCACCGATCTCGGCCTTCGCGACAGCCGACACGGCGGGAAGCGCCTTCAGCACCTCGTCCAGCAGGTCGGCGACGCCGCGTCCGTGGATGGCGGACACCGGGTGCGGCTCGCCGAGACCGAGGTTCCACAGCGCTGCCGCCTCGGGCTCCTGACGTGCATCGTCGATCTTGTTGGCGACGAGGAAGACGGGCTTGCCGCTCTTGCGCAGCAGCTTCACGACGTGCTCGTCGGTCGATGTCGCACCGACCATCGCGTCGACGACGAACAGCACGATGTCGGCCAGGTCGATCGCGACCTCGGCCTGCATGGCGACCGAGCGGTCGATGCCCCGCGCGTCCGGCTCCCAGCCGCCGGTGTCGACGAGCGAGAATCGACGGTCGCCCCACTCGGCCTTGTACGTCACGCGGTCGCGGGTGACACCAGGGGTGTCCTCGACCACGGCCTCACGGCGTCCCAGGATGCGGTTCACCAGTGCCGACTTGCCGACGTTCGGGCGCCCGACGATCGCGACGACGGGCAGCGCGGGGAAGAACTGGATGCCGTCCACGCCCATCGTGATGCCGGCGAGGAGCGCGGCATCTTCGTCATCGAGGTCGTAGTCGGCGAGTCCGGCGCGGAGTGTCTCCGCGCGCTGCTCGGCGAGCTGCTCATCGAGCAGTTCCATCTTCTCGGCGAGGTGGTCGGGACCGCCCTCGTATTCTTCTTCAGCCATGGTGTGCTCCTCGGAGTCGTTCGATCACCGTGAGAACGGCGTCGATGGTCTGTGGGAAATCGAGCTCCGTCGAATCGACGACCTCGACGCCCTCGGCGGCGTTCAGGAAGTCGACGACGGCGCTGTCGGAGGCATCGCGTTCGTGCAGGGCAGCCGCGACGGCATCCGCGTTCTCGCCGGCGAGCTCGCCGGCGCGTCGTGCGGCGCGCACCTCGGGCGCCGCGGTGAGCAGGATGCGCACGGGCGCATCCGGGGCGACGACGGTCGTGATGTCACGGCCCTCGACGACGACGGCGGGGTACGGAGCCTCGGAGACGAGCGTGCGGAACAGCTCGTTCACCTGGGCACGGACCTCGGGCACGCGGGCGACGCCGCTGACCGCGCCCGAGACGCGCGGATCGCGGATCGCCTCGGTCACGTCGACGTCTCCGACGCGAACCGTGCGGTCGTCCGGGTCGAGACCGAGCACGACCGGGAAGTCTGATGCGGCGGCCAGCACGGCATCCGCGTCTGAGGTGTCAGCACCCCGATCGAGCACGTGCCACGCCAGAGCGCGATACGCAGACCCGGTGTCGAGGTAACCGAACCCCAGGGCGCGGGCGACCGCCTTGGAGACACTCGACTTCCCGGAGCCGGCCGGACCGTCGATGGCGATGAAGTCAGTCATTGGTGCTCCCTGCGATCCGCCATCCGCGCTCCTGCAGTCCCGTGATGGCGCCGTGCAGCGCGGCGGGCTCGACGCTGATCTCGGCGAGTCCGAACTGCGCGCCCGGTGAGTGCTCGAGACGGAGGTCCTCGACGTTGACGCCGAGCTCGCCGAGTTCCCCGAAGAGTCGCCCGAGCTGTCCCGCAGTGTCGTCGATCATCACGATCAGCGACTCGAAACGCTGGTTCTGCCCGTGCTTGCCGGGGAGACGCTCGACGCCGTCGTTGCCGTGCCGGATCGTCTCCGCGACCACGCGACGCGCACCCGGCGCCGCCGGCTCACGAAGAGCATTCGAGACCTCACGGAGGTCGGCTGCGAGGGAATCGAGGATCTCGACGACGGGTCCGGCGTTGGCTCCGAGGATCTGCACCCACAGTTCGGGTGCGGATGCTGCGATGCGCGTCGTGTCGCGAACGCCCTGGCCCGAGAGACGCAGCGCCCCTTCGTCGGCTTCGGCGAGACGACCGGCGAGGAGACTCGCGACGACCTGCGGCACGTGTGAGGTGAGAGCGACGGAGCGATCATGCTCCTCCGGCGTCATCTCGAGCGGCATCGCTCCGACATCGAGCGCGAGGGCTTCGACGAGGGCGAGGTCGGCTGCTGTGGTGTCTCCGTCACGGCAGACGACCCACGGGCGTCCGATGAAGAGGTCGGCGCGCGCGGAGATCGCTCCCCCGCGCTCCCGGCCGGCCAACGGATGCGAGCCGATGTAGCGGGCGAGGTCGACACCGCGAGCCTGCAACGTGCGGAATGGCTCGAGCTTGACGCTCGCGACATCGGTGACGACGGCGTCGGGATAGCGGGCGAGCTCGGCCTGGATGACATCGGCGGTCACGTCGGGAGGTACGGCGACGACGATCAGCGCGGGGACGTCGTCATCGCTCGCCGCGCGACCTGCGCCATAGTCGATCGCGAGGCGCAGCTGCGCGGGCGACGCGTCGGTCAGCACGACATCCACGCCCTTGGCACGCAGCGCGTGACCCACGCTCGCACCGAGCAGGCCCGCGCCGACGACGCGGACGGTGCCGGAGAGTCGCGGCGCGACAGACACCCCCTGCCGCCCGGAGGGCACGCTCGTATCGGTCACTCGTCCTCCTGCTCGCCTGGCGCCGAGGCGACACCGGAATCACGGCGCGCGAGAGTCAACAGCGCACCGAGTTCGATTTTACCCAGTTCCCGGGTCTTTCCCGCCGGGAGCGTTCCCAGGTGCAGCGGACCGAACTGTCGGCGCACCAGCTCGGTGACCGGGTGACCCACGGCGGCGAGCATCCGGCGCACGATGCGGTTGCGTCCCGAGTGCAGTGTGAGCTCCACCAGGCTCGATCCCTGCGACGTGTCGAGCAGTCGCGCTTTGTCGGCGGCGATCTCGCCGTCTTCGAGCTCCACGCCCTTCGTCAGCTTGGCGATCGTCTGCGGCAGCACGGTGCCCTCGACCTTGGCGATGTAGACCTTCGTCACGCCGAACGACGGGTGCGCCAGCACATGAGCGAGCTCGCCGTCGTTCGTCAGGAGGAGCAGTCCGCTGGTCTCGGCGTCGAGGCGACCCACGTTGTAGAGGCGCTCCTCGAACTTGTCGGTGAATCGGCGCAGGTCCGGTCGCCCGTTCTCGTCGCGCATGCTGCTGACGACCCCGGTCGGCTTGTTGAGCATCACGTAGCGCTTCGACACGTCGAGCTGCACGGCGGTGCCGTCGACATCGACCAGGTCGGTGTCGGGATCGATACGGCGGCCGAGTTCGGTGACCGTCACGCCGTTGACGCGGATACGTCCCTCGACGATGTACTGCTCGACGACACGGCGGGACGCGACGCCGGCCGCGGCCAGCACCTTCTGCAGACGGACGCCCTCGGGAGCCTCGGAGTCGTTCATCGGATGGTCCCTTCGTGGAAGCCGGTCATCGGATCGTGCCCTCGTCGAAACCGTCGGCACCATCGTCGAGCAGCGGAGAGATCGGGGGGAGTTCGTCGAGAGAGTTGATGCCGAGATGCTGGAGCAGTGCCTCGGTCGTGCCGTAGTTGATCGCGCCCGTCTCGGAGTCGGCGAAGAGCTCGGTGATGAGTCCTCGCGCGAGCAGCGTGCGCACGACCGAATCGACGTTGACGGCGCGGATCGACGCGACCTGGCTGCGAGTGACCGGCTGCTTGTACGCGATCACGGCGAGGGTTTCGAGCGCCGCCTGCGACAACCGTGCCGGCGCCTGTCCACCCACGAACTCGGCGACGAGGTCGTCGTGATCATCACGCACGTAGAGCCGCCAGCCGCCGCCCACCTCGCGCAGCTCGAAGCCACGCCGCGGGCCGGATCCGTTGCCGTCGTAGTCGTCGACGAGCGTCTCGATCGTCTGTCGCACCGCGGGAACGGGAGAGCCGACGGCCGCAGCGAGTGCGACGAGTCCGATCGGCTCGTCGATGATCAGCAGGATCGCCTCGATCCGCTCGGCCAGCGGGGTCTCAGGCACGGTCGCGGTGTCGACACCCGTCGTCTCCGCGGTGCCGGTCGAAAGGTCATCGGTCATAGTCTGCTCCCAGGCTCGCCAGTGTCTCGTCCGACCAGGAGTCGGCTGCCCAGCGCAGCGTGAGCTCGCCGAGCGGTTCCAGTTGCTCGAACGACAGCGCCGCGTGGCGGTACAACTCGAGCACGGAGATGAACCGCGCCACCACGATCCCCGGCTCTCGCACCCCGGCGACCAGCTCCCGGAAGCTGAGCGACTCGGTTCCCCGCAGGAGCGTGACGACGATCGCCGCCTGCTCCCGGATGCTCACCAGAGGCGCGTGCAGATGGTCGAGACCGACGTGCGGCAGTTCCTTCGGCGCGAAGGCGAGAAGCGCGAGTGCGGCGAAGTCGTCGACACTGAGCGACCAGACGAGTTCGGGTGTCTTGCGACGATGCTTCTCGTCGAGCCGGACCGCCCGCACATGCCGCCGATCCTCGCGCTGCAGGCATCGGGAGAACCACGCCGAGACCTCCTTGAAGGCCCGGTACTGCAGCAGCCGGGCGAACAGCAGATCCCGCGCCTCGAGCAGCGCGACGGCCTCGGCATCCACCAGCTCGCCCTGCGGCAGGAGTCCGGCGACCTTCATGTCGAGGAGGGTCGCGGCGACCACCAGGAACTCCGACGCCTGATCGAGTTCCTCGTCGTCGTCGAGTTCCTTCAGGTACGTGATGAACTCGTTCGTCACCGCACTGAGAGACACCTCGGTGATGTCCATCTCGTGCTTGGAGATGAGGTTGAGCAGCAGATCGAACGGCCCGTCGAAGTTCGACAGAGAGACACGGAATCCCTCCGCGGCGTCGATCGCGGCAGAGCTCACGACATCGCTCACGGCAGCGGACGATTCGGCAGCCTCGACGTCGGTCCCGGAGACCGGGTCGACCAGCGGAACGTTCTCGTCAGGCGACGGCGCCACGGGCGACCAGCTCCCGCGCCAGCCGCAGGTACGCCTGGGCGGCGGCGTGCTCCGGCGCGAACTCGGTGATGGGAACACCCGACACCGAGGCATCGGGGAACTTCACCGTGCGGCCGATCACGGTCTCGAGCACGTCGTCGCCGAAGGCTTCGACCACACGCTCGAGCACCTCGCGCGAGTGCAGCGTGCGCGGGTCGTACATGGTCGCCAGCAGTCCGTCCATCGTGATCGACGGGTTGAGGCGGTCGCGCACCTTGTCGATCGTCTCGATCAGAAGTGCGACACCGCGCAGCGCGAAGAACTCGCACTCGAGCGGGATGATCACACCGTGCGCCGCAGTGAGCGCGTTCACGGTGAGGATGCCGAGCGACGGCTGGCAGTCGATCAGGATGACGTCGTACTCGCCCGCGACCTGGCGAAGGACCCGCGCGAGGATCGTCTCACGGGCGACCTCGTTGACCAGGTGCACCTCGGCCGCGGAGAGGTCGATGTTCGCGGGCATGACGTCGAGTCCCTCGACACTCGAGTGCACGATCGCGTCATGCGCATCGCGCTTGGTGTCGAGCAGGAGGTCGTAGATCGTCGGCACGTCGTGGGTCGGAATGCCGAGCCCGGCCGACAGCGCTCCCTGCGGGTCGAAGTCGACCGCGAGCACCTTTCGCCCGTACTCGGCGAGAGCCGCGGCGAGGTTGATGGAGGTCGTCGTCTTGCCGACGCCGCCCTTCTGATTGCACAGGGCGATGATGCGCGCCGGGCCGTGGGACTTCAGCGGCGGGGGCGTCGCGAACCCGTGATAGGGACGGCCGGTCGGTCCGAGGGGTGTCTCGTCGGCCTTCTGTGCCTTCACCCTGGACTTTGCCGCTTTCTCAGCCACCGGTTCTCCTGCTCCTTCGTGCTTGGTCGATTCTAGCGGCCGACCTCTTCCTCGTCGTCCCGGCGCGCGGCGCGGTCGCCTGCCGCCTTGACGAGCGCCGCTATCACGCGGACGTCATCCGTGGTCTCAGGATGCCACTGCACGCCCACGGCGAAGCGCTCCCCCTCGCTCTCCATCGCCTGGAGCACACCGTCGTCGTCGTGGGCGGTGGCGACGAACCCGGGGTGATCCGCGACCGCCTGATGGTGGTGGCTCGAACTCGTGATCTGCGCGCCCAGTGCCTCCGCGAGCCTGTTGCCCGGCGCGATCCCCACCGGGAGCGCCTCGTAGGAGCTCTCGCCACCGCCATGGCGCTCGTGGCCGACGACATCGGGCAGATGCTGGATCAGCGAGCCGCCTGATGCGACCGCCATGATCTGCATCCCCCGGCAGATCCCGAGCACGGGCAGACGCACCGCATCGGCCTCCGCCAGCAGCCAGAGCTCAGAGGCGTCACGGTCGTCGTCCCACCGCGTGACGTGAGGATCGGGATCCTGACCGTATCGGGCCGGATTCACATCCGCACCTCCGGCGATCAGCAGCCCGTCCAGCCGACCGAGCACCGCCCGTGCCGCCGCACGATCGGCCAGCGGCGGCACCAGGATCGGGATGCCGCCCGCGCGCTCGACCGATCGGGCGTAGTCGCTGGGCAGGAGGTCGGCATCGATCTGCTTCCACGCACCCCAATCGGCTGCCTGGCGATACGTCGTGACGCCGATGATGGGGCGCGGCTCCCCGGGGGAGGCAACGGAGGCATCACTCAAAGTCGGCCTCGAGCGGGGTCACGTAGGCGTTCGAGAGACCGCCGTCGACGAGGAAGTCCATCGCCGTGATGAAGCTCGACTCGTCGCTGCCGAGGAACGACACCGCGTTGGCGATCTCCTCCGGCTCGGCGAAGCGCCCCATCGGCACGTGCACGAGACGTCGGGCCGCGCGCTCCGGATCCTTCGCGAAGAGCTCCTGCAGCAGCGGCGTGTTCACCGGCCCGGGGCAGAGCGCGTTGACGCGGATCCCCTTGCGGGCGAACTGCACGCCGAGTTCACGGGTCATCGCCAGCACGCCGCCCTTCGACGCCGTGTAGGAGATCTGCGACGTCGCAGCGCCCATGATGGCGACGAACGACGCGGTGTTGATGATCGATCCGCTGCCCTGCTCGAGCATGTACGGCAGCACTGCCTTGCAGCACAGGTAGACGCTCGTGAGGTTCACATCCTGCACCAGGTTCCAGGCGTCGATGCCGGTCTTCAGGATCGAGTCGTCGGATGCCGGCGAGATGCCCGCGTTGTTGAATGCGATGTCGATGCGGCCGTACGTCGCCTTCGCGTGGGCGAACAGCGCCTCGACCTCATCCGCGTCGGTGACGTTCACCTTGATGAACGAGCCGCCGAGCTCCTCCGCGATCCGCGGGCCGTTCACCTCGTCGAGGTCACCGATGACGACCTTGGCTCCTTCCGCGACGAACTTCCGCGCCGTCGCCAGACCGATGCCGCTGCATCCGCCGGTGATGACGCCCACTTTTCCTTCGAGCTTGCCCATCGTGTGTTCCTTCATGTCTTTCGTGCGGGGGGGGTCAGTTGTCGGTCGAGATGAACACGTTCTTCACCTCGGAGAAGGAGTCCGGTGCGTCGGGGCCGAGTTCACGCCCCAGTCCGGATTGCTTGAAGCCGCCGAACGGCGTCCAGTACCGCACCGAGGAGTGCGAGTTGATCGAGAGGTTGCCGCTGTCGACGTTCTGGGCGACGCGGAGTGCGCGGCCGATGTCCCGAGTGAAGATCGAGCCCGACAGGCCGTACTCGGTGTCGTTCGCCTTGGCGATCGCGTCGGCCTCGTCCGTGAACGGCATCACGGCGAGAACAGGGCCGAACAGCTCCTGCGTCCATACCGGATCCGTTGCACTGCGCGGCAGCACCACGGTCGGCGGCATCCAGAAACCGTTGCTCCCCTCGACGCTCTGACCACGGTAGGCGACATCCGCACCGGCGAGACCGGCCAGCACCGAGTCACGCTGCTTCGCCGAGATGAGCGGCCCCATGTCGGCATCCGCACTCGCGGGATCGGTGACGCGGAACGACTGCACCGCGGGCTGCAGCAGTTCGAGGAACCGGTCGTACACGCTCGCCTGCACGAGGATCCTCGAACGGGCGCAGCAGTCCTGCCCGGCGTTGTCGAGTCCGGCGCCCGGCGCGGAGGCCGCCGCCATCTCGAGGTCGGCGTCGTCGAAGATGATGTTCGCGTTCTTGCCGCCCAACTCCAGCGTGAGTCGCTTGACCTGATCGGCGCACCCGCGCATGATCCCCTTGCCGACGTCCGTCGAACCGGTGAAGCACACCTTGCGGACCAGCGGATGCGTCACGAAACGCTCGCCGACGACGCGCCCCTTGCCAGGGATGACCGTGAACACGCCCTCGGGCAGACCCGCCTCCCGCGCGAGTTCGCCGAGGCGGAGCGCTGTCAGAGGCGTGAGCTCGGCCGGCTTCAGCACCACCGTGTTCCCGGCAGCGAGAGCGGGCCCGAAGCCCCATCCCGCGATCGGCATGGGGAAGTTCCACGGCACGATGATGCCGACGACGCCCAACGGTTCGTGGAAGGTGATGTCGACACCGCCGGCGACCGGAATCTGACGACCGAAATGCCGTTCGGGTGCGGCGCTGTAGTAGTTCAGCACGTCGCGGACGTTGCCCGCCTCCCAGCGGGCGTTGCCGATCGTGTGACCGGAGCCGGTGACCTCCAGCTCCGCGAGCTCGTCGATGTGCGCCTCGACAGCGGAGGCGAACGAGCGCAGCAGCCGGGCCCGCTCCCCCGGCGCGATCGCGCGCCACGCCGGGAACGCGCGATGCGCGCGTTCGATCGCCGCGTCGGTCGCCGCGAGATCGGCCAGAGCGACGTCGCCCACAGGGTCGCCGGTCGCCGGGTTCAGCACCGTGAACGTTCCGCCGCCGTCGAATTCGGAGTTCGGGATCCTCATGCTCACAGCCTCTCGAATCCTCGGGTCAGCTCCCAATCGGTGACCGCAGCGTCGAACGCCTCGATCTCGATGTCGGCATAGTGCACGTAGTGCTTCACCACGTCTTCACCGAAGACGGATGCCGCGATCTCGGAGCGCAGCAGGGCGTCGCGCGCATCGCGCATCGTGGTCGGCACCACGGGAGCGCCCGACTCGTACGCGTTGCCCTTCGTCTCCGGCTCGAGCGCGAGTTCGTGCTCGATGCCGTACAGGCCACCCGCGAGCATGGCCGCGAGCCCCAGGTAGGGGTTCATGTCTCCCCCGGGGAGGCGGTTCTCCATGCGTGCCCCGGCGCCGCGTCCGACGAGCCGGACGGAGGTCGTGCGGTTGTCGAGCCCCCAGGCCACCGAGGTCGGCGCGAACGAGCCCTTCACGAAGCGCTTGTAGGAGTTGATGTTCGGCGCGTAGAAGAGGGTGAACTCGCGCATGGTTGCCAGCACTCCGGCGATGAAGTGATCGTAGAGCGGCGTGCGCTCCTTCTTCGCCGCGTCCCAGAACACCAGCTCATCGTCCGTCCCACGCAGCGACATGTGCACGTGGCAGGAGTTGCCCTCGCGCTGATTGGGCTTCGCCATGAAGGTGATCGACTGGCCGTGCTGGCGTGCGATGTCCTTCGCCGCCGTCTTGTAGACGGAGTGGTTGTCGGCGGTCGTGATCACGTCGTCGTACTTGAACGCGATCTCGTGCTGGCCGAAGTTGCACTCACCCTTCGCGGATTCGACGTTGAGGCCCGAGGCGTACATCGTGTTGCGGATCTCGCGCAGCAGTGGTTCCACGACGCTCGACCCCGTGATCGAGTAGTCGACGTTGTAGCGGTTCGCCGGGATGAGGCCCCGGTAGCCGTCATCCCACGCCTGGTCGTACGACGTGTTGAAGATCACGAACTCGAGCTCCGTGCCCGCCAGGGCCTTCCATCCGTGCGAGGCGGCACGCTCCGCCTGCGCGCTCAGCATCGCGCGCGGCGATACGCGGACGGCCTCGCCGTCGGTGGTGGTCAGGTCGCACTGGATCATCACGGTGCCCGGGCGGTGCGGCATGCGCCGGATCGTGCCGTAGTCGGGCACGAACTCCATGTCGCCGTATCCGGTCTCCCAGGAGGTGATCTCGTAGCCGTCGACCGTGTTCATGTCGACATCGACCGCGAGCAGATAGTTGCATCCCTCCGTCCCGTGCTCCAAGACGCTGTCGAGGAAGAACCGACCGTGCAGGAGCTTGCCCTGCAGACGGCCCTGCATGTCGGTGAAGGCGAGCACGACGGTGTCGATCTCATCGCTGAGGATCGCGGCTCGCAGCTGTTCGACGCTCAGCATGCGGTCGTTTCGGGCGGGGCCTGTGGGGATGTTCATCGGTGAGCACTCATTTCAGTAGCCCGTTCAACAGGGCGGCGGTGGCTTCGCAATGCGCTGCCATCACGTCACGAGCCTGGTCGGCGTCGCCGGCCAGGATCGCAGTGACGATGGCGCGATGCTCATCCTCCGCATGATCGATGTTCTTCTTCAGGAAAGGGATCTCCGCGAGGAGTTGATGGATCTTCACCTGCACGCTGCTGCAGGCCCGGGCGAGTTCGTCGGAGCCGCAGATCGTGCTGATGGTGAGGTGGAACCGGGCGTCGGCCTGACGGTAGTCCGCCGGCGTCTCGGAGGCGGCGAGGTCGGTCAGGCTCGTCTCGAGCATCGCCCTGTGCTCGTCGGTGAGGGTGGTCTGCGCCGCACGGTAGGCCGCGCCGGGCTCGATCACCGAACGGAACACGATGACGTCGTCGATCTCGGCGCGCCGCGGTGTCGACTGGCCGGCCGGCCACACGTCGGTGAGCGGTTCGACGACGGTGCCCCCTCCGCGCCCCCGGGTCGTTGACACGAACCCGGCGGCGCGGAGGGCGCTGATGGCTTCCCGGAGTGTGGCCCGCGAGACGTTCAGTCTCTCGGCCAGTTCCCGCTCCCCCGGCAGTTTCGACCCGACCCGGAAGATCCCGAGCTGGATGGCGGAACCGAGCTGCTCGATGCAGGACTCGAACGCCATGTGTCCTCGGACCGGGTGGAGTGCGGCATCCACCAGAGGGGAATCCATCGTGTCGCTCATCTGCCGATTCTCACTCCTTCAGCAATGAGTCGGCCGACTTGGTGAGGTGCTCCGCCTCGTCGTGCTTCATGAAGTCGCGCTTTCCGTACGCGAACCACAGCACGACGGCCAGGATGCCGACGACGACCACCGCGACCGGCGCGTAGTTGAAGGTGTCGACCGTGATGGGGGTCACCGGCGGCAGCACGAACAGGATCACGATGACCACGACCCAGCCGACGGCGATCCATCCGACCAGTGCGCTCCAGCGTCCGAGGTTCCACGGCCCCGGCGTGAAGTCGGAGCTCAGTCGTCGCAGCAGGACCGGTGTGACGTAGGCGATGTAGAGACCGATCACCGCGATCGACGTCACCGCCAGGTACGCGGTGATGTTGAACAGCGCGGGCACCGTCACGAGGATCGACAGCACGACGCACAGCCAGATGGAGTTCGTCGGGGTGCCGGTGCGCCGGTTCACACGCGCCCAGAGCCGCGAACCGGGGATCGCGTTGTCGCGCGAGAACGCGTAGCTCATGCGCGAGTTGGCCGTCACCGATGCCATGCCGCAGAAGAACTGGGCACCGCACACGATGAACAGGAGGAACTTCGCCACATCGGGGTTGTTCAACGCATCGACGAAGATCTGAGCGGGTCCCGAGCCGAGCGAGGTCCCCACGATCGCGGAGAGCCCCTCCTCGCTGCCGTCCTGGATCGCCGAGACGATCGTGAAGAGCAGGATCCAGCCGCCGATGATGGAGATGAGGACGCTCATCACGATGCCCTTGGGCGCGGCGACCGCGGCGTTCTTCGTCTCCTCCGCGACGTGCGCCGACGCGTCGTAACCGGTGTAGGTGTACTGGGCCATCAACAGACCCATGAGGAACACGTACGGTCCGAACGACCAGCCGGTCTCGTTGTGGAAGGTCGTGAACGACCACGCGACGTCCTGGTGTTGCGCGGGCATGATCCACAGCACGGCGACGATGATCACGACGCCGACGATGTGCCACCATGCCGAGACGTTCGAGAGCAGGCTCACGAGGTTCACGCCGAAGGTGTTGAGCAGGCCGTGCACCACGATGAGGGCGATGAAGAGGCCGAAGGTGTTGTAGGCGTTGACCTCGACGCCCCACATCAGATTGGCGAATGCCATCATGGTGGCCGCCGCGCCGTAGTCGATCGCGGCGGTCACGGCGACCTCGCCGAGGAAGTTGAACCAGCCGACGAACCACGCCCACTGGCGCTTGTTCTTCTTCGCCAGACGCCCGGCCCAGAAGTACAGTCCGCCGGCGGTGGGATACCGGGAGCAGACCTCGGCCATCGCGAGCGCGACGCAGAGGACGAAGACGCCGACGAGCGGCCACCCGATGTTGATGGCCATGGGGCCGCCCGACTTGAGGGCGATGTTGAAGGAGGTGATGCAGCCGGCGAGGATCGAGATGATGGAGAACGAGACTGCGAAATTGGAGAAGCCGGACATGCCGCGATGCAGCTCCTGCTTGTAGCCGAGCTCGGCCAGTGCGGCCGCGTCTGCATCGAGAGGTTGTGAGTCCGGCGCCTTTGTCGTGTCACTCATAGGGGTGCTACCTGGCTTTCGATCGGAGGGAGCAGTTGGAGCGATTCTGGCCTGTCCGATCCAGTGCTGTCAATGGTCTGACTTCATACCTTCAACCGCAACGTTCCCTCTGATGGCAGCGAGGATGCGGGAGCGTCAGCGTGCGCGGGGGTGGGACGTCGCGTAGATGTCCCGCAGCGTGTCCACGGAGACGTGGGTGTAGATCTGCGTGGTGGCGACGGAGGCATGCCCCAACAGTTCCTGCACCACGCGCACGTCGGCTCCGCCCTGCAGCAGGTGGGTGGCGAAGGAGTGGCGGAGGGTGTGCGGCGAGACCTCTGCGGTGATCTGCGCCTTCTCCGCCGCAGAGCGGATCACGAGCCACGCGCTCTGCCGTGAGAGGGGCGCGCCCCGGGCGCCGAGGAAGAGGCGGGCGGACGCGCGTCCCGACGCGGCGAGCTGGGGTCGCACCCGCGTGAGATAGGCGTCGACCGCGACGCGCGCGAACGAGCCGATCGGCACGATGCGCTCCTTCGATCCCTTGCCACGGAGCCGCAGCACGTCGCCGTGCGCGAGGTCGTCGACATCGAGCCCCACGGCCTCGGACACGCGGGCCCCCGTCGCATACAGCAGCTCGAGCAGCGCGCGGTCGCGGATGCCGATCGGTTCATCGGCGGACGGCGCGGCGAGCAGGCGCTCGACCTGATCGATCGTCAATGCCTTCGGCAGTCTCCGCGGCGCCTTCGGCGGGCGCAGGCGACCGCTCGGGTCATCCGCCTCGATCCCCTCGCGGGCGAGGAACCGGTGCCACCCGCGCACGGAGGACTGCAGCCGCGCGAGGCTCGTGGCCGCGGGGGCGGGGATCGCTCCCGCACGCTCGGCGATGAACCGTCCGACGACGGCCGGCGTCACCTCCGCCGTCTCCACGATGCCCTCGCTCTGCAGCCACTGCAGGTACCCGCCGAGGTCGCGTCGATAGGCCGAGACCGTGTGCACGCTCAGTCCGCGCTCGATCGTGACGTGTCGCAGGTAGGCGTCGAGGGCGCGGTCGAGCTGCATGCTCAGGCCCGGTCGCGCAGCCTCTGCGCCGTCGCCCGCACCTGCGCCGTCGCCAGCACACCGATGGTGAGGATGCCGTTGCGCATGCGCCCCTCCAGGACCGCATCCACCGCGTCGGCGAGCGGAATCCACTCGACGCGGATGTCGGCTTCCTCGTCTTCCCGCGCATGCACGCCCGGAGCCGTGCGCACACCGGTGGCGAGGAACAGGTGGATCAGCTCGTCGTTGCCGCCTGGCGTCGTCCACGACGACACCAGGGGTTCCCAGTGGTCGGCGACGAGATCGGCCTCCTCCGCCAGCTCGCGGCGTGCGGCCTCGAGCGGCTCCTCCCCCGCGATGTCGAGCAGGCCGGCGGGCAGCTCCCAGTCGCGGTGGCGGATCGGATGCCGGTACTGCTGGATGAGCAGCACACGCTCCTGCTCGTCGAGGGCGACGATCGCGACCGCGCCGGTGTGCGCGACGTACTGGCGGCGGATCTCTCCGTCGCCGTAGCGCACGCGGTCGTCACGAACGTTCCAGACCGCTCCCTCGAACACCAGATCCGAGGTCAGAACGTCCGGCGTCGACGGTTCATCGCGCAGGTCGCTGCTGCGGATGGTCTCAGGCATCGGCGCTGACGTCGAACAGCTCGCTGGCGCGGTGTCGTTCGATCGCCGCACCGACCAGTCCGCGGAACAGCGGGTGCGGGTCGGTCGGACGCGAACGCAACTCGGGGTGGGCCTGCGTCGCGATGTAGTACGGGTGCACGTCACGCGGCAGCTCCACGTACTCGACGAGGTCGAGTTCGGGGTTCAGACCCGAGAACACCAGTCCGGCCTCGGCCAGACGCCCGCGATAGGTGTTGTTGACCTCGTAGCGGTGACGGTGACGCTCGGACGCCTCGGCGGCACCGTAGAGCTCGCGGGCAAGCGACCCTTCGGCGAGTGCCGCCTGGTAGAGGCCGAGGCGCATGGTGCCACCGAGATCGCCGCCGTCGAGGATCTCGATCTGCTCGGCCATCGTGGCGATCACGGGCTCCGCGGTCTCCGGGTCGAACTCGGTCGACGACGCTCCGTCGATGCCGGCCACGTCCCGGGCGTACTCGATCACCATGCACTGCAGCCCCAGGCACAGCCCGAGAGTCGGGATGCCCTGCTCGCGCGCGAACTTCAGCGCTCCGAGCTTGCCCTCGATGCCGCGGATGCCGAAGCCACCGGGCACGCAGATGCCGTCGATCTCGGACAGCTGCTCCTGAGCGCCCTCCGGCGTCTCGCACAGGTCGGACGGGATCCAGCGGATGTTGACCTTGGTCTCCTGCGCGAACCCGCCGGCCTTGAGCGCCTCGGTCACGGAGAGGTAGGCGTCAGGCAGGTCGATGTACTTGCCGACGAGGCCGATCGTGACCTCGTGCTTGGGGTTGTGCACCGCGTGCAGCACCTTGCTCCAGCGCGTCCAGTCGACGTCGGCGGCGGCCTTCTGGTCGAGACCGAGGCGGCGCACGATGTAGGAGTCGAGTCCCTGGTCGTTCAACGTCGAGGGGATGTCGTAGATGCTCGGCAGGTCGACGGTGTTGATCACGCCTTCCACGTCGACATCGCACATCAGGGCGATCTTGTTGCGGTTGCTCTCGCTCACGGGGCGGTCGCTGCGCAGCACCAGCGCGTCCGGCTGGATGCCGACCTGGCGGAGAGCGGCGACCGAGTGCTGGGTGGGCTTGGTCTTCTGCTCGCCAGACGCGCCCATGAACGGCACGAGGGAGACGTGCACGAAGAACACGCTGTCGCGGCCGAGCTCGTGGCGAAGCTGACGCGCGGCCTCGAGGAACGGCTGCGACTCGATGTCGCCGACCGTGCCGCCGACCTCGGTGATGATCACGTCGGGGCGGGGTTCCTCGGAGGCCTGCAGGCGCATGCGCCGCTTGATCTCATCGGTGATGTGCGGGATCACCTGCACCGTGTCGCCGAGATACTCACCCCGGCGCTCCCGCGCGATGACCTGCGAGTAGATCTGACCGGTCGTGACGTTGGCGGCCTCCGACAGGTTGATGTCGAGGAATCGCTCGTAGTGCCCGATGTCGAGGTCGGTCTCGGCCCCGTCGTCGGTCACGAAGACCTCACCGTGCTGGAACGGGTTCATGGTTCCGGGATCGACGTTCAGGTACGGATCCAGCTTCTGCATCACGACGCGCAGACCGCGTGCGGTCAGAAGATTTCCCAAGCTGGCTGCAGTGAGCCCCTTACCCAAAGACGAAACGACACCACCGGTGACGAAGATGTGCTTCGTCGTGAATTCACGCTGGGTGGTGTCGTTGCTGGGTCCCGCTACAGAAGAGTTCATCACGGGCTTCAATCCTAACAGTTCGCTCAGCCACCGAGGCTGAGAAGTTCGCGGGCATGGGTGAGTGCGGCGTCGGAATCGGTCAGACCGGACAGCAGGCGAGCCATCTCGGCCTCGCGCTCGGAGCCGTCCAGACGCCGCACACTCGACGCCGTGACCGCTCCATCATTGGATTTGACCACCGACAGATGGTTGGTGGCGAACGCCGCCACCTGAGCGAGATGGGTGACGGCGATGACTTGAGACTTCTCGGCGAGTCGGGCGAGTCGCCTGCCCACCTCGATCGCCGCGGCACCGCCGATGCCGGCATCCACCTCGTCGAACACGAAGGTCGGCACCGGGTCCGTGCCGGCGATGACGACCTCGATCGCGAGCATCACGCGCGAGAGCTCTCCGCCGGACGCGCCCTTGCCGACGGCGCGCGGCTCGGCACCCGGGTGCGGGGCGAGCAGGATCGAGACGTCATCGCGCCCGTGGGCGCTCTCCGGCCCCTCACCGACCGCCACCTCGAGTCGGGCGTCAGGCATGGCGAGAGCATGAAGCTCCTCACTCACGGCTGTCCCCAGCTTCTCGGCGGCGGCAGTGCGCGCTGCGGTCAGCGCGGCGGCGTGTGCGTCGAGCTCGGCACGCACCGCGTCGCGTTGGGCGATCAGTCGATCGACGCGCTCTCCGTCGTCGTCGAGTTCAGCGAGACGGATCGACCCGGTCTGCCAGAGCTCGATCGCGTCATCCAGCGAGCCGTGGGTGCGGATCAACACGCTCAGCGCCGCACGGCGCTCCTCCACGCTCGCGAGCTCATGCGGTCCGCTCTCATCGAGATCCGCCAGGTAAGCAGAGAGCTGGGCCGCGGCATCCGCAATGCGATAGCCGATGTCGGCCAGTACGGCCGAGATCTCGGTGAGCGCCGCGTCGGAGGCTCGCTCCAAGACACGGCGCGCCTCGGCGACGGCGACCGTCGCATCCGGCTCGCCATCCTCACTGGACAGCGCGCCGTGCGCTTGCGAGGCCGAGAGCCGCAACTCTTCCGCGTTGGCGAGGCGTTCTGCTCGGATCGTCAGTTCTTCGTCTTCCCCGGCCTCCGGAGCCGTCGCCTCGATGAGCGCGAGGGCCTCGCGGAGTCGCGCAGCCTCCTCGGCTCGGCGATCGCGGTTCTCGGTGATCTCGGTGATCTCGACATCGAGCGCGCGCCACCGGCTGAACGCGTCGGTGTAGCGCGAGAGCGCATCCGCGATCGGGGCGCCGCCGAAGCGATCGAGCGCATCGCGCTGCGCGACGGCCGATCGAAGTCGCAACTGCTCGGACTGGCCGTGCACGACCACCAGCTCTTCGGCGAGGGCCGAGAGCACGCCCGCCGGCGCCGCACGCCCGCCGACACTCGCGCGGCTTCGCCCTTCCGCGCTCAGCGTGCGAGAGACGTAGAGTTCGGCGTTGCCCGCGCCCGCAGGCTCCAGCTCACCGCCGGCATCCGCGACGATGTCCGCCACATCGCCCGCCTGCGGAACGATCCACACACCGGCGACCGAGGCCTGCGACGCACCGGCTCGCACGGCGCCCGAATCGGCGCGCTGCCCGAGCAGCAGGCCGAGGCCCGTGACGACCATGGTCTTTCCCGCACCGGTCTCGCCGGTGATCGCGGTGAAACCGGGGCCGAGCGGGAGGACGGCGTCGGCGATCACGCCGAGGCCCTGCATCCGCATCTCCTCGATCATTGCTGCTGCCCCGGTTCCTGGCCCCGCCAGCCTTCGACGGGAAGCTGGAATTTGCGCACGAGACGGTTCGTGAATGCCGTGGGATGCAGGCGCGCGAGCCGCACCGGCCGGGAGGAGCGACGCACGACCACTCGTGCCCCCGGAGGCAGCTCATGGGAACGTCGACCGTCGCACCAGAGGATGCCCGATCCGCTCGTGCGCTCGAGCATCTCGATCGCGACCGACGCGTCAGGGCTCACGACGAGCGGCTTGGCGAACAGCGCGTGGGCTGACAGCGGCACGACGGCGATCGCCTCGACACTCGGCCAGATGACAGGGCCACCGGCAGAGAAGTTGTAGGCGGTCGATCCGGTCGGGGTGGACACGACCATCCCGTCGCAGCCGAAACTCGACAGCGGGCGCCCGTCGATCTCGAGCACGACCTCGATCATCCGCTCGCGACTGGCCTTCTCGACCGTCGCCTCGTTCAGTGCCCAGGTCTCGTACACGACCGCACTGTCGGCGTCTTTGACCCGCACCGACAGCGCCAACCGCTCTTCGACCTCGTAGTCGCGGGCGATGACGCGACGCACCGCGTCGTCCATGTCATCGCGCTCGGTCTCCGCCAGGAATCCGACGTGACCCATGTTGATGCCCAGCACGGGGGCGCCGGTGTCGCGCACGAGCTCGGCGGCGCGCAGGATCGTGCCGTCACCGCCCAGCACGATCGCGAGCTCCAGGTCCCGCGGATCGATCGTGGCGCCGAGCACATCGACATCGGCGAACGCACTGTCGACCGCCGCGAGGTCATCGCGGTCGTCGGCGGCGAGCACCGGCCGAGCACCGGCGCCGCGCAGGGCCTCGACGACGCGCCGGGCCGCCTCGACGGTCTCGGCACGGCCGGCGTGAGCCACGACCAGGATGTTCCGCTCGTTCATCGTCCTCCTGCCAGCGCGTTGATGCGATCCAACCATTCTGTCGGATTGCTGCCGCGGCCCGGCGCGAGATGCACCAGGTACTCCGCATTTCCATGCGTACCGAGAATCGGGGAGGGAAGGATGCCGAGCATCCCCAGCCCTGCATCCCAGGCGCTCCACACCGAGCGCGCGACCGCATCGGCCCGCGTGGCGGGGTCGGTGACCAGGCCGCCGCGCACGGCCGTCCTTCCCACTTCGAACTGCGGCTTCACCAGCAGCACGACGTCGGAGTCTGCGGCCGCCACTCCGGCTACCGCGGGAAGCACGAGTTCGAGCGAGATGAACGCCAGATCTCCGACGATGAGATCCGGAGCGAGAGGCTCCCCGGTCGCCTCCGCCAGATTGGCCGGCGTCATGTAACGCACGTTGTAGCCCTCGACGGCGACGACACCGGCGTCAGCGGCGATCGAGGGCGCCAGCTGTCCGTGGCCGACATCGACCGCCGAGCACGCGGCGCGCACCGCGTTCGCGCAGCACCTGCGTGAATCCGCCGGTCGACGCTCCCATGTCGAGCGCGAGCCGCCCCTCGACCGGCAGCGCGAAACCGTCGAGAGCGGCGATCAGCTTGTGCGCGGCGCGGCCGACGTAGTGGTCAGCAGTCGCTACGGTGATCGATGCGTCATCCGACACCGCCGCGGATGACTTGATGATCTGACGACCGTTCACGCTCACGAGTCCCTCGGAGATGAGGGTGGCGGCGTGGGTGCGAGAGCGGGCGAGTCCTCGGGCGGCGAGGGCGGCGTCGAGTCGCGTCATCGCGTGGCCGGAGTCTCCCGCTGGTCGAGCTTCGCGCCGCTGTCGAGCCGGCGGGACAGCTCGTCGTGCAACGCGGAGTACGCATTCGCCCGATCAGGGAGCGCCTGGCCCTCGATCAGACGCAGACGACTCCACAGGCCGTCGGTCGGCGCACTCGTCTCTTCGCTCACTCCTCTACTGTACGCGGCGCCTGCGACAGGAGACGGAGCCACGACGGCGCCGGCTGCTCAGGGACGGTGGAACGGATCGTCGTACAGGCGCTCCGGTACACGCAGCACGAACACCGGCGTACCCGATGCCCAGATCGCCGCCGCTCCCGCACGTAGCAGATCGATCTGCTCTCCGGACTCCGCCACGATCTCGACATCGGCGCCCGAAA
The DNA here is from genome assembly GCA_029203165.1 of Candidatus Microbacterium colombiense. NCBI lineage: Bacteria > Bacillati > Actinomycetota > Actinomycetes > Micrococcales > Microbacteriaceae > Microbacterium > Candidatus Microbacterium colombiense. The sequence goes on from CP119308.1 coordinate 2,681,388, forward strand.
CGCGCACGGCGGCGCCATTCACGTAGTACGCGCCGTCCTTCTCCGTTGCTTCGGGGTAGGGCTGATGCAGGTCGCGCAGGTCGGCGAGGATGTACGTGGGGCGGGATCCCTCGGGGGCCGCCAACACGTGCTTGGGGCGATCGATGCCGGTCAGGACGAGCGCGGAATCGATGCCCACCCGGCTCGCGCCCATGATGTCGGTGTCGAGGCGGTCACCGATGAACAGCGCCTTCTTCGCGCCGAAGCGCGCGAGCGCCTCCTCGAAGATCGGCATCTCGGGCTTGCCCGCCACCGTCGCGAGACGCCCGATCGCGGTGTGCACCGCAGAGACGAGGGTGCCGTTGCCCGGAGCCACACCCCGCTCACGCGGGATGGTCCAGTCGGTGTTGGTGGCGATCCAGGGGATGCCGCCCTCATCTTCCGGAACCTTGAGCGCGAACGCCGCCTCGGCGAGGTCGGTCCAGGCGACTTCGGGGGCGAAACCCTGCACGACGGCGCTCGGAGAATCCTCTGCGCTGCGCGTGACCGTGTAGCCCGCCTTCTCGACCTCGATCGACGAGCCCCTCGCCCCCGACGACCAGGATCGTCGCGGGCGCGGGAAGGATGCCGGACAGCAGTCGCATCGCTGCCTGAGGACTGGTGACGACATCGGATGCCGTGACGTCCGAGTCCGAGGCTCGCTCAGTGCTCGGCGACGGACGCATCCGTGCGCGCCGCGTTGTTCGTGATGTACCCGAGGCGTGCGGACGCACCCGCGCGTTCAGGCTCTCGACCGCGAACGGCAGCGCACCCGGGCCGGCATACACGACGCCGTCGAGGTCTGCCAGCACGGTGTCCACGCCGTCCAGCGGTGTGGACGGCGTGGCGCGCTTCCGGGAGAACAGCGCCACTACGCGTCCCGCTCGGTCCCGGCAGAATCGGGAGCGACGTCGGAGTCGCCTGACCCATCGGTCTCCTCGGTCTCGCCGAGAAGCTCTCGCACCTCGTCTTCCACCGTGGGCTCGACGCTCAGCACCGAGTCATCGGTTTCAGCGTCGGCGTCTGCGTCTGCGTCTGCGTCTGCGATGTCATCCTCTGAGCCTGTGTCTGAGTCCGACTCCTCTTCTGTCGCTTCGACAGCGGACTCATCGACAGCAGCATCGTCGTCTGCGTCGTCATCGAACTCGCCTTCGATGAGACCGTCTTCGACGATGAGCTCCTCGTCGCCCGCTTCGTCGACGCCAAGAGCCTGGGCAGCGACCTCGGCGCGATGCGCCCAGAACGCGGCCTCGTCTTCGCGGCCGAGATCCTCGAGCACGGCGGCTCGCGCGGCGAACAGCGCGGGGCTCCACTCGAATGCGCGATCGGGATCGAGCTCGGGAATCTCGAGCTCGCCCAGTGCGAGCTCGAGGTCTCCCTGGTCGAGACGGGCACCGGACATCGCGATCGCGAGCGCGACGCGCACCGGTGTCGCCAACGCGGAACGATCGATCGGCCCGGCCGGTCTCGAGCGCACGGTCGGGACGACCGATGCCCCGCTCGCTGTCGACCATGAGGGCGATCTGGTCGTCCTTGCCGGAGATCCGGCGGTAGGTGCGCAGCTCGCGCAGCGCGAGGGCGAAGTCCTCCGTCGCGTAGGCGGTGATGCCCAGCGTCTCGCGGACGATGGCGATCCGACCTGCACGACGCGATGCCGCCAGCGCGTGCTCGTGCGCCCGCGCGGGATCCTCGTCGATCAGCGAGACGCCATCGCGAGGTGACGGGCGACCAGCTCGGCGTTCTCCTTGCTCAGCGTCTTCAGCTCATTGCGAGCGGACGAGTGCAGGTCCTGCGGGGTGACCTCATCAGGGATGTGCGGATCGTTGTAGCGGGGTCGCTCGTCCGTCGCCTGCACGGGACGCTCACGGCCCGCTCCCCCGCGCTGCGGGTAGGAACGCGCGCGCTCGGCGCCACCAGACGAGTCGCGGTTGTACCCGCCACCGTTGTTGTCACGACGCGGCGCGGAGTCGCGGTTGTACCCGCCACCGTTGTTGTCACGACGCGGTGCGGAGTCGCGGTTGTACCCGCCACCTTCGCGACGCGGTGCGGAGTCACGGTTGTAGCCGCCACCCTCACGACGCGGGCGCGGAGTCACGGTTGTACCCGCCACCTTCGCGACGGGGCGCGGAGTCACGGTTGTACCCGCCACCTTCGCGACGCGGTGCGGAGTCACGGTTGTACCCGCCACCATTGTTGTCACGACGCGGTGCGGAGTCACGGTTGTAGCCGCCACCCTCACGACGCGGTGCGGAGTCACGGTTGTACCCGCCACCCTCACGACGAGGTGCGGAATCACGGTTGTACCCGCCACCCTCACGACGCGGTGCGGAATCACGGTTGTAGCCGCCACCCTCACGACGAGGCGCGGAATCACGGTTGTACCCGCCACCCTCACGACGAGGTGCGGAATCACGGTTGTACCCGCCACCCTCACGACGGGGAGCGGAGTCACGGTTGTACCGCCACCGTTGCCGTCACGACGCGGTGCGGAGTCACGGTTGTACCCGCCACCGTCGTTGTCACGGCGCGGTGCGGAGTCACGGTTGTACCCGCCACCTTGTTGTCACGGCGCGGTGCGGAGTCACGGTTGTACCCGCCACCGTTGTTGTCACGACGCGGTGCGGAGTCACGGTTGTAGCCGCCACCCTCACGACGCGGTGCGGAGTCACGGTTGTACCCGCCACCCTCACGACGCGGTGCGGAATCACGGTTGTAGCCGCCACCCTCACGACGCGGTGCGGAATCACGGTTGTAGCCGCCACCCTCACGACGAGGCGCGGAATCACGGTTGTAGCCGCCACCGTTGTTGTCACGACGCGGCGCGGAGTCACGGTTGTAACCGCCACCGTTGCCGTCACGACGCGGTGCGCGATCGTTAGACCGATTCCCGCCGTCGCGGCTCGAAGCGGGGCGTCCGCCAGAAGCACGGTTTCCGCGCGATCCGCTATCGTCGTTGCGACGCGGACGGCGCTCTTCCTCTTCTGGCATGATGCTCCCTGTTCTTTTCGTGTAAACGCAAAATGGCCACCCAACGATGGGTGGCCATTTGCTAAAAGGAGTCCGGCGGTGTCCTACTCTCCCACAGGGTCCCCCCTGCAGTACCATCGGCGCTGTGAGGCTTAGCTTCCGGGTTCGGAATGTAACCGGGCGTTTCCCTCACGCTATGGCCGCCGAAACACTATTGATGTTTCAATCAAACACATAACAAAGTCATTGTTGTTATGCGGTTCTCGACCGTACATCGAGAACCACTCAGTGGACGCGTAGCACCAACAAACGGTGTGTTATCAAGTCATCGGCTTATTAGTACCAGTCAGCTGCATGCATTACTGCACTTCCACATCTGGCCTATCAACCCAGTAGTCTGGCTGGGAGCCTCTCACCCGAAGGTATGGAAGTCTCATCTTGAGGCCGGCTTCCCGCTTAGATGCTTTCAGCGGTTATCCATCCCGAACGTAGCTAATCAGCGGTGCTCCTGGCGGAACAACTGACACACCAGAGGTTCGTCCAACCCGGTCCTCTCGTACTAGGGTCAGATCCTCTCAAACTTCCTACGCGCGCAGCGGATAGGGACCGAACTGTCTCACGACGTTCTAAACCCAGCTCGCGTACCGCTTTAATGGGCGAACAGCCCAACCCTTGGGACCTACTCCAGCCCCAGGATGCGACGAGCCGACATCGAGGTGCCAAACCATGCCGTCGATATGGACTCTTGGGCAAGATCAGCCTGTTATCCCCGAGGTACCTTTTATCCGTTGAGCGACAGCGCTTCCACAAGCCACTGCCGGATCACTAGTCCCGACTTTCGTCCCTGCTCGACCTGTCAGTCTCACAGTCAAGCTCCCTTGTGCACTTACACTCGACACCTGATTACCAACCAGGTTGAGGGAACCTTTGGGCGCCTCCGTTACTTTTTGGGAGGCAACCGCCCCAGTTAAACTACCCACCATGCACTGTCCCTGAACCGGATTACGGTTCGAAGTTAGATATCCAGAGTGACCAGAGTGGTATTTCAACAATGACTCCACAAGAACTGGCGTCCCTGCTTCAAAGTCTCCCACCTATCCTACACAAGCCACACCGAACACCAATACAAAGCTATAGTAAAGGTCACGGGGTCTTTCCGTCCTGCTGCGCGTAACGAGCATCTTTACTCGTAATGCAATTTCGCCGAGTTCGCGGTTGAGACAGTTGGGAAGTCGTTACGCCATTCGTGCAGGTCGGAACTTACCCGACAAGGAATTTCGCTACCTTAGGATGGTTATAGTTACCACCGCCGTTTACTGGGGCTTAAATTCTCAGCTTCGCCTTGCGGCTAACCGGTCCTCTTAACCTTCCAGCACCGGGCAGGCGTCAGTCCGTATACATCGTCTTGCGACTTGGCACGGACCTGTGTTTTTAGTAAACAGTCGCTACCCACTAGTCTCTGCGGCCTCCAAACGCTTTTGGGAGCAAGTCCCTATACGCCGAAGGCCCCCCTTCTCCCGAAGTTACGGGGGCATTTTGCCGAGTTCCTTAACCACGATTCTCTCGATCTCCTTGGTATTCTCTACCTGACCACCTGAGTCGGTTTGGGGTACGGGCGGCTTGAACCTCGCGTCGATGCTTTTCTTGGCAGCATAGGATCACCCACTTATTATCCGCATCGTGTCTCAGCCTGTATGAGTCGCGGATTTGCCTACGACTCGGCCTACGCACTTGCACCCGGACAACCATCGCCGGGCTGGGCTACCTTCCTGCGTCACACCTGTTAATACGCTAACCGCACCAGAATGGGGTCGTGCGCTAGGCCCAGAGCGTCACCCCGAAGGGATCAGTCACTGGGATTCAGACACTTAGCACTACTGGATTAGCTTGGGCGGTTCTTCGCCGGTACGGGAATATCAACCCGTTGTCCATCGACTACGCCTGTCGGCCTCGCCTTAGGTCCCGACTTACCCAGGGAAGATTAGCTTGACCCTGGAACCCTTGGTCTTTCGGAGGACGTGTTTCTCACACGTCATTCGCTACTCATGCCTGCATTCTCACTCGTGTAGCCTCCACGGCTGGTTTACACCGCCGCTTCGCTGGCCACACGACGCTCTCCTACCCATCAATACGGCTGGACCACGAAGGCCTACCAAAAATATCAATGCCACAACTTCGGTGGCGTGCTTGAGCCCCGTTACATTGTCGGCGCGGAATCACTTGACCAGTGAGCTATTACGCACTCTTTCAAGGGTGGCTGCTTCTAAGCCAACCTCCTGGTTGTCACAGCAACTCCACATCCTTTCCCACTTAGCACGCGCTTTGGGACCTTAGTTGGTGGTCTGGGTTGTTTCCCTCTCGACTATGAAGCTTATCCCCCACAGTCTCACTGCTGCGCTCTCACTTACCGGCATTCGGAGTTTGGCTGACGTCAGTAACCTTGTAGGGCCCATCGGCCATCCAGTAGCTCTACCTCCGGCAAGAAACACGCAACGCTGCACCTAAATGCATTTCGGAGAGAACCAGCTATCACGAAGTTTGATTGGCCTTTCACCCCTATCCACAGCTCATCCCCTCAGTTTTCAACCTAAGTGGGTTCGGTCCTCCACGACGTCTTACCGTCGCTTCAACCTGGCCATGGATAGATCACTTCGCTTCGGGTCTAGGACATGCGACTGAATCGCCCTATTCAGACTCGCTTTCGCTACGGCTACCCCACACGGGTTAACCTCGCCACATATCGCTAACTCGCAGGCTCATTCTTCAAAAGGCACGCTGTCACCCCTACTAAGGAGGCTCCAACGGTTTGTAAGCAAACGGTTTCAGGTACTATTTCACTCCCCTCCCGGGGTACTTTTCACCTTTCCCTCACGGTACTTGTCCGCTATCGGTCATCTGGGAGTATTTAGGCTTATCAGGTGGTCCTGACAGATTCACACGGGATTTCACGGGCCCCGTGCTACTTGGGATACTCTTCGCGCCAAGAGAGGCATTTCGACTACGGGGTTGGCACCCTCTATGACCGGCCTTTCAAGACCGTTCGTCTATACCTTCTTGTAACGCCGCCACCTCGGCAGAGATGACTGAAAAGTCCCACAACCCCCAACGTGCAACGCCTGCCGGCTATCACACACGCTAGGTTTAGCCTGTTCCGGTTTCGCTCGCCACTACTAACGGAATCGCGGTTGCTTTCTCTTCCTGTGGGTACTGAGATGTTTCACTTCCCCACGTTCCCTCTACCCGCCCTATATATTCAGGCGGGAGTCACTAGGTCGGCACGCCGCCCAGCGGGGTTTCCCCATTCGGACACCCTCGGATCAAAACTTGCTTATCAGTTCCCCGAGGCTTATCGCAGATTGCTACGTCCTTCTTCGGCTCCAGATGCCAAGGCATCCACCGTTTGCTCTTAAAGACTTGAAATCACATGAGTTTGAATCAGAATCGAACCAGACCCCGAAAGGTCCGGCTGAAATTGACTAATGATCTTTAAGATCATCTTGTGCAACAACCCGAAGGCTGTTGCAAGATGCTCGCGTCCACTGTGTAGTTCTCAAAGTACGGGCGGTACCCCCATCCACAACCCCAAAGGGAAACAGAAAGAGGCCCAGAGTAACCAAATGCTTCCAACCCGAAGGTCAAAGCGCATCCGGTCCCTCAGGACCCAACAGCGTGCAGACACCGGTCCCCTCACCCAGAACCTTCCAACCGCAAGCGGCGTACTAGTTCCGAGATCAGATCTCGATGCCATGTCAAATGTTCCACCCATGAGCTCCCAGCGAGAAACGAACGTTCCCGAACTGGGTTCTGGACTCCGAAGAGTCAGATGCTCCTTAGAAAGGAGGTGATCCAGCCGCACCTTCCGGTACGGCTACCTTGTTACGACTTAGTCCTAATTACCAATCCCACCTTCGACGGCTCCCTCCACAAGGGTTAGGCCACCGGCTTCAGGTGTTACCGACTTTCATGACTTGACGGGCGGTGTGTACAAGACCCGGGAACGTATTCACCGCAGCGTTGCTGATCTGCGATTACTAGCGACTCCGACTTCATGAGGTCGAGTTGCAGACCTCAATCCGAACTGGGACCGGCTTTTTGGGATTCGCTCCACCTCGCGGTATTGCAGCCCTTTGTACCGGCCATTGTAGCATGCGTGAAGCCCAAGACATAAGGGGCATGATGATTTGACGTCATCCCCACCTTCCTCCGAGTTGACCCCGGCAGTATCCCATGAGTTCCCACCATTACGTGCTGGCAACATAGAACGAGGGTTGCGCTCGTTGCGGGACTTAACCCAACATCTCACGACACGAGCTGACGACAACCATGCACCACCTGTTTACGAGTGTCCAAAGAGTTGACCATTTCTGGCCCGTTCTCGTATATGTCAAGCCTTGGTAAGGTTCTTCGCGTTGCATCGAATTAATCCGCATGCTCCGCCGCTTGTGCGGGTCCCCGTCAATTCCTTTGAGTTTTAGCCTTGCGGCCGTACTCCCCAGGCGGGGAACTTAATGCGTTAGCTGCGTCACGGAATCCGTGGAATGGACCCCACAACTAGTTCCCAACGTTTACGGGGTGGACTACCAGGGTATCTAAGCCTGTTTGCTCCCCACCCTTTCGCTCCTCAGCGTCAGTAACGGCCCAGAGATCTGCCTTCGCCATCGGTGTTCCTCCTGATATCTGCGCATTCCACCGCTACACCAGGAATTCCAATCTCCCCTACCGCACTCTAGTCTGCCCGTACCCACTGCAGGCCGGAGGTTGAGCCTCCGGATTTCACAGCAGACGCGACAAACCGCCTACGAGCTCTTTACGCCCAATAATTCCGGATAACGCTTGCACCCTACGTATTACCGCGGCTGCTGGCACGTAGTTAGCCGGTGCTTTTTCTGCAGGTACCGTCACTTTCGCTTCTTCCCTGCTAAAAGAGGTTTACAACCCGAAGGCCGTCATCCCTCACGCGGCGTTGCTGCATCAGGCTTGCGCCCATTGTGCAATATTCCCCACTGCTGCCTCCCGTAGGAGTCTGGGCCGTGTCTCAGTCCCAGTGTGGCCGGTCACCCTCTCAGGCCGGCTACCCGTCGACGCCTTGGTGAGCCATTACCTCACCAACAAGCTGATAGGCCGCGAGCCCATCCCCAACCGAAATTCTTTCCAGATGCAGACCATGCGGTCACATCACATATCCAGTATTAGACGCCGTTTCCAGCGCTTATCCCAGAGTCAGGGGCAGGTTGCTCACGTGTTACTCACCCGTTCGCCACTGATCCACCCAGCAAGCTGGGCTTCACCGTTCGACTTGCATGTGTTAAGCACGCCGCCAGCGTTCATCCTGAGCCAGGATCAAACTCTCCGTAAAAAAGAAATGCATACCCCACCGGGAAAACGGTGACGCAGCGAGTTTGATGCTGACCAAAGAGACAAATTCATTGCTGACTTCATCCATTGCCAACCCCCCGAAAGGAGCTGGTCTTTGATCCAAAGGAATTCTCACCCAGCCGAAGCTAGACGAGGATAATTTGGCATTTGACAAGTGCACGCTGTTGAGTTCTCAAGGATCGGATGCTCCCACGACCCAGTCATCACAACCAGGCCCGCAGGGCAACTTCTCTATCTTACCTTCCCCGATCCGCTTGTCAAATCGACGCGCCGAACGGATCAGAGATCCGCCAGCGGTTGATCAACCGCAGAAGAGGGAAGAACTCCCATCCTAGACGCAAGCGTCTGAACTCTCAATGAGAGCGGATCAGGAGGTGGTTCTCCGCTTGAGGGGGGTGAAGCTCTCGGCCTCTCCGCTTCCCTGTGGGGCGAACAAGTAATAAGTTACGCGGCTCTCGGTGTTCTGGCAAATCGGGCCACCCATCCCGGGCGTGTCGTTCGCCTTGCCTCACGGGTTTCGACCGGGTCAGCCGCTGTTTCTCGCTGACTTCGCCGCCAGGAGTACGATCGCGCCATGGTGTTCGCCGCTACCCATCACCCTTGTCACCTCCGGGATTCCTCGTCTCCCGCCCCCTGTCGCGTGGGGGCATCGCATCGACTGTCGTGCGTCCGATGACGGTGTCGTCCGAGGTTCTGGCGCGAGTATGGTCCGAACTCGGGGAACCCCAACACGCGACCCTCACCTTCTCTGAGCCGGCGCTCCCCGTCGCCCTCCCCTCACGCCTCGCGGCGGGAGATCTCGCCTGGGCGAGCGTGGCGGCTGTCACCCTCGCTGCGCGGGGAGATGCGTCGTCGCTCTCGCCCGATCGCATCGCCGTCGCCTATCGGAGTGATCGGGTACTCACGATCGATGGCGTCGCTCCCCCGGTGTGGTCTCCCTTCTCCGGATTCTGGCGGACCACTGACGGGTGGGTCCGCACTCATGGCAATTACCCGCACCATGCCGCAGGGCTGCGGCGTGCGCTTGGGTTGCACGACGCAGTCGACGCGGATCACGTCCGTGCGGTGCTGGCCGAGCGCACTTCACAGGAGGCCGTCGCGTCGATCGTCGCGGCCGGTGGTCTGGCTGTGGAGGTACGGCCCGAAGACCCCACCAGGGATGCCGCGCTTCGTGCGCACCCCCTGCTCGACATCCGCCGACACGAGGACGCTGCTCCCCCATCGATCGCGCACACCACGAACCACGGCCGTCCGCTGGACGGCATCCGCGTCCTCGATCTCACGCGTGTGATCGCCGGTCCCGTCTGCGCCCGGACTCTGGCCCTGCTCGGCGCCGACGTTCTACGGATCGATCCGCCGGATCTTCCCGAACCCGAATGGCAGCATCTCGACACCGGTCATGGCAAGCGCTCAGCACTTCTCGATGCGCGTTCACCTCGCCTTCACGAGCTGCTGGCTTCAGCCGACGTGGTCGTTCTCGGTTACCGACCGGCCGCGCTCACGCGTCTCGGGATCGACCCTGACCAGCTGAGCGACCGATATCCCGGACTCATCGTCGCGCGCCTGAGCGCGTGGGGCGCAGATGCCCCGGAGCGAGCGGGATTCGACAGTCTCGTGCAGGCCGAGTCGGGGATCGCTCTGATCGAGTCACCCGACGCAGATCGACCCGGCGCCCTTCCCGCTCAGGCATTGGACCACAGCGCCGGCTATCTGCTCGCCGCCGCGGTCACCGCCCTGATCCGCCGGCGCGCCACGGACGGCGGGAGCTGGCAGGCGCAGATCTCGCTGCGGCGCGTGGCGGCGGAGTTGCTCGGCATGCCCCGGACCACGTCCCCCGCCGACGAACGAGCGATCGACGCGGCACTGCACACCCAGCGCTTCGAGGTGAACGGGCACGAGCTCGTCACCGCGGCCCCCGTCGTTCCGGGGATCGAGTTCGCGACGCCTCGACCCTGGGGGCAGGCTCAGGCGCGCTGGTGAGGTCGGCGTGACACCGAGACGATCACGCACAGCACGAGCGTGACCGCGCCCCAGAGCGCGCACGCCGGCGGAAGCACCCGATAGGCGAGACGCTGCACGGTGAACTCCGCGCTGAGCGGGCCGTACACGAGCAGTCCGAAGATCCACGCCGCGATCAGGATCAGCGGCAGCGACACCCACCAGGCGACGCGCACCAACAGGGGCACGGTCTGCTCGACATCTGCGCGCGGCGTACTGCGGCGCACCCGGAGCAGCGCCCAGATCCCGATGCCGATCAGACCGAGCACGCTGGATCCGTACTGCAGCCACTTGTAGCCGGCGAACGGACCCCACGTCTCGTTCAGCACGGGGAACAGGTCGACTCCTCCGCGGCCCTCATGCGTGAAGAGGTCCCACGCGATGTGCGACAGCACGCCGAGGATCAGCGAGACGGCGAGCAGGATCGGGTAGCCGCGCGAGCGCCCGACACCGACCGCACGGCCCGCCGCCGTGATTCCGCCGTCGCTCCAGTCGGTGGGCAGACGCCGCGCCAACCCGAGCGGTGCGAGTTCGATGACAGCGGGCCGGAGCACGACGCGCCACAGCAGGAACAACACGAAAGCGAGCAGCGCGGTCCACAGGACGTTGCCCGGAGTATGGGTGAACGTGTAGTTGAGTCCGACGCCGCGCAGGAACAACGGAAGATCCGGTGTCATCGCGCCGATGGCGATCGCCGCCGGCACGAGTGGGGTGCGGATGAAGGGCAACGCGACGATCGCGTGACTCGGGGTGAACGGCATCCGCCCTCCTCAGGATCTCGGCACGAGAACGCCGCTCGAACGATCAGTCGATGAAGACGCCGGCGAGGGTCTTCTTGCCGCGACGCAACACCGAGACACCGCCGGGGAGAGTCCCCTGCACGGTGGCGGCATCGTCTTCGACGCGGACGCCATCGAGCGTGACGCCGCCCTGGGCGATCGCTCGCCGCGCCTCCGACTGACTCGACACGAGCCCGGTCGCCACCAGCGCGTCGAGCACGGGAGCGCCCGCGGCGACGGTGGTGTTGGGCAGCTCCTCCAGCGCAGTGCGCAGCGTCGCCGCATCCAGCGCGGTCAGGTCGCCCTGCCCGAACAGAGCATCGGATGCCGCGATCACGGCGGCCGTGGCCTCGATGCCGTGCACCGTGGCGCAGACCTCGAGAGCGAGTCGCTTCTGAGCTGCGCGCCGGAACGGTTCCGTCTCGACCAGCGCGGCGTACTCCTCGATCTCGGCCCGGCCGAGGAAGGTGAACACCTTGAGGCGATCGATCACGTCGGCGTCGGTCGTGCTGAGCCAGAACTGGTACATCCGGTACGGGCTGCACATCTCGGCGTCGAGCCAGATCGCGTTGCCCTCGCTCTTGCCGAACTTGGTGCCGTCGCTGTTCGTGATCAGGGGTGTGCCGATCGCATGCGCCGAGCCGCCGTCAGCGCGACGGATCAGATCGGTGCCGCTGGTCAGGTTGCCCCACTGGTCGGAGCCACCGGTCTGGAGCACGCAGTCGTACTGGCGGTACAGCTCGAGGAAGTCCATGCCCTGCAGGATCTGGTAGCTGAACTCGGTGTAGCTGATGCCCTCGTCGGAGTTCAGGCGCGCAGCAACGGCATCCTTCTTGAGCATGGTGCCGACGCGGAAGTACTTGCCGACCTCGCGCAGGAAGTCGATCGCCGACATCGGCGCCGTCCAGTCGAGGTTGTTCACGATGCGCGCGGCGTTGTCGCCCTCGAAGCTCAGGTAGCGCTCGACCTGGGCACGCAGCCGGTCGACCCACTCGGCGACCGTCTCGCGCGTGTTCAGGGTGCGCTCCGCAGTGGGACGCGGGTCGCCGATCAACCCGGTCGAGCCGCCGACGAGTCCGAGCGGTTTGTGCCCGGCAAGTTGGATGCGGCGCAGCGTCAGCAACTGCACGAGGTTGCCCAGGTGCAGGCTCGGGGCTGTCGGATCGAACCCGCAGTAATACGTGATGGGGTCTCCCGCGAGCAGGGCGCGCAGCGCCTCCTGGTCGGTGGACACGTGGACGAGCCCGCGCCACAGCAGTTCGTCCCACACGTTCTCGAACGTGGGATCGATCGCCGGTGCAGCGGTCGTCAGAGCGGTTTCAGACACGCTCTCCAGGCTATCAGCGCGCGGCGGCTCAGCTGTTCGCCGACCACCACACGAGGAAGGCAGCGCCGAGCGCGATCACCCAGCTGACGAGGCTGCCGACGAGGAAGTACTCCGCACGCGCGCCGGTCTCGCCGTCGCGGGAGATCTCCGGGAAGCGGACGATACCCTTCGCGGCCAGCATCGCCGCCAGGATCGGGTACGCCGCCGCGAGGGTGAGGATGAGCACCAGCATGCGCTCGAGTGGGCCGATCAGACGGCCGCCCTTGAAACCGGCGCGCGATGCCGGCGCCGGGGTCGCGTCGACCGGGACCGGGGGCGCGTCGACAGGTGTCGCATCGACCGGTGTCGGGGCGACCTGGTCGTCGTCGTCGTCGGTCTCTGGGGTTCCGGTGGTGTCAAGGGCCTCTGAGGTTTCGGTGCCGGGATCAGCAGGTCGCCAGGTGTGCTCGCCGTCCAGCGCCGCGCGCACGACGAGATTGGCCGACTCGAGCAGGAACGCCGAGAGCCCGAGCACGAGCATCGCGAGATCGAACGACACCTCGCCCGCCGGTGACCGCAGATGCCAGACCTGTCCGATCAGACCGGCGTCACTGCGGTCGCCCACCCAGATCACGGCTCCGACGACGATCAGAGCCAGGAGCACCGCCGGCCAGAAGCCCGCCGGTGACGGACGGTCGTCGGGCATGCACCAAATCCAGATCGCCCCGGTGATCAGCGCCGCCAGCATCGGCAGCAGGGCATCGCTGACGCTGCCGAGCAGGAGAAGGAGGATTGCCGCGGCGAGATAGCCGATCCATCGGCGCGGGGCGAACTGGCGCACCAGATCGGCGGCGCCCACGGCGAGCAGGATGAACCCGGCGACGATCATGCGGCCTCTCCCCGAAGAGCGGCCAGCCCCTCGATGAGAGCCGCTGCACCGGCACTGCGTAACGACTTCGACACGCTCGGCTGGGTGATTCCCTCCCGTTCGGCGAGCTCCTGCTGCGACGTGCCGATCAGGCGCCCGTAGGTGAGCCGCCGCTCACGCTCGCTCATCGCGCCGACGAGTTCGTCGCGCACGAGGAGGTAGGCGTTGGATGCCCCGATCGCACTGCTCATGACCTCATCCTGCCCCGGGGCTCCGACAATCCAGGTACGGGTGCGGGGCACGGCGCGTCCTTCTCGGGCGTGCACGGTGTCGATCGCCGCTCTCGCGGCCCACCATCCGGGTCCGTCCGTCAGAGCGCCGTGCGTCGAGTCGACCGCTCTGATCTCGCCGATGCCGATGCCGAACCGGAACGCGATGCCGTCCGGAAGCGCCAGCTGGATCATGAGCAATCCCGTCATCGCGTCACCGAGGTCGCGATAGACCCCCTGCTGCTCATCCCCCACTGTGGGTGTCAGCTGCTGCACGGCCAGCGGCATGTCGGACTCCACGCGGGCGATGGTCTCATCGAGCACGCGCTGTGCGGCTGTGCGGTCGTCGAGCTTGCGAGAACCGACGATGTCCGCGATCACGGCGATGGCCATGACATAACCATAACACGAATAGTTCTGGATTAATGCCTTATCTGGCTATAAGCTCGGATCATGCCTGAATCGCACATCATTGCCTGGTCCCAGGGGACTTGGACCCACCCGCCGCTGCAGTCCACCGAGATCGACGATGCACTCGACGTCACCGCCGTGGAGGGAAGCGACGCCTGGCGGCACACCGCCTATGGATTCGTGCACGACACCGAGCATGCGCTGCTGGCTCCGCTGGCGGTCGGCGAGGCGATCGAGGTCTCATTCCGCGCACCATGGGACGGACAGTTCGACCAGGCCGGCGTCTTCGTCCGCTCCGATGACGAGCACTGGGTCAAGACGGGCGTCGAGTTCGCAGACGGTCATCTCGGGCTCGGAGCCGTCGTCACCGACATCCGCTCGGACTGGTCCGTCGGATACGTCGACGACTGGCTCGAGAGTGAGATCACCGTACGCGTCAGTCGCTGGAAGGATGCGCTGATCATCCGGGCGAAGGCCGACGACGGACCCTGGCGCCTGGTGCGCGTCGCCCCCTTCGACGGAAGCGCCGAAGCCGCCGCAGGCCCACTCCTCGCCGCACCCACGAGAGCCGGACTCACGGTGCGCTTCACCCGCTGGGAGCGTTCCGCCGCCGACACCGACCTGCACTGAGACGCCTCCCTCTCCCCTCTCTCCCCGGACGATTCGCCGAAGGGATGACGGATCGCCGAGGAATTGTCGAGATTCCTCGGCGAAACGTCATCCCCTCCTCGAAACGTCATCCCTCCTCACATCGTCCGTCGGGAGGATTCGGATACTCGCGCTGCACAGATGCAGGATCGTGGGAGTCATCCCCACCTCCCGGGATTCGCCCCTGGTGCGGCGGACGACGCAGGGCATGGTGGAACATGCTCTCCGCACAAGACACCATCCGAACGCTCGGCGGGATCGCTCGAGGACGTGACCTGCAGAGGCTCGGGTTCACTCGCCAACACCTCGCCGGGCAGGTGCGCCTCGGGAACATCGAGAGGATTCGCGACGGTGTGTTCGCCGCCGCGCCGCTCACCCCCGACGTGCGCACCGCCACAGCCCATGGCGGGGCGCTGTCCTGCGCGAGTGTGTTGCGCGCCAGCGGGATCTGGGTGCTCCCTCAGGTGACCGCTCCGCACGTCTGGCTCGGGCCCATGCAGCACGCTCTCGGCCACGCGCGATGCACCTGCATCTCGCACTACTACGACGGGAACCCGCCGCTCGGATCGGCGAGTGTAGAGACCGCGCTGCTCCACCTGCGCCGATGCGCGGGGGACGAAGCCTTCTTCGCGGCATACGAGTCGGCATGGCGCACGGGACGGACCGATCGACGGATGCGATCGCGTATCCGCTCTGCGCTGCCGCGGACGGCACGATGGCTGGTCGACATCGCCCGACCGGATGCGGACAGCGGCCTCGAATCACTCCTGCGACTGCGGCTGCATCTTCTGGGGCTCGAACTCGAATGCCAGGTGCGCATCAGCGGAGTCGGTCGGGTGGATTTCGTGATCGACCAGTGGATCATCCTCGAGGCCGACGGGGAGGAGAACCACGGCTCGCCGTCGCGACGCCACCGCGATCTCCTGCGGGATGCCGCAGCCTCGCACCTCGGCTACGAGACGTTGCGGTTCGACTACGCCCAGGTCGTGCATGACTGGCCGACCGTCCAGGCCGCCATTCTCGGAGCACTCCGCCGCCTCCCCGACGATTCGCCGAAGGGATGACGATTCGCCGAGGGACTGTCGAGATTCCTCGTCGAAACGTCATCCGCTCCGCGAATCGTCCGGCGTGGTACCGCCGACGGGGTGATCTACAGACCGAGGGCGTGCGCGGCGGCCTGAGCCCGCGCCACCAGCTCGGCACGCTGCTCCGCGACGCGCACAGGTGCCGTCCCGCCGGCCCCGGTGCGCGATGCGACGGATCCTTCGATCGTCAGCACCTCGCGGACCTCGGGCACCAGGTGGTCGGACACCGACAGCAGCAGCTCGTCGGAGGCGTCTTCCAGCCCGATCCCCTGCTCCTCGCACGCGCGCACGAGTGCACCGGAGATCTCATGCGCATCACGGAACGGCACGCGGCGCTTCACGAGCCACTCGGCCACATCCGTCGCGAGGGAGAAGCCCTGCGGCGCCAGCTCCGCCATGCGTGCGGTGTCGAAGCGCAGCGTGGCGATCATCCCGGCGAACGCGGGAAGCACGACCTCGAGCGTCTGCACCGAGTCGAAGACCGGCTCTTTGTCCTCCTGCAGATCGCGGTTGTACGCGAGCGGGAGGCCCTTGAGCGTCGCGAGCAGACCCGACAGGTTGCCGATCAGACGGCCCGACTTGCCGCGCGCCAACTCCGCGATGTCGGGGTTCTTCTTCTGGGGCATGATGCTCGAACCGGTCGAGTAGCCGTCGTCGAGCGTGACGAATCCGAACTCACGCGTGTTCCAGAGGATGATCTCCTCCGACAGACGCGACAGATCGATGCCGGTCATGGCGGTGATGAACGCGAACTCCGCCACGACGTCGCGGGCGGCGGTTCCGTCGAGTGAGTTCTCGGCCGGCCGGTCGAGGCCGAGCTCTGCGGCGACGAGTGCCGGGTCGAGCCCCAGCGTCGAGCCCGCGAGCGCTCCGCCGCCGTAGGGCGAGACGCCTGCACGGCGCCGCCAGTCCACGAGCCTCTCCAGCTCCCGCACCAGCGGCCAGCCGTGGGCCTGCAGGTGATGCGCAAGCAGCACCGGCTGCGCGTGCTGAAGATGGGTGCGACCGGGGAGGATCGCGTCGGGGTGTGCCTCCGCCTGCGCGACGAGGGCGTCGATCACGCGGAGGATGTCGCGGGCGATCACGCGCGCGTGGTCGATGAGATACATCCGCACGAGCGTGGCGATCTGGTCGTTGCGGCTGCGGCCGGCGCGCAGACGTCCGCCCAGCTCCGGTCCGAGCTCGACGATCAGTGCCTGTTCGAGCGCCCCGTGCACGTCTTCATCCGTCGGCTGGGGCAGCAGAGTACCGTCGGCGACCTTGCGCGCCACGGCATCCAGCCCCTCGTGCATCTTCGCGGCCTCGTCCGGCTCCAGATACCCGGCGGCGGCCAGCGCGGTGGCATGGGCGTGGGATCCGGCGATGTCGTAGGGGGCGAGGATCCAATCGAAGTGCGTGGATCTGCTCAGCTCGACGAGCTCCGGAGAGGGTCCTGTCGCGAAACGGGCGCCCCAGAGCGCTCCCTCGTTGGTCCCCTCGTGCGCGTCGCCGCTCATCGGGCATCCTGCTTTCCGAGGAGCCAGACCAGCAGGGCCTTCTGCGCGTGCAGACGGTTCTCCGCCTCGTCCCAGACCACGCTCTGCGGCCCGTCGATGACCGAGGAGTCGACCTCGTATCCGCGGTCGGCGGGCAGACAGTGGATGAAGATCGCCTCGGAATCGGCCAGCTCCATCGTCTCGGGGGTCACCTTGTAGGAGCCCAGATCGCGGATCCGTGCGATCTTCTCCTCCTCCTTGCCCATCGACACCCAGGTGTCGGTGACGACGACATCGGCACCGGCCGCCCCCTCGACCGGGTCGGTGTACAGGGTGATCGATCCGCCGGTCTCCGCGGCGCGACGATCGGCCGCCTCGATGACGTCGGCGCGCGGCGCGTAGTCCTCGGGCGAGACGATCCGCACGTGCATCCCCGCGGTCACGCAGGCGAGCGCGTAGGAGTGGGCCATGTTGCTCTGCCCGTCGCCGAAGAAGGTGAGAGTGAGACCCTTCAGCTCGCCCTTGTGCTCACGGATCGTGAGCAGGTCGGCCAGAAGCTGGCAGGGGTGGAAGTCATCCGAAAGGGCGTTGATGACCGGGACGCGGGTGCCGGCTGCCATCTCCTCGAGTCCGGACTGCGCGTAGGTGCGCCAGACGATCGCCGCGACCTGGCGCTCGAGCACGCGCGCGGTGTCGGACGGCGTCTCCTTGCCTCCGAGCTGACTGCTCGCCGTCGAGATGATCAGCGGCGATCCGCCCAGGTCGGCGATCCCGACCGCGAACGAGACGCGGGTGCGGGTCGAGGACTTGTCGAAGATCACCGCGACGGTCTGCGGACCCGCGAGGCTCTTGTCCGCCCACCGGTCCTTCTTGAGCTCGAGAGCGAGGTCGAGGATCTCCGCCTGCTCGGCGGGGCTGAGGTCGTCGTCACGCAACAGGTGGCGGGTCATGCGGAAACCTTTCCGGGGAGGGATGCCTGCACGTCGGCGAGCGACGCGGTGAAGAGCTCACGGAACTCGACGAGTTCGGCGTCGCCGATCGTCAGAGCCGGAGCGATGCGGACGGTGTCGGGGTTCGCGGCGTTGATGATGAGGCCCCGTTCCTGGGCGGCGGCGACCACGGCGCCGGCGACCGGCTCCGACAGGGCGACGCCGATCAGCAGACCGCGCCCGCGGACCGCGGTGATGAGCGGCGAGCCGATGTCGAGGATGAGGTCGCGCAGCTCGGCGCCTCTGTTCGCGGCGTTCTCGACCAGTCCGGCGCTCTCGATCTCGCCGAGCACCGCATCGGCGACAGCCGTCGCGAGGGGATTCCCGCCGAACGTCGAGCCGTGCGAGCCGGGCGTGAAGAGCGCACTCGCGGAGCCGTAGGTGACCAGCGCGCCGATCGGGAAGCCACCACCGATGCCCTTCGCGAGGGTGATCGCGTCCGGCGTGATGCCCTCGTGACTGAACCCGAACCAGGCGCCGGTGCGTCCGGCGCCCGTCTGGATCTCGTCGACGATCAGCAGAGCGCCGTGCTTCAGGGTGAGCGAGCGCGCAGCGGCGAGGTAGCCCTCGGGAAGCTCGACGACGCCGGCCTCGCCCTGGATGGGTTCGACGATCACGGCGGCGACACGGTCGTCCATCGCGGCCTCGAGCGCGTCGATGGTCGCCGGGATGTGCTCGACCCCGCCGGGCATCGGCTCGAACGGGGCGCGCATGGCCTCCTTCGCCGTGAGGGCGAGGGATCCCATCGTGCGTCCGTGGAAGCCGTTCTCGAGCGCGATGATGCGCGGGCGCTCGGTGCCGCCGTGCAGACGAGCCAGCTTGAAGGCCGCCTCGTTCGCCTCGGCGCCGGAGTTCGAGAAGAACACGCGTCCGTCGATCCCGGCGCCCGCGAGGCGCTTGAGCCGCGCGGCGAGCGCCAGCTGCGACGGCGTCGCGAAGTAGTTCGAGACGTGTGCGAGCGTGGCGGCCTGGCGTGACACGGCCTCGACGAACACGGGGTGCGCATGGCCGAGGGAGGTCACCGCGATGCCGGCGAGGAAGTCGAGGTGGCGTCGTCCGTCCGAATCCCAGAGGTAGGAGCCCTCACCGCGGGTGAGCATGGCGAGGCGGGGCCCCGCGTTGAGCACCAGATCGCGGTCTGCGTCGTCCTGCCAGATGGTCATCCTGCCACCACTTCCGTTCCGATTCCTTTGTTGGTGAAGAGTTCCACGAGCACCGAGTGCGGCACCCGTCCGTCGATGATCGCCGCGGCGTCGACGCCGCCCTCGACAGCCTCGAGGCACGCGCGCATCTTCGGGATCATGCCCGACTCGAGCGTCGGCAGCATCTCGACGAGCGCCGTGGAGGTGAGGTGCGACACGAGCGAGTCGCGGTTCGGCCAGTCGGCGTAGAGCCCGGCGACGTCCGTGAGGATCACGAGCTTGCGGGCGTTCAGCGCCACGGCGAGGGCGGATGCGGCAGCATCCGCATTCACGTTGAGAGAGTGCCCCGGGTGGTCGAGGTCGGGAGCGATGCTCGAGACGACCGGGATGCGGCCAGCGGCCAGGTGGTCGAGCACCGGGGTCGGGTCGACCTCGACGACATCGCCCACTCGTCCGAGGTCGACTTCCTCCCCGTCGATGATCACGCCGCGCCGGCGCCCGCCGAACAGGCCGGCATCCTCACCGCTGAGTCCGGTCGCGATCGGGCCGTGCGAGTTGATCTTGGTCACCAGCTGCGGGTTCACCTGGCCGGTGAGCACCATGCGCACGACGCTGATCGCCTCGGTGTTGGTGACGCGGTAGCCGCCCTTGAACTCGCTCGGGATGTCGAGGCGCTGCAGCATGTCGGAGATCTGCGGTCCGCCGCCGTGCACCACGACCGGCTGCACGCCGACGTATCGGAGGTAGGCGATGTCCTGGGCGAAGGCTTCCTGCAACTCCTCTGAGACCATGGCGTTTCCGCCGTACTTGACGACGACGATCTGGTCGCGGAACTTCTTCAGCCACGGCAGCGACTCGATCAGCGTGGTGGCCTTCTGCGCGGCGACCTCGGCGGGGGTGTCCTGGAGGTCGGTCATGAGGCGTAGGCGCTGTTCTCGTGCACATAGTCGTGGGTGAGGTCGTTGGTGAGGATCGTCGCGGTCTCATCGCCGACACGCAGGTCGATCACGAGGTGGGTGGCGCGAGGGGTCAGGTCGACCTCCTCGCGAGGGCGGTCGGGGCCGCCGGCCGTACAGACGCGCACGCCGTTCATCCACACGTCGACGTCGTACGGGTCGAAGCGTGCCCCTGTCGTGCCGATCGCCGCGAGGACGCGACCCCAGTTCGGGTCGTTGCCGAAGATGGCGGCCTTGAACAGGTTGTTGCGGGCGACCGAGCGACCGACCTCGACCGCATCCTGCTCGGAGGCGGCGCCGCGCACCTCGATCGTGATGTCGTGGCTCGCGCCCTCCGCATCGCCCTGCAGCTGCACGGCGAGCTGCTGCGAGAGCTCGACGAGCGCCGCGGTGAAGTCGGCGAGGTCGGGCTTCACGCCACTCGCACCGTTGGCGAGTAGCGTCACCTGGTCGTTCGTCGACATGCACCCGTCGGAGTCGAGCCGATCGAACGTGCGTCCGGTCGCGGCCCGCAGGGCGGTATCGGCGTCGAGGGCGTCGAGGTCGGCATCGGTCGTGATCACGACCAGCATGGTCGCGAGCCCGGGAGCGAGCATCCCCGCCCCTTTCGCCATCCCGCCGATCGTCCAGCCGTCGCGGCTGATCACCGCGGTCTTCGATACGGTGTCGGTCGTCATGATGGCCTGGGCCGCGGGCTCTCCCCCGTCGGCCGAGAGCTGGGTGATCGCCTGCTCCGTGCCCGCGAGTACCTTGGAGCGGAAGATCTCATCACCGGTACCGATGAGTCCGGTCGAGCACACCAACACGTCGCCGGCGCCGATGCCCAGCAGCTCGGCAGCCTTCTCGGCGGTCTGATGCGTGGTCTGGAAGCCGAAGCTCCCGGTGAAGCAGTTCGCCCCTCCGGAGTTGAGCACGACCGCCTCGACGACGCGGTCGGCGATGACCTGCTGCGACCAGATGATCGGGTTCGCCTTCGCGCGGTTGCTGGTGAAGACGGCGGCTCCGATCTTACGCGGCCCGCGGTTGACGACCACGGCCACATCGGGCTTGCCCGTGGACTTCAGGCCGACGGCGACGCCGGCCGCCTCGAACCCTGCGGCGGCGGTGACGCTCACAGTGCCGACTCCGCATCGCGCACCACGGCGACGATGAGTGCTGTCTCGGTGATCATGGTGCGACTCCGTTGATTGAGAGGGCCCGGTCTTCGGGGAGCCCGAGCGCGATGTTCATGGATTGGATTGCGGCGCCGGCCGTTCCCTTGACGAGGTTGTCGACGGCGGTGACGACCGTGACACGACCCGCGGACCGATCGATGGCGAGCCCGATCAGTGCGGTGTTGGCGCCGAGCACGTCGGCCGTGCGCGGGAAGCTGCCCTCCGGAAGCACGTGCACGAAGGTCTCACCCTCGTAGGCGCTCTCCCAGGCGGCACGGATCTCGGCGTCGCTGACCCCGTCGGCGATGCGGGCCGTCGAGGTGGCCAGGATGCCCCGCGACATCGGCACGAGCACCGGGGTGAAGGAGATGCGGATGCTGTCGGAATCGACCCCACCGGCGGCGGCGAGCGCCTGCCGGATCTCCGGGATGTGCCGGTGCGTGCCGCCGACCGCGTAGGGGTTGGCCGTGCCGAGGATCTCACTCGCGAGCAGATTCGATTTGAGGCTCTTGCCTGCACCCGAGGGACCGACGGCGAGAACGGTGACGATGTCGTCGGCATCGATCACACCGGCGGCGACGCCCGGGGCGAGGCTGAGGCTCACCGTGGAGGCGTTGCATCCGGGTGCGGCGATCCTCGTCGCGCCGCGGAGCGCATCGCGCTGCTTCGTTCCCGCGACGGGCAGCTCGGGCACACCGTAGGTCCAGGGTGCATGGAAGGCACCGCCGTAGAACGCATCCCACGACTCCTGCGACGTGAGGCGGTGATCCGCTCCGGCATCGATCACGAGGGGGGTGTCGCCCAGCGCGTCGGTGTATTGACCCGACTGCCCGTGCGGCAACGCGAGGAACACGATGTCGTGCCCGGCGAGGATCTCGGGCGTCGTGTCCTGGAGGGTGAGCCCTGCCAGAGAGCGCAGGTGGGGCTGGTGCTGGATCAGCGGTTGTCCAGCGTTCGAATGCGCCGTGACGGTGCGGATCTCGATGTCGGGATGACTGGCGAGGAGGCGCAGAATCTCGCCGCCTGCGTAGCCGGATGCGCCGGAGACGGCGACGGAATACGTCATGCTTCTACCTTAACGGTCGGGGTCGGATGGCCGAGGCGGCGACACCGGCACTCGACCGCCGGCAGGCAGGAGCGCGGGGTCGCCTAGAGTCGGCGGTCGCCCCGGCGTCGGCGCACCGAAACGACGCTCGGAACGAGCGTCAGAGAAGCGGATGCGGCCGAAGGCATGCGGCGACGATAGCGCGCCTTCGACGGCATCCGCAAATCACCGGCGTCATGTGGCGACGACGACGCTCCACGGCTCGGCGAAGAAGTCGCGCTCGCGGGCGCTCGAGAGCTCGAAAGCGCGGCGCATCCTCGCCCGAGTGTCATCATCCGCCGAGGCAGCCGCGCGGGTCACGAACGCCACCGCCTGTGCGGTCGCCTCCGCGAACGCCGGATCGGCGTAGGTCGCGAGCCACGAGGCGTAGGGATGGTCCGGGTCCTGCGCGGAGGCACCGAGCTCCCCGGCGTGCAGGCGTTCCCCCAGATCGGTGTAGAGCCAGAAGCACGGCAGGAGCGCCGCGATGAGCTCGGGGTACCGACCGTCGAACGCGGTCCCCCGCAGATGATCGAGGTACGCGACCGTCGCGGGCGTGGCGTCGGCCGCGAATGTGGCGGCCGAGACGCCCTGCACCGGGGTGAGCCAGGATGCGTGCAGCTCCAGCTCGCCGACGATCGAGCCGTGGGCCGAGTGCGCCCAGAACGCCTGTTCGGCCGAGGTCGGCGCGAGGCGGGCGGCATCGGCCAGTACGCGGGCGTACTCGCGGAGGTAGAGGGCGTCCTGGGCGAGGTAGGAGACGAACGGCTCTCGCGGCAGCGTGCCATCCGCCAGCCCGCGGATGAACGGCAGCTCATCGATCTCGGCGCGCACCCCCGCGATCGCCGCCCACCACTCGTCGGCGATGCTCACCGCCGACGGCCTGGTGGACAGTCCGCCGCGGCTCCAGAGCCCTGCGAAGTGATGGATCGGTCCGTGTCCGTTCCCGACGCGCAGCACATCACCCGCACCGATCGACTCCCGCAACCAGGCGCGTGCGCCGGCCACCGCGGCGATGGGATCGTCGCCTCGCCCCCTCAGCGTGGCGATCGCGGACGAGAGCGAGCATCCCGTGCCGTGAGTGTTCTCGGTGTCGATCCGGGCGCCCGGGAACTCCTGGCGGATGCCGGCAGCGACATCGATGAGGGCGTCTGGTGCCGCATCGCCCGTGAGATGGCCGCCCTTCACCAGCACCGCCGCCCCGATCTGCGCCGACAGCTCGTCGGCCGCGGCGAGCGCACTCTCCCAGTCCGCCGGCTCCCGCCCGGTCAGCACGGCGAGCTCGGCGAGGTTCGGCGTCACCAGGTCGGCGCGGGTCAGCAGCGCGCGCAGAGCGGACTCCGCGGCAGGGTCCAGCAACCTGTCGCCACTGGTGGCGACCATCACCGGATCGACCACCACGACCGGTGGGCGGACGGCGTCGAGCCAGGCGGTCACGGTGTCGACGACCGCGACATCGGCGAGCATCCCGATCTTGACCGCGTCGATCACGATGTCATCCGACAGGGCGTCGAGTTGAGAGCGCAGGAAGTCCGCCGGGGGCACGTGCACGGCACGGACCCCACGCGTGTTCTGCACCGTGAGCGCGGTGATGGCGGCCATGCCGTACCCGCCGTTCGCGGAGATCGACTTGAGGTCGGCCTGGATTCCCGCCCCGCCAGAGGGGTCGCTCCCTGCGATGGTCAGCACCCGCGGGACGGAGGTCGCCTGCCGGCGACGGCGGAACGCCTCTGCCGCCGCGCGCGGGTCGTCGGCGGCGCACAGTGCCGACACGACCGCGATCCCGGCAGCACCGGCGGCGAAAAGCTGCTCGGTGTCGTCGATCCCCACCCCGCCGATCGCCACGCAGGGCAACGGGCTCGCCTGCGCGAAGGCGCGGAAGCCCTCGACGCCGAGTGCCGGCGGGTGGTCGGGCTTCGTGAGCGTGGGACGGATCACCCCGACTCCGAGATAGTCGACGGTACCGGTCGGCAGTGCCAGCACCGCATCGAGGTGCGAAGGACTGTTCGCCGTGAGCCCGATCAGCGCGTCGGGACCCAGCTCACGCCGCGCACGCAGCACCGAGGCATCGCCCTGACCGAGGTGCACCCCATCGACGCGGGCCCCGCGCAACCGCGCCTCCAGCGCGGCATCCAGACGATCGTTGACGACGAGGAGCGCGCGGCCTGCGATCACGGTGGACAGCGCGAGCAGCTGCTCGACGGTCTGCTCATCGGTCGCGGACTTGTCGCGCAACTGCACGATGCGCACGCCCCCGTCGACCGCCTGACGCACGGTCTCGACCACGCCACGGTCGCCGCACAGCGCCGCATCGGTCACGAGGTAGAGCGAGAGGTGGGGAGTCATCGTGTGCTCTCCTGGACACGAGCCGCGGCGGCCAGGTCATTCGGCCCGAGAGCTGCGAGAGCGTCCAGCAGGGCGACGGCGAAACTTCCCGGTCCGGAGGACAGAGCCGCAGCCCGTTCGGCGGCGATCGTGTACACGAGCGTGGCGGCGGAGACGGCATCCAGCGCCGAAGCACCACTGGCTCGGGCCGCCCCGAGGAACGCGGCCATGACGGCCCCCAACGCGCATCCCCCGCCGGTCACGAGCGTGAGAAGCGGATCGCCGTTGGCGATGCGCACCACGCGCTCTCCGTCGGTGAGGAGATCGACCGGGCCGGACACCGCGACGACGCTGCCGTATCGATGGGCCAGCGCGACCGCCGCATCCGCCGCCGCGTCCGTGGAGTCTGTCGCGTCGACGCCGCGACCGCCGCCGCTCAGCCCGGCGAGTGCGAGGATCTCCGACGCGTTGCCACGGATCGCCGTCGGACGACGCGCCGCGAGCTCATGTGCGAGCGCCGTGCGCACGGGGAGCGCTCCGATCGCGACCGGGTCGAGCACCCACGGCGTTCCGGCCACCGTGGCACCCGCGACGGCCTCCAGGCTCGCGTCCCGTTGCTCGGGAGTCGGTGTGCCGAGGTTGATCAGCACGCCGGAGGCGACGCCCGCGAACAGGCCGCTCTCCCCCACGATGTCGACCATCGCGGGAGCAGCACCCAGGGCGAGGAGCACGTTCGCGGTGAATCCGGTGACGACGGCGTTCGTGATGCAGTGCGTCAGCGGTGGAGCGTCGCGCAGGCTCTCCAGCAGTGTCACCGCCTCGGCCACGACGGTGGAATCGGACGGTGGACGCAGACGATCGCTCATCGCGACATCCCTTCGCTAGTACGAACTAGATCAGGTTCGACGGGTCTGTTCTCAGCCGCGGTCGCGGCACCCCGTGTCACTGCTCGCAGTCTAGCGAAGCGTCGGCGGCGCTCAGGCGAGGGTGTCGAGGAGGGTCTGCTCCTGGGGGCGGGTCAGCCCCGCGCTGCGCGTCCGGCCCGTTCCGCGTGCGACTTCATCGGCCACCACGGCGGCGATGGTGTCGTCGATCGACCGCAGCCTGCCGCCCGCCCGGTGGAACGCCGCGTTCGACCGCGTCATGAATCCGGTCATCTCTGCAGGCAGCCACAGGGGCAGGGAACGCTCCCCTGCCCAGTACCCCACGCCCTGCCCGACGAGCCAGTCCTCGGCACCCTCGACGGTGGCGCCGGTGTGTCCGGCCGCTGCACGCACACGCGCGAGGACGTCGGCGAGGGGATGCTGATCGCCGATGGCGTTCACAGGGGTGCTGTCGCACCGGGTCGTCACGACGAAGTCGGCGAGGTCGTCGACATCGATCACCTGCACCCAGCGGTCTTCCAACGGAGGGAGCAGCACGGCGTCCGATCCCGCTCGCGCGAAGGCCGCCGCCCAGTAGCCGAAGCGATCGCTGGGGTCGCCCTCTCCGACGATCAGCCCGGGGCGCACGATCCGCGCTCGCGCCCCGAGGGTGGCGACCGACTGCTCGGCGGCGACCTTCTCGGCCGCATAGTCGTACGCGTCGCCCGGCACCGCGGGGGCGTGCAGGGCAGCCGACTCGTCAGCACCTGCGGTCGTGTCATCCGCGTAGACCGACATCGACGAGATGTACGTCCACCGCTGTGTTCGCGCGCCGATCGCAGTGATGGCCTGAGCGACGTGATCCGCCCGGGACGAGATGTCGATCACGTGATC
The DNA here is from genome assembly GCA_029203165.1 of Candidatus Microbacterium colombiense. Taxonomy (NCBI): domain Bacteria; kingdom Bacillati; phylum Actinomycetota; class Actinomycetes; order Micrococcales; family Microbacteriaceae; genus Microbacterium; species Candidatus Microbacterium colombiense. Next base: position 2,707,995 of record CP119308.1, read on the forward strand.
CCACTCGCGTGCGACCGCGTCATAGGCACCGGGGCGATCCCGGTCGCCTTCGATCAGAGACGCTCCGGCGGGAACGTCGCGCAGACCGCGGGCGAGACAGGTCACCGACGCGCCCTCGTCGACCCACCGTCGGGCGATGCGCCCCGAGAGCCAGCCGGTACCGCCGAGGATCAGAACGTCTGTCATGCATCCATGTCATCAGGGTTCAACGAGCGACGGAAGCGCTTCCGCTCTGAGCAGACGACGCGGCCTCGGATCACCGATCGGAGAGTTCCCCGAGCCCTGCGAGGAGCGGCGTCGTCCAGGACGGATCCGGCCGCCAGTCGACCCACTCCGGATCGAAAGGCCACTCACCCGCATGGAACGACGCGATCGCGGCGTCCGCGTGCCGTTCGATCTGCGCGGCCTGCTCAGCACTGAGACGCCCCTGGGCGATCGCGGCGATCACCTCGTCCTCGTCCTTCAAGTGGATGCCGCCGGCCGCATCGATCTCCACGTCGAGGATGTGATCCGAGGTGTAGGTGTCGACATCGGTGCGCAGGTGCGAGTTCTCGAGATTCACGTACCACCCGGCGAAGGTCCAGTCGCTGCCCGTGATCTCGCTCCAGAACAGCCAGACCGACCACGCGGATCCGGCGGGGGCGATGCGCAGGATGCCGTTGCCCCACCACTCCTCGACGACGCGTGTGCGCGGTTCGAGCCAACGGCGGTCGAGCGGAACCGTGCGCACGCGTTCTCCGTGCGGGGTGCCCTGTCCCTCCTGGAGCGTTCCCGGGGCGAGCCACGCCACCAGTCCGCGCTCGTCGTCGCGCACGACGCGCATCGGGGTGATGGTCGATGCCTCCCCCGGCTGCCACCCCGGCTTGCGGTAGTGCCAGTCGATCTGCGCGCCCGGCGCGAGGAACGGCGCGTCACCCAGAGGGCGCACACCGTCCGGCACGGCTGCCGGGGTGCTGTGTGGAAGGATGCTCATTCCGTCACGCTACCCCGGCAGAACCGTGCCGATCGAGTGGGTCCGAGGTCAGTCGCGCAGCGCGGCGCCGAAACGCTCCGCGGCGACGGCGACGCCGGCGAGCTTGGCCTCGGTGGCCTCCGCCGCGGTGAGGGTGCGATCATCGGCGCGGAACCGCAGTGCGAAGGTGAGGCTCTTCGCTCCCTCGGGAACGCCCTCGCCACGGTAGTCGTCGACCAGACGCACCGATTCGAGCAGCGCGCCGGCGCCCTCGGCCAGCGCGGCGCGCACGTCGCCGGCAGGCACGTCCGCGGGAAGCGTGAGTGACACGTCCTGCGTGGCGGCGGTGAACGTCGACAGCGACTCGGCGACGATACGCCGCCCCGCCAGCGACAGGATCAGATCGAGGTCGAGTTCGAGCACGGTCGCCCGACCCGGCAGATCAGCGTCCTCGGCGACGACGGGATGCAGTTCGCCCACGTAGCCGACCTCGGTGGCGTCGACCAGCAGCGACCCGGTGCGACCGGGGTGCAGCGCCGCCCGCTGGGTCTGGACGACATCGATCTCGACGCCCGCCGCGGCCGCGATGACCCGTGCGGCGTCGAGCGCCTCCGACAACCCTGCGGCCTCCGCCGGGCGACCGGGCTGGCGCGCCACGATATTGCCGGTGAGCAGCAGCGCCACGTGACGATGCTGCGGCGGGATCGACGCGTCGAGCGCCTCGAGTGTCTCGTCCGACGGGCGTACCCCGAGTGGCGGAACCTCGTCCGTGCCGTACGTCACACCGGCTTCGGGCAGGAACACCACGCCGGTCTCGAAGATGGCGAGGTCGGTGAGGCCGCGCGCGATGTTGCGGTGCGCGGTCTGCAGCAGGCCGGGCAGGAGCGAGCGGCGCAGGAACGGCGCCTGGCCGTCGAGCGGGTTCGCCAGGCGGATGCTCGGCAGGTGCTCACCCGAGGCGGAGCCGTGCAGGTCGTTCTGCGCCTCGGTCGTGAACGGGAACGCGGGGGTCTCCACGAATCCGGCGGCGGCGAGTGCGTCGGCGACCCGGCGACGGCCCTGCTGGAGCGCGGTGAGTCCGCGACCGGACGGCGGGGTGGGCAGCACGGACGGGATGCGGTCGAGCCCGTGGATGCGCGCGACCTCCTCGGCGAGCGTCCATTTGTCCGTGAGGTCGGGGCGCCAGGTGGGCGGGATGACCGCCCAGCCGCTCTCGGCCGCGGTCACCTCGGCGCCGATCGTCGTCAGCGCGCCGGTGATCTCGTCGTCGGTGTAGTCCACTCCGATGAGCCCAGGGACGAAGCCGGCCGGCAGCTCGATCTCGGCGACGAACACCTCGGCGAACAGCGCCCCGCCCTCGTCGGTCAGCGTGCCGCCGGCGAGTTCGACCATCAGGTCGGCGACGCGGCGGGCCGCGACGAACGGGATGAGCGGGTCGACACCGCGCTCGAAGCGCTTGGACGCCTCGCTGGGCAGCTTGTGCCGACGGGCCGAGCGGGCGATGGTCGTCGGGTCGAAGGTGGCCGCCTCGATGAGCACGTTGCGGGTGGTGTCGCTCATCTCGGTCGTGCCGCCGCCCATGACGCCGGCGAGACCGATCGGGCCGGAGCCGTCCGTGATGAGGAGATCCTCGACATGGAGCGCACGCTCCTGGCCGTCGAGCGTCGTCATCTTCTCTCCGGGAGTCGCACGGCGCACCGTGATCCCCCCGTCCAGCTTGTCGAGGTCGTAGCCGTGCAGGGGCTGACCGAGCTCGAGCATGACGTAGTTCGTGATGTCGATCAGCACGCCGAGCGACCGCATACCGGCGAGCGACAGCCGGGCGATCATCCACGGCGGGGTCGGGCGGGAGGGGTCGACACCACGCACGACGCGGGTGACGAACTCGCTCGCGCCGACGCGGCCGCGCACCGGCGCGACGTCGTCGACCACGGTCGTGTGTCCGCTGCCGGGGTGCAGTTCGGCGAAGTCGCGTTCGGCCGGGTCACGGAAGACCGCACCCGTCGCGTGCGAGTACTCGCGAGCCACGCCGCGGAGGGAGAAGGCGTAGCCGCGGTCGGGCGTGACGTTGATCTCGACGGCGACGTCGTCGAGACCGAGCAGCGCGATCGCATCGGTACCGACCGGGGCGTCGATGCCGAGATCGGACAGCACCACGATGCCGTTGTGCTCGTCACCCAGACCGAGTTCGCGCGCCGAGGCGATCATGCCGTCGGACACGTGCCCGTAGGTCTTGCGCGCCGCGATCGGGAATGGCCCCGGAAGCACCGCGCCCGGCAACGTGACGACGACCTTGTCACCGACGGCGAAGTTGTGCGCGCCGCAGACGATCCCGCGGACACCGCCGTTCTCCTCACCCACGTCGACCTGGCACCAGTTGATGGTCTTGCCGTTGGACTGCGGTTCCGGCTCGAGAGACACGACCTGTCCGATGACGACGGGACCGGTGATCTCGAAGCGGTGCACGTCCTCCTCTTCGAAGCCGACCGTCACCAGCGCCTCGAGGACGTCCTCCGGCGTGGCATCCGCTGCCAGATCGACGTACTCACGCAACCACGAAAGCGGGACGCGCATCACACCACCATCCCGTACTGCTCGCTGAATCGGACATCGCCCTCGGCCATGTCGCGCATGTCCTGCACATCGCTGCGGAACATGAGTCCCCGCTCGATGCCCATGCCGAACGCGAAGCCGCTGTACTCCTCGGGGTCGATCCCGGCCGCACGCAGCACGTTCGGGTTGACCATGCCGCATCCGCCCCACTCGATCCAGCGCGCCCCACCCTTGAAGGTCGGGTGCCACAGGTCGAGCTCGGCGGAGGGCTCGGTGAACGGGAAGTAGTTGGTGCGGAAGCGCGTCTTCGCCTCGGCACCGAAGAGCAGCTTCGCGAAATGATCGAGCGTGCCCTTGAGGTGCGCCATCGTGATGCCCTTGTCGATGACGAGTCCCTCGAACTGGGTGAAGACCGGAAGGTGTGTCGCGTCGAACTCGTCGGTGCGGTACACGCGGCCGGGGCACAGCACGTAGATCGGCACCTCGCGATCGAGCATCGAGCGCACCTGCACCGGGCTCGTGTGCGTGCGCATCACCAGGTGGCGCGAGGTCGGGTCGACGTAGAAGGTGTCCTGCTCCTGGCGGGCGGGGTGGTCGACATCGAAGTTGAGCGCGTCGAAGTTGAACCACTCGTGCTCGAGCTCGGGACCTTCCGCGATCTCCCAGCCCATGCCCACGAAGATGTCGCAGACCTGATCCTGCAGGAGCGTGAGCGGATGCCGCGCGCCGACGCGGGTGCGCGAGGGCACGGCCGTGATGTCGATGCGCTCGGCCTCGAGCCTCGCGGCGACCTCGGCCTCGGCGAGCTCGGCCTCCTTCGCCGCCAGCGCCTGGGTGACCTGACCGCGGCCCTGACCGACGATCTTGCCGAACGCCGCCTTGTTCTCGGGTGCGACCCGACGCATCGACGCATTGAGCACCGCGAGCGGTGATCCCTCTGCGACGTGCGCCGCGCGGGCGGCTTTCAGCTCGGACGTATCGGCTGCGGCGCCGATCGCAGCGAGCGCTGCGGCGACGGCCGCTTCGACGGCTTCTGGGGTGATCTCGGGAGACTCAGACACGAGATAGGAGTCTACCGGCGCGCGGTGAGCGGTCAGACTCCGCCGGGCCCGTTCCCCATGTCGAACTTGCCCGATCCGCGCTGCATCGCGATCACCTCGGTCACGGTGCCGTCGCCGTGCAGGCGCGGGTCCCGATCACCGGCATCCGGGGTGTACCCCTTGAGCTTGGGCGAGCGTCGTGTGCGGATCTCCAGCCAGCGTGCGACCCCCGAGAGGATCAGGCACATCACGATGTAGATGCCGCCGATCACGAATGCCGACTGCAGCACCGGACGACCCTGCTGCGACGTGAGCTGCTTGGCGAAGTACAGCAGTTCGGGGTAGGTGATGATGAACCCGAGCGCGGTGTCCTTCAGCGTCACCACCAGCTGGGCAACGATCACGGGGAGCATCGCGCGGATGGCCTGCGGGAGCAGGATCAGCCGCATCACGCCGCTCTTTCGCAGACCGATCGCGAAGCCGGCCTCCTTCTGCCCACGCGGCAGCGACTCGATGCCCGCGCGGAGCACCTCGGCGAGGACGGAGCCGTTGTAGACCATGAGGGCGAGGACGACGGCCCAGTAGGGCTCCATCTTCACCCCGAGGACCGGGAGGCCGTAGTAGAGCAGCATCATGAGCACGAGCACGGGCACCGCCCGGAAGAACTCGGTGATGACCGTCACGGGCACACGCACCCAGGCGTGATCCGAGAGACGTCCGATGGCGAGCACGAACCCGAGCATGAGGCTCAGAAGGCCCGCCAGGGCGAAGGCGGCCAAGGTGCGACCGAGTGCTCCGAAGATCTGCGTCCACACCGCGCTGAACGTGAAGACGTACCAGCGGGATGCGTCGAACTGGCCGCTCTCGTAGAAGCGGTAGCCGATGAAGCCCAGCAGGGCGAGAACGACGAGCACGGTGACGACACCGAGCAGTCGGTTGCGCAGGATCGCCTTGGGACCGGGGACGTCGTACAGGACGGAAGTCATCGCGCGATCCTCCACTTGTTCTCGAGATAGCGCTGCAGCCAGCTGAGCAGCAGCACCAGGACGACGAAGATGACGGCGACCCAGAGCAGGACGACGAGAGCGTTCTCGCCGCGCTCGCTGAGGAAGGAGCGGATCGCTCCGAGCTCGAGCACCGAGAAGCCGGCAGCGACCGTGGTGTTCTTGAGGAGCGCGATGAAGACGCTCATCATGGGCGGCACGACCGAACGGAACGCCTGCGGCAGGATGACCAGCGTCATCACCTGGCCGAATGGGAGACCGATCGCCCGGGCGGCTTCTGCCTGACCGACCGGGACCGTGTTGATCCCGGCCCGGATCACTTCCGCGACGTACGTGGCGGTGTAGATGCCGATGGCGAGGATGCCGAGCACCGTGGTGCTCAGCTTCGGCAGCCCGAGCTGCGGGTAGCCGAAGATGAAGAAGAAGAAGACGAGCGTCAGCGGAGTGTTCCGGATGAGGTTCACATAGAGGGTTCCGACGACCCGTGCGATCGGCACGGGCGCGACGCGCATCGCGCCGACGACGAATCCGAGGATGAGCGCCAGCACCGCGCCGCCGAAGAAGATCAGCAGGGTGTTGCGAAGCGCCTCACCCCACAGATCGAGGTTTCCGAAGATGACGTCCACGCCGTCCTCCCCTTCAGGTCTGTTTGAGGAGGGGGTGACCGCGGACGGCCACCCCCTCGAACGGTCAGTCGACGGTCGGCTGGCTGACTTCGATGCCGGATGTACCGAGGTTCTTGTCGAAGATCGCCTGCCAGATGTCGCCGCCGTCGGTGAACATCGTGTTGATGAACTCCTGCAGCGCCGCGTCATCCTTTGCGAGACCCACGCCGTAGCGCTCCTCGGTGAACGGCTCGCCGACGACCTTCAGGTTGTCGGGATCCTGGGCCGCGTAGCCGATCAGGATCGCCTGGTCGGTGGTGACCGCCTGGACCTCACCCGAGAGCAGAGCCTCGACACAGGCGGAGTACAGGTCGAACTCCTTGGTCGGGACGTCGGGGTAGTTGTCGCGGATGTTCTGGATCGGCGTGGAGCCGGTCGCCGAACAGACGGTCGTGTCTGCCGTCAGATCGGCTTCGCTCTTGATGTCCTCGTTGTCCGCCGCCACCAGCAGGCCCTGGCCCGTGATGAAGTACGGACCCGCGAAGGCGATCTGCTCCTTGCGCTTGTCGGTGATCGAGTACGTGCCGACGTAGTAGTCGATGTCGCCGTTGACGATGGCCTGCTCGCGGTTCGCGGAGGCGATCGCCTTGAACTCGATCTTGTCTTCGTCGTAGCCGAGCGAGGCGGCGATCCAGCGGGCGATGTCGACGTCGAAGCCGGTGCGCTCCCCCGTCGTCACGTCGAGGAATCCGAGACCGGGCTGGTCCTCCTTGACACCGATGACGACCTTGTCGCGCTTCTGGATGGCGTCGAATGTCGGGCTGCCCTCGAGCTGGACGTCCGAGGCCACCTCGAACCAGGTGCTGTCTCCGCCGCCTTCGTCACCCCCGGTACCCGCTCCGGGGTCGGACGGGCTGCCGCTGTTGCAGGCCGTCAGCGCCAGCAGTGCTGCCGCCGCGATTCCGATGCCTGCCAGTGTCCGTGTGCGTCGCATGTGCGTCTCCTTCGTGTGCTGTGTGTGCAGGGTCTGTGGTGGGGATCAGTGCGTGAGGAGCTTCGAGAGGAAGTCCTTGGCGCGGTCGCTCGACGGATTCGTGAAGAACTCCTCGGGAGTCGCCTCCTCCACGATCCGCCCGTCCGCCATGAAGACGACGCGGTCGGCGGCCTTGCGGGCGAATCCCATCTCGTGGGTGACGACGATCATCGTCATGCCCTCGTGCGCGAGGTCGACCATGACGTCGAGGACCTCGTTGATCATCTCGGGGTCCAGCGCGCTGGTGGGCTCGTCGAAGAGCATGACCTTGGGATGCATGGCGAGCGCGCGGGCGATCGCCACACGCTGCTGCTGGCCGCCCGACAGCTGGGCCGGGAGCTTGGACGCCTGCTTGGCGATGCCGACGCGTTCGAGGAGGGCCATCGCCTCCTTCTCGGCATCCGCCTTCTTGAGGCCGCGGACCTTGATCGGACCGAGCGTCACGTTCTCGAGGATCGTGAGGTGCGCGAACAGGTTGAACGACTGGAACACCATGCCGACATCGGCGCGCAGGTTCGCGAGCCCCTTGCCTTCGGCGGGGAGTTCCTTGCCGTCGATGCGGATCGACCCGCTCGTGATCGTCTCGAGACGGTTGATCGTGCGGCACAGGGTCGACTTGCCCGACCCGGACGGGCCGATCACGACGACGACCTCGCCGGAGTTCACCGTCAGATCGATGTCGGTCAGTGCCTGGAAGTCGCCGTAGTGCTTCTGCACGTTCTTTACCACGACGAGGGCTGTACCTGAGGTCATCATTTCTCCAAACTAGCCACGTGGTCTTGATCGTTCCAGACAATCGAGCCGAGATTTACACGTTCGTAATGCCGATGGCGAAGTGAGTCTTCGCGGCTGCACAGGCGTTCCGCGACCCGTCCCTCACGGGCCGCGGAACCCCCACGGCTGCTGCGCCGTTCCCCCGAATGGCGCAGATCAGCGAGCGCCCGACCGGGCCTGATCACGAGGGTTTCGAGGGAGGGAGAACACCGTCGCCGTGATGTGCGGCACGAACTCATGGGCATCGGGATTCTCCGTCGAATCGAGCGTGATCGACCTCACACTGGCAGAGCCCGGCGTCGCGTTGAGACTTCTTGAGGGTTTCTTGAGGAGCGGTCGCGGAGCGGGTGTGCAGCGACTCAGCGCCTCAGCACCCGTACGTCATCGTCGGGTGTCGCGGTAGAACGCGACCGCACCGGGGTGCAGCTCGACCGGCGCGGTGAAGATCGCCTGGCGCCGGTTCAACAGCGCCGCAGCCGGCACCTCGGCCGCCATCCGGGATCGGGAGTCGAACAGCACCACCAGGATGTCGCGCACCACGTCATCGGGGGTGGACGCCGCCGTGATCAGATAGTTCGGCACCGCCATCGTCGGCGATGACTCGGTGAGCCCGTAGGTGCCCGCGGGGAAATCCGCCGGACGATAGGCGTCGGAGTACCGGCTGTTGACCGCGTTCACCCACTCCTGCTCGACGGGCAGAAGCCGCACGGGAAGATCGGTCGCGAGCTCCTGGATGCCGGGGGTGGGCAGACCACCGACCCAGAAGAAGCCGTCGATCTCGGCGCGCTCCATCGCGCTGATGGACTCCTGCAGATCCAATTGAGGATTCTGCACCGTGGAGGAGTCGACACCGGCGGCATCCAGCACACGGCTCGCGATGACGTTCACCCCGGAGTTCTCCGCCCCGAGCGAGACGCGTTTGCCGGCGAGGTCTGTGATCCCCTCCACATCCGAGTCCGCCCGCACGACGACGTGCAGATACTCGTCGTACAGCCGCGCGAGCGCGCGCACGGCGATGGGCTCGTCGAATGCCCCGGCGCCGGCGACGGCATCCGCCGCGGCATCCCCCTGCGCGAATCCGAGAACGGCATCGCCAGAGCCGATGCGCAGCAGATTCTCGACGGAACCGTTCGTCTCCTCGGAGACCGCATCGATCCCCAGGTTCTGTGACAGCTCATCGGCGAGGTGCGTGCCGTAGTCGAAGTAGACCCCCGTCGTGCCACCGCTGGCGATCTCGTAGGTCTGGCCGCTCCATTCGCTCGCGCGTTGCGAGCACGCGCCCAGCATCGCGATCACGGCGACGCACACGGTCGCGGCGAGGATCCGCACAGCGCGCCTCATCCTGCTGCCCCGTCCGCGACGCGGAGAGAGATCATCAGACCGCCGCCTTCCGGGGACGACACCGTCAGCTCGCCCCCGATGGAGGCGAGCAGGTCGGTCGCGATGGCGAGTCCGAGCCCCGATCCGGGGGTGTCACCGCTGTCGGCGCTGCGCCAGAAGCGATCCGTCGCGGAGTCGACCTCGTCGGCAGGCAGCCCGGGACCGTGATCGCGCACCGTGATCTCACCGGCGCCGCCCGCGCGGCGGGCTCCGATGTCGACCACCGCCCCGTCGGGAGAGAACTTCACCGCGTTGTCGATCACCGCATCCAGGGCGCTCTCGACGATCGTGCGATCGGTGACGCTCATGACCGCACCGTCCGCAGCGACCCGGAACACGATTCCCCGCTGCCCCGCCACGTCGCGCCAGGCGTCTGCGCGGTGGGAGACCATGAGCGCCAGATCGACGGCGGAGAACATCGAATCGGCCTGCCCCCGGCGCGCGAGGCCGAGCAGCGTCTCGAGGATGCGCGCCATGCGTCGTCCCTCTTCCCTCGTCTCCTCCACGTCGTCCTCCCATTCGGGGCCGAGCCCTGTGGAGAGATGTTCCACGCGCAGGAGGAGGGCATTGAGGGGATTGCGCAGCTCGTGCGACGCGTTCATCGCGAACTCCTGCTGCCGGGTGAGGACGCGCTCGATCTCCTCCGCCATGTCGTTGAACACGCGGGTCATGCGTCGGAGCTCCGGCGGGCCGGTGTCCTCCGACACACGCGCATCCATCTCACCGCGCTCGATCGCGATCATCGCCTCGTCGAGGCGCCGCACCGGCGAGAGCACCCAGCGTGCGAGCTGGAACACCAGGAGCACTCCGAGCGCGATCGACACGACCGCGATCGCCGTCAGCACCAGTGCCTGCTGAAGGATCGCGGCGCGCGGCGCCTCCACATCGGCGGTGATCATCACGGCGCCGATCACGTCACCGTCGTCGAGCACCGGCTCCACGACCGCGGCATCCGGGATGATCCACGGCAGGGCGGGTTCCGGTGCCTCGGCACGGCGCCCAGACAGGGCGAGTCGTACCCGCTCGGACTGGTCTTCGTCGAGCACCTCGACCGCCGGGTCGCTCGTCGCCCAGATCGCACCGGACAGGTCGAAGACCACCACCTCGATCCCGTAGACCGCCTGGAACCGCCGCGCCTCCCCCTCCACGACCGTCTCGCTTCCCGAACGCAGAGCCTGCCGGGCGCTGGTCACGAAATACCCGAGGTCGGCGAACTGCTCGGTGTACAGCTCCTGCTGGATGCTGCGCGCCGCGCTCAGCCCCGTCGCGCCGCCCAGGGAGAGCAGGATCGCGATCAGGGGCACGAGGAAGACGATGACCAGTCGGTTGCGCATCGCTCAGGCGCCCGCCAACCGGTATCCGACTCCGCGGACCGTCTCGACGAGCGCCCGCTCACCGGTCTTGCGTCGAATCGCACCGATGTGCACCTCGAGCGAGTGGCCGAAGCCCCTCCAGTCGGTGTTCCAGACCTCACGGATGAGACGCTCCTTCGGCACCGCGACGCCGGGATAGCGCGCGAGCACCGCCACGATGTCGAACTCCTTGCGTGTGAGCTCCACCGGCACATCGTCGACGAGCAGCTGGCGCCCGACCAGATCGACCTGAACCGCCCCTCCCAGCACGCTGACCCTGGCATCGGAGTCGGGTCGCACGGCTCGCGATCGCCGCGTGACCGCCTCGATCCGGGCGAGCAGCTCGTGCACGTCGTAGGGCTTCACGACGAAGTCATCCGCCCCGGCGCGCAGGCCCTTGATGCGCTCCGTGACCTGGCTGCGCGCCGTGACGACCACGATCGGCACGTCGGAGCGTGCCCGGATGCGGCGGCACAGATCGATTCCGTCGACGTCGGGGAGGCCCAGATCGAGCAGCACGACCTCGGTGTCCGCGTCGATGAGATCGAGCGCGGAGGCGCCGTCGGCGGCACGCACGGTCGCGTATCCGGAACGCGCCAGGAACGCGTCGAGAGCCGCGGCGACGCGTTCGTCGTCCTCCACGATCAGAATCCTCATCGACCCTGTCCCCCGTCCGCGGATCAGCCCGCGGCAGCGCGCTGCGCGAAGGCGCTCTCGTACAGGCAGACGCTGGCGGCGGTCGCCAGGTTCAACGACTCCGCGCGCCCGAAGATGGGGAGCTTGAGCACCCGATCCGCCAGGTCGAGAGCCTCATCCTCGAGCCCGCGCGCCTCGTTGCCGAAGAGCCACGCTGTGGGTTCCGCGAGCACTCCCTCGGCGCGGGCCGCGAGCAGGTCGTCACCCTTCACATCGGCGGCGAGGATGCGGAGCCCGGCCTCATGCGCACGGTCGATGACATCGGAGAGATCTCCTGCCACGGAGACGGGCAGATGGAACATCGACCCTGTCGTGGCCCGCACGACCTTGGGGTTGTACGGATCGACGGTACGACCGGTCAGCACCACCGCGTCCGCACCGGCGGCATCCGCCGCGCGGATGATGGTGCCGAGGTTTCCCGGGTCGCGGATCTCCTCGCAGATCGCGACCAGACGAGGACCGGCCGCGAAGATGTCGCGAACGGATGTCGGCGTCTGCCGCACGACCGCCACGAGACCCTGCGGGGTGACGGTGTCGGCCATCGCGTTGAGCACGTACTCGGTCACGAACTCGACGTGCACATCGGCCGTGGCGGCATTCGCACGGATATCGGGATGCCGGTCCCAACCGGCCGGGGTCGCGAACAACTCGACGATCGCCTCGGGGCGGTACATCAGCGCCTCGCGCACGGCCTGCGGTCCTTCGAGAAGGAACAGGCCGGTCTCGGTTCGCGCGCTGCGCTTGGTCAGCTTCGCGACAGCACGGACTCGGGGGGACCGGGGGTTCTCCAGCACGTTGACAGTCTAGAAGGCGTCACGTCCCGGAAACGACACAGGGCGCCCTCCCGAAGGAGAGCGCCCTGTGGAGAAGAGATGCTTACGCAGCCGACTTCGGTGCGTTGACGTCGGAGGGCAGAGCCTTCTTCGCCGTCTCGACCAGCGTCGTGAACGTGGCAGCGTCGTTGACCGCGAGGTCGGCGAGCATGCGACGGTCTACCGTGACACCCGCGAGGCCGAGGCCCTGGATGAGGCGGTTGTACGTCATGCCGTTCTGGCGTGCAGCGGCGTTGATGCGCTGGATCCAGAGGCGACGGAAGTCACCCTTGCGCTTGCGACGGTCCCGGTACGAGTAGACCAGGGAGTGGATGACCTGCTCTTTGGCCTTACGGTACAGGCGCGAACGCTGACCGCGGTAACCCTTTGCGCGCTCGAGGATGACCCGACGCTTCTTGTGGGCGTTTACTGCCCGCTTGACTCTTGCCATTTTCCTGTGTTCCTATTCGTGCGTCGGGCGCGTCAGCGGCCGAGAAGCTTCTTGGCGACCTTGGTGTCAGCCTTCGACAGCACCTGGTCCTGGTTCAGACGACGGGTGCGACGGCTCGACTTGTGCTCGAGGTTGTGGCGCATCCCGGCCTGCTGCTTCTTCAGCTTTCCGCTGCCGGTGATCTTGAAGCGCTTCTTAGCACCCGAGTGGGTCTTCTGCTTCGGCATCTTCTCTTCCTTCGTCATGCGCCTTCTCAGGCGACGTTGTCAACCCGCGGTGCGGGAGTATGTGGGCGGGTGTTACTCCGCGGGAGCCTCAGCCGGAGCATCCGACTTGGCGTCGCGAGCAGCCTGCTTCTTGTCAGCGCGCTGGGCATCGCGCACGGCGTTCTGCTCCTGCTTCGCCTCGGACTTGCTCTTCAGCGGTGCGACGACCATGACCATGTTGCGACCGTCGATGGTCGGGTTCGACTCGACGGTGCCGAGCTCTGCGACGTCCTCCGCGAACTTGCGGAGCAGACGCACGCCCTGCTCGGGACGCGACTGCTCGCGACCGCGGAACAGGATCATCGCCTTGACCTTGTCGCCGGCCTTGAGGAAGCCCTCGGCGCGCTTGAGCTTCGTCGTGTAGTCGTGCGCCTCGATCTTCAGACGGAACCGCACCTCTTTGAGGATGGTGTTCGCCTGGTTGCGACGCGCTTCCTTCTCCTTCTGGGCGGCCTCGTACTTGAACTTGCCGTAGTCCATGATCTTGACCACGGGCGGCTTCGAGTTGGGGGCAACCTCGACGAGGTCGAGGTCGGCTTCCTGCGCAAGGCGCAGCGCCGCCTCGATGCGGACGACGCCGATCTGCTCACCCGCAGGGCCCACGAGGCGGACCTCGGGGACGCGGATGCGCTCATTGGTGCGGGGATCGCTGATGCGGAACTCCTTAGACGATGTGTTTCGGCCACCGCGATGCTCTCTGCATCACGGGCGAAATCGGAATCGCCCCCCACCCGCCGGCATTCAGACGCCGGCTCAGCACCCAGGCTACCGGCGACGTCTTTCGAGCGAAGCCGGCGGAGTGCAAGACCCGGTAGCCTTGAACGGCAAGCGCGGGTGGGAAGTGAATCCTCTTTCGTTCCGGAGCATGACGCCCCGAAGCCCGCCAAAGTCTAACAGAAAGCAAGGCGAAGTGACGACTCAGGGCCACGAGGCAGACCACGAGCGGGAAGAGCGCTGGGCACGGCAGGAGGAAGCGGCGGCATCAGCCACCCGCGACATCGCCGATGTGCCCGCCGTCGAGGTGATCACCACGGCCGCCGTCCACCTGATGAGCGCCGGTGCGGTGAAGCTCGGTCTCGCCGATGATCCCGACGCCGCAGCGCAGCTCGACCTCGACGAGGCCCGCAAGCTGATCAACGCTCTCGCGGGGCTCATCACCGCAGGCGCCCCCGAGATCAGCGACATGCACGCCCGGTCGTTGCGCGACGGACTCCGGTCGCTCCAGCTCGCCTTCCGTGAAGCCTCCGTGATCCCCGACCCGATCGGCAAGGGCCCGGGCGAGAAGTGGACGGGTCCGGTCAACTAGCTCTCGGGGGCTCCGCAGGCCGGGACGTCGCTTCGCGGTCGCGCCGGTTGACAGCGGTGAGAGCGATGGAGGGGAAATCAGACGCTGCGGCGGAGCTTGACGGTCAGGGAGTCCGCCAGGACGGCGATGCGGTCGTCGGATGCCCAGCGCTGAGCCAGGCGGGACAACACGGCATCCAGCACCTCGCGCTCCAGCCCGTCGACGAGCTCCAGGACCACGATGAGCTCCGGACCCCGGAGCCGAGCATCCGGATCTCCGGCGGCGACAGCCACGTCGATGACGGCGAGCTCATGCGCGACGCTCTCCTGGAGCGCGCTGAACACCTCCGGCGACAGGAAACTCGGCTCCCAGGCATGCCCCTGCGCCACCGCCCAGACGGCCGGACGCCGGAACACGAACTCGGTGTCGGACGTCGGATCGAGCACGATGAGATCGGTGTCCTCCGCGGATGCCGCCAAGGCAGCGCGCAACGCCTCGACCGGGATCGGTCGCGCCGTGGGGTCCCACTTCTGCATCGCCTCGACCGAGGAGAAGACCGGTTGCACCCGGCGACCGTCCGGGGCCGCGACCGTCACGATCGACAGTTCCTGCGTCTTGTCGACCGCGAGACCGCTGGGCGCGACACCCTCCTCGCCCTTCTCCGCGATCAGAGGGATCAGAACGCGGGCGGAGCGGAAGGCATCGACGACCTCGACCTGACTGCCCTCGCCCGCGCGGAAGCGCAGCAGCGCACCAAGCAGGGCGGGGTCTGCGGAGCCGTCATCAGCCGCGTGAGGGTTCGACTCGAAGCTGCGCCCCTCCCAGGGCACCCCTGCGGAGTCGCCGTGGTTCACGGCACCGTGACCGTGATCACCGTGACCGCAGGCGTCGTCAGTCCCCTGCGACATCCAGCGCCTCAGCCAGCGTGAACGCTCCGGCGTACAGAGCCTTGCCGACGATGGCGCCCTCGACGCCCAGTGGCACCAGCTCGCGCAGCGCCGCGATGTCGTCGAGGCTCGAGATGCCGCCCGAGGCGACGACCGGCTTGGGGGTGCGCGAGGCGACCTCGCGCAGGAGTTCGATGTTCGGTCCGCGCAGCGTGCCGTCCTTGGTGACATCGGTCACCACGTAGCGGCTGCATCCGGCGTCCTCGAGGCGGTCGAGCACCTCCCAGAGGTCTCCACCCTCCTTGGTCCAGCCGCGCGCCGCCAAGGTCGTGCCGCGCACGTCCAGTCCGACCGCGATCGCCTCGCCGTAGCGTCCGATCACGTCGGCGGCCCACTCGGGGTTCTCGAGGGCGGCGGTTCCGAGGTTGATGCGGGTCGCACCGCTCTCGAGCGCCGCCTCGAGCGTCGCGTCATCGCGGATGCCGCCCGAGAGCTCGATGTTGACCCCACGGAACTGCTTGATGACCTTGCGCAGGATGGGCGCGTTGCTCCCGCGACCGAATGCGGCGTCGAGGTCGACGAGGTGGATCCACTGCGCGCCCTGCGACACCCACTCGCCCGCCGCGTCGATCGGGTCGCCGTAGTTGGTCTCGGTGCCGGCCTCACCCTGGGTGAGTCGCACCGCCTTGCCGCCGGCGACGTCGACAGCGGGAAGGAGCGTGAGAGAAGGAGACTGCGCGAAGTCGTTCATGGGTTCCTAAGGTGAGGATTCAGATCAGAGGTCCGAGCACACCCGTCACGGACGCACGAGAACCGAGGGTATCGCGACCCCGGCGCCCTTCCAAATGCGCGAGAAACGCAGGCGAAACGCACGGGATAGGCTGAGGCATGATGTCCGGACCGCACGATGACGCAACGCCCGGTGCCGACGCGCGCCGAAGCGGCGAAGAGCTTCCGATCGTCGACTCGGTCCCACTCCTCCCGCCCCGCACGCCCACGGTGCCTCCACGGCCCGCCGCGCTCCCCGCTGCGTCTGACGTTGCGCCGTACCGCCGCACCCGGGCCGAGGCTCGCGAAGAGCGCGCGCAGGTCGTCGCCGCTCCCCCGCGTCCGACACCACCGGCGCCCGAGGTCTCGTCCCCCGTACCGCCGGCCCCGTCATCGCCTGCACCGTCATCGCCTGCACCGTCATCGTCGGCTCCGAGAGCGTCCGTCCCCGCATCGCCGGCTCCGAGCGTGGCGTTGCCTGTGCAGCCGGCCCCGACAGCACCGCTGCCGTCCATTCCCGCTCAGCCGACCAACGCTCGGCTCGCTCCTGCTCGGCCCGAGGCGCGCCCGCCCGCACCCGCACCCGCACCCGCACCCGCACCCGCTGAAACAGTCTCGCGTCCGGCGCGGCGCGTTCGCGAGCGGGATTCCTTCCTGCAGACCGAGCGCCCCGAAGAGCCGGCACGCGAGGGTGCCCGCGGCGCGCTGAACCGCCTCGGTATGCGCATCCCTCCGTCGCTGGAGGAGCAATCGTCGCGCGATGACGAACTCGCGGTGAGCCAGCACTGGCCCGGTCCCCGCACGGTCGCGGTCGTGAACGGCAAGGGCGGTGCGGGGAAGACTCCGACGACAGCGCTGCTCTCCGCGGTGTTCGCACGGTACGGCGGGGCCGGGGTGCTCGCATGGGACAACAACCAGACCCGCGGCACGCTCGGCTGGCGCACCGACACGGGCGCACACGATCGCACCCTGCTCGAGCTCCTGCCGGAGACCGGAAGGCTGCTCGGGACCGGCGCGCAATCGGCCGATCTCGCTCACTTCATGCACCATCAGCCGCGAGAGAAGTACGACGTGTTGCGCTCGAAGCCGATCCGGCTCGCTCACGAGAACCGACTTCGACCGACCGACGTCGATGCGATCCATTCGGTCGCGGCGAAGTTCTACCGACTGATCATCATCGATTCCGGAAACGACGAGTCCGACCCGATGTGGCTGCGGATGATCGACCACGCCGACCAGCTCGTGATCGCGACGACCACCCGCGCAGATCACGCAGAGGCGGGCGCGCTGCTCATCGAGGCACTCGAAGAGCGCGACGAACGCTCCGCACGACTCGCACGCACATCCGTCGCCGTGGTCTCCCAGGCCGATCCGCGGGCGACGCCCGCCGACGTGGAGCACGTCACCAGCGGCTACCGCGCCCTCTCCCGCGAGGTCGTCAGCATCCCGTTCGACCATGAGATGGTCGATGGCCCGCTCCGCTACGGCTCGCTCGGCAAGCGCACGCAACGCGCGTGGCTGTCTGCGGCAGCCGCCGTCGCACGCGGTTTCTGAGCGCCACGGCGCCGCATCAGCGGGTCAGAGACTGCCGATCCAGTTGCGCAGCAGCTGGATCCCCGCCTCTCCCGACTTCTCCGGGTGGAACTGCGTCGCCGACAGAGGGCCGTTCTCGACCGCGGCGAGGAACGGCTCGCCGTACGTCGTCCACGTCAGCACCGGCTGCGGGAACGGAGGGATCACGTCCAATTCCCACGACTGCGCGGCGTAGGAGTGCACGAAGTAGAAGCGCTCCTGCTCGATACCCCGGAACAGCACGCTGTCATCGCCTGGGGAAACCGTGTTCCATCCCATGTGCGGGAGCACCGGAGCGTTGAGTTCGGTCACGGCTCCGGGCCATTCCCCCAGCCCTTCGGAGTCGACCCCGCGCTCGACACCATGTGCGAACAGCACCTGCATGCCCACGCAGATGCCCAGCACCGGCCGCCCACCGGCGAGACGACGATCGATGATCTCGTCGCCACGGTGCGCGTGCAGTGCCTCACGCACGGCAGCGAACGCACCCACTCCGGGCACCACGAGCCCGTCGGCCTCGAGAGCCTCGGTGCGATCGCGGGTCAGAACGGCATCCGCTCCGGCTGCCGCGAGCGCCTTGACCGCGGAGTGCACGTTGCCCGACTCGTAGTCGAACACCGCCACCTTCGGGGTGCGGGTCACAGCGCGCCCTTGGTGGACGGGATGCCGTCGACCAGCGGGTCGAGTGACTTGGCCTGGCGGAACGCGCGGGCGAAGGCCTTGTACTCCGCCTCGGCGATGTGGTGAGGATCGCGTCCGCCCAGCACGCGCACGTGCACGGTGAGAGCGGCGTTGAAGGTGATCGCCTCGAACGAGTGGCGCACGAGCGAACCCGTGAAGTGCCCGCCGATCAGGTGGTGTTCGAACCCGGCCGGCTCGCCCTCGTGCACGAGGTACGGACGACCGGAGATGTCGACGACGGCCTGAGCGAGCGCTTCGTCCAGGGGAACGAGGGCGTCGCCGTAGCGCGAGATGCCGGACTTGTCGCCGAGGGCCTCGAGGATCGCCTGGCCGAGCACGATCGAGACGTCTTCCACGGTGTGATGCGCGTCGATGTGGGTGTCGCCCGAGGCGCGCACGGTGAGATCGGTCAGCGAGTGCTTGGCGAATGCGGTGAGCATGTGGTCGAAGAACGGCACCGACGTGTCGATGCGGCTCGCACCGGTGCCGTCGAGGTTCAGCTCGAGTTCGACGGTGGACTCCGACGTGCTGCGCACGCGGCTCGCGGTACGCGGGGTCAGGACGGGGCTGCTCATGATGCCGATTCTATCGAGGCGAGCGCATCGAGGAACGCCGTGGTCTCCGCCTCGGTGCCGGCCGTCACGCGCAGGTGGCCGGGGATACCGACGTCGCGGATCAGAACGCCACGGTCGTAGAGCTTCTGCCACGTCGCCTTCGGATCCGCCACCCCGCCGAAGAGCACGAAGTTCGACCAGGAATCGTGGGGCGTGTAGCCGAGCGCCTCGAGGGTCGCGGTGATGCGATCGCGTTGCTCGACGATGTCGTCGACCATACCCAACATCACATCGGCGTTGCGCAGAGCGGCGACAGCAGCAGCCTGGGTGAGCGCACTCAGGTGGTACGGGAGGCGCACGAGCCGCAGGGCGTCGATGAATCCGGGGTCCGCGGCCAAGTACCCCACTCGCGCCCCGGCGAAGGCGAACGCCTTGCTCATCGTGCGCGATACGGCGAGTCGAGGGCGCCCCTCCAACAGCGACAGTGCCGACGGGGCGTCCCGCGGGGCGAACTCCTGGTAGGCCTCGTCGACGACCACGATGCCGCGCGCGGCGTCGTACACGGCCTCGATCACATCGATTCCGAGCGGGGTTCCCGTCGGATTGTTCGGCGAGCACAGGAGCACGACGTCCGGATCGGCCGCACGCACCTGCGCCACCGCCTCATCGGGGGTGATGCTGTAGTCAGGCTGACGGGCACCTGCCACCCACCGCGCGCCGGTCCCCTGCGCGATGAGCGGGTACATCGAGTAGGTCGGCGCGAAGCCGACGGCCGTGCGGCCGGGGCCGCCGAACGCCTGAAGGATGTGCTGGAGAACCTCGTTCGATCCGTTGCCCGCCCAGATCTGCTCGGCGACGAGCCCATGACCGAGGTAGTCGGCGAACCCCTCCCGCAATGCGGTGAACTCACGATCCGGATAGCGATTGACGTCGCGGATCGCGACCGCGATCTCGTCGAGGATGTCGCTCGCCACCTCATCCGGAATCGGATGCGTGTTCTCGTTGACATTGAGAGCGATGGGCAGCGGCGCCTGCGGGGCGCCGTACGGCTTCAGCCCCCGGAGATCGTCACGAAGCGGCAGGTCATCGAGTGAAGCGGTCACCCTTCCCATGCTAGAACGCCCTGAGGCGCTTCGCAGTTCAGTGACGCCGGATTGCCGGTCAGTTCGTGTACTGCGTGGGGAGCGACAGCTCCTGACCGACCTGCAGCTCGCCGGTCTGCAGCAGGTTCAATCGGCTGATCTCGCCGATGACCTCGCGAGGGTCGGCCGTCGGAGCGAGCTCGGTCGCGATGGACCACAGCGTGTCGCCCGGCAGCACGGTGACCGTCGCGAAGCTCACCGGTGCGGCGTCTTCGCCCGAGGCGAGGGCGCTCCCGCCGCTGAGAGCCGCGAACGCGATCCCTCCCGCGAGAGGGAGTGCGGCGAGTGCGAGCAGGACTCGGCGACCACGTGCGGTCAGCTTGAGCCGCGTCGCCGGACGCGCCGGGATGACTGCTGTGCTGCTGAAGGCGATGGTGCTCATGTGGTGCTCCTCTGCGTCGCCCCGATCTCTCGGGGATCAGCCACGGACCGTGAGGCCCTGTGGAAGTTGGCGTAGCGTTCGCATTCACCTCTCGGCCGGGAGAGAAGAATACGAAGCTACGTTCCGAAGATATCTTCGATTTCGAACATCTGTCAAGCTTTCTTCGAAACCACGTCCACGAATCTACCGACACGCTCGAACAGATCTTCCAGATCCGCATGATTCTCGGATACGGTTTCGATAACCACACCCCACCACGGGCCTCCGACATTCGATGAGCGGCGTCGGACACGCGTACTGAAGGAGCATCATGAGCGAGAACTCAGCCCCCGAGTCCGAGGCACCGCGTACCCGCCGCAGGAAGAGCCTCAGCCCGAAGCAGATGGCGATCCTCGAGGTCATCCAGGCGTCGATCGCCCAGCAGGGCTATCCGCCGAGCATGCGCGAGATCGGCGACGCCGTCGGTCTCAAATCCCTCTCGAGCGTCACTCATCAGCTCGGCCAGCTGGAGCTGAGCGGCTACCTCCGCCGCGATCCCGGCAAGACCCGCGCGATGGAGGTGCTGATCGACCTCCCGGGCACGAGCACCGAGAACCCCGCCGATGTCGTGACGCCCGTGGGCGACGCGGCGCTCGTTCCGCTCGTCGGCCGTATCGCCGCCGGCGTTCCGATCACGGCCGAGCAGCAGGTCGAGGAGATCTTCCCGCTCCCGCGTCAGCTGGTGGGCAAGGGCGATCTGTTCATGCTCAAGGTGTCCGGCGAGTCGATGATCGATGCGGCCATCTGCGACGGCGACTGGGTCGTCATCCGCTCCCAGAACAGTGCGGAGAACGGCGAGATCGTCGCGGCGATGCTCGATGACGAGGCGACCGTCAAGACCTTCCGGCGTCGCGACGGCCACACGTGGCTACTTCCCCGTAATTCCGCGTTCGAGCCGATCCTCGGTGATGAGGCGACCGTGCTGGGCAAGGTGGTCGCGGTGCTCCGCGCCGTCTGAGCGCGTAACCGCGCGCCGCATCGACCGACCACCCTCGTACAGTGAGGGTGATGGCTGAGACCACTCCCGCCCCCTGGCTCGAACGACACCAGATCGCGCTGTATCTGGGAGCGCTCGGGGTCGCCGCCGTCGTCGGATGGGCCCTTCCCGGCAGCTCGCACCTGGAGCCGGCGATCGAGCCGGTGCTGGGCCTGCTGCTGTTCGTGACCTTCCTGGGGGTACCGTTCCACGCCCTCGGCGACGCATTTCGCGACGTCCGCTTCCTGATCGCGGTCGGCATCCTCAACTTCCTCGTCGTCCCCGCCGTGGTCTTCGGACTGACCCGTTTCATCGCCGCCGATGACGCCCTGCTGATCGGCGTGCTGCTGGTGCTGCTCACCCCCTGCATCGACTACGTCATCGTGTTCGCCGGGCTGGCCGGGGGCGCGTCGGCCAAGCTTCTCGCCGCGGCCCCGCTGCTCATGCTCGCGCAGATCGTGCTCCTGCCCGTGTATCTCGCCCTCTTCGTCGACGGTGGCACGTTGTCCCTGATCGATCCGCTGCCGTTCGTGCGGGCGTTCCTCGTGCTGATCGTGCTGCCGCTGGCCGCGGCGGTGCTCGTGCAGCTGCTCGTGCGAGTGGCCCCCTCTGCCGCAGTGGTGCAGCGTGGGATGGGCGCGACCATGGTCCCGCTGATGATGGCGACGCTGGCGATCGTCGTCGCCTCTCAGATGCGCGGCGTCGCCGAACGACTGGGAACGCTGATCGTGCTCGTGCCGATCTATCTGGCCTTTGCCGTGATCCTGGTCGTCCTCGGTCTTCTTGCAGGGCGGTTCGCCGGTCTCGCTGCAGCGGAGGCCCGCGCCCTCACCTTCAGCGGGGTCACCAGGAACTCGCTGGTCGTGCTCCCTCTCGCGCTCGCTCTTCCCGCCCCGCTGGAGCTGGCACCCCTGGTCGTCGTCACCCAGACGCTCGTCGAGCTGTTCGTGATGGTCGCCCTCGTGCGGGTGCTCCCCCGCCTCATCCCCGTGCGCTGACATCACCGTCCCCGTGTGACACCGCGCGCCGGAGCGCGCATAGGCTCGAGGTATGACGTCGCGCCACGGCTCCTGGCCCTCTCCCTTCTCGACTGCCGGAGTCGCCGCCGCCTCTCCGCGGATCGACGGCGCACGGTTCGTCGGCGACGAGATCTGGTGGGGCGAATCGGTGCCGGCCGAAGCGGGGCGTGTCACGGTCCGCTCGTCGACGGGCGCCGAGATCCTTCCGGCGCCCTGGAGTGCGCGCTCGAGGGTGCACGAATACGGTGGCGGCGCGTGGACCGTCGACGCCGGCGGCGTGCTGTACTTCGTCGACGCCACGGACCAACGCGTGCAGCGGCTCGAGCCTCACGGCACGCCGTCGCCGCTGACGCCGGCCGGTGCCGCGCACGGGGGGCTTCGCTGGCAGAACGGCAGGCTGCTCGCGGTGCGGGAGGATCTCACCCCGGCGCCGCACCGGCGAGCGGTCATCGGCATCCCCACCGACGGCTCGGCCGCTGACGATCCGGGGGCCATCCAGGTCTTCGCGGAAAGCTCCGCGTTCTTCGCCCACCCCACCCTCTCCCCCGACGGTACGAGGATCGCGTGGGTCGAGTGGAGCGACACCGACATGCCGTGGGATCGTGCGGTGCTGCGCATCATGGACGTGCAGAGCGGAGCGTCCACGACGGTTCGCACCCGCGCGGCGCTGCAACCCGAGTGGATCGGCGACGACGAGATCCTGTTCTCCGACGATCCCTCCGGGCGCTGGACACTGCATCGCCTCCGGCTGCACGGCGTGACACCGTCGGCCGACGCCGAGACGATCGGGCCGGACGACGCCGACATCGGCTACGGGCTCTGGGTACTCGGCAATCGCTGGTTCCAGCCGCTCGATGACGGCCGAATCGTGGCCGCCCGGACCAACGGGCGCGACGAGATCGTTCTGATCGATCCCGTCGCCGGCGTACGGCGACTCGACGTGCCCTGCGACGGACACGTGAGCGTGGACGACAGCCACGGCAGCCGGGTTCTCCTCTCGGGAAACGGCGCGACCGTCAGCGCGGGCCTGTGGTGCGTGGATGTCGATTCCGGTGAGGTCACGGCGCTCCGGGGCGGCGAGGCCGTGGATGCCCAGTGGATGCCGCCCGCGCGACAGATCCAGGTCGACGGCGAACACGGCCCCGTGCATGCCTTCGTGTACCCGCCCGCGAACCCGACCGTCACTGCGGCCGTCGATGAGCGCCCTCCGTACATCGTGCTCGTGCACGGAGGCCCCACCGCGCACGTGACGGGAGCGGCATCGGCTGCGATCGCGTTCTACACGAGCCGCGGCATCGGCGTGCTCGATGTGAACTACGGCGGCTCCACGGGCTACGGACGCGCGTACCGCGAGCGGCTCCACGGCCAGTGGGGCGTGGTCGATGTCGACGACGTGATCGCCGCAGCCCGCGGCCTGGCCCGTGTCGGTCTGGCCGACCCCGCGCGGATCGCCATCCGCGGCGGATCAGCCGGTGGGTGGACCGTGCTGTCCGCGCTGGTGCACGGCGACACGTTCGCAGCGGGCATCAGCCGCTACGGTGTCGCCGACCTGCGGATGCTGGTCGAAGACACGCACGACTTCGAGGCGCACTACGTCGAGAGTCTGGTCGGGCCGCTTCCTGCTGCGGAGGCGCTGTACATCGCGCGTTCACCCCTGTCAGCGGTCGACCGCATCGATGTGCCCGTGCTGCTGCTCCAGGGCGAAGACGACAGAGTCGTGCCACCCTCGCAGTCCGAGGCCATCCGCGATGCGCTGGCCGCGCGCGGCATCGATCATGAGTACGTCCTGTATCCGGGCGAGGGGCACGGGTTCCGTCGTGCGGAGACGATCACCGATGCGCTCGAACGAGAACTCCGCTTCCTCGGACGCGTGTTCGGCTTCGACCCGCAGCTCTGACGATCGGGACTATTCGCCCACGCGATTGCGCAGTCGCATGGCCCGATCGGCCTCGCGGGTGTCCTGGCGCTCGCGCAGAGTCTGACGCTTGTCGTACTCGCGCTTGCCCTTCGCCAGAGCGATCTCGACCTTGGCACGACCGTCGGAGAAGTACAGCTTCAGCGGGATGAGCGTGTACCCGCCCGCCGACACCGCATGGGCGATCTTCGCGATCTCTTCCCGGTGCAGCAGCAGCTTGCGGATGCGCTTGGCCGAGTGGTTCGTCCAGTGCCCCTGCGAATACTCCGGGATGTGCACCGAGTCGAGGAATACCTCATTGCCCTTGACGAACGCGTACCCGTCACTGAGGTTGGCACGCCCCTGACGCAGCGACTTGACCTCAGTGCCGGTGAGCACCATCCCCGCCTCGTACGACTTCTCGATGTTGTAGTCGTGACGTGCGCGACGATTGGTCGCGATGACCTTCTCCCCGCGTTCCCTGGGCATGATGCTCTCCTGTGTGTCGATGAGCTCGACCAGACCCGGCCGAGCAGCCTTTCAGTCTATACCGACGGAGATCAGGTGCGAAGCCAGCGACGGATCGCGAAGCCGGCAGAGAGCGCGGCGAGCAGCACGCCGATGCCGATGAGCACCGGAACCACCAGCGTCGCATCCTGCATCGTCACCCACGTGGTGATGAACGGCACGCGTCCACGCAGATAGCCGTTGACGCCGAAGTGCACCCCGGCGACCACAGCGGCGCTCGCGAGGGCAGACCCCAGGAACGCCGCGAAGACGCCCTCCAGCACGAACGGGGTCTGGATGAACCTGTTCGACGCTCCGACCAGCCGCATGATGCCGATCTCCTTGCGCCGCGCATAGGCCGACAATCGGATCGTGGTCGCGATCAGGAGGGTGGCCGCGATCAGCATGAGCACCGCGATGCCGACGGCGATGTAGGTCGCGACGGTGAGCGCCGAGAACAACGGTTCGAGGTACTGAAGCTGATCCTTGACCTGCTCCACGCCGGCCTGACCGCTGAACGCCTCGGCGAGCACCTGGGATTGACCGGGATCCTTCATCGTGACGAAGAACACCTCGAACGCCTGATCCGGCGTCAGCACACTGGCCTGATCGGCGCCCAACTGCTCGACGAGCTTCGCGTAGGTGTCTTCCTTCGAGTCGAAGGTCATCGAGCTGATGAGCGGCGCCAGGGCATCGCCCTCGAGCTGCGCGCGCACCGCGTCGACCTGCTCCTCGCTCGCGGCGCCGTCGACGCAGGTGTCCGACTCCGAGACGTCGGAGCACATGTACACGGCCACCTGGGCGCGTTCAGCCCAATACCCGCGCATCACACCGATCTGCCCCTGCATCAGGATCGCAGCGCCGACGAAGGTGAGCGAGACGAACGTGACGAGCACGACGGAGATCACCATGGAGATGTTGCGACGCAGGCCGCCGAGGGCCTCGCCGAGGATCAGACCGATTCTCATGAGGTCGGTCCCACTTCCTCGTCATCTTCGCTGGAGAGCCCCAGACGGTCGGCCACTCCGAGCTCGGCGACATCGACCTGAGGAAGCACGATCGGATGCGTGCGCGGGCCGACGGTCGCCGGTACCGCCGGCAGAATATCGTCCGGCGCGGTCTCGGTCGGAACGGGAGCTGTCGGGACAGATGCTGTCGGAACGGATGCTGTCGTCGTCGCGACCGGCGGCTGCGTCACGGAGGGGGTGGACGCCGCGGCCTTACGCTGCGCACCCAACTCCTCTGCCAGGGCAGCACGGACCACCGAGAGGTCGGCGGTCTGACGCTGCACCTCCTGCACGGCGGTGAGCGCGGCCACCGCAGCGGCACCGCGGATCTCCTCGGGCACCAGGCGCGGGATGTTCGAGGTGTCACCGTATCCGCCGTGCACCTCATCTCGCACCATCTCCCCATCGCGGAGCTCGATCACACGTCGCTGCATCTGATCGACGAACGCCGCCTCGTGCGTGGCCATCAGCACAGTGGTGCCACCGGCGTTGATCCGCGCCAGCAGCTGCATGATGTCCACCGAAGTGGCGGGGTCGAGATTTCCGGTCGGCTCGTCGGCGAGCAGCACCTGCGGACGGTTCACGAGGGCGCGGGCGATCGCCACACGCTGCTGCTCTCCACCGGAGAGCTCGTGCGGCATCCGCTTCTGCTTGCCGTCGAGGCCCACCAGTGCGAGCGCCTCCGGAACGGCCTGCTGGATGAACCCGCGGGACGAGCCCGTGACCTGCAGCGTGAAGGCGACGTTCTGATAGACCGTCTTGGACGGGAGCAGACGGAAGTCCTGGAACACCGAGCCGATGTGCCGCCGGAAGTAGGGCACCTTGCGGTTGGCGAGAGAGCGCAGGTCGCGTCCGAGCACCGCCACGCGCCCGGACGTGGGCACGTCCTCTCGCAGGATGAGCCTCAGGCAGGACGACTTGCCGGAGCCCGAAGCCCCGACGAGGAAGACGAATTCCCCGCGCTGCACCTCGAAGTCGACGGCGGACAGGGCGGGCTTCGACGTCCCGCGGTAGCGTTTCGTGACGTTCTCGAACCGAATCATGGCGCTACGAGCCTAAGCGCGCGCTCTCGGGTGGCCGCGAGCGACACCCCGCGAAGCAGAGGCGGTCTGCGCACGATGGGTACCTCTCCCCATCCGACAGCCCCGTGCGCGTCACTCCCCCCTGCTATACATGAAGAGGTCCGGCGCCATCCTCGTCGGCCGCGAACTTCTATGGGGGACACCATGACGACACCTGCTGGTTGGTACGACGACGGATCAGGGCGTCAGCGCTGGTGGGACGGCCAGCAGTGGACCGAGCACTTCGCTCCCGAGACCACCGCGCCTGAGACCGCTGCGCCTGAGACCTCTGCTCCCGAGACGACCGCTCCCGAGACCACGGCTCCCGCCGTGGCAGAGGAGCCTTCGCTCGACGACACCGTGATCCGCATCCCGGAGGAACCGTCGGCCACCGAGACTCCGGTTGACGCTCCCGTCGAGTCTCCGGTTCAGGACTGGTCGACGCCCGGCGCCTCCGCCCCGACCACTCCCCTCGGCGACGGCTACCCCGCGCCCGCGTACCCGGCTGCAGCTCCGGAGCAGCCGTACGGTGGCTACCCCGGCGCGGCGCCCGCCGCTCCCGGCGCATATGCCCAGAGCCCGTCCGGGTTCCCGGCAGCCGCACCGTATGCAGCCGTGGCACCTGAGGCGCCGAAGAAGCTCTCCATCCTCGGGATCGTCGGACTCGGCCTGTCGGCGCTCGGAACCATCCTGGTCTTCATCCCGCTGGTCGGCGTCTTCGGCTTCGTGCTGCTCGCCGCCGGGTTCGTGGTCTCCCTGATCTCGCTCTTCCTCAAAGGCAAGAAGTGGCCGGGCATCACCGGTCTCGTGCTGGCGGTGGTCGGAACGATCATCGGCATCGTGATCTCTGTCTTCTACTTCTTCGCGGCCGTCCAGGGCGTCAGCACCGAGATCGACCGTCCCTCCAGCTCCGCCTCACCGTCGACCGGCACCGAGGAGTCCGACGCACCCGACGATGGTGCGGCCGGCGGGCCTCGCCCCACGACGGCAGAGGTGGCCGAGGGCGTCACCGCGATCTTCGGGGCGACCGGCGCAGACGGCTACACCGAAGCGCAGATCAGCTGCCTCTCCGACCTCCTCGTGACGTCGGATCTCGACGACGACACGCTGCGAACGATCGCGGAGAGCGACGGCACCCTCACCGATGTCGACGCGGCCTACGGCTTCGCCGAGGTCCTCTCCGACACTGAGACGGTGTCGGCCTGCTTCATGCAGTGACAGCGGCCTCATGACGAAGGCCCCGGAAGCATCTCGCTTCCGGGGCCTTCGTCATGATCCGAGAATCAGTCGTCGGTGGGACGCTTGCGCCAGCGGATGCCCGCCGAGATGAAGTCGTCGAGGTCGCCGTCGAACACCGCGGCCGGGTTGCCGGACTCCTGTCCGGTGCGGAGATCCTTCACGAGCTGCTGACCGTAGAGGAAGTACGAGCGCATCTGGTCGCCCCAGCTCGCGGTGATGTTGCCCGCGAGCTCCTTCTTCTTGGCTGCTTCCTGCTCCTTCTGAAGCAGGAGGAGGCGCGTCTGGAGCACGCGCATCGCGGCCGCACGGTTCTGGATCTGCGACTTCTCGTTCTGCATCGACACGACGATGCCGGTGGGAAGGTGCGTGAGGCGCACAGCGGAGTCGGTGGTGTTGACCGACTGTCCACCGGGGCCGGACGAGCGGAACACGTCGACGCGGATGTCACCCTCGGGGATGTCGACCTCGGTGGCCTCCTCCATGAGCGGGATCACCTCGACCGCGGCGAACGACGTCTGACGCTTGTCGGCCGAGCCGAACGGGCTGATGCGTGCGAGGCGGTGTGTGCCGGCCTCGACCGAGATGGTGCCGAACGCGTACGGGGCGTCGATCTCGAAGGTGGCCGACTTGATACCGGCGCCCTCGGCGTAGGAGGTGTCCATCACCTTGACGGGGTACTTGTGCCGCTCGGCCCAACGCAGATACATGCGCATGAGCATCTCGGCGAAGTCGGTCGCGTCGTCGCCGCCCGCACCGGAGCGGATCGTGATGATCGCGGAGCGCTCGTCGTACTCGCCGTCGAGAAGGGTCTGCACCTCGAGCTGGTTGATCAGGTCGGTGAGCGCCGCGAGTTCGGCACGGGCCTCCTGCGCGGAGTCCTCATCGCCCATCTCGTTCGCGAGATCGACCAGCACTTCGAGGTCGTCGAGGCGCTGGGCGATGCCGGTGATGCGGGCGAGCTCCGACTGGCGGTGGCTCAGCGCGCTGGTCACCTTCTGAGCGTTCTCGGTGTCGTCCCACAGATCGGGGGCGCCCGCCTCTTCGCTGAGGCGCGCGATCTCGTCGCGGAGCCGGGAGACGTCGACGACCTCACTGATGTCGCCGAAGGTGTGCCTGAGCGCCTGGATGTCGGCGGAGAGATCGAGTTCGAGCATGATATCCGAGCCTATCCTGCCGAGGGACGTCGCGCCGCCGGTACTCGTGACGCCCTCACTGCATCTCGAGCTCGATGCGGTGGTGGTCCTCCCCCGTGTCTACGACGACGCTGAGCCTGCCCACGGCGCGCGCGCCCGACGAGATCACCACGGATCCCGCCGCGACACCGCCGAGGATCGTCGCCACCTCTCGTGCGCTGCGATCGCTGATCTGCGGAGCCCCCGGAGCCTGGCTCGCCAGGATCGCGACACGGACTCCCCGCATCCGCGCCACCGCCGCCGCATCGGCGACGTCGGGATGATGAAGCCGCGGCGAGCGGATTCGATCCCTGATCACGCCCTCTCGGGCCGTCAGCTCGGTGATCAGGTCATCGTCGATTCGGCTCTCGTCGCGCACCCGCTCCAGCAGTCCCTCCACCTCTCGCGTGATCTCCGCGAGCTCCTGGCGGTACTGCTCCGCGGCCGCTCGGGCCGCAGCCCCTCTCCGCACGCTCTCTGCCGCCTTGGAGCGGTGCGCGCGTTCACGCGCGACCATGGCACGCAGCGTCAGTCGCCAGATCACCCCGAGGATACCGACCATGACCGGGATGCTTATCATCGCGCCGATGCCATCACTCGGCTGGTCCGTCGCGACACCCCAGCCGACGACGAGCGCGATCTGCGCACCGAGTCCTGCTCCGCCGATCGCGGGGTTGCCCCGTCCGATCTCCAACGCGACGAGGTAGGAAGCGAAGAAGACCACCCAGATCTCACCGGCGTGGTCGATGACCGACAGCATCAGGGCGGTGGCCACCAGGGTCGCCGCCGGAACTGCCCACGCCCGCCATCCCTGCAGTGGTGCGTCGCTGCGATGCGTGATGATGATCGATCCCACGAGGAGCACGGCGAGCGCGGCGAGATAGGCCGGAGCCGGCGGAGAGAAGAGCCCCTGGACGACCCCCTGCGCGATTCCACAGCACCACACCGCGATCATCACCCAGCGGGCGCCGCGAGTCGCGAGACCTGCCGCACCGGTGCCGCTCGGGATCACCGTGGCCATGACAGCATCACCTCCGTCCCCGCGCTCGGCGCGGAGTCGATGAGGGCGAGCCCTCCGACCTCCTCGACGCGCTGGAGGATGCTGTCCCGCACGCCGAGCCGCTCCGACGGCACCTCAGCCGTCAGGAAGCCGATGCCATCGTCTCGGATGCTGACGCGGATCCGTCCCCGCCCGACCACGGCGTCGAGCATGATCCGTTCTGCCTCGGCGTGGCGCCGCGCGTTTCGCAGTGCTTCGGCGGAGGCGGCCGAGAACGCCCGCACCACCCACGCGGGAAGCACTCCCCCTCGATCGTCGATGAGGAGCTCGACCGCGGAGAAACGCGCGGCGCGCAGTCGGATCTCCTCGGCGGCCTCCGCGCTGCTCATCTCCGTCGCCGACTCGTCAGGGTCGACGGAGTCTCGGAGCACCAGCAGAGCGTGAGCCGCCTCGTCCTGCAGCTCTCGCGGCGCCTCCCCACGGAACAGGGCAGCGGCGGCGAGCACCGAGAGCACTTCGTCGTGCACGAGTCGTTGGAGTTCTGCGTTGCGCTCGGCCTCGGCCTCTTCGAGCGCCTGTCGTTCTGCCGCGAGACGGGACTCCTCCTCCAGCCGTCGCAGTTGAGCCACGCGTCCGCGGATACCGATGAAGAGCACCACGAACCCGATGTTGCTGATGTGAATGGGTGTAGCCACGGCGACCACCTCGGGGACTGCGCCGGTGAACAGCCACGCCGAGATTGCGACCGACAGTCCGGAGAAGACCGCGAGAGCGATCGCGGCGACGGGACGGACGACGAGGACGAGCAGCGTCACCGATCCCGGCTCGATCATCCACACCCAGGGAACCACGCCTTCCGGCGGGCCTGAATACGCGAGGAAAGACGTCAGCTGCAGCGTGATCACGGCTGCCGGGATCGCGGCCCACAAGACGCGCAGCGCATGCATCGGCAGTACGCGTCCCATGATCGCGAGAGACACGAACAGTGCGATACACACCCACGATGCGGCCTGCCACCATGTCGCGAAGACGTTCTGCTGCGCGAAGAAGAGCGGAGCCGCCTGGCCGATCGCGCCGAGGATCGACCCCAACGAGATCAACCATCCGACCTGACGGTCGGTGCGGGGGTCGGACACGCGCTGGCGCGAAGGCCGATTCGGCATCAGCTACCTCCTGTCACGCTCCCCGCGCTCATCATCCTGCATCCGGGCCGCGCAACCAATATGCAATCCGCGCGTGCGTCGTCGCTCCGAGCGCACGCTTCCCTTGTGGTCACGGGCGCGAGTGGGTTGCGGGGGTAGCCTCGGACTGTGAGCGGTGCATCGACGATCCTGAGACAGTTCGGGCCGATGGTGTACCTCCCCACCGTGCTCTTCTCGCTCGGCGAAGGGGCGGTGATCCCGCTGATCCCGGTGATCGCGGCACGCATGGGTGCCGATGTGGCGTTCGCCGCGCTGGTCGCCTCCGCTCTCGTGGTGGGTCAGCTGTGCGGCAATCTGCCGGCGGGGTGGGCCGTGGCCCGCATCGGCGAGCGCTTCACGATGGTGATCGCGGGCGTGATCTCCATGGTCGCCGGTGCCGGCATGATCTTCGCGCCGTCGATCGGGGTGCTCACGGCATCCGTCTTCCTGCTGGGCTTCTGCGCCGCGGCCTTCGGCCTGGCCCGTCACGCGTTCATGACCACTCGCGTGCCCCCGGCGTTCCGTGCCCGCGCGCTCTCGTTGCTGGGCGGCAGCTTCCGTCTCGGCATCTTCATCGGACCGTTCGTCGCCGCAGGTCTCCTGCAGCTCTTCGGCACCGAAGAGGCCGCGATCTGGTTCTTCCTCGGGTGCCTGGTGTTCATGGTGCTGTTGGTGTTGTTCGGCCCCGACCCGGAGAAGACGATCCCGGCCATCACGCGCGCCTCGTCCGCGCACTATGCCGA
The DNA here is from genome assembly GCA_029203165.1 of Candidatus Microbacterium colombiense. Lineage (NCBI taxonomy): Bacteria > Bacillati > Actinomycetota > Actinomycetes > Micrococcales > Microbacteriaceae > Microbacterium > Candidatus Microbacterium colombiense. The sequence goes on from CP119308.1 coordinate 2,740,022, forward strand.
GGACTCGGGCGAGGCGGTGAGCGGGGCGATCCCGACCATCGAGCGTGCCGGCATCTTCCGCACGATGTGGCGCCAGCGCTCCGTACTTGGCAGACTCGGGCTGGCGGCGGCGTCGTTGTCGGCCGTGCGCTCGGCTCGCCAGGTCGTGCTGCCGCTGTGGGGTCTGTCGCTCGGGCTCGACGCATCGACGATCGCCCTCGTGGTGGGCGTCTCGGGTGCGATCGATTTCGCCCTGTTCTACGCCAGCGGGCAGGTGATGGACCGCTTCGGAAGGCTCTGGGCGGCGATGCCGGCCATGGTCCTGATGGGTGTCGGATTCCTCGCCCTGTCGGTGACCCACGATGGTGATGCGGCGGTGCTCTGGTATGGGATGTTCGCGGCGATGCTCGGCGTGGGCAACGGTCTCTCCAGCGGCATCCTGCTCACCCTCGGTGCGGACGTTGCGCCGAAGCGTGAGCCCGCCGCCTTCCTGGGGTCGTGGCGCACGCTGACGGATGCCGGTGGCGCCGCGGCGCCTCTTCTCGTCTCGGGGATCATCGCCGTGTCATCGCTGCCCATCGCCGCTGCCGCCATGGGCGTGGTCGGCCTCGTCGGCGCCCTCGGGTTCCTGCGATGGATCCCCCGCTTCGTGCCGCGACCGAAGCCCGAGGGCGGCGGGAACTAGCCCACGATAAATCGGTGCTCCTCGATGTGGGTGGTCGACAGACCGAACCAGATCACCAGGAACGGGGCGAGCGCGAAGAGCGACACGATCGCGGCGATCACCCAGAGCGAGATCTGCTTGCTTCGCGAGTGACGCAGCCTGGTGCCACGAGAGGCCAACGCCACCAGGAGTGGAGCACCGAAGAAGAGCCATCCCGCCGCAACCTCGAGCACGACCCAGAGCGCATACAACCAGTCGAACGACGTCCGAATGTCAGAATTCGTTGTTGTAGCGGCATTGCGTCGAGCGGCTCTCCCGCTCGCTCGGTTCGTGTTCATCGCTGACGCCTACCCGCCCACCTGCCACGACGAAGTCACACCTTTGTTCGTGATCGCATAGTGAAGACCGATGTTCAGCGTCACGGGGAATCCCTTGATGAGGGCGTTCAGATCGAAGCGCTCGACTGCGTCAGCCTTCGTCGATGGTCCGGGGCGATTGCATTTGACGCCCGAAACGGTGCCACCGTACTGCCATCCTCCCGGCACGTGACAGGAGTGCTTTCCAGTGAGACCCCTGTACGTGCTGACCCAGGCTTTGGTCCCGTCCCAATAGGTCGTTCCTGTATGAATCTCGACGACGAGTAGAGCGGAGTAGGAGTGCTTCCACGTCGCGCCATGGACTGATCCGGCGGCAGCCTTCGACACGAAAGACTCGGCCTCCGTCGAACTCATTCCGAGCTCTCTGGCCACCGCGGTCGCTTCTCCCTCGCCCAGGGTGAACCGCCGTTCGGAGATCGTCTCGGTGCCGGTGCACAGCTGCCGCTTGCCAGCTGAGATCTGTTCCGCCGATGCCGTCCTCATCGCATCGTCAACGATGCCCTCGCAACCGGTCAGCATTACCCCGTTGGAGGTGATGGTCGGCCCGCTCGACGCGGTCTGCAGCGACCCGCGACGCGCATCGCCAGGGAGCTCGGCTCCGGCAGCAGCACAGACCGGCGCAAGGACAAGAGGCAGAGCGATGAAAAGCATGAGCGGGGCGAGTCCACGTCGGTATCGAATCAGCATTGCGTATCTCCTATCGTCTAATCGCTTCAAGCAAGCAATCACGTCTTGATTAGGAAGATACTCATATGACGACATTTTGTTATGTTTTGAGTACTAATCCCCTACATCTAGTAGGCATACATGACTAAGGGCACCAAGCTCCTCGATGTGGAGCACGACGTCACCGGAGACGAGTCGATGGCCCCCGTAATCGGCACCCGTGCTCGCAAATCAGCGCGGTTCGACGTGGCCGAGGCGTACCAGGCTGCGCACCCCATCACGGCGGACTCGGCAGCGACGCTCGCATACGTCGACGTGAACGCCAGCGGCTCTGCGTACGAGCTGTCGAACCAGAGCACGTACTCCGCACCCATCACCGACTGATCCGCACGCCTCTAGAGGCCCCCTGGCTCCCACTGGGAGTCTCTTCGTGCGGATTGGTCAGGAGTCGATAGCATCGACAAATGGACCTCCCAGTTCTCGACGCCGAAGTCCTCCTTCGCCCAGGCAAGGCTCATCCCAAGCATCATGAGTTCCTGCAAATGCACTTCGATCCCGACAGGGCGAAGGGCACCGTGTGGCATTACACCGACGCAGCTGGGTTGCTCGGAATTCTCAACTCGGGCCAGTTGTGGGCAACAGCTTCTCTCGCACTGAACGATGCTTCCGAAGTCAGTTACGGGGAACGTCTGATCAAGGAGGTGTGGGCTGCAGCGAACACAGAAGGCCTTCCCGAAGCTTGCAGGCTCTACGTCGAATACGCGCTTGCGTTTGCTTTCGATGACTTCGCGGCGGAAGGTCTCTTTTCGGTCTCAGCAAGCCTCGACGGCGACCTTCTAAGCCAATGGCGAAGTTATGGGGGCGCTGACGGCTTCGCAATCGGCGTCGACGCTGAATCCTCCCTCGCGCCTCGCCTCCCTGGTTCCCTAAACCCACTCGAAGCGCCGCCTGAGACTGCGCCGAACGAGGCGGGTTTCCAACTGGTGTTTGATCCGAGCCGACCACCCTCACAGCTCTTCGTGATGCCCGAGTGGAATGCCGTGAGATACGACCTAGCTTCTCAGTACGCGCTCGCAACAGCTGTGCTACAAGACACAGTCCAAAGCACGCCCGGACCGGAGGGCTGGGAGAAGCGAACGGAGGAGTGGCCATCTCACGTTGTGTCCACACGAAGCTATCTGTTACACGCTGCCGCGCTGATGAAGCACCCTGCATTCGTTGATGAGCGAGAAGTCCGACTGCTGTGCAGCAAGGCGTACGTCGGAGACATCGAAGAGTATCGAGTCCGCGAAGGGCGGTTGATCCCGTACGTTCCCATTGCTAAGGCGAGCGATTCGCACCGCTGGTTCGCAAGCAACTCCGCTCCTCTCCCGATTGTCGCGGTTCGCTACGGCCCGGCAAGTGACGAGCGTGGCTTACGCGTGGCTGCGTCTTTGCTCGCTCGTCGCGGCTACACCAACGTTTCCATCGACCGGTCGTCCATCCCGATCGCTTTCTGAATCGTCAGTTCAGTGCGAACCGTGTATCTGACTGCAAAGCAACAGCCCGAAGCGGCAGTCAGCCGCGGGTGCCACGGTGACCCAATCAGCTTCAGGCAAGCTCCACTAGGCGACTTTCGACTGCCAGACACTCTGGATTGGCGCCGCTTTACGCCAGCATGTCGAACAGTCCAGCGAGTTCTCCTCGCTGGGAGCTGAGATTGAGTTCCGAGTGCTGGCCGGAGAATGACAGACGCCTCCGCGAGGCGCGCGAGCGACAATGCGCTTTGCGCACGACCAGATTGCATCGACGAGAGTCAATGCGTTGCGGCGCAGGCGCACAGCAGCACCAACAAGACGTCGGGCTGCTAGATCGCTGTATTGTTCAGGTCTTCGGAGGCGTCCTGCGGATCGCACGGAGTTTCATCATCTGGTCTTCGCCATGGCTTGTCAGAACCCAGTACTTTCCGTGATCGCTGATCGGGCGGCGCTTCGTTCCACGAGTTATGACGCCGACGGCAAAAAACTGCACAAGCAAGTCTTCTACGACCTCCTTCTGCACTTCAAGGAGCGAGACGCGTTTCCCCAGTCGACCTGCGAAGGCCTCCTCGGCTTCCTTCGCCCGCGTATTTACCCAGGCATTGAGAACCTTGACTAGTTCAGGTTCGCTTGCTTCGTGCAGGAGCGCCGGGCCTACCACCTGCAGCAGGTGGTTCCAGGTTGCGGATAGCTTGGGTGCCCAGCGAATCGGGCTCTCGCGCCAGTCGGGATCGCCATCCTCATCCACCTGATTCTTGCGGTAGCCAGTGAACAGCGTGGCCACCCTATAAATGTCCTCGCCCTGGGCAAGGTCCTGACTGCCCTCCAGACGTGCAGAGGTCGAGGTCTGCGATTCTTGTGTGAGTTCCGCCACGCGAGCGCGAAGCTCGGCAATCTCCGTCTTCTGCTCTGGTGTCATCGCCTGGCTGGCTCTCACCCATCCCTCTGCAGGATAGTGTTCCCGCGTTTCCATCAAAGCCAGCGCAACGTGCCCGGGAAGCTCGGCGGGAGTGTTCCAGTACTTCACCACCCGAGCGGCCTCGACCTTCTCACGGAACGCGTCGAGCTTCTCGCGACGTTCCTTGTCAAGCTCGATCTGATCGCCCGTGAGCTTCCCCGGCTCGCCATGAAGGAAGGCCATGATCGGCTTGCCAATCGATTCCGCGTAGTCGAACTCCATCTCGGTGTAACTGAGTTCCGTCGTGGGGTCGAGCGAACCGTACTTGCCGCCGATCACGAGGACGTAGTAGTCGCATTCGTTGATCACCCGCTGGATCAGTCGCCACTTCTCGTCGTTGCCCGCCGGGAATAGCTCCATCCCAGCCGGAATGCAACCTGCTATGAGGAGCGCCTGAATCACAGACTGACGTTCGTCTCGGAGGTCAAGGTATGTAGAACTGACGAACACTTGCTCTCGACGATCCCCAGGCATGAGATGAGACTATCTAGTCATCTCATTCCTAGGGTCGAGAAGCGCGGTACGGCCTAGCGCACGCGAAAGTCTGTCAGGCCGGATCGACGCTCACGGCGCTTCGTCTACGTCATCCGGAGCGATCAAGAAGTGCCGGAATGCATCCTCCCGAACCCACTTGTCGATCGCGGCGCGATGATCTTCGTACAGCCACAGGAGCCCGCTCTCGTACTCGACAGGACCACCTGCCCCAGCGACACTGCAAAGTCTATGCATAGCGGATGCGCTGGCGTAGGGCGCCGCCCGCTCCGAGGAGAGCGGTTGCCACGTCCAATCTTGTGAACACTGGTGGGCGGAAGCTCGTCAACCACAGCGCCCCGGTGGTTCAGGTCGAGATCGACCACGAGGCAGTCAGTCGTCGTACCGCCTATGTTCGCGTCTGGGCGTCCGCCAAAAATCCGCCGGACCTTGTCGGGGTTCCGGCTGGCGTCGTGCACTCCGTGACCGAGCTGGCCGGTGCACTCGCCGCGCTCCTTCGAAGTTTTTGGGTGAGGGTTTGCGATTGTGGGCGTCTTGTTACTGGCCCGAAGCGGAAATAGGTCACCCCTCCTTGCCGATCGGGCTGCGGAAGCGAGAACATCCGGGGCCGAGTCGTCACCGACAAACCGTGCTATCTCAGGTGGGAGGCGAACCATCAGCGGATCACCGCCTGGACGAGGGCCACCGCGAGGATGAGTCCGGACAGGCCCGCCGCCCCGCACACGGTAAGCCGGAATCCCGTCGCAGCGTCAGGCTTGCCCGGTAGGCAACGACGCAGGCGGTGTGGAGGATGGATAGCGCCCATGCCGACCTCACCTCCTCGGGTACGTCAGCAAGCGGTGCGGACATCCGGGACAGCAGGCGCGCCAACTCTTCGGAGGGAAGCGGTTGCGCTTCCTTATATGTGGTCGGTGAAGTTGCGCCGTGCACTCCCTCGAAAGGGGTAGAAACGACAAAACGCACCCCATACCCGAACCCGCAACCGCTGGGAAGGGACGCATTGCATCGATCCGAGGTAAGTCGGATCTTCCTCCTTCATGGGATAAGGCGTGCGCTAGGCGGGAGTGCTCACCGCCCAGACCAAGCCAGCGACCGGTGAGTCGCCCCTGGGCTGTACCGGCTGCCCGGCGGGGCCATTTTTTACCAGCAAGGGGGACCACACAATCTGTGGAGAAGGACGAAGAGTCGTGATCGAGTCAGACATGACGACGCCCAGATGCTCTAGCCCTTGGGGGCGCCTACACCACCCTAGGAACGTGCCTCGTGGCTGTTTTACCAGGTGAGAAAGAATTCTAAGTGGCGTATGGCTTCGACCCGTGGATCATCGCGCGCTGCGCTAGCCACCTAACCAGCATGATCTCGGGCCCCATCGTCCGAGTCTCATCGCTAGTCGGGAGAAGTAGCTCAAGTCCGGATCCTTCGTCGAGATCTTTCGTATGCACGATGCGATTTCGGATCTGGTAGATACGGGTCGCGAGCTGCTCATGAAGGTCTTGCTTTAGATTCACCCGCTGAACGCCCTTCATCGACTGCTTACTGCGAGTGAAGTGGTCCTTTTGATCTTCCGCTTCGATGTAGGCCCGCAGATCGTCATCATCGACGCATGTCCTTAGAGTCGCCCGCAGCTGATCCAATTCGTTCCGGATGCCGTAGTGAGCCTCCGCGGTGGCACTGATTAGGCGGTCTAGGTGTGCGCTGTCACTGATGTCAAAGCTCGGATCTTTGAGCTTCGTCCGAAGTCGATGGATGACTGCTTCGCGGTTGAATTGCGGGAAGTAGAACTCAAGCACCTGGTAGTACGCCAGGAACTGCACGAGGGGCAACTCGTTCGCACCGTTCCCGTACCAGTAGAGCGTCTTCGGCTCGTCGTCGTAGCGGTTACGCGGGAATGCCACTGGAGGGCCTTCGAGATCAACCGGGACCGATGCAATCCGTCCCCCGAGTTCGACGACTTCAATACTCACGCCGTGTGTGAAGTCGAGCTCTGTTAGGAAGTCGCGGACCGGTCCGTCGATCAGCGCGTCCGCAGAGGGGCCAGTCGCCCCCTCGCGATGCCGGACTCTAATAGACAGTGGCGAGTCTTGCAGGAAGTGTCCGAGCCCGAACAGAAGATCCGACTCTGGGGCTAGCTCTAGGCTGCAATCTTGGTTCTCAACGCTCAAAGACCAGTCGACCTCGATGTCGAAAATCCGCAACCAAGAACTCACGACCTTCGAGTACCGCCGAGAGTCGATGGGTTCGTCTTTATGCGTGCTGAACTCCGGGCCTTTCACGGCACCCGGCAAGTCCCAAATCGGTACCACCTTCCCCTGGACGCGGGGCGCGGTCACCAACACCTCTGTCTCACCGGTCTCCGTATTGAAGATCGCATTGTACTTATCCGAGAAACGCCACTTCGCCACGTCCGCTTCTCGCACCGCCTTGGCGACGAAGTAGAGCACAGTAACTTCACGCACTTCTCGGCCTGCGGGGAGTGAGAAGGAGACCGAGCCTCCCGTCTCTCCATTCGGTTTCTCAACTCGGTTTGCGATGCCGCGCTCATCCAAGTATGCGGCCAGCGCGGCAACCGGAACTTCCTGAAACTCGTCGCTCTCATCATCTTCGACTGAGGGGTCGATGGCGTTCTCTTCGGTCATTGCTTCGACTCTCCGCATTCCGTGCATTGCCAAACAACCGCGTCGCCGTCCTGCGCGGGTTGCAAACTGAGCAGGCAGGCCGGACAGTTCGGGGTGTCGAAAGCGAGCGCGTCTCGCTCCACTCTCAGGTTTCGCTGCCGCTCCAGGTCGTCCACGCTCTTGAGTGTGGCAGAACCGCTAGCGTAAGCGCATGACTGAGTACGAGGCAGCTTCCCTTTGGGCGCAGTGGGTCGGCTCGGGCTCGGCTGTCGCGGCAGTCGTGGTTGCCGCACTCTTCGGGTACCTCACTCTCGCCTCGAATAGGCGGTCCACGGACGCGCAGCAGCGCGCCACCATGGTCGCGGCACTCGACGATCCCAACCGTCCTCAAAGCATCCTCGCCGACCGCGAAAGTGGAAGAGTTGACTTTCAGATAAATCACAAGGGTGGTGAGACCTGGCTTCTAATCAACCAGGGACCAGACATCGCCTACATGGTCGACATCGAGGGCTTGACCGATCTCGATAAGCGGCGGCTTCAGGTGGTCGTGCTAGACCCGGCGTCGCTGTCGCCCGGCCAGGCGAAGGAGTTCGCACTCGTGTCGCGTTACACCCTCTCGGGACCTGCCAACGTGGTCATCTCGTATCGCCTTGAGCCCGGTGGACCTCAGCTGCGTCGGGTTCTGCAAGTCCCCGCGCAGTGAACTCGGCGCTGAGTCTAGGTAGCCGAATCGATCGCGTCCGCCATGAAGCGGCGGTGGATCCCCCGGCTTCGCGTGCTTCTCCTCATCGATCCGGTTGAGCACCTTCTCCACGTTGAGTTTCGCGGTGGCGTCGGCTTTTGCTTGCCCATTTCGACGGGAGGCGTCTCTTGCTCTTCTTTTCGGCTTCGTCGGAATGCGACAGATGCAACATCACGTTGTTGACATTCGGGCGCGAAGATCCGGGCTTGGGGTCCTGGGGCTTCGGCTTTGATGAAGGCTTAGATGCCATTGGGTCCGCACTAGGGGGTTGGGCTTGGGCTGACGGCAGGAGCAGGGCTCGCGCCGGGAGGCGCGTCCAGGGTCGCAACTGCGACGACGGAGATAAGGCTCAGCAACAACATTACGAATGCGGCCCGCGTCCATCTAGCGCCCGTCATGTACTGTGCGCCCCTGCTCTCGATCTCCGAGGCTTTGACTTCGAGGATGTGGTCTTCGAGGCTCTCGTCCGTGAGTTCGCTGACACGCCACTCGGAGACCATCTCGCGGCCACCGCCAACCTGCAAGCGGCGCGGCCAGAGGGTGATCGTCGCCGCGAGCACGGTCTAGAACGCGAGGGCGACGGGAAAGAGCGAGATCAAACCTGAATCGGCGCCATGCACTCCAACCGAACTCGCGCTTCCGATGACGCCCGCGGCGACCACGACGAAAGATGCCTTGGTGTTCAGCAGACGTGTGCGATCCACGGCTGCCTCCCTGGTCTTTTCCAGCAGCCGGACAGGAGGTCCGAACGCGAACATGGCGCCGGAGCCGCCGTGAAGGAAATATGGCCTCGAGATCATCACTCGAGCTGTCACCAGGTTCTACGATGAGAACGGCCTTCATGGGCACCGACGCCGATAGGGGATGCTCTGAACACGATGGGCGGGCGAACGCGCGCGGCTGACACGGTGGATCTCTCCCGCGTGCACTGGATCGACGTCGCGAAGGCGTTGGCCGTCATCCTCGTCGTCGTCTACCACGTGCGAGCGAGCATGGGCTATGTGTTCGCAGCCCCCTCGGCAACGTCGTCGGCTTTCTGGGCCGAGTTCAACGAGACTGCCCTTCCGGTTCGCATGCCGCTGTTCTTCCTCGCGGCCGGCTTCCTCGCCCACACCGCCATCGCGCGTCCGTGGCGAGTCGTCGTGAAGCCGCGCATCGTCGCCCTGCTCTGGCCGTACGTCCTGTGGTCGCTGGCGTTCGCCGCAGTCGCCGGGTTCGCCTATCGCCCGGAGAAGCCTTTCGGATACACGTTGACCCGGCTCGTGAGCTTGCCGTTCGCGAATTCCGCGTACTGGTTCCTGCTCATGCTGCCGTTGTTCTTCATCCTGGCGAAGCTGCTGCAGAGGTGGGCTGCGGCGGCACTCGCCGTGGCGCTCGTCTTGGCTGTCGCCGCGCCCTGGCTCGAAGCGCACGTGTTCAACCAGATGCACTGGGCACTCGTCTACGGCACGACCCGCATCGCGCGCTACTCGTTCTGGTATCTGCTCGGCTGCTACGGCTTCCGTCTCCTCTCACGCACCTCACGAGTCAACCCCCTGCTGCTTCTCGGCGGGGGTGGTGCAGCATTCGCCGGTCTCACCCTGGTCGCTGAGAGCCTGGATCTCGGCGCCCCGCTGAGCTTCGTGCTCTCGGTGGCAGGCGTGACGGCGCTGATCGGCCTCTCGATCTGGGCGGCCCGCTTCGACGCCATTCGACGGGCGTCGAGATATCTCTCGGCGCGGACGCTGCCGATCTACCTGATCCACCCGATGCTGATCGTGATCCTCGTGCTCGTGGTGCAGCGCCTGGGCCCGCCGCCGAGCCCGGCCGATCCGTTCGCACCGCTCGTCGTCCCCCTGATCTCCGCGGCCTGCATCGCGGTCTCCGTCATCGTCTACGACCGGATCCGGAACACACGAGCGGCGTGGCTGTTCGCGCCGCCGAGCCCGACGGCGCTCCGGCGTCGAGAATCTCCCGGCGAGCAGACGCCGTCCGCGACTGCGGGCTGATCCCCAGAATGTGCTTTCGCGTGGTCAGTAGACTGATTTCACCGCGCGGGAGTGGTGAAATTGGCAGACACGCAGGATTTAGGTTCCTGTGCCCTAGGGCGTGTGGGTTCAAGTCCCACCTTCCGCACTGATCGGTCGCACCGTTCGCGATCGTTCGTTTGACCGCCGCACACATCTCTACGACGGGAAACCCATGCATCACGCCGCTCTCATCCCCTGGCTCGACCCCGCCACGATCATCGGCGGCGCCGGTCCCTGGGCTCTGCTCGTGGTGTGCTTCATCGTCTTCGCCGAGACCGGGCTTCTCGTCGGGTTCCTCCTGCCGGGCGACACGCTCCTGGTGATCTCGGGTCTGCTGTCGCACCCGATCGCCGGTTCCGAGCATGGCGTCTTCGGCATCAACGTCTGGATCGTCGCCCTGCTGATCGGGCTGTCGGCGTTCATCGGCGGCGAGGTCGGATACGTGATCGGCCACAAGGGCGGGCCGGCAGTGTTCGAGCGCAAGGAATCGGGACTCTTCAGCAAGAAGAACGTCGAGCGCACGAACGCTTTCTTCGAGCGCTTCGGCGGTATCACCGTGATCCTCGCGCGGTTCGTACCGATCGTCCGCACCTTCGCCCCCGTGGCCGCCGGAGTCGGACACATGCCGTGGCGCAAGTACACGCTCTACAACCTCATCGGCGCCATCCTCTGGGGCTTCGGCCTGACGATGTTCGGTTATGCGATCGGATTCATCCCCCCGATCGCCAAGTTCGTCGAGAGCTACATCGATCTGATCCTGCTCGCCGCCGTCGGCGGCACCGCGCTGGTCACCCTGTGGCACTATCTCTCGGAGCGCCACAAGGCGAAGAAGGCCGCCGCGGCCGGCGAAGACGTCGTGACCGACCCCGCCGAGGCCGAGCACCTCGTGCTCGACGCCGAGGTGTTCGACCGCGCCCCCGACCTCGACGGAGACGGCAAGCACTGAGCCGGCCGGCCCTGATCCGTCGGGGCCGCGGTCAGCCGGCGTTCTTGGCCCGCTGCTCCTTCGATTTCGCCACGCTGGCGCGCAGCGCCTCCATCAGGTCGATGACCTCGCCACCCTGGGCTGCGGCCTCGGTCTCGCCGAAGGTCTCGGCGACGTCGAACGTCTCGCCCGCGTCGATCTTCGCGTCGATCAGCGTACGCAGTTCCTTCTGATATTCGTCGACGAACTCCTCGGGATCGAAGTCAGCGGAGTAGCTCTCGACCAGGGATGCCGACAACTCGAGTTCCTTCTTCGAGATCCGCACGTCTTCATCCAGCACCGGGAAGTCGGCCTCGCGCACCTCGTCCGCCCACAGGAGCGTCTGCAGCACGAGCACCTTGCCGCGCACGCGGAGAGCGGCCAGACGCGTCTTCTGACGCAGCGTGAAGCGCACGATCGCCGTGCGGTCGGTCTGCTCGAGGGTCTTGCGGAGCAGCACGTACGCCTTGGGTGACTTCGAATCGGGCTCGAGGTAGTACGGCTTGTCGAGCGTGAGCAGATCCACCTGGTCCGACGGTACGAACTCGACGACGTCGATCTCGCGGCTCTTCTCCGCAGGCAACGCCGCGAGGTCGTCTTTGGTGAGCACGACGGTCTGTCCCTCGTCGACGTACGCGCGGTCGATGTCGGCGAAGGCGACGGTCTCCCCGCACACCTCGCACGTGCGCTGGTAGCGGATGCGTCCGCCGTCCTTCTCGTGCACCTGGTGCAACGCCACATCATGGTCCTCGGTGGCGGAGTACACCTTCACCGGCACATTCACGAGCCCGAACGTCAACGCGCCCTTCCAGATCGTCCTCATCACACCAGTAGACACCAGCGGCACCCGCGACGGCTAGCCCGGAGGGCGCACCTCCCCAGTACCCTGGCGTCATGGTCACAGACGGGCAGATCGTGCAGGTCGACGGCCGTCGACTGCGGGTCACGAATCTCGACAAGGTGGTCTATCCCGAGACCGGGACGACCAAGGGCGAGATCATCGCCTACTACTCCTCGATCGCGCCGTTCCTGCTTCCGCTGCTCGCCGGCCGTCCCGTCACCCGCAAACGCTGGGTGGAGGGGGTCGGGACGACCGATGCCCCCGCCGACGCGTTCTTCACCAAGCAACTCGAACGCGGAGCTCCCGAGTGGATTCCCCGCCAGGCGATCCAGCACTCCGACGGGCCCAAGGAGTATCCGCTGGTGCAGGACGTGCCGACGCTGGTGTGGCTCGCCCAGGTGGCCGCGATCGAGTTGCACGTGCCGCAGTGGCGTTTCACAGCCGACGGACTGCCCGGCCGGCCCGACCGGCTCGTGCTCGACCTCGACCCCGGCCCTGGCGTCGACCTCGCCCAGTGTGCGGCAGTGGCACGCATCGCGCGCGGCATCCTCGAGAGTATGGGCCTCGATCCCCTTCCGGTGACCAGCGGGTCGAAGGGCATCCACCTCTACGCTGCTCTGCCCGGTGAGCAGACCAGTGACGAGATATCCGCGGTCGTGAAGGAACTCGCGCGCATGATCGAGAACGAGCATCCCGACCTCGCCACCGCGACCATGTCGAAGGCCGTGCGCGGCGGACGGGTGTTCCTCGACTGGAGTCAGAACAACGGCAAGAAGACCACCATCTCGCCCTATTCGTTGCGCGGCCGAGCTCACCCCTGGGTCGCTGCGCCCCGCACGTGGGAAGAGCTCGACGACCCTCACCTCGCGCAGCTCGACATGGATGCCGTGCTCGCGCGCGCCACGGCAGGGACCGCGCCCCTCTCGGAGCTCGGATCCGCGTCGAAGACACCCGTGTCGGCATCCGCCGCGGCAGCGCCGGCACCCGAGCCCCGCCATCCTCATCGGTACCCACGCGCCTCGTCGACGCCGGCATCCGACGCACGCACGGCGACGGTTGCGCCCATGCTCGCCGAGCACGGTACCCCTGCCCGCGCCCGCAGTCTCAGCAGGCCGTCGTGGGTCGAGGTCAAGTGGGACGGCATCCGCGCGGTCGGCACGTGGTCGGATGGCCGCATGTCACTCCATGCCCGCAGTGGCATAGACATCACCGCCCGCTATCCCGAGCTCACCGCCGACGGCGCTCCCTTCCTGCCTGCGAGCGACGCCGTCGTCGACGGGGAGATCGTGGCGTTCGACACCCACGGGCGGCCGAGCTTCTCGCTCCTCCAGAACCGGATGCACCTGACCCGGCCGAGGGAGATCGAGAGGGAGGTGGTGCGCACACCGATCTTGTACCTGCTGTTCGACCTGCTGCGACTCGACGGACACGACCTCACCGACATGCCGCTGCACCAGCGCCGCACGCTCCTCACCGAGCTGGCCGAGGGACTCGACGCGCCGATCCGCATCCCTCCCGTGTTCGGCGACGTCGAAGCCGCACTGACCAGCAGCCGCGAGTTCGGCCTGGAGGGCGTCGTCGTCAAAGACCCGGACTCGCGCTATCGCCCTGGCCTGCGCTCCCCCGCCTGGCTGAAGCTCAAGCACACCCTGATGCAGGAGGCGGTGATCGTCGGCATCCGCCCGGGCAAGGGAGACCGTGAGAGCACGCTCGGTTCCCTGCTGCTGGCGGTGCCGGACAACGCCGGCGGGCCGCTGCGTTACGTCGGGCGCGTGGGGACGGGATTCACGGAGCGGACGCTGCGCGACCTGCTCTCGCACCTCGAACCGCTGCGCATCGCGACTCCCCCGCTCGACGGCGTGCCCGCCGCCGATTCCTCCGACGCGCTCTGGGTGCGGCCCGAGCTCGTCGGCGAAGTCCAGTTCGCCAACTGGACCCCGGACGGAGTGCTCCGCCATGCTCGGTGGAGGGGACTCCGCCCCGACAAGTCGCCGAGTGAGGTCGTGCGCGAGAACTGACCGTGCTCAGGCGTGGTGCGGCTCGCAGTCGGACTGCTCAGAGGGCTCGATCTGGAAGGTGGAGTGCTCCACGTCGAAGTGCTCCGCCAGGCAGGATTGCATGTCCGAGAGCAGCTGGGTGGAGCGTCCGTCTTCGATCAGCGCGGGATCCACGCTCACATGAGCGGTGAACACCGGGGCCCCGCGTGTCAGCTGCCACACATGCACGTCGTGCACACCCGTGACACCGTCGTAGTCGAGCAGGTGCTGACGGATATCGCTGACCGCGGTGCCCTTCGGCGCAGACTCGGACAGCACGGAGAACACCTCACGCAGAAGCGAGATCGCACGCGGGATGATCATCACCGCGATGAAGAGCGACGCGATCGCATCGGCAGGCATCCATCCCGTCGCCACGATCACGATCGCCGCGACGATCACGGCCGCCGAACCGATGAGGTCACCCATGACCTCCAGGTACGCGCCACGCACGTTGATGCTGGTGCGCTGCGCACGGCTGAGCAGCCACATGGAGACGGCGTTGGCGAGGAGCCCCACCACCGCGACCGCGAGCATGAGCGGCCCGGCCACCTCGACCTCGCTCGGGTTCACCAGCCGGCCGACGGCCTCGAACCCGACCCAGCTCGCGAGCAGGATCAGGATGACGGCATTGATCAGCGCGCCGAACACCTCGGCCCGCTGGTACCCGAACGTGCGTCGGTCATCGGCGGGCCGGGCGGCGACCGCTGCGGCGATCAGCGCGATCACGAGCGCGGAGGCATCGGTGAACATGTGGGCGGCGTCGGCCAGGAGCGCGAGCGACCCGGTGAGAAGGGCCCCCACGACCTGCACGACCATGATGGTGGCGGTCAGGCACAGCGAGATCGTCAGCAGGCGTCGATGGCCTGCCGAACGGATGCCGCCGACAGAAGGTGCGTGATCGTGCATGCCCCCAGGCTAGACCGGGTTATCCCAGTACAGGAGCCGTTTCGCCTAGTCGGGAAGGGTAACGAGAACCAGTCTCATCATGCGCTCAGAGGTTCGCGAGCAGAGGCACGAGTTCCGCGAACGCCCGAGCGCGATGCGACTGCTCCTGCTTCTCATCCGCACGGAAGTCACCGACGGTGCGCTCGGCGCCTGCGGGCTGGCCGTCGGGGATGAAGATCGGGTCGTACCCGAATCCCCCACCACCGGATGCCGCACGGGCGAGCCTGCCCGGCCATCTGCCGACCACCACGTGCTCGTCGCCGTCCGCCGTGACCAGCGCGATCGTGGAGTTGAAGTGCGCGGCACGGTGGGGATCGGCGATGTCGTGCAGCTGATCCAGGAGGAGCTCGAGGTTCGCCACCGCGTCCTTGCGCTGCCCGGCCCAGTATGCCGAGAACACCCCGGGCGAACCACCGAGCACATCGACGCAGATGCCGGAGTCGTCGGCGAGCGCCGTCAGCCCGGTGTGTGCCGCCGCCGCCCTCGCCTTGAGCAGCGCGTTGTCGGTGAACGTCACGCCGTCTTCGACCGGTTCGGGACCGTCGTAGGCGACGATCTCCAGATCCGGTCGGGTCTTCGCGACGATCTGCTGGAACTCGGCGACCTTGTGCGCGTTGTGCGTGGCGAGGACGACCTTCATCACGCGCCCGCCAGCGCCGCCGTCTGGGTGTCCTTCAGGGTCGCGCAACCCGCGACGCCCAGCTCGAGCAAGGCGTCCAGTTCGCGCTTGTCGAACGGCGCGCCCTCGGCCGTGCCCTGCACCTCGACGAAGAGGCCGCGTCCGGTGACGACGATGTTCATGTCGGTCTCCGCGCGCACGTCTTCGACATATGCCAGGTCGAGCATGGGCTCGCCGTCGATGATGCCGACCGACACGGCCGCGACCGAGTCGAGGAGCGGAGTGGCGTTCTTCCCGATGAACTTCTTCGTGCGGCCCCACTCGATGGCATCGGCCAGGGCGACGTACGCGCCGGTGATCGCCGCCGTGCGGGTGCCTCCGTCGGCTTGCAGCACGTCGCAGTCGATCACGATCGTGTTCTCGCCGAGCGCCTTGGTGTCGACGACGGCACGCAGCGCGCGGCCGATCAGGCGGGAGATCTCGTGCGTACGTCCGCCGATGCGTCCCTTGACGCTCTCACGATCGTTGCGGCTGTTCGTGGCGCGCGGCAGCATCGAGTACTCGGCCGTCACCCACCCCTTGCCCTTGCCCGTCAACCAGCGCGGCACGCCGTTCGTGAACGACGCCGTGCAGAGCACCTTCGTGCCGCCGAAGCTGATCAGCGCCGATCCCTCGGCGTGTGCGCTCCAGCCGCGTTCGATGGTGATCTCGCGGAGCTGGTCGGTGGAGCGGCCGTCGGCACGGACGATTTCAGACATGGACTTCCTTCGGGTGAGGGGGTGAGCCGCGTCAGTGCGACTCGGAGAGGGAATCGGGAAGAGTGATGACGCCGGTCTGCACCAGCTGGACGTCACGGACCTCGCGGCCCATCAGACGGTTGGCGAGGGCGGTGAAGTCGTCGGCCGACGCGCCCGTCGCCTCGTACACGTAGCTCGCGGCGGCATCGGCCGGAGCGAGGAGATCGCCGCGGACGAGCTGCCGGTACACGTCGCCCGCGGTCTCGTCGTCACTGGAGACGAGCGTGACGCCCTCTCCCATGACATAGCTGATCGCGCCGCGCAGGAACGGATAGTGCGTGCACCCCAGAACGAGGGTGTCCACTCCGGCCTCGCGCAACGGGGCGAGGTACTCCTCCGCCACGGCGAGCACCTCGGGCGTGCCGGTGATCCCGGCCTCCACGAATTCGACGAAGCGAGGGCACGCCGCCGTGAACACCTGCAGTCGCTCGTTCACCTCGAGCATGTCCTGGTAGGCGCGCGAACCGATCGTGCCGACGGTGCCGATGACGCCGACACGGCCGTTGCGCGTGGTGGAGACGGCACGGCGGACGGCCGGACCGATCACCTCGACGACCGGGATGTCGTAGCGCTCCCTGGCGTCGCGCAACATGGCCGCGGATGCCGTGTTGCAGGCGATGACGAGCATCTTGACGCCCTGATCGACGAGCGTGTCGAGAACCTCGAGCGAGTACCGACGCACGTCGGCGATGGGCTTGGGCCCATACGGCGAGTGTGCGGTGTCGCCGATGTAGACGAACGATTCTCGTGGCAGCTGGGCGCGGATGGCCCGAGCCACCGTGAGCCCACCGACACCGGAGTCGAAGATCCCGATCGGCGCGTCGTTCATGACTCCCCAGCCTACCTGCGCGGGACCCGCCGCGTGCATCACCGCGCTCACTAAGCTGAGCGCATGACCACGTCGACGGCGCTGCTCACCGACCGTTACGAGCTGACGATGCTCGCCGCTTCGCTCCGAGACGGTACGGCTGCGCGCCCGAGCGTCTTCGAGCTGTTCTCGAGACGACTCTCCGGTGGACGGCGCTTCGGTGTCGTCGCCGGCACAGGTCGTCTGCTGAGCCTCGTCCGCGATTTCCGCTTCGGTGATGATGAGTTGCGATTCCTGCGCGACAACCGGATCGTGGATGCTCCGGCGGCGAAGTACCTGGAGGACTACCGATTCACCGGCTCCATCCGTGGATATCGCGAGGGCGAGCTGTACTTCCCCGGCTCTCCCATCCTCACCGTCGAAGGGTCGTTCGCCGACGCGGTCGTGCTGGAGACGCTGGCGCTGAGCGTGCTGAACCACGACTCCGCGGTCGCCACCGCCGCGTCCCGCATGAGCATCGCTGCCGGAGAGCGACCCCTCGCCGAGATGGGCTCACGCCGGGCGGCCGAGCAATCGGCGGTCGCGGCTGCGCGTGCGGCATACATCGCCGGTTTCGGCGCGACCAGCAACCTCGAGGCCGGCCGACGCTGGGGCATCCCGACGATGGGCACGGCCGCGCATTCCTGGACGCTGCTGCACGACTCCGAGGAGTCGGCCTTCCGGTCACAGATCGACAGCCTCGGCACCGACACGACCCTCCTCGTCGACACGTACGACGTCCGCACCGGGGTCGAGACGGCGATCCGCGTCGCCGGGACCGCACTGGGCGGCGTGCGCATCGATTCCGGCGACCTGCCGATCATGGCCGCCGAAGTCCGCGCACAGCTCGACGAACTCGGCGCCGTCGATACCCGCATCACCGTGACCAGCGATCTCGACGAGTATGCGATCGCCGCCCTCGCGGCATCGCCCGTCGACTCCTACGGCGTCGGCACCTCGGTCGTCACCGGTTCCGGATACCCGACCGCGAGCATGGTCTACAAGCTCGTCGCCCGCCAGGACGCCGACGGCTCCTGGGTCGGAGTCGCCAAGGCGTCAGCCGACAAGGCATCCCATGGCGGACGCAAAGCCGCCTTCCGCACCCTGGTGGACGGCGTGGCCACGGCGGAGACGGTCATGGTGGCCGACGGTTTCGAGCAGCTCGACCCCACGTCTGAGTCCGAGCACGGTCGGCCTCTCCAGGTCACGTTCGCCGAGGCCGGGCAGATCGACGCCGCTCACGAGGGGCCGGAGGGAACTTCCGCGGCGCGCGCGCATCATCTGCGCGTCCGGGAGGAGCTTCCCGTGCGGGCGCTCGCCCTGAGCAAGTCCGATCCGGCCATCCCGACCGTGTTCGTCGACGTGGCCTGACGCCGCACGAGGCGACCTCGCCGCCCCACGCATCAGGATGGTGCGATGAGGGTGAGCCCTCAGCGCACCATCGACTCGTAGATCTCCTTGCACGTGGGGCAGATCGGGAACTTCTCGGGGTCGCGCCCCGGAGTCCACTTCTTGCCACACAGTGCGCGCACCGGCTTGCCGGTGATCGCGGACTCGAGGATCTTGTCCTTCTTCACGTAGTGCGAGAATCGCTCATGGTCGCCCGGCTCGAGATTCTCCTCACGGAGAAGCTCTTCCAGTTCGCGATCAAGCGTTGCCACGCCGCCCTGATCGGGGCTGTCCAGCGGAGTACTCATCCCGAGAGTCTAGCCGCGTCGAGACGGCCATGGGCGGCCGATCACGCGGTCTCGACGAACTCCATCAGACGTTCACCGCTGCGCTCGAAGATCCGCCCGCCGATGGCGACCCCGGCCACGAGCACGACGATCCCGCTCGCGATGCCGACCCAGAACGTCTCCGGGGCGAGCCCGCGGTCCTCGACGATCGTCGAGGCGAACAGCCAGATCGTGGGTGCGCTGAACATGATCGCCCCGAGGAACGCCGCCGCGGGTCCGTAGGCACCCCGCGAGGTCGGACGCTGGGGCTGCTGGAACGGGCTGTCCCCCGGCCGCGACACCGCATAGGGGGCCACGACCGACACGACGCTCGAGATTCCGAGCGCGGAGAAGAGCAGACTCGCGCCGAGCCCGATCATCGGCAGCAGCAGATGCGGCCCTCCGATGAAGACCAGGGAGAGCGGGATCGCGATCGCGAGCACCGGGAGCGCGACGAGCATGACCGGCACGAGTCGACCGAGTCGATCCGGGATGCCGCGCACGCCGCTGGCGACGTGCGTCCACAGCGCCGTGGAGTCGTACGCCACGTCGTTGTGCGGCAGCCAGCCGAAGAACAGCGCCATGACCGGGACCGGCACGAGGGCGGCGATCTCGAGGGGAACTCCCGCCACGAGCAACGGGAACACCGTCAACACTCCCGCGACCGGGACGACGATGATGTTCATGATGTAGCGGCGGTCGCGAAGCCAGTAGACGAGGCTCCGGGAAGCGATCGCCCCGAATGCGTTGGACGGCAGCAGGCCGAACCATCCGAGGCCGGAGCGCTCTCGCGCGGCCGTCGGCCGCTCCGTGGTCGTGAGCAGCCGTCGCACCAGCCATGCCCAGAGCGCCCAGAGCGCCGCCCCCGTGGCCAGCGCCACGAGACCGGTGATCCACGACAGAGCGACATCGTCTGCTGCCGTGGCGAAGAGGAAGGCGGGCGCTGCCGCGAGCGGGGTCACGCCGAACACCGAGGTGAGTGATTCGAGCGACGCCGGCACGTGGCCGTCCCAGCGCAGGGAAGCGACGTAGACCGCGACGGGGAAGGCGATGATGATCAGGGCGAGGGCGAACAGCGCGGTGAGTTCGCGTGATCGTCGCTCCGGCAGGAACAGAGCGTTGATCGCCAGGCCGATGCGCGCGGTGAGAGCCGTGCTGATCACGCCGATGAGTGTCATCAGCACCGCGAGCGGCCACGGCGCACCGAGCGAGATCGCCACGATGCACACGCTGGTGTACACGGCGAGCAACGCCAGGCTCGGCACGCTCACGAGTGAGGCGACGGTGAGCACCCAGGGCATCCGACGCTCATCGACACCGAAGACGGCGAATCGTCGCGGGTCGAGCTGATCGACAGCACCGACGAGGATCGGACCGACGAGGAAGCCGAGCATGATCGCGACGCCTCCCAGCACCGTGACGGTGCGGGCGACTCCGACGGGCGCCCCGGCGAGGCTGTTCACGGCGATGCAGACGGCGATCGTCATGGCGATCACGACGACGAGCTTGAGCAGGGTGCGCCCGCGGCGTTCGCCGCGTAGCGAACCGATCAGAAGGGCGAATCTCAGTCGGAGAACATGTGCAACCATTCGAGCCCCTCCACTTCTCCGATACCGCCGGAGAGCTCGACGAAGCGAGCCTCGAGCGTCTGACCGGCCCGCACCTCGTCGATCGTGCCCTCAGCGAGCACCTCACCACCGACGATGATGGCGACACGCGAGCACACGCGCTCGACGAGGTCCATGCCGTGGCTGGAGAGGATGACGGTTCCCCCATGTGCGACATAGGCCCGGAGGATGTCGAGGATGACGGCCGACGACACCGGGTCGACGGATTCGAACGGCTCATCGAGCACGAGGACACGCGGTGAGTGGATCATCGCCCCCGCCAGCATGAGCTTCTTCGTCATGCCGGCCGAGTAGTCGGACACGACACGACTGAGCGCATCGCCGAGGTCGAAGGCCCGAGCCAGGTCGGCGGTGCGCTTCTCGATGACGCTGGACGCAAGTCCGCGCAGAAGACCGTAGTAGTACAGCAATTGCCGCCCGGTGAGCCGGTCGAAGGTGCGCAGTCGATCAGGGAGCACACCCATGACGCGCTTCGCGGCGAGCGGCTGCGTCGCCTGGTCGATCCCGCAGATCGCCACGCTGCCCTCGTCGGCACGCAGCAGGCCGGCGACGATCGACAGGGTCGTCGTCTTTCCCGCGCCGTTGGGACCGACGATGCCGTAGAACGATCCGGCCGGCACCGTGAGGTCGATGCCGTCGACGGCACGGTTGTCACCGAAGTGCTTGACGAGTCCGCGAATCGTGATCGCATCTGTTCCGTCGGTGCGGCCGACCTCAGCGACGACGCGCTCGGCGGCGGGAGCCTCTTCGGACACCGTGGCAGCCACCGGCACCGACGGCTCCTCGAGCACCGGCTCCTCGGGCGCCTCGTTTGCGGGTGCGTCCGTTGCGGGTGCGTCCGTCGCGGGAGCGTCCGTCGCGGGAGCGTCCGTCGCGGGAACGTTCGTCGTGGGAACGTCCGTCGTGGGAACGTCCGTCGTGGGAACGAGCGGATCGGTGAGCGTCGCGACGGGCTCCGCAACCTCGTCACCCGACGGTGTCGCGGCCTTCGCGGCAGCTGTCTTCGCCGCGGCCGTCTTCGCCGCGGCGGTCTTCGCGGCGGCCGTCTTGGCTGATGCGGTTCGCGCGGCAGCGGTGCGCGCGTTCGACTTGGTGGTCGCGGCCTTCGCCGCAGCCGTCTTCGCTGCCGCCGTCTTGGACGCGGTCGTCTTCGCCGCAGCAGCCCTCGCCGCAGTCGTCCTCGCCGCAGTCGTCTTCGCCGCAGTCGTCCTCGCCGCAGCAGTCTTCGCCGCGGTCGTCTTCGCCGCGGTCGTCCTGGATGCTGTCGTCCGCGCTACGGGCGGGTTCTCCGTCGATGCGGCAGGCGCCGCGGCGTCCGTCTTCAGTGGCTCGATCACGACATCCGCGCGGGGAGCGGCCTTCTCGGCCGCCGCCTGAGCGCTCGCGCGTGGGGCAGCCGGCTTCTTCGCAGCCGGTCGCGCGGCGGGCTTCTTCGCGGCGGGTCGCGCGGCGGGCTTCTTCGCCACGGGCTTCCTCGCGGCGGCCGTATTGCCTGCCGCCGCCCTCGCCGTGGTGGGTCTCTTCGCCGGCGTCTTCTTCGCAGGGGAGCCCGCGGCAGACGAGGAAGAGCGGGCTCCTGTCGCCTTCGACGGCGGGTTCTGGGGGTCGTCCACCTGTTCGGTGCGGTCGTCAGGGGAAGAAGTCACTCTTATACGGTATCAATGAGCTGTGGCGAGCCTGTGGTTCCGCGCAATAAAGTGAGAGCGCAGGGCCCGACGGCGCGGGGATTCCCGCCGGCTGTCGAGTCTGTGTGTTCGGTGTGTACTCGGTCACGAAACGGCAACAGGGGCCATCCACCCCAGGGCTTCCCAGCCTGAATCGCTAGCATGAAACCGGCACGAAGAAGTGTCCGGCTGGTGAACCAGCCCTTAACACACTTTCTTTTAGGAGCACTTGTGACTCTTCAGACCGTCATTCTCGCCGCCGGCATGGGCTCGCGCCTCGGCCGCGCCCTGCCGAAGCCGCTCACCGAGCTGAGCGACGGGCGATCGATCATGCGCCAGCAGCACGACAACATCCGCGTGGCCTTCGGTTCCGACGCGCGTATCACCACCGTCGTCGGCTACCGCGCCGAGACGATCATCGACGCGTTCCCCACAGTGAACTACGTCCACAACGAGCGCTACGACGAGACCAACACCTCGAAGAGCCTCCTCCGTGCCCTCGCTGCAACGGGCCGAGGCGGCGTGCTGTGGATGAACGGCGACGTGGTGTTCGACCCGATGATCCTCGGCCGCGCCGCCGCGTTCATCGAGCGTGACCAGTCGTTCGTGACGGTCAACACGTCCAAGGTGAGCGATGAAGAGGTGAAGTACACGGTCACCGCCGAGGGCTTCATCAACGAGCTCTCCAAGACGGTCAAGGGCGGCCTCGGCGAGGCCGTGGGCATCAACTACATCTCTTCCTCGCACAAGAAGGCGTTCATGCGTCAGTTGCAGCGTGTCGAGGATCAGGACTACTTCGAGCGCGGCCTCGAACTCGCGATCGCCGAGGACGGCCTGCTCCTCGAGCCGATGGACGTCTCCGACCTGTACGCCGTCGAGGTCGACTTCGCCGAAGACCTGGAGCGCGCGAACCTCTTCGTCTGATCGAGTCTTCTCCGGGAGCCGCACCCTTTCGAGGGTGCGGCTCCCGGCGTTTTCGCGGCATCTGTTCCTAGGATCGAGACATGGGGCCCAAGGTGCACAAGATCCATTCCCTCCCGGACGACTCTCCGTGGGACAAGGGCGTTCCGCCCACAGGTTCCCCTGAACACCCGGCGATGGTCCGCGGACTCGATCGGGTGCTGTCGATCCAGCGCCCGCTGGTGCTCGCGCACATCCGCAGCATCCGCCTCCGCAACCCGCAGGCGTCGCCCGCCGAGATCGTGCGCATCCTCGAACGCCGCTACCTCGCCGCCGTGACCACGGGTGGCGCGGCCGTCGGCGCGACCGCCGTCGTTCCCGGCATCGGGACCGGCGTGACCCTTGCGCTCTCGGGCGTCGAGACGCTGGGGTTCGTGGAGTCGACCGCACTCTTCGCACAGTCCGTGGCCGAGGTCCACGGCATCGCGATCGGGAACCCGGAGCGTGCGCGCGCGCTGGTGATGACCCTGATGCTCGGCAAGGAGGGCGTCGACCTGGTCGGCCAGTTGGCGGGTCAGGTCGCGGGGCGCGGCGGAACGCGCTCGAACTACTGGGGGGAGCTCGTCACGAAGTCGCTTCCGCGCGCGGCGGTCGGTCCCCTCGTCGACCAGCTCAAGAGCATGTTCGTCAAGCAGTTCGCCGCCCGAGGGGGCGCGTCCTTCCTCGGCAAGGCCCTGCCCTTCGGCGTCGGCGCAGCGATCGGCGGAGCGGGCAACCACATTCTCGGGCGGCGGGTGCTCACGACATCCCATCGCGCGTTCGGGTCGGCCCCCATCGACCTCCCGCTCGAGCTCGAACCGATCCCCGGTGCGGAGAAGGTCGAACTGCGGATGCTGCGCGGTGCGCGCTTCGCCGGGAACGCGGTCGCCGGAGCCGCCGGTACCGCGGCGCGCGGCATCGGCTGGGCCGGGCACAAGGTCGGAGAACTCACGACGCGCCGCGGGCGCGCCGAGCTCGCAGCCGACGACACGGGTCACGATGGAGACCACGAACTCCGGCCGGGGTTGGGCCAGGACGCCGGTTCGGATCCGACCGCTCGCTGACACCACCCGGGCAGAGGCCGACGGACGTAGGCCGCGCACTCCGCCCCCGACCCGTGCACGTCGCCAAAGGATCGACCGGGCCGTTGTGCCGAGCATCCAACAGACGGCGCCGTAGCGGCGCTAGGGTGGAATCCGTGACGGACAAGCCCGACCTTTTTACCACTGCCGGCAAGATCGCGGACCTGCGCGCTCGCTACACCGAGGCCGTCGTCGACGCCGAGGCGAAGGCGAAGGACAAGCAGCACGCCAAGGGCAAGATGACCGCCCGGGAGCGCATCGAGTTGCTCGTCGACCCCGGCAGCTTCGTCGAGTTCGACGAGTACGTGCGCCATCGCACCACCGCGTTCGGCATGGACCGTTCGCGCCCCTACGGCGACTCCGTCGTGACGGGTGTGGGCACGATCCACGGACGCACGGTCGCGGTCTACTCGCAGGACTTCTCGACGTTCGGCGGATCGCTCGGCGAGGTCGCCGGCGAGAAGATCATCAAGATCATGGAGTTCGCCCTCGCGGGCGGGATGCCGTGCATCGGCATCCTCGACTCCGGCGGAGCCCGCATCCAGGAAGGCGTGGTCGCCCTCGGCAAGTACGGCGAGATCTTCCGCCTGAACACCCGCGCCTCCGGCGTGATCCCGCAGATCTCCATCATCATGGGGCCGGCGGCGGGTGGCGCGGTGTACTCCCCCGCGCTCACCGACTTCGTCATCATGGTCGACAAGACCAGCCAGATGTTCGTCACGGGCCCCGACGTCATCAAGACGGTCACCGGCGAGGACGTCGGCATGGAGGAGCTGGGTGGCGCCTACACCCACAACACCCGGTCCGGTGTGTCCCACTACCTCGCCGAGGACGAGGACGACGCGATCGACTACGCCCGCACCCTCCTCGGGTTCCTTCCGGACAACAACATGGCCGAGCTCCCGTCGTACGAGAGCGCCTTCGAGTTCGAGACGACGGATGCCGATCGCGCGCTGAACACGATCATCCCCGACTCGGCGAACCAGCCGTACGACATCCACACGGTGATCGAGCACGTCGTCGACGACGGCGACTTCCTCGAGGTCCAGCCGCTGTTCGCCCCCAACATCGTCATCGGCTTCGGCCGTGTCGAGGGCCGCTCGGTCGGCATCATCGCGAACCAGCCCTCTCAGATGGCGGGCACGCTGAACATCGAGGCGGGCGAGAAGGCCAGCCGATTCGTGCGCTTCTGCGATGCGTTCTCGATCCCGATCGTCACGCTCGTCGATGTGCCCGGGTATCTGCCGGGCACCGATCAGGAGTGGGAAGGCGTCATCCGGCGCGGAGCGAAGCTCCTCTACGCCTACGCCGAGGCCACCGTGCCGCTGGTCACCGTCATCCTGCGCAAGGCCTACGGCGGCGCGTACATCGTCATGGGCTCGAAGCAGCTCGGCGCCGACGTCAACCTGGCGTGGCCGACGGCGGAGATCGCGGTCATGGGCGGTCAGGGCGCGGTCAACATCCTCTACCGGGGCGAGATCAAGCGGGCGGAGGAGGCCGGAGAAGATGTGGCCGCCGTCCGCACACGTCTCGCCAACGAGTACACCTACGACGTCGCGTCGCCGTTCCTCGCCGCCGAGCGCGGTGAGCTCGACGGGATCATCGAGCCCGCCAACACGCGTGTCTCGATCGCGAAGTCGCTGCGGGCGCTGCGGGGAAAGCGCGCATCGCTGCCCCCGAAGAAGCACGGGAACATCCCGCTGTGAGTGACGACTCTGTGGACGAGAGCTCCGACGGGCGTCGTCCGGCGCTCGAGATCACGCGCGGCACGGCCTCCGAGGAGGAGGTCGCGGCGCTCATCGCGGTCATCACCGACGCGTACGCGCACGAGGCCGAAGACGCCGTCGCAGAGCCTGTCCGCGTGTCCGCCTGGACCCGCACGCAGCGCTCACTGCGGCAACCACTGCGCCGGGACATCCCCTGGGGGCGGTTCTCCGGCTGAGCCCACGCCACACTCGTTCCCGACCGGGCCCCGGTATCGACCGCTCAGAGACGCGGGGCGCGGAATCGAAGAGTCACGAGTTGGAACGGGCGAAGCACGAGGTGCGCCTCGTCCGAGCCCGCCGCATCCAGGGCCGTCGCCTCGATCTCCCGTTCGAGCAGATCGGTCTCGACCACGGCGGCGTACTCGAAAGCGGTCGAGAGAGTGGCCGTCGCCCGTCCACCGTGCGCCTCGTACAGACGCACGACGACATCCCCGCTGCGATCCTCCGCGAGCTTCACGGCCTCCACCACGACGGCGTCGGACGATGAGGCGATCACAGGCTCGATCGCACCGGCACCCGTGATCCGGCGCAGGGGCAGATTCAGGCGATAGCCCTCCTGCACGGCGTCGGCGATGGAGGCTCCCGGACGAACGCTCACGCGGAAGGTGTGCGTTCCCTGGTCCGCCTCCGGATCCGGGAACAGCGGCGCGCGCAGCAGAGACAGCCGGATGCTCGTCGCCGTGCCGCCTCCCGCGCGCGTCGTGCGCGTGATGTCGTGCCCGTAGGTCGAGTCGTTCGCGATGGCGACCCCGAACCCCGGCTCGCCGACGTGCACCCATCGGTGCGCGACCGTCTCGAACCGCGCCATGTCCCACGACGTGTTGGCATGGGTCGGTCGGTGCACGTGTCCGAACTGGATCTCCGAGGTCGCCCGATCCGCATGGACATCCACCGGGAAGGCGAGCTTCAGCAGCTTCTGGCGTTCATGCCAGTCGACCGTGGTCTCGATATCGAGCGCGTGCGCGCCGGGCGCCAGCGTCAGAGCCTGCGTGATCCGCGAACCCCCCAGCTCGCGGACCACGCAGACGATCGCCGCCGACGCGTGCGGGACGACGTCGATCGACACCACATCGGTCACGTCGATGACGTGACGCCGGTAGTGCTCGTCGATGTCCCAGGCATCCCAGCGCGTCGGCGTATCGCGATGCAGCTGGAGGAGGTTCCCCCTCTCCCCTGCTGCGATCGCCTGCCTCCCGGTCGCGCGGACGACGAGTGACGTCACCAGACCCGCGCCGTCGATCGAGACCGTGAGGTGCTCGTTCTCCAGCACGAAGCCGTCCGTCGTCCGCGTGACCGTCGCAGAGACCCCAGTCCTCCGCGCGGCGGCGATCCCCATCGCCGCCGTTCCCTCCCGTGCGTATGGCCCGGAGTTGACGACCAGTTCGGATTCCCCCGAACCGGCCACGAACGCCAGCGACCTCGCGATGATGCGCTCCGCCGAGGCGAGGACCTCGTCGTAGCGACGCTCCGCCTCGCGATGCACCCAGCCGATGGAGCTGCCGGGGAGGATGTCGTGGAACTGCTGCAGCAGCACGGTCTCCCATGCCGCCTGCAGCTCGTCGTACGGATAGCTCGCGCCACGCAGCGCTGAGGCGGTCGCCCACAGCTCCGCCTCCCGAAGCGCGTGCTCGCTGCGACGGTTGCCTCGCTTCGTGCGCGCCTGCGACGTATACGTTCCCCGATGGAATTCGAGGTACATCTCCCCCGTCCACACCGGCGGAGTCGCGTACTCCTCCTCTGCGGCCTCGAAGAACCGACGCGGAGTCGACAGGGTCACGGTCGGCGACCCCTCCAGCGATCGCAGCCGGGCGGCTGCCGCCAGCATCTCGCGATTGGGGCCGCCGCCGCCGTCGCCGTAGCCGAACGGCACGAGCGAGGTGTTCGCAGCGCCCTTCTCGGCGTACTGTCGCTCGGCCCGCGCGAGCTCCTCGGAGGTCAACTGCGCGTTGTACGTGTCCACCGGCGGGAAGTGCGTGAAGATGCGGGTGCCGTCGATCCCCTCCCACTGGAAGGTGTGGTGCGGCATGACGTTGGTCTCGTTCCATGACATCTTCTGCGTGAGCATCCAGCGCGACCCGGCCGCCCGGGCGATCTGCGGGAGTGCGGCGGAATAGCCGAAGGAGTCTGGCAGCCAGACATCAAGGGGTTCGACGCCGAACTCCTCGAGGAAGAAGCGCTTGCCGAGGACGAACTGGCGCGCGAGCGCCTCTCCCCCCGGCATGTTTGTGTCGGATTCCACCCACATGCCACCCGCGGGGTGGAAGCGCCCGGCCGCCACGGCAGCGCGTATCCGTTCGAAGAGCTCCGGCTGGTACTTCTTCATCCAGGCGTACTGCTGCGCCGAAGACGCGGCGAACGCGAAGTCGGGGTCTTCCTGCTGGAGCGAGAGCACGTTCGAGAACGTCCGTGCCACCTTGCGCTGCGTCTCACGCACGGGCCACAACCACGCCGAGTCGATGTGCGCGTGTCCGACGGCGTGCACGGCGTGCGCGGAACCGGTCGCGGGGCGCGCGAGCACAGCCGCGAGTTCCGAGCGGGCATCGGTCGCCGTTCCCGCGATGTCGTCCGGGTCGGCCGTGTCGACCATGCGCTCGAGCGCGCGCAGGATCTCGGCTCGGCGGGGACTGTTCACGGGGAGCTCGGTCACCAGTCCGAGCAGCACCGCCACGTCCTGTGTCAGCTCCCACACCACGAGGTCGCGGACCACGATGTCGGCCCGGCGGAAGACATACAGCGGGTCATCACCCGCCGATTCCCATTCGCCGAGAGGCGTGGGGTGGAAGTCCCGGAACCCTTCGGCGACGTCGGGGTTCGCGGCGGCCTCCAGGTAGAGCACGAACGACTCGCCCGCGGCGCCCTCGAGGGGCACATGCGCGTTGCGGGGCTCGACGGCCTTCACGATCGTGCCGTCGGACCGATAGACCGTCCCCTCCGCCTGGAAGCCCGGTTCCGCGTCGCTGAAGCCGAGGTCGAAGAGCAGCTCCGCCTGCTGCCCGGGGGCGACGGTGGGCACGACGCCCGACACGCGCAGCCACATCGTGCTCCAGGCGCGGCCCCACGAGGTTCCGGTGGCGAACGGCGCGAACGACTGCCGCACGGCCTGATCGAACGGGACGGGCTCGCCCTCCACCCGCCACGCGGCGAGGTCCAGCCCGACCACCTGCACGTGAAGCGCAGGATGCAGACGCTCCTGCGCGAAGCGGCGGATGCGCGCGTGGACGAGTTCGGAGTTGTCGTGCATCACACGCTTCCGGTCGACGAAGGGGGTCGGGAAATAATACATCGATTGGAGTTATCGGTGTCAAGGCCCTGACCCGGATTCGCCGGCCAGGGCACTCCGCGCTCCCGCGGCAGTCGACCTCAGTGCTCGAGCAGCAGGTCCGCCGTGCGGGGCGTGAGCACCGAGTCCAGGACCACGCACGCGGCACCCACGGCGCCGACATCGTCACCCACGACCGTGCCGTCGACGGGAAGCGTGCGTACCGCGCGCGTGGCACTGAGTCGCTCGAGCCGCAGCGGGATCTCCTGCAGGTACACGGGCGCGACCCGCGACCAGAAGGGCCCGCCCAGTACCACCCGGTCGACATCGAGCATGTTCGTGAGCACCGCGACGAGCACCGACATGTTCGCAGCCGCCTGCCGCAGCACACGCTCGGCAGCCGGTTCCCCGGCCGCGGCGCGCGTGCACAGCTCTGAGAACCGCGCATCCACCGCCTCGGCATCCGTCGCCTCGCGGTCATCGGCGAAGACCCCGGCCCGCTCCGCCTGCTCCACGATGGCCTGCGGCGTGCAGACGACCTCGACGCAACCGCGGAGACCACACAGGCACGCGGGGCCGTCAGGGTCGACGATGATGTGCCCGACTTCTCCGAGGTTGCGCGTGCTGCCGCGGATGACGTCTCCGTCACGGGCGACCGCAGCTCCGATCCCCGTTCCCAGATAGATCAGCACGAACGAATCGTCGGGCGGGCCGTGCCGCGTCCAGAGCTCCCCGACAGCGGCGGCCGTGGTGTCCTTCTCGAGCGTCACGGGAAGACCGGTCGCCTCGGCCAGCACATCACGGAGCGGCACACGGTGCCAGCCGAGCAGTTTCGGCGGGTCGATCACCGTGCCCTTCTCCGCGTCCAGAGGACCGGGAGCCGCCACGCCCACACCGGCGATCAGCGCGCGGTCCACACCCGCGGCGTCGATGAGCGCACCGACGGTGGTCCCCATCGCGTCGACGATGTGGCGGGGATCCTTCGCCGGCGTCCGTACGGTGATGCGTCGGACGATCGCGCCCGTGAGATCGAGCAGGACGAAGGTCATCACGGCCGGGTCGAGGTGCACGCCCACCGAGTAGCGACTCTCGGCGATCAACCGCAGGGTGACGCGCGGCTTGCCCGGGCCGTTGATGGTGCGTCCGGCCTCGGCGATGAGACCGTCTCCGAGGAGCCGCCGGGTGATGTTCGTGACGGTCTGGGCTGACAGCCCGGTGGCCTCGACGAGCTCGGTCCGGCTCAGCCCCGTTCCGGACTGGCGGATGGCTTCGAGGATCACGGATTGATTGAAATCACCCATCCGAGGCAGGTTGGTCCCGCGGCGCATTCCCATCGTCCTATAATCCCTCATCCGGCCCGAAACGTGTCCCCCAAAATACCTACAGACAACCTTTGTTCGACCGAGCAGACTAATGGAGACGCTTCGCGTTCGGCTGTTCTCTCTATCCCAGGGTAGATAGACGGAGAACGGCCACCAGCGGTCAGTTTTCGGGTAACTGCACCGCAATGGCGAGGGGTGGGCGGCTTCGCCGCCCCTCGCCCACTCTGCATCCTCGACTCCGACCTCCTCCCCCGGCCGGAGCCGAGGAGGAGAGCGCGGTTCCGGTGTCAGCTCACAGCCGCGTCGCGCGGGATCTCATGCCACAGGTCGACGGCGTCATCGTCACGCGATGATCCGGAACTGGCGCGTCCGACGACCGTGACGGCGACGCGCGGGTCGTTCGACGACCGGATGATCAGTCGCCCCGCCTGTGCCTCCGTCAGCACGACGGCGAGCTCATCCCTGATCATCGCGCGGCGCTCCTCATCGATACCGTCGAGACCGCCCTCGTCGAACACCGTCACGATCACACCTCGACGACGGGCATCCTCGATCGCGTCGCGTACCGCGTCGTTGAGCAGATCCGCGCCGCGCAGCTCATCACGCAGCCGCCCTTCGGCGAGCCTCGCCGCCAACCGCTCCTCGGTGGTCAGGTCGCCGCGCGAGGCGACGACCCGGCTGAGCACCGGGCCGGCCACGGCGAGCGCGAACTGCGTGCGCACACGGCGTTCGCGCTGCCGCACGAGCTGGGTGGCGTGCCAGGCGGAGACCGCCTGCTGGATCTCGGCCAAGCGCGCAGTGTCGCGGATCGCCTTGTCCCAGAAGAGGACGAGCAGTTGCGCCACGACGACCCACATGATCGATCCCACGAGCCCGAGGCTCAGGGCCACACCGAACCCGAGGTAGCCGGCCGAGGTCGCCACGAGCACCAGCACCGTCAACCACCCGATGAGGAAACGGCGACGGACCACGCAGACGATGCCGAACAGCCCGAGCGCACCGATGTACCAGGTGGCGAACGGCGCCGTGCGCGCCGACTCGTCCAGTGAGATCGTCACCAGCGGCGGGATGACGAGGCAGGCGACGAGCGACAGCACCGCCGTCCACAACGGCATCCGCACCGACGTCGCGGAGTCCCAGAGGATCGCGACGTTGACCACGACCAGGTAGATCGCGATCGCCAGGATCATCAGCACAGGCGCCGTCGGTTGCACGGTCCACCAGATGGAACGCGCCACGAAATAGAGCGCGAAGCCGACGGCGAGCGACGTGGCGACGCTGCGGACGGTCCGGTTCATGAACGCTCCCATCCGAGTGTGACGGTTGTTCCCTGTGCACCGGAGACGATGTCGGCCGTACCGGCGACGCCTGCCATGCGCGCGAAGATCGATGCGCGGATGCCGAGGCGGTCCTCACCGATCGCATCGATGTCGAAGCCGCTCCCGGTGTCGGAGATCGTCACCGAGATTCCCTCATCGCCGCTCCCGACCGCGACGATGTGCATGCCTCGGCCCTGCGCGTGTCCGACCGAGTTGCGGATCGCCTGCCGCGCCGCGAGCACCAGAGCCCGGGCGACACGACCGGGGATCAGCCCGACTCCCCCGCGCTCCTCGACGATGGCGTCGGCTCCGAACTCGGAGAGCGCCCGGCGCAGCTCGATCACGATCTGCGAGATCCCGACCGGTTCGTCGCTGCCCTCCTGCGCGACCGCGGCCTCGGTGTTGGCGAGACGGGTGAGGGCCTCGCGTCCCATCGCGACAGCGAGCTCGCGTGCGCGCTCGCTCTCGGCACGCTCCGCCGCGATCAGAGCGGCCAGGACGCTGTCATGCATGAGCGCCGACATGGCGATCCGCTCCTCCTCCGCGGCGGCCGCGGCTGCGGCGGAGGCGTAGGAGGCGACGGCGCGCCCACGCGCATCGTCGACCCCGGCGGCGACCGAACGGAACATCCACCCGAGCGCGACGATGACGACGCCGAGGATCAGCGTGAACGAGACGTCGAAAGCGGTCGTGATCCAGAAGTCCCGCGAGAAGCTGCCCTGCACCAGGCGCACGTAGCCGTAGATGAACGGGAGTCCGGCGGCCCAGGTGATCTGCAGACGGATGGGGAACGCGAGCATCGCGGCGACGACGCAGACGTTCACGAGGAAGAAGATCCACGGTTGATCGCCGGCGACGCCCGGCGCGACGACGATCGGCCACGCGGCGAGCGCGAGCACGTACGACACGGCGAACACCCCGGCGGCGATGCGCACTCCGCGCCCCAGCACACACGCCACCAGCATGCCGGCGAGCGGGAGGAAGACGACGATCACGACGATCAGATGCGGGACGTCTCCCCGCGAGAACGACCCGAGCGCGGAGAGGAAGGCCTGCGCCCCCAGAGTCGCCGACCCGATCGCGACCACTGTCGCGAGGATGCGCTCCATGCGTTTGCCGGTGAAGCGCTCGAATTCGGTCTCCGCGGTGCCGGGAGAGGGGATCTTGCTCCAGGCTTCGCGGATGTCGAGAGCGTCAGTGGCCACTCGGCTCCCCGTCCGACTCGACGATCCCGTCTTCCATCGCGCGGCGGAGCAGATCCACCTTGGTGGGCGCGGGACGCCCGACCTCGACGTACTTCACGCGGATGCGCGTGATGTTCTCCTTCGCCGTGGAGTAGGCGACTCCGAGTCGTTCGGCCACAGCCTTGAGCGGGAGGCCCGTCGCATACAGACGCAGCACCTCTCGCTCCCGTGTCGACAGTTGGGCGTCGCTGAAGTCGCGGTCTCCGTCGACGGCGCTCGCCCACTCGACGTTGTTCAGGGCCTCACCGTGGGCAACCGTGCGGATGGCATCGAGCACGTCGTCGAGTGCTGACGACTTGCTCACGACACCGGCGGCGCCCGCGGACAGCGCCTCTCGCACCGCGGCCGGGCGGTCGGCGACGCTGTGGATGACCACGCTCGCTCCGTCGGCCAGGAGCGAGGTGACGTTCTCGGTGACGGTGGTGCCGTCGCCCAGCGTGATGTCGAGGACCACGACGTCTGCCGGCGCCCCACCGGATGCGGCGCGCCACTCGAGATACGAGACAACCGTGCTACCGGAGAAGACGACGGTCTGCGAGTCCCGCGCGCACGCGGCCTCCAGGCCGAGGCGAACGGACTCGTGATCATCGATGAGGGCGACCGTGCTCATCCACCCAGCCTAGTGAGTCGACGGCGTCACGCGGAGGAGCCCGTCGAGCGGCGTCACCGGGTGAGCAGAGCGACGACCTCGAAGTGGTGCGAGTGCGGGAACAGGTCGAACGCGCGCAGCGTCGAGACGTTCCATCCCAGGCCCCGGAACGTACCGAGGTCGCGGGCGAGTGCGACGGGATCGCACGCGACGTAGGCGATGGCCTCCGGCGAGAGCGCGTGCACTCCTTCGACGACCGCTCGCCCTGCACCCGCGCGTGGCGGATCGAGCACGACCGCCCCGGCTCCGGTGCGACCGGACGCGCCCTGGAGGAAGCGGTCGACCCTCGCCGTCACGGCGGTCGCATTCAGCGGCGCCAGGTTCGCGAGTGCGTGCTGGGTGGCGCGTTTGCTCGACTCGACCGTCACGATGTCGGTGCCGCCGAGATCGGCGAGCGTCGCGGCGAAGAGTCCGACACCGCCGTACAGGTCGTAGTGGGTGGACTCGGGCGCGACGTGGCCGTCGAGCAGTCCGTAGACGGCTCCGTCCAGCACCGAGGCGGCACGCGGGTGGACCTGCCAGAAGCCGCCGACGTCGACCTGGAACCGGCGGTCCCCCACCTGCTCGAAGACGACCTCGGGCTCGGGCCGCCGACCACCGCGCTGCACCGGACGGGCGCCGTCCTCATGCCGGATGATGCGCACCTCCCCGTCGGAGGGCTCCACGAGATCGATACGGCCGGGCGCCCCACCTCGCAGGGTCCGTGCGGCTTCGGCGATGGCAGGACGGGCGATCGGATACGACGTCACGGGGACGACGTGGTGACTGCGTGCCGCGTAGGGACCCGCGTTGCCCGCATCGTCGACGTGCAGCGTGACCCGGGTGCGCCACCCCAGCCCATCGCCGGATTCGACCGCCTCGATCTCCGGGGCCTCCAGACCCTCGCCCGCGAATCGGTCGAAGGCTTCGGCGAGCACCTGACGCTTCAACGCGCGCTGGTGGGTGAGGTCGATGTGTCCGAGGTCGGCCCCGCCCGGCCGCTCCGCCGGGTCGCGCGTGATGTCGGCCTCCGACCAGATGTGCGCTCGTCGGTGCGGTGAGGCGTCGAGCACCTCGATCGCCTCCGCACGCCAGAAGCTCCGGGAGTCCGCGGCGTCGTTCTGCGGGTCGATCAGACGGGCACGCACCCGCTCTCCGGGGATGGCGTCGGACACGAACACGACGCGCCCCTCGTGGCGGGCGACGAAGGTGCCGCCGTGAGCGATGCCGGTGATGTCGAGGTCGAGGACGTCGGCGGGGGAAGAAGTCATCCTTCGAGGATACGGTGGTGCACATGCGCGTCTGCCTCGCCTCGACCTCTCCTGCCCGCTTGATGCTGCTGCGTCAGGCGGGGATCGAACCGCTCACGCTGTCGCCGGACGTCGACGAGGACGCCGTCGCCGCTGCCGCCGAGGCGGATCAGGGTGCAGCCCTGCCGCCCGCCGAGGTCGTGCTGCTGCTCGCCCGCGCGAAGGCCGCGGACGTCGCACGCCGTCTCGTCGCGGAGGACCCCACGTTCGACGGGATCGTGATCGGCGGCGACTCGATGTTCGCCCTGGGCGGCCGGGTCTACGGGAAGCCGCACACCCCCGACGAGGCGACCAGGCGATGGAAAGAGATGCGCGGCGCGACCGGCGTGCTGCACTCGGGGCACTCGGTCTTCCGTCTCGCGCCCGGTCTCGCACCCCGAGAGGCGACCGCGACCGCGCAGGCGTCGGTGACCTTCGCCGACGACATCAGTGATGCGGAGGTCGCGGCCTACGTCGCATCCGGCGAGCCGTTGCACGTCGCGGGTGCCTTCACGGTCGACAGCCTGGGCGGCGCGTTCATCACGCGGGTGGAGGGCGATCCCTCCACCGTCGTGGGGATGTCGCTCTCGACGATCCGCCGCCTCGCCGCCGAACTGGGCGTCACGTGGACCGATCTGTGGACCACGACGCACGAGGCGTGAAGTCGTAGACTCTGCGCGACGTTTCGACGTCTTTCTTGTGGAGAGTCGTCAAGGCGATCCCTTGCCTTCTCGCTAGGCTGGCAACCATGCCTGCTATCGCCAAGGTGCTCATCGCCAACCGCGGCGAGATCGCCGTACGCATCATCCGTGCCGCTCGTGACTCCGGGATCGCCTCGGTCGCCGTCTACGCCGACCAGGACCGTGATGCACTGCACACGCGCCTCGCCGACGAGGCCTACGCCCTCAGCGGAGCCACCAGCGCCGAGACCTACCTCCAGATCGAGAAGATCCTCTCCGTCGCCCGTCGCGCCGGAGCCGACGCCGTTCACCCGGGATACGGCTTCCTCGCCGAGAACGCCGAGTTCGCCCGTGCCGTCATCGGTGCAGGAATGATCTGGATCGGCCCGTCGCCGGATGCCATCGAAGCGCTGGGCGACAAGGTGACCGCCCGTCACGTCGCCGAGAAGGTGGGGGCGCCCCTTGCCCCGGGGACCCCCGGTCCGGTCGAGACCGCCGACGAGGTCATCGCTTTCGCCAAGGAGTTCGGACTGCCGATCGCCATCAAGGCCGCCTACGGCGGCGGCGGTCGCGGACTCAAGGTGGCCCGTGAGTTGGATGAGGTCGCCGAGCTCTTCGAATCCGCCACGCGCGAGGCCGTCACCGCCTTCGGCCGCGGCGAGTGCTTCGTCGAGAAGTACCTCGACAAGCCGCGCCACGTCGAGACCCAGTGCCTGGCGGATGCCGAGGGCAACGTCGTCGTGATCTCGACGCGCGACTGCTCGCTGCAGCGCCGCCACCAGAAGCTGGTGGAAGAGGCCCCGGCCCCGTTCCTCACCTCGGAGCAGAACGAGCTCCTCTACAGCGCGTCCAAGGCCATCCTGAAGGAGGTCGGCTACGTCGGTGCCGGCACCTGCGAGTTCCTGATCGGCGCCGACGGCACCGTGTCGTTCCTCGAGGTGAACACGCGCCTCCAGGTCGAGCACCCGGTCTCCGAAGAGGTCACCGGCATCGACCTCGTGCGCGAGCAGTTCCGCATCGCCGCCGGCGGCACGATCGACTACACCGACCCGGAGCCCCAGGGGCATTCCATCGAGTTCCGCATCAACGGCGAGGACCCCGGTCGCGGATTCCTCCCCCAGCCCGGACCGGTGAACGTCTTCAAGACCTTCGGCGGGCCCGGCATCCGCCTCGACTCGGGCGTCACCGCCGGCGATGCCGTGTCGGGCGCGTTCGACTCGTTGCTGGCCAAGATCATCGTGACCGGCAAGAGCCGCGAAGAGGCCCTGGAACGGTCGCGCCGCGCCCTCGACGAGTTCGAGGTCGCCGGGCTGCCCACCGTGCTCCCCTTCCACCGCAAGGTCGTGCGCGACCCCGCCTTCACGGCGGAAGACGGCCGGTTCGGCATCTTCACCCGCTGGATCGAGACCGAGTTCGACAATGACATCCCCGCGTGGGACGGCGAGCTGGAGTCGCCCGCCGCTGCGGGAGGACGCCACACGGTCGTCGTCGAGGTCGCGGGCAAGCGCCTCGAGGTCAATCTCCCGGATCGCGTCGCCGTCGCGGCAGGCACGGCAGGTCGACCGGCTGTGGTTCCCCCGTCGCGACGCAGCCACACGACCACGGCGAACGCCGGCGCATCGGGAGACGCCGTCAAGTCGCCCATGCAGGCCACGGTCGTCAAGATCGCCGTGGAAGACGGGCAGCAGGTCGTCAAGGGCGACCTCGTCGTCGTGCTCGAAGCCATGAAGATGGAGCAGCCGTTGCAGGCGCACAAGGACGGCGTCGTCGGGAACATCAACGCGGCGGCGGGCACCACGGTCTCGGCCGGCCATCAGCTGCTCACGATCAGCTGATCCGCTCCCTCCACGACGAAAGGCGCCCCACCGAGGTGGGGCGCCTTTCGTGTTGCTCTGAGCGCGTCAGGAGATGTAGCCGAGGTGCATCGCCCGGCTGGCGTCGGTGATGCTGCTCGACAGCGACGGGTACGCCGCGAACACGCGCGACACCTGGTCGACGGTGAGCCGGCGCTCGACCGCGACGGCGATCGGGTAGATGAGCTCGGATGCCTTGGGCGCGACGATCACGCCGCCGATGACGGTGCCGGAACCCTTGCGCGCGATGATCTTGACGAAGCCGTCCTTGATGCCCATCATCTTCGCGCGGGGGTTGGCCGCGAGCGGAAGCTTGTAGACGAGCCCGTCCGCGATGCCGTCCTCCACGTCCTTCTCGGAGTATCCGACGGTCGCGATCTCGGGCGCGGTGAAGATGTTCGAGGTGATCTTGCGCAGCTCGAGCGGGATCACGATGTCACCCAGCGCGTGGAACACCGCTGTGCGCCCCTGCATGGAGGCGACGGATGCCAGCGGGAAGAAGTTCGTGCAGTCGCCGACCGCGTAGATCGTTGGGGACGGAGGTGCGCGCCACCTTGTTCACGCGGACGTGTCCCGACTCGTCGAGCTCGACGCCGGCCTCCTCGAGACCGATTCCCGCCGTGTTGGGGATCGAGCCGACCGCCATGAGGCAGTGGCTCCCCTCGACCGTCCGGCCGTCCGAGAGCGTCACGACCACGCCGTCCTTGCCGGCCTCGACCTTGTCGGCGCGCGACTTCGAGAGCACCTGCATCCCGCCGCGCTTGAAGACCTTCTCCAGGACGCTCGCCGCGTCCTTGTCCTCGCCGGGGAGCACCTGCTCGCGGCTGGAGATCAGCGTCACCTTCGCGCCGAGGTTCATGTAGGCCGAAGCGAACTCGGCACCCGTGACACCGGAGCCGACGACGATGAGGTGCTCGGGCAGCGCCTTCATGTCGTACAGCTGCGTCCAGGTGAGGATGCGCTTGCCGTCGGGCTTCGCCGAATCGAGCTCACGCGGAGAGGCACCGACGGCCACGATGATGGTGTCGGCCTCGATGCGGTCGAAGTCGGTGCCTCCCTGGCCGGTGGACACCACGATCGCCGTCGGCCCCTCCAGCCGGCCGTGTCCGGAGAGGATCCGCACACCGGCTTCGAGGAGCGTCGCACGCATGTCTTCGGACTGCTGACCGGCGAGAGCGACCAGGCGCTTGTTCACCGCGGCCAGGTTGATCGCGATCTCGGGCTTGAGCGGCTTGCCGTTCTCCCCCTTGGCGTAGAAGTTGACACCGAGGTCGCTCGCCTCGGAGATGGCGACGGCCGCATCCGCGGTGGCGATCAGACTCTTCGACGGCACCACATCGGTGAGCACGGCGGAACCGCCGACCCCGACGCGCTCGACCAGGGTCACCTCGGCTCCGAGCTGAGCGGCAGCCAGGGCCGCCTCGTAACCGCCGGGTCCGCCGCCGAGGACGGCGACGCGCTGAGTGCGCTCGAAAGTGGTGGAAGACATGATCACCATTCTCGCGCAATCCTGGCACCGGAGCCTGCACCTTCCTAGAGTGGATCCATGCCCGAGACTTACAGCCACCCCCTCGACGACCCCGCAGCGAACCCGTTCGAGGTCGCAGCCGCTGCCGCAGCCGACATCGCGCGCCTGTCCGGCGTCGAGAAGCACGACATCGCCCTCACCCTCGGAAGCGGATGGGGCAAGGCCGCCGACATCATCGGAGAGACCGTCGCGACGATCCCCGCGACCGAGGTCACCGGATTCTCGAAGCCGGCGCTGGAGGGCCACGTCGGCACTCTGCGCAGCATCCGCACGCCCGGGGGCAAGAACGTCCTGGTGATCGGCGCCCGCACCCACTACTACGAGGATCACGGCGTGCGCCGCGTGGTGCACAGCGTGCGCACCGCCGCCGCCACCGGGGCGAAGGTCATGGTGCTCACCAACGGCGCCGGAGGCGTACGCGAGACCTGGACGCCCGGTCAGCCGGTGCTGATCAGCGACCACATCAACCTCACCGCCGACTCCCCGCTCGAGGGCGCGACGTTCATCGACCTGACCGACCTGTACTCCTCGCGTCTGCGCGACGTGGCACGCGGTGTCGATCCCTCGCTCGACGAGGGCGTCTACACGCAGTTCCGCGGCCCGCATTACGAGACTCCCGCCGAGGTGCAGATGGCGAAGATCATCGGTGGTGACATCGTCGGCATGTCGACCGCACTCGAGGCGATCGCCGCGCGCGAGGCCGGGATGGAGATCCTCGGGTTCTCACTCATCACGAACCTCGCCGCCGGCATCCAGAAGACCCCGCTCAGCCATGCGGAGGTGATCGAGGCCGGGCGCGAAGCCGAACCGGTGATCTCGGCGCTGCTGGCCCGCGTGGTCGAGGCGCTGTGAGCGAGGAGCGGCTCGCGCAGGCGCGAGCGTGGCTGCGGCAGGACCCCGACCACGAGACCAGAGACGAGCTCGCAGGGCTCATCACGCGCGCCTCGGGCGGCGATGAGGCGGCGGTCGCCGAGCTCGACGACCGTTTCGGTGCACGTCTCGCCTTCGGGACAGCGGGTCTGCGCGGAGAGCTGGGCGCAGGCAGCAACCGCATGAACCGGGTGCTGGTCGCTCAGGCGGCCGCCGGCTTCGCCGCCTACCTGCGCGAGCGCGCGCACGGCACGACACCGACCGTCGTGATCGGCTACGACGGCCGCCGGAACTCGCGCGTGTTCGCCACC
The DNA here is from genome assembly GCA_029203165.1 of Candidatus Microbacterium colombiense. NCBI lineage: Bacteria > Bacillati > Actinomycetota > Actinomycetes > Micrococcales > Microbacteriaceae > Microbacterium > Candidatus Microbacterium colombiense. The sequence goes on from CP119308.1 coordinate 2,780,190, forward strand.
GACTCGGCCGAGATCTTCGCCGGGGCAGGGCTCCGGGCGATCCTGCTCCCTCGTCTACTGCCGACTCCGGTGCTCGCCTTCGCCGTGCGCCATCTCGGTGCGGACGCCGGTGTGATGGTGACCGCGAGCCACAACCCGCCGAACGACAACGGCTACAAGGTGTATCTGGGCGGCGCGGACCAGGGTTCGCAGATCGTCGCGCCCGCGGATGCGGCGATCGCCGCACACATCCAGAACGTCGCCGACCACGCGCCGGTCTCGACGCTCCCCCGCTCGACCGACTACGAGGTCGCGGATGACGAGGTCGTCGACGCATACGTGTCGGCGACGGCCGCCGTCGCTCCGGCCCCCCAGGGCACCCACACCCTGCGCTGGGTCTACACGGCGATGCACGGTGTCGGATGGGAGACGCTCTCGCGCATCCTGACCTCTGCCGGCTACCCGCAACCCGCGGTCGTGGATCAGCAGTTGAAGCCCGATGCCACGTTCCGCACGGTGTCGTTCCCCAACCCGGAGGAGCCCGGAGCGATGGATCTCGCCTTCGCGAGAGCCCGCCGCGCGAAAGCGGACTTCATCCTGGCGAACGACCCGGACGCCGACCGTCTCGCGGTCGCGATCCCCGATGCGGATGCCGCAGGCGGCTGGCGTCGGCTGACGGGCAACGAGGTGGGCCTGCTCCTGGGTGCACGCGCGGCGCGCGCCGCCGCGGGGACACCGGGCGCATCGCTCGCCTGCTCGCTCGTCTCCTCGCCCGGGCTCGCCGCCGTCGCCGCGCATCACGGCATCGACTTCCACGAGACCCTCACCGGATTCAAGTGGATCTCGCGTGCCCCCGGCATCGTGTTCGGCTTCGAAGAGGCGCTCGGGTACCTGGTGAACCCGGAGACGGTGCGTGACAAGGACGGCATCTCGGCCGCCGTCGCGATCCTCGGGCTCGCCGCGGAGGCGCAGGAGCGCGGCGCGACACTGTCGACGCTGCTCACCGAACTGGGAGACACCTACGGCCACTTCGCGAGCAGCCAGGTGTCGGTGCGCGTCGACGACCTCTCGATCATCGGCTCCGTGATGCTGGCACTGCGGTCGCTTCCTCCGACGCACATCGGCGGGACGACGATCAGCGCGGTCGAGGACCTGCTGCGCGCGGAGCCGGGACAGCCGTCCGGAGACGTGCTCCGCTACCGACTCGCCGACGGGTCACGGGTGATCGTGCGGCCGAGCGGGACGGAACCGAAGCTCAAGGTGTACATCGACGCGAAGGGCGAATCGGCCGAGGATGCGCGCCGGGCCGTCGATGCGCTCGACACGGGAGTGCGTGCTCTGCTGGACGAGCGCTCCTAGCCTGCCCGTCCCGGCGGCTGGTCGTGGCCGCCGGGCGGCAGATAGCATCGGAACATGCTTCGCCGACATGTGATCATCAGCGCGCACAACGGTGTGCACGCGCGGCCCGTCGCAGAACTCGTGCGGGTCGTGCAGGCGCACCCCGACGCGGTCACCCTGCGTACGGCGGACGGCGCGGTGGTCGATCTGAGCAGTGTGCTCGCCGTGATGGACCTGGCGTTGGCCCCCGGTGATGCCGTCGTGCTCGAGACCAGGGACTCTGCCGGCGGAGCGGCCGTGCTCGACACCCTCAGCGAGGTCCTGGACCCCCGCCACTGACGGGACGCCCGCACGTCACCCGTCGATGACGGCGACGAGCTCATCGAGGAACGCCTCGAAGCTCGACGCGCGACGAACGATGCGTTGCACGCTGTCCCGCTCGCTGAACACCTCGACCAGTTGCTCGAACACGGTCTGGAACGCCGCTCGGTCGCTCTCGCTGAACGCGGCGAGCGCGACCACCTGCACGCGCCCGTCGCCCCAGGCCGCCGATCCATCGGCCACACCGATGGCGATCGCGGTCCGTGTGGCCGTCATCTGGAGCGCATGAGGGACGGCGAGGGCGTCGGTGAAGGCGGTCGATGACATCTGCTCCCGGACGATCGTGTTCTCGACGTAGTCCTGCCCGATCAGTCCGGCGTCGACGAGCAGACCGCCCAGACGACGGATGATCGCCTCCTCCCCCTCGTCCGGAAGCGGGGAGACGAAGGCATCCGCGTGGAAGTACCGGGCGAGCTCGCCGCGCAGGCGTGTGAGCCGGCGCGCGCGGCGCACACGACCGGCGGCGAGTTGGATGCGGTCGACATCGGAGTCGGTCAGGAACGGCTGGATGCGCACGAAGCGGTCACCCGAGACAGCGGGCTCGATCGTGCTGAGCACCAGGTCGGTGTCGAACGCCGACCAGTCGGGATCGACGTTGGTGACCACACTGGTCACCTCGATCGCGGAGCCGAGTGAGCGATCGACGCTCGATCGGAGCAGCTCGTGCAGTTCGTAGTAGCCGGGGCACACGATCGTCGCCGTGAGGATCGACTCCGCCTTGCGGCTGCGTTCCAGGCGCCCTCCGACGTGCATCGCGATGTAGGCGATCTCGTCGTCGTGGATCGGCGCGCCCAGGCGGTCATGCAGACCGCTGGCGATGGAGACGGCCACCTCGAAGATCATCGGATACGAGGTCTTGAGCGACCGCGTGAGCGGATTGCGGGTCAGCGCGCTCTCCTCCGCACGGCGCAACAGGTTCTGCACGTGCAGCGCCAGCCGCAGCAGGAAGGTCTCATCGACCAGGTCGACCTGGTAGTCGTCGGCCGCTCGCTGCACCTCGGCGCGCACGGCGGCCTGGACGGCGGGATCCACACCGCTGCGCGCGACGTCGCCCGCGGCATCCTCTCCCGGCGCGACGATGCGTGTCAGCACCAGGGAAGCCAGATGGTCGCTGTCTCCCTCTCCGAGCGCGACGGAGAAATGCTCGCCGGCCAGGCGCGCGATCACGGAGCCGACCCGGGGGATCTCGGCGCGCGCACCTGCGGGTCCCGACTCGAGCGCGTGGCCGGCGGCGACACGCTCGGCCGCGATCGCGATGTGCAGGAGCACATCCGAGATCGCGAGCTCGTTCACGTAGTAGCCGAGTTCGCCGAGCTCGCGCACCAGCGCTGACTTGAAGGGGGCGACCCCGTCAGCGGCGACGGCGTTGCCGGCAAGGGCACGGCGGAAGGTCTCGGGATGGAAGGAGGCCGCATCCATCTCATCGTGCGCGAGCCTGCTCAACAGGCGCCGCTGGGCGGTCTCGTTCCCCCGCAGTCGCACCATCTCACGGTCTCGCTCGACCACCAGGTCGGTGCCGTCGATCAGAGCACGCACTCGGGCCAGATCTGCCTCCAGCGTCGCCTCGCTGACGTGCAGTCGGTCGGCGGTCTCGAAGACGTCCAGCCCGGTGGGTGTGTCCAGCAGCGCGCGCACGAGGGTGTGCAATCGATCGCGCGGCGCGGACTCTCCGCTCTGCCGCGTGCGCAGCGCGTCGCGGGCACCGGGGCCCGCCCGATAGCCGGCTGATCCGGATTCGACCGCATCGGCGCCGGGGGTCCGGGCGTTGAGCGCCGCCACGTACGAGCGCACGCTGCGGGGTGTGACACCGAGTACATCGGCGAGGCTGCCGGCCGTGGCCCAGGCCTCCTGCCGCAGGAGGGTGGCGAGCAGCAGGTCCTGGCGCTGGCGCGACATGATCCCTCCCACTCTTCCCGTGTGACTGCACTGTCGTGACGTCTCTCCATGATGTCAGGTGCATGCGGGGGGCGCGCGGAAACCGACGTTCCGCGGGGGAGGAAAGGAACGTGTTGGTGTCGCCGCTCACGCTTTCACAGACTGTTCTCAGGAAGGTGGAATCGATGAAGATCCTCGTGGTGTGCGGTGCTGGCGCGTCCAGTACGTTCGTCGCTCAGCGGCTTCGTCGGGCCGCGGCGCTCGCCGGGCTCGACTGGGACACCGCCGCCGGCATGGAGAGTTCCGTGACGGGCGGCGCGCACGATCTGATCCTCATCGGCCCACACCTCGCCGATCGCCTCGCAGTGATCCGCAGCAGCGTCGACGGCCCCGTCGCCGTGCTGCCGGACGATGTGTTCGCCGATCGCGACGGAGAGCGGACGCTCGCTCTCGCCCGCGCACTTCTCGCCGACGACAGCACCACCTCGAAAGGAACATCATGACCGCCTCCCGCACCGTCCGGATCGGCTCCTCACACGGATTGCACGCGCGCCCTGCGAAACTGTTCGCGCAGGCGGCCAAGGAGTCCGGGATCCCGGTCACGATCGCCAAGGATTCGGGCAAGCCCGTCAACGCCGCGAGCATCCTGGGCGTCATCGCCCTCGCGATCGAGCACGGCGACTACGTCACCCTCACCGCCGACGGCGACGGCGCAGAGGCCGAGACCGTGCTGGACACGCTCACCGAACTCCTCACGACCGATCACGATCAGGATTCCGCCGGATGAGCACTCTCCGCGGAGTCGGCATCGGTCTGGGCGTGGCACAGGGCACCGTCGTCCGCATGACCGAGGCGATGCCGGCGCCCGACCAGACGCCGAGTGCGCTGAGCGTCACCGAAGAACGCGCCCGGGTGCGCGAGGCGGTCGCCGTCGTCGCGCAGGAGCTCAACGACCGCGGCGCGGCAGCGGGCGGGTCGGCGCAGGACGTGCTCGAAGCGCAGGCGATGATCGCCGAGGACCCGACGCTGCAGGACGAGGTCGACGGACGACTCGACACCGGTTCGACGGCCGAGTGGGCCGTGCACGACGCCTTCGCCGGCTTCCGGGCCACGCTCGAGGCGGTCGGCGGCTACCTGGGCGAGCGCGCCGCCGACCTCGACGACATCGCGCAGCGGGTGCTGGCGCGGTTGCGCGGCGTCGACGCCCCCGGCATCCCGAACCCGGGTCACCCGTTCGTCCTCGTCGCTCGCGACCTCGCACCGGCCGACACGGCACTCCTCGATCTCGACCAGGTGCTCGCGCTGATCACCTCCGACGGCGGCCCCACCTCACACACGGCGATCCTCGCCCGCGAGAAGGGCATCGTCGCGATCGTCGGCGCGGTGGACGCCGCCGCTCTCACCACCGGCCAGACGGTGATCGTCGATGCCGCCGCCGGACTCGTGACGTCGGATCCGACCGACGACGAGAAGCACCGCGCATCTGAGCGGGCCGCCGAGCGGCGTTCCGCAGATGCCGCTCCACTGACCCCCGGCGCCCTCGCCGACGGCACGCCGATCGCGCTGCTGGCGAATCTGGGGAAGCCCGCAGACGCATCCGATGCCGTCGAGCGTGGGGCCGAGGGCGTCGGGCTCTTCCGTACGGAGTTCCTGTTCCTCTCCGCCACCCAGGCACCGACCATCGCGCAGCAGCGCGAGTCGTATCGGGCGCTCCTGGCCGCGTTCCCGGGCAAGAAGGTCGTCGTTCGCATGCTCGACGCCGGCGCCGACAAGCCCCTCGCCTTCCTCAACGATGCGCACGAGGAGAACCCCGCACTGGGCCTGCGCGGTCTGCGGGCGCTGCGTGCCAGCGAAGACATCCTGCGCGAACAGCTCACGGCGCTCGCCGAGGCGGATGCCGAGACCGAGGCCGACCTGTGGGTCATGGCGCCGATGGTGACGACGGTCGAGGAGACCGCGTACTTCACGGCCCTGGCACGCGAGTACGACCTGAAGACCGCGGGAGTCATGGTCGAGGTTCCGGCGAGCGCACTGCTCGCGGATCGCGTACTCGCCCACGCGGACTTCGCCTCGATCGGTACGAACGATCTCACCCAGTACACGATGGCCGCCGACCGCCTGCTCGGCTCGGTCGCGAGCTTCCAGGATCCGTGGCATCCCGCTGTCCTGCGCCTGGTGCGCGAGGTCGGCGACGCCGGCGCCCGGCTCGGCAAGCCGATCGGGATCTGCGGCGAGGCTGCGGCCGACCCGATGCTCGCGGTCGTCCTGGTCGGCCTCGGTGCCACGAGTCTCTCCATGGCACCGGCCGCCCTGGCCGATGTCCGACACGCGCTCTCCGAGCGCACCCTCGACGAGGCACGCCGTCTCGCCGAGATCGCGCTGGCGGCGGACGACGCCGCCGGCGCACGCAATGCCGTGGTCGAAGCCGCCACGGCCCTCCCCTCCCATCAGAAAGAGACGACATCATGACGACGACGTCACCAGCCGCCCAGAAAGCGGGCGGCCTCCGAACAGGCGTGCAGCGGTTCGGCACGTTCCTCTCCGGCATGATCATGCCCAACATCGCGGCGTTCATCGCGTGGGGCTTCATCACCATGCTGTTCATCTCGGTCGGATGGCTGGGCAACTGGCATCCGGTCGCCGACCTGCTCGGCGGATTCGGCAATGCCGACCTCGTCGGCTGGCAGGGCGCCATGACGGCCCTGGCCACGGCTGAGGACGGCACGACCTTCCCGCAGTACGTGGGACTGGTCGGCCCGATGGTCACCTACCTGCTTCCGCTCCTGATCGCGAACACCGCCGGCCGCATGGTCTACGGCGAGCGCGGCGGGGTCGTCGCGACGATCGCCACGATGGGTGTCATCGTGGGCACGAACATCCCGATGTTCCTCGGCGCGATGATCATGGGCCCGCTGGCCGCGTGGATCACGAAGCAGATGGACAAGATCTGGGAGGGCAAGATCAAGGCCGGCTTCGAGATGCTGGTCAACAACTTCTCCGCCGGAATCCTGGGCATGCTGCTCGCCATCGCCGGATTCTTCGCCTTCGGTCCCGTCATGCTCGCGATCAGCGCGTTCCTCGGAGCGATCGTCGACTGGCTGGTCAGCTACAGCCTCCTGCCGCTGCTGTCGATCATCGTCGAGCCCGCGAAGGTGCTGTTCCTCAACAACGCGATCAACCACGGTGTCTTCACCCCGCTCGCGCTGCAGCAGGTCGAGGAGACGGGCAAGTCGATCCTGTTCCTCATCGAGGCCAACCCCGGCCCCGGTATCGGATTGCTCCTGGCCTTCACCTTCTTCGGTGTCGGCGAGGCTCGGGCCTCGGCCCCCGGCGCGGCGATCATCCAGTTCTTCGGTGGTATCCACGAGATCTACTTCCCGTACGCGCTGAGCAAGCCGGCCACCATCCTGGCGCTGATCGCCGGTGGCGCGACCGGTGTCACGACGAACATGCTGCTGGGCGGCGGACTGTCGTTCCCGGCCGCACCGGGAAGCATCATCGCCGTCACGGCGGCGGCGGTCACCCCGGCAGCAGGAGGAATCGGCAACCTGCTGGTCGTGTACCTCTCGGTGGTGCTCGCCGCTGCAGTGACGTTCCTCATCACGGCCGTGATCCTGCGGGCCTCCCGCAAGCGCGACCTCGAGGCGCAGAGCGACACCTTCGGAGCGGCGATCGCTCAGACCGAGGCCAACAAGGGCAAGTCCTCCGCGGCGATGGACGCCCTGCGCGCCTCCTCGGGAACAGCCGCGGCCGCAGAAGCGGCGGGCACGGTCGTCGCCGACCGCACCATCTCGAACGTCGTGTTCGCCTGCGATGCCGGAATGGGATCGTCCGCGATGGGCGCGAGCGTGCTCCGCAACAAGTTCAAGAAGGCGGGCGTCGAGGGGGTCACGGTCACCAACCAGGCGATCGCCAACCTCGACGGCACCGCCGACCTCGTGATCACACAGCAGCAGCTGACGGATCGCGCCCGGTCGAAGTCGCCGAACTCGATCCACGTGTCCGTCGACAACTTCATGAACGCGCCTCAGTACGAAGAGGTCGTCGAGATGGTGCGCGAGCAGCGCGACTCCGACGCGTGACCGACCAGGCGGGGCGGGTGCCACGGCATCCGCCCCGCCTCCACATCCCCAGAAAGGAAACATCATGAGCGTTCTCACCCTCGGTCAGGTGCGCATCCACTCCGGCAGCGCCACCCAGGATCAGGCCCTGCAGGAAGCCACCGACATCCTCATCTCCGCCGGGGCCGTCACCCCGGCCTACGTCGACGCGATGCGTCAGCGTGAGGCGACTGTCTCGACCTACATGGGCAACGGCCTCGCCATCCCGCACGGAACGAACGACACGAAGGACGCGATCCTCGCCTCCGCGCTGTCCGTCGTGCGCTATGACGGCGGCGTCGACTGGGCGGGCGAGCCCGCGACGTTCGTGATCGGAATCGCCGGCCGCGGCGACGAGCACCTCGAGATCCTCTCGCAGATCGCGATCCTCTTCTCCGACGATGACGACGTCGCCGCGCTCAACGCCGCGCAGACGCCGGATGAGCTGTTCGCGCTGCTCTCGGCGGTGAACGACTGATGAAGGCCGTCCACTTCGGCGCCGGGAACATCGGACGCGGTTTCGTCGGCCTGCTGCTGCACGAGGGCGGATACGAGGTCGTCTTCTCCGACGTCGCGGATGCCCTCGTGGACGCCATCAACGACGTCGACGCCTACACCGTGCACGAGGCGGGCCCCGGAGGAGTGGACCACGTCGTGACGGGGTTCCGCGCCGTCAACTCGCGCACCGACCCCGACGCTCTCACCCGCGAGATCGCGACCGCCGACATCGTCACCACCGCCGTGGGGCCGACGGTGCTGAAGTTCGTCGCTCCGGCCATCGTGGCGGGACTCGCGCAGCGCTCCCCCGACGCCGTCCCGCTGCAGGTGATGGCCTGCGAGAACGCGATCGGCGCGACGGATCTGCTGCGCACGGAGGTCGAGACGGCCGCCGGCGACGCGTCTACCGCTCTTCTGAGCCGGGCCGTCTTCGCCAACACCGCGGTCGACCGCATCGTGCCCGCCCAGGCGCCGGGCGCCGGTGTCGATGTGACCGTCGAGCCGTACTTCGAGTGGGCGATCGAATCGGGTCCGTTCGGCGACACCCTGCCGAACATCCCGGGAGCCCACTTCGTCGACGACCTCGCCCCGTACATCGAGCGCAAGCTGTTCACCGTGAACACCGGCCATGCCGCGGCGGCCTACTTCGGCGCGCAGCTCGGGATCGAGCGGATCTCGGATGCGCTCGCCGACGAGTCCGTCGCCCGCAACGTCACCGCCGCGCTCGAGGAGACCTCGGCCGTGCTCGTCGCCACGCACGGCCTGGATGCCGTCGAGCTCGCCGAGTACCGCGCCACGATCCTCGAACGCTTCCGCAACCCCGCGTTGGTCGACACGGTGCAGCGGGTCGGGCGGCAACCGCTGCGCAAGATCTCGCGACACGAGCGCTTCGTCGGTCCTGCGGCGATGGCCGCCGAACAGGGGCTGGCATCCGCGGCGCTGGTGGCAGCGATCTCCGCCGCGCTCGAGTTCGACGACGCAGCCGACGAGCAGTCGGTCGAGCTCCAGCACCGGCTGCGCACCGAGGATGCGGTCTCGCTCACGACCGGGGCGACGGGCCTGGACCCCGAGCATCCGCTGTTCCCGGCGATCCTCGACGCCGTGCACCGCCGTCAGGAGTCCATCGGCGTCGGTTGACCCGCAGTGACCCTCGGAGCGCCCTCGTACACCCGATACCATCGGTGGACGGGGGCGCTCGGTCGTCGAGCGCAGGGCAATCGAGCACGCAGTCTTCGAGCGCCGGACATTCGAGCACAGTGACGTGCGGGAGCACCATGAACACATACGCCGTCATCGGCGCCGGCCCATCGGGCCTCGCTGCGGCCAGAGCCCTGCAGAAGCGCGGGATCACGATCGACGGCTACGAGGCCTCACACGACGTCGGCGGCCTCTGGGACATCTCGAATCCGCGCAGCACCATGTACGAGTCGGCCCACCTGATCTCGTCGCGCACGACCACCGAGTTCGCCGAGTTCCCGATGCGGTCCACGGTGGACTATCCCGGGCACCGCGTGCTGCACACGTACTTCCGCGACTATGCCGAGCACTTCGGGCTGCGAGCACTCTTCCGCTTCGACACCCGCGTCATCCGCCTCGAGCCGCAGGACGGCGGCTGGGAGCTCACGTCGGTCGGACCGGACGGCGAGCACAGCCGCTGGTACGCGGGGGTCGTGCTGGCCAACGGCACCCTCGCGGAGCCGAACGTCCCCTCGTTCCCGGGCACGTTCACCGGCGAGCTCCTGCACACCAGCGCCTACACCTCGCCGTCGCAGCTGGCGGGCAAGCGCGTGCTCCTCATCGGCGCGGGCAACTCCGGCTGCGACATCGCGGTGGATGCCGTGCACCATGCCGTATCCGTCGACATGAGCGTGCGCCGGGGCTACTACTTCGTGCCCCGCTACCTCTTCGGCAAGCCCAGTGACACTCTCAACCAGGGCAAGCCGTTGCCCGCTCGTCTCAAGCAGGCGCTGGACAGTCGCGTCCTGCGCGCCTTCACCGGCGATCCTGTGCGATTCGGATTCCCGAAGCCCGACTATCGGATCTACGAATCCCATCCGATCGTGAACACCCTGATCCTGAACCATCTCGGCCAGGGGGATCTGCAGATCCGCGCCGACGTCGAGCGTTTCGACGGCTCGACGGTGCATTTCCGCGACGGCAGCTCCGACGACTACGACCTGGTGCTGCTCGCCACCGGATACCGGCTCGACTACCCCTTCGTGGATCGCGCGCACCTGCAGTGGCGGGGAGCATCCCCTCGCCTGTTCCTCAACATGTTCCCGGCCTCCTTCAACGGGCTGTTCGTGATGGGCATGATCGAGGCATCGGGCATCGGGTGGCAGGGCCGATTCGAGCAGGCCGACCTCCTCGCCGCCTACCTGCACGCGGTCGAGCGGGAACCGGCCGCCGCCTCCCGCTTCCGGAGCAGGGTGACGGATTCCCCCTGGCCGGACCTCACCGGCGGATATCGCTACCTGGGTCTGGACCGCATGGCGTACTACGTGAACAAGGACGCCTACCGCGGCGCGGTGAGACGCGAGAAGCAGGATCTGGAGGCGCGCGCATGAACGTCGATGACGTCGTGCTGAGCTTCACTCCGGGCACGCTCACGATCCTGAACGTGGTGCTCGGACTCATCATGTTCGGCATCGCGCTGGACACCTCGCCGTCGGACTTCAAGGTCGTGGCGCGGCATCCGAAGCCCTTCGTGATCGCGCTGCTCGCGCAGCTGCTGCTCCTGCCCGCCGTCACCTTCCTGCTCACCCTGATGCTTCCGGTCACCGCATCGATGGCGCTCGGGATGATCCTCGTGGCCTGCTGTCCCCCCGGCAACATCTCCCAGGTCCTCACCCACCGCTCGGGCGGCAACGTGGCGCTCTCGGTCTCGCTCACCGCCGTCGGAAACCTCCTCTACATCGTGGCGATGCCGCTCAGCATCACGTTCTGGGGCTCGCTGCACCCGACCGCGCGCGAGCTGCTGCGCGAAGTCGCACTCGACCCGTGGAGGATGCTGCTCGAGATCCTCCTGATCGTCGGCCTCCCCTTCGCGCTCGGCCTGCTGCTGCGCGCCCGGCTGCCCGCGCTGACGCGACGCCTCCAGCCGTTCGTGAAATGGTTCAGCCTGATCGCCCTGCTCGGGTTCATCGTCGCGGCGCTCGTGGGCAACTGGGCCGTGTTCGTCCAGGTGCTGGGCGTGATCATCGTCGTCGTCGCGGTGCACGATGCCGTGGCGCTCGCCCTCGGATACGGCACCGCCGTGGTCGGCGGACTCGGCACCAGGGAACGCAAGGCCATGACCTTCGAGGTCGGCATCCGAAACGCCGGCCTCGGGCTCGGCCTGGTCTTCCTGTTCTTCGACGGGCTCGGCGGCATGGCGATCGTCGCAGGCTGGTGGGGGATCTGGGACATCATCGCCGGACTCGTGCTCGCCGGACTCTGGGCACGCCACACCCGGAGGCGCAGGGGATCGGCGTCGGGTGACGCCACCGGCCGCACGAGCGTGGAGGCCACGACGTGACACGCGTCCTGATCACCGGTGGCGGCGGATTCCTGGGCCGGCACGTGGCCTCGGCACTGCTCGCGCGCGACGATGTCGAGCACATCGTCTCCGCCGATGTGCGAACCGGCGCCCCGCGGGACGGGGTGCACGATGTGCTCCTCGATGTCACCGACGCCGCCGCACTCGCCCCGCTGCTGCGCGAGCACCGGATCGACTCGGTCGTCCACCTCGCCGCGATCGTCGCTCCCGGGCGCGACGTCGAGCTCGAGTACCTCGTCGATGTGACGGGAACCGCGCACGTGCTCGCGGCCTGCGTCGAGACCGGCGTGCGCCGGATCGTGGTCTCGAGCTCCGGTGCCGCGTATGGCTACCACGCGGACAGCCCCGAGTGGATCGATGAGGACCAGCCGCTGCGCGGCAACGACGCCTTCCCCTACTCGCGCCACAAACGGCTGGTCGAGGAGATGCTCGCCGAGTACCGCACATCGCATCCGGCGCTGGAACAGGTGGTGTTCCGGATCGGGACGATCCTGGGCCCGACCGTGCAGAACCAGATCACCGCACTGTGGGATGGCCGTCGCATCCTGCGGATCGCCGGCTCCGACTCCCCCTTCGTGTTCATCTGGGTCGACGACGTGGCCGGTGCGATGGCGCGTGCGGCGACGGACGGCCCCACCGGGGCGTTCAACGTCGCCGGAGACGGACGCCTGACGGTCACCGAGATCGCCGACCGCCTGGGCAAGAGCACTCTCACCCTCCCCGCCGGCGTGCTCGCGGTCGTGCTGCGGATCGGACAGTGGCTGCACCTCACGGTGCACGGGCCGGAAAAGGTCCCTTTCCTGCGCTACCGCCCGGTGCTCGCGAACACCCGCCTCAAGGAGCAGTTCGGGTTCGTCCCTGCGCGCACCAGCCGCGAAGCCTTCGAGGCGTATCTGGACACACATCCGGCGGTCGCGTCGCGCCCGACCACGTAGCCTGGAGGCATGCAGAAGAAGCGTGGCCGGCGGGCGCTCCGCTGGATTCTCGGAAGTGTCGGCGCCGTGCTCGTGCTCGCGATCGGCGGCATCCTGATCTGGAGCCAGGTGGGTGTGATGCCCGCCGAGCCCGGTCCTCTCGCGGACGTGCGCGACAACCCCGCCATCACCGTGGAAGACTCCCCGCAAGGAATCGTCCTCGCCCCGGCGGAGGGCGGATCCGAGATCGGTGTGGTGTTCATCCCGGGCGCCAAGGTCGATCCGTGGGGCTATGCGGCGATCCTGCAGGGACTCGCCGAAGACGGGATGACCGTCGTGATCACGCGCCCCTGGCTGAATCTGGCGTTCTTCGACCTCCGGGGGCTCGATTCGTTCACCTCCGCAGCCCCCGACATCGACACCTGGGCCGTCGGTGGGCACTCTCTGGGCGGAGTCCGGGCATGTCAGCTCGCGGCCGATGCCGACGCGCTCCTCCTGTTCGGCTCGTACTGCGCGACCGACATCTCCGAGACCGACCTCGCGGTACTGAGTCTCGCCGGATCGGAGGACGGCCTGTCCACTCCGGAGAAGATCGCCGATGCGCGGCACCTGCTGCCCGCAGACGCCGAGCTGGTCGAGATTCCCGGCGCATCCCACGCGTCGTTCGGCGACTACGGCCCGCAGGCGGGCGACGGCACCCCCACGATCTCCGAGGACGAGATGCACCGGACGGTCACCGACCTCGTGGATGCCTTCGTGAGTGAGTCCCTGCCGAGCCGCTGAGGGGCTGAACCGGCGGGCTAGCCGAGGATCGGATCCAGCAGCGGATGCAGATGCCTACTGCGAAGCACCACCGCGGCCGCGCGCGCTCCGGCGGCGAGCGCCTCGGATACCGGCTCCCCCGCAAGGTGCGCATCGAGCACGCCGGCGAAGAAGGCGTCACCGGCACCGTTCGTGTCGATGAGCTCGACGGGGATCGCCGAGACTCGATGCTCGACACCGCGCGAGTCCACGGCGACGGCGCCGTCAGCGCCGAGCGTGCACACCGCCAACGACGCACCCGCGTCGACGCGCTCGTGCAGGAAGCCGAGCGGATCGTCGAGCCGGTCCGCATTGCAGAACACCGCATCGGCCGCCTCGAGGAAAGGACGATGGAACGCCGCGACCCCGTCGTAGTCATGCACGTCGACCCAGATCGGGCGACCGGTCCGTCGGGCGAGCGGCAGCAGACGCAGAGGCTCAGCCGCCAGGTCGAGCACGATCACCTCCGCCGCGCTCATGGCTGCCGTCAGCGCGGAATCATCCGATGCTCCCTGCGCGACCGGCGCGGAGAGGTAGATCGACACGCGCTCTCCGCGGGTGGTCATCAGATTGACGTGGCGCTCGGTCACATCGCCGGTCGACCAGCGGACGTCGACGCCGGCGGCGGCGAGAGCGTCGCGGATCCGCCGACCGGGGTCGTCATCGCCCGTCGCGGCGGCGAGCAGCGCCGGACGCCCGAGTGCAGCGAGACTCAGCGCTTTGCCCGCGCTCGTCCCTCCCACCGTGCTCCACGAGGTCTGGGCGAACTGCATGTGCGGTACTGCCTCGGGGAGGCGATCGACGACGATGATGTCGTTCCAGGAGGCGGGGCCGGCGATGAACACGGAGGCGGCGGTCATGACACCATCCTGGCCGCTCGTGGCGCTCAGCCGATGCGCGAGATCAGCGCGTCGAGTCCCATCCCGTAATCGATGCGCACGACGGGGAGGGCGAGCTTGTCGGTACCGATCCGCACGTACCCGGGCTCGATCGTGCGTGCCATCTCGAATCCGGCCATCGCGACGCCCTGCTTGGCTGTGTCGTCGTAATGCCCGAAAGGGTACGCGATCACCTCTCGCACCCCGAGCACGTCTGCCGAGGCGTTCAGATCGGCCGCGATCTGTTCGGCCGTCCAGTTGACCATGCGACCCTTGCCGTTGTCGCCGGCCTGGTGCATGTCGTGCGTGTGCGAGCGGCGCAGCACATAGATCGACGGGGGCGGATCCTGGCGATAGGCCGTGATCATGAACGACGTCGACAACACGTGGTACTTCTCCACCACGGGAGCCGCCAGATCGAACCACGTCTGATCGGCATCGTCGTCGGTGACGATCACCGAACGCGCGGGGAGGAAGAGCCTTCCGTCGATGAACGCGCTCAGCTCATCCCACGTCGGCAGGTAGAAGCCGGTCGATGAGATGTGCTGCATGTGGGCATCGAAGTCTCCGACGTACGCATAGTTGCCCCGCAGCCACCCGTGTTCGCCCTCGGGGTCGGAGGTGAACTGGTGGTACATCAGGATCGGCACCTCGGTGCCCTGCGCCGCGTTCGCCTCGGGGGTGGTCCACGCGCCGAAGAGCTCGACCTCCTGATCTTCGCAGATCACCGGATCGGCGCCGTTGACCCTCGACGCGGCGTCGAGGTGGGCACCGGCATCCGCCGAGGAATACCAGCCCGCGAACACGCGTCCCTCCTGCGCCGGGATGGGAAGCCCCCGGTACAGGTCGTTCTGCCACTGCAGCATCGGGTCTTCGACGACCCCGTCGCCGAGAAACGTCACCGCGCACGCGAGTGGATCATCGGCGTCGGCCACGAGCTGTTGCGCCGGGGTCAACGGACGCTCCACCATCGGCCCCGCGGCCCTCGGGGTCGGCTCTTCGGGCGTCCGGTTCATCCACACGGCCGCTGCCGCGGCGAGTCCACCCACCACGAGCACTCCGACGCCGATGAGTGCGCCGACGACCGTGGCGCCGCCCCCGCGACGCCGCCTCCCCCGAGTCACCGTCGTTCAGCCGGCGAAGCCCTCGGCGATCATCTCCACGAGCTCTTCCCGCTCCTCGACAGGCAGGAAGGCCGCAGACGCCGCGTTGAACTGGAACGCCTCGAGATCGTCGAGGTCGTACTCGAAAGCCTCGACGAGAAGAGCGAGCTCACGGGTCAGCGACGTGCCGCTCATCGTGCGGTTGTCGACGTTCACGGTCACGGAGAACCCGAGCTGATAGAGCAGATCGAAGGGGTGGTCCGCGAGTGTCTTGCCCCACGCGGTGATCGCACCGGTCTGCAGGTTCGATGACGGCGAGAGCTCGAGCGGGATCTCCCGATCGCGCACCCACCGGGCAAGGTCGCCGAACTGCACCTGCACCTCGTCACCCTCCTCGGTGATGACCTGCAGGTCCTCGGCGATGCGGACGCCGTGCCCGAGGCGCAACGCACGTCCGTCGACGAGAGCCGAGCGGATCGACGCGAGTCCGGCAGCCTCGCCCGCGTGCACGGTGACGGGGAAGAAGTTCTCGGCCAGGTAGTCGAAGGCGGCGCGGTGGCCGGATGCCGGGAAGCCGTCCTCCGGACCCGCGATGTCGAACCCGACGGCGCCGCGCCCGCGGAAGGCGACCGCGAGCTCCGCGATCTCGCGAGAGCGGGCGGTGTGCCGCATCGCCGTGATGAGCTGTCCGACGCGGATGCTGTGGCCGGCGCGGTCGGCGGCGTCCTCGCCCTCCTCGATGCCCTGCTGCACGGCTTCGACCGTCTGCTCCAGGGTGAGCCCGCGCGTCAGGTGCTGCTCAGGAGCCCAGCGCATCTCACCGTAGATCACGCCGTCGGCGGCGAGATCCTGCACGAACTCGCGCGCGACCCGGGTGAGCCCCTCGGCGGTCTGCATGACGCCGATCGTGACGTCGAACGTCTTCAGATACTCGACCAGCGAGCCGGAATCGCTCTTCTTGGCGACCCAGCGCGCCAGGCGCGCGGCATCGGTCTCGGGCAGTTCCAGCCCCACGGCATCCGCGAGCTCGACGATGGTCGCCGGACGCACCGCTCCGTCGAGATGGTCGTGAAGCGACACCTTCGGCAGGCTCCGCAGGGATGCGCCCTGGATCGTGACATCGCCGTTCGCGTCGATCGACATGGGGGTCCTCTCAGAAGTCGTGCAGGTGGGCCAGGCCCAGCCTAGGCCGTGATGCGCTCGCGCACGATCGGACCGGCGGCGGGAGCCTCGGAGCCGATCTCCCACGCGCCCTCGAGAGCCTCGAGCGCACGCGGGAAGCGCGCCTCGTCGGCCGCGGACAGCGTGAACAGCGGCTGCCCCGCGATCACTCGATCACCCGGCTTCGCGTGCAGATCGATGCCGGCCTCGAAGATCACGGGATCCTCGGCACGGGCACGACCGGCCCCGAGACGCCAGGCGGAGACGCCGAACGGGAGAGCGTCCAGGCGGGCGAGCACGCCGTCCTTCGGTGCGGTGACCACATGCGACTCGCGCGCCGTCGGCAGGGGCGCGTCCGGATCGCCGTCCTGCGCACGGATCATGGCCTTCCACCCGTCCATGGCGCGACCGTCGTCGAGCGCGGCCTCCACGTCGGCGTCCGGCTGTCCTGCGAGGGCGAGCATCTCGCGGGCGAGCGCGATCGTGAGCTCACGCACATCGGAGGGGCCGCCGCCGGCGAGCACCTCGACCGACTCGCGCACTTCGTTGGCGTTGCCGATCGCGCGCCCGAGCGGCACGTTCATGTCGGTGAGGAGCGCGGTCGTCGCCACGCCGGAGTCCGTGCCGAGGGCCACCATCGTGCGGGCGAGCTCGCGCGCACGATCGATGTCCTGCATGAACGCGCCGGAGCCGAACTTGACGTCGAGCACCAGAGCATCCGTGCCTTCGGCGATCTTCTTCGACATGATGCTCGACGCGATCAGCGGGATGGCCTCGACGGTTCCGGTGACGTCGCGCAGGGCGTACAGCTTCTTGTCGGCGGGGGCGAGCCCGGAGCCCGCGGCGCAGATGACTGCGCCCACCTCGCCCTGCATCTGCGCGAACATCTCCTCGTTGCTCAGCGCTGCACGCCAGCCGGGGATCGACTCGAGCTTGTCGAGCGTGCCGCCGGTGTGCCCGAGACCGCGGCCGCTCAGCTGCGGCACCGCCACGCCGAACACCGCGACCAGCGGGGCGAGCGGCAGGGTGATCTTGTCACCGACACCACCCGTGGAGTGCTTGTCGACCGTCTTCTTGCCGAGGGAGGCGAAGCTCATCCGCTCCCCCGACGCGATCATCGCGTCGGTGAGCACGCGGATCTCATCGCGCTCCATGCCGCGCTGGAAGATCGCCATCGCGAACGAGGCCATCTGCGCGTCCGAGACGTAGCCGCGGGTGTACGCGTCGATCATCCACCGCAGCGCGGGCTCTGCCACGACACCGCCATCACGCTTGGAGCGGATGACATCCACCGCGTCATAGGGCTCAACGGTCATCGTGCGTCCTCCAGGTCGCGCGGCCCGAACGCGTCGGGCAGCACCTCATCGATCGTGCGGATGCCGGAGACGGTCTCCAGCAGCATCCCGGGCATCGCGTGTTCGTACAGCAGCTGACGGCACCGCCCACAGGGCATGATCGTCTGTCCGTCGTTGTTGACGCAGACGAACGCCACCAGCTGGCCACCGCCGGACATGTGCAGATCGCCGACCAGCGCGCACTCCGCGCACAGGGTCACCCCGTACGAGGCGTTCTCGACGTTGCAGCCCGCCACGATGCGTCCGTCTCCGACCAGCGCCGCAGCGCCGACGCGATACCGGGAGTACGGAGCGTACGCCTTGGTCATCGCATCGGTCGCGACCTGACGGAGCTCGTCCCAGTCGATATCGGTCATGTCGTTCCTCGCTTCTGGTGACTAGGACTTGATGTACGGCTGGCCGTCGGCCGCGGGAGCCCGCGACTTGCCCACGAGCCCTGCCACCGCGAAGATCGTCACGATGTACGGCAGCATCAGCATGAACTGGCTCGGCACCGGGGAGCCGATGACGCTCAGGACACCCTGCAGGTTGGTTGCGAACCCGAACAGCAGCGCCGCGAGCGTCGCCTTGATCGGGTCCCACTTGCCGAAGATCACCGCGGCGAGGGCGATGAATCCGGCGCCGGCCGTCATCTCGGGGTTGAATCGCGGCACCGAGACGAGCGTGTAGAACGCCCCGCCCATACCGGCGATCGCACCGGCGATCAGCACGTTCATGTAGCGCGTGCGCGCCACGTTGATGCCCACGGTGTCGGCCGCCTGCGGGTGCTCGCCGACCGCGCGCATGCGCAGCCCCCACCGGGTGCGGTACATCCCGAACCAGACGATGAACACGACGGCGTACATCAGGTAGACGACGATCGTCTGCTGGAAGAGGATCGGTCCGAGGATCGGGATCTCGCTGAGCAGCGGGATCGGGATGACCTCGAACGGAGTGACGGTGTTGAGCGTCTCCTGGTTGGGAGCGAGCACCTGACGGAAGAGGAAGGTCGTCACACCGATGACGAGCACGTTCAACACGACACCGACGATGACCTGATCCACGTGGTACGTGATCGCGAACACGCCCAGCACGAGCGCGACGAGCACGCCGGCGACCATCGCCGCGATCAGACCGGCCCAGGGGGTTCCGACGCTGGAGGCGACGATCGCGGCCGTGAACGCACCGGCGAGCAGCTGCGCCTCGATCGCGATGTTCACCACACCCGCGCGCTCACCGATCACGCCACCCAGCGCACCGAAGATGAGCGGCGTCGCCAACGCGAGCGCTCCGCTGAGCAGACCGATCATCGGGAGCGTTCCGGAGCTGCCGGCGGCCGCCCAGGCGAGGAATCCGAAGATGAGGGCGATCACGAAGACCGCTGTCAGCCAGAGTGGAACGGGGCGCCGCCTCGCGGCGAGCATGTACGCGGCGACCGTGATCGCCGCGCCGATGACGACAGCCACCCAGGCGGCGGGGGTGCCGGGCACCACCACGTCGGGCAGCGCCAGGATCTCGCTTCCGGCGGTGAGCCGGAACGTCGCGTCACCTGCGCGGGGCACGAGCAGCGGCAGCAGTCCGACGAGCACGGTGGCGACGCTGAAGATGATGGGCGTCTTCCAGGAGACGACGCTCAGGGTACGGGGCTGGTCATCGAGGGTCTGGACGCTCATGCCGCCACCTCCTTCTTCGCGGCGCGACGCTGTCGACGTGTCGCACGGCCGGGCTGCGGAAGACCGAACATCGCCCGCACCAACGGCGGCGCGGCGATGAACAGCACGATGAGGGACTGCACGACAAGGACGATCTCGATCGGCACGCCCTGCGAGGCCTGCATCGTGAAGCCACCGGTCTTGAAGGCACCGAACAGGAGGCCTGCTCCCAGGATGCCGAGGGGCCGCGAGCGTCCGAGGAGCGCGACGGTGATCGCGTCGAAACCGATACCGGCATCGATGCCGCCGCTGAAGCCCTTGGGCTCGGTGCCGAGCACCTGGCTGACGCCGGCGAGTCCGACGAGCGCTCCGGCGATGACCATGACGGTGAAGTACATCCGCCCGACGGAGATACCGGCGGTCTTCGCAGCCGCAGGGTTCTCCCCCACAGCACGGAAGCGGAAGCCGAGGCTCGAGCGCTCGAGGATCCACCACGTGATCGCGACCGCGACGAGCGCGAGCAGGAACCCGAGGTGCAGCTTGTACGACGGTCCGAGAATGAGCGGGAGGACGGCCGAATCGGCCATCGGCGCCGTCTTCGGGTTGCTCGATCCCGGCGCCTGGAGGATGCCCTGCGTCGCCAGCATCCACGCGAGCAGATAGACGGCGATGTGGTTGAGCATGATCGTCACGATCACCTCATGCGCGCCGGTGCGGGCCTTGAGCAGGCCGGCGATACCCGCCCAGGCGGCTCCGGCGATCACACCGGCGACGAGCGCGGCGATCATGTGCAGGGGGAACGGCATGTCCCACGCGGTGGCCACATAGCCGGCCGCCGCAGCGGCCATGAGCATCTGTCCCTGACCGCCGATGTTGAACAGCCCGGCACGGAACGCGAGTCCGACACCCAGGCCGGCGGCGATGAGCGGCGTCGCGAACTTGAGCGTCTCGGTCAGCGGACGGATCCCGACCGCGAACGAGTCGGCGTTGAAGTTGTAGATCGAGCCGCGGAACAGCGCGGCGTACGCGCCGCCCACGGCTTGGCCGATCGCGGCGAGCATGTCGCCCGGCTTCGCGAAGAAGTACGACGAGGCGGCCTGCACGGCGGGATCCGTCACGGCGATCATCAGCGAGCCGACGACGATCGCGGCGATCACGGCGAGGACCGAGACGATCGCGTTTCCAGCCACGATGTGCCGGATGGCCTCACGCCAGCGGCCAGGACGCGGCGCCTCCGGGGTGGTCGTCTGCGCAGTGTCCTGCGTCGGGGCGGCGGTCATGCCTGGACTCCTTCATTCACGACGCCGGCCATCATCAGGCCGAGGGTGTCACGAGACGTGTTCCCGGGCACGATGCCGACGATCCTGCCGCGATACATCACGAGGATTCGATCGGCCAATGCCGTCACCTCGTCGAGCTCGGTGGAGATGAGGATCACCGGCACGCCGGAGTCCCTGGTCTCGATGATCCGCTTGTGGATGAACTCGATCGAGCCCACGTCGACGCCACGCGTCGGCTGCGCGGCCACGAAGAGCGAGAGGTCACGACTCAGCTCGCGGGCGAGCACGACCTTCTGCTGATTACCACCGGAGAGCCGGCCGGCTGCCTGCGCGGGGCCCTGGGTGCGGATGTCGAACTCGGTGATCTTCTCGCGGGCGAAAGCATCGCGCACGCGCAACTGCAGCGCGCCCGCCTTGGCGAAGGGCTCACCGTTCGAGCGGTCGAGCATGAGGTTCTCCGCGATCGAGAACTCCTTCACGAGGCCGTCGACCCCGCGGTCCTCGGGGACGAAGCCGACCCCCGCGTCGAGGATCTGGCGCACGCTGCGACCGACGATCTCCTGACCGTTCAGGCGGATGCTGCCTCGGACCCTGTCCTGGAGGCCGATGAGCGCCTCGGTGAGCTCGGTCTGCCCGTTGCCCTGCACGCCCGCGATCGCGAGCACCTCGCCACCGCGCACCTCGAAGGTCGCCTCATCGACGAGCACGGTGCCGACGGCATCCGTGACCGTGAGGTTCTCGACGACGAGCGCGTTGTCGTGGAGCACCGGGGCGTCCTTGTGCACCGTCAGCTCGACGGCGCGACCCACCATGAGCGAGGCGAGTTCGGCGTTCGAGGCCGTGGGCGATGCTTCGCCGACGACCTTGCCCAGGCGGATGACGGTGATGCGGTCGGCGACCTCGCGCACCTCGCGGAGTTTGTGGGTGATGAAGACGATCGCCGTCCCCTGCTCCTTCAACTGACGCATCGTCGCCATCAGCTCGTCGGTCTCCTGCGGGGTGAGCACGGCGGTCGGCTCGTCGAAGACGAGGATGCTCGCGTCGCGCGACAGCGCCTTGATGATCTCGACCCGCTGCTGCACGCCGACGGGGAGGTCTTCGATGACGGCATCGGGATCGACGTCGAACCCGAAGCGGTCGGAGATCTCCTTGACCTGTCGCCGCGCGGCTGCGAGGTCGAGGCGTCCTCCGAAAGTCGTCTTCTCGTGGCCCAGCATCACGTTCTCGGCGACGGTGAAGACGGGGACGAGCATGAAGTGCTGGTGGACCATGCCGATGCCGGCGGTCATCGCGTCACCCGGACCGTCGAAGTCCTGGACGACGTCATCGATGAGGATCTCTCCCTCGTCGGCCTGGTAGAGCCCGTAGAGGACGTTCATCAGCGTCGACTTGCCGGCGCCGTTCTCGCCCAGGAGGCAGTGGATCTCACCGGGTTGGACGATGAGATCGATGTGGTCGTTGGCCGTCAGCGCGCCAAACCTCTTCGTTATTCCGCGCAGCTCAAGCTTCATGTGTCGATCCTATTCATGACGTTCTCCGCTGCCCAGGATCGCCTGGGCAGACGACAGTGGGGAGGCCGACCTGGGCCGGCCTCCCCACTGCTCTTCCGTGTTACTCGCTGAGGTAGGACGTGACGGTGATCTTGCCGTCGATGATGTCCTTCTTGATCCCGTCGAGCTTGGTCACGAGGTCGGCGTCGACCTTGCTCTCGAAGTTGTGCAGCGGCGCGATGCCGACGCCCTCGTTCTCGAGCGTTCCGATGTAGGCGTCTCCGCTGAAGGTGCCGTCAGCGCTGGCCATGACGGCCTCGTAGGTGGAGAGGTCCATCGCCTTGAGCACCGAGGTCAGCACGAAGTCGGCCGTCGTCGGGTCGGTGTTGAACAGGTCGGCGTCTGCACCGATGAGCGCGATGTCCTTACCGGAGTCCTTGATGGCCTGGAGGCCGGACTGGTAGATCGGACCGCCGACCGGGAAGAGCACGTCGACACCCTGGTCGATGATGTTCTTCGCGACCGTCTTGGCGTCCTGGTTTGCCTCGAAGCCGCCCGTGAAGGAGCCCGTCTTGCCGTCCCAGCCGATGACCTGGACAGCAGCGCTGTTCTCGTCGTTGTAGTAGTCGACGCCCTGCTTGAAGCCGTCCATGAAGATCGTGACGGTCGGGAACTCCATGCCACCGAACGTGCCGACCTTACCGGTCGTCGAGTAACCGGCGGAGAGGTACCCGGCGAGGAACGCCGCCTCAGCCGTGTTGTAGAGCAGCGGCTTCAGGTTGTCCGGCTTGGCGTCGCCTCCGGCGTCGTCGACCAGGATGAAGTCGGTGTCGGTGTTGGCGTTGGCCGCATCGACCGTCGCCTGCGAGAGAGCGAAGCCGACCGAGACGATGGCGTTGCAGCCCTCGGAGACCATGTTGTCGATGTTGGGGCCGTACTCGGTCTCGGCGTTCGACTCGGCCTTCTTGAAGGTCGCGCCGAGCTCGTCTGCGGCCTTCTGAGCGCCCTCGAACGACAGCTGGTTGAACGACTTGTCGTCGAAGCCACCGGCATCGGAGACGATGCACGCGGTGAAGTCGGACGCGGCGGGGGCGTCGGAGCCGCCCGCTTCGGTCGGCGCCTGGCCACAGCCGGCGAGTGCGAAGATGACGCCCGCGGCGATGGTCGCGCCGAGCAGCTTCTTGGTGGTGGAGATGGTCAACTCAGTGCCTCCCTCAACGAAACCGCGGCCCTCGCGGATCGATCAAAGTTACCTACTGTTTCGTCGATCGCGCACACCGCCGCCCCTTGCGCGGGCGAATGGTTACCAACCTGGAATCAACAGCGCCGATGAGCACCGAGCCCTGCTCATCAGAGCACGTCGCCCTGCCCGCTGAGTTTGAGCGACTCGACGACGCCCTTCACACGTTGCGCATTCTCGACCGTCGTGACCAGCAGCGCATCGGGAGTGTCGACCACGACGATGTCCTTGACGCCGACCAGGCTGATCACCCGGGAGGTCTGGCTCACCAGGATTCCGCTGGCGGCATCCGACAGCACCCGTGCCCTGGGCCCGAGCACGGCGAGATCGTTCTTGCGCCCGTTCGTGATCAGCTTGGTCAACGAGGCGAAATCGCCCACGTCGTCCCAGTCGAAGTGCCCCGGCACCACGGCGAGGCGTCCGCGGCGCGCCGCGGGCTCGGCCACGGCGTAGTCGATGGCGATCTTCTTGATCCGCGGCCAGATCCGGTCGACCGCGGGGCCCCGGCGCTCGCGATCGTCCCAGGCCTCGGCGAGCTCGATCAGCCCGGCGTGGAGCTCGGGCTCATTCTCGGCGAGCTCGTCGAGCAGCACACTCGCCCGGGAGATGAACATGCCGGCGTTCCAGAGGTAGCTGCGATCGGCGAGGTAGGCCCTCGCGGTGTCGAGGTCGGGCTTCTCGACGAACGTCTCCACGAGTGCGGCCTCGCGCGCACCGTCCACGACCAGCTCGACACCCTTCTTGATGTAGCCGAACCCGACGGCCGGCTCGGTGGGCGAGATGCCGATCGTGCAGATGTATCCGGCCCTGGCCACCTCGACGGCGTCGCGCACCGCGAACTCGAACACACGGGTGCCGCGGATCACATGGTCGGCGCTGAACGAGCCGATGATCACGTCGGGGTTCCGGCGATGCAGCACGGCGGCGGCGAGACCGATCGCGGCGGCCGATTCGCGAGGCTCCGACTCGAGGAAGACGTTGAGGTCGGCGATTCCCGGCAGCTCGGCTTCGACGGCTGCTCGGTGGGCACGACCGGTCACGACGGCGATGCGGTCGGGACCCGTGAGCGGTTCGAGGCGGTCCCACGTGTCGCGCAGCAGGGAGTGCCCAGAACCGGTGAGGTCGTGCAGGAACTTCGGGGCGTCCGCACGGGAGAGCGGCCACAACCGGCTGCCGATGCCGCCTGCGGGGATGACGGCGTAGAAGTCCTCGATCGGCTCACTCATACCGTCCAGCGTATCCGGGTGCCATCGACGCACCGAGGGCGGACGATATGGTCGGTGCCATGCGCCACTCCCCCAGAGGCCGGTTCGTCTCCCCCAGACGAACCATCGCCGCAGCACTCGTCCTCGCGTTGGGCACCGCACTGTTCGCTCCGGTCGCCGCCTCGGCCGCCGGAGGCCCCGCCGGAGAGGTGTTCGCTCTCACGAACGCCCAGCGGCAGAAGGCGGGCGTTCCCGCGTTGGTCTCCGACGCCGCCCTCGACGCGGCCGCCGCGGAGTGGGCGCGGCAGCTGGCCGCATCCTGCACCTTCGAGCACAGCTCCTCCTCCTGGCGCAGCACGCGGGTGGCCGGCTACGGCTGGGTCGCCACGGGCGAGAACATCGCGGCAGGGCAGAAGGACGCCGCAGCGGCGATGGCGGGATGGATGGCATCCTCCGGGCACCGCGCCAACATCCTCGACAAGCGCTACACCGGACTCGGCGTGGGGTATGCGACGGGCTCGTGCTACCGGACCTATTGGGTGCAGATCTTCGGCATCGGTTCACCGCAGAAGAAGCTCTCCGGTGGTGCCGGCGATCTCACGTCCGACCGTGCCGCCGACGTCCTCGCGCTCACCGACACCGGAGACCTCAGCATCTATCCGGGGAACAACGCGGGCGGATTCTCCGCGATGACCACCGCCGTGCCGGGGTGGGGCGACCGCCCCTTCACCACGTTGGGGGACTTCACCGGCGACGGCATCCCCGACATCGCCCGCACCGAGGCGGACGGACGCCTCATGCTCTATGCGGGCAACGGTGCCGGGGGCTTCAGAACGCCCGCGCAGATCGGCAAGGGGTGGAGCGGGTTCTCCCAACTGATCGGCGGAATCGACTTCAACGGCGACCGGTTCCCCGACGTGATCGCTCGGCGCCCCAACGGCGACCTCGTGCTCTACCGCGGGAACGGACGTGGCGGCTGGATCAGTGGAAGCACGAAGATCGGGCAGGGGTGGCAGGCCATGACCGCCGTGTTCCATGCGGGCGACTTCAACGGCGACGCCCGCGGCGACGTGATCGCCCGCAAACCGGATGGCACACTGTGGCTGTACCCGACGACCGGGAAGGGCACCTGGGGCAAGGCCACACGGATCGGCACGGGCTGGAAGTCCATGACGGCGATCTTCGGAGCCGGCGACATCGACGGCAACGGCACGCAGGACATCCTCGCCCGTACCGCCGACGGCACGCTCGTGCTCTACGGCGGCAACGGCCGAGGCGGCTTCCTTCCGAAACGCACGATCGGATCGGGCTGGGACATGATGCGGCAGATCGGCTGATCCGCCCGGCCGGCCCTGTCCGCACCTCGGGAGTTAGGCTCCCCTTCGTCGCTCCCAGTGTTCTGACAGGAATAGGATGGACGTCGATCGGGCATGCCTGACACTTCGACAGGATCACTCTTGGACGAGCGCAGCGCACGCGACCGACGCTCATCGATCCAGGGAGGACGACCGTGTCCACAAGCGCTCGCTTGACACCGTCGATTTCGGAAACCACGTCCAAGACCCCCCGCGGCACCCTTTACCGGGGTCGCGAAGGCATGTGGTCGTGGGTGCTTCACCGCATCACCGGAGTCGCCATCTTCTTCTTCCTGCTTGGTGCACGTGCTCGACACGGCCCTCATCAGGGTGTCCCCGGAGGCGTACAACGCCGTCATCGGCACGTACAAGAACCCGATCATGGCGCTCGGCGAGGTCGTCCTCGTCGCCGGCATCGTGTTCCACGCCATGAACGGCCTGCGCATCATCGCGGTCGACTTCTGGTCCAAGGGCGCCAAGTACCAGCGTCAGCTGTTCTGGGGCGTGCTCGCCGTGTGGGTCGTGATCATGGCCGGCTTCGTGCCGCGCCACCTCATGCTCGCCTTCGCCGGCTTCGGAGGAGGACACTGATGACCGCGCAGACTCTCGCCGCCCCGCGTCCGCCGCCAGCGCCGCGTCAACCTCGAGAAGTGGGGCTGGATCTTCATGCGCGCCTCGGGCATCGTGCTCGTCGTGCTGATCTTCGGCCACCTCTTCGTCAACCTGATGGTCGGCGAGGGCATCCACGCCCTCGACTTCGCCTTCATCGCCGGCAAGTTCGCCACGCCGTTCTGGCAGTGGTGGGACGTGCTGATGCTGTGGCTCGCTCTCATCCACGGCGCGAACGGCATGCGCACGATCGTCAACGACTACGTCACCACCGCGAAGGTCCGCAAGGCACTCGTGTGGGCGCTCGGCCTCGCCGCCGGCCTGCTGATCCTGCTCGGCACCCTCGTGGTCTTCACGTTCGACCCGTGCCTCGGTGTGACGCCCGACAGGTCCTGCTGGACCGAATGCGCCGCGCTGGTCGGAACTGAGAAGAAGGCTAACGAAGAAGTGACTACCGAGACGCAGGATTCCGTCGTCCGTGACGGCGTGCACTACCACCAGTTCGACATCGTCATCGTGGGCGCCGGCGGCGCCGGGCATGCGCGCCGCGATCGAGGCCGGTCCCGGCGCGAAGACCGCGGTCATCTCGAAGCTCTACCCGACCCGCTCCCACACCGGTGCGGCGCAGGGCGGCATGGCGGCGGCGCTCGCGAACGTCGAAGAGGACTCCTGGGAGTGGCACACCTTCGACACCGTCAAGGGCGGCGACTACCTCGTCGACCAGGATGCGGCGGAGATCCTCGCGAAGGAGGCCATCGACGCGGTCATCGACCTCGAGAACATGGGTCTGCCGTTCAACCGCACGCCCGAGGGCAAGATCGACCAGCGCCGCTTCGGCGGCCACACCGCCGAGCACGGCAAGACGCCGGTGCGCCGCGCCTGCTACGCCGCCGACCGCACCGGTCACATGATCCTGCAGACGCTGTTCCAGAACTGCGTCAAGCTCGGCATCAACTTCTTCAACGAGTTCTACGTGCTCGACCTGCTCACGGTGAAGGATGCCGACGGCAAGACCCAGGTCGTCGGGCGTCGTCGCCTACGACCTCGCCACCGGCGAGCTGCACGTCTTCCAGGCCAAGGCCGTGATCTTCGCGACCGGCGGCTTCGGGAAGATCTTCAAGACCACCTCGAACGCACACACCCTCACCGGCGACGGCGTCGGCATCGTGTGGCGCAAGGGCCTCCCCCTCGAGGACATGGAGTTCTTCCAGTTCCACCCGACCGGCCTCGCCGGCCTCGGCATCCTCCTCACCGAGGGCGCGCGCGGCGAGGGCGCGATCCTGCGCAACGCATCGGGCGAGCGCTTCATGGAGCGGTACGCCCCGACCATCAAGGACCTCGCACCCCGCGACATCGTCGCGCGCTGCATGGTCCAGGAGGTCGCCGAAGGCCGCGGCGCCGGCCCGCACAAGGACTACGTCCTCCTGGACTGCACCCACCTCGGCGCCGAGGTCCTCGAGACCAAGCTGCCCGACATCACCGAGTTCGCGCGCACGTACCTGGGCGTCGACCCGGTCGTCGAGCCGGTGCCCGTGATGCCGACCGCGCACTACGCGATGGGCGGCATCCCCACCAACAACAGCGGCGAGGTCCTGGCCGACAACGACACGATCGTGCCCGGCCTCTACGCCGCGGGCGAGTGCGCCTGCGTCTCGGTGCACGGCGCCAACCGCCTGGGCACCAACTCGCTGCTCGACATCAACGTCTTCGGCAAGCGCGCCGGCCGCAACGCGGTCGAGTACGTCAAGACCGCCGAGTTCGTGCCCCTGCCGGAGAACCCTGCCGCCTTCGTGTCCGACATGCTCGAGGGCCTGCGCAACAACCAGGGCACCGAGCGCATCGCGGTGCTCCGCAAGGCGCTGCAGGACGAGATGGACAAGGGCGCGCAGGTGTTCCGCACGCACGAGTCCCTCCAGCACGTGCTGGGCGTGATCAGCCGAGCTGCGCGAGCGCTACAAGAACGTGCACGTCGACGACAAGGGCCAGCGCTTCAACACCGACCTGCTCGAAGCCGTCGAGCTGGGCTTCCTGCTCGACATCGCCGAGGTCGTCGTCTACGCCGCGCAGAACCGCGAGGAGAGCCGCGGCGGCCACATGCGCGACGACTTCCCGAAGCGCGACGACGAGAAGTACATGAAGCACACGATGGCGTACCTCACGGGCGACGCGCACTCGTCCGACCCGGGCGACCACATCCGACTCGACTGGAAGCCCGTCGTGTTCACCAAGAACGACAGGGCGAGTTCAATTACCCGCCGATGGAGAGGAAGTACTGAGCATGTCGACCGCCATCGCCGAGGCCCCCGCCGACACGACCGAAGAGACCGGCATCCAGTCCTTCATCGTCACCTTCAACATCCGCCGCTTCGACCCTGAGGTGGACTCCGAGCCGCACTGGGTCGACTACGACGTGGAGCTCTACTCCACCGACCGCGTGCTCGACGCCCTGCACAAGATCAAGTGGGAGGTCGACGGCTCGCTGAGCTTCCGCCGCTCGTGCGCGCACGGCATCTGCGGCTCCGACGCCATGCGCATCAACGGCCGCAACCGCCTGGCCTGCAAGACGCTGATCAAGGACCTCGACATCTCGAAGCCGATCTACGTCGAGGCCATCAAGGGCCTGCCGCTGGAGAAGGACCTCATCGTCGACATGGAGCCGTTCTTCGCGTCGTACCGCGAGGTGCAGCCGTTCCTCGTCGCAAGCTCCGTCCCGGAGAAGGGCAAGGAGCGCGTGCAGACGATCGCGGATCGCGAGATCTTCGACGACACGACCAAGTGCATCCTCTGCGCCGCGTGCACCTCGTCGTGCCCCGTGTTCTGGACCGACGGACAGTACTTCGGCCCGGCCGCGATCGTCAACGCGCACCGCTTCATCTTCGACTCGCGCGACGACAACGCGGCGGTCCGCCTCGACATCCTCAACGACAAGGAAGGCGTGTGGCGCTGCCGCACGACCTTCAACTGCTCCGAGGCCTGCCCGCGCGGCATCGAGGTCACCAAGGCGATCGCCGAGGTCAAGCAGGCCGTCCTGCGCGGCCGCCCCTGAGCTCTTCCCGCTGTCAGACACGCCTCCGCCCTTGGATAGGGTGGAGGCGTGTCTGATTCCGACGGCGCTGCGCCCGAAGCCGGTCGCCTCGATGTCGCCGTCGAGCGCGCGACGGCCCTGACCCAACGCACGCTGGGCCTGTTCCCCGTGCGCGTGTGGCGCCACTTCCTGCAGCACAACGGATTCCTCCTCGCCGCCGGGGTGAGCTACCAGGCGCTGTTCGCGATCTTCGCCGCCATCTACCTCGCCTTCGCGATCACCGGACTCTGGCTCGGCGGCAGCACCGAGGCGGTCGACGGGCTGATCGACCTGATCAACGGCTACATCCCCCATCTCATCCAGGAACCGGGCGGACTGGTCACCCCCGCTCAGGTGCAGGAGATCGCGGCGAACACCACCGGCGTGCTGAGCGTCACCGGCCTGATCGCGCTGGGTACCGTGATCTGGACGGCGATCGGCTGGGTCACCTTCTCCCGCCGCGCGACGCGGGACATCTTCGGTCTGCCGCCGGATCGGCGCAGCTATGTGCTTCTGAAGGCGCGTGATCTCCTGGCCGCCCTGATCTTCGGTGTCGCCCTGATCGCCGGTTCGCTGCTCAGCTCGGCCAGCGCCGGAGTGCTGAACTGGGTGCTCGACCTGCTGGGCTGGAAGGCCGGATCCTTCGGGCTCAATCTCACCATCCACATCGGCACCATCGTCGTCTCGTTCGCTCTGCTGTCCGCCGCGCTGGCCGCCATGGTGCGCTTCCTCACGGGCACGTCGTTGGCGTGGCGGATCATCTGGCCCGGAGCGCTGCTCGGCGGCGGCGCGATGACGATCCTGCAGTTCGGAGCGGGTTTCCTGCTGAGCTACACGCCCTCCAATCCGCTGCTCGCCACGTTCGCGATCTTCATCGGTCTCCTGCTGTGGTTCCGCATCAACGGCGTAGTGATGCTCGTCGCCTCCTCCTGGATCGCGGTCGCCGCCGGCGACCGCGACGTCCCTCTCCTGCACCAGACGGAGGCGGAGCGACGTGCGGCCGAGTATCAGGCCCTGCTGACGGCGGCGCGCATCCGGGTGCGGGAAGCGCGGGCTGCACGCGAGACCGCACCGTGGCACCGTGCGTGGGCAGCGGGACGTGCGGCGCGCGCGGCGGAGGCGGAGCTCGCGCATCTCGAGGCGACGCCCCCGCCGCCCGCCGAGCCCCCCACACCCCTCGCCCAGCGACTCCTCTCGGAGCTGAACCGCCCCGCCCGGGATGTCGGCGGCTCTCGTTAGGCTTGTCCACATGCCTCATCTGCGTATCGCCTCGGTCAATGTCAACGGAATCCGGGCGGCCGCCCGCAACGGGATGAGCGGATGGCTCGATGCCGCCGATGTCGACGTCCTCACGCTGCAGGAGGTGCGCGGCCAGGATGAGCATCTCGAGGCCGCTCTCCCCGGGTGGACGTTCGTGCACGACGAGGCGACGGCGAAGGGGCGCGCGGGAGTGGCGATCGCGAGCCGCACCCCCGCTCTCGCATCGCGCACCGATTTCGGCGACGCGGACTTCGACTCGAAGGGGCGCTGGATCGAAGCCGACTTCCTCCTGGGCGATCGTCCGCTCACCGTGGTCAGCGCGTACGTGCACTCCGGCGAGGCCGACACCCCCAAGCAGGTCGAGAAGTGGAAGTTCCTCGACGCGTTCGGACCACGCCTGAGTGCTCTCGGCAACGATGGCGCACTCGCGCTCGTCACCGGCGACCTGAATGTCGGTCACCGCGAGCTCGACATCAAGAACTGGCGGGGAAACCGCAAGAAGGCGGGCTTCCTGCCCCGCGAGCGCGCGTACTTCGACCGCTTCCTCGGAGAAGCCGGCACCGAGGTGACCGGAGTCGACGGCACGGTCGGTTCCGGATTGGGATGGGTTGACATCGGCCGTCGCTTCGCCGGCGAGGTCGAGGGGCCGTACACCTGGTGGTCCATGCGCGGCCAGGCGTTCGACAACGACTCCGGCTGGCGCATCGACTATCACCTCGCGACGCCCTCCCTGGCGGAGCGCGTCCAGTCGTATCACGTGGCGCGTGCAGCGGCGTACGACCAGCGCTGGAGCGACCACGCGCCGGTGGTCGTCGACTACAGCTACTGAGGATCGGCGTAGCGGTACCACCCGCGGTACTCGAGGATCGTCCCGAGCAGCGGGCTGCGCACGCGCATCTGGATCGTGCGTCGCCGGTGCGCCTCGTCCCACCCGTCCTCGAGATCGACGGCGACGCCGAAGAGTCCACGGAGCACGAGCCGACGACCGGCGAGTCGCAGGGCGACACGTCGGGTGCGCATGCGCAGATGCCCGTCAGCCGTGACGCTGCACTCCTCCAGCAGCTCCACCCGTCCGCGAACACCCAGGGCGTTGTGCACGACGCCGGCCAGCGGGGTGACGGTGAGCCGGTCGGAGATGTACTGCGTCGTGCCGGGGAATCGGAACTCCCGCGAGGTGTCGAGTGTCGGCCGACCCGCCCGCGAGGTTCCCGTCGTCTGGGCGAGCGCGAACGGCACATCGTGGGCGAAGCGGGTGACGCAGACGCCCGGCCCCACGACGGGGCGGGTGAGCGCCATCAGGCGTCCGAGACGACTGCCGGCGACCGTGAAGACACCCTCCACGTCATCTCGGTCCGCATGCACGCGCATCTGCGCCAGGATCTCGGGATGCAGGCGCTCGGCCTCCGCCCCGAGCGCGGCCAGGAACACCTCGCCGCGGGACGTCATTCCCGGGCCTCCTCGCGGTACGGCTTGACGGTCGCCGGCACCGGGGCGTCGTCGAGGAACTCGCAGGTGAACGACCCTCGGTAGCCGAACAGGAAGCCCAACAGATCGTTGCGCACCTCGAGATCGATCACGAAGCACTGCCGTTCGTCGTCGAAGCGCTCCGTGAGCGCCGCGCGACCGCTCAGGAGCATCGGGAACCGGAAGGCGAACGGTCCTTCGTAGAACCGCTGCGCTCCGGAGGAGAGCCGCAGCCCGCCGTCATCGGTGACGGCGAGATCGAGGTCCACGGCCAGGTGCTGGTGCGTGCCGAGGTAGTCGACCACTCGTCGTCGGCGAGCGCTGTAGATCATGGTCGCATCGAAGCGTCGGCGTCGTCCCGGTCGCACATCCATGGTGCGCACGAAGGTCACGGTCTCGCGGCCGAGACTGTCGATGTACGCGTAGTTGTCGATCTGGAAGGCGATGTCGTGGCCGCGCTCGGGGAACATGATGTTGCGCAACGTGCCGATCGCGAGGAACGGCAGCGTCCACCACGGTCCGCGCCGAACCTCGGTCATCACGCCGCGGCCGACGCAGCCGTAACCCGCCTCGACACCGACGCCGAACCGCCGCTGGAGTTGCGGATGCAGCCGGTCGAAGTCTGCTCCGAGCGCACGCTGGAAGACCCCCGCGCTCACGCGCTGATCTCCGCGAGGCTCGCCGGAGCATCCTCCATGATCGTGCGTGCCCGTCTCTGCGGGGGACGCGACAGACACCGCCCTGCCCTCGCCCGAGGGCGTCGGCCAGGCAGGAGGGAGCGCCACCATCCCGTCCGCTCCGGTTCGACGCCGTCTTCCGCCCAGAGGCGGAGCCGGTCGAAGCTCCACGCCGTCATCCACCACACGAACCTCCGTGTGATCAGCGGATCGAGGATGCTCCCGAGCCGCCCCCAGCCCGGCGCGTAGTCATACCCGGTGAGGAAGCGCACGCCGTCGTCGGTGGGGATGTAGCGCCAGTACCCTCGTCCGCGTCCCAACGGCGACAGCGGGTCGGCGGTGTCGAACACCAGAGCCGACGTGCGTTCGCCGGACGGCGCCTCCTTCGTCCCGAGCGAAATGCCACTCCCCCGGATCGTGTGCACCGCGAGGCTGCGTTCATACCGGAACTCCTGTGCGCCATCCTCCCGCACGCGCACGGGCGCGATCAGGGAGAAGCGTGCGTCCCAGCGCACGTGCGATGCGGGATCCTGCGTGAGACGCCACACGGTCTCCAGTGGCGCGCGGATCAGGATCTCGACGTAGAGTGCCGTGTCCGCGCGATGACCGGTGCGGGCGGCGTGCGAGTCGGAGATCATGCCCTCAGCGTAAGACGCGGCTGCGGAAGGCTCCGACGATCAGCACGGCGGTTCGCACGCCATAGGATTGATCCCGTGACCAAGCCTCGCCTCTATTCCGGAATGCAGCCCTCCGCCGACTCCCTCCAGATCGGCAACTACATCGGCGCGCTCCTGCAGTGGCGAGACCTCCAGAGCTCCTACGACGCGTACTTCTCCGTCGTCGATCTGCATGCCCTGACGGTCGCGCAGAACCCCGCCGAGCTGCGTGAGAAGACGCGTCGCACGGCAGCGCAGTACATCGCCGCCGGCATCGAGCCGTCACTGTCGACCCTGTACGTGCAGTCGCACGTGCGCGCGCACGCAGAGCTCGCCTGGATCCTGAGCACGATCACCGGATTCGGCGAGGCCGGGCGGATGACGCAGTTCAAGGACAAGTCCGCCCGCTACGGGCAGGACGCCACGAGCGTGGGCCTGTTCACGTATCCGGTGCTCATGGCCGCGGACATCCTGCTCTATCAGACGGATGTCGTGCCTGTCGGCGACGACCAGAAGCAGCACGTCGAGCTGACGCGCGACCTCGCGGAGCGATTCAACTCGCGATTCGGCGAGACGTTCACCGTGCCGATCCCGGTGATCCAGAAGGAGACCGCGCGCATCTATGATCTGCAGAACCCGACGTCGAAGATGTCGAAGTCGGCGGAGAGCGATGCGGGCGTGCTGTGGATGCTCGACGACCCCGCGAAGTCGGCGAAGAAGATCATGCGCGCCGTCACCGACAACGAGGGCGCGGTGCGCTTCGACCGCGAGACCAAGCCCGGTGTCTCGAACCTGCTGACGATCTACGCCGCGCTGACCGGCCGCCAGGTCGCCGCACTCGAAGACGAATACGCGGGCCGTGGATACGGTGACTTCAAGAAGGGCCTCGCGGAGGTCGTCGTCGAGGAGTTCGCCCCGGTGCGTGCGCGTGCTCTGGAACTGCTCGACGACCCGGCGGAGCTCGACCGCATCCTCGCCGAGAACGCCGCCCGTGCGGATGCCGTCGCCGATGCCACTCTCTCCGCCGTCTACGACAGGGTCGGTCTGCTCCGGCGCGTCTGAGAACCTCGCCCGTAGGATGGGGGCGTGACCGATCCGCAGCTGCCCCCGCCGTCCGGCGATGTTCCCGCCCCGCCCGCACCGTTCGGGGCGGTACCTCCGCCCGCGGCGCCCGCCTACCCTGTGGCGGCGCCCCAGTATCCTGCGGCCCCTCCGTATCCCCCGACCCCTCAGTACCCGGCGGCACCCACCTACCCGTCCGCGGCCGCTTACCCGTCGGCGCCGAGTGGCTACCAGGCTCCTCCCGGGGCATACCAGGTGCCGGTCGGCGGCTACGCCGTGGCCACCGGCGACTACTCCGCGCCCGAGGTCGCACCCCGCCGCTCAGGACTGCTGGGCATCCTGGCGCTGATCTTCTCGCTCGTCGCGGCCGTCGTGACACCGCTCGTCGTCGGAGTCGCGACCTACGAGATCGGCCGCCGCATCCCGGGCGCCGTGACCCAGGTCGAAGACTTCGACTCCCTCGCGTTCCTGTCGCCTGCACGCGATCAGGTGCTCTGGGCGGAGATCTCGTTCTGGACCGGCACCGTGCTCGGCATCGCGGCCATCGTCATCGGGATCATGGCCATCGCACGCCGCCAGGGACGAGCGCAGGGCATCGCGGCGCTGATCGTCTCAGTGATCGCTCCGGTGATCTTCTTCGTCGTCGTGCTGGTCGCCCTCACTGTCGGCGGCGCAGCCGGAACAGCCGGCCTCTACAGCTGACGCCCGGCATCACGCGCTTCGCTCAGCGCGGCGCGTGATGCTTCTGCTGCGCCGCGACGAGCCCGTCGGAGATGAGCAGTTCGACCGCATCGGCCGCGTCATCGATCAGGATCGGCAGGTTCGCCCGCTCGTCCTTGCCGAACGGCGAGAGCACCCAGTCGGCAGGGTCCTGACGGCCGACCGGACGCCCGATGCCCACGCGCACTCGGGGGAAGTCGGGTGTGGCGATCGCTCGTGCGATGTCTCGGACCCCGTTGTGGCCGCCATGCCCTCCACCGATCTTTAGCTTGACGGTGTCGAACGGGATGTCGAGCTCATCGTGCACGACGACGATCTGCTCCGCCGGCACCGTGTAGAAACGGGCGAGCGCCGCCACCGGAGTGCCGGAGACGTTCATGAACGTGTTCGGCTTCGCCAGCACGAGCTTGTCTGCACCGGGACGCAACCAGGTCTCGACGACGCGCGCGCCGCCCTTGTGCTCACGGAAGCTCTCGCCGCGGCGTGAGGCGAGCTCGTCCACGACCATCTGGCCGATGTTGTGCCGCGTCGCCTCGTAGCGGGGCCCGGGGTTGCCGAGCCCGACCACGAGCCAAGTCGATGTCATCTTGCTCTCGTCCTCTCGCGCCGGGCCGTGCGTGCGACCCGGTCAGGATACGACAGAGGGGACGCGATCGGATCGCGTCCCCTCTGCGGTGAAACTGTCGGAGATCACTCCGCGGCGGCCTCCGGGGCTGCCTCTTCGTCTTCGGGGGCGTCGCCCTCTTCGCCGAGGTCCTGCTCGGCCGGGATCGAGATCGCGACGACGAGGACGTCGGCCTCGGTCAGCAACGACGCACCCTTGGGCAGCACGACGTCTCCGGCGGTGATGTGCGCGCCCTCTTCGAGACCCTCGACCGAGACCTCGATGTTCTGCGGGATGTGGGTCGCCTCGGCCTCGATGGAGAGCGTGTTGGCGTCCTGGTTGACGATCGTGCCCGCAGCGGACTCGCCGGTGACGATGAGGGGAACGTCGATCGTGACCTTCTCACCCTTCTTCACGACCAGCAGGTCGATGTGCTCGATGATCTGGTGCACGGGGTCCTTCTGGACGTCCTTGACCAGGGCGAGCTGCGGCGTGCCCTCGATGTCGAGCTCCAGCAGCGCGTTGGCGCGACGCAAGAGCAGCGAGACCTGGTGGCCGGGCAGCGCGACGTGCACCGGCTCGGTGCCGTGGCCGTAGATGACGGCGGGGATCTTGCCGGCAGCGCGCAGACGGCGGGCGAAGCCCTTGCCGAAGCTCTCGCGGAGCTCGGCGTGGACCTTGGTGTCTTCAGACATGAGGTTCTCCTTCAGGACACGCAGCGAAGGCGCCGCGCGGTGGTCTTGGAATTGTGAACTCGAACGCTGACGCGTGAGGAAAGCCACCGGGCTTGCTTCGCCGCGTCGATCACGGATGTTCGCGCACGCGCAGAAGCATCCCTCGCCGAGGTACAGCCTCAATCGTACCGGATGACCCGATAGGCTGAGAACACCGTTCCTTTTCTGCAGATCACGGAGACCTCATGCTCGACGGCGCCTTCTTCTCACACGTGATCCTGTGGGTCATCGGACTCATGACGGTGTGTGCGGCCGTCACGTCGTTCGCCGCCCTGTTCTCACTCGGTCGCGGCGGTTCACGCAAGGACTGAGCCGCGCGGGTCAGACGGTCCGCGCCCGGACAGCCGCGCGGATGATCTCGGTCGCCTGCGCCACGTCCGCCGACTCGTCGACGCGGATCCCGCCCTCGTCGGCATCGAGGGGTTCCCAGGCCTGCAGCTGAGACTCCACGAGCGATGTCGGCATGAAGTGATCGCCGCGTGAACGCACCCGCTCTTCCAGCACTGCGCGACTCACCGAGAGCTCGGCGAACAAGGCCAGCGGAGCGCGCTGCCTGATCGCGTCGCGGTACGAGCGCTTGAGCGCCGAGCACGCGATGACGATCTCATCGGCGTCGTTCAGCGCCGTCCCCACGAGTCCGAGCCACGGCATCCGGTCCTCGTCGTCGAGCGGGATGCCCGCGGCCATCTTCTCCACGTTCGTGAGCGGGTGCAGGTCATCGGCGTCGACGAACGGCACATCCAGTGCCTCGGCCAGGGCACGGCCGACCGTCGACTTGCCCGACCCGCTCGGTCCCATCACGACGATCCGTGTCACAGCTGTCTCCACCCTGTCGTCATCTCTCGGCCTGATCAGTAGAACTCGACATCAATAGAACTCGACCGTGTCGACGACGGCGCGCAGCGCCTCTCCGTCGAGCAGCCGTGTGGCGTTGTCGGCGAAGCGCCGTGCGATGCGCTCCTCCTCCTTCGAGCTCAGCGCCGCCGTGTGGGGGCTCACCAGGACGCTCGGGTGGGACCACAGCGGCGACGTCGGATCCAGCGGCTCCCGCTCGAAGACGTCCAACGCGGCGAACGCGACCCGCCCGTCGTCGAGGGCGGGAAGCAGCGCGGTCTCGTCGATCACGGTGCCTCGACCGACGTTGGCCAGGATCGCACCCGGCTTGATCGCGGCGAGAACCTCCGCGCCGATCAGATGGCGCGTCTGCGCGGTGCCGGGAAGGGTGACGACCACCGCGTCGACCTCACGTACCGCATCGACCAGATCCGAGAGAGGAACGAGACGGTCGACGCCGTCCACGGGCTCCCCGGAACGCGTCGTGCCCCACACCGTGGCACCCAGATCGTGGAAGCGACGCGCGCACTCCGACCCGATCCCACCGAGTCCGACCACCAGGATCGTCATCTCGTCGATCTGCCGCATCTCCCAGCGATCAGGCCACACGCGGTCGCGCTGATCGGCGAGGAGGCGTGGGAGACCCTTGGCGCCGGCCAGCACACCGAACACCGCGAACTCCGCGAGCGTGCCACCATGCACGCCGGCACTGGTCGTGAACACGATCCGATCGAGATCAGCGCGCTCGAGAGAGGCGGCCTTGATCGTGCTGCCGCCGCCGGCAGCCGTCGTCATGACCCAGCGCAGCCGCGGATTGGCGGCGACCGTCCGTGCGAGCGCATGCGGGTCGACATCGGGGATGCCGAACAGGATGTCCGCGGAATCGACCATCTCGTCGAACGCCACCTGCTGCGCCGTGGTGCGCGCGAACGCGGGATCTCCGGACCAATCGGCGGGCCCGCGCATCGGGGGCAAGAGCGAGTGATCCCTGATCACCTGCAGCCGCGGCTCGCGCTCCTCGATGAGCCGGCAGAGCTCCTCGCGCAGCGGTACGGCGACGACGACTCTCACCCTGTTCTCGGACTCCGTCACGCTGCATCCTCCTCGGGAACGTCGATCGGCCCTTCCAGCGTAGAGGCCTGAATCGCCATCCTCCGCCCCGGATGGATCGACCGACGACGCATTCCGTGACACAGGGACGCTCCGACCCCGCACACAGCGATACGCTGAAGGCAACCCTTCTTCACGATCGAGGAGCCTTCTGTGCCCGAAGCATCAGCGAACATCGGAGTCGTCGGACTCGCCGTCATGGGGTCGAACCTCGCCCGCAACCTCGCCAGCCGCGAGGGGAACTCGGTGGCGATCTTCAACCGCAGCTATGAGAAGACCCAGTCGCTTCTCGACGCGCACCCCGAGGCGGGCTTCACCCCCGCAGCGAACTACCAGGAGTTCGCGGACTCGCTGCAGAAGCCGCGCACCGCGATCATCATGGTCAAGGCCGGCGGCCCGACCGATGCCGTGATCAACTCGCTCGTCGAGGTCTTCGAGCCCGGCGACATCATCGTCGACGGTGGCAACGCGTACTTCCCCGACACGATCCGCCGTGAGAAGGCCGTCCGCGAGACCGGCATCAACTTCGTCGGTGCCGGTATCTCCGGTGGCGAGGAGGGCGCGCTGCTCGGACCCTCCATCATGCCCGGCGGCTCGGACGAGTCGTGGACCACCCTCGGCCCCATCCTGAAGTCCATCGCCGCGGTCGCCGAGGGCGAGCCGTGCGTCACGCACGTCGGCCATGACGGCGCCGGTCACTTCGTCAAGATGGTGCACAACGGCATCGAGTACGCCGACATGCAGCTGATCGCCGAGGCCTACGACCTCATCCGCCGCGGCACGGGCAAGACGCCCGCCGAGATCGCCGAGATCTTCGCCGAGTGGAACAAGGGCGAGCTGGAGTCGTACCTGATCGAGATCACCGCCGAGGTGCTCCGCCAGGTGGATGCCGAGACCGGCAAGCCGCTCGTCGACGTCATCCTCGACCAGGCCGGCGCCAAGGGCACCGGAGCGTGGACCGTGCAGACCGCGCTTGCGCTCGGCGTGCCCGTGTCGGGCATCGCCGAGGCCACCTTCGCTCGCTCGCTGTCGTCGCACCCCGAGCAGCGCGCCGTCGCCGGTTCCCTCCCCGGGCCCGACGAGGCATTCGAGGTCGAGGATCAGGACGCGTTCATCGAAGACGTGCGGCTCGCGCTGTACGCCTCGAAGATCGTCGCCTACTCGCAGGGCTTCGACGAGATCCGCGCCGGAGCCGCCGAGTACGACTGGAACATCGACCTCGGTGCGATCTCGAAGATCTGGCGCGGCGGCTGCATCATCCGCGCACAGTTCCTCAACCGCATCGCCGACGCCTACCAGGCCACTCCCGAGCTTCCGGTGCTCCTCACGGCCCCGTACTTCACCGAGGCCATCACGCGCGCCCAGGCCGCCTGGCGTCGCGTCGTCATCGCCGCCGCTGAGGCCGGTATCCCCGCCCCCGCGTTCTCGTCGTCGCTGTCGTACTACGACGGCATCCGCGCCGACCGCCTCCCCGCCGCCCTCGTGCAGGGTCAGCGCGACTTCTTCGGTGCGCACACCTACAAGCGCATCGACAAGCCGGGCACGTTCCACACGCAGTGGTCCGGCGACCGTACCGAGATCGAAGCCGAAGACACCCACTGACGCCATCACGGACAACACGGAGGGGGCCCGGCTGATGCCGGGCCCCCTCTCTTGTGCCATCGTCGGAGCATGTCAGCGGGTGATGTCCTGCACACTCCCCTTCGACAGCCGCAGACGACGCGTCGCACGGCGTGCGACGGCGGAGTCGTGCGTCACGACGATCATCGTGATGCCCTCAGCGCACAGCGACTGCAGCAGCGCGAGGATCTCGTCACGCATGCTCTCGTCGAGGTTTCCGGTCGGCTCATCCGCAAGCAGCACCCGCGGCCGCTTCACGATCGCCCGCGCGATCGCCACGCGCTGCTGCTGTCCGCCGGAGAGCTCCGTGGGGAGGTGATCGCCGCGGTCGTCGAGACCCACGTGGGCGAGCGCCTCCGCGACCCGTCGTGCCCGCTCCGCCTTGTCGAGCCTCATCGGCTCGAGCGCCATGTCGACGTTCTCCGCAGCGGTGAGGGTGGGGATCAGGTTGAAGCCCTGGAAGACGAAACCGATCTCCTCGGCGCGGATGCGCCCGAGCTCCTTCGCCGATGCGGTCGCGATCTCGGCGCCGTTGAGCAGGAGCGAGCCGCTGGTGGGCGAGTCGAGTGCGCCGAGCAGTTGCAGCAGCGTCGACTTGCCCCCTCCCGTCGGGCCCTGGATCGTGACGAACTCCCCCGGCATGATCTCCAGATCGACACCGGTGAGCGCCTTCACGGTGCGCCCCTTCTGCGCGTAGGTACGGGTGACGCCCGCTGCGCGGTACAGCGGTGTGCTCCCGGTCGAGTGCTGCGCGCTGGGCGCGACATCGGCGATGGTCATCTCGGTCTCCTCGTGGTCTGATCTCGTCAGTGATTCTGGAATGTCGTCTCGCACGGCGCTCATGCCACCGATCGCAGTGCCTCGGCGGGGCTCAGTCGTGCAGCACGCCATCCGCCGAACGCGCCGGCGATCAGTCCACCGAGAACGGCGAGTCCGACGGCTGCGACCAGCACCCACGGCGTGAACGGAGCCTGGAGCACGATGTCCGCCGCCTGCTGCGTCTGGAACATCGCTCCTCCGCCCCCTCCGCCGGTCGGTCCACCGCCGCCTCCGGGCCCGGCCTGCCCCGCGCCGGCCGTGGTGGCGGCGACG
This sequence comes from Candidatus Microbacterium colombiense, assembly GCA_029203165.1. NCBI lineage: Bacteria > Bacillati > Actinomycetota > Actinomycetes > Micrococcales > Microbacteriaceae > Microbacterium > Candidatus Microbacterium colombiense. The sequence goes on from CP119308.1 coordinate 2,821,818, forward strand.
GTCGGACGGATCACATTGATGAGCACGATCCCCGCGATCCCGAGCACGAGGCCCACAGCGCCACCGATCAGTCCCTGCGCCATCGATTCGCCCGCGACCTGGCGCACCACCCGGCCGTTCGACCAGCCGATCGCCTTGAGCGTTCCGAATTCCCGGGTGCGACGCCCGACACCGGAGAGCGTGAGGAGGACGGACAGCAGCACGGCCACCGCGAGCACGATGATCGAGAGCCAGGTACCCAGGTTGGTGATGAGCGAGGTGGCGCTCGAGAGTGAACCGGACACGCTGGAGGCGAGCTCGGACTGGGAGGTGATCGTGGCATCGGGAAGTTCGTCGGACAACGCCGACTGCAGTGCGTCGATCGACGCGGCCGAATCAGCCTGCACGTAGACGGTGGAGATCACGTCGTCGACGCCGGCGAGCTGCTGCGCGGTGTCCAATGGCAGATACACATCGGATGCCGTGTCAGCGGCGTCCGAGGTGGACGCGAGCACGCCGACCACCTTGACGTCGGAGCCGGCGACGTCGATCGTGTCACCGACCGCGATCTCGTTCGTCGTCGCATACGTGCTGTCGACGAGGGCGACCAGCGATCCGGCGTCATCAGCATCGAACGCCCGCCCGTCGCTGACCTCCACCGAGGCGAGCGGACCCACCGACGTCGCGGCGGGATCGATGCCGAGCACCGAGAACGAGTCGACCCCGAATGCGCCACCACCGGCGCCGTCCGAGCCACCCTGCGGAGGCGCCTGACCCTCGGCCGGCATTCCTCCCTCGCCACCGTCCTCGCCGTCCTGCGGACCGAATCCACCACTGGGGAGCTCGCCGGAGAACGTGGAGTTCGTGAGGCCCAACGCACCCGCGGCGCCGGCGACGCCGTCGGTCGACGCCACGGTGTCGAGCACCGAGGCGTCCAGAGTCCCGCGCATGAAGTCGGTAGTGAGCGAAGACTGGTTGAGGGTCGTCGTGTCGCCGTCGGTCTCGCCCGAGTCGGCGTCGAACTCGAAGCGCGGCCCTCCGCCTTCTCCGGGCTCGGTGGCCGCCCCGGTGACGGTCAGGTCGGTGCCGACGCCGTAGACCGACTCGAGGGCCTGCGTCTGCGCGTCCCGCACTCCGGCGGTGAGGGCGTTGACGATGATCACGAGGGCGATCGCGATCGCCAGTCCGATCGCGACGATCAGGGTCTGCTTCTTGCGGCCGGCGAGTTCGCGCCGCAGATATGTTCCGTACATCTCTCTCCTTCTGCCGCGGACATCGCGGGGCGGGATCGACGTTAGGGAGCGCCTTTATGCGGGATCGAGGCGCACGTGATGAGGACCCTATGCATGCGCGCCCGCTTCGTGCAGGGTCCGCCGCAGGTCAGCTCGACTCACAGACAAGACATAGTGTTCTCCATAGAAATAACATAGGAGATTCCGCAGAATAGCTTCATGAGCAACGATCTCCCCGACCTGCGCCGCCCCGACGGCTCGCCCCTGCGCATCCTCGCCGTCGACGACGAGCAGATGCTCACCGACCTGCTCGCGATGGCGCTGCGCATGGAGGGCTGGGAGGTCCGCACCGCGTCCTCCGGCATGGAAGCCCTGCAGGTCGCACGCGAGTTCGACCCGGATGCCCTGGTGCTCGACATCATGATGCCCGACCTCGACGGCATGGCCGTCTTGAAGCGGCTGCGCGAGGCGGGGAGCCTCGTGCCCGTGCTCTTCCTCACCGCGAAGGATGCGGTGGGCGACCGCGTCGCCGGCCTCACCGCCGGTGGGGACGACTACGTCACCAAGCCGTTCAGCCTGGAAGAGGTGATCGCGCGACTTCGCGCCATCATCCGCCGCACCGGCCACGCGACCGCCGACGACGGTCAGTCGATCCTCCGCGTCGCCGACCTCTCCCTCAACGAGGACAGCCACGAGGTGGTGCGCGACGGCACCGAGATCGACCTCACCGCCACCGAGTTCGAGCTGCTCCGCTATCTCATGCGCAATGAGCGCCGCGTTCTCTCGAAGGCGCAGATCCTCGACCGCGTGTGGAGCTACGACTTCGGCGGCAAGTCGTCGGTCGTAGAGCTGTACATCTCGTATCTGCGCAAGAAGATCGACGCGGGGCGCACTCCCCTGCTGCACACCGTCCGCGGCGTCGGCTACATGATCAAGGCTCCGCAGTGAGCCCCACGGGGATGACCCGGCGTCCGATGAGCCTGCAGACACGGCTGATGACCGCCGTGATCGGATTCGTCTCGCTCATCCTCGTGATCGTGGCCGTCATCACCAGCGCGACGCTGACCCGCACCATGGAGGATCAGCTCGATCAGAAGCTCTACCAGAACGCCCGCACCCTCGCGACGCTGGTCGAGGAGGTTCCTCCGAGCCAGGCGACGATAGACAACGTTCTGCGCACGCCCATCCGCCCGGTCCCCGGACTGCTCTTCGTCGTGTCCAACCAGGTGACGGGTACCAGCGGCGTGGTCTTCTCGAACGCGCCCGGAGACCTCGACGCGAGCAGCACGACGCTGACGAACGCGCAGCTGTCGCAGATCGTCACCGCACTCAGCGGAGCCCATGTCGCGAACGTCGTCATCGACGGGGTCGGCTCCTACCGCGTCGCCGCCACCTCGACGTCGGGCAACGTGGTCGTGATCACCGGCCTTCCGCGCGACGACATCCAGAACCAGCTCACGACCCTGCTGACCGTGATCGCTCTCGCGACGATCGGTGGACTCATCCTGCTCGCCCTGACCACGGCGATCACGATCCGCGTGAGCCTGCGACCGCTGCGCGCCGTCGCCGCCACCGCCACCCGCGTCGCGAATCAGCCCCTCGACCGCGGCGAGGTGACGATCACCGAACGCATCCCGGATTCCGAAGCCGACCCCCGCACCGAGACGGGGCTCGTCGGCGCGTCGCTGAACAAGCTCCTCGATCACGTGAACTCCTCCCTCGCCGCGCGCCAGAAGAACGAGGAGCGGATGCGGCGATTCGTCGCAGACGCGAGCCACGAGCTGCGCACCCCACTCGCCTCCATCCGCGGATACTCGGAGCTCTCGCTGCGTGCGCTGCGCATCCAGCAGCCCGTCGAGGCGATCGAGGGCACCACGTCGTCGCTCGAGCGCATCCAGGCGCAGTCGCTGCGGATGACACGGCTGGTGGAGGACCTGCTGCTGCTCGCCCGACTCGACGAGGGCCGGGAACTCGTCTACGGCACGGTCGACCTGACCCAGCTCGCACTCGAAAGCCTGTCGGATGCGCGGCCGACGGCGGTCGATCATGAGTGGAGCATCGAAGCCCCCGACGACCCGGTCGTCATCGTCGGCGATGCGGGGCGCATGCATCAGGTCGTCGCGAATCTGCTCGCCAACGCCCGCACACACACGCCGGCGGGCACCGTGATCACGCTCAGCGTCGGACGCGAAGGTGACGACGCTGTGCTGCGTGTGCACGACAACGGTCCGGGGGTCGACCCCGGCGTACGTGACGAACTCTTCGCCCGCTTCGCCCGCGCCGACACATCCCGCGCCCGCCAGACCGGCGGTTCCGGCCTCGGCCTGGCGATCGTGAAGGCGATCGTCGACGGCCATGGCGGCCGCATCACGGTCGACAGCGAGCCGGGAGACACCACCTTCACCGTGCGTCTGCCCATCAACCCGGCGAACCGCGGGGGCCATGAGATCGGTACCGTCGGCGGCGACTCCGCGACGGCCTGATCGCGCGGCATCCCTTGTTCGTCCTGCAGGGAGTCGTGCGTCCTGCAGGGCGTCGTCCGGTGTTCCTCCCTGCATCCAGAACTTCTCCCTGCAACTCGCTCGCCTCTCACCTCAGTCGACGGGCACCCCGGCTCGCACGAGAGCGCCGCGAATGGCCGCGAGGACCCGTGGCCATTCATGCAGGATCTGCGCGAAGTCGAAGCGCAGCTTCTCGTACCCCAGAGCGGATGCCGCCGCATCCCGCATCAGGTCCCTGTGGCGATTGCCCGCACCCGCGTGATGCTCCGCACCGTCGGCTTCGATGATCAGCACCCCTTCGATCACGTGATCCACCCGACCCACCGTGGGGATCACGACCTGGCAGTCCAGGCGGATGCCGACCAGGTGGAGCCGGAGCCGCAGCAGGGACTCCAGCCCGCTGTCCGCATCCCGGCGCGCGAAGTCGACGAGCCAGCGTGCTCCCGCAGGCAATCGGGAGCGAAGCTGCGCGAGTGAACCCAGCTTGCGCTGCCGCAGGGCCGACTCCAACGCGGTGAAGAACGCCTCAGCCCCGTGGCATCGGTACACGTGCAGAAGCACATCCGACAGCGGAGCGAGTCCCAACGCCGTGCGTCCCTCGTGCCAATGACTCACACACGTGCAGTCGCCGTGATGCACCCGTCCGCTCGAACCGAGCCAGACGTGCAGCTGAGGGTCGTCTTCGAGCACCCAGACTCCATGCAACCGCAGGGCAGCAGAGCAGGTCACAGCTCCGCCATGCTCTGCTGCCGCCACGAGTTCCGGTGCGGTGGCACGCGTCGCGAAGACGCCGCCCCGCACCCGCAGCACGGATCCGCCGCGAACCGCCGCGGCGAGCGCTCGTCGACTGACCCCGAACTGCTGCAGGCGGCCGGCGCGCATGATGCCGCCCTGATGTGCGATGAGGTGTGCGGGTGTCAGCATCCGTCCATCGTCACTGCCGCGAGTCGCGCGCCATGACCGTGGTCGCATGATCGGTGGATGGGCGAGGGGGCCACTCATCTGTGCAGGACGACTCAGCGCTCACGACTCAGCGCTCACGACGCAGGGAGAAGTGCAGGATGCCGGGCGAAAACGCCCCGACCTCCCTGCAGAACGCGCGCCCGTCTCCCTGCAGAACGCGCGGCCCACTCCCTGCAGAACGCGCGGCCCACTCCCTGCAGAACGCGCGCGTCAGTACCCGGCGAAGGCGTCGGTGGTCAGGCTGTGCGCCTTCTGCAGGGCGGGTGCGAGGTCGGCGATCAGCCGCGGCGGCCCCGAGATGAACGCGTGCCGCGCACTGAGGTCACCCACGGCGCGCTCGAGCTCCACGGCGTCGAGGCGCGAGCCCTGCGCCCACGTCCAGTGCGCGGGCAGGTCGAGCGGCTCGTCACGTGTGAAGACAACGGTGCGCACGCCGGTCGCAGCGAGCTCGTCGCGGAACGCGAGTTCCGCCGCCTCGGCCGCCACGTACACGAGCACGACGTCGCGCTTCTCACCGGTCGCCTGCAGCTGACGCAGTTGGGACACGAACGGCGTCACACCGATCCCGGCCGCGACCATGAGCACCGGCGTCTCGCCGCGGGGCAGGATGAAGTCTCCCCACGTGCCGGTCACGGCGAGCGTCGCCCCGGGTTCCGCCTCCGCCAACGCGCGCTTGTAGCTGGACGGATGCTGCTGATCGCCGTTCTTGTAGGCGATGCGCAACGTCGGCAGGTCGGCCGGAGCGGACACGATGCTGAACTCACGACGGGTGCCGCGGGCATCGGGGCGGTGGTGCGGCACATCGAGCTCGAGGTACTGCCCTGGCTGGAAGGCGAGCTTGCCCTTCGCGCGGAAGGTCAGCTCCTGTGCGGTCGGGGTGATGAAGGCGCGGCGTTCGAGCACGAGACGCACGGATCCACGTAGGGCGAAAGCGAACGCGAGGAGGTTGCCGATCAGTAGCGCTCGCTCCTGCCCGAGCGTGAAGAGACCACCGACCGAGATCGGCCACCCGGCGAGCACGCCCACCAGTGCCGCGACCCAGAGCTGCTGCCACCGGCGCGGTGGGAGGGTCAGAGGCTCGGAGACCATGAAGGCACCCAGGAACAGGAACGGCGACTGCAGCAGGGCGAACTGCAGCGCGGTGGAGAAGTCGAACGCCACGTCGAACTGCTGTGCCTGCACGAGCTGGCGGACGACGGACGTCACCAGAGCGATCACCACGAACAGCAGCACGACGCGCACCTTCTCGGTGCGCCACAGCACGGCCAGGCCGAGGAGCGCCACCGGGAGGGCGAGCGACGGTGTACCCACCCACCACGACGCCGAGGTTCCCAGCCACTCGAATGCCCCGAAAGAACCGATGATCGACACCACGGCCGCACCGAACGCGGCCGGGTTCAGGATGTGGCGTCCCCGCCACGCGATCAGATACTTCGACAGGCTCGCGAGCGCTCCGGCGAGGGCGAGTCCCAGCAGCACGGACGGCTCGAGTCCCGGTCGCATCACGAACAGCAGGATGAAGGCGGTGACCAACGACGATTCGATACGCCACGGCAGACGCAGGATGCGCTGGGCCGCGGCATCCACGACGGAGATGACGACGGCGAGCACGACGAACGAGGCGAGCATCTCGAGCGGCGTCGGGGAGACGATCACGCCGAGCAGCGAGAGCACGAACGCGATAACCGCCAGAGCGATGAGCGAGAACAGCACGAGGCGGTACATCGAGAGGCTGCCGAGGACGGCGAGGACTCGCTGCCGCACAGCGGTGAATGACGTGATCACGGGGTCCACTCTTCCCTAATTCCGGGGATGCGGGGCGGGTGCCGCCCCGGCGAGAAACAGTTCGGCCGGGCAGGCGGCGGAGCGCTGCACGCGTCCGTCGGTCGACATGCGCACCCACTCGACACCCCAGTCCGCGGCGAGCTCGGTACCGCCGTCGAAGAAGAGCGCCGTCGCGACGGCATCCGCCGTCATGGCGTCGAGGGCGAACGCCCACGTGGCGGCCCACGTGCGCACGGGCACACCGGTGCGCGCATCGAGAACGTGGTGCAGGCCGTCACCCCACGCTCGACGGTTGATCGCCGACGCACACAGCGCCCCGTCGTGCAGAGTGGCGACCCCGATCGCCCGGGATGCGTCGTAGGGATGCTCGAGGGCGATGCGCGAGGCGGCGCCGCGCGCGCGGATGTCGCCACCGGCATCCACCAGCAGACCTCCCGGCACGGACACCAGCAGGTCGAACACGAGATCGACCAACCGTCCCTTGCCGAGCGCACCGACGTCGAGGAGGGCGGGGCCCTCCGCGACGGCGGACACACCCGACCAGGTCACGCGTCGCTCCCACTCCCCCGCTGCCACCGGAGTGCCCGGCACGAGAGAGTAGGCGGCGTCGTAGCCGAGAGCGTCGAGGCTGGCCGCCACCAGAGGGTTCACCGCTCCGGATGTCGCTCGGGAGAGCGCGCGGTAGGCATCGAGCATGACACCCACATCCGCAGACGCGATCGTGCCGCCCTCCCTGCCGAGTCGCGTCACATCCGAGTCGGAGCGGAATCGTGACCACTCGCGGTCGAACCTCTCGATCTCCGCGGTGACCGTGCGGCGCGTGTCAGCCGTCAGCTCCGCGTCGCTCTCGATCTCCCACCGGGTGCCGATCGCATCGAACTGCCAGATCGCCATCGCGAGACGCCGGACACCGACCTCAGGCGGCGGCCTGCTCCTTGATCGAGTCGAGGGCCTGGTTGAACCCGCCGCTGGTGAGCGAGGAGCCGGCGACGCGGCTCACGTTCAGATCGTCGATCGACTTGCCCTCGACCTCTGCGGCGATGCCGTCGATGAACGCGCCCTGGTACTGCTCGGTCTCACGGGCCTGCGGGTCGCCGGTCACCTCGACATCCGTCACGACGCCGTCGGCGAGCGTGAGGGTGACCGTGATCTCCTCGACCGTCTCGGGTGTCTGGTACGAGCCGTCGGCCGTGTAGGTGCCGTCGGTGTAGGAGCCGGATGCCGCGTCGGAGCCCGAATCGGAGGACTCGGTGCTCGTTCCCGTGTCACCGGTGTTCGCGGTGTCCTCCGCGTCGGCGGTCCCGGAGCAGCCGGCCAGGACGAGGAGCCCTGCGACCCCCACGATGACGGAGCCCTTGCGGACAGAGGTCGGTACGGTCGTGCGGATCATGATGGTCCTCCCGGCTCGGTATCAGACGACTGTATGTCGCTGAATCGACCGTAGGCATTCGGCCTATGCGCGGGCTGTGGCTCGGCGATGAGCAGGCTACGCGTCGCCGCCGAACATGCTCGTGACCGACCCGTCTTCGAACACCTCGTGGATCGCGCGCGCCAGGAGCGGCGCGATCGGCAGGATCGTGAGGTTGTCCCACCGACGCGATTCCGTGAGCGGGATGGTGTCGGTGATGACCACCTCGTCGATCGACGAGTCCTGCAGCCGGTCGGATGCCGGGTCGCTGAAGATCGCATGGGTCGCCGCGACGATGACTCGGTGCGCACCCGCCGCCTTGAGCGCCTGGGCCGCCTTCACGATCGTGCCGCCGGTGTCGATCATGTCGTCGACGAGCAGGCAGGTGCGTCCCGCGACGGTACCGACGATCTCGTGCACGGAGACCTGGTTGGCGACCTTCGGGTCACGACGCTTGTGGATGATCGCGAGCGGGGCACCGAGACTGTCCGACCACGTGTCGGCCACGCGGACGCGCCCCATGTCGGGCGAGACCACGGTGAGGATCTCGCGATCCTCCGGGCTCAGCGTGCGCTTGAAGTAGTCCAGCAGCACGGGCTTGGCGAACAGGTGGTCGACCGGGCCGTCGAAGAACCCCTGGATCTGCGCGGCGTGCAGGTCGACGCTCATGACGCGATCAGCGCCGGCGGTCTTCAGCAGGTCGGCGACGAGGCGGGCGCTGATCGGCTCGCGACCGCGGCCCTTCTTGTCCTGACGGGAATAGGGATAGTACGGGGCGACGACCGTGATGCGCTTGGCCGAGGCGCGCTTGGCGGCGTCGATCATGATGAGCGTCTCCATGAGCCACTCGTTGACCGGCTCACCGAAGGTCTGGATCAGGAACAGATCGCAGCCGCGGATCGAGACCTCGAAGCGCGCGTAGATCTCACCCGAGGCGAAGGTGCGGTGCTCGGTCGGGGCGATCTCGGTGCCGAGCGATGCGGCGACATCGGCGACCAGCTGCGGATGCGAACGCCCACCCGCGATGACGAGTCGCTTCTTGGTCTTGGCGACGAGGCCCGGGGCCACGCCGTTGTCGCGATCCAGATCGACCGTCTTCTTCTTGCGCGCCATGGTCCGCCTACTCCGCCGATCGTTCCTTGGCTGCGGCGTCCGCCGCACCCGTCCCTGCTCTGTTCTTCTCGACCCAGCCCTCGACATTGCGCTGAGGGGCAACGGTCATGGCCAGGGCCCCGGCGGGGACGTCCTTGCGGACGACGGCACCGGCACCGGTCTTCGCGCCGGCTCCCAGCCTAACGGGCGCGACGAGCACCGTGTGCGAGCCCGTGTGCACCTGATCCTCGATGACGGTGCGGTGCTTGTGCACGTCGTCGTAGTTGGCCGTGATCGTGCTCGCACCGAGGTTCACACCCCGGCCGATGGTGGCATCTCCCACGTAGGAGAGGTGGGGGACCTTGCTGCCCTCGCCGATCTCGGCGTTCTTGGTCTCGACGTAGGCGCCGATCTTGCCCTGGGCACCGAGCACCGTGCCCGCGCGGAGGTAGGAGAACGGGCCGACGGTCGCGCCGGTGCCGATCACGGAGTGCGTGGCATCCGTACGACGGACGCTGGCGTCCTCGCCGATCTCGCACGCGACCAGGGTGGTGTCCGGGCCGATGATCGATCCGGCGCCCACGACGGTGGCCCGCAGGATGTGGGTGTTCGGGAGGATCGTCACATCGGGCGCGAGCGTGACGTCGTCGTCGATCCACGTCGTGGCCGGATCGATCACGGTGACGCCCTCGCGCTGCCAGTGGCGAACGATGCGGTCGTTGAGCACGCGTCCGGCCTCGGCGAGCTGGATGCGGTCGTTGATGCCGAAGGTCGAGGCGGTGTCGACGGCGATCTCCGCGGCGACGCGCTGGTGGGCGCCGCGCAGCAGCTCGATGACAGTCGTCAGGTACATCTCGCCCTGTGCGTTGTCCTGTCCGACCCTGGCGAGGTGGGTGCGCAGCTCTGGAGCACGGAACACGTAGACGCCGGCGTTGATCTCGGTGACGGCGGCCTCTTCGGCCGTCGCATCCTTCTGCTCGACGATGCGCTGCACGGCGCCGTCGGCATCGCGGATGACACGGCCGTAGCCGCTCGGGTCATCCAACCGTGCACTCAGCAGCGTCGCGGCGGCCGCAGCGGCACGGTGGCCCGCGACGAGCGCACGAAGGGTCGTGGCCTCGAGCAGGGGAACATCACCCGAGAGCACGAGCACATCGCCGTCGAAGTCGTCCGGGAGCGCATCGATCGCCACCTGCACGGCGCGACCCGTGCCCGGCACGTCGTCCTGGTCGATGAAGATCGCGTCCGGATAGTCCTTGCTCAGCACGGAGACGACCTGGTCGCGCTCGTGGCGCACGACCACCTCGATGTGGTCTGCCTCCAGCACGGCGGCCGTCGTGAGCACATGCCCGACGAGCGGGCGTCCGCCGATCGGATGCAGCACTTTGGGTAGCCTCGACTTCATGCGAGTGCCCTGACCCGCTGCGAGGATGATGATGGCGAGGTTGTTCCCTGTCATGCTCCGCCGCCAGGACTCGAACCTAGACCTAACAGCTCCAAAGGCTGTCGTGCTGCCATTACACCACGGCGGACCGCGGCATCCGCGAGGAGGCCGCTGGTCAATTCTGCCACGCCACGGGTCGCGCACCGGCGCGCACACGAAACCGGGCCAGGACATGCGGGGCACCGCGCCGCCCGAGAGCCAGCATGCGCTGCCCCTCGATCGGCTGCTCGAACCCGGCGTCCGCCTGTTCGCCGCCCGGGAGAACGGCTCGACGATCGCCACGGGAGCCCTCGCGGCGATCGAGGAAGGGCACGAGGAGCTCAAGTCGATGCGCACCGCGCCGTCGCACCGCGGCCGCGGGCTGGCCCGGTCGATGCTCGAGGTCCTGCGCGCCGACGCCCTGGCCCGCGGCGTCCGGAGGATCTCGCTGGAGACCGGAAGCCAGGACTTCTTCGTCCCGGCCCGCGCGCTGTACGCCCGAGCCGGGTTCGAGGAGTGTGCCGCCTTCGGACGGTACCTCCCCGATCCGCACAGCACCTTCATGACGCTCGCGCTGGTCCCAGCGGATGCCGCCGACGCCGACTCGCCGCGCACGCGATAATGGACGGATGAGCGCAACGGACGAGGTCGATCGGATCGTCGGAGCCTGGAACACCCAGCGCCCCGACCTCGACTTCTCCCCGCTCGAGGTGCTGTCGCGCATGGATCGGCTCTCGCGCCATCTGGATCGCGCCCGTCGCGACGTGTTCCGTCGCAGCGACCTGGAGCCGTGGGAGTGGGACGTGCTGTCCGCTCTCCGCCGCGCCGGTGCCCCGTTCCAACTCTCCCCCAAACAGCTTCTGCAGCAGACCCTCGTCTCCAGCGGCACCATGACCAACCGCATCGACCGGCTCGTCGGGCGTCGCTTCGTGCATCGCGAGGCCGACCCGGCCGATGGCCGCAGCGTGCTCGTCACGCTCACCGACGACGGTCGGATCCGCGTGGATGCCGCCATCACCCGCTTGGTCGACGTCGAAGCCGACCTGCTGCAGGCCCTGTCGCGCGGCGATCGCGAACGGCTCGCGGGGCTCCTGCGCAAGCTGAGCCTGAGCTTCGACACGTGAGGGGCGCTGTCTGATGGGCATGCCCTCTCCTCTGCCCGTGCGCGACGGCGTCGGCGCCACACGCCTGCACGTGCCGACCACGGGCGCCTGGCCCACGGTCGCGGCGTACATGATCGAGCGCTTCTTCCACCTCGACCCCGAGTTCCTGCTGGATCGCTTCGACCGCGGCGAGATCGTCGCGAGGGACGGCAGCGCCCTCAGCCGGCACACCCCGCTCGGGGCCGAGGAGTTCATCTGGTACTACCGTCAGCCGCCGGAGGAGACGGAGCTCCCGGTCACGGTGAAGATCCTGCATCAGGACGACGACCTGGTGGTCGTCGACAAACCGCACTTCCTGCCGACCACGCCGGGAGGGAAGTTCCTCCAGAACTCGGCGCTGATCCGTATGCGCCGGCTGCTCGACATCCCCGAACTGGCGCCGATCCATCGCCTGGATCGCGCGACAGCGGGGTTGCTGATGTTCTCCGTGCGCCCGGAGACCCGCGGCGCGTACCAGTACCTGTTCGAGAGCCGGCGGGTGACGAAGATCTACGAGGCGGTGTCGAGACTGCCGGAAGGATGGGATGCCGCGACTCCCACAGTGACCGGCACACCGTTCCCGGTGGTCTATCGCAACAACATCGACAAGCATCGCGGCGAGTTGCGCGTGCGCGTGGATCCGGCCCTGGAGCCCAACACCGAGACCCTGATCGAGCTGATCGGGAGCGACCACGACGTGCTCCACACGCGGCTCATCCCGCACAGCGGAAAGATGCACCAGCTCCGCGTGCATCTCGCCGCGCTCGGCATCGGCATCCTCAACGACCCGTTCTACCCGGAGTTGCGCCCGGAGGCCCCGGACGACTTCTCCCGGCCCCTGCAACTGCTCGCGCGCGAGCTGCGGTTCGTCGATCCACTGAGCGATGAGGAGCGCGTCTTCACCACGACCCTCGCCCTGCAGGACGCCCCTCGCGGGGACTGACCGCGAGTCGACTCAGTCGAACTCCTCGATCCCCTGCAACCGCACCTGCTCGAGATCGAGGCGTGCGGCGATACGGCGCACCACGACGTCGTCGACCGTGCCGGTGCGGCGCAGACCCAGCAGCACCTCGCGCTTGCGGTCGAGGAGCGCCAGCTTGAGCCGCGTGTGCTCTTCGTGGCGGATAAGCGGCGAGCGCTGCAGCACGTCGACATCGGTCGAGGTCGCGATCATCTGGAGCGTCATGCCCTCCACGACCGCCGACACGCCTCCCCCGCCGACCGACGTGTCTGCAGCCGGTGCGCCCGTGCCGTCGGTGCCGTAAGGGTCCGGCTCGTCGAGGAGCGCATCCAGCGCCTCTGCTTCTGAGTCGACCAGCGCCTGCTCGCGGGCGAGCGTCTTGGCGTTGGCGAGCTCGAGCATCTGATAGCCCTCGCTGCGCACGCGGTCGCGTACCTCCTGACCGACCCCGTGCTCGACGGCGAGGTCGTCGAGGGCGGCCAACGCGGCCCCCGAGATCGTACGCTCGGCGAGTTCGTACTCCTCCTGCTCGGCGTGGTCGACGGGCATGCGCGCCCAGCGCAGCACTGCCGGGAGCAACGGCCCCTGCACGAGCAGGCTGAGCAGGATCACTCCAGCCGTGACGAACACGATCTCGTCGCGTCCTGACGCACCGTCCGCAAGCGTCGTCGGCACCGAGAGGGCGATCGCCAGCGACACCGCCCCGCGCATGCCGGCGACGGTCGAGACGACGCGGGCCCGCGAGCGCAGTCCTCGCGGCGGGCGCGGGCCGGTGGTCCTCTGGAACGGCACGCTGAGCAGTTGGAACAGGTAGCGCACGACGACGAGGGTCGCCCACACGGCGAGCGAGGTCAGCACGAGGCGTCCGATCGCCGCGGCCGAGATCTCATGCAGCACGAACTGCACTTCGAGACCGATCAGGATGAACAGGGCACCGTTGAGCAGGAAGACGCCGAACGGCCACACCGCGTCGGACTGCCGGCGCGAGGAGGCGGTCGTCACCCGCGGAGAGACGTAGGAGACGATCAGGCCGGCGACCACCACGGCGAGCACTCCCGAGGCCTCGATGATCTCGGCCAGCAGGAACGCGGTGAACGGGATCAGCAGAAGAGTGACGTTGATGACCGCCGTGGACTCGCTGCGGCGCAGCAGGAGCGCACCGAGCACCGCGATCACGGCGCCCGCGGCGATGCCGCCGATGTAGGACACCAGGACCGTCCAGGTCACCGACCACGGGGTGATCTGACCACCCACGGCGAGCGAGACGGCGATCGCGTAGAGCACGAGCGCGGTTCCGTCGTTCGTGAGGCTCTCGGCCTTGAGCTTCATGAACATGCGCCGCGGGAGCAGGCGTCCGAGGGCGGCGACCGCCGTGGCATCCGGCGGAGCGACAGCGGCACCGAGGATGAGCGCGATCTCCCACGGCATGCCGAACAGCACGCCCACCCCGGCGACGGCGAACGCCGACGCCACGACCAGCAGCGTGCTCATCGGCAGGATGTAGCGGAAGTCGCGGCGGATCGACCGCAGCGAGGTGGTGAGGCTCTCCCAGAAGAGCATCACCGGCAGGAACAGCAGCAGCACGGTCTCGGGCGGCAGCTGCACCTCGCGCAGCGCGGGGATGAAGCCCAGCGCGAGCCCGAAGATGACCAGCACGAGCGGCAGCGCGAGACGCACTCGCGGCGCGAGCAACGCCCCGGCCAGGATCGTGAGCCCCAGCAGGACCGTGACCTCGAGACCTTCCATATGTACCTCCCGGATGCCGCAGGATCGTGCCGTGCGACACCGGATGGTGTCAGGCCCCGCCCAGAGCACAGCGCATCGCACTGCCACCGTATTCCCAGGAAGGGGGGAACAACAGACCCCCTCTGCGGGGGACCGGCCTCAGTCCAGCTGCTCCGTGAGCTCGAACCAGCGCAGCTCCAGCTCTTCGATCTCGCCCTGCTTCTCCGCGATCGCCGCCGTCTTGGCGCCGAGACCCGTGTAGTCCGACTGGTCGTGCTCCGCGAGCGCCTGTTTGGCCGCATCCACCTGCTGCGTGAGCTTCTGGATGCGCCGCTCCAGGGAGGAGACCTCCTTCTGCGCGGCGCGCAACGCGGCGCCATCGAGACCGGTAGCCGTCTGTGCGGCGGTGGCCGTCGCGGCCTTGACCGTCTGCCCCTTCGCCGAGGTCGAGTCCTGCAGCTGGCGCAGGCGCAGGTACTCCTCCACACCCCCGGGAAGGTGGCGCAGGTGCCCGTCGAGGATCGCGAACTGCTGGTCGGTCACACGCTCCAGGAAGTAGCGGTCGTGGCTGACGACGAGCAGCGTGCCCGACCAGGAGTCGAGCAGATCCTCGATGGCGGCCAGCATGTCGGTGTCGAGGTCGTTGGTGGGCTCATCGAGGATCAGCACATTGGGCTGGTCGAGCAGCACGAGCAGCAGCTGGAGGCGCCGCTGCTGACCGCCCGAGAGGTCCTTCACCGGAGTGGAGAGCTGTGCGGACGAGAAGCCGAGGCGTTCGAGCAGCTGGCCGGGAGTGAGATCCTGCGCCTTGGAGCCCGCGCCCATCGTGTACGAGGTGCGCAGGCCCGAGATCACGACGCGCACCGGATCCTTCCAGTGCTGCTCGAGCTCGTCGAGGCGCTGGGTGAGGGTCTTCACGACGACGGTCGTGCCGCGCTTGACGCGGCCGGACGTCGGCTGCACCGTTCCGGAGATGAGTCCGAGCAGCGTGGACTTGCCTGCGCCGTTCACGCCGAGGATGCCGGTGCGCTCCCCCGGTGCGATGCGCCACTCGACGTCTTTCAGGACGACCTTCTCGCCGCCGTCCGCCGCGGGGTAGGTCACACCCACGTCGAGCAGGTCGACGACGTCCTTGCCCAGACGGGACACCGCGAGGGACTGCAGCGACACCTTGTCGCGGATCTCGGGTACATCGGCGATGAGCTCGTTGGCCGCATCGATGCGGAACTTCGGCTTGGCGGTGCGAGCCGGGGCGCCGCGACGCAACCAGGCGAGCTCCTTCTTGGCGAGGTTCTGACGCTTCGCCTCTGTCGCCGCCGACATGCGGTCGCGCTCTACGCGCTGGAGGATGTAGGCCGCATAGCCACCTTCGAAGGGCTCGACGATGCGGTCGTGCACCTCCCAGGTCTCGGTGGAGATCTCGTCGAGGAACCACCGGTCGTGCGTGACCACCATGAGTGCGCCGGAGTTGGGCGCCCACCGCTTCTTGAGGTGTCCGGCCAGCCATGTGACCGCCTCGACGTCGAGGTGGTTGGTCGGCTCGTCGAGTGCGATCACGTCCCAGTCGCCGGTCAGCAGCTTCGCCAGGGAGACCCGTCGGCGCTGGCCACCGCTGAGGGAGCCGATCTCGGCATCCCACGGCAGATCCTTCAGCAGACCCTCGATCACATCGCGGACGCGCGCGTCGCCGGCCCACTCGTACTCCGGGGTGTCGCCGACGACCGCCTCGCTGATGGTGAGGTCGTCAGGGAGCGTGTCGGCCTGGTCGAGCACGCCGATCGTGGTGCCGCCGCGCACGGTGACGCGACCCGAGTTGGGCTCCTTGCGTCCGGCCAGCATCCCGAGCAGGCTCGATTTGCCGTCGCCGTTGCGCCCGACGATGCCGATCCGGTCGCCCTCCTCGATGCCGAGGGTGACGGAGTCGAAGACGATTCGAGTGGGATATTCGAGATGAAGGGCCTCGGCCCCGAGAAGATGTGCCATGTCTCCTCCAGGGTAGTCGCGCGGCGCGGAGAGTCGGCGCCGCACCCCAGCGCAGAGATTCGAATGTCGGTGGGTGGTGGTGGACTGGGGTCATGGCGGACCTGCTCGATGCGAACGACTCCCAGATGGCGATGCTCGCCGATCTGGTCGCCGGGCTACAGGCTGCGGAAGAGACCATCAGCGCAATGCTGGCCGCCCGAGACGGCATGCTCGCGATGGCGTCTCGGCTGGCGATCGACATCGCCAGGCAGGCGAACCATCCCGACTATGGCGACATGGCAACGCGCGCGGTGGCCGCCGAGATCGGTGCCGCGCAACGGATGAGCGATCGCACGATCGAACGTCGGATGGCAGCGGCGTCGCGCCTCGTGACGGATCTGCCGGATGTGTGGGCGGCGCAGGGCGCCGGGCGCATCACCGCGGCACACGCGCGGGTCATCGTCGAGGCAGGGGCGCATCTCGATGATCCCCACGACCGCGCGGCGTATGCCGATGCGGTGCTCGTGATCGCGGAGGCCGAGTCGCCGAACCGCCTGCGCCGCGATGCGCGCAGGATCGCCGAGCAGTACCGGTCACGATCGCTGACCGAACGTCATCGCGACGCGCGCGAGCATCGACGGGTCTGGGTGAACGACCTCGATGACGGGATGTCGGAGCTGGGCGTGCGCGGACCATCGACGCTCATCCACGGCATGTACGACCGCCTGTCGCAGATGGCGCACCGCGTGCGCACGGAGAACGCCCGCGCCGCGAAGGAGCGGCCGTCGATGGATGCTGACAGCGCTGCGGACGAGCAGGCGGACGAGCGGGCAGACATGCCCACGGCCGAGCGGACGGTCGACCAGCTCCGCGCGGATCTGCTCGTAGATCTCGTGCTCACGGGCACACCGAACGGACACGACTCCGACGACGCACTGTTGGGCTCCTTCCGGGCGCGCGTGGAGGTGACCGTGCCGGTCATGACGTTGATGGACGCGCGCGGATCGCACATCGACCTGCCCCCGGCCGAGCTCGACGGCCTCTGCCCGATCGACGTCGACACTGCGCGCAGGATCGCCGGGGCGGCGATCGGGTGGGATCGGGTGCTCACCCATCCGATCAGCGGCGCGTTGCTCGCCGTCGACCGATATCGGCCGGGCGATCAACTGAAACGCCATCTCCGCGCGAGGGATCAGCGCTGCCGATTCCCGGCGTGCGGACTTGCGTCGCGAAAGTGCGACATCGACCACAATCATGCGGCGGCCGACGGCGGACCGACCTGCGCAGACAATCTCGCGCACTTCTGTCGTCGACATCACATGATGAAGCACCACTCCCCCTGGCATGTGGAGCACAGGGGCGGTGGCGTTCTCGAATGGAGAAGCCCGACAGGAGACGTATACATCGACCGGGCACCTGTACAGAACACGGTGCGGTTCGCACCCACGCCGTTCGAGCCCACCACGTTCGAGACCACCCCGTTCGAGACCACCCCGTCAGAGACCACCACGTTCGAGACCACCGCGTTCGAGACCACCGCGTCAGTACTTGTGCCGTTCTGACCACCCCGGGGATCCCCCCGGCGCGCTCGGCTTAGGATCGACGGGTGCCATGGAATCGCCGGATCTTCTCGCTCTCACTGGATGATCACAAGGCGAAGCTGGTGCAGTCGAGACGGCGGCGCGGTCGCTACGAACTCAGTGTCGATGGAATCGCGCAGTCGGTCGTCTGGATGACCGAGCCCACCACCCTCGAGTACGCCTACACTCGGCACATCGCCCGCGTGATGGACGCCGCGGCTGAGCCCGGCGCACCGCTGTTCACCGTGCATCTGGGAGCCGGCGCACTCACGCTGGCGCGCTACGTGGAGGCCACGCGCACCGGCTCACCTCAACTCGTCGTCGAGTTCGAGCCCGTCCTCTACGCAGCCATGATCTCCGCGCTGCCTCTGCCTCCCAGCGCTGATCTGCGAGTCGTCTTCGGCGATGCGCGAGCGGTCGCAGACGCCGAGCTGCCGGAAGAGAAGCGAGCGCCGGTGCCGGCATCCTCCTCCCCCGCGCCGGGGACCGCAACGATCGTTGATGCCGCGGTCGCCTCCGAGTGGGTGAACGCCCCCTTCACCGTCGTCGATCTCTGGGATGCCGCCGTCATCCGGCATCGCGTGGCCAGTCAGGAGTTCTACCGCCGGGTCGCCGCACGCTCCGCTGCAGGGGGAATCGTCGCGGTGAACCTGCTCGACGGGCATCCGTTCGAGTATTCGCGGCGACAGGCGGCCACCCTGAGCTCGGTGTTCGCCCACGTCGCCGTCGTTCT
This sequence comes from Candidatus Microbacterium colombiense, assembly GCA_029203165.1. NCBI lineage: Bacteria > Bacillati > Actinomycetota > Actinomycetes > Micrococcales > Microbacteriaceae > Microbacterium > Candidatus Microbacterium colombiense. Next base: position 2,840,304 of record CP119308.1, read on the forward strand.
CGACGCAGAGCCAGAAGATGACGAAGGACCACTCGGCAACGTGGTCATCTTCGCGAGCGATGAGCCGCTGGAGGTCGTGGCGAACCCCGACCTCCTCGGCGCACCGCGACCTCACTTCCTCCACGACCGACATCTGACGTCGTGGATCGCGAATGCCCACATCATGACCGACGCGGACGGCACAGACTCCCCCGACCCCAACGACCCGGTCTGGTACTAGCGCTGCCCTGAATACGAACGAGCCGCCCGGAACCCGAGAGTCCGGACGGCTCGTCCACCGCGATGCACGAGGCCTCGCGGGTCATGCGTGACTTACTGGAACGACTTCACGATCTCGAGGAGGCTCGGCACGTTCGCGTAAGCCTCGAGCGCGTTCTCCTTCGTGACGATCAGCGGCTCGAGCAGGTAGGCCGGGACGACCTTCTTGCCGTTGTCGTACTGCTCGGTGTCGTTGACGTCGACCTCTTCGCCCTTCTGGAGCTGGCCGACCATCTTGATGGACTGCTCGACGAGGAGCGTGGTGTCCTTGTTGATCGTGGAGTACTGGACGCCCTCCATGATCGACTTGACGGACTCGACCTCGGAGTCCTGACCCGTGACGACCGGAACCGGCTTGCCTGCCTGCTGCACCGAGGTGATGATGGCGCGAGCGAGGGTGTCGTTCGGGGAGAGGACGCCGTCGAGCGTCTCGGAACCGTACGACGAGGTGAGCAGCGAGTCCATGCGGCGCTGAGCGTTCTCCGGCTTCCAGCCCTCGGTCGCCGTCTGCGCGATCTCGGTCTGGCCCGACACGACCTTCAGCGTGCCGTCGTCGATCTTCGGCTGGAGCACGTCCATCGCACCGTTGAAGAACACCGGAGCGTTGGCGTCATCCGGCGAACCCGAGAACAGCTCGATGTTGTACGGAGCCTCGTGGCCCGCACGCTCGGCGAGACCGTCGAGCAGCGCCTGGCCCTGCAGCTGGCCGACCTTGAAGTTGTCGAAGGCGACGTAGTAGTCGACGGCTTCGGTGTTCTCGATCAGTCGGTCGTACGCGATGACCGTGACACCTGCGTCGCGGGCTGCCTCAACCTGCGTCGACAGCTGCTTGCCGTCCTTCGCGCCGATGATGATGACCTTCGCACCACCGGTGACCATCGCCTGGATCTGGTTCTGCTGCTCGGCGACCGTGTTGCTGGCCGGCGCGTACTGCACGTCAGCCTTGAATCCGGCCTTCTCGAGACCGTCGGTGAACAGCTGGCCGGCGAGGACCCAGTTCTCCGAGGTCTTGTCGGGCAGTGCGACACCGATCGTGGCGTCAGCGGCGAAGCCCTTGGCGGTCTCTTCCCCTCCACCGGTTCCGGTGTCACCGCCGCGCTCCGAGGAGCAACCGGTGAGGGCGAAGGCGCCCACGGCGACGATCGCTGTCGCCGTCAGAAGAATCTTCTTCATGTGATCTCTTTCTCTGGTGTGTGAAGGTCTCGTCACGCGTGCGGCGCGCGGCTCGACCCCTACTTTCCGCGCGTCTCGTCGACGGCGGGGGCTTCGTACTTCTGACCTGTGGGGTAGTTCGCCTTCGGGTCGAAGGTCTCGAGGGCGGGGTCTTGCTTGCGGTCGGAGCGACGCATCAGGAACCCGGTGATCGAGGGGCGACCCTGCTGCTTGTTCCAGACGTCGACGCCGACCGCGAGCAGGAGCACGAGGCCCTTGATCATCGAGACCACGTCGGCGCCTTGACCCAGCAGTGCGAGTCCGTTATTGAGGAACGCCATCACGAGACCACCGATGATCGATCCGATGACGGTACCGATACCACCCGAGACGGCGGCGCCACCGATGAAGACCGAGGCGATCGCGTCGAGCTCCCAGCCATTGCCGTCCTGAGGGCCGGAGGCGGTGGCGCGGGAGACGTAGATCATGCCGGCGAGGGCGGCGAGAACCGACATGTTCATCATGACGAAGAAGTCGACCCAGCGGTCCTTGACACCCGACAGGCGCGCTGCCTGGCGGTTGCCACCGACCGCGTAGATGTGACGGCCGAACACCGTGTTGTTCGTGATGAACGTGTAGAGGATCACGAGCAGCAGCAGGATCACGCCGGAGATCGGGAAGCTGGTTCCCTCGCGCCCGGTGGCGAACAGCCATCCGGCGACCAGGATGACGACCGAGATCAGGATCACCTTGGTGATGCTGACCCAGCTGGGCGCCATCTCGGAGCCCATCTTGCGCTGGGCCCGACGCAGGCGGATCTCGGAAACCACGATCCACGCGACGCCGATCAGGGCGAGCACCATGGTCAGCACATTGAAGGGCACCGGGATGAAGGAGAGCTCGGGCAGGTAACCAGCGCCGATGATCTTGAACCCCTCGGGCACCGGCACCGACTGCGAGTCCCCGACCCATTGGTTCGCACCGCGGAAGAAGAGCATGCCGGCCAGCGTCACGATGAACGCCGGCACCCCCACGTAGGCGACCCAGAAGCCTTGCCACGCACCGACCAGCACGCCGACGCCGAGCCCGAGCAGGATGGCCAACGGCCAGGGCAGATCCCAGTCCGCCATGGCCTTCGCCACGATGATGCCCGTGAACGCCGCCACGGATCCGACCGACAGATCGATGTGGCCCATGATGATCACCATCACCATGCCGATCGCGAGGATCAGGATGTAGGAGTACTGGTTGACGACGTTGATCAGGTTGCCCGACGAAAGCGTCAGACCCTGTCCCTTGAAGATCCACGTCAGCAACTGGAAGACGACCAGGATGACGACGAGGCTGCCGAGGATGCTGAACTGACGCAGCGTCGACTGTCCACCCCCGAACATCTTCCCGAGATCCTTGAAGTGGAATCCGCGCTTCGCGGTGGTGGATTCGGTGGTCATGCGGATGCTTTCTGGGTCGCGGAGGTCATGCTGCGCATGAGGGCCTCGGGTGTCGCCTGGTCGGCCGGGATGCAGTCGGTGACCCGACCTTCGAAGACGGTGTAGATGCGGTCGGAGATGCCGAGCAGCTCGGGCAGTTCGCTGGAGATGACGATGACGCCCTTGCCCTGCGCGGCGAGCTCGTTGATGATCGCGTAGATCTCGTACTTCGCGCCGACGTCGATGCCTCGGGTCGGCTCGTCGAGGATCAGCAGGTCGGGGTCGGTGAACATCCACTTCGCCAGCACGACCTTCTGCTGGTTGCCGCCCGACAGCTTGCCGACGCCCTCTTCGACCGAGGGGGTCTTGATGCGCAGCGCCTTGCGGTACTGCTCGGCGATCGCGAACTCGGCGCGCGGGTCCACGACGCCGCGGCGGGCGATCTTGGACAGCTTGGCGGAGACGGTGGCCCGCTTGATCGTGTCGAGCAGGTTGAGGCCGAGCACCTTGCGGTCCTCGCTCACGTACGCGAGCCCGTGCTTGATCGCGGCTGCGACGTCCGGGAGAGCGATCTCCTCGCCGTCCTTGATCATCGTGCCCGAGAGGAACGTGCCGTAGGAGCGGCCGAACATGCTCATCGCGAACTCCGTGCGACCTGCGCCCATGAGTCCGGCGATGCCGACGACCTCGCCGCGACGGACGTTGAGGCTCGAGCCCTTCACGACCATGCGCTCGGATACGGTCGGATGCTGCACCCACCAGTCGTTGACCTCGAAGAACACCTCGCCGATCTCCGGCGTGCGGTCCGGGTAGCGGCTCTCGAGCGAGCGTCCGACCATCCCGCGGATGATGCGGTCCTCGTTGATCTCGCCGCGTGAGATGTCGAGCGTCTCGACCGTGCGTCCATCGCGGATGATCGTGATCTCATCGGCGATCTGCTCGATCTCGTTGAGCTTGTGGCTGATCATGATCGACGCGATGCCCTTGGCCTTGAGCCCCAGGATCAGATCGAGCAGGTGCTGCGAGTCGTTCTCGTTCAGGGCCGCAGTCGGCTCGTCGAGGATCAGCAGCTTGACGTCCTTGTTGAGCGCCTTCGCGATCTCGATGAGCTGCTGCTTGCCGACACCGAGCGTCTTGACCTGTGCATCCGGGTCCTCGCTCAGACCGACACGGGCGAGCAGCTCGATCGCGCGCTGCTTCTGCGCCTGCCAGTCGATCCGGCCGAAGCGGCGGATCTCGTTGCCGAGGAAGATGTTCTCGGTGACCGAGAGCTCGGGGATCAGCGCGAGCTCCTGGTGGATGATCACGATGCCGGCCTGCTCGCTGGCCGCGATGTCCTTGAAGCGCTGCTCCTCGCCGTACAACAGGATCTCTCCGTCGTACGTGCCGGCGGGGTACACGCCGGACAGGACCTTCATCAGGGTCGACTTGCCGGCGCCGTTCTCACCGCAGATGGCGTGGATCTCCCCAGCCCGTACGGTGATCGACACCTCGGAGAGTGCCTTGACGCCCGGGAACTCCTTGGTGATGCTGCGCATCTCCAGGATCGGGCCTGACACGGTCGGCAACGTTGCAGTGGTGCTCACGGATCTTCCTCGCGACGTGCGGTCACCTTCGATGTGACCGTTCACATTTGTAACATCGTCCAATGCGGACGGGGCGCTGTCAAGTCCGGACGGCGATTTCGTGTCGTTACCGTGATCCGGACGACTCACGCACGCGCAGAGTCGTCTGGAGCGGACCGAACGCGGGCACCTGCTCACCCCGGATCTGGGCGAGCAGGATCTTCACCGCTCGACGCCCGAGCTCCGGGAAGTCCTGATGCACGGTCGTCAAGGTCGGCGCCACATGGGCGGCCACCGGCACGTCATCGAAACCGACGACGCTGATGTCTTCCGGCACCCTCACCTTCGCGTCACGGAATCCGTGCAGCAGGCCGATCGCCATCAGATCGTTCGCCGCGAACACCGCGGTGAAGTCCCGCCGACGCGACAGCTCCTGCCCGGCGAAATACCCGAAGTCTGCGGACCAATCACCGCGGATCGGCGGGAACGTCGGCAGATCGGCCTCGCGCAGGGCATCGAGGTACCCCCGCATCCGCGACTCCGCCTCGATCCAGTCCTGCGGGCCGGCCAGGTGCAGGATGTCGCTGTGGCCGAGCCCGATCAGATGCTCGGTCGCCGCCCTCGCCCCCGCCACCTGATCGGCCGAGAGGCTGACACCGTCCGACCCGGACGCCGTCTGCAGCGAGACGAAGGGCAGGGCGACGGCCATGCCGCGCAACACGTTGAACACCCGCACCTGCGGGGCGAGCACGACGATCCCGTCGACCTGCTCTCTGGCGAGCTGTCGCACGGCACTGCCGATCGCCTCCGGCGTGGTCGCTGCGAGGTTGAGCGTCGAGACGGAGTACCCCTCTTCGCGCGCCGCGTCCTCGATGCTGGCGATCGAGGACGTCGGCCCGAACTCGCCGATCGTCGCCGACAGGATGCCGAGCATGTTCGACTTGCTCGTCACCAGCGCCCGGGCGGCGAGGTTCGGACGATAGTCGAGCACGGCGATGGCGTCGAGCACCTTGGCCTTGGTCTCCGGACGGATGCTGGCGTGATCGTTCAGCACACGCGAGACCGTCTGATGCGATACCCCTGCGAGTCGCGCAACGTCGCGGATGCTCGGCAACCGCGCGCGCTCAGAGGCGGTGGACATCGCAGCCTCCTTGCATGTGCACGGTCACATCGTTAGTTCATTATGTATCCCGAACGCAGAGATGTGCATCTCTGCGCGCAGACCGGGGCACAGTCCGTCCGTCTCGTGCACACCGGGTGTTCACCTCCGCGTCACTCCCAACGAAATGAGAAACCCGTCGTGACCCGGAAGTTGTCGCTACACTGATAATTACCCAGCGGTCTATCTACTGAGCCGCACCCGATGACACGCTCGCCTGAGAAGGGACTCAACTTCGTCCTGGCCGGCCGTCGAGCGTATGGCGACAGGAAAAAGCCATGAGCTCACCTCGACGAGTATCCATGACCCTCACTGCCGGGATCCTGCTGTGCGCAGGCATCCTCGCAGCCACTTTCACCACCACCGACCCCGAGTGGTGGGAGCTGTACTTCAGTCGCCTCGGCATGACCGGCGACCTGTCTGCCGCGCTGTTCAACGGTGGGCTGATCCTGGCAGGGATCGTGATCGCGGCGTCGGCCGTGATGATGAGGGTCTGGCTCGTCCGCTCACCCATGTACGCGCAGGCCGCGTATCGTCGCGCATCGCACGTGGTGCCATTCTTCGTCGCCACACTGGGCATCAGCCTCGGCGCGATCGGGGTGTTCCCCCTGTCGGTCGACAAGACGGCGCACGACAACGCCTCCCTGCTCATGCTCTCGTCCTTTGCGTGCCTGCTGATCGTGCATCGCATCTTCCTGCGCACGCTCTCGCGCTTGTTGAACACGCTCGCGATCGTCTCCGGCGTGCTCATGATCACCAGCATGGCGGCGATGACCATGGGCATGATCAACCTGACGCTCTTCGAGGCGATCGGTTTCACCGTGATCCTGACGTGGGTGCACCTGCTCGAAACACAGCTCCGCGCCCTCTCTCCCGCCGTGGTTCGCGAACGTTCAGCAAACTCCCAGCAATTTTTTTTGTCCCCCATTTGGGGGACAAGCAAATTCGCGCTATCGTCTATTCAGTAGCTGGGGCTACAAGGCTGAACATCTGGGGTGTTGAGCCGAACGCAGTGAGGCAGAGCAGCCACGTCCCTTGTGGCGCACCCTCTCGAGAATCCGGTTGGGGAACTGGAAATCTCGAGAGGGGCTGCCCGCTCGGACTTCTGTTCTGTGTCACCCGATCCTGTGTCACCCGATGATGCGAGCGCCCGGCACCGGGCCGTGCACATGCAGCGCTTCCCGCCCTGAACGCCGCAGTGCCGTTTGCACATCGAGGGCGACGTCAGGATCGGCGCACAGGAGGGCGATCGTCGGACCCGAACCCGACACGATCCCCTGCAGCGCCCCGGCGCGCACGCCTTCGTCGATCGTCTCGGCGAGGTCGGGACGCTCGAACAGCGCCGCAGCCTGCAGATCGTTGAACAAGGAGTCGGCCAGCTCCGCCGGATCACCCGCACGAAGCGCCTGCAGCACGGGGATGGGCACGTCGAGCGACAGAGGCGGATCGTCGGCGAGCGCGCCTTCTTCCTCGCGCAACGCGTCCAGGCGACCGTAGACGACCGGCGTCGACAGGCCCTGCTCACTGGTCACCAGCACCCAGTCGAAGCGTCCCCGCGCGAGAGCGGGGTTCAACTGATCGCCGCGCCCGGTTCCGACCGCTGTGCCGCCGTGCAGTGCGAAGGGGACATCAGCGCCCAGTCGTGCGGCCAGATCGTGCAGGCGTGCCGGCGAGAGACCGGTCCCCCACAGCGCGTCGCACGCGACGAGAGCAGCCGCAGCATCCGCCGATCCGCCGCCCATCCCCCCGGCGACCGGAACGCTCTTGCGGATCTCGAGCGCCACACCCCCGGGATACTCCGTCGCGGTGGCGAGCAGCTTGGCCGCACGCATCGCCAGGTTCCGGTCGTCGAGGGGCACGCTGTCGACATCATCGACACCCGAGACCGTCAAGGAATAGTCGTCGGCGTGGCGGGCGATCACGTCTTCGTACAGCGAGACCGCCTGGAACACGGTCGCCAGGGCGTGATAGCCGTCCTCATGGCGTCCGCCGACACCGAGGAAGACGTTGATCTTCCCCGGCGCGCGCACATGCACGGACTCGGCGGACGCGGAGAGGCTCATGATCCGGTGACCGTCACAGCTCCGAGGACTTCGCCCACAGGTTGACGTCGATGGATCCCGCCAGTTCGTCGATCCGGGCCAGCTCCTCGGTCGTGAGGGCCGGACCGTTGACGGCCGCGATGTTCTCATCGAGCTGCTCGGTGCGCGACGCACCGATCAGCGCCGACGCCACCACGGGGTTGCGCAGCGTCCACTGCAGTGCCAGCTGGGCGAGCGACTGACCGCGTTCGCGAGCGATGTCGTTCAGTGCCCGCAGCGTCGTCACGGCATCGTCGCTCAGCGCACCGCTCGGCAACGACCCGCGCTGCTGCGCGCGATCGGCCGTTCCATCGCCGAGGTACTTGTCGGTGAGCAGACCCTGGGCGAGCGGGGTGAACGCGATCGCGCCCAGTCCGTTGGCCTGCAGGGTGTCGGTCAGACCGTCCTCGACCCAGCGGTTGAGGATCGAATAGGCGGGCTGGTGGATGATCAGCGGGGTGCCGAGATCCTTCGCGACGGCCACGGCCTCCTCGGTGCGCTCCGCGCTGTACGAGGAGATGCCGACGTAGAGGGCCTTGCCCTGACGCACGAGCGTGTCCAGCGCGCCCACGGTCTCGGCGATCGGCGTGACGGGGTCGACCCGGTGCGAATAGAAGATGTCGACGTAGTCGAGTCCCATCCGGGTCAGCGACTGCTCGGCGCTGGCGATGATGTACTTGCGGCTGGCGAAGTCGCCGTAGGGGCCCGGCCACATGTCCCATCCGGCCTTCGACGAGATGATGAGCTCGTCGCGGTACGGGCGGAAGTCCTCGGCGAAGATCCGGCCGAAGTTCTTCTCGGCCGAGCCGTAGGGCGGGCCGTAGTTGTTCGCCAGATCGAAGTGGTTGATCCCGTTGTCGAACGCATGGCGCAGCAGTGCGCGCTGGTTGTCGAGCGGGATGTTGTCGCCGAAGTTCCACCAGAGACCGAGCGAGATCGGCGGCAGGTACAGGCCGGAGGAACCGACCTGTCGGTAGGAGAACTGCTGGTAGCGGCTCTCATCGGCCGCGTACGGGCGGTGCAGTTCGGGAACGTGGGGGCTGAAGCGGGGGGAGTCGGTCACGGTGCCAGATTAGCCGTTGGCGATGACTGCGCGTGCTGGGCGATGCGCTGATAGTCATCTACCGTAAGATCCTCGCCGCGCGCGGTCGGCGCGACACCGGCAGCCGACAGCACCTCGGAGGCAGCGGCGGAACTGCCGAAGAGGCCGGACAGCGCCTGGCGCAGCATCTTGCGACGCTGGTTGAAGGCGGCATCGACGATCTGGAACGTGCGGCGCCTCTCGTCGACGCTGCCCCGCTCCCCCTCGGATCGATCGAAACCGACCAGGAGGCTGTCGACGTTCGGCACCGGCCAGAAGACCTGCCGTGAGACGGTGCCGGAGAGCTTCCACTCGCCGTACCAGGCGGCCTTGACGCTCGGAGATCCGTAGATCTTCGAGCCGGGCTTCGCCGCGAGGCGCTCCGCGACCTCGGCCTGCACCATCACGACGCCACGCTGCAGGTAGTCGAAGTTCTCGAGGAAGTGCAGCAGCACGGGCACCGAGACGTTGTACGGCAGGTTGGCGACGAGCACCGTCGGCTCTCCTGGCAACTCCGTGATGCGCAGGGCGTCGGCATCGACGACCGTGAGCGCCGCGGGGTCCACCCCGTGCTCGGCGACGGTCTGCGAGAGCCGGGCGGCGAGACGATGGTCGATCTCGACGGCGGTGACCGCGGCCCCGGTCTCCAGGATGGCGAGCGTGAGGGATCCGAGTCCCGGTCCGACCTCGACCACGCGCTCGCCCGGCTGCACGCGGGCGGCATGGACGATCTTGCGCACGGTGTTGGCATCGACCACGAAGTTCTGCCCCAGCTTCTTGGTGGGGGTGACGTCGAGCTCGGCGGCGAGGCGGCGGATCTCGGTGGCGCCGAGCAGGGTGACGGTCATCCCTCCATTCTCCCCTACGCCCGGCGCTCCCCCGTCGCCCGGCGCTCCCCCGTCGCCCGGTGTCCGTGGCTCTCAGTAGTCTTCTGTGATGCCCACTCTCGGTGAACTCGTCGCGCCGCGCCGCATGGGGCGCGACTTCCGGTGGCTTCTCGCCTCATCGTGGACGAGCAACGTCGGCGATGGAGTGGCGTTGGCCGCCGCTCCCCTGCTGATCGCGTCGATGACCTCGTCGCCGATCCTGGTGGCTTCGGGAGCGATCCTGCAGTTCCTTCCCTGGCTCGTGTTCGGTCTGCACGCCGGCGCCATCGCGGATCGCTTCGACCGACGCCGACTGGTCATGTTCGCCAACGCCGCACGCGCCGTCGTGCTCGCCGCGCTCTGCGTCTTCCTCGTCACCGGCACCGCCACCATCTGGATCGTGCTCGCTGTCGCCTTCCTCTACGGCACGGCCGAGGTGTTCGTCGACACCGCCGGCAGCACGCTGCTGCCGATGCTCGTGAAACCGGCCGACCTCGGCGTCGGCAACGCCCGGCTCCAGGCCGGCTATCTCGTCGCGAACCAGTTCGCCGGGCCGCCGCTGGGAGCCTTCCTGTTCGCCGCCGGCACCGCGTGGCCGTTCCTGCTCGAGATCGTGTGCGTCAGCCTCGCCGTCGTTCTGATCTCGCGCATGGCCCACACGCCCGTGCCCGAGCGTGACGGCGGCGCAGGGACGAGCAGGGTGCACACCGACATCGCCGAGGGACTGCGCTGGCTCTGGCACAACCCGCCGGTGCGGATGCTGGTGCTGATCATCCTGCTCTTCAACGTGACCTGGGCAGCGCCCTGGGGCGTGCTCGTGCTCTACGCGACCGAGCACCTGAACATGGGAGCGGTCGGCTTCGGCGCCCTGACGACGGCGTCGGCGATCGGCGGCCTGCTGGCGACCGTGAGCTTCGGCTGGCTGGAGCGGCACGTGTCGTTCGCGACACTGATGCGGGTGGTCCTGTCGCTCGAAGTGCTCATGCACCTCGCATTCGCCCTGACCACCACCGGGTGGGTCGCTCTCGTGATCATGTTCGCCTTCGGCGCTTACGCGTTCGTCTGGGGCACGATCTCGACGACCGTGCGCCAGCGGCTCGTGCCCCCGGCGTTGCAGGGCCGGGTCGCGTCGGTGAACATGGTGGGCGTGTTCGGCGGCATGGTGATCGGACAGGCGCTGGGCGGAGTGATCGCCGAGGTCTGGGGTCTCACGGGTCCCTGGTGGTTCGCGTTCGCCGGAGCGGCGCTCACCCTGGTGTTCGTGTGGAAGCCGATCTCGCAGATCGTGAGTGCGACACCGGTCTCCGGCGACGATCAGTCCGTGAAGGAGCCGTAGACCCGGAGGGTGTTCTCGGCGATCCGCGCCGCGAGTTCATCGACCTCGATGCCGAGCTCGGCTGCCATGAACCGCACCGTGATCGGCACGAGATAGGGCGCATTCGGGCGTCCTCGCAGGGGAACGGGCGTGAGGAAGGGGGCGTCGGTCTCGACCAGGATCCGGTCCAGCGGCGTGACGTGCAGCGCATCGCGCAGGTTCTGCGCGTTCTTGAAGGTGACGTTGCCGGCGAACGACAGGTGGTAGCCGACATCCGCACAGACGCGGGCCATGACGTCATCGCCGGAGAAGCAGTGGAACACGGTGCGTTCCGGTGCCCCGACCCGCTGCAGCGTCTCCAGCACCGCGTCGTGCGCATCGCGATCGTGGATCTGCATGGCGATGCCGTGCTTCTTGGCGAGCGCGATGTGCGCCTCGAACGAGGCGAACTGGGCGTCATACCCCTCGGGCCCGGTGCGGAAGAAATCGAGTCCGGTCTCGCCGATCGCACGGGTGCGCGGATGCGCGGCGAGCTCATCGATCACCGAGATCGCCTCGTCCAGCCGACCGTCCGCCGCGTACGCCGGGGCGTCGTTCGGATGGATCGCGACCGCCGCGAGCACACGAGGGTCGGATGCCGCGGCCTCGACCGCCCACCGCGACGACTCGATGTCACCCGACGCCTGCACCACGCCGGCGATACCGACGGCCGCGGCGCGATCCAGTTGCTCGGTCAACGTCAGCGGCTCCTCGCCGTCGACGATCTCCAGGTGCGCGTGGTTGTCGTAGACCGCCACGGCCAGCGGCTCGGGAGCCGCCGGATACCGCAGATCCTTGCGTCCGTCACCCGACCTCTGCTGCACGTAGGTCATGGCTCAGGACGCGGACTCCACCCGCGGGAACAGCGGGGTGAGTCCGTTGACGCTGGTGCCGGGACGCAACACGCCCCATGCTCCGGCCTCACGGATCGGCTGGTCCAGAAGACGCCCGAGGCTCTCCGCCGCGCCGAGGGCGACCCACAACTTCTCGGTCGACTGCGGCATCACCGGCGACAGCAGCACCGCGAGCGCACGCAGGCCCTCGGCGCAGGTGTACAGCACCGTGCCCAGGCGTGCACGCTGGGCCTCGTCGCGGGCGAGCGCCCACGGCTCGTTCTCGGTGATGTAGCCGTTGAGCGCATCGACGATGGTCCAGATGGCCGCGATCGCCTCATCGATACGGAACTGCTCGATCGCGGCATCCGCGTTCGAGGCCGCGTCGGCGACCAGTTTCTGGATCGCGAGATCCTTCTCGGTGTAGTCCGCAGCCGGGGGCACGATGCCCTCGAAATACTTCTCGATCATCGCGGTCGTGCGCGAGGCGAGGTTGCCGAAGCCGTTCGCGAGCTCGGCCTGATAGCGCGCCGACAGGTCCTCCCAGGAGAAGGAACCGTCCTGCCCGAAAGCGATCGCCGAGAGGAAGTAGAACCGGTAGGCGTCGGAACCGAAGACGTCGGTGATCTCCGTCGGTGCGATGCCGGTGAGCTTCGACTTCGACATCTTCTCGCCGCCGACGAGCAGCCAGCCGTGCGCGAAGACGCCCTGGGGCACCTCGAGACCGGCGGCCATCAGCATCGCGGGCCAGATCACCGCGTGGAAGCGCAGGATGTCCTTGCCGACCACGTGATAGGCGGGCCAGCGCCGCGCGAACGTGGCGTCATCGTCGCCGTACCCCACGGCCGTGGCGTAGTTGAGAAGAGCGTCGACCCACACGTAGATCACGTGCGACTCGTCCCACGGCAGCGGGATGCCCCAGTCGAAGGCCGAGCGCGAGATCGAGAGGTCCTTGAGCCCCTGACGCACGAAGGAGACGACCTCGTTGCGCGCCGACTCCGGGCGGATGAAGTCGGGCTGGGTCTTGTAGAGCTCGAGCAGGCGGTCCTGGAACTCGCTCAGCTTGAAGAAATAGTTCTTCTCCTGCAGCAGCTCGAGCGGCTTGGAGTGGATCGCACAGACCTTCAGTCCCTCGAAAGGACCGGTGCCGTCGAGGATCTCGGATTCCGGCTTGAACTCCTCGCAGCCCACGCAGTACAGCGCCTCATACTCGCCCGCATAGATGTAGCCGCGGTCGTAGATGGCCTGCACGAACTTCTTGACCCGCTCCTCGTGCCGCTCCTGCGTGGTCCGGATGAAGTCGTCGTTGGCGACGTCGAGCGTCCGCAGCTGAGGGAACCAGCTCTCGGTGACGAGCTTGTCGACCCACTCCTGCGGGGTCACGCCGTTCGCGGCCGCGGCACGGAGCATCTTCTGCCCGTGCTCGTCGGTGCCCGTGAGCATCCAGGTGTCGTCGCCCGCCTGGCGGTGCCAGCGCGCGAGCGTGTCGACGGCCACCGTCGTGTACCCGTGGCCGATGTGAGGCACGTCGGAAGGGTAGTAGATGGGCGTGGTGATGTAGAACGATTCGCCAGCGGGCATGGAGCAATTCTAGGCGGCTCACAGCCGGTGGTTACGCGCTCACGCCACCGACACCTCGACACGATGCCACCCCTGAGCACCGTTCGGCGCCGGGGCCGCCGGGTCGGATGTCTGGGTCTCGCCGTCGGCGCTGATGGCTCGGCATTCGATGGTGTGCGCACCACTGGCCGCCTGCCACGGCACGCTCCACTGCACCCAGGTGTCGGCCGAGATGGCGGTGGCGAGCTCGGCAGGCTGCCAGGGACCGTCGTCGACACGCACCTCGACCCCGGACACGCCCACCTGCTGCTGCCAGGCCATTCCCGCGATCACGGCATCGCCCGCGGTGACCTGCTGCCCGCCCCGGGGCACGTCGATGCGCGACTGCAGCTTGATCGGTCCGTGATCCGACCATCCGCGCGGCGTCCAGTAGCCCATCGCCCGGTCGAACCGGGTGACCTCCAGCTCGGTGACCCACTTCGTCGCCGACACGTAGCCGTAGAGCCCCGGCACCACCATCCGCACCGGGAAGCCGTGCTCGATCGGCAAGGGCTCGCCGTTCATGCCGATCGCGAGCACCGCATCCCGATCATCCGTGAGCGCCTCCAGCGGGGTCGAGGCGGTGAACCCGTCGATGGAGGTCGACAGCACCATGTCGGCATCCGCCTGCACGCCGGCACGGGCGAGCAGCTCGCGGATGGGATGCCCCAACCAGCGCGCGTTGCCGATCAGCGACCCGCCCACCTCGTTCGACACGCAGGCCAGCGTCACGTACGACTCCTGCATCGGCAGCGCCAGCAGCTCATCCCAGGTGACACGCACCTCGCGATCGACCATGCCGTGGATGCGCAACGACCAGTCCGCCGGGTCGACCCGAGGCACGATCAGTGCGGTGTCGATGCGGTAGAACTCGAGGTTCGGAGTGACGACGGGAGAGAGCCCGGAGATGTCCAGCTCCGCGGCGCTCGGCACGGGAGCCGCCGGCGTGACGGCTTTCGGCAGCCGCAGCGCCTCACGGACCGCATCGATCGAGCGAGTCGCGCCGCGCGCGACGTTGCCGGCCGCGAGCGCGATCAGGCCAGCGGCCGCGGTGCCGGCGGTCCAGAGCAGGAACCGGCGGCGGTCCTCGTGGTCGGGGGCGAACCCAGCGATCGGGCGCAGTCGGCGGACGAGCAGCCGCAGCGCGATGACCGCGACAAGTCCGGCGACGAGCCCTGGCAGCCAGGCGAACGGTCCCGCTCCTGGACGGAGCATCGCCGCCACCAGCGCAAGCGCGCCGAGGCCGCCGAGGATGACCGCGCCCACGCCGGATCGCCAGAACTCGAGGATGCCGGCGAGTGCGGCGACGGCGACCAGCACCACGGCGATTCCCGTGATCAGCGCCACCTTGTCGCCGGTGCCGAACAGCGCGATCGCCGTGTCCTTCGCCCAGCTCGGGGCGAGATCGATCAGCCCGCCCCCGATCACCGCGAACGGGCTCGCGCTCGGCTCGACCACGGCGGCGGTGAGTTCGGCCAGCCCGACCGCGACGAGCGCGGCGCTCAGCCCGGCGGCGGCCGATCGGAGCCGGTCACCGCGCGTCGTGCGGGTCGCATGCGTCATCATCCGAGGGTAACCCCGCCCGGGTCATGCGCGGGCGGGGTATCCGCTTCAGAGGCCGTTGCGGCGGGCGACCTCGCCGAGCCAGGCCAGCGACGGCTTCGGCGATCGCTCGAACGTCTGGCGGTCGAACCCGATCAGCCCGAAGGTCGGCGCGAATCCGCTCGCCCACTCGTAATTGTCCAGCGCGCTCCAGTGCTGGTACGCCCGCACCTCGATGCCGTCGGAGATGGCGCGATGCAGCCCCTCCAGCGCACCCTGCGTGTAGGCGATACGCCGCGTGTCATCGGCCGTCGCGATGCCGTTCTCGGTGACGAGCACCGGCACGCCGCCGCTGCGCTCCCAGGCGCTGCGCACGCCGAGCTCGAGTGCCTCCGGATAGAACTCCCAGCCGGTGAGGGTCGTCTCCACGTCGGGGCTCACGGGCCGCGGTCCCTCCGGTCCGATGAAGGTGCGGGTGTAGGCCTGCACACCGACGAAGTCGTCGCCGGCGGACTGATCGAGATACCAGTGATCACGGGGGTCGCCGTATTCGGCGAGCATCTCATCGGCGCCGGGCTCGCCGGTCGAGTGGAACGCCTGGGTCGCGATCGTCCATCCGGCCTGCACCCCCGAGACCGAGTGCAGGATCTCGGATGCGCGATGGTGCGCGTCGAGGAGGGTGTCGGCGACCGCGAGGTCGGGATTGGGGAGACCGTAGGCGACGAGGTTCGCCGCATCCTCTCCCCCGGCCAGCATCGCGGCGATGTTCGGCTCGTTGATCGTGCAGACGTAGGTCACACCGTCGAGGATCGGCAGCACCGTCTCGACGTAGCGCGCGAACAGATCGACCGCGTCATCCGCCCGCCAGAAGCCGTCCTTCTGGAACCACTGCGGCACCGTGAAGTGCATCAGCGTGACGGTCGGGTCGAGCCCGTTCTCCTGCGCGGTGTCGATCATGCGGCGATAGTGGTCGAGCGACGCCTGCGAGATGAACCCGCGTTCGGGCTCGATGCGCGCCCACTCCACGGAGAACCGGTAGGAGTTCAGCCCCGCGGATGCGAGCAGACCCATGTCTTCCGGATAGCGATGGAAGTGATCGGCGGCGTCTCCCGAAGGCTCCACCATCGGCGAGCCGGGAGCGTGCTCCATGGCCCACCAGTTGCTGGTCGTGTTGTTGCCCTCCACCTGGTGGGCCGCGGTCGCGGCGCCCCAGAGGAAGCCGTCGGGAAATGCGAGCACGAATGCTCTCCTCTCGTTCTACTGACTGATTCGGGAAGGGTTCGGAACCGCATCGAGCAGTTCGACGGTGTACGGATCCTCCGGATGCTGCAGCACGTGCGCGGTCTCCCCGCGCTCGACGACGCGGCCGCCGTTGAGCACCAGGATGTTCTCGGTCACCAGTCGCGCGCTGAGCAGATCGTGGGTGATGTAGAGCATGCTGATGCCCCACCGCTCGCGCAGGTCTTCGAGCAGTGCGAGCACACCGGCGCGCAGCGAGACGTCGAGCATCGACACCGGCTCGTCGGCGATCAGCACCTGCGGATCGCTCGCGAGGGCGCGGGCGATCACGACGCGCTGCCGCTGACCGCCCGACAACTGGTGCGGCAACTTCGCCGCGAACTGCTCGACCGGGGTCAGGCCCACGGTCTCGAGCAGCTCCAGCACGCGTGCCCTGGCCTCCTGCCCACGCAGCGGTGTGTAGTTGCGCACCGGGCGCGACAGGGCGTACTCGACCGTGTGCAACGGGTTGAGCGCCGCGTACGGATCCTGGAACACCATCTGCACGTCCTTGCGCAGGTCGCGCAGCCCGTGCCGGCGCAGGGAGGCCACATCCATGTCGCCGAACCGCACCGACCCCGAGGTGGGCTTCTCGACACCCGTGATGAGCTTGGCGATCGTCGACTTCCCCGAGCCGGAGGCTCCGACGAGCGCGAGCGCCTCACCCGGCTCCAGCCGGAACGACACGTCGTCGACCGCGGTCACCTCGTCCTGCCCTCGGCGCGGTGCCGGGTACCGTTTCGACACGCCTTCGAGCACCACGGCGGCATCCGCCCGCCGTGTGTCGCGCTGCGACACGGTCGGCACGGTCTCGGTGACGTCGGTGCGACTCCTGCCCTCGCGACGCCGCGTTCCCAGATCGACGAAGCCCGGGATGGAGATCGTCTTCGCGCGGGGATCGGCGTAGTGGCTGAGCAGCATCCGCGTGTATTCGTCCTTCGGGGAGCGAAGGATGTCCTGGCTGGACGCGTCCTCCACGATGCGGCCCTCGTGCATCACCATCACCCGATCCGTGGCCTCGAGCACGATGCCGAGGTCGTGGCTGATCAGGATCGCCGTGAACCGCTCGGCGCGCTGCAGGTCACGGATCGTGTCCATCACCGCATGCTGCACGAGCACGTCCAGCGCGGTCGTCGGCTCGTCGAACACCATCAGCTGCGGCTCGAGGGAGAGCGCGAGCGCGATGGAGGCACGCTGCCGCATGCCGCCCGAGAGCTCGCCGGGGTAGCGCGCCAGCACCTCGGCATCGAGCCCGACCTTGCCGATCAGCTCGCGGGCACGGGCATCCCTCGCCTCACGGGGCACATGCCCGTGCGCGGCGAAGACGTCCTGGAAGTGCGCGCCGACCGTGCGCACCGGGTTGAGTGCATTCATGCCCGACTGCAGCACCATCGCGAAGCCGCCCTGCCGCTGACGGCGCAGCTCCTCGGCATCCAGCTCGCGGATGTCGCGGCCGTCGAACAGGATGCGTCCGCCGCTGATCCTCGCCGGGGGCTTCTGCAGCCGGGTGAGCGCGAACCCGAGCGTGGACTTGCCCGAGCCGGACTCCCCGACCAGCCCCACGAACTCGCCGCGACGCAGCGTGAACGACACGTCCTCGACCGCGCGCACGGGGGTCGCGCCGGGCGAGGCGTACTCGACCGAGAGGGAGTCCACTTCCAGCAGCACGTCTCGCGCATCCATGGCGTTCATCGGCCCTTCCCCTCTCGCAGGCGGGGATTGGAGATCCCATCCACGCCGAAGTTGATCAGTGTCAGGCTCAGGGCCAGCAGGGCGATGCACAGACCGGGTGCGAACAGCAGCAGCCACTGCCCGGTGAGCAACGAGTTGGAGTTCTGCGCCCAGTAGAGCATCGTGCCCCAGCTGACGATGCTGGAGTCGCCGAGACCCAGGAATTCGAGCCCCGCCTCGGCCAGGATCGCCGCGGTGGCCGCGCCGAACAGTGTGCCCGCGATGATCGAGGTGATGTTCGGGAGGATCTCGCGGAAGACGATGCGCGCGCGGCTGTCGCCGGAGAACTGCGCCGAGGTGACGAAGTCGTTGCCGCGCAGGGACTGCGTCTGGCTGCGCAGCACGCGCGCGCCCCAGGCCCAGCCGGTGACGACGATCACCGCGATGATCATCAGGATGCCGCCGTTCTGCAGATACGCGGCGATCACGATCATGAGCGGGAGACCGGGGATCACGAGGAACAGGTTGACGATGAACCCCACCACCTCGCCGGCGAAGCCGCGCATGTATCCCCAGCTCAGACCGATGAGCACGGCGACGATCGTGGAGAGGATGCCCGCGGCGAAACCGACGAGCAGACTGATCTGCGCGCCGTAGATGAGCTGGCTCAGCACATCCTCACCTGCAGCCGTCGTCCCGAGCCAGTGCGCGAGCGAGGCATCGGCGTTGCGTTCGAATCCGTTGTCCTTGGGGCCGTAGGGCGCGAGGACCGGGGCGAACACGGCGACGAGAACGAACGCGCCCAGGAGGCACAGGCCCAGCCGTGCCTTGCCGTTGGACCACAGCGTGCCGACCATGCGGCCGAACGCGCGCCAGGGACTCGGCGACGCGATGCGGTCGTCGGGGATCTTGACGTTCATGGTGGAGGTCATCGGCGAGTCCTCGGGTCGAGTACCCCGTAGAGGATGTCCACGAGGAAGTTGGCGATGAGCACGCTGACCGTGATCATCAGGAACAGCGCCTGCATGAGCGGGTAGTCCTGCCCGATCACGGCGTTGAAGAGCAGATATCCGATGCCGGGATACCCGAACACCTGCTCGACGAGGATCGATCCGCCCACCACGCCGCCGAGCGTGAGCCCGAATCCGGTGAGGTTGGGGAGGATCGCGTTCCGCGCCGCGTACCGCAGGGCGATCGTGCGCCCGCGCAGACCGTTCGCCTCGGCGAAGGTGACGTAGTCCTGCCCGAGCGTGTTGATCATCGCGTTGCGCATGCCGATGATCCATCCGCCGAGCGACGTGAGCAGGATCGTCAGAGCGGGAAGCACCGCGTGCCGGGCGATGTCGGCGATGAAGTCGCCCGTGAATCCCGGTGTCGTCGTCGCCGCGTACGAGCCGGTCGTGGGGAACCAGTGCAGCACGTACCCCAGGAAGAACAGCAGCAGCAGCGCGGTCCAGAAGTAGGGGAAGGTGCTCAGGAACGATCCGGTCAGCGTCGGCAGGGTGTCGAGCCAGGTTCCCCGGCGCCAGGCGGCCGCCACTCCGATCAGGGTGCCGATCACGAACGCGAGCACCGTGACGATGCCCACCAGACCGATCGTGTACGGCAGTGCGGTCGAGACCATGCTGGCCACCGACTGCGGGTAGAACGTGTACGAGACACCGAAGTCCAGCCGGGCGACCTGACCGAGGTAGGTGACGTACTGGTCCCAGATGGATCCGGTCGGCACGCCCAGCTGCGCCTCGATCGCCGCCCGCGTCGCGTCGGAGACCGGACCGTTCTGCGAGAGCTTGGCGATCGCGGCATCCGCCGGTGAGCCGGGCATGAGCCGCGGGAGGAAGAAGTTCAGAGTGACGGCGGCCCACAGGGTGAGCACGAACAGGCCGAGCTTCTGCAGCAGATACTTCATCGGTCATCGCCCTTCACTCGCTCGAGCTTGGTGAAGATCATCAACGGTGCCGAGTCGTAGTTCTGCGGGATCATGTACGGGTCATCCGCGGTGGGCCAGCCGGTGAACTTGGCATCGTTGAAGAGCCCCCAGATGCCGCCGTAGTACAGCCCGATCACGGGCAGGTCGTCGTAGACGATGCCCTGCAGCTCCTGGACGATCTCGCCCTGCCGGGCGGGGTCCACGGTCTCGCGGTATTCGGCCAGCAGCGCATCGGCCTCATCCGATCGGTAGCGCTCGAAGTTGTTGGCCGTCGCCTCGCCGGACGGCACGTAGAACTCACTCGAGAGCAGGTTGTTGTAGGCCTGGTAGACGTCGCCGTTGCCCATGCCGCCGATCGCCATCTCGAAGTCGCCGTTGCTGATCGCGCTCTGGTACCCCGCCGGCTGCGGGAGCTTGAGTGTGACCTTCACGCCGACCTTCGCGAGCTGGCTCTGCACGGTCTGGGCCGCGCGGGTCCAGTCGGTGAAGCCGTTCGCCGTGGTGAGCGCGAATTCCAGCTGCTCGCCGTCCTCCCCCACCAGCCGATCGCCGTCGAGTGTGTAGCCCGCCTCGGCGAAGGCCGCGAGCGCGGCATCCGCGTCCTGGGTGATCATGCCCTCGTCGGGGATGGACGGATCGAGGTACTCCTCCTGGTTGGGCAGGATGAGTCCGGTCTGTCCGGCCGGCTGCATGTACCCCTCGGAGGCCGTCTCGGCGATCTCCTCGCGGTCGAGGGCGAGGGCGATGCCGCGGCGCACGTTGACGTCGTCGAACGGGGCGACCTCGAGGTTCGGCATCAGGGCGATGACGCCGCCCGGCGGGAACCACCAGGCGTTGTGCTCGCTGGCCGCGCCCCACGTGCCCTCCACGTCGGAGATGAACGCATAGGCCCAGTCGTACCCGCGGCTGACCGTGTCGAGCTGCGAGTTCGTCGCCGGCAGGATGATGTGCTCGATCTCGATCGAGTCGGCCTGCCAGTAGTCGGGGTTCTTGTCCATGGAGTACTGCTGGTCGTTGTAGTTGCCGAGCACGAAGGGCCCGGTTCCGACCGGCTTCTCGTTGCGGAAGGTGCCTGGGTCCTTCACGTCGGCCCAGAGGTGCTCGGGAACGATCATCGTCAGTCCCAGGATCGAGAGCGAAGGGGCGTCCTCGCTCTGCAGATGCAGGATCACGTCGTCGCCATCGGTCTCGACGCTCGCCAGATGCTGCCAGGCGCCCTTGATGTCGAGCGAGGGGTTGTCCTTCAACAACTGGAAGGTGAATGCGACGTCATCCGGTGTCAGGTCCTCGCCGTCGCTCCACTGCACGTCGTCGCGGATCGTCATCACGATCGTGCGGGCGTCGGGTTGCGACCACTCGGTCGCAAGCCACGGGTTGAGCGTGCCGTCGAGCGGGTTGACCAGGATCAGCGGTTCGTAGATCCACCGCGACGCGGTGCGGGTGTTCGTCAGGTACGGATTGAAGTTCCGCGTGAAGAACGGATTCCCGTGGTCGGCGTTGATGAGCATCGTGTCGTCGCCGATCGAGGGATCGGGCTGCGATGTGATCTGGATGCTGCATCCGCTGAGCACCACGGCCGCGGCCGCCAACCCCACGATCGCGGCTCTGCGCCAGCGTCGGAGCATGTGCGTCTTCGCCACCCTGCCACCTCATGTCATCTCTGTCATGGAGGGCGTCACGTGATCGGGACACCCTGCGGACCATGCCGCATGAGCGAGTGTAAGCGCATACATTTCTGCCTTGCAACCCCTTGACAAGGCGGCGGTCGGCGCGATTCCCTTGCCCTCACTGGCGTGGGAACGGTGCCACAGCCCCGCTAATCCTGTCGCTGCGAGCTCTCTCGGAGCAGGATCTGCAGGGGCAGATGCACCACCAGCGGTTCGGCATCCGGACGCTCCAGACGACGGGCGAGCACCTGCACGGCGGCGCGCCCGAGGTCGATCATGGGCTGACGGATCGTCGTCAGAGGGGGCAGCGAAAGCGCAGCAGCCTCGATGCCGTCGAAGCCCGTCACCACCACGTCATCGGGAGCCCGCAGGCCCGCGGCGCGGAACACGTCGAGCGCGCCGAGTGCCATCTGATCGTTCGCCGCCACGAGCGCCGCCGGCACGGCCCGCGCGAGGATCTCCTCCGCCGCACGACGCCCGGAGGCGCGGGTGAAATCCCCCCTGGCCAGGATCACGTCATCGAGCGAGCGCCCCGCCTCCGCCACCGCGGTGGCGAAGCCGTCCCAGCGTTGCGCGCCGTCGGGAGAGTCCTCGGGGCCGGCCAGGAAGGCCAGCGCGCCATCGCCGACCTGCGTGAGCACGTGGCGCGTCAACTCCGCCATCGCCTCGGCATTGCTGACGGTCACGTGGTCGTAGTGGTCGCCACGGGGTGGACCGGACAGCACCACGACGGGGATGCGACGCGAGAGCCCCGCGAGCTCCTCCTCCGGCACGCTCTCCGCGAGCACCATCAGCCCGTC
The DNA here is from genome assembly GCA_029203165.1 of Candidatus Microbacterium colombiense. NCBI lineage: Bacteria > Bacillati > Actinomycetota > Actinomycetes > Micrococcales > Microbacteriaceae > Microbacterium > Candidatus Microbacterium colombiense. Next base: position 2,862,570 of record CP119308.1, read on the forward strand.
GACCTTGCCTGCCATGTCGCGCACCGTCGCGCGGGAGGGGTCATCACGCCCGACGCCGATCATCAGCACGAAACCCTGCTTCCAAGCCTCCAGCTCCGCGCCGCGCAGCACCTCATCGAGGAACAGCAGCGTGTGGTGCTCCTCCCCCGGTTCGGCGGTGTCTCGGACGACCGTGAACGGATTCTCCGCGCCGGTGCCAGGGGTCAGCACGTCGAACGACGGAGCCTCTTCAGCGGCGTCGAAGCCGGGGAAGTACAGCCCGAGCACGCCCGTGCGCCGCTCGGCAAGCCCCCGCGCACTGCCGCTGGGCACATAACCCAGCGCCGTGACGGCATCCATCACGCGTTCTCGGGTGGCCGGACGCACGGCATCCGGCGAGCGCAGCACGCGCGACACGGTCGCGATCGACACACCCGCACGGTCGGCGACGTCGTACACCGTGGCTGTCTTCGGCACCCGGCATCACCTCGCTCGGGCCGCGAGTGCCGCCTGGTACAGATCACGCGAGGAGAGTCCGGTGAGGGCGGCCACCTCGGATGCGGCATCCTTCAGCCGGATGCCGTCGGCCAGGAGCTGCTGCACCTGGGCCAGGGCGTCTTCCGGGGAGGCGTCGCGGCGAGCCGCACCCTCGACCACCACGACGATCTCGCCCTTCACGCCCTCAGCCGCCCAGGCGGCGAGCTCGGAAGCCGTGCCGCGCCGCACCTCTTCGTAGAACTTGGTCAGCTCCCGGCACACGGCGATGCGTCGCTCATCGCCGAAAGCCGCGCCCATGTCGACCAGGGCGGAGGCGAGACGCGCGGGCGACTCGAAGAAGACCATGGTGCGCGGTTCTGCGGCCACGGCTCGCAGCGCCGAGCGCCGCTCACCCGGCTTGCGGGGCAGGAAACCCTCGAACGTGAAACGGTCGGTGGGGAGCCCCGAGATCGCGAGTGCCATCAGCACCGCGCTCGGCCCGGGGATCGCGGTCACCGTGACGCCCTGCGCGACGGCCTCGGCGACCAGTCCGTACCCGGGATCGCTGACGGTCGGCATACCCGCATCGCTCATCACCACGACATCGGTCTCCGCGGCGAGCGCGGCGAGCTCGCCGGCCTTCTGCTTCTCGTTGTGATCGTGCAGGGCGATCAGCCGAGGACGGTTCTCGATCTCCAGCGCCTTGAGCAGTCGCTGGGTGGTGCGGGTGTCCTCCGCCACCACGACCTCGGCGTTCTCGAGCACCTCGATCAGGCGGCGTGAGGCGTCGCCGAGGTTTCCGATCGGAGTCGCAGCGAGGATGATCACCCGCTCAGCTTAGGCGGGTTGTCTAGGCTGGAGCGGTGACCGCACCCGTCCCCCTGCTGCCTGCTCCCGAGGAGCGGCTGACGCGATACGGACAGCTGCGTGACCGCATCCTGCTCGATCCGGACTGGCGGCGGTCGATCCGCTGGCTCGCCCCGCTCGTCGTCACCGCGCTGGCCGCGGTGCTGCGCCTGATCGGCATCGGCCATCCGCACCAGCTGGCCTTCGACGAGACCTACTACGTCAAAGACGCGTGGTCGCTGTGGACTCTCGGTTACGAGGGCACCTGGGGAGAGGGCGCGAACGACGCGTTCCTCACGGGGCAGGATCTTCCGCTCTCCGACCTCGGCTCGTTCATCGTGCATCCGCCGCTCGGCAAGTGGCTGATCGCGCTCGGCATGGCTCTGGGCGGCCCCGAGAACAGCGCGGGCTGGCGACTCACGACCGCGATCCTCGGCACCGCCACGGTGTTCCTGGTGTACGTGATCGGCCGGATGCTCAGCGGCTCGATCGTGGTCGCGACGGTCGCCGGCACGCTGATCGCCCTCGACGGGCTCAGCATCGTGATGAGCCGGATCGCACTGTTGGACGGCATCCTGACCTTCTTCATCCTGCTCGGCGTCATCTTCGTACTGCTCGACCGGCGACGCACGATCCCCCTGCTCGAGCGTCGTGATCCCGATGCTCCCGACCCGTTCTGGGGGCCGATCCTCTGGCGTCGTCCGTGGCTGATCGCGGCCGGCGTGGCGCTGGGTGCCGCGTGCGCGGTGAAGTGGTCGGGCCTCTACGTGCTCGCCGCGTTCGGACTGTACGTCGTCGTGACCGATGCTCTCGCACGGCGCCGCGCCGGAGTGGTCCTCTGGCCGACGGATGCGGCGCTGCGACAGGGACCGGTCTCGTTCCTGCTGCTGGTGTTCCCGGCGATCGCCGTGTACCTGATCAGCTGGACCGGATGGTTCGTCACCGCGGGCGGCTACGACCGTCGGAGCGATGCCAACCCGCTGGTCGCCCTGTGGAAGTACCACCAGTCGATGCTCGGCTTCCACGTCGGACTGAACCGCGGACACCCCTATGCCAGCCCGGCCTGGGAATGGCCGTTCCTGCTCCGGCCGACGGCGGTCTGGGTGGGCTCGGATCCGGCTCCCTGCGGCGTCGATCACTGCATCGCGGTGATCTCCGCGATCCCGAATCCCCTGATCTGGTACGCCGGCGTCGCCGCCTCGGTCTTCCTCACCGTCCTGCTCGTGCGCGGATGGGTGCGCCGGCAGCCGGTCGGGCCGGAGATCGGCGTCACGCTGGTCGGCCTCGCCGCCGCGTACGTGCCGTGGCTGATGTTCCCCGAGCGCACGATCTTCCAGTTCTACACGGTGGTCATGGTGCCGTTCCTCGTGATCGCCCTCGCCCTGACATTGCGCATCATCGCCGGACGACGGGAAGACCCGTTGCACCGCCGGCAGTCCGGCGAGCGCACCGTGATCATCTTCCTGGCGTTCGTGGTGCTGGTCTCGGCGTTCTTCCTGCCACTGTGGACGGGCACCAGTGTGCCGTACGACTTCTGGCGCCTGCACAACTGGCTGCCCGGCTGGATCTGACCCGCACGCGATGCCGTGTCACCGCGTCACCGGGTCGTCCCCCGCGACATGCTCGACCAGCGGCAGCACCCGGCCCGAGAGGTGCGTGCGCATCGCGATCGACGATGCCGTGCGCGCCACCCCCGGAACCAGCGCCACCCGGTCGAGCACATCCTGCAACTGCGTGGCGTCACGTGCGACCAGACGCAGCTGCATGTCGTGGGCTCCCGTGACGGTGTGCATGTCGACGATCTCGGGCACCGCGTCGGCGAGAGCCGTGGCGACATCGTCATGGCCGACCTTCTGGTCGATCTCGACCAGGCAGAACGCGACCACGCCGTAGCCGAAGCCGCTCGGGTCGATCCGCGGCACGATCGCCTCGATCACCCCGCCCTCGTGCAGACGGGCGAGGCGGCTCGTGGCCGTGCCGCGGGCGATGCCCAGGCGCCGCGCACACTCGAGCAGCGGCAGCTGGGGCGACTCGGTGAGCAGACGGATGAGCTCGGCGTCGAGGCGATCGATGCGCATGGGTCGCCTACTCCGCCGGTACCCCGGCGCGGGACCTGCCCCGCGTCAGACGGGCGACCACGAGCAGCGCGGCCGTGAGTCCGAGCGTCAGGAGCAGCTGGATGCGGGCGGCGGGGTCGAACATCGCGAGCACGATCACCCCGGCCAGCAGCAGCAGGCACACCCAGGAGAGCCACGGGAAGCCCCACATGCGCATCGGCATCTCGGTGCCGTCTCGGTCGGCCCGGCGTCGCAGGATGATCTGCGCGAGCGCGGTCGCCGTCCAGATGACCAGGAGCGTGGAGCCCACGACGTTGAGCAACGCCGGCAGCACGACATCGGGGAACGCCCAGTTGAGCCCGACCGTGACGAAGCCGAACGCGACGGATGACAGCACCGCCACGAACGGGACGCCCTGGTCGCTGATGCGTGTGATCGCCTGCGGGGCGAGGCCGCGCTCGCCGAGCGAGAAGGCCATGCGGGATGCGCCGTAGATGTTGGCGTTCATCGCCGACAGCAGCGCCACCACGACGATGAGCGACATCACCAGGTCGACACCGGGCACCTTCAGGGTCGCCAGCACCGCCGAGAACGGTCCGTCGAGCACCTCCGGCGCGTTCCAGGGCAGCACGGCCACGATCACGAAGATCGAACCGATGTAGAAGATCAGGATGCGCACGAGCACCTCGCGCACGATGCGGCGGATGTTGCGCGCCGGATCGTCGGACTCGGCGGCCGCGATCGCGACGACCTCGGTGCCGCCGAACGCGAACACGACGATGAGCAGCGCCGCGGCGATGCCGGTCATGCCGTTGGGGGCGAAGCCGCCGTTGTCGACCAGGTTGCCGATGCCCGTCGCCGGCACCCCGGGGATGAGCCCCACGATCGCGCAGACGCCCACCACGAGGAACACGATGATCGCCGCGACCTTGATGGCCGCGAACCAGAACTCGAAGCGGCCGTAGTTGCCCACTCCGAACAGGTTCACCGCGGTGAGGGCGACCACGAAGATCAGCACCCAGAGCCACGCAGGGATGCCCGGCACCCACCCCGCGACGATCCCGGCGGCGCCCGTCGCCTCGGCGGCGATCACCACGACGAGCTGGATCCAGTACAACCACCCCACCGCGCTGCCGGCGCTGCGCCCCATGGCCTTCTGGGCGTAGGAGCTGAAGGCGCCGGAGCTGGGGCGGGCGGCCACCATCTCGGCGAGCATCGCCATCACCAGGATGACGATGGCGCCCGCGACGAGATACGAGACCAGCACGGCGGGACCGGCCAGACCGATCGCCTGCCCGGAACCGACGAAGAGTCCGGCCCCGATGGCCCCGCCGAGGCCCATCATCGAGATCTGGCGGCGGGTCAGGCCGGGATGCAGACCCTGGGTGGTGGTCGTGGTGACGGGCACGTCGGTCATGCGACGACCTCCGTGCGCACGAGGGCTGCTGCCACCCGGTCGATGTCGACCTCGGACCCGGCCGAGATGCGCACGCCCTCACCCGAGAAGGCACGGGTGATCACGCCGCCCTCGGCGAGAAGCCGCTCGAGATCCTCGGTGCGCTCTCCGGCGGGGACCCAGACGAAGTTCGCCTCGGAGACCACCGCCGGCCACCCGGCCTCAGTGAGCAGGCCGTGCAACCGGTCGCGCTGTGCGACGACCTCGTCGATGCGGATCGCGAGTTCGTCCTCGGCATCCAACGATGCGATCGCGGCGATCTGCGCGAGATCGGTGACGCCGAACGGAACGGCGACCTTGCGCTGGTTGTCGGCGACCTCGGCGGGCGCGATCGCGTAGCCGATGCGCAGGCCCGCGAGACCGTACGCCTTGGAGAACGTGTGCAGCACGGCGACGTGCGGATGCCGACGGAAGAGGGCGACTCCGGCTCCGCCCTGCTCGCCGTCCACGTAGGGCGTGCGATCGAAGTGGACATAGGCCTCGTCGATCACCACGAGCACGTCCTGCGGCACGGCGGCGACGAACCGTTCCAGTGCGTCGGCACCCACCACGGTGCCGGTCGGGTTGTTCGGGTTGCAGACGAAGATCAGCCGGGTACGCGGGGTGATCGCGGCGAGCATCGCATCGAGGTCGTGCGCGTGGTCGGCGTCCAGCGGAACCGCCACCGGAGTCGCCCCGGCGATACGGACCAGCGAGGGATAGGCCTCGAAGGAGCGCCAGGCGAACATGACCTCGTCTCCGTCGCCGGCGACGGCGTGGATCAGCTGCGCGGCGAGCTCGACAGAACCGGCGCCGACGGTGATGTGCGCGGCATCCACGGCGTACCGCTCGGCGAGCCGGGAGCGCAGCGCCGCCGCGCTCATGTCGGGATAGCGGTGGATCGAGCCGAGGCGATCCTGCACGGCGGCGGTGACCGAGGGCAGCGGCGGATGCGGGGACTCGTTCGAGGAGAGCTTGGAAGCACCGGCGGGGGCCGAGCGGCCCTGACGGTAGGCGGGCACGGCGTCGAGGCCGGCGCGAGTGGGGAGAGGCATCGTCAGAGCATCCTTGCTGTGCTGAAGCTGTGGGATCCGGCACCCGAGCGGTGCCGACTGCTGAACAGTAGACCGGATGCGGGCGGCTGGGCAATCGGTGCAGTCGCTGATGCACATCGCGCGCAGCCGTTGGGGCTTCGCCGCCGAAATGCTGTGCAGAGTGCTCAGTCGCCGGACTCAGCGCTCTGGGGTGAGCGCGCGCGGATCCGCCACCGGCAGGCGGCAGACGAACGCGCGGCAGTCGTAAGCCAGCTCCTCAGCCTGGATGGACGCATCGCCCTTCCCCTCGAACAGCTCGAAGCCCGCCGCAGCGAAGGAACGCGCCTGCGCGGGGGTCACGACCGCGACGAGATCTGCGTCAGCGCCGCGCGCCGCCGAGGCCAGCGCACCGGCCGGGTCGCGGGTGACCACCACGATCTGTCGCGGCGCATCGACGAGCCTCGCCGCGACGCGGAGCAGCGTGCCGTGCGCGAACGGCTGATCCACCGCGCGGCCGGCCTGGTCGCGGACCAGCGCCACCGCCCGCTCGCGATACCGCTCCCCCGCGCCCAGCAGCCAGGCCGACACCGCGGCACCCGCGATCGCCGACGAAGCAGACGGCAGGTCGCCGTCGGTCTGATCGGGCGCGGCGGCGATTCCGTGCGCGGTGAGCAGCGGATCGCGACGCACACCGCTCAGCGCGTGATCCAGCACCTCCAGAGCGGTCGTCGCCCATCTCGCCTCACCGGTGGCGACCGCGAGGGCGAAGAGGCCGTCGGCGAACAGTGCGAGATCGGCACCCGTCGCCACCGCAGCCGCGGCCTCGCCGCCCAGGGACGTGCGCACCAGCTCGCCGTCGGCGCCGCGGTTGACCCGCAGCACCGTGTCGGCCGCAGTCACCGCCGCCTCGATCCAGGCGGGCTCGGACCAGCGTGCCCCCGCACGGGCGAGAGCCGCGATCGCGAGCCCGTTCCACCCCGTGATGACCTTCCCGTCGACCGCGGGCGGCTCGAGCCCCGCCCTCTCCGACACCGGCCGGAGGTAGTAGCCACCCTCATCGCGGCGGCCGTCGATCCACGACTCGGAATCCTGTCCGGCGCCGAACCCGCCGCCCCGCAGCTGCAGCGTGGTGAGGAGGAACTCCACGATCCCCCGCGCGGTCTCGGCGTCGCCGGCGTCCCCCGCCACATCGAGCAGCTGCGCGTTGTCGACCAGCATCCGCTCGTAGTGCGGCACCGTCCAGTCACGCTGCGTCGCGTAGCGGAAGAACCCGCCATCGGCATCGTGCAGGGCCGAGGCCGCCATGGCCACGAGCGCCCGGTCGGCGGCGGCCGCGGCATCCGGTGACTCACGGCGCACCAGCGGGCTCTGCAGGAACCGCAGCGTCGTCGCGACCGGGAACTTCGGAGCGCCCCCGAATCCGCCGAACCGGGCGTCTTCGCGGGCAGCGATCGCCTCGGCAGACGCCGCGATCGCCGACGCCGCGGGCAGATCGGCGCGGGTCGTCTCCGCAGCACGGTGCAGGGCATCGGTCACGGCATCGGCCGACTCCTCCGCCTGCGCCCGGCGGAGTGACCATGCCTCGCCGACAGCGGCGAGCACCTCGCGGAACGACGGCAGGGGCGCCCGCGACTCGGGAGGCCAGTACGTGCCGGCGTAGAACGCCTTGCCCCGCGGCGTCGCGAACACGGTGAGCGGCCAGCCGAGGTTCTGCGTGAAAGCGGATGCCGCCGCCATGTACGCGCCGTCGACGTCGGGATGCTCCTCGCGATCGACCTTCACCGCGACGAACCCCTCGTTCATGAGGCCCGCAGTGACGGGGTCGGAGAACGATTCGCGCGCCATCACGTGGCACCAGTGGCAGGTCGAGTAGCCGATCGAGATCAGCAGCGGCACATCGCGGCGCTGCGCCTCGGCGAACGCCTCCGGTCCCCCACGGGTACCAGTCGACCGGATTGTCGGCGTGCGAGCGGAGGTACGGGCTGAGCGTGTCGGCGAGCCGGTTGGTCATGCCCTCACGCTACGCCGCCGGGAGCACTCTCGCGCGGTCAGCCGACCAGCAGCTCGACCGGTCGGGAGGCCGCGTATCCGACCAGGGGCAGAGCACGTTCCGCGGCAAGCGCGATGCGCGATCGCAGCACGTCGGAGACGATCTCGTAGCGGTCGAAGTCGGTGTCGCTCGCGTATACGCCCAGCGGCAGCGTCAGCGCCTGGAAGAACGCGAAGAGCGGACGCAGCTGGTGCTCGATGATCAGCGCGTGGCGCTCACCCCCGCCGGTGGCGGCCAGCAGCACGGGCTTGCCGACCAGGTCGTACTGTCCGACGAAGTCGAAGAGGTGCTTGAAGAGGCCGGTGAACGAGGCTCGGTAGACCGGGCTCCCGACGATCAGCAGATCGGCGGCCTCGATGGCCTGGAGCTTCTCCTCGACCTCGGGCGGCAGCTGGTCGCGACGCAGCGCGCCGGAGAGACGGGGGCCGATGTCGGTCAGCTCGATGATCTCGACGTCGACCTCGGCACGTTCGGCCACCGCCTCGGCGATGGCGCGGACGAGGGCGGTGGTCTTGCTCGGCTCGTGCAGGGATCCCGACACGGCCACGACGCGATAGCGAGCTGTCATGTGTTCGACGCTACCCACGACGACGCCCCGTGTCGCGGAGAGCGACACGGGGCGTCATGTGTGATCCGAGAGCTCAGTTCACGTCGTTCGGGTGCGAACCGACGCGGCCAGAACCGTCGAGCGGGTCGAGGGCGTCGATCGCCGCGACCTCGGCATCGGTGAGCGTGAAGCCGAAGACATCGAGGTTCTCGCGCAGGCGCTCCGCGCGCACCGACTTCGGGAACACGATGATGCCCTTCTGCAGGTGCCAGCGCAGCACCGCCTGCGCGGGGGTGACACCATGCGCCGCGGCGGCATCGGCGACGGCGGGGATGCCGAACAGATCGTACTTCCCCTGGCCCAGCGGGCCCCAGGCCTCGATGCGGATGCCGTGCTCGTCGGACCAGGCGACGACGTCGCGCTGCTGGTACGCCGGGTGCAGCTCGATCTGGTTGACGGCGGGCACGACGCCGGTCTCGGCGACCACGCGCTCGAGGTGCGGCACGAGGAAGTTCGAGACGCCGATACTGCGCGTGAGGCCGGCCTCGCGCAGCTCGACGAGCTTCGAGAAGGCGTGCACATAGTCGTCCTTCGCGGGCGTCGGCCAGTGCACCAGGTACAGATCGACGCTCTCCAGACCCAGCTTCTGCAGGCTCTCGGTGATCGCCGCGCGGGGTTCGTCACCGTGGTGGCGGTCGTTCCACAGCTTGGTCGTGATGAACAGTTCGTCGCGGGCGATGCCGGAGGCGGCGATCGCCGCTCCCACGCCTTCTTCGTTGCCGTAGATGGCGGCGGTGTCGATGTGGCGGTATCCGAGCGCGAGCGCTTCACTCACCGCGCGCTCCGTCTCGGCCGCCGGCACCTTGAAGACGCCGTAGCCGAGCTGCGGGATGGTGTTGCCGTCGTTCAGTTCGAGTGCAGGAATGGTCATGAATTCAGCCTACGACCTGTGATGACAGGGACGGCCGCCATCGCCTTCGCGGCCCGACCGACCAGCCGTTCGAGCGGCCCCCGTCCGACGAACATCGACCACAGGGTCGTGGCGACCACCAATCCGAGCGCCATGGCGGCCCAGAACAGCGTTGCTCGTGACATAGCCCGCCGGCCCCGAGACCAGCATGATCACGAGCACGTGCGCACTGTATGCCGTCAGCGGCATGGAGCCGAGGGCACCGAGCGGCAGCAGCACCCAGCGCAGCGGACGGCTGAGCAGCACGCACAGCGCGATCACCGCGAGCGCGAAGCCGCCGGAGCCGAGGATCTCCGCCGTGCCGCCGCTGTGCGGATCCACCGCGAGAACGCGCGAGACCGCCGAGCCCAGCGGATCGGTCGCGCGAGCGCCTGAGGATACGACTCCCACCCCGCGCCGGACGCTCCGTCGCCGGAATGCGAGCTGACGCCGGAATGAAGCTGCTGTCGCCACGAGGAGGCGCTCGATCCGGAAACTGAAGCGCTGCTGTCCGCCGCCGGTCGTGCCCTGCCGACCCGAGCGCGCCGAGGCCGTAGCCCGACCCCGCCAGCAGCACGCCGACGCCGAGGGCCACCGCGGCCGTGCGCACGCGGTCGATCCCAGACCGGCCGAGCGCCATGCCCGCGAGGACGAACGCCATCCACACGGTGATCGGATACGTGCCGTACAGCACGAAGCCGATCCCGGCGCCGTAGGGGTGCAGCGCGACCGCGTGACGAGCGCCAGCAGCGGCCGGCCCGACGAGCGCGAGCACGCCGCGAGCGACGAGCAGCTGCCAGGCCCGCCAGCGCAGGAACGGGATGACGGCGACGTAGAGCAGGCCGTAGAGCGTGAGGATCACGGCGATGGGCGTGTTGAGCATCTCCAGCAGCCAGGCCGATCACGAAGATCACGGCGCCCCGGCCGATCAGGTTCAGCCGGATGCTCGGGATGCGCTCCGGGATCGGGCGCGCGTGCCGCCCGGTCATCAGAGCGATCGACACCCCGGCCAGCACGGCGAACAGGATCGACGAGCGGCCGTGCACCAGGTCGGTCCAGGTCGACGGCGTCGAGCCACTCGAAGCGCTCGCGTCTCACCGATGTGCGCGCCGGCCATGCCGAGGATCGCGAGGCCGCGGGCGACGTCGAGGCCGAGGATGCGCGGCGGTCGTCCGAATTCGTCGGAACCACTGGACGGGGCGAAGTGCGTCAGGTCACCCGATGATCGTAGGGGGCGAATACCGGCATACGATGGAGGGCTATGTCCACCCCCGTGATCTCCTATCCCCCGGAGCTGCCCGTCAGCGCAGCCCGGGGCGAGATCGCCGACGCCATCCGCGACCACCAGGTCGTGATCGTCGCCGGGCGCGACCGGGTCGGGGAAGACCACGCAGCTGCCCAAGATCGCCCTCGAGCTCGGCCGCGAACGCATCGCCCACACGCAGCCGCGCCGACTCGCCGCGCGCACGATCGCCGAGCGCGTCGCGGAGGAGCTGCAGGTCGAGCTCGGCACGCTCGTCGGCTACAAGGTGCGCTTCACCGACAAGGTCTCGGAGGCGACCCGCATCGCGCTGATGACCGACGGCATCCTGCTGAACGAGATCCACCGCGACCGGCTCCTGACGCGCGTACGACACGATCATCATCGACGAGGCGCACGAGCGCTCGCTCAACGTCGACTTCCTGCTCGGCTACCTCGCCCGCATCCTGCCCGGAACGCCCCGACCTCAAGGTGATCATCACCTCGGCCACGATCGACCCGCAGAGCTTCGCGCAGCACTTCGCCGATCGCCGACGGGCGACCCCGCGCCCGTCATCGAGGTGTCGGGGCGCACCTACCCGGTCGAGATCCGCTACGCGGACCGACGTCGAGGAGACCGGACGAGGGCCGACTCCGGGACCGAGGACGAGGTCTCGCGCGATCGTCACGGCGCTGCGCGAACTCGACCGCGAAGCGCCCGGCGACGTGCTCGTGTTCCTCCCCGGCGAGGCGGAGATCCGCGACGCCGCCGACGCGGTGCGCGGCGCCGTACGCGAACGACCGCTCGCCCGACCGAGGTCCTCCCGCTGTTCGGCCGGCTTTCCGCCGCCGACCAGCACCGCGTGTTCGAGCGCAGCCGCGTGGCAGGCGTGCGTCGCCGCGTCGTCCTCGCCACCAACGTCGCCGAGACGAGCCTCACGGTGCCCGGCATCCGCTACGTGATCGACACCGGCACCGCGCGCATCTCGCGCTACAGCAACCGCTCCAAGGTGCAGCGGCTGCCCATCGAGGCCATCTCGCAGGCCTCGGCGAACCAGCGCTCCGGCCGTGCGGGCCGCACGAGCGACGGCATCGCGATCCGCCTCTACTCGGAGGAGGACTTCGAGCGCGCCCCGAGTTCACCGAGCCCGAGATCCTGCGCACCTCGCTGGCCTCGGTGATCCTGCAGATGCTCGTCGCTCGGCTTCGGCGACATCACCGCATTCCCCTTCCTCACTCCTCCCGACTCCCGTGGCGTCAAGGCGGCGTTCGACCTGCTCACCGAGCTCGGAGCGGTCGACCCGCGCCCGGGCTCGGATCAGCCGCGCGGCTCACCCGCATCGGCCGCGACATCTCGCGCATCCCGATCGATCCGCGCTTCGCCCGCATGCTCGATCGAGGCCGGGCGCAACGGCGTCGCGCCGCGACGTGCTCGCGATCGTCGCGGGACTCTCGATCCAGGACGTGCGGGAGCGGCCCGAGGAGCGCCGCGAGGAGGCGGATCGGCTGCACGCCCGCTTCGTGGATCCGACCAGCGACTTCCTGACCCTGCTCAACCTCTGGAACCACCTGCGCGAGCAGCAGCGCGAGCTCGGGCTCGAGCGCGTTCCGCCGCCTGTGCCGCGCCGAGCACCTCAACTACGTGCGCGTCCGCGAGTGGTTCGACGTGCACCGTCAGCTGCGCTCGCTGCTGTCGGGCGCCCACGTGCACATCGCCGACGGCGACGGTGTGGCCGACCCCGACGCGATCCACCGGTCGATCCTCGCCGGGCTGCTGTCGCAGATCGGCATCCTCGATGAGCGCACGGCGCCAGCGGGCAAAGGCCACTCCCCCGCGAAGGATCCGAAGCGGCGCGTCACCGAATACCGCGGCGCGCGCGGCATCCGGTTCTCGATCTTCCCCGGCTCGGGGCTGCGCAAGAAGTCGCCGCGTGCCGTCATGGCCGCCGAGATCGTCGAGACCTCGCGCACGTTCGCGCGGACGGTCGCCGCGATCGACCCCGCGTGGGCCGAAGCGCTCGCGGGCGACCTCGCCAAGAGACAGGTCACCGAGCCGCACTGGTCGAAGGATGCCGGCGCTGCCGTCGCGTTCGAGAAGGTGACGCTGTTCGGCGTGGAGATCATCCCGCGACGGCGGGTGCAGTTCGCCCGCATCGACCGCGCGGCCTCGCGCGAACTCTTCCTCCGGCATGCACTCGTCGAGGGCGAGTGGGATCCCAGCAGGCTCGACAAGCGCGTCTCGCGCGTTCTGGCGCAGCAACGGCGAGCTCCGCAAGCGTCTCGAGAAGCTCGAGGAGCGCGAGCGCCGCCGCGACATCCTGGCCGGCGACGAGGCGGTGTACCGCTTCTACGACGAACGCATCCCCGCCGAGGTCTTCGATGTGCGCTCGTTCGAGTCGTGGTGGCGCGAGGTGCTGCAGGCCACGCCGAAGCTGCTGGTGATGCGCGAGGGCGACCTCGTCGACGACCAGGACCGCGCCGACCAGAGCGAATTCCCCACGCGGTGGACGCAGGGCGATCAGGTGCTCGGACTCGCCTACCGGTTCGAGCCGGGCGCCGAGGACGACGGCGTGAGCGTCGTGATCCCGCTGGCCCTGCTCGCCCAGGTCGAGGACCGCGGGTTCGACTGGCAGGTGCCTGGCCTGCGCGCCGAGCTCATCACCGGACTCCTGCGCGCGCTGCCCAAGGCGATCCGCCGGCATGTGGTTCCCGCCGCGGACTGGGCGGAGAAGTTCGGAGAGGCTCTCGACGGTGAGGGCCCGGAGACGCACGGCGGCCTGCCGTCGCGCACACTGAAGGAAGCCCTGGCACGGCTGATCCAGCCACTGGCGAACCAGCTCGTCTCGGCCTCCGAATTCGAAGACGATCGCGTGCCGGCGCACCTGCGCATGAACTTCCGCGCCGTGGACGAGCGCGGGAGGACAGCCGGCTCCGGGCGCGACCTCACGGTCCTGCAGCAGCAGCTCTCGGATCGCGCGCGCAGCAGCGTGGCGCGCTCGATCGCCGCTCCCCCACGCCAGCGCGGGGCGACGCAGGCCTCCGCATCGGTCGCCGCCGCATCCGCCCGCGGTCCGATCGAGCAGGACGGGTTGACGGCGTGGACCTTCGGCGATCTGCCCGAGGTGCTCGACACCCGCGTGGCCGGCGGTGTGGTGCGGGGGTATCCGGCGATCGTCGACCAGGGCAAGACTGCATCGGTGCGCGTGGAATCGACGGCGGATGCCGCTGCCACCGCGACCCGCGACGGCGTGCTGCGCCTCGTGCTGCTCGCCGTTCCCTCGCCCTCGTCGTATGTGCAGCAGCACCTCACCAGCCAGGAGAAGCTCGCACTCGCCGCGTCGCCCTACTCGTCGGCGGCAGCGCTGATCGAGGACTGCCGCGCCGCGGTCGCCCGCGCCGTGATCGAGCGGACGGAGCCGGGCGGCGTCATCCGCACCCAGGCCGGGTTCGAGCGGGTGCGCGATGCCGTCTCGGCCGTGCTCGTCGACGAACTGTTCGCCTGCGTCTCGCTGGTCGCCCGCATCCTCACGACCTCACGCGAGGTGGAACGCGGGATCAAGGGGCAGAACTCCCTGGCGCTGCTGGGTCCGCTGAACGACATCCGCACCCAGCTCTCTGGACTCCTGCACTCCGGCTTCGTCTCGGCCGCGGGCGTGGAGCGGCTCGGACACTACCCCCGATACCTGACCGGGATGCTCGAGCGGCTGAAGACGCTGTCGAGCGAACCGGGCAAGGATCGCGCCCGCATGACCGAGTTCGAGCGCATATCGAAGGCGTTCGAGGATGCCGGTGGCACGATCCCGCTGCCCACCGGCGCCTCCTCGGCGCTGGTCGAGACGCGCTGGTTGCTCGAGGAGTACCGCATCAGCGTCTTCGCGCAACGTCTCGGTACCGCGCAGCCGGTCTCACCGCAACGGATCCTGAAGGTGCTGGCCGGATCCTGAAGGTGCTGGCCGGGTCCTGAGAGGGCGGGGCCGGATAGTCTCGTCTCATGGCTCGCGCGATCGTCTACACCGAAATCGGCTCCCCCGACGTCCTGCATCTCAGCGAGATCCCCGATCCGGTTCCCGGTGACGGAGAGCTCGTCGTGCGCATCGAGGCCGCTGGCGTGAACCCGATCGATGCGAAGATCCGCGGGGGCAAGCGCCCCTCGCCGCCCATCACCGAGCCGCGTCCGGTCGGCTACGACGGCGCCGGAGTGGTCGAGGCTGTGGGCACCGGCGTCGACGGCATCGCGGTCGGCGATCGCGTCGCGATCCGCGACACGATCGGCACCTACGCCAGCCTGCTGCGCGTGACGGCGGAGAAGGTGGTCCTGCTCCCCGATTCGGTGACCGCTGCGGAGGGCGCCGGCATCGGCATCCCCGCAGGCACCGCATTCCAGGCACTGCGCTCGCTGGGCGTGACCGCGGGAGATGTGCTGCTCGTGCATGCCGGTTCCGGTGCGGTCGGGCAGGCCGCAGTGCAGTTCGCGGTCGCCTGGGGTGCGACGGTCATCGCCACCGCCAGCCCCGCACGGCACGATCAGCTGCGAGAACTCGGCGCGATCCCCGTCGCGTACGGCGACGGCCTGCTGGATCGCGTGCGCGACGCGGCGCCCTCCCCCGTCACGGTCGCGCTCGACGGCGCCGGCACCGACGAGGCCATCGAGACCTCCCTCGCCCTCGTCGAGGATCGCGAGCGCATCGCGACCATCGTGCGCGGCCCGGACGCCGCATCGTTCGGCATCCGCGCCTTCTCCGGCGGCTCTCCCCAGCCCCTCACCGAGCAGGAGCTGGCGTGGCGCGCCGAGGCTCTGGCCGCGACCGTCGATCTGCTCGCCGCGGGCGAGTTCACGATCGACCTCGGGCCTGAACTGCCTCTCGCCGAAGCGGCGCGGGCCCATGAGCTCATGGAGTCCGGCGCCGCCTCGGGAAAGATCATCCTCGTCCCCTGATCGCCCTCCCCGGGCGTGATCACACCTCCCGGGCGTGATCGACGAGGTGTGATCAGGCGGGCGCGACCGGGCGACCGATCGACAGCATGAGCCGGTTCGCCCAGTTGAAGAACGCGGCGCCGTGGATCACATCGGCGATCTCGAGGTCGTCGAGACCGATCGCACGCAGCCGCGTGATCTCGGCCTCACCGAAGGCGTTCGGCGTATCGGTGAGCGCGACGGATGCCGCGACGATCGCGTTCCACCGCTCTCCGAGATCGGCGCCGACGCCCTCGTCGAGAAGCTGATCCACCTCATCGGTGCGCTTGCTGTAGTGCGCGGCGAAGCGCGAATGCACCGAGGCGCAGAACACGCAGCCGTTGCGTCGGGAGGCCGCGGTGGCTGCGAGTTCACGATCCGCGCGGGGAAGGCCCTCCGCCACGTTGTAGAAGATGTCCTTGTCGACCAGGGTGCGCGCCTTGAGCACCTCGGGGTCGCGGGCGAGCAGGCGGAAATAGTCGTTCTTCGCACGTGCCGCGTCGACGAGTCCCTCATAGTGCCGCGGCGTGAGCTCGTCCTCCGCGAGTGGGGCGAGATGAGGCACCCAGCCGACCTCGGAGCGGGTGAACGCGTGCGGGTGCGGGGCGTCGTGGTGCAGCAGCGCGCTGCTCGCGGTGCTCATGCGGCCTCCTCCTCGGAGTCGGAATCGGAGTGCGCGGACAAGCCCGCCGCAGCGAGCACCCGCAGCCCGGTGATCACACGCTGCTGGAAGGCGAGGAACGACACCAGTTGCGACAGGGTGACGATGCCGTCGGCCGACCATCCGGCCGCCGACAACCGCCCGAGGTCGGCGCCGGACGCCTCACGCGGGCGCAGCACGAGCAGGTGCGCGTGCGCGAGCGCGGCGGCAAGGCGTTCGCCGAGCGCTGCGGTCACGGCATCCGAGGGCACGTAGCGCGACCCGTCCGTGTTCTCCCGCTGCAGTCCGAGCTCGGTGTACGCGCCGAACGGTCCACTCACGGCCGCAGCCGCTGCCTCGGCGAGCACGACATTCGCCCGCTCCGCATCCGCCTGCCGCGCACGATCCGCATAGAAGACGGCCGTCTCGTCATCGCCCCCGCCGAGCGCGGTCGCGAACGCCGCGACGAGCTCGCGCTCCTCCTGCGACACGTGCTCCACCGAGACCGGGCGGAAGAGCGCGTCGAAGCTGGCCTGCAGCTGCTCCCTGGTCACCGGGCGGCGACGACGCAGAGCGTCGAGCTCCGGCGTCACCCCCGCGATCTGATCGACGATGT
Source organism: Candidatus Microbacterium colombiense (assembly GCA_029203165.1). Classification (NCBI taxonomy): domain Bacteria; kingdom Bacillati; phylum Actinomycetota; class Actinomycetes; order Micrococcales; family Microbacteriaceae; genus Microbacterium; species Candidatus Microbacterium colombiense. The sequence goes on from CP119308.1 coordinate 2,879,394, forward strand.
CCTGTGTCATGCCTTCTCCTTCAGTGTGGGGTTCACGGTGTAGCCGAGCGCCGGGGCGACCTGTTCGGCGAAGAGCTCGATGGAGCGCAGTACGTGGTCGTGCGGAGCATCCACCGAATGCACCTGGAACGCGACCTCGGTCGCGCGGGCGAGCGTCGCGTCGGCGGCGAGCGACTCGGCGACCTGCTCCGGCGTGCCGAGGTGGGTGTCGAGCGCGGAGATCAGCTCGTCGATGCTGTCGTCGCCGGGGATCGTCTGGCCCTGACGGCGGAAGCCCTCGGCGGCGCGGCGCAGACCCACCTCGGCGAACCGCAGCGCCTCGGCGCGGTCGTCGGCGACGAACACAGTGCGCGATGCTGTGATCCGCGGGGCGACGCCGCCGGGGAGGGCATCGAGGTACGCGTCGATGATGGGGTTCTGCACGTCCGCGAGTGAGGCGTGCAGGGCGTCGGGGCGACGAGGCTGCGTGCGCGACAGCAGCAGACCGTGACCGTGCACGCCGGCGCGATGGCCGCCCGGTGCCGAGAACGTCGCCTGCCAGATGCGTTCGTCGAGCGTGGACGCATCGGGGTAGAGGGCGTTGCCCTCGCCGATGTCGCGCCCTCCCAGCGCGTCGAGCAGCACGCCGAGCTTGCGGTCGTAGGTGGCGGCCTTGTGACGTACGTCCTCTCCGAACGGCGAGAACGACGAGGGCGTACCACCGCTGCCGAGACCGAGATCCAGGCGTCCGCCCGACAGCAGATCGGCCACTGTCGCGTCCTCCGCGACCCGCACCGGGTCTTCGATCGAGAGCGTGATCACGCCGGTGCCGAGGCGGATGCGGGAGGTCTGCGCTGCGACGTGGGCGAGGAACACCAGAGGCGAGGGAAGCCCTCCCTCCGCGGCGTGGAAGTGATGCTGGGCGACCCACGCCCGGCCGATGCCGTGGCGCTCGGCGTGCTGGATCTGCGCGGTCGCGAGGGCGTAGCGCTCCGCGGGGGCGGCATCGTCGAGCAGGCGGGTGAAGAACGCGATGGACGGTGCGCTCATCGGGAGACCTCCGTTCGTCCGGGAACCGCGGCGAGCAGCTCCCTGGTGTAGGCGTGCTGCGGGGCGTGGAAGAGCTCTTCCGTGATCCCCTCCTCGACGATCCGGCCGCGGCGCATGACCGAGACCGTGTGGCTGATCCGTCGCACGACGGCGAGGTCGTGCGAGATGAAGAGGTAGGTGAGTCCGAGCTCGTCCTGCAGCGAGGTGAGCAGTTCGAGGATGCGGGCCTGCACGGTCACGTCCAGAGCGGACACGGCCTCGTCGAGCACCACGATCTCGGGGTCGATCGCCAGGGCGCGGGCGATCGCGACGCGCTGGCGCTGGCCGCCCGAGAGTTCCCGCGGCGTGCGCTGTGCCACATCCGCCGGGAGCGACACCCGGTCGATCAGGGCGAGAGCGCGCTGCTGCCGTTCCTTGCGCGAGCCCACACCGAAGTTCTGCAGCGGCTCGGCGATGATGTCGACGATCTGCTGGCGCGGATCGAGCGAGGCGAACGGGTTCTGGTAGACGAGCTGGATGCGACGCCGCAGCGCACGCAACTGCTTTCCTGAGGCGCCGGTCACATCGTCACCGTCGAGCAGGATGGATCCCACCTCCGGCCGGAGGAAGCGGGTCACGAGGCGTGCCGTGGTGGTCTTCCCCGACCCGGACTCCCCCACCAGCGCGTGCGTGGTGCCACGCCGCACACGGAACGAGACGTCGTCGACCGCGCGGAACCGCTCCCGCCCTGCGACGGAGAACTCCTTGACCAGACCCTCGGCCACAATCGCGAAGGGGTTCTCCGCGGCGACCGCGGCCGCATCCCGCAGGAACGGGGGCGCCTCCGGACGGCGGAACCCGGTCGTGAACGCCGGCGCGTCGGCGAGGAGCTGTCGCGTGTAGCCGTCGCTCGGCGCAGCCAGCACCTCGGCGCTCGATCCCTGTTCGACGATTCGGCCGTCCTTGAGCACGACCAGGCGCTGCGCACGGTCGGCGGCGACGCCGAGATCGTGGGTGACCAGCAGGATGCTCGTGCCCTCCTCCTGGCGCAGCTCGTCGAGCAGATCGAGCACGCGACGCTGCACGGTCGCATCCAGTGCGCTGGTGGGTTCGTCGGCGATCAGCAGCCGCGGCCGCAGCGCGATCGCGGTGGCGATCAGCACCCGCTGGCGCATGCCGCCGGACAGCTCGTGCGGATACTGCCGCGCGCGCAGGTCGGGGTCGTCGATGCCGACGCGGTCGAGCAGCTCGATCGCCCGTGCACGCCGCGAGCGCCGGTCGCGGTGCCCGTGCAGCCGGAGGATCTCCTCGACCTGCGCACCGATCGTGCGCACGGGGTCGAGCGAGGTGGTCGGATCCTGCGGCACTAGGCCGATCTCGGGTCCACGGATGCTGCGCAGGGCGCGATCCGTCCATCCCGCGATCTCCAGGTCGCCGAGCCGCACGCTGCCGCCCTCGACACGTCCGCCGGCGGGCAGCAGCCCGAGCAGCGCGTGCGCCGTGGTGGATTTCCCGGAACCCGACTCGCCCACGAGCGCCAGGGTCTCGCCCTCGCCGATCTCGAACGAGACACCGTGCACGACATCGCGCGGCCCGGAGCGGGTGGCATACGAGACCCGCAGGTCGCTGACGGCGAGAACACTCATCGTGACGCCCTTCCGATCCGGTGACTGATGCGGTTCGCGCTCAGCACGACCGCCACGACGACGAGCCCGGGCAGCGCGGTCAACCACCAGGCCGTGCCGATGTAGTTGCGGCCGTCGGCGATCAGCAGACCCCATTCCGGGGTGGGCGGCGGCGCGCCGTAGCCGAGGAAGCCGAGCGTCGAGATCGCCAGGATCGCGCTGCCGAACTGCAGGGCGGCGAGCGCGACGATGGGCGTGAGCGAGTTCGGGAGCACATGACGACGCAACACCGTGAAGAACGTGGCGCCGCTGCCGTAGGCCGCCTCGACGTACTCGGTGCGTCGTACGCGAGCGACCTCGGCGCGCATGAGTCGGGCGAAGGCTGCGATGCTGCCGAGGCCCACCGCGATCGCGGCGTTCACGGTGCCGAAGCCGAGCAGGATGATCACCGACAGCGAGAGCAGCAGGCCGGGGATGGCCAGCAGCACGTCGACGATGCGCATGAGCACGTCGTCGACGACGCCGCCCAGCGCCCCGGCGATCGCGCCGAGCAGCGTGCCGAGTGCGAGTCCGACGGTCACGGCGATGAGTGCTCCGGACAGCGAGTGCACCGCGCCGTGCACGACACGGCCGAACAGATCGCGCCCGAGCGTATCGGTGCCGAACCAGTGCGCGGCGCTGGGCGGCAGGAGCTTGTCGGCGGGCGTGCCCGTCAGCGGGTCGCCGGGGGCGAACACCCCGGGGATGATCGCCCAGAGCACGGCGAGTGAGACGACGGCGACCGCGAGGTACAGACCCCAGGAGCCTCCGCGCAGGCGGCGCACGCGCTTCGGCGCCGTCGATGCCTGCACGATCGGCGCGGGACCCTGCTCGTCGGCGGTCGGACGGGGAGTGAGAACGGGGACGGTCATGCCGACACCTCCTGGAGCGTCGTCGTCTTCGCGGTGGTGGTCGGGGTCGCTGCCCGCGCGACGCGGCGCTGGCGCGGATCGATGAGCGGCGTGACGAGGTCGACCGCGAAGCTGATCAGCACGAACCCGAGCGCCGAGAGCAGCACGACGCCCTGCAGGACGGGGATGTCCTGATTCGAGACCGCCTGCTCGGTGAGTCGTCCGATGCCGGTGCGCCCGAAGACCGTCTCCGTCACGACCGCACCGCCCACGAGTTCACCGAACAGCACACCGGCGATCGTCAGCGTGGGCAGCGTCGCGTTACGGGCCACCGAGCGGGTGAGCACCCACAGCGGCGGCGCACCCTTGGCCCGCACGACCGTGATGAACGGCTGCGCCTGCACCTGGTCGATCGCACGCACCAGCACCTGGGCCAGCGGCGCGGAGATCGGCACCGCGAGCGTCAGCACCGGCAGGATCAGGCCGGCCACCGGATCCGCACCGACGATCGGCACCCAGCCGAGTCCGAACGAGAACACCTGGATCAGCAGGATGCCGAGCCAGAACACCGGTACGGCCACGAACAGTCCAGGCACCTGACGCAGGCCGTCGCGCAGCCACGCGAGCGGCGCGAGGGAGGAGAGTCCGGCGATGAGGATCGCGATCAGCAGTGCGACGACGAGGCCGAGCGAGGCCAGCAGGAGCGTCGCGGGCAGCGCCTCCGCCAGCATCGTCAGCACCGGGGTGCCGAACTGGGTCGAGTAGCCGAAGTCGCCGGCCAGGAAGCCGAGGCCCGCGTGCAGGTACTGCTCCCACCAGGGCAGATCGGCGCCATAGGACGCGCGGATGCTGTCCAACTGGTCGGGAGACAGGCCAAGGCTCGGATCCGAGAACTTGATCAGGATCGCATCTCCCGGCAGCAGCTGCAGCAGGAAGAAGGTGGCCGTGAAGGCCGCGATCAGTACGATCGCGGCCTGCCCGGCTCGTCGGAGGACGAAACTCATCAGTGATCCGTGTGCATCAGTGCTCGGCGAGCCACACGCCGGAGAAGGTCGGACGACCCACCGACTCGAAGGCGACGCCCTGCACGTAGGTGGCGGCGCCGTACACCTGCGGCTCCTCGAACAGCGGGATCACGTACGCCTGCTCGGCGATGTAGTCCTGCACGGCCTGCGAGGCGGCGATGCGCTTGTCGGCGTCCGGCTCGGAGGCGACGGCGAGCAGCAGCTCGTCGAGCTTCGCGTCCTTCGAGATCAGCACGTCGCGGTTCTTCGTGAAGTACTGGCTCTTGATGACGTCGAGATCCGCGCGGCCGACCATCGAGTGGTAGAAGCCTGTCTTCAGCGGATCACGGGTGTCCTCCGCGGCACTGCCGGCGTCGCCGGGCTTGACCTTGAGCTCGACGCCGATCTTCGCCAGCTGCTGGGCGACGAGTTCGAGGGTCTGCTTCGACAACGGCTGCGGCTTCGCCTCGTACACCGTGATCGACAGACGCTCGCCGTCCTTCTCGCGGATGCCGTCGGAGCCGGCGACCCACCCGGCCTCGTCGAGCAGCTCGGTCGCCTTGTCGGGGTCGTAGGCGTAGTGCGCGGACTCGTCCTTGTAGCCGACCGCCTGCGAGGACAGCACCGAGGTCGCCACCGGGTAGTTCTCGGTGAAGAGGGTGTCGACGACCTCCTGCGCGTTCACGCCGGCGATGATCGCCTGACGCACGCGGATGTCGGTGAGCAGCGGGTTCTCCGGGCGCAGCGCGATGGAGTTGTTCACGCCACGCGTCTGCGGGGCGTAGAGCGTGAACCCGGCGCTCTCGACACGGTCCTCGTCGAATGCCTGCACGTAACGCACGTAGTCGGCCTGACCGGCCAGCAGCGATCCGATGCGCACCGAGTCCTCCGGGGTGACCAGCACGTGCACGGCGTCGACGTAGGCACGACCCTGGTTGTCGGCGCTGTCCGGCGCCCAGTCGTAGTCCTCGCGGGTCGTCAGCGTGTACTCGGTGCCGAGCTTCTCGTCGGTGACGGTGAAGGGGCCAGATCCGATGATCGCCTCGGCGTTGCCCGCGCCGAAGTCCTCGATCGTGCCGTCGAGCGTCTCGGGCGAGAGCAGCCCGGAGTTGATGGTCGACGTCGCCTGCAGGAAACCGGGCGACGGTGCCGTGAAGTGGAACGTCACGGTGTCCTCGTCGACCACATCGCTGCTGGCGTAGTTGTTGATCGCCTCCGACACCGTGAGTCCGCGGTCGGCATCGCCGAGGCCGTAGGTGTCGAAGTTCTTCTTCACGGCTTCGGCGTCGAGCGGGGTGCCGTCGGAGAACGTGACGTCGGACTTCAGGTTGAAGGTGTACTCGGTGGCGTCATCGTTCACCGTCCAGTCCGTCGCGATCCACGGCTCGATCTCGAGCGACTCCGGGTTCTGCCAGGTGAGGCGGGCGGCGATGTTGTTCACGATGCCGCCGTTCGGATAGAACCCGGCCTGCGGCGGGTACAGGTTCGTGTACGCCTGGTGCTCGAGGTAGGTGAGCGTGCCACCCGTGATCGGGTCGCCTCCCTCGGCCGGGGCATTCGACGAGGTCGGGGAGGTGGAGCAGGCGGCGAGTCCGGCCGCCATCACGAGCGGGAGGACGACGGCTGCGGCGCGGACGGTGCGGCGGTTCATGCGGGGGCCTCCTGAAGGGCTGGGATGCAGGGTGTGGGTCATGCTGTGGTGCACGGTGTGGTTCACGTTATTGAGAGCGCGGAGCGCCAGGCGACCGTGTCGTCACGGGCCGTCGCCACCGGACACCGGACGACTCCGGACGTCACGCGACGTCATGCGCTTGCCGTCACGAGGGCCGATTCCGTAGAGGCGTGATCGAGAGGGGCACGACCGAGATCGAGCCGTTCACGCAGGGTCTCGCCGTCGCGGCCGAGCAGCCCTCGTCGTCGCAACTCGGGCGCGGCAAGACGGGTGAACGCCTCGAACTGCGCCGGTTGGAAGGCGGAGAGCACGTTGAACCCGTCAGCGGCACCCTCGTCGCGCCAGGTCTCGAAGTGGTCGGCGATCGTCGCCGCTCCGCCCACCACGAACGCCGCGGGCACGGCGTGCGCCGCGACGAGGTGCCGCCAGGCGAGCGGATGCCGCGTCGCCACACCGAGCCCGGCGATGCGCGCCAGTCTTTCGATCAACGCGTCACCGGTCGCGCCGAGCCGCGAGGCCTGATCCGCGGTGACCTCGTCGTCGAACGCGGCGTCGCGCAGCGGGTCGTCTGCCGAAACGGCGAACGCGTCCGCGAGGGCTGCCACCGAGCGGTTCGCCGGGAAGGCGGTGCGCTCGCGCTGGTGACCCTCCGCGAGAGGCACGAGGGCGAGCAGCCGCTCCACGATGCGATGCGCGTCGGCGTCGGTGTCGGCGACCACGGGCAGCACGGGAGCGATGACCTTCAGCGATTCGGGGGCGCGACCGGCATCGGCGGCGAGCGCCCGCAGGACGCGGCGCACCTCGATCGCGTCGGTGAGCGTCGGCGCGGCGATCAGGGCGAGATCCGCCTCGCTCGCCGCCAGCGCGCGCGACCGAGGAGATGTGCCGGCGTGCACGATCGGGATCTGCCCCTGCGGCGGCCTCGCCACATTGAGCGGACCGCTGACACCCAAGTGCGCGCCCTGGAGTGCCGCGGGGCGTAGTCCGTCGGGGTCGATGAGCACCCCTCGCTCGGCATCCGCGATCCAGGCGTCCTCACTCCACGAGTCCCACAGCCGGCGCAGAGCCGTGACGAACTCCTCGGCGCGGTCGTAGCGGTTCTCGTTGTCGGCATGGGCATCACGACCGTGGTTGCCCGCGGCGCGCGGCTCGGCACCGGTGACCAGGTTGACGCCGGCGCGCCCCCGGGTGAGCACGTCGAGCGAGGCCAGCGACCGCGCCGTCGTGTACGGATCGGCATAGGTGGTGTTGACCGTCGCGATCAGACCGATGCGCGAGGTGATGCCCGCGAGGAACAGCACCGCGCTGACAGGATCGATGCGGGCGAGCAGATACGGATCGCGGAACTCCAGATCCGGCCCGGTCGCCAGCCAGTCGCCGAAGAACAGGTAGTCGAGCCCGGCATCCTCCCCCGCCTTCGCGACACGACGCAGGATGTCGGCGTCAGCGGCGGGATCGCGGTGGGCCCCGTCCTGTCGCCAGCCGGAGGGATACGCGCCGAGCGTGCGCACCATGGCGCCGATGATGAGAGGTTCGGTCATGCCCGTCACGGTAGGAGTGCACCGACGCGGGTGAGAAGCGTCATGAAGTCGCAGGTCACACGGCGCAACAGTCCGACACACGAGTCGCACCCCCTACGCTGAGAGGATGACTGGTCTTCGTTGGGGAATCCTCGCGACCGGCGGCATCGCCGGCGCCTTCGCATCCGATCTGCGCACGGCGGGGCTCGACCTCGTCGCCGTCGGCTCCCGCTCTCAGGAATCGGCCGACGCCTTCGCCGCACGCTTCGACATCCCGCGCGCGCACCCCTCCTACGAGGCGCTCGTCACGGATCCCGACGTCGACATCATCTACGTGTCCACGCCGCACCCGATGCATCACGCGAACGCACGCCTGGCGCTGGAGAACGGCAAGCACGTCCTCGTCGAGAAGGCGTTCACGCTGAACCGCGCCGAGGCCGAAGACCTGCAGCGGCTCGCCGCCGAACGCGGACTGCTCGTGACCGAGGCGATGTGGACGCGGTATCTGCCGCACATGGTGCGCGTCCGCGAGATCATCGCGGAGGGCACTCTCGGCGAGATCCGGGCGGTCAGCGCCGACCACACGCAGCTGCTGCCGTCCGACCCGACGCACCGCCTCAACGCCCTCGAACTCGGCGGAGGTGCGCTGCTCGACCTGGCGATCTACCCGCTGTCGTTCATCTGGGACATCCTGGGCGCACCGACCAGCATCCACAGCGTCGCGCGTCTGATCGAGACCGGCGCCGACGCCGAGGTCGCCACGGTCATGACCCACGAGGGCGGCGCGGTCTCCACCAGCCTCTCCTCGTCACGGGCCGCCGGCCCCAACACCGCCGTCATCCTCGGCACCGCGGCACGCATCGAGATCGAGCGCTTCTTCTGGGCGCCGTCGGTGGTGCGCGTCCTCGACCCCGAGGGCGTCGTGATCGAGGAGTTCGACGGTCGTATCGACGCCGAGACCGCGGGGCGCGGCATGGAGCACGAAGCCCGCGCCGCCGAGCGCCTGGTGGCCGAGGGACTGCTGGAGGGCGATGTGCTCCCGATCGCCGAGAGCGTCGCGATCATGGGCGCGCTCGACGAGATCCGTCGACAGATCGGGGTGCGGTACCCCGGAGAGGATGCCGGCAATGGCTGAGGTCACCGACTCCCGCGTCGCGGTCTATCTCGACTTCGACAACATCGTCATCTCCTGGTACGACCGGGTGCACGGGCGTAACGCCTATGCGAAGGATCGCCAGCGCATCTCCGAGCAGCCGAACGACCCCGAGATCGCCGAGCGGCTCAGCCAGGCCATGATCGAGGTCGGCGCGATCATCGACTACGCCGCCTCCTTCGGCACCCTGGTACTCACCCGCGCCTACGCTGACTGGTCCTCTCCCGTGAACGCGGTGTATCGCTCGCAGCTCGTCGCCCGCGCGGTCGATCTTGTGCAGCTCTTCCCCGCCGCCGCCTATGCGAAGAACGGTGCGGACATCCGTCTCGCGGTCGACGCGGTGGAGGACATGTTCCGTCTTCCCGATCTCACGCACGTCGTGATCGTCGCGGGCGACAGCGACTACGTGCCGCTCGCGCAGCGCTGCAAGCGTCTGGGCCGCTACGTGATCGGTGTCGGCGTCGCCGGCTCCACCGCGAAGTCGCTCGCAGCCGCATGCGACGAGTTCGAGGCGTACGACTCGCTCTCCGGTGTCGTACGCCCGATCAAGGCTGCTCCCCCGGTCGCCACGCCCGTCGTCGAGACACCCGCGGAAGCCACCGCCGACGCAGCGGCCGAGGCGGTCGCCGAAGCGCCGAAGACCAAGACCCGCTCGCGGGCCAAGGCCAAGCCCGCTGCCGCCAAGGCCGAGCCGCCCAAGCTCGACGAGCAGGAGGAGGCGACCCAGCTGCTCGAGCGCGCGCTGCGCCTCGGCCACGACAAGGGCGATGCCGACGAGTGGTTGCACAGCTCGGCCGTGAAGACGCACATGCGGCGCATGGATCCGTCATTCAGCGAGAAGGCGCTCGGATACCGCTCGTTCTCCGACTTCCTGAAGTCGCGCGACTCGATCACCGAGCTCGAGGAGACGGGGCACGAACGCCTCGTGCGCCTGCGCGAACACTAGGGCGTCGAGCGCAGGGCCCGCCAGGAGAGCGCGGCGGCGAGCGCCGTGATGATGCCGACGGCCGCGAAGGCGAGACGCGGATCGGTCGCGTCGGCCAGCGACCCCACCAGGAGCCCGGTCACCACGGTCGACCCGGGCAGCGCCATCGCCCACAGTCCCATCACGCGCCCGCGGATCGGCGCGGGAGTCGTCAACATGACGTAGGCGTTGGCGCGGGCGATGAACCACATCACGACCGCGCCGACGGCTGCGAGACCGACGAACAGCATCGGCAGCGTCCACGAGACGGCAGAGAAGATCACGGCTGCGGCCATCGCGACGGCCATGCCGCGCACCTCCGCGCTGCGCGGCATCGTCGGTCCGGTCGCCGAGAAGAAGGCGCCGGGCAGCGCACCGAGGCCGAAGGCGACGGCGAGCGCGCCATAGGTGCCGCCGTCGCCGCCGAACACGTCGACGACGACGAGCGGGATCACCACCGCGATGTTGTAGCAGGCGGCCGCGCACACCGCGAGCAACAGGGTGCTGCGGATAGCCGGTGTGCCCATCGCGAAGCGCCACGCGCCTGGCACGCGGACGTCGGTTGTCGCGTCCGGGGCGGTGTCGGGCGAATCCGCAGAGCGCAGGTGGAGCGAGAGCAGCACGAAGATCGAGGGGATGAACACGACCGCGTTCACGACGAAGCACCAGGCCGCGTCCGACACCACGAGCAGGATGCCGGCGATCGCGGGCCCCAGCACGCGGGAGCCGTTGATCAGCACCTCGTTCATGCTCACGGCGCTGGTCATCCGCTCTCGTCCGACGATGTCCATCACCAGCAGCTGCCGCGCGGGGTTGTCGGCGGCGAACGCCAGTCCGTGTGCGAGCGAGAGCGCCGCGAGCATCCAGATCTCGAGCACTCCCCCGAAGGTGAGCGCCGCCAGCGCTCCGGCGACGAGCATCTGCGCGACAGCGGTGACGAGCAGCACCGACCGGCGTGTGTACCGATCGACGAGACCGCCGATGAACGGACCGAGGATCAGCGTGGGCAGCATCATGCACGCCGTGACCGCACCCAGCGCCATGCCGTCGCCCCCGAGCTCGACCACGAGCCAGGCCATCGCGATCTGCGACGCAGCACCTCCGGTGCCCGACAACAGCTGCGCGATGCTCCAGCGACGGTAGTCGCGGATGCGCATCGCCTGGAACGACCGGGTCAGCGCCTCGCGCGTGAAACGGTCACGCCACGACGGCATCAACGACGTCCCTCACTGATTGCTGAAGGCCGCGTCGAAGGACGCGGTGGGCTTCGGCCACAGCAGCGACCGCACGAAACCGACGGCCTCGGCAGCACCGTGCAGTCGGTCCATGCCGGCGTCCTCCCACTCGATCGAGATGGGGCCGGTGTAGCCGATCGCGTCGAGAGCGCGGAACGAGTCCTCCCACGGCACGTCTCCGTGCCCGGTCGAGACGAAGTCCCAGCCGCGCCGAGGGTCACCCCACGGCAGGTGGGAGCCGAGCACACCCGCGCGACCGTTCTGCGGACGCATCCGAGTGTCCTTGCAGTCGACGTGGTAGATCCGATCGGCGAAGTCGACGATGAAGCCGACCGGGTCGATGTTCTGCCACATCATGTGCGAGGGGTCCCAGTTGAAACCGAAGGCTTCGCGGTGGTCGATGGCGTCCAGGGCGCGCACGCTCGACCAGTAGTCGTAGGCGATCTCCCCCGGGTGCACCTCGTGGGCGAAACGCACGCCCTCGCCGTCGAACACGTCGAGGATCGGGTTCCAGCGGGCGGCGAAGTCCTCGAACCCGGCCTCGATCGCCGAAGCGGGCACGGGCGGGAACATCGCCACATACGGCCAGATCGACGACCCCGTGAAGCCCACGACCGTGTCGATGTCGAGCTTGCGGGCCACCCGCGCCGCGCGCTTCATGTCCTCCGCCGCACGCTGCCGCACGCCCTCGGCCTCGCCGTCGCCCCACACGTGGTCGCGCAGGATCGCCCGGTGGCGGAAGTCGATCGGCGCATCGCACACGGCTTGACCGGCGAGATGGTTCGATATCGCGAAGATCTTCAGCCCGTGACGGTCGAGGATCTCCCGGCGCGATGCCAGGTACGCGTCATCCTCGTCGGCACGTTGCAGGTCGAGGTGGTCGCCTGATGCCGCCACCTCGAGTCCGTCGTATCCCCACGATGCGGCGAGCCGGGCCACCTCCTCGAACGGCAGGTCGGCCCACTGCCCCGTGAACAGGGTGACGGGATGCGTGCTGGTCATCATGCGCCCTTCGGATAGTTCTCCGCGATCCAGGCCCAGCTGGTCTTCGCGCTGGCGAACGGCTCCATGCTCGGCTTGTCCACCTCGATGATCACATCACCGGCGAAGTCATCCGGCAACCCGGCGAGCGCGTCGACGATCGGCACGTCCCCGAGTCCGGGCTCGAGGAAGAAGCGCCGACTCATCACGTCGAAGTACGGCGTGTGTGTCGCGCGCGCCTCCGCCGCGATCGCCAGGTCCATGTCCTTCACGTGCAGGTCGGAGATGCGGTCGGCGTGCGCGGCGACCCACGCCACGACATCCGCCCCGGTCCAGGCCAGGTGCCCGATGTCAGGCCCCGCGGCGAGGAGAGAAGGCGAGATCGCGTCGAGCACGTATTCGTACTCGTCCTCGGTCTCGACCCAGGTGCCGACGTGGTTGTGGAGCGCTGCCGTCACGCCCTCGGCCTTCAGCACCTCGGCTGCCTCGCCGATGATGTTCGCGACCCGGTCGAGTCGCGCACGGTCGAAGGCGTGACCGATCGCGGCCGCGTCATCGATCCGCGGACGCCCAGGCGCCATATCGGCTGCGAGGAAGACGCGGTCGAGTCCCATGTAGGTCGTCTCCTCGGCCCGGCGGCGGATGCCGTCGAACCAGCGGAAGTGCGACTCGGCGTCACCGGAGTGGTCGCGGTCGAACTCCTCGGGAAGCCCGATGTGCACGTAGCCGGGCGAGAGCCGGAGCCCCGAGTCCGCCACGACGCGGGCGTAGCTCTGCAGCGTCTGCGTGGGCAGCACCTCGAGCATCACCGACGAGTATCCGGCCTCGGCGACCTGCCCGAGGATGACGGGCTGCTTGGGCAGGAAGCTCGACAGATCGAACTCCCATCCCACGCTTCCCGGTTCGCCCGTGGACTCGCCGAGCGAGACCGTGATCCACTGCAGCGTGTTGAGTGAGAAATGATCCTGTGTCAGCGCCATCGCTGGGCTCCGTCCTTCGCCGTCTGTCGTTCAGGAACCGGTGACGTCGGCGACCCAGGCCGCCGTGTGGCGGGCGCTCGCCACCGGATCCATGCTCGCCCTGTCCACCTCGATGATGATCCATCCACCGAAGCCGTCGGGCAGTGCCGAGAGGGCGCCGACGATGTCGACCTGTCCCAGGCCCGGCTCGAGGTAGAGCCCCAGGTCGGTCGCACGCTCGTAGCTGAGCCCCTCGTCGCGGCTGCGGCGGGCCAGGTCCAGGTTCAGGTCCTTGACGTGCAGATCCTGCACGCGATCCGCCCACTTCGCGATGGTCTGCGTGGCGTCGATGGCCGCCCATTCCAGGTGGCCGATGTCGAAGGATGCTCCCAACCGCGAGGCGTCGATGCTGTTCAGCACGTGCTCGTACTCCTGCTCGGTCTCGATCCAGGTGCCGACGTGGTTGTGCAGGCCCGGGCGCACGCCCTCCGCATTCAGCACGTCGACGGCCTCGTCGATCAGATCCGTGAGCTCATCCAGGCGGTCCTGCGAGAAGTCGTACCCGACGGCCGGCTTCTTCCACCGGATCGCGGTCTGGTCGACCTCCGCGGCGAGGAAGATGGTCTGCAGACCGAAGTAGTTCGACTCCTCGGCCTTGCGGCGCACCGCGTCGAACCAGTGGATGCGCTCGAACGATCCGCGCTCCAGGCGCCCGCCGTGGTCGCTCGCGAGCGGCACCTGCACGTAGCCGGGGGCCAGCTCCAGGCCGGACTCCTTCACCATGGCGGCGTAGTTCTGCAGCGTCTGGGTGTCGAGGACCTCGAGCATGGTGGCCGAGAACCCGGCATCCCGGATCTCGGCGAGCACCTGCGGGTACTCGGCGACGAACGAGGGATCCGCGAAGCGCCACAGGCTCGCACTGTCGAGATCGGTCGGGTCCTCCTTGACGTTGATCCACTGGATCGCGTTGAGCGCGAACTTCAGGTCTTTCATCTGCATGACGGGTCCGTTCGGTTCTACTTCAGTCCCGCGGTGGCGACACCCTGGATGAAGTACTTCTGGAGGAAGAGGAAGAGGATGAGGATCGGCAGCAGCACGACCACGGCGCCGGCGAGCAGCAGTCCGAAGGAGATCGTGTTGGATGCCTGGGATGCCACGGACAGACCGACCGGGGCCGTGTAGGTGTCCTGCGACTGGGCGACGACGAGCGGCCAGAGGAAGTTGTTCCACGAGGTGAGGAACGACAGGATCGCCACCGTCGCGAGTCCGGGGCCGGTGAGCGGGAGGAAGATCCGGAAGAACAGTCGCCCCTCCCCCGCACCGTCCAGGCGCGCGGCCTCCATGAGCTCGAACGGCACACCGTGCGCGAACTGACGCATGATGAACACGCACAGCGGCAGGATGAGCACGGGAAGGATGATCGCGACGAGCGAGTTCACGAGTCCCATCTGCACGACCACGACGAACTGCGGCACGAACAGCGCCACGTACGGCACGATCATCGAGATGATCACGAGCGGGAAGACGAAGTTCTTCCCCCGGAACCGCAGCTTCGCCAGGGCGTAGCCGGCCATCGCGCTGAAGAGCACGTTGCCCACGATCGCGACGCCCGAGACGACGAAGCTGTTCATCATGTATGTGCCGAACTCGCGGTCGGCGAACAGTTGGATGTAGTTGTCGATCTGGAAGGACTCAGGGAACCAGGCCCCCGGGTTGCCCAGGAACTCCGCCTGCGTCTTGAAGGATCCGAAGAACACCCAGACGAAGGGCAGGAGCATGAACACGGTGACGACGGTGAGGGCTGTGTAGTTCAGCGCCTGACGCGACGGAGACAGAGTCTTCAATGTTTCGGCCTCAGCAATCGGAACTGGACGATCGCGACGATGCCCACGAGCAGGAGGAGCAGGACGGATCCGGCCATCGAGGCCGACACGTTCCCGAATCCGAACTGTTCGTAGACCCAGACCGCGATCGATTTGGTGGAGCCGAGCGGACCGCCCTTCGTCAGCAGGTACGGCTCCTCGAAGATGTTCAGGAACGACACCGTCATGAGGACGGTGATCAGCAGTGTCGTCGGGCGCAGGAGCGGCAGCGTGATCGACCAGAGTCGGCGCCAGGTTCCGGCACCGTCGGTCGCGGCGGCCTCGTAGATCTCCTCCGGCACGGCCTGGAGACCGGCGAGGAACAGGATCATGCACGTTCCGGTGGTGCGCCAGACGCCCATGAGGACGACGGTGGTCACGGCCCAGCCGGGCTGCCCCAGCCAGTTCGGCTCCCCGATGCCGAGGTCGCCCAGCGTGGAGTTCACCGGCCCGGTGATCGAGAACGCGTACTGCCAGATCACTGCCGCCGCCACGATGTTGGTGATGACGGGGATGTACACGGCCGCACGGAAGAACGTCTTCAGGCGTCGGATGCCGTTGTTGAGCATGAGCGCCAGCGCGAGGCCGAGTCCCATGCTGATCGGAACACACAGCACGACGAACATGATCGTGTTGAAGAAGGCTCCCTGGAACCCGGGGTTCGCGATGATCTTCGCGAACCCCTCGAATCCGGTGAAGTTGACCCCCAGCGGGTCGCGGATGTCCCGCGCGGTCATGTCCGTCAGGCTGGCGCCGATGGCCAGGATGGCGGGGATCGCGGTGAAGAGCAGGAAGAGGGCGAGGAACGGGGAGAGGAAGAGCCACGCCGTGGTGGTCTCCGCCCTGCTCCCCTCGCGCATCTTCCTGGTGCCTCCGGGGCGTCGTCGGGTAGACGCCCCGGAGGTGACCATGGTGCGAGTCGCTGTGGTGGACATGGCAGGTGTCAGTTACCCATCCCGATCGACTCGGCCTGCTGCTGCGCCGCGTCGAGCGCGTCCTGCGCGGATACTCCGCCGCGGACGACCTTCTCCATCTGCTCGCCGATGACCGTGCCGACCTGCGTCCAGGTGGAGACCTTGGGCAGGGTGACACCGGTCTCGAGGCCGGCCTGAACGGTCTCCAGGAGGCGGTCACCGGTCAGCGCGGGGTCTTCCCACGCCGCCTTGACGGCCGGCATGTTCTTGAAGATCTTGAACCATTCGACCTGGCTCGAGGGCTCCGACATGAAGCGCGTGAACTTCCACGCGGCATCCTTGTTCTCGGAGTCCGTGGGCACGAACCAGCTGCCGCCGCCGACCGTGGTGGCCGCATCGCCGTCGGGGCCGACCGGCATGGTCGACAGCGACAGGTTCTCGTCCGCCCAGCCCTCGCCGTTGGCGTCATCGAACCAGCCGACGAACCAGGGGCCACCGTCGATGATCGCCGCGTTCTTGCCGGTGGACGACCAGGAGACGGTGTCGAGGAACGCCGGGCCGTCCGGCGAGGCGAGCCCGTCCTTGATGAGGCTGGACCAGTACTCCAGCGCTTCGACGTTCTCCGGAGAGTTGATCGTCCACTCCGACAGGTCGTCGGAGATGAAGCCCCCGCCGTTCTGCTTCGCGAAGGTCAGCAGCTGACGCGCGGTGTAGGCGTCGTAGGCCGCGTACAGGGCCAGCGGGTACTCGACCCCGGAGTCCTTGAGCTTCTCGCCGAAGGTGCGCAGCCCGTCCCAGTCCTTCGGGGCCTCGGCGCCGGCGGCCTCGGCCAGATCCGAGCGGTAGATCACCATGTCGGCGTAGGCGTACCACGGCACACCGTAGGCGACGTCGTCGTAGACCGAGTTGTCCCAGATGACCTCGAAGAAGTCGTCCTTGTTCACCAGGCCGTCGGGAACCGGGTCGAATCCCCCGGTCGCGATCAACGAGGCCTGCGTCTCGGTGAACGAGTAGATCAGGTCGGGAACGGTGCCGGCGGTGATCGCCGCGGTCATCTTCGACGCGAACTCCTCGCCGGGGATCTGCGTCATGTTGATCTCGACGTCGGGGTTGTCCTTCTTGAACTCATCGAACATCTGCGGCAGCTCGGCGCCGTCGGCACCCTCCGTCCAGATCTCGAGCGTGCCGGTCGCAGGCTTGTCGTCGACCGTGGTCGCGTCTCCGCCGGCGGCGGGCGTGTCAGCGCCGCGTCCGCAGCCGGTCAGCAGCAGTGCGCTGGATGCGACCAGTGCGATTCCGAGCATCGTCGCCCGGCGTCGCGAGGAAGGGTATGTGTGCATCGCGATCATCTCCTAGTGGTGTTTTCGGGTAGTGCAGGTCTTCGGGTGGTGCAGATTCAGAGTGCGGCGGTGACTGCGCGGGCGATGCGCACGGAGAGGGTCGCTCCCGTGAGCGTCGCGTTGCAGGTCAACGCGGTGGGAACCACGCCGTTGCCGGCGAGGAAGAGGTTGTCGAAGCCCCAGACGCGACCGTCGGTGTCGACGACGCTCGTGCCGTCGTCGACCGGTCCCATGCGGACGGTGCCGGTGTAGTGCAGCGAAGCACCGGGCGGCAGGATCTCGGAGTCCCCGTCGGGGAAGGCGCCGATCGCGTTCGCGGCGGCACGCTGCACGTCCATGGTGCGGCGGATCTCGGCGAGGTCGTTCTCCGAGTAGGAGAAGTGCACCGTCATGTGCGGCATGCCGAGCGGATCGGTGAGCTCATCCGAGAACTCGATCCGGTTCTCCGGGCGGATCTCCGTCGCGCAGTACCAGCCCACGCCCAGCACATGCCGGCCGTCGAACTCGCGCTCCATGAGCTGTCCGTGCGCGGGCCGCACCGACCCGATCGAGGGGCTCCAGTACGAGCCGATGAACGGCTCACCCGGCGGAGGGGTCGGGATGTCGTCGTCGCTGAGCCCGAGGCGGGCGGCGTCGATCACGACGTCGCCGTCGATCGAGGCGTGCTCGTTCAACCGCACCCCGAGCGCCTCGGGACGGATGCCGGACGCCCACAGCAGCTGCGGAGTGCGCAGCGCATCGGCGGCGATCAGGATCTGGGACCCGCGGAAGGTGCTCTCGGCGCCGGTCTCGACGTCCTTCGCGACCAGTCCGGTCACGCGTGCGCCGTCGTGCTCGAGGCGGGTCACGAAGACACCGGTGCGGAAGGTGACGTTCTCCGCGCTGCCGTCGAAGATGAACGGGGCGATGTCGCGGGGACCGGTGCGGGCGAACGGGCGATCCGCGTGCGCGACACCGGCCATGGGCATGTAGCCGAACTCGCGCTCGGGGTCGGGGCTGGGGACCGCCGCTCGGATGGCCTCGAAGATCGGCTCGGTGAACGGGTTCTCCAGCAGCGGGCCGACGTAGGTGCGCAGCAGTCCGCGGGCCGTCTCGAGATCGGCGTCCCACTCGTCACGCGGCAGGAAGTCCGGCACCTCTTCGGCGTAGGGCCAGGGAGTCGCCGCGGTCCAGTGCACGCCCATCCCGCCGATGTTCCAGGCGACGGACGCGCCGGGGAACGCGGCGAAGTTGTGCCCGAAGAACGCGGCGGGGAACACCCCGGGTACGTCGGCCTGCCAGGCGTCGCCGTCGATCTCGTTCATCGAGACGGCACCCTTGACGTATTCGATCTGCCGCGCCCGACGCATCAGGTCCTCGTAGGAGGCGTTCAGCGCACTCTCGTCGGCTTCGACGAGGTGCTCGCCCGCGATGCTCGTGATCTCGCGTCCCGCCTCGAGCACGAGGATGGATGCTGTCGGGTTCTGGGCGTGCACCTGCGCCGCGATGACCGCTCCGTTGGGACCTGATCCCACGATGACGAGGTCGTAGTTGTCTGTCATGTCGATTCCTTCTCGCTCACACCTGGTCGGGGGTCACGTCGACCCAGCGCTCACCCTGTGCCGCGGCGAGCACGGCCTCGGTGAGCTGGGCGGCGCGCACGCCGTCGACGAAAGTCGGGAGGCCTTCCGGTGCCTCGCCGCGAATGGCCGCGTATGCGTCAGCGACGAAGCCGTTGAACGCGTCCTGGTAGCCCTGGCCGTGTCCGGCGGGCACGCGGGAGAACCGGGCGACTCCGGGGTGGGCGTGCGTCGGGTCGCGGAACAGCTGCCGATTGCCGTCGCGTGCGCCGATCCACAGCTCCTCCGGGCGCTCCTGGTCGAAGCGGATGCTCGACTCGGAGCCGTGGAGCTCGAGCGTGAGTGCGTTCTTGCGCCCGGCAGCCATCTGCGAGATCAGCAGAGTGCCGATGGCTCCGGACTGCATCTCGACCAGGATCGACACCGCATCCTCGTTCGTGACGGTGTGGCCGCCGCGCTCGTCGTACACCCGACGGGTGCGTGCGGTGAGCCTGACGATGCGCTCTCCCGCGACGAACTCGAGCAGATCGCACAGGTGCGAACCGATGTCGGCGAAGGCCCGCGAGGGACCGCCCTCGGCCGAGGTGGCACGCCAGTCGTCATCCTCCGGCAGCAGCATCCAGTCCTGCAGGTACCCACAGTCGACCGTGAGCAGCGCGCCGATCTCGCCCGCTGCCACACGCGCTCTGGCTTCGCGCACCATCGGGTGGTAGCGGTAGACGAACGGCACAGCGGCGACGACCCCCTGCTCGGCCGCGGCCTGGGCCATCGCTCGAGCCTCGGCGAGGCTGGTCGCGAGGGGCTTCTCGCAGATCACGTGCTTGCCGGCGTCGATCACCCGCAGCGCGAGCTCGGTGTGCGTCGCGTTCGGTGTGCACACGTGCACGATGTCGGCGTCGCCGCTCAGCAGTTCATCGATGTCGCGGGCTGCGCGGTCGATGCCGAGTTCCTTCGCGGCCTGTGCGGCGCGGTCGGGGTGAGAGCTGGCGAGGATGGCCGTGGTGGCACCCGCCGCGCGAGCCGCGCGGCTATGCACCTGTGCCATGAATCCCCCGCCGAGGAAGCCGGATCGGATCGTTCCGACCTCGGTGTCAGTGACGTCCGTTGTCATGTCGATGATTCTGACACACCTCGGCATACTTTTGCTACTTATTCGTCAGAAGTTTATTTACCGTCGTCGAATCTGTCTCGACAGAGAACGAAAGGGTCTGTGGTTTACTGACCCTATGAGCGACGCCGACCGCAACTTCGGGGGCGCATCGACCGGCGCCGGAGAGATCTTCCAGCTCCTCCTCGATGGCCATGCCCGCACCAAGGCCGACCTCGTGCACCTCACGGGTCTGGCACGGTCGACCGTGTCGTCTCGCGTCGACGCCCTGCTCGCCTCGGGGCTCGTGATCCCCGCGGGCGAGGCGGCCTCGACCGGAGGGCGCCCACCCTCGCGCGTCTCCTTCAACCCGCGGGCAGGCCTCGTGCTCGCCGTCGACCTCGGCGCATCGCACGCGACGGTCGCGATCTCCGACCTCGGCGGGCGCATCCTCGCCTCGACCACGCACGACCTCGACATCGCCAGCGGCCCGGTCGCCGTGCTCGACCGCGTCGTGGCGGACGGCCGCGGACTGCTCGACGACACGACCCTGAGCAGGATCCCGGTCGTCGGCGTCGGGATCGGCGTCCCCGGCCCGGTCGAGCACTCCTCCGGTCGCCCCTACAACCCACCCATCATGCCGGGGTGGGACCGATTCGACATCCCCGCCTACGTGCAGCAGACCTTCGATGTGCCGGTGCTGGTCGACAACGACGTGAACGTGCTCGCCCTCGGCGAGCAGACGGCGAGCTTCCCCGAGACCACCGATCTGATCTTCGTGAAAGTGGCCACGGGCATCGGCGCCGGCATCATCGCCGGCGGCGTGCTGCAGCGGGGCGCCCAGGGCTCGGCGGGCGACATGGGCCACGTGCGCGTTCCGCACTCCCCAGATTCCCCGCACGCCGGTGACGAGGACCGCGACCTCGAAGACCTCGCCAGCGGCAGCGCGATCGCGGCCGCTCTGCGCGCGCAGGGAACGGACGCCGAGACGAGCCACGATGTCGTCGAGCTCGTGCGCTCGGGCAACGCCGCCGCGATCGAGGCGCTGCGTCAAGCCGGCCGCGATGTCGGCGAAGTGCTGGCCACGGTCGTCAATCTGTTGAACCCCTCCGTGATCGTGCTCGGCGGCAGCATCGCCCGCGCTGGAGAGCACCTGCTCGCGGGCGTCAGGGAGGTCGTGTACCGACGCTCCATTCCGCTCGCCACCCAGCACCTGGCCATCGTGCAATCGCCCACGGGCGAACGCGCCGCCGTACTCGGAGCAGCCGTGCTGGTCGCCCGCGAAGTGCTCTCACCCGCGAACGTCGACGCGCGCGTCACCGCCGCGTCGCGCTGATCATCCCCGGCGCTGCCGCCACGCGTCCTGCAGGGCGGGCTCCAGCTCGGGGTAGCGGAACTCGTACCCGGAATCCGTCAGCACCTGCGGGGCGACCCACCGGCTCTTGAGCACCAGTTCGGGCTCCTTGCGCAGCACCCACATCGCGGGTTCGAGCATGAAGCGCCACGCCGGAAGACCGAACGGCATGCCCACAACGCGCCGCAGCGTCGCCATCAGCCCGCGGTTGTCGCTCTGCGTCGGGGCCGAGATGTTCACCGGCCCGTCGATCGAGGGATCGTCGCGGATATGCCGCACCGCGCCGACCAGGTCATCGACGTGCACCCAGCTGAACTTCTGCCGCCCGCGCGAGCGGTGTCCCAGCGGCTGGTCCGGCTGGGTGGGATGCGGACCGATGCCGCGGTACCGCTGATGCGGGAACCACCAGCCGTCGAACTGCGGCCCGCCGAGGCCCCATCGCGCGAGCTGGAAGAAGAGGTCGGTCGCCGCACCGTCGCCGAGCACGATCGTGATGCGCAGAGCCACGCGGCGCGTGCCGGGGAGCTCACCACGGAACAGTTCGTCCTCCCAGGCGAGCGCGACATCGGGCGAGAAGCCCGTGTCGTACTCGGTGTCCGCCTCGGTCTGCGGGCGATCGAGCGCGTAGCGGTACACCGTGGCGCTGCTGGCGTTCATCCACACGGCCGGCGGTTCCGCGGATCGCTCGACCGCCTCGTGCAAGGCGCGGGTCGTGTCGATCCGGGAACGCAGGAACTCGTCGCGGTTCGCATCGGTGAAACGGCAGTCGATCGCCTTGCCGGCCAGGCCGATCAGCAGATCCGCCCCGTCGACGAGACGCAGGATCGCGTCCGAGTCGTCCCACCGGGCGTCGGGGCCGTTCCGGCCGATGACGCTGACCGCATACCCGTCGGCTTCGAGGGCGTCTTTCAACGCCGAGCCGAGGAACCCGGATCCGCCGCCGATGACCGCTCGCTTCGCCATCTCAGGCCTTCTCCTGGCCGTCGGGCTCGCCCTTGCGCTTCTCGATCTCCTGCCGAAGACGCCATTCCTCGATCTCCCGATCGAGATCCGCGATCTGCTGCTCGGTGGTTCGCGCATCGACGGGGGGCGCCGGACGCACCTCCGTCTGCACCGAACGGGGCGCGCGGCGCATGCGCGGGATCGAGATACCCTCACTGCCGTATTCGCGGCCCAGACCGAACCAGAGCAGACTGCCGACCAACGGGAGCAGGATGACGATGATGATCCACACCATCTTCGGCAGGTGCTTCACCTGGGAGTCGTCGCGAGTGATGATGTCGATCAGCGCACCGATCATCAGGGCGATGACGAGGAGCGAGAACAGGAACGGCATGAGTTCAGGGTAGACGACGCCGAAGCGCCGCGCCCGGGTGACTACGGCAGAAGATGCCCGGCAGCGCGGAACAGCTCGTACCACTCGGCCCGCGTGAGCTCGACATCGGCGCCTGCCGCGGCGTCCTGCACCCGCTCCGGCGTGGTGGTGCCGAGCACGACCTGCATCTTCGCGGGATGCCGGGTGATCCACGCCGTCGCGATGGCGATGGCGCTGACCTGATGCGCGGCCGCGAGACGATCGATCACCGCGTTGAGCTCGGCATACTCCGGATTGCCGAGGAACACTCCGGTGAAGAATCCTCCCTGGAACGGCGACCACGCCTGGATGGTGATGCCGTTGATGCGGCAGTACTCGACGATCCCGCCGCCGTCACGACCGACGCTCTGCTCCGACCCCACCATGTTCATCGCGATGGGCTGCGCGATGATCGGTGCGTGCGTGATCGACAGCTGCAGCTGGTTCGCGACGAGCGGCTGCGTGACGGCCGTGCGGAGCAGGTCGATCTGTCGCGGGGTGTGGTTCGACACCCCGAACGCGCGCACCTTGCCCGATGCCTCGAGTTCGTCGAACGCGCGCGCGACCTCCTCGGGCTCGACCAGCGCGTCGGGCCGGTGCAGCAGGAGAACGTCGAGACGGTCGGTGCGCAGTGCCCGCAGCGAGCCTTCCACCTGGGCGGTGATGTGCTCGTACGAGAAGTCGAACATCCCCTCCGACGGCACGATCCCGCACTTGGTCTGCAGGACGATCTCGTCGCGCTCGGCGCTGCTCAGCTGGAGCGCGTCGGCGAAGCGGGTCTCGCAGTGGTGCATACTGCCGCCGTAGATGTCGGCGTGATCGAAGAAGTCGATGTCGGCGTCTCGTGCCGCGCGGTAGAGAGTGCGGATGTGGGCATCGTCCTTGTCGTCGATGCGCATCATCCCGGCGATGACGGCGGGCGCGGTGGTTGATCCGAACGGAACGGTCTTCATGCCGCCACGATACCGCGCCGCCCGGGCGAGGCTGCGGGAGTCGACCGGAGGCGCGACCCCAGTGGCGCCCCCGGTCGTTCGCCTTCCCCTGCCTTCCCCTGCGTGGACGCGCGCGTCAGGGAGACGCGTCCGTCACGCGCGGCGACGGCACCAGAACGGAGGGGGAGAGCTCCAGCGCAGCCGCGATGGCGGCGAGTTCAGTGACCGTGAAGTCGGTGCTCGCCTGCATCTTGCGCCGCAGGGTGGAGTAGGCGATTCCCGATCGGTCTGCCAGCCAACGCTTGGACTGACCGAGTCGATCGAGTTCTGACGCGACCGCCACTGCCACCAGCTGTCGCTCATCTGTCGTCACACGTCGACACTATCCGCCCGCATGGCGACAAGCAAGGGGAAAGCAGACCAGTATGACGGCATCTTGGGTACGGAGCGGTGCTATCGTGACACGTGTGAAGACACCCTCCGAGGAGTTCAACGCCGCCGTCGGACGCCAGTTGCGTGGCGAGATCGGCGCAGCCGGGAGCAGCATCGCGGCGATGGCCCGCGATATCGGCATCGCCCGCAGTGCTCTCGACAACTATGTCACCGGCAAGCGCTCGATCCCCGTGCCCGTGGTCTACGCCGTCTGCGCCGCCGTGAAGGTCGCGCCCCATGTGCTGCTCCAGCGGGCCGAGGAGCGGTTGAGCACCGACAGCGACCAGGGTGCCGGCGTGCTCACCCCGTTCCGTCGTCGCCGGGATGTCACAGGCTCCGGCGAAGATATCCCCGAGGTCGCCTTCGGCTCCCGCGTCGGCCACGAGGGCGACACCGACGACCTCTACCAGTAGGGACACCATGGACCACCTCCTCCGACTCGTCGAGGAGAACGGTCTGCGCCTGGTCGAACGCACGGGTCCCACGCGCGGTGGGTATGACCACACGTCCTCGACGATCCGCCTCGCGCCGGGAATGAGTGTGCGCACGACCACGAGCGTGCTCGCCCACGAGCTCGGGCACGCCGTGCTGGGGCACACGGTCTCGCGCGACCCGAAGACGCGCGCCCGGCAGGAGCGCTGCGCCGACGAGTGGGCCGCCCGAGCCCTGATCACACCGGCGTCGTACGCCGCCGCCGAAGCCGCCCGCGGCACCCACCGCGCGAGCCTCGCGTTCGAGCTCGGCGTGACCGTGGAACTCGTCGACGCCTACCGGAGGATGCTCCAGCGCATCGGCGACAACACCTACGTCTCACCGCGCATGGGAACGGGGCAGTGGGCCGATCGGGTGACGGCCGGCTGAGCCGCCACAACTCCGGGAGGAGCGCCTGATTGAATAGGCGCATGGCCTTCCTCGTCTCCCCCGCCGCCGTCACTCTGACCGGCAGACTCGTCGAGCTGCGACCGCTCGAGACCTCGCACCGCGATGCGCTGATCGAGGCCGTCGAGGAGGGAGATCTGTGGAAGACCGCCTGGTACACGTCCGTTCCGGCGCCGGACGGCGTCGAGGCGGAGATCGCCCGCCGGATCGCGCTGCGCGAGACCGGGGAGATGATCCCGTTCACGGCCTTCGATGCGTCGGGACGCGTGCTCGGTCTCACCTCGTACTACGACATCGTCGCCGATGTGCCCCGTCTGCACATCGGCTACACCTGGAACCGCCCGTCGGCACACGGCAGCGGCACGAACGCCGAGTCGAAACTGCTGCTGCTGCAGCACGCCTTCGAGACGCTCGGGGTGTTCCGGGTGGGGCTCACCACGCAGTGGGTGAACTTCCAGTCGCGCGCCGCCATCGAGCGACTCGGCGCCAAACAGGACGGCGTGATGCGGGCGATGTCGCGCTATCGCAACGGCGCGCTGCGCGACAGCGTCGAGTTCTCGATCATCGAGCCGGAGTGGCCGGCGGTGAGGGCGACCCTCGAGGCACGCCTCGCGCGGCGCGCCTGAGCGTCAGTCGGTCGCGTTGCCCGACCAGTTGTTCGAGCGACGCGTGGCGGTGCCGCCCTGGCGCATCATGAACGCGAGCGACAGCATCGTGATCAGCAGACCGCCGGTGAACACGATCGCCTGGAAGTCTTCGAGCGACTGCGCCAGGCCCATGAGGTAGATGCCTCCGAGGAAGAGGATCATGAAGAAGATGAAGCTGAGGATCACGGGGTCTCCTGTCGTAGCGGCCGCTCTCTAGCGTACCGCCCGCGGGTCGCACACCTGTCGCGGGCGGCGCCGACTAGCGCAGACCGCGAGCGCAGGGAACCCCCTGTGCCACGCGACGCGGGCGTGGTTGTGTCGGCGCATGAACACTCCTCTGAAGGCGCTCGCCATCTCCTGCACGCTGAAGCCGTCGCCGGCGGAGTCGAGTTCCGACCTGCTCGCGACTCAGCTCCTCTCCGCCCTCGCCGACCACGGCGTCACGGGTGAGCTGGTGCGTGCGGTCGACAGCGTGATCAGCCCCGGCGTCGAGGCCGACATGGGCGGAGACGACGAGTGGCCGGCGCTGCGGCGCAAGGTGCTGGGTGCCGACATCCTGGTCTTCGCCACCCCGACGTGGATGGGGCAGCATTCCAGTGTCGCCCAGCGGGTGCTCGAGCGGCTCGACGCGGAGTTGAGCGAGACCGATGCGCGCGGTCGGCCGACCCTGTTCGACAAGGTCGCGATCGCCGGGATCGTGGGAAACGAGGATGGCGCGCATCACATCGCCGCCATCGTCTTCCAGTGCCTGAACGACGTCGGGTACACCGTGCCCGCCCAGGCCTCCGTGTACTGGAACGGTGAGGCGATGCACACCACCGACTACAAGGATCTCGACGAGACGCCGGAGAAGGTCGCGTCCGCGATCGCGACGGCGACCCGCAACGCCGCGCACCTCGCCCGCTCGTTGCGTGAGCGGGAGTACCCCGTCGGCTGAGCTCAGGCGGGGCCAGGGGCACGCGTGAACGTCACGACCTCACCGCGCCGCTCCTTCGTCATCGCCAGACCGGCCAGTTCCAGCCGTCGGAAGACACGGCGCGGGAGAGCCGGCAGCTCGGCGCTGAAACCGGCGGGAGGCTTCGCGAGGCCGGCGACCAGCGACAGGTCGACGTCCGGGCCCCGCAGTTCCAGGCGCGCATAGTCGCTGCGGCAGCGCCAGCGCAGATGCTGCAGATCGCGGAAGGCGATGACGTGCAGCGTCTCCCCCACCGTCACACGCAGTTCGTCGTTCCCGAAGGCGACACTGCACGAGGCCGTCCGTCGACGGAGCACGGCCGTGAAGACGAGGTACACCGGGAGGGCGATCACGACCCCCACGAGAAGGATGGCCAGGCGCGCCCCCAGGCGCATGACGACGTCGTCGAGCACGATCAACAGGGCTGTGGTCACGCCTCCCGCCACCACGACGATGACCACGATCATCTGCGTGAGGCGCCGCATGCGCAGTTCGAGCGCGGGGAACTTCACGATCGATCCGTCACCGGTCTCGTCGCGCTCCCACTCCGGCGGCACGGGAGGCGGGGGTTTCTTCGCATCGCGTCGCGTGAACAGGTCGCTGACACGAGCCAACAGACCGAGCCAGATCCATCCGGCGGCCGGGATGGCGGCCATCTGGAGCACGACGACCACGGCGCGCGCCGCATCCGGGAAGGTGGAGAGCATATCCCCGGCGAATTCCAGCACGATCACCAGGAGCGCGGCGAGCCCGACCGCCACGGCGACGTGCAGCACGACGCCGCCGCGCACCGGAACCATGTCCATCGTGCGGTTGACGAAGGCGAAGCCGAAGCACCACCCGCCCACGAGCATCATCAGGAAGGGGAAGAAGCTGAGGTCGTCACCGGCGACCGTGAAGCCGATCGCTGCCAGGAGCAGCGTCGAACCCAGGATCAGCGGATAGCGGACGAACCACCGATCCACGCTGCGCGCGATGCGGGCATCGGAGGTGTTCGTCGCAGTCATGCCGGCGGCTCGTCGGCGATGCGCTGCTTCCAGTAGTCGATCTGCGCCTGTGTGTGCGCGTGCGACAGCGGGTCGACCGCCTGGCCTGCGGCCTCGAGCCACCACACGGCCGACGGCCGATCACCCGCCACGCAGGCCAGCGCGCCGAGCGCGAGCTCGGGCGGATGCGGTCTGTTCCGGAAGAAGAGCGCGTCACCGCCCCGGACGTTGACGGGCATGCCGTTCCCCTTCATCAGCTTCTTGCGCGGCAGGGAGCGCACCAGCACGTCTTCGGTGGTGCCGTGGCGCCACCCGTTGACGAGCTCGGGGCTCGCATCCATGATCAGCAGCAGCGCGACCAGCTGATCACGCGGCGTCATGCCTTCGGCGGTCACGCTGTCCGGCCATCCCGACCATCCGACACCGAGGCGATCCAGCGCCCGTTCCATCTCTTCGAGAAGGTCAGCTCGTGTGATCGGCACGTGAATAGACCCCTGTTGCATGCATTCCCGCAGTCTATGGGGAGGCCCGGACGTGGCCTGATGCGAGGGGCGCCGAACGAGAACACCCCCGAAGGATGCTGCCTGCGCAGCGTCTCTCGGGGGTGTCGTCGGCCGCGCGATCATGCGCGCGACGGGGCTCTCTGACTCAGAAGTCCCAGTCGTCGTCTTCCGTTGCCTCGGCCTTGCCGATGACGTACGACGAGCCCGACCCGCTGAAGAAGTCATGGTTCTCGTCGGCGTTCGGCGAGAGCGCCGACAGGATCGCCGGGTTCACGTTGGTGACGGTCGAGGGGAACATCGCTTCGTAGCCGAGGTTCATCAGCGCCTTGTTGGCGTTGTAGTGCAGGAACTTCTTGACGTCTTCGGTCAGACCGACGCCGTCGTAGAGGTCCTGCGTGTACTGCACCTCGTTGTCGTAGAGCTCGAAGAGCAGGTTGAAGGTGTAGTCCTTCAACTCCTGACGACGCTCCTCGGTCTCGTTCTCGAGCCCCTTCTGGAACTTGTACCCGATGTAGTACCCGTGCACGGCCTCATCGCGGATGATGAGGCGGATGAGGTCGGCCGTGTTCGTGAGCTTCGCCTTGGACGACCAGTAGATCGGCAGGTAGAAGCCCGAGTAGAACAGGAACGACTCCAGCAGGGTCGAGGCGATCTTGCGCTTGAGCGGGTCGTCTCCCTGGTAGTAGTCCATGATGATCTGAGCCTTCTTCTGAAGGTTCGGATTCTCGGTGGACCAGCGGAACGCCTCGTCGATCTCCTTGGTCGACGCGAGCGTCGAGAAGATCGAGGAATAGCTCTTCGCGTGCACCGACTCCATGAAGGCGATGTTGGTGTACACCGCCTCCTCGTGCGGGGTGATCGCATCCGGAATCAGCGAGACCGCACCCACGGTGCCCTGGATCGTGTCGAGCAGCGTCAGGCCGGTGAAGACCCGCATGGTCAGCAGCTGCTCTTCGGGCGTCAACGTGTTCCACGACTGGATGTCGTTCGACAGCGGCACCTTCTCGGGCAACCAGAAGTTGTTCACCAGACGGTTCCAGACCTCGAGGTCCTTGTCATCGATGATGCGGTTCCAGTTGATCGCCTGCACGCTGTCGACCAGCTTGATCTGTGGGGGTGTCATGTCTTCGTCGTTTCTCGAGTCAGTGAGCAGGTTAGAGCATGCAGGAGACGCACTCGGCCATGTCGGTGCCCTCGAGCGCCAGCTGGCGGAGACGGATGTAGTAGATCGTCTTGATGCCCTTGCGCCATGCGTAGATCTGCGCCTTGTTGATGTCACGCGTGGTGGCGGTGTCCTTGAAGAACAGCGTCAGCGACAGGCCCTGATCCACGTGCTGCGTCGCCGCCGCGTACGTGTCGATGACCTTCTCGTAGCCGATCTCGTAGGCGTCCTGGTAGTACTCCAGGTTGTCGTTCGTCATGAACGCCGCCGGGTAGTAGACGCGACCGAGCTTGCCTTCCTTGCGGATCTCGATCTTCGACGCGATCGGGTGGATCGACGACGTCGAGTTGTTGATGTACGAGATCGAACCGGTCGGGGGCACCGCCTGCAGGTTCTGGTTGTAGATGCCGTGCTCCTGGATCGACGACTTCAGCGCCACCCAGTCGGCCTGCGTCGGGATGTGCTTACCCGCGAAGAGCTCCTTGACCTTCTCGGTCTCGGGCTCCCAGGCGCGCTCGATGTACTTGTCGAAGAACTCCCCCGACGCGTACGTCGAGTCCTCGAAGCCGTCGAAGGCCTGCTTGCGCTCGATCGCGAGGTTGTTGGACGCACGCAGAGCGTGGAACAGCACCGTGTAGAAGTAGATGTTCGTGAAGTCGATGCCCTCTTCGGACCCGTAGTAGACGTGCTCACGAGCGAGGTAGCCGTGCAGGTTCATCTGCCCGAGGCCGATCGCGTGCGAACGGTCGTTGCCGTCCTCGATCGAGCGCACGGAGCGGATGTGGCTCTGGTCACTCACCGCGCTCAGCGCGCGGATCGCCGTCTCGACCGTCTGGCCGAGGTCATCGGCATCCATCGACAGCGCGATGTTCATCGAGCCGAGGTTGCACGAGATGTCCTTGCCGATCTGGTCGTACGACAGGTCGTCGTTGTATGTGGTCGGCGTGTTCACCTGCAGGATCTCACTGCACAGGTTCGACATGTTGATGCGGCCCTTGATCGGGTTGGCCTTGTTCACCGTGTCCTCGAACATGATGTACGGGTAGCCCGACTCGAACTGGATCTCGGCGACGGTCTGGAAGAACTCGCGCGCGTTGATCTTGGTCTTCTTGATGCGCGGGTTGTCGACCATCTCGCGGTACTTCTCGGTGACCGAGATGTCACCGAAAGGCACGCCGTAGACCTTCTCGACGTCGTACGGGGAGAACAGGTACATGTCCTCGCCGTTCTTGGCGAGCTCGAACGTGATGTCGGGCACGACGACACCGAGCGAGAGCGTCTTGATGCGGATCTTCTCGTCGGCGTTCTCACGCTTGGTGTCGAGGAAGCGCATGATGTCGGGGTGGTGCGCGTTGAGGTACACCGCGCCGGCACCCTGACGTGCGCCGAGCTGGTTGGCGTAGCTGAAACTGTCTTCGAGGAGCTTCATGACCGGGATGATGCCCGAGGACTGGTTCTCGATCTGCTTGATCGGCGCACCGGCCTCGCGGATGTTCGAGAGGAGCAGGGCCACGCCACCGCCGCGCTTGGAGAGCTGCAGCGCCGAGTTGATGCCGCGGGCGATCGACTCCATGTTGTCTTCGATGCGCAGCAGGAAGCAGCTGACGAGCTCACCACGCTGGGCCTTGCCCGCGTTGAGGAACGTCGGCGTCGCCGGCTGGAAGCGGCCGGAGATGATCTCCTCGACCAGCGCGATGGCGAGCTTCTCATCGCCGTCCGCCAGGCCCAGGGCCGTCATCACGACGCGGTCCTCGAAACGCTCGAGGTAGCGCTTGCCGTCGAACGTCTTGAGTGTGTAGCTCGTGTAGTACTTGAAGGCGCCGAGGAACGTCTCGAAGCGGAACTTCTTGTCGTAGGCGAGGTCGTTGAGCTTCTGGATGAACTCCATCGAGTACTGCTCGATCACGGCCGGCTCGTAGTACTCCTTCTCGACCAGGTAGTCGAGGCGCTCCTTGAGGGAGTGGAAGAAGACGGTGTTCTGGTTCACGTGCTGCAGGAAGTACTCGCGAGCCGCACGCTTGTCGGCGTCGAACTGGATCTTCCCGTTCGCGTCGTACAGGTTCAGCATCGCGTTGAGGGCGTGGTAGTCGAGGCCCTCGAATGCGGGGTTCATCTTGAACGCCTTCTGTTCGGTCACTGCCTGCTCGTCAACTGCGGTACCCACCGTCGCTCCAATCCGTCGCTCACGCGATCAACATCGTCCTGTGTGCCGAAGATCTCGAGCCGATACAAGTGAGGCACGTTGCACTTGCGGCTGATGATGTCACCGGCGAGACAGAAGGAATCGCCGAAGTTGGTGTTGCCCGCGGAGATGACTCCACGGATGTGACGCCGGTTCTCCTCGTCGTTGAGGAACCGGATCACCTGCTTGGGCACGGCCCCTCGTTCGACGCCGCGCCCCTCACCCCCACCGTAGGTAGGGGTGACCAGCACGAAGGGCTCGTCGATGACGAGGGCTTCTTCCTGCCGGAGAAGGGGGATGCGTCGGGCCGGAAGCCCGAGCTTCTCGACGAAGCGTGCGGTGTTACCCGACGCGCTCGAGAAGTAGACCAGGAGCGGCGCTGCGGTCGCGACGGCGCTCATGGCGGATCACGCCAGACGCGACGCGAGCTCGTTGATCTTGTCGGGACGGAAGCCCGACCAGTGGTCCTCGTCGGTGACGACGACGGGTGCCTGCATGTAGCCCAGCGCCTTGACCTGTTCCAGGGCCGTCGGGTCCTCCGACAGGTCGTGGATCTCGTATTCGATTCCCTTGGCATCCAGGGCGCGGTACGTCGCGTTGCACTGGACACAGGACGGCTTCGTGTAGACCGTGATCGACATCTTTTTCGGCTTCCCCTCAAATCTCTGGCCCGCTTCTCAGCAGACTGTTTCCGGCCAACCCCCGCCGGGAGTTCAATACTACATATAGGTACGGACATTGAGGTCGACCACAAGGGCTAGTAGTTACATCCGTGTAGTTTTCCACCGCTCTCCACTGTTACAACACAGGTTCTCCACCGTTTCTTCCACAGGTCGAGGGCTCATCGGGAGCCTCTCGAACCGCGAGAAATCGCGGCTGGGAGACGCCTGTGAGCGATCCATCCACAGGGGGCACGATAGAGGGGGGTTCCGACATCCGACTGCCTGTGGAAACTGCGTTCCGGCGTGTCGTCGGCGTGTCGCATCGCGGTCCGCTTCGACGCCTGTCGTCGGCTCCCGGTACCGTTGTGAGGTGGCGGGATATCGGGAGCTCCTTCGCACGCCCGGAGTGGCGCGCATGATGGCGGCGCAGCTGACGGCGCGCTTCCCCAACGGCATGACCTCGCTCGCGATCCTGCTGCATGTGGAGCAGCAGACCGGCTCCTACGGTGCCGCCGGACTCGTCCTCGCGGCCACCAGCGTCGGGCAGGCCGTGGCCGGACCCATCACGAGCCGGTGGATGGGCGCCTGGGGCATGCGCCGCGTGCTCACCCTGACCTTGAGCATGTGCGTGCTGGCGGTGCTCGGTCTCGCCCTCCTCCCTCTGAACGTGCCCGGCTACATGGCTCTCGGCATGGTCGCCGGCCTCTCCACTCCCCCCGTGCAGGCCGCCGTGCGCACGATCTACCCCAAGCTCGTCAACTCGTCGCAGCTCACTCCGCTGTTCTCCCTGGATGCCTCGCTGCAGGAGATCATCTGGATCCTCGCGCCGGTCGTCATCACTCTCGTCTCGACCCAGGTCGGCACCGTTGAGGGGCTGATCCTCGTCGCGATCATCCTCATCGGCGGCGGAGCGTGGTTCATCCTCGCGCCCGAGGTCGGACGCGTGCGCATCCCCCGCAGCCGCAACCGCCTGGGTGCCGTGGTGCTCAAGCCTCCCGTGATGATGGCCACGATCATCGGCTTCCTGCTGATCGGTGCGTGCGCGGCGGTCGAAGTGGGCGTCGTCGCGACCTTCGAGCACGGCAGCCTCTCCGCGGGGATCGTGCTGGCGGTGTTCGCCCTCGGCAGCCTCGCGGGAGGCCTCGCGTTCGGGCACATCCCGATCGGACCGTGGGCGATGGCACGCCGTCTGGTGATCGTCACCGTCGGGCTCTCCCTCACCATGATCTCGCTCGACATCTTCTGGCTCGGCGGCACACTGATCCTCGCCGGCATCGGCATCGCCCCGGCGCTCGCGGTGCTCTTCGCGATCACCTCTGCGAGCGTGAAGTTCAGCGAGACCGCCGAGGCCTTCGGCTGGGCCGGCACCGGACAGCTCATCGGCGCCGCGGCCGGTTCGGCGATCGCCGGCTTCCTGGTCGACGCCTCCGACCCCCGCGGTGCCTATCTCGCCGCCGTACTGTTCGCTGCCGCCGGCCTCGTGGTCTCGATCGTGTTCGTCCGCGCCTTCCCCGATCTGCGTCACCGCGATGCGAGTCCCCATCCCGACACCGAACCCCTGGCGGTCACTCCCTCATGAGCTCCCCTCACACTCCGATGTCTGCCGTGCCCGCTGTGGTCTGCGTCGGCGAGTCGATGGCGTTGGTCACGCCGACGGGGTCCGCGCTCGCCTCCGCGGCGACGGCGACGATCGGTCACGCCGGCGCGGAGGCGAACGTCGCCGCCGGTCTCACCGCCGCCGGCCATCGAGCGGTGTGGGCGTCCCGCCTCGGAGACGATCCGATCGCTACACGGATCACTTCGGAGCTCGAGCGACGAGGAGTCGAGCTCTGGGTCGAGCGCGATACGGATGCACCTACCGGGGTCATGTTCAAGGATCCGGGTATCGAGTCGTCTGCCGTCTACTACTACCGTCGCGGATCCGCGGCCGCGCAGATGGCTGCCGGCTTCCTCTCCGCCGAGCAGCTCCGGGGCGTGCGCATCGTGCACACGACCGGCATCACGCCCGCCCTCTCCGTCTCCTGCCGCGAGATGGTCGACCGCCTCTACGTCGACGCCCGCACGGCCGGCGCGGTCGTGTCGTTCGACGTGAACGACAGGCGGCCGCTGTGGAGCAGAGAGGACGCGGCCGAGACGCTCGCGCGACTCGCGGATGCCGCCGACATCGCCTTCGTCGGTCGCGATGAGGCCGAGCGCATCTGGGGCACGGCGACCCCCGATGCGATCCGCGCCTTCCTCCCGAACTGCGCACTGCTCGTCGTGAAGGACGGCGACGTCGGGGCGACCGCCTTCGACGGTGACGCGGAGCCGGTGTTCGTTCCCGCCCCCGTGGTCGAGGTCGTCGAGCCGGTGGGTGCGGGCGATGCCTTCGCCTCCGGGTTCCTCGCCGCCACGCTCGACGGAGCCGACCTCGCCGCACGCCTCTCCACAGGACATGCGGCCGCCGAGCGTGTGCTGACGATCGCGGCCGACCTTCCCCCGCTCCCGCGCGACTGAGTCGGGCCGGGACCGCTGCGCCCACCCGGTCGTAGGCTGGGATCATGCCCGCACCGCTCCTGCTGCCCCGCATCGCCTGGGGCTCCCCCTCGGCTCCCCGCCGCGCCCTTCTCGTGCATGGTCTCGGCTCTTCCGGCGCGCTGATGTGGCGTCTCGGAGACGCGCTGGCCGATGCCGGCTGGCATGCGACGGCGGTCGACCTGCGCGGTCACGGCGACGCTCCGCGGTCAGTCGACTACTCGGTCGCGGCGTACGGTGCCGACCTCGTGGAGACGCTGCCGCACCACGGCGACACCTGGGACGCGGTGATCGGGCACTCGCTGGGCGGTGCGGCGAGCACGGTGGCCGCGGCATCCGCTCCGGAGTGGACGCGCCGGTTGATCCTGATCGATCCCGCGATCCATGTGAACGGCCGCGATGCGGGGATCGTGCGCCGCAGTCAGGAGCGCGCCTTCGCCGACACCCGCCTCGAGGTCGTGCAGCAGGAGCATCCGCACTGGCACCCGCAGGACCAGGAGCTGAAGGTCGACGCCGTGCTCCGAGCCAGCGCCTGGGCCGTCGAGCAGACCAGCGCGCAGAACCAGCCGTGGGATGTGCGCGCGGCCGCCGCGGCTCTCACGGTGCCGACGCACGTGATCGCGGCAGACCCGGCGGTCTACAGCATCTTCACCGGAGACCTCGCCGCGGAGGTGCTGGCGGCGAACCCGCTGATCTCGATGTCGATCGTCGCCGGAGCGGGACATTCCCTGCACCGCGACAAGCCCGAGGAATCCGTCAGGCAACTCCTGGAGGCTCTGGCGTGAGCGCGTTCGATCCCACCGCCCATCTCTCCGACGAGCTGCTGGAGCGCATCCGCGAGCGCGCGCCCCTGCATGACCGCGAGAACACGTTCCCGCAGCAGGATCTCGACGAGCTCCGGGCAGCCGGCTACCTCTCGATCCTCGTGCCCACCGAGCGCGGCGGCGCCGGACTCGGTCTCGCCGAGGCGGCGATCCTGCAGCAGCGTCTCGCGGCCGCCGCGCCCGCGACGGCCCTCGCGATCAACATGCACCTGGTCTGGACCGGCGTCGCGAAGGTGTTCTCCGACCGCGGCGTACCTGGCCTGGAGTTCGTGCAGGACGGCGCCGTCGCCGGCGAGGTCTTCGCCTTCGGTATCAGCGAAGGCGGCAACGACCTCGTGCTGTTCGGCAGCGACACGGATGCCGTGCCTCTCGCCGACGGCGGCTACGCCTTCACCGGCACCAAGATCTTCACCTCGCTCGCCCCGGTGTGGACACGGCTGGGGCTGCACGGACTCGACACCACCAGCGCGGATGCCCCGAAGCTGGTGTTCGCGTTCATCGAGCGCACCGACGCCGTGGCCACGTCGGACGACTGGGACACCCTGGGCATGCGTGGCACGCAGAGCCGCACCACCCGGTTGAACGGCGCGATCGCGGATGCCGCGCATGTCGTCCGGCGGATCGATCCGGGGCCGAACCCCGATCCGATCGTGTTCGGCATCTTCAGCGTCTTCGAGATCCTGCTTGCCTCGGTCTACACCGGGATCGCACGGAGGGCGCTCGATCTCGCGGTCGAGACGGCGCACGCGCGCCGCTCCAAGAAGTCCGGGGCCGCCTACAGCCAGGACCCCGACATCCGCTGGCGCATCGCGGAGATGGCGCTGGCCTACGACGCCCTTCCGCCCCAGATCGCCGCGCTCGCGCGGGACGTCGACGAGCAGGCCGACAACGGTGCACGGTGGTTCACGCTGCTGTCTGGGCTCAAGCACCGGGCGATCAGCATGGCGAAGCAGGTGGTCGATCAGGCCATGCTGGTCGCCGGAGGCGGCTCCTACTTCTCCGCGAACGAACTCTCGCGCCTCTATCGCGATGTCCTCGCCGGGGCCTTCCATCCGTCCGACCCGGAATCCGCGCACGCGACCGCCGCCGGTGCGTGGTTGGGGCCGCTCGAATCCTGAGCGCCCACACTGACGATTCCGCAGGCACAGAGAACCCAAAGCGCGGAATCGGTTGCTGAACGACGTCTCGAGTGCGAAGATCGCACCATGAGTGCGTCGAAAAAACATCCCACGCTGGATGAGGTGTCCAAGACGATCATCGAGTTGCTCCAGGAGGACGGGCGCCGCTCCTACTCCGACATCGGCCGCGTCGTCGGCCTCAGTGAGGCGGCGGTGCGCCAACGGGTGCAGCGCCTCACCGAGTCGGGCATCATGCAGATCGTCGCGGTGACCGATCCGATGCAGCTCGGCTTCCACCGGCAGGCCATGATCGGCATCCGCGTCTCCGGCGATGCCCGGCTCGTCGCCGAAGCGGTCGCGGCGATCGAAGCCATCGACTACGTCGTCATCACGGTCGGGGCCTTCGACGTGCTCGCCGAGGTCGTCTGCGAGGACGACGAGGATCTGCTCGCCCTGATCAACGACAAGATCCGCCCCATCGACGGGGTCCTCTCCACCGAGACCTTCATATACGCCAAGCTGCAGAAGCAGCTCTACAACTGGGGGACCAGATGAGCACCGAACGTACGCAGGCATCCGAGGCCGAGCTCCAGGCGATGGCCAAGGACCACCTCTGGATGCATTTCACTCGACAGTCCACGATGGAGAAGTCCGGAGTGCCCATCATCGTCAAGGGCGACGGGCACCACATCTGGGATGCGAAGGGCAAGAAGTACTTCGACGGTCTCGCGGGGCTCTTCGTCGTGAACGCCGGGCACGGGCGCCGACGTCTCGCCGAAGCCGCCGCGAAGCAGGCGTCGGAGTTGGCGTTCTTCCCACTGTGGTCGTACGCGCACCCCGCCGCGATCGAGCTCGCCGACCGCCTCGCCGATGAGGCCCCGGGTGACCTGAACCGCGTCTTCTTCTCGACCGGTGGCGGCGAGGCCGTCGAGACCGCGTTCAAGCTCGCCAAGCACTATTGGAAGCTGCAGGGCAAGCCCACCAAGCACAAGGTCATCTCCCGATCGGTGGCGTACCACGGCACCCCGCAGGGCGCTCTCGCGATCACCGGCATCCCCGCGATGAAATCGATGTTCGAGCCGGTCACCCCCGGCGGCTTCCGCGTGCCGAACACCAACTTCTACCGCGCGGCGGAGATGGGTGGGCCCGCTGACGACATCGAGGCGTTCGGGCGCTGGGCTGCCGATCGCATCGAGGAGATGATCCTCTTCGAAGGCGCCGACACGGTCGCCGCGGTCTTCCTCGAGCCGGTGCAGAACTCCGGCGGATGCTTCCCGCCCCCTCCCGGCTACTTCGCCCGCGTGCGCGAGATCTGCGATCGCCACGACGTGCTGCTCGTCTCCGATGAGGTCATCTGCGCGTTCGGTCGACTCGGCCACACCTTCGCCTGCACGGGACTCGGCTACGTGCCCGACATGATCACCTGCGCGAAGGGAATGACGAGCGGATACTCCCCCATCGGCGCCACGATCGTGAGCGACCGCATCTACGAGCCGTTCTCGAAGGGCGACGTGTCGTTCCCCCACGGGTACACGTTCGGCGGTCACCCGGTGTCGGCGGCGGTCGCCCTCGAGAACCTCGCCATCTTCGACGAAGAGGGGCTGAACCAGCGCGTGCGCGAGAACTCCCCGCTGTTCCGAGCCGAGCTCGAGAAGCTCCTCGACATCCCGATCGTGGGCGATGTGCGCGGCGACGGCTACTTCTTCGGCATCGAGCTCGTCAAGGACAAGGCGACCAAGGAGACGTTCGACGACGCGGAGTCCGAGCGACTGCTGCGCGGCTTCCTCTCCCCTGCCCTGTTCGAGGCCGGTCTCTACTGCCGCGCCGACGACCGCGGCGACCCCGTGATCCAGCTGGCTCCGCCGCTCACGATCGGTCAGCCGGAGTTCCGTGAGATCGAGCAGATCCTCCGCGACGTGCTGACCCGCGCCCAGTCGGTGCTCTAGGCGCTCGCGCGCACGTCTCGACGGCTCCTCGCTCAGCGGGGGGCCGTCGTGCTGCGGTGGGCCGTCGTGCCGCGGTGGGCCAGGAGCGCGAGGTGGAGCGCTGCGAGCGTCTCCCCGTCGTCGAGATCGACGTCGAGGAGATCACCGATCAGCGTGAGGCGCTGGTAGAACACCGAGCGGGAGAGGTGGCTGGCGGATGCCGCCGCGGAGCGGTTGCCCGGATGCGTCACCAGGGCGCGCAGCACGTCGAGCAGGTCTCCCCGGCGTTCACGGTCATAGGCGACCAGGGGTGCCAGCATCCGTTCACTGTGCGCATGCAGTCGGTGGTCGTCGCGCAGCGAGGCGACCAGGCGCTCGAGCGGGCGGGCGTCGACTCGCCGCACCCGAGGACCGGAGTCCGATCGATCGCTCGCCGCGAGGTCTCGCGCCGCGCTCAGCGACGCGAGCAGTTCGAGCACGTCACCGGCCGACGAACCGACGAAGATCGTCCGATCAGGACCGGCGATCCGTGCCGCCAGCGCGTCGGTCAGCAGAACGGATGCGGGAAGCAGGAGGAGCGCCACATCGTCGTCGCCGATTCGCGCCGCGACCACCGCGCACCCCTCTTGGCGCGCCCGGTACGCGAGTTCGCTCGCCGACACGGCGCCCCTTGCCACGATGCCATGACACGAGCGTCCGGTCAGGTCGAATCCCCCGGCCGCCAGACGCGCTGCGATATCGTCCGGACTCGCGAAGCGGGCGCCGAGCAGGTCCTCGATGATCCCGCTCTGCGCGAGGATCGACCACTCGGCATCCCCGCCATCGGCGAGGCAGCCGAAGGCGAGCGCCGTGGCCCCCTGCTCCAACACCGTGAGGCGTCCGGCCGGATGCGAAGGCCCCGGCAGCGCCAGCAGCGTCCCCCACCTCACCCCGCGCGCCTGCACGGGGGTGCGCTCGGCAGCGCCCCGCTGCGCCAACGCCTCAGCGACAGGCACCCTCAGCGGCTCCACAGCGATCACCTCGCGCGCGAGGTTCTCCAGCACGACCGGCGCCCCCAGCGCCTTCGCCGTCTCGGCCACGACGACATCGGCGGGCGCTCCCTGCAGGCTCAGCCCGGTGAAGAGGTCGTGCAGACGCTGGCGCTCGTGCAGGGCGTCGGTCTGCGCGGCGATCAGCGCGCGGTGCACCGCCTCGGTGACCGCGACGAACTTCGTCTCCGCGTGCAGGGCGATCAGAGCCATCCCCCGCGCCCTGCACACCTCGACCACCGGCTCGGGGATGCGCGGGTGCTCCGCCCCCAGCTCGACGACGATGCCTGCGACACCCGCGCGATGCAGGGCGAGCGCGAACTCCGTCAACGCCGCAGCGTCCGTCGACCAGCCGGCGCCCGTGGTCAGCAGCAGCTCGCCACCGTCGAGCAACCGCGCGACGCCCGCACTGTCGGACGCGTGAGCCCAGCGCACGTCGGCATCGAGCGCGGCGCCACCGACGATGACCTCGGGTGAACCCGCCTGCAGCACCGGCTCTGCGAGCACATCGGCGACCGTGAGGAGAGCATCGGAGTGCCGAGCCGGACGATCTGTCCGATCGAGTGCCAAGTTCTGACGATCTGACATCCCTCTCCCCTGTCTGCCTCTGTGATCATTGAGGAGTATCAGCGTATCGAACCCCGGTCAGAGTGTTCGAGAATCCATCTTCAGCAGTCGGAGGAACATCGTGGACATCGTCCGTCACGTCATCAACGGCACGGAGGTCGCCGAGGCGGCCCGCACCGGCCAGGTCTTCGATCCCGCCACCGGAGAGGTGTCGAAGCAGGTCGCCTTCGCTTCGACCGCCGAGGTCGACGCCGCGATCGCCGCCGCCGCAGCTGCGGCTCCCGCCTGGCGCGAGACGAGCCTGATCAAGCGCGCCGACGTCTTCTTCCGCCTGCGCCAGCTGCTCAAGGAGCGCACCCCCGAGCTCGCCGCCATCGTCACGTCGGAGCACGGCAAGGTGCTCTCGGATGCCGCCGGCGAGGTGTCGCGCGGTATTGAGAACGTGGAGTTCGCCGCCGGACTCGTGCATCTGCTCAAGGGAGAGCGCAGCGAGCAGGTCTCTCGCGGCGTCGACGTGCACTCGGTCAAGCAGCCGGTCGGCGTGGTCGCCGCGATCACCCCGTTCAACTTCCCGGTGATGGTGCCGCTGTGGATGGTGGCATCCGCGATCGCCTGCGGCAACACGGTCGTGCTCAAGCCCAGCGAGAAGGACCCGTCCGCCGCGGTCTGGATCGCGAAGCTCTTCTCCGAGGCGGGCCTGCCCGACGGCGTGCTGAACGTCGTGCACGGAGACAAAGAGGCCGTCGATGCGCTCCTCGACTCGTCGAAGGTCTCGGCTGTCAGCTTCGTCGGCTCCACGCCGATCGCCCGCTCGATCTACCAGCGCGCCTCGGCCGCCGGCAAGCGCGTGCAGGCCCTCGGCGGCGCCAAGAACCACATGGTCGTGATGCCGGATGCCGACATCGACGGCGCCGCGGATGCTGCGGTCTCCGCCGCCTACGGCTCGGCCGGAGAGCGCTGTATGGCCGTCTCGGTGCTGGTGGCCGTGGGCGACATCGCCGACGACCTGGTCTCGGCGATCGCCTCCCGCATCGACGGACTGAAGATCGGGCCCGGCACGGATGCCGCCAG
This sequence comes from Candidatus Microbacterium colombiense, assembly GCA_029203165.1. Classification (NCBI taxonomy): domain Bacteria; kingdom Bacillati; phylum Actinomycetota; class Actinomycetes; order Micrococcales; family Microbacteriaceae; genus Microbacterium; species Candidatus Microbacterium colombiense. Next base: position 2,920,262 of record CP119308.1, read on the forward strand.
CGAGATGGGTCCGCTCATCACGCGCGAGCACCGCGACAAGGTCGCCTCCTACGTCACGGGCGCCGCGGCCGAGGGTGCGAAGGTCGTGGTCGACGGCACGCAGAAGCAGTTCGACTCCGACGGTTTCTTCCTGGGTGTCAGCCTGATCGACCAGGTCGCCCCGGGCATGAAGGTGTACGACGACGAGATCTTCGGCCCGGTGCTCACGGTCGTGCGCGTCGAGACCTACGCCGAGGCGGTCGAGCTCGTCAACGGCAACGCCTACGGCAACGGCACCGCGATCTTCACCCGCGACGGCGGCACCGCCCGGCAGTACGAGTTCGACATCGAGGTCGGCATGGTCGGCGTGAACGTGCCGATCCCCGTGCCGATCGGCGCCTACTCGTTCGGCGGCTGGAAGGACTCGCTGTTCGGCGACTCCCACATCTACGGCCCCGAGTCGGTGCACTTCTACACGCGGTCGAAGGTCGTCACGACCCGCTGGCCCGACCACACCCCCTCGCAGATCGACCTCGGCTTCCCGAGCAACCACTGATCCGGCGACGACAGAGACAGGGAACGCGCATGACGAACTACACCGACCGCCACGGCAACTCCCACCCGCTCCCCGCCCCCGAGGCGGAGGCGCAGGTGCGAGCCGACGACCGCGGCCACGTGTTCCACTCCTGGAGCGCGCAGGCCCTGATCGACCCGCTGCCCGTCGCCGCGGGCGAGGGTTCCACCTTCTGGGACTACGCCGGCAACGCGTACCTGGACTTCTCCAGCCAGCTGGTGAACCTGAACCTCGGCCACCAGCATCCCGACCTGGTCGCGGCGATCCAGCAGCAGGCCGGGCGTCTCGCCACGATCCAGCCGTCGATCGCGAATGACGTGCGCGGCGAGCTCGCGCGCCTGATCGCCGAGGTCGCACCGGAGGGACTCGAGAAGGTCTTCTTCACCAACGGCGGCGCAGAGGCGAACGAATATGCAGTGCGCATGGCCCGTCAGTTCACCGGCCGCCGCAAGGTGCTGTCGATGTACCGCAGCTACCACGGCTCCACCTCGACCGCGATCTCGCTCACCGGCGACCCGCGCCGCTGGGCGAACGACGGGGTCGACAACGGCACCGTGCGCTTCTTCGGGCCCTACCTGTACCGCTCGCCTTTCCACGCCGAGACCCCGGAGCAGGAGTCCGAGCGGGCGCTCGCGCACCTCGAGCAGACCATCCAGCTCGAGGGCCCGCACACCATCGCCGCGATCATCATCGAGACGGTCGTCGGCACCAACGGCGTGCTCGTGCCACCGCCCGGGTACCTGCAGGGTGTGCGCGAGCTGTGCGACCGCTTCGGCATCGTGTACATCGCGGATGAGGTCATGGTCGGCTTCGGCCGGCTGGGCGAATGGTTCGGCGTCGACGCGTTCGACGGCCAGCCCGACCTGATCACCTTCGCGAAGGGCGTCAATTCCGGCTACGTGCCGCTCGGCGGCGTCGTGATCTCGGAGCGGATCGCCGCCGCGTTCGACACCGTGCCGTTCGCCGGCGGGCTGACCTATTCGGGCCACCCGCTCGCCTGCGCTGCCGGTGTGGCGACGTTCGAGGTGTTCCGCCGTGACGGCATCCTGGAGCGCGTGCGCGACCTGGGCGAGCGCATCGTCGAGCCGACGCTGCGCGGGTGGGCCGAGACGCACCCGAGCGTGGGCGAGGTGCGAGGCCTCGGGTTGTTCTGGGCCGTCGAGCTCGTGCGCGACAAGGAGACCCGCGAGCCGCTCGTGCCGTTCAACGCCTCCGGAGCGGATGCCGCCCCCATGGCCGCGTTCGCGGCGGCGGCGAAAAAGGGCGGCGTCTGGCCGTTCACGCACTTCAACCGCATGCACGTCGCTCCCCCGCTGATCATCAGCGAAGACGACCTGGTGCGCGGGCTCGCCGTGCTCGACGACGCGCTGGCCGTGGCTGACGAGGCCACCGCCGGCTGAGACGACGGCCCGTGCCCGACGATTCGCCGAGTCTGTGACGATTCGCCGACCTATTGCGCCGAAAGCTCGGCGAATCGTCACGACCTCCGTGATTCGTCGGCCCGCTCGTACACCCGCACACCCTCGACCCAGGTCCCGACGACCTCGGTGAGGCCTATCTCCCGGGCGGGATGCTCGAACGGATCCCGATCGAGCAGGGCGAAGTCTGCCCGCATCCCCACCGCGATGGTGCCGGTGTCATCGAGGTGGTTCACGCGCGCGGAGCCTGCCGTGTATGCGGCGAGCGCGGTCGCGAGATCGATCGACTGCTCGGGGAGGAAAGCCGGATAGTCCCCCTCCCACTCGGTCGGCGCGGACTGCCGGTTGACCGCCACATGGATCGCGGCCATCGGGTTCGGCGTGCTCACCGACCAGTCGCTGCCTGCGGCGAGCGCGGCGCCCGAGCGCAGCAGGTCTCCGAACGGATACTGCCATCCGCTGCGCTGCTCCCCCAGGTACGGGAGGGTCAGATCGACCATCTGCGGCTCCAGCGTCGCCCACAGCATCTGCATGTTCGCGGTGACGTCGAGCGCGCGGAACCGCGGGATGTCGTCGGGGTGCACGACCTGGATGTGCGAGATGTGGTGCCGGTTGCCCCGGGGGCCGTTGGCGATCAGTGCGGCCTCGACCGCATCCAGGCACTCACGCACCGCCCGATCGCCGATCGCGTGGAAGTGCAGCGTGAAGTCGAGGGCATCGAGCCGGATGGCGGCCTCCTTCAGCAGCTCGGGTTCGACGAACGAGATACCGGAGTCCTCCCGCGGATGCCCGTGGCCGTCGCAGTACGGCTCGAGCATCGCGGCGGTGAAGTTCTCGGCGACGCCGTCCTGCATGATCTTCACGCTGCGCGCCCGGAAGCGCCCTGCCGTGCTCGCGTCACGGCGCGCGACGATGTCGTCGATCTGCTCCAGCCCCTTCGAGCGTTCCCACCACAGCGAGCCGACGACTCTGCCGGTCAACTGACCGGATGCCGCGGCCGAGAGGTACGCCGGAAGCGGATCGCCCGCATCCCCGTACTCGGTGCCGACGATCGCATCCTGCCAGGCCGTCACTCCGAACGAGTGCAGATACCGCTGCCCCTGCAGCAGCGCCTCGACCATCCGCTCCGGCGCTTCGATCGGCAGTAACCGATTGACCAGCCCCATCGCCCCCTCGTGCAGCGTGCCGCTCGGGGCTCCGGTGGCATCCCGCTCGATGCGCCCGTCCTCCGGATCCGCGGTGTCGCTCGTGATCCCGGCGAGCTCCAGCGCCCGCGAGTTCACCCACGCGCCGTGCCCGTCGCGGTTGGGCAGGAACGCCGGACGATCGGGCAGCACGGTGTCGAGGTCGGCCGCGCTGGGCGTGCCGCCGGGGAACGCCGACATCTGCCAGCCACCACCGAGGATCCACTCATCGTCCGGATGCTCGGCGGCGTACTCCGCGATCCGCGCCAGGTACTCATCCCGAGTCGACAGCGCCGAGAGGTCACAGCGCAGCATGTCGAGCCCGCCCCACACCGGATGCACGTGAGCATCCTGGAACCCCGGCACCAGCAGCCCACCCGCGAGGTCGACGACCTCAGTGTCGGGGCCGATCAGCGCCGAGACATCATGACCGACCGCCGTGATGACCCCGTCGGTCACGGCGACCGCCCGCGCCGTGGTGCGCGCGCCGTCCGCCAGGAACACCCGACCGCCCTGCGCGCCGCCCGTGAACACCAGATCAGCGAAGACCATCGTCATCCTCCTGCCATCGTGCGGGCGATCTCGGTCGCCGAGTCCCCCGCTCTCTTCAGAACCACGGCCACGAGAGCCAGCGCCAACAACGTGAGCACCAGCATGATCGTCGACACCGCCGCGATCTCCGGCCGCAGTCCGCTGCGCAGCGCGCTCAACACGTACACCGGCCACGGTGTGGTGCCCGAGACCTGTACGAACGCCGAGACGACAGTGTTGTCGAGGCTCAGCGTGAACGACAGCAGGAACCCGGCGAGCACGGCCGGCATCGCGAGCGGCAGCGTCACCTTGAGGAACGTCCGCACGGGCGGGGCGTAGAGGTCGGCCGAGGCCTCCTCCAACCGGGAGTCCAGTCCGACGAGGCGCGCACGCACGATGTACGACACGATCGCGACCGAGAAGAGTGACTGGCCCACCACGAGCCTCATGGTGCCGTCGTTGAAGATGCCGATACCGACGTCCTGCCCGAGGAACACCAGCCACGGCAGTAGTGCCACGGCATCCACGATCTCGGGCGTGACCGACACCAGCAGCAGGAGCCCGAGGAACCACCACACCCACTTGCCAGGGTTGCGGGCCATCGCGATGCCCGCGAGCGTGCCCAGGGCCGTGGCGAGGAGAGCTGCGAGCAGACCGGTGCGCACCGACACCAGCACGGCATCGCGGATCGCCGGCTTGTTCACGATCGCGAGGAAGGACTCGAAGCCGAAGTGATCCCACGACACGAGCAGGCGCCCCACGTTGAACGAATACGCGATGATCACGAGGATCGGCAGGAACAGGAACAGGAACACCGCTCCCGCCCAGATCGGCAGCAGGAACCGGGCGAAGCCGCGACGCGGGCGCGTGTTCATGGTCATGATCCCTCCCCCAGAACGAGACGGTTGCGTTGTCGGACGGGCAGCGTCGCGAGCCACAGCAGCACGGCCGCCGCGGCGATCGAGAGCATGATCACGAGGATGAGCAGCACGGCCATCGCCGAACCCAGCGCCCAGTTCTGCGCCGTCTGGAACTGGCTGGCCACGACCTGCCCGATCATGTTGCCCTTCGCCCCTCCCAGCACGGTCGCGGTGATGTAGTCGCCCATGAGCGGGATGTACACCAGCAACACGCCGGCGATGATGCCCGGGCGCGCCAGCGGCACCGTGATGCGCAGGAACGTGGTGATGCTTCCCGCGCCCAGATCCTTGCTGGCCTCCCGCAAGGGTCCGGACACCCGGTCGAAGGCGACGAACAGCGGCAGGATCATCAGAGGCAGATAGTTGTAGACGACACCCAGCAGCACCGCTCCGCGTGAGTACAGCAGATCGAGTGGCCCCGGGATCACGCCGATCCCCTGCAGCAGCTGCGACAACCAGCCCTCGGGTGCGAGGATCACCTGCCATCCGATCGTGCGCACCAGGAAGTTCGTCCAGAACGGCACCATCACGAGCGCCAGCAGCAGCCCCCGCTTCGACGGGGCGGCCTTGACGGCGATCCAGTAGGCGACGGGAGCGCCGATCAGCAGACACAGGAAGGTGCCGAGGATGCCGATCCACAACGTGTTCAGGAACGTGCTGAAGAACGTCGGCGACATCGCCTCGACGTAGCGGTCAAACGACAGGTGGTCGAGGGCATGCGTGGCGAAGATGCTGGGCTTGTAGCCGAAGCTGAACACGACGACCATGCCGATCGGCGCCACGAAGAAGATGAGCAGCCAGACCCAGGCGGGGATGGCGAGACCGAACTTGAGCTTACGCACCGGCGGCCGCCTTCATCGAGTTCCAGATCGAGACGACGCGGTCCTGCGCATCGGTGAGCTTGCCCTCGTGCATGGTCTCCACCTGCTGATCGTCGAAGAACACCATGTCGAGTCGCTCGAGCCCTTCCGCCTCCGCCTGCTCGCGGATGCCGCTGATACCGGTGTCGTAGCCGATGTAGTCGACCTGGGCGAGTTGGATGTCGGGCTGCAGCACGAAGTTGATGAACGCGTGCGCCGCCTCGGGATGCGGGGCCCCGGCGGCGATCGCCCAGTTGTCCATCCACAGCTCCGTCGCCGGGCTCCCGAGCACCCACTGCCAGCGGTCCGGATCTCCGGACTCGAAGATCCCCAGCCGGGCATCGCCGTTGTACGACTGCAGCAGCGCGTGCGAGCCCTGCGGGATGGAGGAGCCGCCGGGGTACGAGTCGAATGCCGAGACGTGCGGGGCGAGATCCTTCACCAGGAACTTCTCGACCGCGTCGAGCTCGTCGGGGTCGGTCGTCGTCCAGTCGATGCCGTTGGCCCAGAAGTAGATGCCCAGCAGCGGCGCCGGGTCGTCGAGCACCGAGGTCGAGCCGGACGCCTCGTTCTGCGCCGCGTCGATGAAGTCCTTCCACGTGGTGAGCTCACGCGAGATCACCCGCTTGTCGTACACGAACCCGGTGGTGCCCCAGGCCTTGCACACCGAGTACTCGTTGCCCGGATCCCAGGAGCGCCCACGGAACTCGGGCGCCACGTTCGACATGTTCGGCAGCAGGTCGAGGTTGAACTTCTGCAGCAGTCCGTTCTCGGCCATCGGCCCGACGAACACGCCGGTCGGCACCACGATGTCGTAGCCGGAGGTTCCGCGCGCGGCGACCAGCTTGGCGATCAGCTCCTCGTTCGAGTTGAACGCGTCGAGCACGATGCGCGGACCGTTCTCGGCCGTGAACTGTTCGAGCACCTCGGGGGCGTCATAATCTCCCCAGCTGTAGATCGAGAGCTTGTCTTCGAGCGGCCCGCCTTTCGCGTGCACGGCGGCGGCATTCTGCCCCGGTGAGCATGCGCTGAGCAGCACCGCGCCGCCGGCGACGAGCGCCGTGGCGAGGAAACCGCGTCTGGTCAGTTCGGTGCGGATGACCCGCGCTGCACTCCGGTGCGCGAGCACCCGCACGGGAGGCGTGGCCGTCACCGCCCGCCCTCCTTCGGCAGCGCGATCACGTGGGTCGCGGTGGTCGGGATGCCGTCGGCGGCGAAGAGGCGGGCGTCGGCGGCATCCCAGACGCAACGCACCTCGTCGTCGACTCCCACGTTGGGCGCGGTCGGTGCCGGCATCCGCGAGAGGAACGTGGCGTCACCGCCCACCCGCACGGCGACCTGCAGGGTCTCACCCAGGTGCGAGACGCCGAGCACGCGGCCGGGTACACCGGCACCCGGGCCCTGTTCCAGTCGCACGTACTCGGGGCGGATCGCGGCGACGGCGGGCTGGCCGACTCCGACCGGCTCACCGCCCCAGCGACCCGAGATCGCGCCGATCGCCGTGTCGACCGCGTCGCCCTCGGCGCGGACGGTGCCGTGCACGAAGTTCTGTTGGCCGATGAACGAGGCCACGTATGCGGATGCCGGTTCGGCGTAGATCTCCGCAGGGGCCGCGAGCTGCTCGATCCGCCCGGCGCGCATCACGGCGATGCGGTCGCTCATCGACAGCGCTTCGGCCTGGTCGTGCGTGACGAACACGAACGTGGTGCCCAGGCGCGCCTGCAGCAGTTTGAGCTCGAGCTGCATCTCTTCGCGCAGCTGGCGGTCGAGGGCCGCGAGGGGCTCGTCGAGCAGCAGCACGCTCGGTCGGTTGATGAGCGCGCGCGACAGGGCGATGCGCTGCTGCTGACCGCCCGACAGCTGGGTGGGCTTGCGGTCGGCGAAGGAGCGCAGCTGCACCATGTCGAGCGCCTCGCTCACCCGCTCGCGCTGCTCCGCCTTCGGCACCCGGCGCTGCTGCAGGCCGTATGCGACGTTCTCGGCGACCGTGAGGTGCGGGAACAGCGCATACGCCTGGAAGACCGTGTTCACCTCGCGCCGATACGGCGGCAGGTTCAGCACACTGCGCCCGGAGATGCGGATGTCACCGGCATCCGGATACTCGAACCCCGCGATCATGCGCAGGGTCGTCGTCTTGCCGCACCCGGACGGGCCGAGAAGGGAGAGGAACTCCCCCGCGTGCACGTCGAGCGTCAGGGCATCGACGGCGACGGCTGTGCCGTAGCGCTTGGTGACCCCGTCGATCTGGACGGAGCCGGTGGCTGTGGGCGTGTCGAGTGTCGCCGTCGACGCAGGCATCGTGCCGGGCATGGAACCTCCCCATTGAGAATCGCTTGCGGCGAGTCTGACACAGGAAGAGGCTCAGGTATAGCGAAAACAGAAGTCGGATGCTCTGATCACAACGATTTCCGTTGCGAATGGCGATTCAGACCACTGAGCGACGCGGAATCTACTTGGAGTCGAAGTCGAAGGCCTTGAGCAGCTCGCCCACGGCCTTGTCGCGCTCCTCGCCGCCCTCTTCGAACATGTGCGTGACGTGCGTGCGCAGGTGATTCTCGAGCAGCAGACGGTTCAGCGATTCCAGCGAACGCTGGATGGCCCGGGACTGCGTGATGATGTCCATGCAGTACTCCTCGTTCTCGATCATCCGCGCGACGCCGCGCATCTGACCCTCGAGGATGCTGGTGCGGTGCAGAGCGCGCTTCTTGATGTCTTCGATCACCCTCCGAGGCTACTCCGCGGGGCCGGGGTAGAGAGTCTGCGGACACAAAGAAACGGCCGACCAGTCATGATCTCTCATGCCTGATCGGCCGTCTGTTCTGTGGACCTAAGGGGATTCGAACCCCTGACCTCCTCGATGCGAACGAGGCGCGCTACCAACTGCGCCATAGGCCCGTGAACGTCTCTACGCTATCACGACGATCGGGGGCTTCGTGCCGACAGCGATCACCCTGCCGCTCGGCGCGAGAGCATCTCCCTCACGTGGGCTTCGATCTCGGCATCGTCGACGAATCCCATGCGGGCGTACGGCGACGAGGCTGCGGGGATCGCGACGGGCGCCGTCGGAGCCATCTGCTCTGCGCGCTCACGCAGCGCAGCGAGTCGGGCGGCCTTGCGGCGCTCCTGCTGCGCGTCGATCTCCGCCTGGGCGGTCTGGGCGCGGGAGCCCGCCACCGAGACGAGCGGCTCGGGCAGCGGACGCGGCGTCCACGTCGCACGCCCCTGGTCGTGGATCTCCGGCGCGATGCGCTCGACCACCGGCTCGGCCGCGCGAACAGCGCGACGAGCGGTGCGCGAGGCGACCGACGCCATGCGCTGCAGCGTGATCGCCGCGAGAAGAACCACCGCGCCACCGGCCCAGACGAGAACCTGGGCGCCGGTGGCCACGAGCTGCCAGACGCCGAATCCGGCGAGCACGACACCGAGCACCAGGCTCGTCGTCGCGACGGCGCGCACACGGCGACGGGCTCGCGCCTGTCGCACGATGGGATCGGCCCGCGTCGCGGCCAGCTCGTTGCGCAGCGATTCCAGTTCGACGGCTTCACGTTCGGACTGCACGCGCTTGGCGAGCTTCTGCTGCGCCAGCGCGGTGCGCGCGTTCAATTCGAAGCGCACCTCATCCGGGGTCTCGCTCGTTTCCGCCAGCACACGCAGCGCCTGATTGAGTCGGACGGCATTGCGCTCGGCGGCGTTGTACTGGAAGCGCCCGCGCCACGAGGGCAGCAGGTACAGCATCCAGAGGAGCACAGCGACGAGCACGATCACTCCCCCACTCAGCACCGGCCCGTCCATATCGATAAAGGTACGGGTACGGGAGCCCTCCGAACGCGCAGCGGGCGCGTGTCGCGGCGAGTCCGATCTCCGTCAGAGCGTCAGACGGTCCGCGGGGGGCACGGTGGCGGCATCCGGGGGCACCTGGCCGTTCAACCATCGCGCGAGAACTCCTTGCGGAACGTCCTCCCGGGTGAGGGCGAATGCATAGTGATCGCGCCAGTCCCCGTCGATGTGGATGTAGCGGCGGCGCAGCCCCTCGTACCGGAATCCGAGCTTCTGCACGACGCGCAGACTCGCGGCGTTCTCGGGTCGGATGCAGATCTCCATCCGGTGCAGGCCGTACTCGGTGAAGCAGGCATCCGTCGCCATCGCGACCGCGGTCGGGGTGATGCCCTTGCCGGCGAAGCGCTCGCTCACCCAGTAGCCGATCGTCGCCGAGCACAGCGATCCGCGCGCGATCCCCCAGACGTTGAGCTGCCCGGCGACCTCGCCCTCGTATTCCATCACGAAGGGATACCCGGCGCCGTCCTTGTACTGCTGCAACAGCCGGCGGATGCTCAGCCGCATGTCGAACGACACACTGCCGTACGGCACCGTCGCCTCCCACGGCTGCAACCACGACCGGTTGGTCAGCAGTTCCTGCTGCAGAGGACGGGCGTCCTTCATGCGCACGAGACGCAGTTCGATCGCCTCGTGCCTGATCCCCGCCGCCAGATCCATCCCGTGCCCCGACGTCCGCCGCGTCGCCTAGAGGCGTTCCGCGAACTCCTTCAGCCACGGCCGGAGCTCGGGACCGAGGTCGTCGCGATCGGAGGCGAGCTGCACGATCGCCTTGATGTAGTCCACGCGGTCACCCGTGTCGTACCGGCGACCGCGGAAGATCACACCGACCACGCCGGGCCCCTCGGGGTCTGCCGCGAGTTCCTGCAGAGCATCGGTGAGCTGGATCTCTCCACCCTTGCCCGGTTCCGTGCGCTCGAGGATCTCGAAGACGGATGCCGGCAACACGTAGCGGCCGATCACGGCGAGGTTGGACGGTGCGTCCTCCTGAGCCGGCTTCTCGACGAGACCGGTGACGCGCACCGAGTCCGAACCGTCGATCGGCTCGACCGCGGCCGCTCCGTACATGTGGATGTTCGCGGGGTCGACCTCCATGAGCGCGATCACCGCGGCGCCGCTGCGCTCGTGCTCGGCGATCATGTGGGTCAAGAGCGGGTCGCGCTCATCGATCAGGTCGTCGCCCAGCAGCACCGCGAAGGAGCTGTCACCCACGTGCGTCCGCGCACGCAGCACGGCGTGGCCGAGCCCCTTGGGCTCTCCCTGACGGACGAAGTGGATGTCGGCGAGATCGCTCGACTTCATCACGCGCTCCAGGCGCCCGGTGTCGCCCTTCTCCATGAGCTTCACCTCGAGTTCCGGCACGGAGTCGAAGTGGTTGGAGATGGCGTTCTTGTTGCGCCCGATGATGACGAGGATGTCTTCGATGCCGGCATCCGCGGCCTCTTCGACGACGTATTGGATCGCCGGCTTGTCGACGACGGGGAGCATCTCCTTCGGCATCGCCTTGGTCGCCGGCAGGAATCGTGTCCCCAGACCTGCGGCAGGAATGACGGCCTTGATCTTCTGGTTACCCATCCCCTCAGCCTAGTGGTGGCCACCACCGTAGACTCGGAGGCATGTCGAACGAGGCCGAGCATGCCAAACGTGCGCTGCGCGCCGAGCTGCGCGAAAGACGCGGACTGCTCTCCGACGCCCAGCGCGACGCCGCGGCATCCGCGATCGGCGAACGACTCGACGCACTGGTCGACGAACTCGATGCACGGTCGATCTCGTGCTTCCTCTCCACTCTCACCGAACCGGGTACCCGCGACTTCGTGACGCGAGCGGTTCGCCGCGGCATCCGGGTGCTGCTTCCGGTCACGCGCCCCGACGGGCTGCTCGACTGGGCGGTCGCCGAAGACGGTGACGAGACGACCGAGGGACTGCACGGTCTGCCCGAGCCCACCGGCGAGGTGCTGGGGCCGATCGCCGTCAACGACGTCGACCTCATGATCGTCCCCGCCGCTGCCGTGGATCGCACCGGCATGCGGATGGGCTGGGGTCGCGGCTACTTCGACAAGACGATCGGTTCTATGGAGAAGTGCCCTCCTGTCTACGCCGTCATCTATGATTCCGAGATACTCGACTCCCTGCCCCGGGAGGTGCACGACCAGCCCGTCAACGGCGTCGTGACCCCGTCGCAGACCCTGATCCTGTCGCCATCGCGGCGCTGACCCCGAGGACACCATGCCCACCTATGCCTATGCCTGCACGTCGTGCGGCCACACCTTCGATGCCGTGCAGAGCTTCTCCGACGACGCCCTCTCGGTCTGCCCCGAGTGCGGAGGAACCCTGCGCAAGCAGTACGGATCGATCGGGGTGACCTTCAACGGATCGGGCTTCTATCGCACCGACTCGCGCGCCAAATCTGGTGGTTCGAAGGATGCTTCGGCATCATCGAAGTCGGGATCGACGACGAGCGCCAAGCCGGCGGCTGCGTCGAGTTCCACCTCGTCCTGAGGTTCCATCCCCCAACGGAGGCACCCATGCTCAACGGATTCAAGGACTTCATCCTCCGCGGCAACGTGATCGATCTGGCGGTCGCCGTCGTCATCGGCGCCGCCTTCACCGCGATCGTGAACGCGGTCGTGGCGAGCATCATCACCCCGCTGATCTCGCTCTTCTTCGAGGAGGGCGCGACCGGCCAGTTCGGACCGCAGATCACGAACATCTACGGCAACAAGGTCACCTTCCCGATCGGCGATCTGATCTCGGCGATCATCAGCTTCCTCGCCGTCGCCGTCGTCGTCTACTTCGTGTTCGTCCTGCCGATGAACACCTTCAAAGCCCACGTCGAGGCCCGCAAGGGAACTCCGGCAGAAGAGCCCCAGGAGGAGCCGGCCGCCGCGACCGAGACCGAGCTGCTCATCGAGATCCGCGATCTGCTCGCACGGAACCAGCGCAGCTGACGCCACAGTCGTTCTGACAGGAGAAGCGCACGGAACCCGGAAGGGGCCGTGCGCTTCTCTCGTCTGACAGCGGTGCGGTAGCCACAGCTCAGTAGTGCGGCGGGACGTCCTGGATCATCCGGTCGTCGTTGGGCCCCTTCGGGCCACGGATCTTCGCCCCCGGCGGGTCGGCCACGGGCTCGGGGCCCGACTCGGGTTCCGGGTCCGTCCCCGGAACCGGGGTGAGTCGTGCGCGGCGGGATCCGGCCACACGGACGACGCGCTGCCCCGGTGCATCCGCCCCGGTGTCGTCAGCCATTTCCCGTGTCGACGATGTCGATCGGCTGCGTGTCGTTGTCGGCTCGCGGCGCGGAGTCCGAGATGCCGAGCACGGCGGCGATCCGCGTGGCAGCGGTGACCGGGTCGCTGTACAGATCGAACGCGTGCACCCGCACGTAGTGCCAGCCCAGACGCCGCAGCACGTGCGGACGCAGCCGCAGCGTCTCGCGCAGCGACTCCCCTCGGGACTCGGGATCGGACTCGATCACCACGGCCTTGCCCTTGTGCTGGGCGACCAGGGGAAGGAGCCCGCGATAGTCGACGTCGACCGAGGCACCGAGTCGGCGCAACTCCCGCGCGAGTGCCAGGGTCAGCGGATCGGCGAGGTCTTCCAGCCGTGCATCGCGTGCGCGCGCGGCGAGTCCACCGAGGATCGACATGAGAGTGGCCGCGCCGTGTTCGAGGCGGCCGTCATCGAAGGCCGAGGGACGAATCGACGACACGATCACCATCGAGCGGCGGGCACGGGTCATGCCCACCGTCAGCAGGCGTTCGCCGTCGGGCGTCGAGAGGTCGCCGAAGTCGCTGAGGACCCGTCCGTGCTTGGTGAGTCCGAAGCCCAGCGAGAAGATGACGCGATCCCGGCTCTCCGCCACCGATTCCTCGAGGGTGAGCACGGCGAACGGCTCGGCGGTGTCGCGGCCGACGAAGTCCGCCACATCCGAACGACCGGCGAACGCCGACGTGACGGCGGCGCGCACCCTCTCGGCGTGGCGGGTGCTGGCGGTGACCACCATGAGCGATTCCGTGGGCCGGTGCACCGCGTGCTCGACCACGAGGGTGACCACGCGGGCCACCTCGGCGTCGGGGCTCTCGACCGCTCCGGAGATCGGATCGGGCGTTCCCGTGCCTCCCTCGACGTAGTCGACAGTGAGGCTGCCGCGCCCGAGGTAGGAGCCCGCCCACGGCAACGAGACGATCTCTCCGCCGTAGAAGGCGTCGTTGATGAGCTCGGCCAGATCTTCGCCACCCGCACGGTAGCTGCGGGTGAGGGTCATGACGGGGAGCAACTCCGACAGGCGCTCGAAGACCGACACATCGTCGAACGGAACCTCGGGCTCCCAGGAGTCTCCGGGATCGACGGCGATGTGGAAGGGCGTCGGGCGCTGGGTGACGGGATCGCCGAATGCGACGATCTGACGCGCTCGGCGGATCGCCGGTGCGGCTTCCGCCAGGTTGATCGCGGCGGCATCGACCAGCAGCACGGTGTCGAACTCGACCGAGTCGGGGATCTCGGGCACCCGGTACGGCGACGAGATCCACACGGGGGCGAGCACCCCGACAAGGGTGGATGCCGAACTCACGATCTCGGCGGTGGTGGAGTTCGGCTGGGTGAGCGCCCGGCGCAGGTGCTGCGACTGCTGCGGCTCGTCGACGATCGCGATCTTCCACTGATTGGCGAGCTGCCACGCCAGCAGAGGACCGGCCATCGCGGCGTGGGCCTCGTCGACCAGACGGAAGTCGCGCTCGAGTCGATCGACCACCGCGGTGTTCGCGCCGAGCAGCGCCCGGTTGTCCTGGAGAGCACGTTCGAGCAGCGACTGCCACCACGCGAACTCGAGCTCCTCACCGACCTGCCCCTCCGAGACGTGGCGCACGGAGAGCTCGGCGAGCAGAGGCTCCAAGCCCAGCAGCGCCAGTCGCTCGCGCAGCTGCGCCCTCTCGACGAGGTTGTCGAAGACATCCGACTTGGCAGCGAGACCGGCCAAGGTGCGCACGAGACGTGCCACGGGCAGGGCGGCCATCGGCTCGCGACGACCGAGGGCGGCATCGAGCTCGGCGAGCTCCGCCTCTGCCCGCTGCCACGCCGCCGAGACGTCGGCGAGGCCGAGCGGCACCTCAGGTGCGACGCCGGCCTCGACGAACCGTTGCCACTGCGTGCGCTGCGCCTGGATGCGCAGGAGAGCCTCGTGCATCTCGGTCACGTGCACGCCGGGGCGCACATACTCCTTGGCGAGCCGGCGGAGCCGACGCCGGTTGGTGCCCGAGAGCCCGGGGGCGTCGCGGCGAGATCCGTGCGCCTGGATCAGTTCGCCCAGCGGGCGTTCGAAGACGGTGGGGCTGAAGCGGTCGAGCGAGTCCCGCATGCCCTGCAGCAGGTGGAGGTACTCGCCGAGCTCGTCGATCGTCGCGAATGGACGCATCCGCGTCTGCGCGATCAGTTCGTAGCCGCGTTCGAGTAGGGCGGGGATGCTGCTCCCGTGCAGACGTGCCGCGAGCTCGTGCGCCGCCCGCGCGGCCTCCGTGCTCGAGAACGTGACGCCGTACCAGGGGGAGTCGTCGGGCCCGAAGCGGAATTCGCCCAGTCGGGCGGCCTGAGCGAGAGCGGATGCCGCCCCGCTGCGGTCCTCTGCCAGGCGGCGGAGCGCATCCGTTCCGAGACGAGCCGTCGTCGACGGTGGCACGGGGAGCGACGCGAGTCTGGTCAGATGCCGCGTGGCGTCGAGCACCGAGGCGCTCGTGCCGGCGACCGGCGTGGTCAGTGCCTGACGGTAGTCGCGGAGCACCGTGCGCAGTCGAACCAGCGCGTCGTCGACGTCGCTGACCTTCGGCGATACGGCCTTCTCGTTCCGCCCGATCGCACGCACCAGGTCGCGGCGGACGCTCGCCGGAGAGATCGCCAGGCTGTCGAGCCCGATGCCCGCGAGACGATGCCGCACGCCGTCGAGGGTGGAGCGTCGCGCCGACACGACCAGCACGCGCTTACCCGCGCGGACGAGTTCGCCGAGCGCGTTGATGACCGTCTGGGTTCCCCCGGTGCCGGGCAGCGTCGCCACGGTCAGCGAATGACCGGCCGCGATCCGTGCGAGCACGGCCTCCTGCTCCGCATCGGCATCCAGCAGCAGATTGTCGGATGCCGGAGCGCGATCGTCCGGGCCGGTGTGGTGCGGGGTCGCCCGCGGCGCGGCGACCTGTTCGCGGTCGCCCACGTGGCCGGCGAGCGCGTTGAGCACGACGTGGTCGAGGCTGCCGCTGTCGCGCACCATCGCGCCGCCCACGTCGGCGAACGTCGACACGACCAACCGGGGCTCGACCGAGAACGTGTCGATCGACCGTGCCGTCGTGCGCAGGCTGTCGATCACGGGCTGCGGCTTGAAGATGCCGCCGTCATAGGCCAACGCGGCGAGCGCCGCGGCGTCGATCGAGATGCCGAAGTGCTCGCGCGCGATGCGCACGAGCTCCGGGTTCACGTCGAAGACGCCCTGCAGCTTCAGCTCGAAGTCCGAATGATGGCGCCGGATGGCCAGCGGTCGCAGCAGCACGGGGGCCGCGAACGCCGCGCCGCCGATGCGCCAGCGAGCGACGCCGACCGTGAGGTGGACGGCCTCGATGCCGCGCACCGTGCGCAGCTCGGTGTTCTTCGACGTGATGCGCTCTGCAGCGAGCCTGGCGGTGCGCAGCCCCACCTCGTCGCGGAACAGGTTCGACAACAGCGTGGATTTGCCGGTGATGAACTGGGGCAGGCTGCCGGGGTGCGCCTTGGAGATGTCGATCCCGGACTCGGGCCCGTCGCGGAAGCTGACCAGCGGGGACGCGCCGCCCAGATCGGCGGCCTCCGCGCGCAATCGCGTGCGCTCCGACTCGGCGGCGTGGGCGACATCGACCCCTGTGGTCGACTCGTGCAGCTCGCCGAGAGTCACTGCGGCATCCGCCACTGCGTCATCCGCAGACTTCTCATCACGTCGCCACACAGTGACACCCTAGGCGCGTGAAGCCGGGATGCCAGGTATCTCGGGCGGGTTTCACCGTATTACTGCCCTCGAACGGGCTGAGCACTCCCCCTGCACGGCCGATGTGTCGTCTCGATTCTCCCCAGGAATCGGCAGACCCGGCGTCCGGTCCCGCCCGCACCGGTCACTATGGTCACATGACGTTCCGATACGACTTCGCTCCGACGCCGTTCGGCGACGCGCTCGCGGTGTTCTCCGATGAGGGAATCGTCCGCTTCGACCTCTCCGAATCCGAGGATCCCTCCGTCCCGTGGCTTCTCGAAGCCGCCGCCCGCGATCTCGGCGGCATTCCCGATCCCGATCCCGGCGCCGCCTCGGAGTTGACGCCACTCCTCGCGGAGTACTTCGACGGTGAGCCCGTGCGCTTCCACGACCATCTGAGGTTGGACTGGCGATTGGCGAGCGGGTTCTCGCTGGAGGCCCTCCGGGCGATCTGTGAGATCGAGTGGGGCGAGACGATGAGCTACGGCGAGGTCGCGGTGGTCGCCGGGCGTCCCGGTGCCGCGCGGGCCGTGGGCCGGGCCTGTCGACTGACCCCCTTCTCGATCATCGTGCCCGTGCATCGCGTCGTACGCGCGGACGGCTCCCCCGGTCAGTACGGCGCATACCCCGAGCGCAAACGGTTCCTGCTGGATCTCGAGACGCGCTGACACCGCGCTGTTCCGCAGGACGACGGGGATCCCGGCGAGTAGGCCGCCGGGATCCCCGCACCCCCGGTGGTAGTGTCGACGCTACGAAAAGGGGCACGACGCTGTCTCCCGAGGGTAGGAAGTCATGAGCTCAACCGCGGCCGAGGAGTCCGAGACGGAGCTCGTCGCCAACGCGGTGCGCGAGCTTGCCCGACGCACCCGGTTCCCCGTCGCGTTCGGCGGTCTCATCGACGAGGGCGTCGTGAACGTGACGAGCATCGTCGGCAACCGCACGCACAGCCTGGACGGGTTGAAAGTGCGCCCGGAACGCGGACTCGGCGGACGGGCGATGATGGAGCTCCGTCCGCGCATGACGAGCGATTACGGATCGTCGCGCCAGATCACCCACGACTACGACGTGTTCGTGCTCGGCGAAGGCCTGCGCACGCTGCTCGCACTTCCGATCGTCGTGAGCGGACGCTCCCGCGGCGTGCTGTACGCCGGCGCGTGGGACGAGGAGCCTGTCGGCGGCATCACGACGGCACCGGCCATGCAGGTGGCGCAGTCGGTCGCCGACGAACTACGGATCCGGGACGAGGTCGAGCGGCGCCTGCGCGCGGCGTCCGGAGAAGACGCCGTCGCCGTCCCGCAGCGCGAGCAGTTGCGCGAGAGCTTCGCAGAACTGCGCAGCATCGCCGCCAGTGTCGACGATGACGTGCTGCGGGGCCGGATCGCCCAGGTCGAGCGGCGGCTGGCGGTGCTGGCCGGAGATGCACTACCCGCCACCACCGGCCCCATCCCGACCGTGCGTCTGTCGCCACGCGAGACCGATGTGCTCGCCTGCGCCGCGCTCGGCGCCACGAACGCGGAGATCGCGCGACGCCTCGGTCTGCGTGAGAGCACCGTGAAGGCCTATATCGGCACGGCGATGTCGAAGCTGGATGCCTCGACGCGTCACGCGGCCGTGGTCCGCGCCCGTCGCGCCGGCCTCCTCCCCTGAACGCCGACTCCCGGAACCCCACCTCCACCGGATCCCCTGAGCACCGTGCACAGCGCCTGCCCAGCGCTGTTCGCTAGTGTGGAGCCAGCCGGTGAACACCGGCTCCGGACGAGGCAGACCAGTACCCGGTGAGCGAAAAGACTGGTCCGAAAGGACCGTCATGTCGTGGATCATCTTGATCGCATCCGGAATCCTCGAGGCCGTATGGGCGACCGCTCTCGGCAAATCCGAGGGACTCACAAAGCTCTGGCCGAGCGTGATCTTCTTCGTCGGGTTGGCGATATCGATGTTCGGGCTGGCTTTCGCGATGCGCGAGATCGCCACCGGAACCGCCTATGCGGTGTGGGTCGGTATCGGCGCCTCGCTGACCGTGGCGTGGGCGATGATCACCGGAGACACAGAGATCTCCTGGCTGCGCATTCTCCTCCTTCTGGGGCTCGTCGGCTGCATTGTCGGTCTGAAACTGATCGACCCCGGACACGAATAGGCAACACCCGCGCATTCCGCCGCTTGTCGCATTTCCCACACCCGAGTAGGGTGAATTCCATGGCGAGACGAATTGTGCATCAGCTGGTCGACGATATCGACGGCAGTGTCCTGGAAGTCGGTGAAGGCGAGACGGTTCATTTCTCGTTGAACGGGGCTTCCTACGAGATCGACCTGAACAGTGCTCACGCGGCGGAACTGCGTGAGGCTTTCGAGCCGTACATCTCCGCCGGCCGCAGGGCCGGCTCCTCCGGAGCCTCGCGCTCCACGCCCTCTCGGAAGCGTCCGGGACGCAACCCCGAGGTCGCGGCGATCCGCGCATGGGCGAACGAGAATGGTCACAAGCTCTCAGAGCGCGGTCGCATTCCGGCTCAGGTCGTGGACGCGTACAACGCGGCCCACTGACAATCGAACTGACGAATCACGGGGAATAGGCGCGTCCGACCGGAGCGCCTATTCCTCGATTATTTTGGCCCAGGGCTCATCCCGCAGAGTGATCTCACTCGTCATATCGGTGAGGAATCGGATCACGACCTCACGTTCTTCCCTCGATAGACGCGCGGCCGCATAGAATCTCTTCGCCTGCTGCCGCCCCACCGTCTCCATCGCCGCGTGCCGTGTCTCCGCGGAAATGGTGATCGCAAGAGCACGCCGATCACTCGGGTGCGGAGCGCGATGGATATGCGCACTCTTCTCGAGACGGTCGAGGAGTTTGGTCGTCGCCGCCGTCGAGATTCCCAGGTGCTGCGCGATCCCTCCGGGGGTCGCGATCGCATCGCGATTCGCGCACACGATCAGATAGTGCAGCGCACGCATATCGGTGTCGTTGAGCTGCATGTATCGACGAGAGGCCAGCGAGAGCCTCTGCTCCGCGTCGCGCAGGTCACCGATCGCGCCCATGAGCACGGCGATCTGTCGGAGATCCTCGGGAGGTACGCCCGCGCGATCGATCAAGGTGCTGCGGGGATCGCTGGCATCGACGTCGTAGATCGCGGAATGACTCAGTCCGTCCGGGCCGGGCTCGCTGGTGCTCGTCATCGGCTCTCCCGTCGCACCCGGTGCCGGGGTGGTGCGGGACTGGATCTCCATGCGATCATGTTACACATCTAAGGCTTCATGCTAAGTTGATTACTTACTTAGTTAGGCAAATGGAGGAGAGGACGCCATGGACGATGTGACCCTCCTCGCGGAGGACGGGACCGCGGTCGGCGTGCTGCCGAAGCACGAGGTGCACACCCGCGAGACCCCTCTGCATCTGGCCTTCTCGTGCCACATCCGTGATCGCCACGGCCGCCTCTTGGTTACCCGGCGGGCGTTGAGCAAGCAGACCTGGCCGGGGGTATGGACGAACAGCTTCTGCGGCCACCCGCGCCCGGGAGAGGACATGCTCGCTGCCGTCGCGCGCCGAGCAGAAGAGGAACTCGGCGCCGCACTCGTGGGAATCCGTCTCGTGCTGCCCGACTTCCGCTACCGGGCGATCGATGCGAGCGGCATCGTCGAGAACGAGATCTGCCCCGTGCACGTCGCCGAGATCGATGGCGATCTCGACGTGAATCCGGACGAGGTCGCAGAGTGGGCCTGGGTCGATCCTGACGACCTCTTCACGGCGGCCCGCGCGGCTCCGTTCGCGTTCAGCCCGTGGATCCGCGAACAGTTGCCGCAGCTGCGCGAGCTCGGTGAGGTCTGACGATGGCTGCCATGGCGACCGAGGAAGATCTCGGCACGCGCATCGAGGAAGCACTCCGCCAGCGGTTCGCGGAACGGGGTGCGGCTGCAGAGGCGTACGGGCCCGAGTTCACCTCGTTGTGGCACACGGCAGCAGACCATGCGCTGGGCGGAAAGCTGATCCGTCCCCGTCTTCTGCTCGACTTCCGACTCGCCCTCGCCCCTGCGGGTCTCACGGCGTCGGAGGCGGAGCGCGCGGTCGACGTGGCGGCGCATGTGGAGCTGCTCCACTACGCGTTCCTCCTTCATGACGACGTGATCGACGGCGATCTGATCCGACGACGTCGACCGAACCTCATCGGCGATCTCGCCGACCGTCGCCCGGGTCTGCCGGATGATGCGGAACTGCACTGGGCCCGCTCCAGTGCGATCCTGATGGGCGACCTGCTGCTCGCTGCCGCCGTGCTCGGTTTCGCCCGTGCCGATGTCGCACCCGAGACCAGGGAGCGCCTCCTGGCGATGATGGAGCAGACGATCCTCGAGACCGTCGCCGGCGAGCACACCGACGTCGGTCTGAGCGACGGCATCATCCCGCCCGACCTGCGGACCATCCTGTCGATGAGCGCCTACAAGACGGCGACCTACTCCTTCGTCCTCCCCCTGCGCGCGGCGGCCGTGCTCGCCGGCGCCCCCACGCAGGCCGAAGAGCAGCTGGCGGCGATCGGCCGGCACCTCGGACTCGCCTACCAGTTGCAGGATGACCTGCTCTCGGTGTTCGGCGACGCACAGGAGCATGGGAAGGATGCCTACTCCGATCTGCGTGAGGGCAAGGAGACGGCGATCATCGCGTACGCCCGCATGACCGGGCACTGGCCCAGCATCGAGCTGCACTTCGGGTCGGCCGAACTGAGCGTGCAGCAGTGCGCCGACATCCGCGACCGCCTGAGCGAGAGCGGCGCCGAGCAGTTCGCCCGCAGCCTGGTCGAGGAGCAACTCGGAGCGGTCTCGACCGTGCTCGGGGAGGCGGAGGCGGCCGGCACGATCTCCCCCGCTGCCGGCCGGACCATCCTCGAACTGGCCTCGCGCATCGAGAGCCGGCGCGCATGACCGGGATTCCCGCGAGTCCGCACGACGGCGGTGCACTCGACCGTTTCACCCGCACCGCCGAGATCGCGACAACCGATGTCATCCGCACCTACTCGACCTCCTTCGGCATCGCGACACGACTGCTGGGACGCCGCCATCGCCAGCACGTGCGCAACATCTACGCGATGGTGCGCATCGCCGACGAGATCGTCGACGGCGTGGCTGCGGAGGCAGGACTGGATTCCGCCGGGCAGAGCGATGCGCTGGCGTCGTATGTCGCCGAGACGCATCGCTCGATGCGCTCCGGGTACAGCAGCGACCTGATCCTGCACGCCTTCGCCCGCACGGCCCGGGAATGCGGCATCGGCGAAGATCTGACCGGACCGTTCTTCGACTCGATGCGCGCCGACATCCCGAGTGCCACGGCCTTCACCGCCTATGACGCGGACGCCCATGCGCGCTATGTGTACGGCTCTGCCGAGGTCGTCGGTCTGATGTGCACCCGGGTCTTCCTCCGCGGTGCCGAACGGTCGGCCGAGGAAGAGGCGATCATTGACCGGGGAGCCAGGCAGCTCGGCGCCGCCTTCCAGAACGTCAATTTCCTGCGCGACCTCGCAGACGACACCGATCGACTGCATCGCGGGTACCTGGGCGGGGCGGAGCGCCTCACCACGGCCGACCGCGACGCCTGGGTCTCGACGGTGCGCGAGCAGCTCGACGACGCCCGCCGCGCGATCCCGCTCCTGCCGAAGGATTCCCGGGCCGCGGTCCGCAGCGCTCTCGCCCTGTTCGCCGCGCTGACGCAACGGGTGGCGAAGACCCCCGTCGACGTGCTCTATCGCCGGCGCGTGCGTGTCGCCGATCCCGTGAAAGCGCTGCTCGCGGCCCGGGCGGTCCTCGTGACAGCGGTGGAGCGCGACCGATGAGCCGCGTCGTGGTGATCGGGGCGGGCGTGGCCGGCCTGGCCGTCGCCGGCCTCCTCGCACGCGACGGGCACGAGGTGACCGTCCTGGAGAAGAACGATCGCGTCGGCGGACGCGCCGGAACGGTCGAGCGTGACGGCTTCCGTTTCGACTCCGGCCCGTCGTGGTACCTGATGCCCGAGGTCTTCGAGCACTTCTTCACGATGATGGGCACCACGGTCGACGAGCAGCTGGATCTGACGCGCCTCGACCCCGCCTATCGGATCTTCCGCGAGCCGCAGGCGTCGGGCGGCCTCGTCCCTCCCGTCACCGTGCCCGCCGGACGGGAGCGCGTCGCCGAGCTGTTCGAGGAGCTCGAACAGGGATCGGCTCCCGCCCTCGCCGCGTATCTCGACTCGGCGCGCGATGCGAGCGCGATGGCAGAGCGGTACTTCCTCTACAACCCGTTCACTCGCATCCGCTCACTGCTCGCGCCCGAGGTGCTGCGCGCACTTCCCCGTCTGTTCTCCCTGCTCGGCACCCGACTGCAGGCGTTCGCGGCGCGACGGTTCCGGAATCCGGTGATCCGGCAGATCCTCGGCTACCCCGCTGTGTTCCTGGGCACCGATCCGCGCCGCGCGCCGGCCATGTACCACCTCATGAGCGCGCTGGATCTGGACCAGGGCGTCAGCTACCCGCAAGGTGGATTCTGGCGAGTCGTCGAGCGGATCGAGCACCTCGCGTCCGAGGCCGGCGCCGTTATCGTCACCGGCGCCGAGGTCACCGGCATCCGCACGGAGGATGCCGAGGGCGGCACGCACGTGACCGGCGTCGGATGGCGTGACGCCGATGGCACCTCGCGCCTCGAGCACGCCGACATCGTCGTGTCCGCTGCCGACCTGCACCACACGGAGACCGTGCTGCTTCCGCCGTCGCTGCAGACCTACCCGGAGTCGTGGTGGAAGCGACGCACGAGCGGCCCCGGGGGCATCCTCGTCATGCTGGGGGTGCGCGGGGCACTCTCCCAGCTGCCGCACCATTCGCTGTTCTTCGCGGATGACTGGGATGCGAACTTCGACGCCATCTTCGGCGACGATCCCGCGATCCCCTCCCCCGCATCGACGTACGTCTGCCGCCCGAGCGCCACCGATCCGACGGTGGCCCCGGCAGGGCATGAGAACCTCTTCATCCTGGTCCCCGTGCCGGCCGACGTCGCGCTCGGCCACGGCGGCGCGGACGGCACAGGCTCCCCCGCCGTGGAGCGCGCGGCGGACGCCGCGATCGACCTCGTCGCGCGGTGGGCCGACATCCCCGACCTCCGCGACCGCATCGTGGTCCGCGACACGACGGGTCCCGCCGACTTCCGCGACGACTACCACTCCTGGCGCGGCGGGATGCTCGGACCCGCGCACATCCTCTCGCAGAGCGCGTTGTTCCGCGCACAGAACGCGTCGCGCCAGGTCGGTGGCCTGTTCTACGCCGGCGGTACCACCGCACCGGGCGTCGGTGTGCCGATGTGCCTCATCAGTGCGGAGATCGTGCTCAAGCGCATCCGTGGCGACGAGACGGGCGGGCCGCTTCCCGAACCCGCGGCCGTCTCGAAAGCCGCGCAGCGGGAGTCCGACTGATGGGCGTGCTGTATCTGGCCGCCCTGATGCTGGCCCTCGGGTGCATGCTCCTGCTGGACTGGCGGTTCCGTCTGTTCTTCTGGCGCGATCCGCTCGCCGCCGTCATCGTCACGGCGGTGGGTCTCGCCTTCTTCCTCGTGTGGGATGTCGCGGGGATCGCCGCCGGCATCTTCTTCCGGGGTGACGCGACGATCGCGACCGGCATCCTCCTGGCGCCGGAGCTGCCACTGGAGGAACCTGTCTTCCTGCTCTTCCTGGTCGTGTGCACCATGGTCGTCTACACGGGTGCGGCGAAGATCCTCCGGTCGCTCCGCCAGCGCTCCCACGCCGCAGCGGTGGAGGAGGCACGGCGATGACCTACCTGCAGCTCGCCGCGTGGTTCCTCGGCGCCGCGGCCCTCGTGAGCATCGTGCTGATCCTGCTCGCTCACCCCCGCGGTCCCCGTCCGACGGCGATCGCGCTCACGGTGCTGGTGCTGTTCCTGCTCACGGCGACGTTCGACACGATCATGATCGCGAGCGGCCTCTTCCACTACTCCGGCCGGCACCTGCTCGACGTCCACATCGGCCTCGCTCCGATCGAGGACTTCGCCTACCCGCTCGCCGGCGCCGTGCTGCTTCCGAGCCTGTGGGCGCTGCTGCGCACGCGGCGCGGCGCCGCGGTGCAGCTTCTCCCCCACCGGGAGGACGAATGAGCGCGCCCGCAGCGACACCGTCGATCCTTCGCGATCTCGCGCAGATCCTGCTCTCCTCCCGTCCGATCAGCTGGATCAACACCGCCTTCCCCTTCGCCGCCGCCTACCTGCTGAGCGCGCGCGAGGTCGATGCGACGCTCATCATCGGCACCCTGTACTTCCTGGTGCCGTACAACCTGGCGATGTACGGCATCAACGACGTGTTCGACTACGCCTCCGATCTGGCGAACCCACGCAAGGGCGGGATCGAAGGCGCGCTCCTGGCTCCGCGCATGCACCGCCCGACGCTGTGGGCCGCAGCGGTCACGAACATCCCGTTCCTGATCTATCTCGTGGTGGTCGGCAACCCCGCGTCGTGGATCTGGCTCGCGGTGAGCGTGTTCGCCGTGATCGCGTACTCCGCTCCCGGGCTCCGCTTCAAGGAGCGTCCGTTCCTCGACTCGATCACCTCGAGCACGCACTTCGTCAGCCCCGCCATCGTCGGTCTCGCTCTCGCCGGCGCCGACCTCACGATCGGCGGCGTGATCGTCTTCGTGGCGTTCTTCCTGTGGGGCACGGCCGCCCATGCCTTCGGAGCCGTGCAGGACATCGGCCCCGACCGGGAGGGCGGCATCTCCTCGGTCGCCACCGTGATCGGAGCCAGGGCCACGGTGCGCCTGTCGGTGGCCCTGTGGTTCATCGCGGGCGCCGGGATGCTGCTGACACCCTGGCCCGGCCCCCTCGCCGCCGTGCTGGCCCTTCCCTACCTGATCAACGCGCTCCCCTGGTGGAACGTCACCGACGAGGGGTCGGCTGCGACCAATCGCTCCTGGCGACGCTTCATCGCCCTCAACTACATCGCGGGCTTCCTCGCGACCATGATCCTCATCCTCGCCTGGGTCTCCTGACCCCCGCGCACCCCTTCCGGAAGGAACCCCCGATGTCCCGCCCCACAGACGCGCCCACTCCGACGACGCGAGAACGCTCGCGCCGCCACTCCTGGGTGCGGGTGCTCATCCCCGTCGCGCTGATCCTGGTGTGGCTGGTGGGCGCGTCCCTCGGCGGCCCGCTGTTCGGCAAGGTCGACGAGGTCTCCTCCAACGATCAGACGAGCTACCTGCCGGAGTCGGCCGACGCGACGCAGGTGCAGAAGCTGCTCGGCGAGTTCAACGACAGCGAATCCATCCCCGCCATCGCCCTCTTCACCTCTGACGAGAAGCTGACCGACGCTGAGTTCGACGCGATCTCGGATGCCGTGGCTGATGCGCCGTCCGTTGAAGGAGTGAGCGACGACGTCTCTCCGGCGCTCCCCTCCGATGACGGCAAAGCGGTGCAGGCGTTCATCCCGATCCAGAGCGACGCGGAACTCGCCGATGCCACCACAGCGCTGGGCGAGGAGTTGCGGGCAGCGGTACCCGACAACGTCTCGGTCTACATCACGGGACCGGCGGGCTTCAGCGCCGATCTCGTGGCCGGCTTCTCCGGTATCGACGGGCTCCTCCTCGGCGTCGCGCTCCTGGCCGTGCTCGTGATCCTCGTCCTCGTCTATCGGTCGTTCCTGCTGCCGCTCGTCGTGCTCTCGACCAGCCTTTTCGCGCTGTGCGTCGCCCTGCTCGTGGTGTGGTGGCTTGCGAAGTTCGAGGTGCTGCTGCTGAGCGGTCAGACCCAGGGCATCCTGTTCATCCTCGTGATCGGTGCCGCGACCGACTACGCACTGCTGTTCGTCGCCCGCTTCCGCGAGGAGCTCCGTGTGGCCCACGACAAGGGCACCGCCGTGCTCGCCGCGTGGAAGGGCTCGTTCGAGCCGATCGTCGCGTCCGGTGGCACCGTGATCGCGGGACTCCTGTGCCTGCTGCTCAGCGACCTCAAGTCGAACAGCACGCTCGGTCCGGTTGCCGCGATCGGCATCGTCTTCGCGATGCTGGCCGCGCTCACCCTGCTTCCCGCCCTGCTGCTGCTCTTCGGCCGTGCCGTGTTCTGGCCGCGGCGCCCGCGCTTCGAGCCCGAGGTCGTCGCGGAAGAGCACGGTATGCGCACCACAGGCCTGTGGGCGCGGCTGGCCGGCCTCATCAAGCGCCGCCCGCGCGTGATCTGGGTCGTCACCACACTCGTGCTGCTGGTCGGTGCCGCGGGGCTCACACAGCTCGACGCGACGGGCGTGCCCCAGTCCGATCTCGTCCTCGGCGCGTCCGAAGCCCGTGACGGGCAGGTCGCACTCGGCGAGCACTTCCCCGGCGGTTCCGGAAGCCCCGTGTACGTGGTCGTGACAGGAAGGGTCTCTCCAGGACGCCGCCGACGTGCTGCTCGCGAACGACGGAGTCGACGGAGTATCGGTGACCGCTGCCGACTCCCCCAGTGGCAGTGCCCCGGTCACCGCCGACGGCATCTCCGCCGTCGGCGCACCCGGCACACCCGCTCCCGCCCCCACGGTCGTCGACGGCGACGTGCTCCTGCAGGGCACTCTCACCGACGCCGCCGACTCGAACGCCGCGGCATCCACCGTGCGTGACCTGCGCACCGAGCTCGACGGAGTGGACGCGCTCGTCGGGGGTGTCACCGCGACGGCCATCGACACGAACGATGCATCGATCCACGACCGGAACCTCATCATCCCGGTGATCCTCGTGGTGATCATGTTCATCCTGATGCTGCTGCTGCGTTCGATCCTGGCTCCGGTGCTGCTGATCCTCACCACGGTGCTGTCGTTCGGCACGGCGCTGGGCGTCTCGGCGCTGGTCTTCAACGGCATCTTCGACTTCCCCGGCGCCGACCCGGCCGTCCCGCTCTACGGGTTCGTG
Source organism: Candidatus Microbacterium colombiense (assembly GCA_029203165.1). Taxonomy (NCBI): domain Bacteria; kingdom Bacillati; phylum Actinomycetota; class Actinomycetes; order Micrococcales; family Microbacteriaceae; genus Microbacterium; species Candidatus Microbacterium colombiense. The sequence goes on from CP119308.1 coordinate 2,947,426, forward strand.
TTCCTCGTGGCGCTCGGGATCGACTACAACATCTTCCTGATGACGCGGGTGCGCGAGGAGTCGATCGCAGCACGGCACCGCGAGGGCGTGCTGCGCGGGCTGTCGATCACGGGCGGCGTGATCACCTCGGCCGGGCTCGTGCTCGCGGCGACCTTCGCGGCGCTGTCGGTGATCCCGATCCTGTTCCTCGTGCAGCTGGCGTTCATCGTGGCGTTCGGCGTGCTGCTCGACACGTTCATCGTGCGGTCGCTTCTGGTGCCCGCCCTCACCTACGACATCGGCAAAGCGATCTGGTGGCCGTCGAAGCTCTGGCGGCGCGGGCAGGACTGAGCCTCAGCCAGGGAGCTCGGCTACGCTCTAGCCGCCGAGGACTCCGCTGCGAGCCACGCCGTCATTTAGACTGGAGCGGCAGGCCCTCGTAGCTCAGGGGATAGAGCAGCCCTCTCCTAAAGGGCAGGTCGCAGGTTCGAATCCTGTCGCGGGCACGATCGACGAAGGGGCCACCGTGAGGTGGCCCCTTCGTCGTCCCCGGTCGCGGCTACGCGGCCAGTTCCAGGTAGGGTTCCCAGCGCGGATCGCTGCGCTCGGTGCCCCGCACCGTCCACGCCGTGCCGTGCGGCGGACGCGGCGTGAACCGCAACTCCCACCGCATCTCCTGAGGCGTCCGGTCGCTCTTGACGTTGTTGCACCGCAGGCAGCAGGCGACCAGGTTCTCCCACGAATCGGCCCCACCTCGGGAGCGGGGAAGGATGTGATCGATCGTGGATGCCGCCTTGCCGCAGTATCCGCACCGGTGGTTGTCGCGGCGCAGCACCCCACGACGCGTCACCGGGATGCGGCGGGCATTCGGCACGCGCACGTAGCGGGAGAGCACGATGACCGCGGGTCTGTCGTACACGCCATGACTGCCCCAGACCGGGTCGTCTTCGACGCGCTCGATCACCGTCGCCTTGTCGTTCATCACGAGAACGATGGCTCTCTTGAAAGACACGATCGCGAGCGGCTCGTATCCGGCGTTCAGGACTAGTGTGCGCATTCGGCATCCTCTCGATCCGCCGGGACGGCTTCCCGGCACTCTCGAATCACGAGGTCGCGCAGATGGCAGAGCGTTCGCAGAGACCAGAAAAGGCGCCGTCTAGAGACAGCGCCTTTCGCACACGGCAGTACCGTGCAGTCCCTGCGGGCGATGCAGAAGGACGTGACGACCGAGTCCATCCATGGTTCGGATGCTCGGTATTCGCGTCATCAGCCTCTCCCGTCTGTGCGACAACGGGATCAGGCTAACCCATCCGCCTGAGAGGAGGCGAAACGCCGGGTGAACGCTCGGGGCGTGTCCTGGTTCGGATCAGCCGGCGTTGGCGGCGAGCCACGAGTACGGCTCGACGAGACCGCTGTTGATCCAGACCTCGAAGTGGAGGTGGTTCGCGGTGGAGCGGCCCGTGCTGCCGACGTAGCCGATGAGCTGTCCTGCAGCCACCGTCTGACCGGCCTGCACCTGGCGCGAGCCGTAGGTCATGTGGCCGTAAGTGGTCTGCACGCGCTGGCCGCCCACGACGCTGTCGATCATGACGCACACGCCATAGCCGCCGATGCTCTCGGCAGATGCACGGACGACGCCGGCCGCCGCCGCATAGATCGGGGTGCCCTGCGGCGCGAGCATGTCGGCGCCGTTGTGGCCGCCGCCGATCGTGCGACCCTGCGTGTACGAGCCGCCGGGGAGCGGGTAGCGCACCTCGCCCGAACCGGGCGAGACGAGCGCGTAGCCCGCGGTGTTGAAGTTCATGGACGCGGCAGAGGACTTCGCTGCTGCCGCCGCACGAGCAGCCGCGGCTGCTTCAGCCTTCTTCTTCGCGATCTCCTCCGGCGTCGTCGCCGAGAAGGTTCCGCGCGCGAGCGGTGCCGCGGTCGCCTGCGAGGCGACGACGAGAGACTGCGCATCGACCGCGGCGAGCTGCTGGACCGTCGCGGTCGCGGCCTCGGCGGGCTTGTTGGCGGCGTAGGCGGGGAGGGCGATACCGGCGACCAACGCGCCGACAGCACCGAAGATCGCGATCGAACGCAACGGCTTCAGGGTCTTTCGAGAGCTCCCTGCAGCGCCGGTGCGGCGTGCGGGTACTCGATCTTCAGATTTCTTCGCGGGCGGTTCGATGTCTGCGACCAAAACGATTGTCCTCCTGCGCCTGCGCGCTTCGGGTAGCGCTGACTCGTCGGCACTCTGTTTCTCGTGGCACGAATGTAGCTCGGGTACGTTGTGCGTTCATACCGTGAAGACGACGAGCCAGAAAGGCGATCTTCGCGGTCTGCCGCCAGCGGGCTTCTTCGCTGACGACCTGACCGAGGTTACCGGAAGATAACGATCATGTCACCCCGGGAACCTGGCAATCCTCACAACGGGCGACGATCCCCCCTGTGCTCAGGCCGGGTCGCCGACGAGGAAGATGTGCGACGCGAGCTCCACCGGAAGCTCCAGTCCGTCGTCCTTGCCGTCCATCTGGATCAGCACGTAGCCCTCGTTGAAGCGGAAGTCGCCGTGCGCGCCCGGCATCACGCCGGCGTCGCGGAGCTGCTCGAGCAACTCGGGGTCGACCTGCGCCGGCTCGGCGAGGCGACGCACGGTGCCGTCGATCGGCTCTCCGGCCAGATTCAGCTTCTGCACCAGGCCGATGACGCCTTCGTCGAAGGTGCGCGCGGGCAGATCGCCGAGCTGGTCGAGTCCCGGGATCGGGTTGCCGTACGGCGACTCGGTCGGGTGTCCGAGCAGCTCGACGAGGCGTCGCTCCACCTGCTCGCTCATCACGTGCTCCCAGCGGCAGGCCTCTTCGTGCACGAACGCCCAGTCGAGTCCGATGACATCGGAGAGCAGGCGCTCGGCGAGGCGGTGCTTGCGCATGACGTCGACCGCCTTGCGGCGACCGGCATCCGTCAGCTCGAGCGTGCGGTCGCTCCGAGACGACGACCAGGCCGTCGCGCTCCATGCGCCCACCGTCTGCGACACCGTCGGGCCGGAGTGCCCGAGGCGCTCCGAGATGCGCGCGCGCAGCGGCACGATGTTCTCCTCCTCGAGTTCGAGGATGGTGCGCAGATACATCTCCGTGGTGTCGATCAGATCGGTCATGTCAGGCCCTCCGAGGTTCTTAGGCAAGCCTACATTCCCGCGGACATCGGCCCTTCCGCGGCGTGATCGGACATGCGTCCGCGCCTCTAGAATCGCGCATGGCCGATCGAGATTCCCCGTGACCTCCTGCCCGTCGACGGCCGCTTCGGCTGCGGCCCGTCGAAGGTCCGCCCCGCGCAGCTCGATGCGCTCTCGCCTCCGGCGCCGCGATCCTGGGCACCTCCCACCGGCAGGCGCCGGTGAAGAACCTCGTCGGCAGCGTGCGCGACCGGTCTCGCGACGCTGTTCCGCCTCCCCGAGGGCTACGAGATCCTGCTCGGCAACGGCGGCTCGACCGCGTTCTGGGATGCCGCGGCCTTCGGCCTCATCGAGCAGCGCAGCCAGAACCTCGTGTTCGGCGAGTTCGGCGGCAAGTTCGCCGCCGCCGCTGCCGCCCCGTGGCTGGAGGCACCCGATGTGCGCAAGGCCGAGCCGGTTCGCGCTCGACCGGCCGAGCTCGTCGAGGGCGTCGACGTCTACGCCTGGCCGCACAACGAGACCTCCACCGGTGTCTCGGCGCCGATCGAGCGCGTCGTCGGCTGACGGGCGCCCTCACCGTGATCGACGCGACCAGCGCGGCCGGCGGGATCGACTTCGACGCGAGCCGAGGCGGACGTCTACTACTTCGCCCGCAGAAGAACCTCGGCTCCGACGGCGGCCTGTGGTTCGCCGCCGTCTCGCCCGCGGCGATCGAGCGCATCGAGCGCATCGCCGCATCCGAGCGGTACATCCCCGAGTTCCTGAGCCTGAAGAACGCGGTCGACAACTCGCGCTCAACCAGACGCTGAACACCCCCGCGCTGACGACGCTGCACCTGCTCGACAGCAGCTGCGCTGGATCCTCGACAACGGCGGTCTCGCTGGGCGCGATGCCCGCACCGCGCGAGTCCTCGTCGGTGCTCTACGACTGGGCCGAGGCCTCGCCGTCGCGACGCCCGTTCGTCACGGACGCCGCGCACCGCTCCCCCGTGGTCGTCACGATCGACTTCGACGACCGATCGACGCCGCCGCGATCGCCAAGACGCTGCGCGCCAACGGCGATCGTCGACACCGAGCCCTACCGCAAGCTCGGGCGCAACCAGCTGCGCGTCGCCACGTTCGTCTCGATCGAGCCGGACGACGTGCGCCAGCTCACGCGCTCACTCGACTACGTGTTGGAGAACCTCGGCGCCTGAGCGCCGGGGGTCACTCCTCCTCGTCGACCTCGTCGGCGTCGGCGTCGGCGTCGGCGTCCAGGTCGTCGTCCTCGGACGCGACGTCGAGCTCGTCGATGTCGACTCCGTCAAGATCGCCGGCGTGCAGGATGTCGGTCTCGTGATCGTCGTCGTCGAGATCGTCGTCCTCATCGAGGTCGTCCTCGTCGGCATCGTCATCGTCGTCGAGATCGTCGTCTGCGCCATCCTCCGCGACGACGTCCACTCCGGCCGCAGCCGCGGCCTGCTCGGCCAGTTCAGCCTGGTGCGAACGGTACTCCGCGAGGCGCTCGACCCACGGCACCCACTCGGGCGCCAGCAGCGCACCGTCGCCGGGCAGCAGCTCGACCTCGAGCACGGTCGGCTCCTCATCGTCCACACGGGCGACGGTGACCGTCCAGTACCACCCGGGGTAGCCCGGCAGGCGGTTCTGGAAGCGCAACGACACCGATCCGTCATCCTCGGGGAGGTACCCGGCGGCCGGTCCGATGGTCGCTGCCGGAGTGATCTCGCGCAGCGCCGCCAGCGCGAGATCATGCGCATCGATGAGACGCGCGTCGGCGTCAGGCTTCGAGGTCATCAGCGACCTTACGCAGGACGGCGGCGATCTTGCGACCGTGGCTGGACGAGGGGTAGCGACCGCGACGCAGGTCGCCGCCGATCCCGTCGAGGAGCTTCACGAGGTCTTCGACGATGATCGCCATGTCGTCCGCGGACTTCCGCTTCGCCTTGGCGAGGCTCGGCGGTGCCTCCAGAACGCGCACCGACAGGGCCTGGAGGCCGCGTTTGCCGTCGGCCACGCCGAACTCGACGCGGGCACCGGCCTTCATGGCTGTGCCTGCGGGCATGGCGGACGCATGCAGGAAGACATCCTGGCCGTCGTCGCTGGCGATGAAGCCGAAGCCCTTGTCTTCGTCGTAGAACCTGACCTTGCCGGTGGGCATGGGAGAACCTCGCTGAGTCGGTGGGGAAAAGAAGGCGCGCTCACGCACGTCCTCGTCCAGCTTACCGGTCGGGGTCAGGCGAACTCGAAGGTCGCGGTGAGAGTAGGGTGAGAGAGATGAGCACGCAGAATTCCCAACCGGAGATTCCCATCCGGCGCCTGGATCGATTCCTGGCATTCGCCGCGCTCGGAATCGCAGCCGCCGCCGTGATCTCCTTCTTCGTGATCATCATCGGCACCGCGGTCGGCATGACGAAGGAGTCGTTCGCCGAGGGAGCCTGGCCCCTCGTCTCCTTCATCCTCTACTGGGGACTCCCGGTCGCATTCCTCATGATCATCACGCTGCTGATCATGAGCTTCATCCGAAAAGGGCGCGCGGGTTCGCGGTCCTGAGGCCCTCAGCATGACCACGCACGCACGCCCGCTGGCCGATTGGCTGGCCGCGGCGAGCGACGAGGATCTGATCCTCCTGCTGACCCGACGCCGCGTGCGCAGCGATGTGGGTTGGCACGATTTCTTCGACGCCGCGGAGGCCCTGCTCGATGCGGCATCGCTCGCCAAGGTACTGCCGTCGCTCACCCGCGCCGAAGCAGCCGCGCTCCTGCACGCCACTGAGGGGCACGACGCCGGCGCGGAACGGGAGTCCCTCATCGCTCTCGCTCTGCTCCGCCCCGACGGCACGCCACATCCGCCCGTCGTCGCGGCGCTGGCCGGGCGCGATGCCCCCTCCGACCGGGTGTCGGTGGCGGTGTCGCCCTCCCCGTCCGAGTCCGAGGCGCATGCGGCCGAGCGCGCCTTCACGACCGTCGCGATCCTCGCGGATCTGCTGCTGATCGCGCGCGACACCCCATTCGCCCTGCTCGCCGGCGGCACCGTCAGTGCGGGAGAGAAGCGTCAGCTCGCCGAGACGGGAGTGCCGATCGAGATCGTCGATCCCGTGCTCGGCGTCGCGGTGGATGCCGGTCTGGCGATCGTCGACGAACGTCGGCTGCGCACGACTGCCGCGGCCGAGGAGTGGTTGCGCTCGTCGGTGGCAGAGCGCTGGAGCGTGCTGGTGAATGCCTTCCGGACCTCCCTCCCCCGCGGCGTGCGTTCCCCGGACGGCGGCTGGATCCCTGTCACCGACTGGCCCCACGCGCATCCGTGGGATCCTTCCTGGCCCGAGCGCAGCGCCCTGTTGCGCGACGCCGCCCTGCTGCTCGGCATCATCGCGGAAGACGGCACCGAACCCTCCTGGTCGGTTCCTCTGCGCCGCGGCCTGCCCGCCGACCCCTCGGACCTCGCCGGGCTCCTCCCCGCCGAAGTCGATCGCATCTTCCTCCAGAACGACCTCACGGCGATCGCCCCAGGGCCACTCGCCCCTGCCCTCGATGTGCGACTGCGCACGATGGCCGCACGCGAGTCCACCGCCCAGGCCTCCTCGTATCGGTTCACGGCCGATTCGATCGCCCGTGCCTTCGTCGCCGGGGAGAGCGCACCGTCGATCCTCGACTTCCTGGGCGAGATCTCCCTCACCGGCATCCCGCAGCCGCTGGGCTACCTGGTGACCCAGACCGCCGCACGCCATGGCCTCGTGCGCGTGTCGACCGACGACGAGACGGGCCGGACCCGGATCGAGAGCACGGATCCGCATCTGATCGAGGCGATGGGGGTCGATCAGACGCTGCGCCCCCTCGCGCTCACGCGGCACATCGATTCGCTCACCACCCGCGTCGGTCGCGACACCGTGTATTGGGCGCTCACGGACGCCCGCTACCCCGCCACCCTCGTCGGCGGTGACGGCACAGCGCTCGTGAGCGCACGCCACCCGGCACCGGTGGTCGATCCGACCGCCCCCACGGGGCAGACCGATCTGGTGCCCTTGATCAGCCGCCTGCGAGCCCAGCAGGGCCCTGACGCGGATGCGGCGTGGCTCGACCGCGAACTCGAAGCCGCCGTGCGCGCCCGCGCCGTCCTGCGCGTGACGGTGGGGATGCCCGACGGATCGACCCGCGAACTGCTGCTCGAAGCCACGGGCATCGGCGGCGGACGGTTGCGCGGGCGGGATCGCGCCGCCGATGTCGAGCGCACGCTTCCGGTGTCGAGCATCCGCGCCGCATCGATCGTCGCGTCGTAACCCCGGCCACCTCTCCGGCCGGTAAACTGGTCAGCTATGTCTGATGGACCCCTGATCGTCCAGAGCGATCGCACCGTGCTGCTCGAAGTCGCCCACGCCGACGCCGAGAGCGCTCGTCACGAGTTGGCGATCTTCGCCGAACTCGAGCGTGCCCCCGAGCACATCCACACCTACCGGATCACCCGCCTCGGTCTGTGGAACGCCCGCGCGGCAGGTCACACCGCCGACGACATGCTCGAGACGCTGGACCGGTGGTCCCGGTTCCCCGTACCCCCGTCGGTCTCCGTGGATCTGCGCGAGACGGTGAACCGCTACGGACGCCTGGTGATCGAGCGCGACGACGAAGGAACGCTCATTCTGCGGTCGTCCGACCCGGCCGTCCTCACACAGGTCGCGTCGAACAAGCGCATCCAACCGCTGCTGATCGGTCACCCCACCCCCACGACCTACGTGGTCGATGCCTGGGCCCGGGGGCAGATCAAGCAGGAGTTGCTCAAGATCGGCTGGCCTGCCGAGGACCTCGCCGGATACACCCCCGGCACTCCGCACGAGATCACCCTGTCGGAAGAGGACGGGTGGCACATCCGTCCCTATCAGCAGGATGCCGTGGACGCCTTCTCGAAGGACGGCTCAGGCGTCGTGGTGCTCCCCTGCGGAGCGGGTAAGACGATCGTGGGCGCCGGCGCCATGGCGGCGACGAAGACCACCACGCTGATCCTCGTGACCAACACCGTCTCGGCGCGGCAGTGGCGCGACGAGCTGCTCCGGCGCACGAGCCTGACGGCTGAGGAGATCGGCGAGTACTCGGGTCAGGCGAAAGAGGTCAAGCCGGTCACGATCGCGACGTATCAGATCCTCACGGCCAAGAGGAAGGGCGAGTACGCGCATCTCGCACTCCTGGACGCGTTGGACTGGGGCCTGATCGTGTACGACGAGGTGCATCTGCTACCGGCTCCGGTGTTCAAGCTCACCGCCGACCTCCAGGCCAGGCGCCGCATCGGCCTCACCGCGACACTCGTGCGCGAGGACGGCCGCGAGGGCGACGTGTTCAGCCTGATCGGTCCGAAGCGGTTCGATGCGCCGTGGAAGCAGATCGAGGCCCAGGGGTTCATCTCCCCCGCCGCCTGCTACGAAGTGCGCATCGACCTTCCGCCCAGCGACCGCCTGGAGTATGCAGCGGCGACGGACGACGAGCGCTACCGCATCGCCGCCTCGGCGCCGGCGAAGATCGACACCGTGCGCGAGCTCATCGCGAAGCATCAGGGCGAGCGGATCCTCGTGATCGGCCAGTACCTCGACCAGCTCGACTCCCTCTCGCAGGCGCTGAACGCGCCGCAGATCACCGGCGCCACGCCGGTCGACGAGCGGGAGGAGCTCTACCGTCAGTTCCGTGTGGGCGAGATCTCGCTGTTGGTCGTGTCGAAGGTCGCGAACTTCTCGATCGACCTGCCCGAGGCATCGGTGGCGATCCAGGTGTCCGGCTCGTTCGGATCGCGCCAGGAGGAGGCGCAGCGCCTCGGCCGCCTCCTGCGCCCGAAGGAGTCCGGTCACACGGCGAGCTTCTACACGCTGATCGCCCGCGACACGATCGATCAGGACTACGCCCAGAACCGCCAGCGATTCCTCGCCGAGCAGGGCTACAGCTACACGATCCTCGACGCCGACGCCCTCGCCGCCTGAGCCGCTCCGGCGGACAGCGAGCGGAGGGGTCAGCCTCTCAGCAGCACCGGCAGGAGATGTGTGCCGGCCCCGGTGCCCAGAGCAGCTGCCGGTGCCGCCGGACGCGGGGCGGTTCTCGTGCGCGCGATGCCCAGCCTGCGAGCCCAGCGGTCGGCGAGCAACGCGTAGACGACCATCGCGGCTGCAGAGGCCACGAGATCGATCGGCGTGCCCGACGTCGCGTTCGCGTCGAGGACCGAGACCGACCCCAGCAGGAAGATCAGCACGTTGTTCACGATGTGCAGCGAGATCGCCGCCTCCAACCCACCGGTACGCCACGACAGCCAGGCCGCGACGATGGCGAAGACACCGACACTCGCCGCGCCCCAGACGTCGTAGCCGTGCCCGAGCACGAAGAGCGGAACCGGCAGCAGGATCGCGAACGCCGGATGCCGCAGCCAGCCGCCCACCAGCTGCATCAGATAGCCACGGAACACGTACTCCTCCGCAGCCGCCTGGAACGGCACCAGCAGGAGCACGAGAGCCACCATCACCCATAGACCGGGAGAGCTGAAGTCGGCCACCACGGGCTCGCCCGCGACCGCGGACCATCCCAGCAGCACCGCGAAATACACCACGAAGACGGCCAGCGCGAGCAGCAGACTCTTGCCGAGCCAGCCGAACCGGAGCCGCCCCGCGACCGACGACAGCAGGCCCACGCCGCGCCCTTCGACGATGCGCGAGGCGGCGAACAGCGCGGGGATCATCAGGATGAGCGGGAGCACCAACGCCACGAGGAGCCAGGGGCGGTCGAGGTCGAAGTACTGCGTGGTGGTGAGGAGCACCTGCATCTCCGCTCCCCACTCCGGGATGAGCACGGAGGCGATCCCGAGAGGCAGGATCAGTGCCAACAGGATCACCGTGTAGAACGCGACGCCGAGCAGTCCGGTCAGCAGCATGCGCCACCAGCGGTATCGCGGACGCAACCGCGCAAGCCGGTGGAAGGCGTACTCGCCGGCGGCGTGCTCCGCGTCGCGGGAGAGGGAGGAAACGGGGGCGGCGGTGTCGTCCTCGGAGGCGCTCATCCCTCGATCCTGGCGGAGTCTCCTGTGCATCCTCTCCGCACGGATCGGCGCGCCGCGGCATGCCGACACCACGCCGTTCCGAAGGATGATCAGCATCCTCATCGAGGAAGTCACCATAATGGGGTCATGACTGCTGCGCGCATCCTGGTCGTCGACGACGAGCCGAACATCCGTGACCTGCTCTCCACAGGACTCAGCTTCGCCGGGTTCCAGGTGAAGACGGTGGCCAACGGCGCCGCCACCATCTCCGCGGTTCTGGAGGAGGAGCCCGACCTCATCATCCTCGACGTGATGCTCCCCGACATGAACGGGTTCAGCGTCACCAAGCGCCTCCGAGGGGCGGGCTTCACCGCTCCGATCCTCTTCCTGACGGCGAAGGACGGCACGGACGACAAGATCGAGGGCCTCAACGCCGGGGGCGACGATTACGTCACCAAGCCCTTCAGCCTCGACGAGATCGTCGCACGTGCGCAGGCGATCCTGCGCCGCACGATGCAGGCCGACGAGGAGTCGATCATCCGTGCGGGTGAGCTGTCGATGGATCAGGACACGCACGACGTGCACGTCGGCAAGGAGCCGATCGAGCTGAGCCCGACCGAGTTCAAGCTGCTGCGCTACCTCATGCTCAACCCGAACCGGGTGCTGTCGAAGGCGCAGATCCTCGATCACGTCTGGGAGTACGACTTCAACGGGGATGCCGGCATCGTGGAGAGCTACATCTCGTACCTGCGCCGCAAGATCGATCCGCACACCGAGGACTCGCTGATCCAGACCAAGCGTGGATTCGGCTACATGCTGAAGGTCGGCAAGTCGGTCTGACCGCCGCCCGCATGGCCTGACGTCGACCCGGGAGGACCCGATGGCTCATCAGCCGGACGCGGTCACCACCTGGTGGCGGCGCATCAGCCTTCGCGCGAAGGTCACCGGGGTGACCGTCGGCGTGCTCGCGTTGGGGCTGCTCATCGCCGGACTCGGCACGGTGCCGATCCTGCGGACGGCGCTGATCGCGAACATCGATCAGCAGCTCCCCGCGCTCGTCTCGAGCGACCTGGTGAGCCGCTACCTCGACGCCACGGATGTGGACGGCGAGACCGTGTACACGCGCAAGGACGAGCAGCCCAGGGACTTCTACTTCGCGATCTACGACGCGGACGGCGCGCTCAAGGCCACGGCGGGCGGCTCGGCCGCCGGAGCACCCCAGTTCGCCGAGACGTTTTCGCCGCAGAAGGCGCAGGCGAACGAGGACACCGTCTTCGACCTCACGAGCGAACAGGGCAAGGTCTTCCGCGCCTCGGCGGCGCTGCTCCCCTCCGACGGCGGCGCACTGAGGGTGCAGGTCGTCGCTCTGCCGCTTGCCAGTGCTGACCGGATCATCAGCCAGTACTTCAGCATCTACATCACGATCGCGTTCATCACGATCTTCATCGCGGCGCTGCTGACCCGATTCCTCGTGACGCTGACCTTCCGCCGGCTCGGCCAGGTCGAGTCGACGGCGATGTCGATCGCGGCAGGGGACTTCAGCCAACGCCTCACGGACCTCGAGCCGACGACCGAGGTGGGCCGGCTCAACTACGCGATCAACACGATGCTCGATCGCGTCGACGGCTCCCTCGCACAACGCGACCGCACGGTGCAGCACATGCGCCGCTTCATCGGTGATGCCAGCCACGAGCTGCGCACGCCGCTGGTGAGTGTGCGCGGCTATGCGGAGCTCTACCGGATGGGCGCGATCAAGGGCGAGGAGGACACCGCCCGCGCCATGGAACGCATCGAGAAGGAAGCCATCCGCATGGGCGTGCTCGTCGAGGACCTGCTGGCCCTCGCGCGCTTGGACGAGGAACGCGAGCCCGAGATCGTGGCCCTCGATCTCCGACCGATCGCGCGCGACGCCGCCCTCGACGTGCGGGCTGCCGCGCCCGGGCGCACGGTGACGATGATCGATCTGACGACCGAGAGCGTCACGGCCCCAACGCGCAGCATCCCGAAGCCGCAACCCGAGCAGCCGGCCGCGCGCGGTCTGGCACGCACTCCCCTCTCACGGCTGCGTCGCCGCCCGCGTCCCGGCGCCGACCAGCCCGCACCGGCGATCGATTTCTCCGAGGCCGCCGACATCCCCGTCCGCACTCCGCCGATCGTCCTGGGCGAGGAGAACAAGGTGCGTCAGGTGGTGACGAACCTGCTGGGGAACGCACGGCGGTTCTCACCGGAGGACGGCCCGATCGAGATCGTCGTGGATTCGGATCGTGTGCGCGGCACCGGCAGCATCTCCGTCGTGGACCACGGTGAGGGAATCCCCCCGCAGATCCGCGAGCAGATCTTCGAACGGTTCTGGCGTGCCGACACGTCACGCGCGCGGGAGACCGGAGGATCGGGACTCGGACTGGCGATCGTCGCCTCGATCATGAAGGCTCTGCACGGCTCGGTCGCCGTCTCGGAGACCCCGGGCGGCGGGGCGACCTTCACGGTGACACTCCCGCTGGCCCCCTCGCAGGCCACACCCGCCCACCTGCTCGAAGACACGCAGCCACTCGAGCCGCTGGACCTCTGAGCTGAGCTGAGCTGAGCGTCATCCTGCACGCCGCGACGCGATCGCGAGTTGTGCACACTCCCCGGCGGGTCGGGCTCTCAGCGCCGCGGCGGATGAGACGTCACGCCTAGCCTCGGAACTCCATTCACAGAAGGAGTCCCATGACCGTTTTCACCGTCGACACCGAAGCAGTCCATGCCGCCCACGGCGCGACCCGCGCCACCATGGAGCGACTTCAGGCCGAATCCGCCTCGCTCATGGCGCAGCTCACGCAGCTGCAGTCGTCGTGGGTCGGAGGCGCATCCAGCGCGTTCCAGGGGTGCGCCGAGCAGTGGCGCGGCGCACAGCTGCACGTCGAGCAGGTGCTCGACTCGATCGGTACCGCGCTCGGCTCCGCCGCGACCCAGTACGCCGACGCCGACCAGTACTCGGCCAGCCTGTTCCGCTGAACACGGCACCCGCCGAACCTGCGACGCGGAATGCAGAAACGCCCCGGCTGGAGAGCCGGGGCGTTTCTGTCTGCGTGAAGCGGGACTCAGAAGTCCATGCCACCCGACGGGTCACCCATGGGAGCAGCAGCCTTCTCGGGCTTGTCTGCCACGACGACCTCGGTGGTGAGGAACAGCGCAGCGATCGATGCGGCGTTCTGCAGCGCCGAACGCGTCACCTTGGCCGGGTCGATGATGCCCTGTGCGAACAGGTCACCGTACTCGCCGGTCGCGGCGTTGAGGCCGTGTCCGGTCGGGAGACCGGCGACCGTGTTCGCGACGACACCCGGCTCCAGACCGGCGTTCAGCGCGATCTGCTTGAGCGGAGCCTCGATCGCGACGCGCACGATGTTGACACCGGTCTGCTCGTCGCCCTTGAGCTCGAGCGTGGCGAGAGCCTTGGTGCCGGCCTGGATCAGCGCGACGCCACCACCGGGGACGATGCCCTCCTCGACGGCCGCCTTCGCGTTGCGAACGGCGTCTTCGATGCGGTGCTTGCGCTCCTTGAGCTCGACCTCGGTCGCTGCACCCGCCTTGATGACGGCGACGCCACCGGCGAGCTTGGCAAGACGCTCCTGGAGCTTCTCGCGGTCGTAGTCGCTGTCGGTGTTCTCGATCTCGCGACGGATCTGCGTGACGCGACCCTCGATCTGGTCGGCCTCGCCGGCGCCCTCGATGATCGTGGTCTCGTCCTTGGTGACGATGACCTTGCGTGCACGACCCAGCAGGTCGAGCGTGGCGTTCTCGAGCTTCAGGCCGACCTCTTCGGTGATGACCTGACCACCGGTGAGGATCGCGATGTCCTGCAGCTGCGCCTTGCGACGGTCGCCGAAGCCGGGAGCCTTGACGGCGACCGACTTGAAGATGCCCTTGAGCTTGTTCAGCACGAGCGTCGCGAGAGCCTCGCCCTCGACGTCCTCGGCGATGATGACGAGTTCCTTGCCATCCTGGATCACCTTGTCGACGATGGGCAGGAGGTCCTTGATGTTGGAGACCTTCTGGTTCGCGATGAGGATGTACGGGTCCTCGAACACCGCTTCCTGGCGGTCGGGGTCCGTGACGAAGTACGGGTTCAGGTAGCCCTTGTCGAAGCGCATACCCTCGGTGAGCTCGAGCTCGGTGCCGAACGTCTGCGACTCCTCGACGGTGACGACGCCTTCCTTGCCGACCTTGTCGATCGCCTCGGCGATGAGCTCGCCGATCGCCGGGTCAGCGGCGGAGATGGATGCCGTTGCGGCGATCTGCTCCTTGGACTCGATCTCCTTGGCGCTGGCGAGCAGCTCCTCGGTGATCGCGGCCACGGCCTTCTCGATTCCGCGCTTGAGCGAGATCGGGTCGGCGCCGGCTGCGACGTTGCGCAGGCCTTCGCGGACCAGTGCCTGAGCGAGGACGGTCGCGGTGGTGGTACCGTCACCGGCGACATCGTCGGTCTTCTTGGCGACCTCCTTGACGAGCTCCGCGCCGATCTTCTCGTACGGGTCGTCGAGCTCGATCTCCTTGGCGATGGACACGCCGTCGTTCGTGATCGTGGGGGCGCCCCACTTCTTCTCGAGCACGACGTTGCGGCCACGCGGGCCGAGGGTCACCTTGACGGCGTCGGCGAGGATGTTGAGGCCGCGCTCGAGGCCGCGACGGGCCTCCTCATCGAAAGCGATGATCTTTGCCATGAGCTTTGTCGTCCCTCCTGGACGTAGACGTGTGGTTTAGCACTCAGAGTCTGAGAGTGCTAACGCCATTCTGGCACTCGACCCCTCCGAGTGCAAGCCGCCGGGAGCGCGCTGAGGGCGAACGTCAGGGGGCGGGTGTGCCCGCAGGTGTCTCTGTCGCGGCTGCGGATCGGTCGAGGCCGATCACGACGGTGAGCTGCTCGCGATCGGTCTCGTTCAGCGCCGCATAGGTGTCGCTCTGCTGCACGGCTGCACCGCCGAGCAGGTTCGCGAGCCCGATCGCCGCCGGTTCGTCGTCGTCCTGGACGTAGTAGACCGTGGTGGTCTTGAAGTCCACGCTGTCGCTGCCGCTGGCGTAGACCGTTCCCGCATCCCAGCCCTTGTTGATCAGGAGGTCGCGCATCTGCTGCTCGAGCCCGTCCTCGCCGGTCGCGTTGAGGATCATCACCGAGAACGCGGTGTCGACGACGCCGGTGTCCTCCGGGGTCGGAACCGCCGAGGGCGCGGCCTCGGGGAACAGTTCGATGCGTCCCATGAACACGAGCGATCCGAAGATGCCCGCGATGATGAGCACGAGTGCCGCCACGAACGACCACAGCAGCACGACCCACCCGTTCATTCCGGGGGCTTCGGCGCGGTGCGCTCCGACTCGTCCGGTGGCACGGGGGACGTCATCGAAACGATCGCGGGAGGGCTTTGACACCCCTCGATGCTAGCGGCACGCACCTGTCAATCCGCATCGACGCCGCGAACGGCCGCGCACTCGCCGTCGCTCAGCCGACGAAGCCCGGCATCCGACCGCTGCGGCGCGCGGCGCGGACATCGCGCAGTCGACGCAGCCGGCGCACGAGCATGGGGTCGTATTCGAGCGCGGCGTCGGACTCCAGGAGTCGTCCCAGCACCTGGTAGTAGCGGGCGGCGCTCATCCCCAGCTGAGCGCGGATGACCTCTTCCTTCGCACTGCCGTGGCGCGGCCAGGCGGCTTCGATCGCGAGGACCGCGCGATCGCGCTCCGTGAGGTCTCCCAACATGGCTCCAGGTTAGGACTCATCGCGCTGTGAATCGGCGCGCCACTCCCACCAGCTGCCGAGGGGGTCGGCCGCTGCCCGCACCCGTCCATCGAGAGCGACGACGAACCCGGTCCACGTCGACGCATCGATCGGGGGCCGCCAGACATCGAGCAACGCTGGCGGATCGATCGTGATCCACCGCGCCGGCAGCTGTGCGATCCGGTCGACCAGCGCGGTGCGCGACGCCCTCGGGATGTGCACGAGCACTCCGGGCGTCGTGATCACCAGGGTCGCGTCCGTCGGCGCCGCATCGGCGAGCGCCTCGAGCTTCTCCAGCGCGTCACCGGCGACGAGGTGCGGCGGCTCGGCGGCGGCGATGTCCGCGGCGGCGTCGATCCGTTCGGCACGGCCGCTCTCCCCCGGCCAGACGAGGCCGCGCAGCCAGCGCCGATCCCACGCGTCGGCGACGTCGAGCGGCGCGAGGTCGATCCCGGCGCGCCAGACGACGTGCGGCATCCGCAGCGGAGGGAGCTCCCCCGTGACCGTGCTCGTCAGGACGACGCTCGACGTGCCCTCAGACGGATCGAGGGCGAGACGAACCGCGCCGTCCGCGTCGACGAAACGGTACGAGTAGTGGTCGGGATACAGGCACAGACCGGCGGAGGCGCCGAGCTCGAGCAGAGCGATCGGCCCGTCGATCTCCGACAGCACGGGAAGAAGAGCGGCGAGACGGAGAGGTTCGTTGGTCTGCAGCGAGCGGGCGGTGCACTCGGCGACCACCTCGTCGGCATGCGATCGGACGAAGTCCCGCCAGCCGGCGAAATCGCCCGGCATCGCCCCCAGCAGCCGGGTGACCGCGAAGACGAGCGGCGGTTGCCGCCGATTCTCGGGGATGCGGGCGAGGAGCGCCTGCATGTCCGCGTCATCCGCGACGCCCTGCGCCCACTCCTCGTACACCGTGCTGCGCCCCGGCGCCTCCTCGGCGGCGAAGCGGGCGTATCGCTGCTGCACGGCATCGGTCATGGCTCCATTCTCGCGCGAGGCACCCGCGTCTCGCCGGAGGAGGGAGAATGGAGGAGACCCAGGAGGACGCATGGCCTACAGCGTGGACAAGACCGAAGAAGAATGGCGCGACGAGCTCGGCGATGAGCAGTACGCGGTGCTGCGTCAGGCCGCCACCGAGCGCGCCTGGACGGGCGAGCTGCTCGACGAGGGCCGCGCCGGCCTCTACACGTGCGGCGCGTGCGGTGCCGAACTCTTCCAGAGCGGCACCAAGTTCGACTCCGGATGCGGATGGCCGAGCTTCTACGAGTCGATCCGCCCCGAAGCCGTGCAGCTCATCGAGGACACGACCCTGGGCATGGTGCGCACGGAGGTGCGCTGCTCGAACTGCGGCTCGCACCTCGGCCATGTCTTCCCCGACGGCTTCGGCACGCCCACCGGCGACCGGTACTGCATGAACTCGATCGCTCTGAACTTCACCCCCGAAGCCTCGTGAGCGCGCTCGACGCCGTCCGTGCCCGCCAGTCGTGGTCGAAGGTCGACGACACCGCGCCCACCCACGAAGAGCTGCTCACGTTCGTGGCCGCCGCCGGGAGGGTCGCCGATCATTCGTCCCTGCGCCCGTGGCGTCTGATCGAGCTGCGCGGGGCCGATCGCGAGGTGCTCGGCGCGGCGATCGCGAAGGCCGAGGGCGACAAGTCCCCCTCGACCAAGCCGTTGCGCGCACCGCTGCTCATCGCCGTGGTGGCAAGCTTCCGCAAGAGCAAGGTGCCGCGCTGGGAGCAGGAGGCCGTCGCTTCCGGCGTCGCGCACACCATCAGCCTGCTTCTGGACGAGGCAGGCTGGGGAGTGTTCTGGCGCACGGGGAGCTACACGCGGGCGAAGGCCGTGGCGAAGGCGCACGGGCTGGGCAAGGACGAGGAACTGCTCGGCTGGCTCTACGTCGGCGGCAAGCCTGCCGGCAAGCGAGCAGGACGACGCAAGGCGGTCGATGCGCGCAAGCTCGTCAGCCGGATGCCGCGGGCGAAGAAGAAGAAGTAGCGGTCACGCCCTGCGGCGACGTCGCGGCAGGGCGACCGAGACGGATGCCACGGCGACGACGACCATCCCGACGATCTGCCACGTGGCCGGCCCCGCTGCCGCCGGCCAGATGAGATCGATGAGCACCGAGGTCGCGAGCTGCCCGAGCACGGATCCGAGCCCCATCAGCAGCACCCCGGTCTGGGACACGATGAACGCGCCCAGCAGGATGTACGCGAACCCCAGGAAACCGCCCAGGTAGAGCCACGGCTCGGCCGGGAGCGCCTCGGGGGCACCGCGCAACGCGATGCTGATCCCCGCTGCGAACAGCAGCACGACGGTGCCGGCGATGAAGCTCATGAACGTGGCGATGATCGGCGAGCCCACGCGTTGCGCGAGGCGTCCGTTGGTGGCCGCCTGCCACGCGATGCCCACGCCCGCCAGGAACGGGAGCGCCAGCATCCACAGCGGAGCCGTGGCGAGCACGTCGCCGCTGAGCGAGATGCCGACCGCGGCGAGCGCGAGCAGCCCGCCCAGCACCCGCCCGGGGGTGACGGCGACCACTCCGGCCGGGCCGAAGCCGATCCGGTCGAGCACGAGGCCGTGCAGGGTCTGGCCCGCGACCACGCCGACCGTGAACAGTGAGACTCCGAGCACCCCGGCAGTCAGTCCCTGGGTCGACACGGTCAGCGCTCCGCACGCACCGCCGAGCAGCATCCAGACAGGGATCGTCCTGCCGCGCACCCCGCGCCACAGCCTGCCGACTCCGCGCCGGCCGGACGGCAGGGCACTGATCACGATCACGAGCGCGAGCAGACCCACACTGAACGAGACGAGTCCCGCGACGATGCCGTCGTCGAGCCGCACTCCGAGGACTCCGTTGACGCGCGCCTGGATCGCCGTCATCACGCCGATCGCGACCGCTCCCCCGAGTGCGACCGGGGCGGGGAGCGCGCGGGTCTCGGTCACCCGTCGACCCTACCCGAGCGTGCGCGCCCTCCTGCGCCGCCGGGAATGTCGGTGCCGAGGGCTACGCTGACGGCATGTGCGCGAGCTACGGTCTCGATCCCCGGTTCACCGATGCGGAGCTCCTCGCCGCGGCCGACGAGGCCGTGCTCGAGGGCCTTCGAACGTGGGCGCAGGACAATGCGGGAGAGACGGTGCGCCCCACCGGCAGGAACCTCCGCAACCTCAACCCGCTGATCGTGTCGACAGAGACGGGGCCCTCGCTCGAGCCGGCGTGGTGGGGATTCCTCGTCGGCGGGGAGCCGGCGAAGTTCCCCTCGATCAACACGCGCTCGGAGCGGCTGCAGGAGCGGCCGGGCGGTCTGAAGTCCCGCGCGATCGTTCCGGCGACGAGCTGGTACGAGATGCAGAAGCCGCAGCGAGTGTGGCAGGAGTTCCGTCTCGACGAGGGCGCGCTGTTCGGCATGGCCGCGGTGACGCAGCGCGGCCGGACGACCGACGGCACCTGGTTCACGTGCTATTCGATCGTGATGCGCCCCGCGCCCGCGCATCTCGCCGAGGTTCACGACCGCATGCCGGTGCTCATCCCGACCGCGTTCGCCCAGGAGTGGCTGACCGCCGAGAGCGGACGCGACGTGATCGACGAGGCCCTGCTGGCGGCGGCCGGTCTCGACGGCCGGGTGGCGACGACGCCGCGCGCCGACGACAAGGGCGCGGATCGGCTGTTCTGATCATGGATGCGAGAGCACTGAACACGGCGGCCACGTCGCGCGCCGAGGAGCTGCCCGGGGCAGAGCGGGAGAACCCGTTCGGGCCGGAGTGGGATGTGTACAAGGTGCGCGGTCGCGTGTTCCTGCTGGTCCCTCTCGACGGCACCGGGCGCATCACCCTCAAATCGCACCCCGACGATGCGGTCGCCCTGCGCGAGACGTTCGCCGACATCGTCCCCGGCTATCACATGAACAAGAAGCACTGGATCACCCTGCTCCCGGGCGACTCCCTCGAAGAGGGCCTGGTGACCGAGCTCGTGACCGAGTCGTACCTGCTCGTGGTGGAGAAGCTCCCCCGTGCTCAGCGGCCCGTCGACCCCGACCTCTTCGGTCGCGGTCCGGCAACGGATGCCGCCGCCCCGACGGCCTGACACTCCGGCGGGGATCCGTCGCCGGGATGATGCCTCCGGCGCCAGAACGGTACCTGGGGAGGACGCGGAGACAGCTTCGCCGTCCGTAGCGTGGTTCCCATGATCACAGCAGAGGGCCTCACGAAGAGGTTCGGAGACAAGACAGCCGTCCAGGACGTGTCGTTCACGATCCAGCCGGGAACCGTCACCGGATTCCTCGGGCCGAACGGCGCCGGGAAGTCCACCACGATGCGCATGATCGTCGGCCTCGACCGGCCGACATCGGGCCTCGCCACCATCGCCGGCAAGGAGTACCGCAAGCTGCGCGCTCCGCTCAGCGAGGTCGGCGTGCTGCTCGACGCCAAGGCCGTGCATACCGGTCGCACCGCCCGCAATCATCTGCGCGCCATGGCGGCGACCCACGGCATCCCCGCGTCGCGCGTCGACGAGGTCATCGAACTCGCCGGCATCACCTCGGTCGCCCGCAAGCGCGCGGGCAAGTTCTCGCTCGGCATGGGCCAGCGACTCGGCATCGCGTCGGCGCTGCTCGGCGATCCGCACACGCTGATCCTCGACGAGCCGGTCAACGGCCTCGACCCCGAGGGCGTGCGCTGGGTACGCCAGTTCGTGCGCCACGCCGCATCGGAGGGCCGTACCGTGCTGCTCTCCAGCCACCTGATGAGCGAGATGGCGCAGACCGCCGACCACGTGATCGTGATGGGTCGCGGCCAGGTGCTGGCGGATGCTCCGCTCGACGAGCTCGTGCGTGCATGGACCCGCAACACGGTGCGCGTGCGCACTCCCCGCGCGGCTGATCTCGCGGCGGCCGTCGGCGGTCCCGAGGTCGAGATCGTGAGCACCGCCCCCGATCTGCTCGACATCGTGGGTCTCCCCGCCGCACGCATCGGCGATCTCGCCGCCGACCGCGGCATCCCGCTGCATGAACTCACCCCGACCACGGGGTCGCTCGAAGACGCGTATCTCGCTCTCACGGGCGATTCGGTCGAGTACCGCACCAAGGAGATCTCATGACCACCCAGGCTCCGCCCGTCACGCGCGCCCGCGTCGACTCCGCCCAGCGCCTCACGTTCTTCCGTGCCGTGCGCAGCGAGTGGATCAAGCTCGCCACCGTTCGTTCCACCTGGTGGTCGATCGGTATCACCGCCCTTCTCACGGTCGGCATCGCTGTGCTGATCGCTCAGGCCGTCGACATGCCCGGCTTCGAGCCGATCCAGGCCGTCGTCTCCCCGATCCAGTTCACGATGCTTCTTGCGGGCATCCTCGGCGCGATCGCCGTCACCGGCGAGTACTCGACCGGCATGATCCGTTCGACGCTCGCAGCCGACCCGGTTCGCGGCTCGGTGCTCGCGGCCAAGGCCCTCGTGCTCGCCGTGTTCATGTTCGTGTCGTCGCTCGTGATCTTCTTCGGTGCCGCATTCGCGGTGTCGCTGGTGGTCGCCGCGCGCGATCAGAGCATCGACTGGTCGGATGCCTCAGCCTCGTTCCTGCCGATCATCGTGGCGTCGTTCACGATGGCCGTCTTCGCCATCATCGGCGTCGCCTTCGGTTTCATCCTGCGCTCGGGCGCTGGTGCGATCGCCGCGACCGTCGGCCTGCTCTTCGTGCTGCCCATCATGACCAACTTCTTCTCCTTCGCGGGCGAGAGCTGGAAATGGGTCACCGACGCGGCCGCCTACCTGCCGGCCTCCGCCGCGCAGAGCATCATCCTGCCCAGCGACGGTGCGATCATCGACGGACCCACCGGCTACCTCACGCTCGGATGCTGGGCGCTGGGCGCCCTGCTCGCCGCGTGGGCCGTGCTGCGCACGCGCGACGCGTAAAGTCAGCCGGGTGAGCAGAACGCGAAGCCGCAGCATCTCGATCCGCGAGGACGAGGAGCTGCGGCTTCCGCGTCCCCCCGGGGTCTTCCGTCGATTCTGGGCACGGCATCCGCGCGTCGCAGACGTTCTGATCGCGCTGGTGTGCCTGCTCCTGTCGCTCACTCCCGCGATGCGGATCAACCCCGATCTCCCCACTCCGATCACGGTGACCATGGCCGTGCTGCTGCCCATCGCCGTCGTCGGCGCGTGCGTGACGCTGTTCTGGCGCCGCCGCGTCCCGTTCGTCCCCTTCGTGGCGGCGTTCACGGTCGAGGCCTCGTTCCTCCTGATCGACATGCCGGTCGGAACCCCACTCGTCCTCGCCACCTGCTACGCCCTCGCGGTGTACCGTTCCACCGCCCTCGCGTGGAAATGCTTCGCCATCGCTCTGGCCGCTCTGACCGCCTTCGCGGGAATCCTCACCCTCACCGACGTCATCAGCCTGCAGATCGCGGCCAACTCCGTCGTCAGCTCGCTCGTGCTGGGCCTCATCGGCACGCTGATCGGCGTCAACGTCGGCGGCCGCAAGAGGTACCTGGCGGCCGTCATCGACCGCTCACGACAGCTTCTGGTCGAGCGTGATCAGCAGGCGCAGCTCGCCGCGGCCGCCGAACGTGCACGTATCGCTCGCGAGATGCACGACATCGTCTCGCACTCCCTCACCGTGATCGTCGCGCTGTCCGAGGGCGCAGCGGCCACGCCCGACCGGGATCAGGCCCGCACCGCCGCGGCCGCATCGGCCGAGACCGCCCGCACCGCGCTCACCGAGATGCGGTCGATGCTCGGGGTGCTGCGCGCCGATGACGCGACGCTGCCACTCGCCCCGATCGCCGCGCCGACGCCGCACGATACCGTCACGACGGCGCAGCGCGCGGGCTTCCCCGTGTCGCTCGCGGTCAGCGGGGCCTCCGACCTCTCGCCCGCGCTCTCGCACGCCGTGTCGCGGATCGTGCAGGAAGGGGTGACGAACGCGATGCGCCACTCCCCCACGGCGAACGCCATCGGTGTGCGCATCGAGCACCGGGCAGCAGCGGTCGTCGTCGACATCGTCAACGACGGTGCCGCGCAGGCGTCCGACAGCCCCGGGTTCGGACTGCGCGGGTTGTCGGAGCGCATCGCACATGTGCGAGGCACGATCGAGTACGGCCCGCGGGGTGGCGGACGATGGATGCTGCGCGCCGAACTTCCCACCGACAACGACGAGAGGGAGAAGAACTCATGACGGAACGGATCCGGGTGCTCCTGGTCGACGACCAGCAGCTCATCCGTCTGGGGTTCCGGATGGTCCTGGAAGCCGAGGACGACATCGAGGTCGTGGGTGAAGCCGGCGACGGACGGGAGGCGATCGTGCAGGCCGCGGCGCTGCATCCGGATCTCGTGCTGATGGACATCCGGATGCCGGGCCTCGACGGCATCGCCGCGACGGAGTCGATCGTGCGCTCGCACCCGCAGACCCGCGTGCTCGTGCTCACGACGTTCGATCTCGACGAATACGCGTTCGGAGCGATCCGCGCTGGCGCCAGCGGCTTCCTCCTGAAGGATGTGCAGCGTCACGAGATGCTGGCGGCGCTGCGCTCGGTGCATCGTGGCGACGCCGCCCTGTCGCCTCGTGTCACCCGCATGCTGCTCGAGCACGTCACGCCCGTGCTGCCGAGCGCGGGCACGAGCACCCCCTCCGAGACGAACGTCGCCGACGAGCTGACCGACCGCGAGCGCGACGTGTTCCTCGCGATCGGTCGCGGACTCACGAACGCCGAGATCGCGAGCACCCTCTTCGTCAGCGAATCGACCGTGAAGACCCACGTCGGCCGAGTGCTGTCGAAGCTGGGAGCCCGCGACCGCATCCACGCCGTGATCCTGGCCCACCGGCTCGGCCTGGTCGACGACACACCCCTTCCCACGGAGTCCTAGCGCCGGTCAGGGACGCGTCGACCGGGTGCGGGGCTCGTCGTCAGGGTCAGGAGCGCGCCGGAGTCCACTCCGAAACGCGGTTGAGCAACCGGACCTCGTCGGCGGTGAGCTCCAGGCGCGCACCGGCGAGCAGGTCGGGGACCTGTCCCACCGTGCGGGCACTCGCGATCGGCGCGACGACGGCCGGCTGGGCGCGGAGCCACGCCAGCGACGTCGCGGCGATCGACGCACCGTACGCCTCACCGATCTCCTCCAGGGCATCGATGATGCGGAGCCCCGCATCCGTGGCGTACTTGGCGGCGCCCTGGGCGCGCGGCGAGGACTGTCCAGCCACGTCCGTCGACCGGTACTTGCCGGTCAGGAATCCGCTCGCCAGGGAGTAGTACGGCACCAGGCCGAGCTCGAACTCATGAGCCACAGGGACGATCGTCTCCTCGACGTCGTTGCGGTGGACGAGGTTGTAATGCGGCTGCACGGCGACCGGGCGCGAGACGCCGAGGCGGTCGGAGATCGCGATCCATTCGCGGATGCGCTCGGCGGAGTAGTTCGACACCGCGATGTTGCGCACGAGACCGTCGGTGACGAGCTGTCCGAACGCGCCGACGGTGTCTTCGAGGGGAACCGTCTCGTCGTCGAAGTGCGCGTAGTAGAGGTCGATCGTGTCGACACCGAGACGGGCGAGCGACGCCTCTGCGGCCCGGCGCACGTTCTCGGCAGACAGCCCGCGGAACTCCGGGTGCTGACTCACCTTGGTCGCGACGACGACGTCCTGCGGATTGCGCGACGCGAGCCACTGACCGACGATCGTCTCGCTCTCGCCGCCCTCGTTGCCCGGCACCCAGGCGCTGTACGAATCGGCGGTGTCGATGAAATCGCCCCCGCCTGCCACGAAGGCGTCGAGCACCGCGAACGAAGCGTCGCGGTCGGCGGTCCAGCCGAACACGTTGCCGCCGAGAGCGAGCGGGAAGACGTCAAGATCACTGGTTCCGATACGAGTCATGATCGTGACAACGGGCGAGAAGACCCTCGCATTCCCCTGTGACGGCGTATGTCGACGGCGTTCAGTCCTCGGGACGAGTGACGGCGTCGTAGCTGCGCTTGACCGAGAGCGAGAGCATCCCGAGTACAGCCGAGACCACGAGCAGCACGACGCCCGTGCCAGGTGCGAAGAACAGCATCCCGACGCCGCCGAGCGCCGCGAACGCCGCCAACGACCCGAACGCGACGTACGTCCAGAACGTGAATCGGTTCCACAGGCGCATGTCGCCGAGCTTAGCCGTCGCGCGGAACCCGACGCCGTCAACCCCCTCTCGATCGCGTCGGGGGCGCGCGTAGGGTGCTCGGAACCGATGAACCGCGAAGACAGAGGAGACACGATGAGCGATCCGAAGAACACCCAGGGCACCCCCGGGGCCGATGAAGAAGCGGACACCGCATCCGGAGGGGCCCCGGAGGATACTCACCCCGATACCGATGAGATCCTCGACGCGGAGACGACCGACGACGACGGAAAGCCGCTGGAGAACCCCTCAGGAGGGTGACCGACCCCGAAAGGCTCTCGCGGGTCGAGGGATCACAGAGCCGACTACGGGACTCGAACCCGTAACCCCCGTTTGAAGTATGCGATGTTCATAGACGTACTTCCTTGCACCGTCCCCATCATCTCGCGGGATCAGTGCATCCAAGTACATCTATGTACGCATTCAAAACCACGACTAAACCATGGATCAGATGCCAGGATGTGTTGTCATGACCACTGAATGGATCGGTCTGCCGGAGGCCGCTTCAATCGCTCCAGGCCTGACCGCCTCTCGCCTCAACCGCTTACGTCGAGAGTCGAGGTTCCATCCGTCTCTGAACGTCCCGCCAATCCGGAGGCTAAGCGATGGCGAGGTGATCTACGACGAGCTCAGCTTCCGGCGCTGGCTTGAAAGCACTGTGTGGTGGGAGTGGACAAGCGGGCCTGGAGGACACCTGCGTACACCTCCGAGCGCAACGCGCACCTACTGCTATCAGGATGCCAATCTGACCATCCTGCGGCAGAGAACCTACATCACAGAGGGTGATCTTGTCGGCTTGGTGCCCGATCTCCCGCGATGGCGAGTCCAGGACCTTCGGTTCAAGGGTCGCGGGCCTAGGTTCTTGAAGCCGACCCCGCAGACCGTGGTCTACATTGCCGAGGACGTGGCGGACTGGGCCAATGGCGTGTCGGACTACTCCGATCCGATCTCGAATTCGTTCGAGGGACCCCGCGAGCCGTTCACTCCTATCCCCCGCCACATGCGCTATCGATCCGACGAATCTCCACCCTTTGGCAGAGCATCTCGATAGGCAAGGTTCTCAAGGATGCGCGCTGCGACATCACCCGACCTGCGCCATGCAACATCTGAGGGCTCTGTTCGCTGGCCAACCACCCGGGTCTCCGCTGATTCGGAGTGGTCCCCCATCACCTCTAGGAGGTAGTCAGCAAGTTCGATCAGGCATTCCTCTCTCGTTGTCACTGACTCGCACTATCCTCTCGATGGCCATGCCGACGAACCTTGCAAAAGGCCCCCACCCTCCCGAAGGAGAGTGGGGGCTTTTTGTGCGTCCGTCGCGGACTAAGCAAAGACCTCGACTGGACCCGACACGACAGTGAGCGGCACGCGCCCGTTATCTGCGTCGTCAAAGGCCTTCTTCAGCGCATCTTCCGCGACGTCCTCGACGAATGTGTCGGACGACGCGAGCGTGCAGTCGATACCCAGGTGGAACGCGACCGAGGACTCGTCCTCGTTCACGAGCATGTCTGCACTGACGACAGCCATGTTGTTCTGCACGGAGGTGTAGACGGCTTCGAGCCATTCGTCGGTGAATGGCTTGGGCTCGTTGAACGTTGCCGTGATGTGAATGCCGTTGATCATCATCTTCCTCCTCTTGCTTCGACCGCTTGCTGGTGTTCTTCAATCCGCGCAAGGATAACCTCGCGACGGGGCTCATTGATGGGGTGACGGAGATCGATGGTCACCTGATAACGCCGACCGTCGTCGGGCCAAATGCGCACCGATGCGTCTCCCCAACGGGAGCGGACATACCAACCCGAACTGTGAAGCTCGTCGAAGAATTCCGCCATGCCGTCGGGGAGCGTGTCTTCGTCAACGTACTGACGCCAGTCGGTAGCCCCCACCCGTGCAGTATTGCACACTTACCAGGGCGGCTCCGTCGGTAGGCCGTGCGCGAAGGTACTAGCGCCCCCGTGCAGCGTGGGATCTTCATCGTTGGCGGGAAACGCGAAATGCCCCCTCATCCTGAGGGATGAGGGGGCATTCACGCGAGTCAGCGGATGCGAATGTCGTTCTTGTCAATCTCCGAGTCGTAGCGCGGCGGCTCGCCCGTCTCAAGCTGATGCACCGCCACGATGACTTCTTGGAAGAAGCTCCAGATAACTCGGTCCTTCACGTCTTGCCATTGCTCGATAGGAGCCTCCGCCATCTCGGCGTACAGCTGCTGGAGCTTCATGGTGAGTGCGGCACTGATCGGCGCATCCTCTGAAATATATCGTTCCTCTGGCATACTCTCTCCTCTGCCGTCAGGCGTAATAAGCGGGGTTCCGGTAGGGGTCCGCCACGGTGGGTACGCCGGTCGCGCCGATGACCGCCCTGTTGGTGATGTAGGACTTGCATCGGCTGTTGACCGGCGCCTGCGTGTTTGTCACGGCCCCACTCCATCGGCATCGGAGGAAATCCGCAAGCCAGTATCCGCTGAGTGCCGGGGCGGCGAGGTCGCAGTCCTCGATCGACCAGTCACCGACAAAGGTCTGGGCGGAGGCCGCGACACGCATCAACTGGATCACACGCGAGCGACGGATCACCAGGTTCGATGTCGATGGCTCGGGAACCTTGATGGCAACGTTCATGGAGTCTTCGACCAACACCTTGAACATCGCTCCACCCGGGGTGTCACCCTCGTTGGTTATGGAGATCCCGGCGTCGTTCGCGGCCGGGAACGTCATCCGTCGCACGGTGACTGCGGTCGCACTTCCCGTGTCGGGCAGAGTCGTCGCGGACTTGACGAGTGCCGCAGCGACCACCCGTGCTCCCGGGTTCACAACCTGGAAGTTGTCAATCTCCACCGCGGGAAGATGGTTCCGCTGGAACGACTGCGCACCAATGGTGACGGCCGACGCAACCCGTGGTGTGGGGAGCGTGAGCACGACGTCGTGGATGAGCACGGACGGGGCTGCGAGGATATGACCGAAGTCGTACCCGTGCCCACCGTCGTTGATGGTTGAGTACCCCACAACCCATGGCGTCGGCGCGGTTCCGGTCGACGCATCGCACGTCCACTTCGCGCCTCGGACTTCGATGATGCCGGCGAGCTCAGGAGTGTCCGCACGGATGCCGACGAGGTTGCGTCCTCCGAAGAAGTCGCCACCGATCACAGCGACGGAACCGCCAGCGACAGCGAAATGTGTGCCGCTGCCGGGAACGATCGACGTGATCGCTTCGGCGACCAGCCCCGTGCCCCAGTGCGTGTCCACGCCGCCGCCATAGAAGCCGCGGACAAGGCGAACCCTGTTCTCGTATCGTCCTGTCACCGCATGGCGGCACTGAGTGATTTCTGCATCCTCGATGCGGATATCAGACGACCGGTACTTGGCGATGCCGTATCCGGCCCCGTTCAGGTCGAAGCCGTGAATTTTCGGCGCGATGAGCGCGACGCTCACGGCATCCTGGATACGCACCGCACTGGTCAGCGCTTGCCCGGTCGTATTGATGACTCGGAGCCCTCGCACCTCGACGTTCGAGCGGGCGATCGTGACGAAGTTGTCGTTCGCGCCGGCGGCGGCTCCGTCTACGATGACTTCGATACCGGTCACCTGTGTCGGTGTTTCGGGGGCGTGGAGGTCGAGGGTCGTGACCTTCGTGAGGTCGTAGGTGTTGTCGATCGGCGGGAATGCGCTACCGTCGACGCCCACGCGCACCGCCTCTTGCTTCGTGTACGCGGCAGCGGGTCCGGACATGTAGCGGCCGATCAGTTCCTCGGAGGAAACGATGATGAGCGTCCCAGATCCGCCGATACCGGTCGTCTGCGTCGACCCCTTCGTCAGCCCGGTGACTGCGGACGGGGTGATCGCGGTCGGGCTCCCGTCGCGCCCGAGCACGATGCGAGCGTTCGAGGTTCCGGCAGCGAGGAAACGCGCCTCGGAGCGCACGGAGCCGTAGAGCGTGACTGTCTTCGTGATTCGCACGTCGACCGGCGGGATGTAGAGAGGGAGGCCCGCTGCGTTCGCCGCGCTAGCGGCAGCGATCAGCCCATCGGAGTCGTCTGCGATGCCGTCGCCGACGATGTATGGTGCGGCCGACAGCACACCGGTCGCGTCGCGCACAGCACGGCCCGTAGCGGTGTCGCTCGCCGGGATGTAGGTGGCGATCGCGTCGTCTGTCGGCACGGCATTCAGACCAGGGAGCCCCCGGGACACCTTCAGGTGTACACCGCGGTTCGATTCCGTTCCGATCATCTGTGCTTCTGCTGGCTGATCGGCGGGGATGGTCTCAGCGGTGACGAACGCCAACGTCCCGGTGAGACCCTTGTCACCCTTCGCACCCTTGAATGAACCGAGCTGCGGTACTCCCGATGGAAGCGCCATGGTCTAGCTCCTCACTCCCCACGCGTTCGGGGGCGTCATGTCGATATAGAGACCTGCGGGTGTGTCCGCAGGCCACGGCGGGCCGATCCAGACGGCGAGCAGGGATCCACCATTCATCTCGCCGATGTTGCCGCCGCCGACGACGGCCGTGAACTCCCATGCTTCGGTGCCGTGCCAGATCTTCGTGAGATCGTCGGCCAACTCGAAGCGCCCGACCTCGATCACGTAGTCGATGCCAGGCGATCCGCCCGTGGCCGGGGTGAGCTCGCCGGAGGGGACGAGGTTCATTGAGAAGGCGCCTGCCGTCAGCGTCACCGGCACGCGCACATCGGAGATCAAACCGTCCGGTCCGAATGCTGAGACCTTCGGTCGGACAGTCATCTCGGGCAGCCAGCCGCCGAGGTTCCCGAGCCCGATGTCGGAGAGCTTGCCGGTGTACGCGTACGTGACCATCAGTCGCCCTTGAGGTCGCGACGCAGCGTGACGCCCGCCTCAATGTTGCGTTCGACCGCCGCTGCCGTCTGCTTGGTCACGAGCGCGTAGGAGAGGCTCACGATGCCGAGAGAGAGCAACGCGAACACCCACAGGTTGCCGACAGGTTCGCCGGTGATGTTCTGGTAGAACACGATCACGATCACGGCGAGCAGCACGGCGACGATCACGGTCACCGCCTTCTTCTGCCACGTCTTCTTCACGAATGCCAGCGCCCCGTTTAGTGCAGCGATCGCGTACGGGGCGAAGAATCCGAGCAGGACGACGATGCCTGCGGGGACTGCTGGGAGTTCGATGTTCATGTGCGGTGTCCTAACGGTGGGGCCGGGCGGGGCGCCCGGGAACTTCGGGAAGGTCTTCGACGCGGACGCCGTGGTTGAGTGCGACGATGCGGGTCGCGGAGAGCGCCTCCTGGAGCAGGCGGCGATGCGTGGACTCGATGTCGTTCTCCACGCGGAGGCGGTCGTTCTCGTCTCGGGCGCGCTTCGCGCCTCCGGTGATGCCGCGCCAGATGAGTCCGGCTGCTTTCGGGGCGAGGTTTCCGAGGCCGAGGAGAGTGAGGACAGCGATGACAGTTGCGGGGGTTCCCCACTCGGCGGGGTTCATGTGATGCGTGCCTTACTCGGTGCCCAGTCCTTGCTCCAGATGCGTGCGAGTTGCGCGGCGAGCAGACCGATACCGACGAACAGGCCGGTGAGCTGCTGCGCGCGCGAGCCCTCGGAGGTGGCGTGCATGTAGATGACGACGCCGAAGTAGCCGGCGAGGCCGAGGATCATGAACGCGACGCCAACCCGCTCGAGCGCCCAGTACCCCGGGAGCGCCGCGGCCGAGGCCATGAGCGCGCCGAGGAAGATCAGCACCGCGAGGACGCGGGTGATGATCGGGCCGAGCTCGCCGAGGAGCGTCAGCGACGGTTCGGTGAACGTCCATATCGATCCGGCCGCGGCGCCGACGTACACGAAGAAGGAGATCAACGTGACGACCTTCGGCTCCGCGACGCCGCGCCAGACTTTCAGGAAGGCGATCATCAGCTCGTGCGCGGGTTCGGGAGGGGCTTCAACCCTGCGCTCGCGCGGCGGGCGTTCACGGTCCCGAGGAACCCGTCGTACTCGGCGTTGTTCACGTCGACCGGCTTCCCGAACAGCTTCCGCTCACGCGTCGATGCACGGGGCGAGAGGCGCTGGAAGGTGAGTTCTCCCACCAGTGCGCGCTTCGTCTCCTCATTCGGGTCATCCCCGTTCCAGATCATGCGCATTTCGATATCTCCGATCTCAGGTTCAGGTAGTGCCGGCGGGTTCGGGTTCGGCAAGTGCCATGCACCCGATGCGGTCTGCACGAGCGTGACGACCTCGTGGCGGTGGTTGTCGCGCGCTTCGTCGTACTCGAAGTGCCAGCCTTCGATGAGGGTCCAGACGCCGTCCACCCACCGGTAGACGGTGCGCCGCCACCCGTGGTCTTCCATGAGTGCTTGATGCTCCTGCGCCTCATCGGAGTCGATCGCGTACCCGAGCTGATGGATGCTCGGGCCGTCACCTTTCGGCGGCCCGTCCGGAGACTTGGCGATCGGTCTCCCGTACCTCAGGAACGTCTGGTAATGCTCGTTCTGCTGAGACCACGAACGGAGCGCCTCCGTGATCTGCATCCGATGCCCCAGGGCTCGGTCGATGCGCGCCAGAGACTTCGCCGGCGCCTCACGGAGAAGCCCCCGCCCACCACCAAGGTTGACGATCACGCCTGCAGTGCCACCCATCACTCCTCCTCGTCATCGTCTTCGACCGGCGGAGTCCAGTCGGACGCGATCGGTTCGAGTTCGGTCTTGTCGGGCTCTACGTCGAAGTGCTCGCGTGCGGCGGTCACCGTGATGTGTGCTTCTCGCCCTGCGGCCCCGTAGACCGTGACAGCACCTCCGGCGACGCGTTCAGCGCCGACCATGAACGGCCGCCCGATCGGGGTCACCTGGACCGTCGGCTCGTCGTCAACGAGCACGAGAGCGGTGAAGTACTCGGGAAGGTCAAACACGGCCTCACCATCCGCGTCAAACTCGACGACACCGCGGTAGAAGACGCCGTGCTCCGGCCCCTCCAGGGATCCGTGGCGCAGCTGCTTCCCCGGCTTGGTGGGGTGATCGATCCAGAACGACTTCGATCCGCCGCCGATGTCGCCGACAGCAGTGATGTTGCCCAGCGCAGTGATATTGCTCAAGGACTGCAACGCGGTTCCGGTGATGAGGCCGACCGCTGTGAGACCGCCCTGCACAGTCGCGGGAGCCCCAAGGATGACCGCCGACGACGCGTCGAGAAGCAGAGTACTCGTGGAAACGACGCGACCGCCGTAGCTGCCATTCTTGTCGATCAGCAGCGGCCCGACGACGATGCGCCCGGTGCCCAGTGTGAGGTTGTTGTCCAGGGTCACAGGGCCGGCGAGGCGGGTGGACCCGGAGGTAGAGAAATTGCCCTGAACGCCGGTCGGGCCGCGCAGATACACGGTGCCCGTCCAATCGAGGACGCCGCCCCCGGCTCCCGTCAGGCTGCCGCCGTCGAGGATGAAGACGCCGCCGCCGCCCTCGAAAGTTGCCGAGCCCGCGTCGTAGAAGCGGATGCCGGCGTTGCCGATGGAGCCGTGCTGCAGCGTAGCCCTGCCGACACGGTGGACTTCAGTCCACAGCCGCTGAATCTCCTGCTTTAGCCCCGCATCTCCCAGGTGGTTGACGCCCATCACTCACCCCCGGTTGGCTGAACGCTGATCGTCTTCACCTCGGATTGGTCGCCGGACACCTTCACGACGCGGCGGCGATACCACCCGTCGGGGATGAGCGGATCACCGTCGAAGTGCAGCCGGGCCATGTCACCGATATCGATCGGTGTGTCAGCGGTGACCTGGAACTCCCACTGCACGGTCGGGGTGCCGAACGTGACCAGATCCTGTGCGGCCATCGCGGACAACTGCGCGACCCGGTCGACCTGCTTCACGTTCGTCGTACGGTCGAGAAGTGGGTATGGGGATGTCGTGTTCCTCTCGGAACGCACCAGCATGTCCACTTCGGAACCCTCACCGGTGTACCGTGCGTTGTTCGTGACGCGAGTGGGATCGACCTGCTCGGTGAACCCCGTGATCGGCGAGAGAGGGGCGGTGACATCGAACTCGCGCGTCACTCCGGTCGACCAGTCCACGTCCGACTCAAACAGCCAGTCGGCGTCACCGTTGCCAGCCCATCGGGGTCGGAAGTAGATGTCGAGACCCTCAGCGAGGAGGTCGTTCAGAACGTCGCCCACCATCTCCTGGTGATACCCGTAGTAGGTGCGGGTCACGACGGGACCGCTGTACCCGCCGGGGAGCGTCAACGGGAACGCCATCGAAGGCAACGCAGGGCCAGTGCGCCCTCGCCGCAGCACCGACTCTGCCAATGCCGGGATCGTCGCGTTGTACGTGACCTTCCATTTCTCCAGATTCGGGGCGTCATGGTTCCACCCGCCGCGCCGCCCCAGAAGAGACCAGAGATCGACGAGCTTCAGCGGGAGCTTGGACTGCCCCCGCTGATACTTCGAGTGGCCCATCGAGTACCCCATGTACTCGAGCACCTCGTCGCGTTCGACGGCGATCATTCGCGCCCATGGTTCGATCAGGCTGCGCAATGCCGCGGGGCCGAAGGAACTGTCGAGCGGAATCGTGATCGAGGATCCAGCATCACCGGCCGAGAGCAGCCGCTCATACGTGTATTCCGACATCGGAATGGTGTCGAGACGCTGCCCGGTCAGAGCGTTGCAGACATACGCCTGGAGCTTCGCCACGCGAACCTCCTAGATGTAGGTGTCGGTCACTCGTTGGCTGAGGGTTCGTGCTCCGTTGATCGTCGCTGCGACGCCCGGCAGCCCTGCAGGTATGCCCCAGGGTCGGTACGTTGTGATCGCGCCGACCTGTCGCACGCCGGCTGCGGTGAACAGTCCCCCGGCCACGAAGTCGATGTAGTGCGCCGCGGCGGGTGCCGTCGCGACCACGATCGTTCGACCGCCCGGTCCCGTGACCGTGTATGCGCCGGTGCCGGCGCCGATCATCAGGCGCGGTGTGGCCGGGAAGTTGCCCCGGTGGACAGCTGCCTGTCCTGCAGGGAAGTCGGTCACGTCTCCGTACTTGCGTGGATCGGCCGACACGAACTGCATCAGGAACCGTGCGCGCAGGAGACCTGACCGGACGCCAGCATCGCGAAACGTCGGCTTCCCCCCTCGCCGCGCCCACGCCCACAACGTCTCGCCTTGATGATCGACGCTCACCCGGAAACGCCCGCCTGCAGCGCCGACGCCCGTCACCTGGCTACGCAGCTGGGCAAGGTCAGTCTCCGAGCGTGCGAGAGCATGTCCATCGATCGAGAACACCCGCGCCGACTGATACACCGGCAGATCGAAATCGCCATGATCGGACGGACGCGCGATCGACTCGCGACGCGCGTCCGTCCCGTCATCCCACCCCTCGAAGCCGTCCCGCGCCACGAACAGCCCCTGAGGGCGACGCTCGTTCTCCTCGGGATGCCCGAGAATCTTGACGCCGTCGACATGGATTCGAAGCATCACGCCCCCCTCAACATCGCAGTGAGCTGCTGACTCGCGAGCTCCGCGCCTTCGCGCGGATCCGTCTTGTCGAAGTGATTCACCTGCGACACCGAACGCGGGATCTCAGCGGGAGCCGCATCTCCACCCGTGCCAGTGCTCTGGCCGGCCGAAGCAGAGATCGTCATCGACGCACTCTGCATCGCCGCCTGTGCCCGCACGGACGCGTCCTTCGCCATGTCGACGAGTGATGCTCCGAACTCCCCCGACTCCGACTTCGCACCCGCGTTGAACTGCTCCAACGTGGCCTTACCGGAGTCCTTCAACCGCTTCCACCCGGCACCCGAAAGGGGACCGCGCTTCGCCGGCGAGTGAGGGAAGAAATCGGTGATCGTGCCGACGATGTCGCCGACCGCGTCGCCGAGAGAGCCGACCATGCTGAACAGGCCGTCGATGATGCCCTTGATGATCTGTGCCCCGAGGTCGAGCCAGTCGACCGCCACGAGCCCATCCCAGATTGCCGAGATGATCTGTGGGAGCATGTCGATGATCTGCGGGATCGCCTCGATCAGCCCCGTGATCAGAGCGACGACGAGCTGAATGCCCGCCTCGATCAGCTGCGGCAGCGCGTCCAGCAGCCCGGTGACGAGTTGAAGCACGAGAGTGATCGCGGCCTCGACGAGTTGCGGGAGCGCGTCGATCAGCCCGGTGACCAGCGACAGGAGCAGTTGAATGCCCGCGTCAATGATCATCGGCAGGTTCTCGAGGATCGCGGTGAGCAAGCCCATCACGAGTTCGAGTGCTGCGGTAAGCAGCTGAGGCAGTGCCTGGATCAGCCCGTCCACGAGGGACATGAGCAACTGCACGCCACCATGGATGATCGTCGGCAGTGCCGCAACGATCGCCTCAAGCAGACCCGACACCAGTTGCAAAGCACCGTCGACGAGCAGCGGCAGCGCGGTGATCAAACCCTCAACGAGAGCGGTCACCAGCTGGATCGCCCCGTCAATGATCGCGGGCAGGTTCGTGATCAGAGCGCTGACGAGCCCGTCGACGAGCGCGAGAGCACCCTCGACGAGCACGGGGATCGCGGTTACGATGCCCCGTACCAAAGCGAAGACGATACTGGTCGCAGCTTCGAGTAGCTGCGGGATCGCGCCGAGCAACCCGTCAACGATGCCCGGGATAGCACCGACGACAGCGTCGACAAGCTGCGGGAGCGCGGCCACAACTTGATCGATGATGCCTGTGATGCCGGAGACGAGACCGCTGACGTCCCCGCCCGACAGCGCGAACGCCCCGAACGCGGCCGCAGCGATACCGAGCGGACCACCAAGGAGACCGAGCGCGCCGCTCAGACCGGGCAGCAGCGACGCGAGCGGACCGAGGCGAGCGAGTAGCCCGCCGAGTCCACCCGCACCGAGAGCCGCGAACGCGCCCGCGAGCGGGGCAAGGATCGGCGCGAACTCCTTGAGCTTGCCGATGAGGTCGCTACTGCCGTCACCCACAGAGGTGAAGAACCCGGTGAGGCGGTCCATGATCGGACCGACCCAGGAGTTCCACGCCGCGCCGACGCCCTTCGCCCGCTCCTCGAGCGGGCCCAGAGCCTTCGACACGGAGTTGATCAGCGGCCCGAGCTTGGAGTAGAACGATCCCTCTTCGAGCCCACCGAGCGCGTTCGCGCCGATGCGCCCCATGGCGGCGAAGAAGTTCTTCGTCGCCCCGGGGACGGTCTTCCCCATCTCGTCCGCGACAGTGCCTGCGGCCGCGGTCGCGGCCTTCGAGAACGTCGCGAAGTCGATCTTGCCCTTCGACGCCATGTCGAAGACGTCGCCGGCAGTGACGCCGAGCTGCTTGCCGAGCTCCTGATAGATCGGGATGCCCTTGTCGGCGAGCTGACCGATGACGTCGTTCTGGACGCCGTTGGCCTGGGTCGCCGCCTTGTTGAAGATGGAGCCCATCTCCTGCATCGTGAGCCCCGCCGCGGAGGCGTTGTTCGCGATGCTCTTGAGGTGGCTCTGCAGCTGCTCGCCCGGCTTGATGCCCGCAGCGACGGCCGCACCAGCGACGGTCGCCGCTTCACCGAGACCGAAGGCTGTTCCCTTGACCGACGCGGACGCGTCGGCCATGATCGCCTTGATCTCGCCGGCGTCCTTGCCGAAACCGCGAAGCTTCGCCTGCGCGGTGTCGATCGCGGTCAGACGACCGAAGCCCTTCCCAAGGGCGATACCGATTCCCGCTGCAGCGATGCCGACGGCACCGGTCGCAGCGTTCTGGATCCCCGCGCCGAGCGCACGCCCTGCGGCGGCTCCGGCGTTGCTTGCGGCCGAGACGACCGAGGACAGGGCACGCTGCGCCACTCCCCCGATGGAAGAGACACCGCGCCCGAAGGAAGACACCAGCCGGGACGCGGCGGGGCCAGCGGCAGCACCGAGCTTGGCGAACAGCGCACCGACCTGCGAGGTGACAGGACTCATCCACGATGAGACCTTCGAACCGAGCCGCACGAACGGAGACGCAAGGCGCGCCCCCAGCGCGGCCGCGTACTGGGTGAACGGCGCGAACGCACCACGCACGGTCTTTCCGACCGACCCGAGCCACGACTTCGACGCAGCCCACGCCTTCGCAAGGCCGCCACCGACCATCGTCGCCATCGACGTGAACGCACGCGACACCTGCGAGGCCATCAGCCGCGCGATGCGCGTGACACCGGTGATATCCGACGCGGCACGCACGATCCCCGCGAGCGACCCGATCACGCCCGTGAAGGCAGACCGGGCCGCGGCGGCGTTCGTCCAGCCATCTCGGAGCGCACCGGCCACGCCACGCAAACCGGTGTGGGCGCGAGCAGACGCGGCAGCGAGCGAGGCCGTCGCCGTGACGACTGCGGTCTGCGCGGCGGTCAGACGTGCAGATGCAGCCGTTACCGACGCGGAAGCCGCCGCGCTGCGACGACGAGCGGCGGCGAGACGCTCCTCAGCCGCCACCGCCTGGGAGGACTCCGCGCCCGACTTGGCGATCGCCTCCTGCAGCTTCGACTCGGCGACGCGAACCTTGCCCGCCTCGTCCTGCTGCTTCAGACGGGCACGGGAGAGCACAGCGGACGCGGACGCGACCTCACGGTTCAGGGACCTCATCGCATCGGCGCCGAGACCG
The DNA here is from genome assembly GCA_029203165.1 of Candidatus Microbacterium colombiense. Classification (NCBI taxonomy): domain Bacteria; kingdom Bacillati; phylum Actinomycetota; class Actinomycetes; order Micrococcales; family Microbacteriaceae; genus Microbacterium; species Candidatus Microbacterium colombiense. The sequence continues at coordinate 2,984,981 of CP119308.1, forward strand.
GCGGTCGACGAGTTCAGCGACTGCTGCATCTCACGTCCGAGGGAGCGACCGGTGAGGCTACCTGCACCCTTGAAGCCCTTGTTGAAGGTCTTCGCACCGGCCGCGCCAGCCTGCTCGGTCTCGCGCGCAACCTTGCCCTTGAAGCCGGTCATCACCGGGAAGATCGATACGTGACCGGAGCCGACCTCATCGGACATCTGCGCACCCCCTCATCAGCTGGAGAAGACGATGTCCGCTTCCAGCTCAGCTTCAGCCGTCGCGACCTCGTCGGGCGTGGCCTTCGGGCCGGTCTTCGTCTGCAGAGCCCACGGCATGAGCTTCTTCACGGCCTTCTCGTCCCGGATGGTGGCGACGAGAGTGATCAGCTCACGAGTGGATGCCGGGTATGACCACCCGGCGAGCTCGGCCCCGTAATGCGTTGCGGGGTCGGAGGCGTACTCCTCGATGAGGATCTTCGCCTCACCCCATGACAAGCCGTCGCCCAGATCTGATAGGCCAACACCGGCCTCCTCCCGCAGTGTGCGGGCGATGACGCGGCGGTTGTCCCGGATGATCTGGGCGACGGCGATCATTCCGGGATGGACGCTCCGGCGATGCGCTGGAGGATGGTGAAGTACTTCGTCGCGAGGAACATCGTCTCGGCGAGGTCGTGGCTCGTGAAGTCCTTGGCGACCTTCTCGCCGCCGAGCTTCGTCAGCAGGTGCTTCAGCTGGTCGATGGGGTTGCCGGACACGGCCTCGAGTTCGTCGATGTCATCTACCGACAGGCTCAGCGGGATCTCGACGATCGTGCCGTCGACGAACCGGCCGATGAATCGCTTCTCGACGATGATGTAACGCACGTCGGGCTTGAGCGATTCGATCGCCTTCGCCTCGGCGTCGTCGTTCCACGAGTCGAAGTCATACTCGGGCACCGGCTCGGGTGCGGTCTTGGTGGTAGTGCGGGCGGCCATGATGGCTCCATTTCTCGGGGTTGTCGGGTTCGGGTGGTGGACTGGCCGGGATGACCCGATAGCACCCCGGCCAGTCGTTCAGGGCGTGGCTCAGGCGGCCGCGCCGGTCTTCCAGTCGGTGCCGTCCCAGGAGACCTGGCCGGTGCCGATCACGATGTACTGCCCGGTCGTCCACGCGGTCGTCTGACCGAGGTCGCCGAGCGCGCGCAGCGCGGTGATGTTCGCCGGGACCGTCGCGCCGGAAGGCGTGAACGCGCCAGGCGTGCCCGCGGTGGCACCGGTCGGTGCCGGCGGCGTGCCGGGTACCGCGGGACCGTACTGCCAGAACGGGGCACCGTTGAACAGGTCGTGCTCGGCCCACGTGAACGTGACCGCTGCGCCCTCGACGGAGCCGCGCTCCTGCTGGTCGAGCTCCACGGCGGTGACGGACGCCACGCCGATCTGCCGCTTCTCCAGTCCGCCGCGGTACTTCGTGACCACGACCAGGATGAAGCGGTTGTCGGGCAGCGAGGCCGACACCTCGATGACACCGTTCTCGTCCGGCTCGGCACCCTCGATGAGGTGCTGCACGTTGGCGTTCTGCTCGGCAAGCGTGATCACCACGCTGCGAGTGCCGTCGCCAGCGAGCGAGTACCCGACCTGGAAGAACAGGATCGGATCCTCGGTCTCACGCCCGGGTGCCGGACCGCCGTCGACCTTGTACAGGCCGAGCTTGCGGTACGCCGGCGGAAGCACGAGCGGCTTCGCGCACAGCTCGGTCTTCGTCAGAACGTTCTCTGCGTCCAGCTGCGCGAACGCAGCCATCCCCGTGATCGGTACACCGACCGCTCCGAGGTCATTTCCCTGCTCATCAGCAGTCATCTGCTTCTCCTTGTTCGTGAGAGAGCCCCCGACTGGTGCCGGAAGCGGTTGGTGGATCAGGTGGCTCAGAAAGAGCCGGCGACCACGTATTGCGCGGTCAGGTACATGCGGGCCACGTCGAGCCGGTCAGCCACGGCGTAGGGGCCGTTGCATCCGCCCATCTCGACGGACGCGATCGGCGAGCCCTCGACGAGCGGCAGATCCGTGTCGAAGACGATCGAGGCGACGAACAGCGCGAGATCCATCGCGGGCTTGTCGTTCTGCTTCGACCCCCACAGGACGGTGACGCCCACCGACCGGTCGAATGTCGTCCAGTCGCGGCGGCTACCTGGGTCGTCGCGGATGATGATCAGCGGGGTCTTCCGGTGGATCGTGAGATCGTCCGGTTCCTTGTTGCCGACCTCGGCGTCGGTGTACTCCGCGCGCACTTCGGTGCGGACGTAGTCGATCAGCCAGGCGACGTAGTTCGGCGGCCGCACCCTCATCGCTTCGCACCCTTCAAGGCGCGGGCGAGGTTGCCTGTCCGGGACTCGACCAGCATCGTCTTCTCGTCGGACCCGACCACGCGGGTCGTGCGACGGAAGCGGCTTTCGTGGTGCTCGACGTGCAGACCATTGCGGTAGGCCTGCGTGTCGACGGGCGCGGCGGCCTGCGCGTTCGTGAGCGTGGCGTCACCGATGTCGTCTACGAGGCGCTCGACACCCGGCTTGCGCAGCACCGTCTCGAAGAACCGGGGGTTCTCCTCGAAGCGGGTGTTCTTCGCCATCAGCCCACTCCCTCGATGAGACGCACCCACAGCCCAGGCCGCCAGTTGGTGAAGGGGTTTCGTGGCGCGTCCGGGAAGCCCTGCACTGTCCAGACCTTCTCGCCCTGCTTGATGCGGTCGCCGCGGCGCACGTCGGCATCCGGGTCGGCGAGCACCAACGTTCGGGTCGTGATCGCTTGCTCGCGGCCAGCGTCGACTTGCTCGGTCGAGGACTGCAGCTCGAAGTACCCCTCGAGCGGTTCCTCGTCGGGATCGTTCCAGTCGTCGACTTCGGCGTCCGGATTGTACGGGTCAACGATGCGCTCGGCGCGCTGACGAGTGAATGAGTCGAGGTACTGCATCAGTACCTCTCAGGCCACAGCCGCGCGATCGGCCGCTCGGCGGGGAAGCTACCGGCGGAGTGCCCGGATGTCTGCGGACCCGCGCACAAGGCGCGGAGTGCGCGTCTCGGTTGCCCGTCGAATGCTGACGCGATGTCGCGATAGTCAACGCCGGCCGACCCGACACGTTGCGACTTCACGTACGTTTCGCCGCGTCCAAAGATGTGCTTGTAGACGCGGCGAAGGATCGCGAGCGCGTTCTCTCGGTCATCGCTCTCCGCCGCGAAGGCGAAGATGCAGGGGGCGATGTCGCGAGCGATGACGAGCACCTCGCGTGCGAGGTCCTCGTCAGTACCGATCTCATCGTGTGTGATCGTCATGATCATCGCCCCCTGTCTCTTACTTGCTGTCGTCCGCGAGGAGTGCGGCGATGATCTGCGGGCGGTGGCCCGGCTCGACCGGTGTGATGACGGCGTCACCCTCGCGGCCTTCGTTGCGTCCCGCAAGATCCGCCTTGAGGTCCTTCACGCTGACGCCCTTGTAGACGCCCTCGTCGAGTTCCTCTTCCTCCTCGACCTCTTCGACGTCGATGGCCTCGACGAGGCCACGACCGACGAGGCGATCGAGCTGCTCCTCGTCGACGCCGCCGGGAATGACGCCGCCCCGCTGGATCAGCTGGGCGACGCGGTTTCCGGACGGCGAACCGATGGAAACCTTCACGAAGCCGGCGGTTGCGATGTGCTGGGTGCTCATCTCACGCCTCCGTTCCGGTCACGTAGTACGCGGCCAGCGGGTCGGTCACGATCGGCACGTGCACGTTGCGGGCCTGCAGGCGGGTCTTCTCCGCCATGGGCTCGCGGATCGCGGCGATCTCCACGCCGGTGTCGCCACCGATGTGGACCATCTCGGGCGTCGGGATCTGCTCGCGAGCGATGCCGCCCAGGCGGCGGCGGTCCAGGAACAGCGGGTCCGGGATGTCGTCTCCGTCGTCCGGCAGCCAGGTGAGTCCGGCGATCGTCGGGAACTCGTCCGTCAGCGCCTGCCCGCTGTCCTTGGGCAGGATGTCGAGCAGTTCGGGAATCACCTCGGCATACAGCTCGCCGGGGAGCACGACCGTGTCGATCGCGTACCCGAGCTTCTGCTTGCGGACGAGAGCCTTCACACGGAGCGCGTCCTTGTAGACCTGCTTGGCCGTGGTCCACGTGGCACCAGCAGCGACCGTGTTCGTGACCGACGAGGCGATGGCGCCGAGGGCGGCATCGTTCGCCGAGAACACGAGCTCGGTCTGCAGGAAAGTGAACGCGTCGTCGATCGGCGAACGCAGGAGGCGACCGACCTGCTCGTCGGTGACCTCAGTTGCGAGGCCCTCCTTCATCGTGGAGTAGAACTCGTACTCCTCGGCCGACATCGGCGTGAGCTTGTACTCACTACCCGGCGCGATGATCTCGGCACCACGCACCGCGCGGATGACCTCGTTGATGGGGACGCCGATGGCGCCGCCCGTGATGGTGAAGCGCTTCTGCAGCAGGAACAGTCCAAGGAACTGCTGTGCCTGCAGAATCTCCGCGAAGCGACGGGCGACAAGCGTCGGGTTCTTGAGGAACGCGACGAGGTCGGCAGCCGAGACGTTGGCGAGCTGGCTCGGGGTGAGCGGATAGGTCTGCATCGTGCTCTCCTTTCTTAGAGCTGGACGGCGCGCACGAGCGCACCATCGACGGCGGACGAGAGGGCGAGGAAGATCGCTGCACCGGAGGCGAGCGTGCGCACGCCTCCTGCTGCGGCTGCCTCGAGCTTCTGGCCGCGGGTGATCGCACCGACGGCCTTCAGCTCGTGAATGGGCTTGCCGACCTCGACGGTCAGCTTGTCGCCGACGGCCGCGTCGTGGCCGGCGACGCCGACGTACTTTGCGGACGCGGCGGCCGCGGGGGCGACCGACATGTCGGCGGTGGCGCTGACCTCGACGGCCTGACCTGCGGTGACCGCGGTCGTGACGCCGAAGGTGACCGTGTCACCGGGACGGAACAGGGGCAGGTAGCTCTTGACGGCCATCTCAGGCCTCCTTCGCGGTCGGGAAGATCGACCCGTAAAGCGAGTCGTCAGCGCTGGTGAGGGTGTCGGAGTGGCCGACCTCCTCGACGTGGATGGCGTTCGGTGCGAGCGAGCCGATCACCTTGGCGGCGGCCGTCTCGTCGACGTCGAGCATCGTTCGGAAGTCCGGCGCGGACGCCGAGCTGATGCGACCGGTCTTCATCGCGTTCGCGATGATTCCGTCGCGGCGATCGCTGATCTGCTGATCGCGGGCCTCACGGCCTGCGGCAGCATCGGCCTGCATCTGCGAGAGCACGTTGTTCTCGACGAGCTGCGTTCCGGCGGGGATGGTGGCAGCGGGTGCCGCCGTGGTGTTGGCCTGCTCCGTGAGCGCCTCGTCGACCGCAGCGAGATACTGCTCGTCGGAGAGTTCGGCGTCGGTGATACCGAGCCGCTCGCGAAGGCCAGCCTTGATGGTGTCGCTCATCGTGAGCGCCTCCTTCTCATTCGTGGCACCCGGCTCGGTTGAGACCGGGAGTCTTGGGGGCGCCGAAGCGCCGATCGGGCGCAGACCGAGATGTGCTCGAGCTGCCTGGTACATGTCCTCGACGTCGTCGCCGTCGAGCGGCACGACGACGATCAGGGGGTCTTCCTCTTCGGCTCCCGCCGTGGACGTTTCACCGGCGTCCTTCACGACGCCGACACGATCTGCGAGGCCGGTCTCGACCGCCTGCTGCGCGGTGTACCAGGTCTCAGCGGAGAGGAGCTCACCCCATGCGGACTCGCCGGCCTTATCGCGGTAGATCGAGATGATCGACTCTTCGATGCCGTCGAGGATCTCGGCCGTCTTCCGCATCTCGGCGGCGTTGCCCCACGCGATCGACGATGGCGAGTGGATCATCATCGTCGTCCCGGGCGACATGACCGTCTCATCGCATCCGACAGCGATGACGGATCCGGCGGATGCGGCGAGACCGTCGACGACTCCGAGCACCGAGGCCTTGTGCGCGCGGAGCATGTTCAGGATCGACATCGCCTCGAACACCTCGCCACCGGGTGAGTTGATGCGGAGGATGATCTGCGTGACTGAGTCGGGGAGCGAGTCGAGTACGTCGCTGACGTCGCTCGCGCTGATGCCCCACCATCCGCCGTAGCTGTCGATCGGACCATACAAGCGGATCGTCGCGACGTTGCCTTCGCCAGACGGCGCCGGCACCGTGATCGCGTCGAAGAACTCAGCCTTCGACTTCGGTGGGGTGAGCTTGCCCCAGTACCGGTTTCGGCCGGTGCGCTGCTCGGTCATGCTGCCTCCTCGGCTGGTGTCGACGGCATCCGACTCACGTCGGGTCCGTCGCCGGTGATGTCGGCGCCAGCGCGCCGGATGATGTCGCGTGCTTCGTCCTGCCGCAGCACGGGTTTGTCGGTGCCGAGATAGATCTTCTGCACGACCTCTGCGACGAATCGGGCCAGTTCGCGGGATGCCTCGTCGTCCTCGATGGCGGGGAGCAGATCCTCGACGGGGAGTCCGAACTTGTCGCGCACGTACGCGCGCAGTCCGTCGTCGACGGTGACCGCGCCGCTCTCGATGAGGACCTTGATGGCCTCCGCGGTGATCTGCTGCTGCTCACCGATCGCCGCTGGCACGAGACGCGGAGCGGGCTCATCGGTTCCCCAGTTGAGGTCGACGAGGTCTTCGATGACGTGCTGCTGGATGACGTCTGCCATGTTCTGCGCGACGGCGTTGAGCGAGTCGGTGAAGAAGTTCGCGAACGTCGACCCGAGCGCCCAAGAGCCGGTCTCGGTTCCGAGGTTCAGGAAGTGGGCGAGGACGGCGCGAGCGATCTGCTCGTCGTAGTACCGGATCGGCTTGTCGGTATCCGGCAGCTTGCCGCTGACGCCGACAAACTGGAAGGTGGACCCCTTGGAGAGCGAGACGCCGGCGGCTTCTCCGGCGCGTGCCTGTTTCACGATCTCGAGGCCACGCTTGATCTCCGCGTCCAGCCATTCCACCATCTCGTCGAACTCGCCCTCGGGGGGCTCACCGACGGTGAAGACCGGCATGCCGAGTCCGTTGCGCTCGGCGGTCAGCGCCTGGATGCGGAGGACGCGGTCCTTGAGGATCCACATCTTGTACGCCGAACGGAGGAGTGACTCGCCGAGCCAGTTCGCACCCTCGCGCTCGTGAACGAACGCGACGAGATCGTCGACCTCGATGCGGACTTTGCCGCTCCCCATGAGCCCGCCCTGCTCGATCGCGACGAGGCCGCCGTCGCGGGCGACTTCGATGTTCGTGATTGTGCGCGGCGGACGCCAGGCGAGCTTCGCGAGGTGCGTGGCACCGGTGGACTGGTCATAGACCTGCTCGAAGTACGAGTGCCCGTAGACCAGCGAAAGCAGCGCGAGGCGGAGGAACTCCTTGAACGAGAACCGGCCCTTCGTGCGCAGCGGCGCCGTGGGCGGCTGGCCCTTGATCGGCAGGCCGAGATCCGCAGCAATGTGAGCGACGACCTCGGGGCGGCATCCGGTGCCATCGAGCGCCCACTCGGTGCGCATGATCGGCAGAGTGACAGCGCGGAGCACCGACTTGACCTGCGGATCTTCCCGACGCATCCGGTCGAACACGTTGATCGATTTCGGCCACTGCAGGTCAGGGTTCTCTTCGTTCGTCTCCGCGACCCAGTTCATCCAACCCGGAAGAGTCGACTCCACCTGGTATCCGGTCTCAGCCAATGTGGACCTCCTCCATCAGAACCGCGCCGTGGCGAGATCCAAGTCGTTCCCGGCGACGGCGTCGCGGGTGAGCACCGCGGCCTTCGGGGGCGGCGGTGTGCGTTTCTTCGGCGAGGCCTCAGATTTGAGGACACCCCACAGCGCCCACGTGATGGCCTGCACCATCGATACGGGTTTCGTCGGATCGGACTGTTCCCAGGTGACCCCGGCACGGCCGATGTTGCGCGTCGTCGCGAACTGCAGCGACTTCGTCACCTCGTCCTGCGGACGGTGTGGGACGAGCCCTGCGTTCACGTGTTCGATGAACAGCGTGTGAGCGGCGGCGAGCTCGTCGAGGTTCATCGCGAGGTACTTCACCCCGGCGCGGTCCAGAGACGAGAGCACGGCGGCCGCGTTCTTCGCATCGAGAACGACCAGCGCGTTGCCGTGCTTCGCCTTCAGCTCTTTGAGCATCGGCGCGATCCAGCGAGTGCCACCTTCGGTGTGGAGGTGCTCGACCGCGATCGATTCGGAGTCGACGCGCACCGCGGCGCCGATGGTGCCGTAGCCGCCGCCACGGCCGAGCGCGAGCGTGAGCACGACACCATCGCCAACGACCGCGGCCCCTTCGTCGGCGTGGCGGTTCCACACCTCGAGGTCGAGTTCGGAGAGCTTCGTCGCAGCCGCCACCTTGCGTGCCGGCCAGATCGAGAGACGTTGACGAGCGAACGCATCCGGGTTCGTCTGCCCCATGCGATCCCAGGCGTCCTCGACGGTCTTCCACGCGAGCCGGATGCCGAGGCCAGGGTTACCCTCGCGCCACACCTGCGGGTCGCCGAGATCGATCAGCGCCGCGGTGTCCGGATCATCGGACCCGACCGGGGTGTGTTCGATCCACCCGGTGCGATCCATGCCGCCCGAGCGTCCGCGATCGCGGAGGCCTTCGAAGTACTCGCCGTCCTGATCCTCTTTCGGCACGGTGCCGGTGAACAGCACCTGCAAGTTCGGGCTCGCATCCGAGGCGGGCAGCAGCGCCTCGAGGATGGTCAGGGGCGAGTGCTGCGCCTCGTCGATGATGAGCACGTCGAAAGAGACGCCGACACCGGCGGCACCGGTGCGGGTAAAGAACACGAGGCGGTTGCCGTTCTTCAGCTCGATCGCCATGTTGCCGTTGCCGGTGGAGATTCCGGTGATGCCCTGCGCAGTCTGCTTGCCGCCGCCGACAAGCTCGGCACGGAGCGTCGGGGAGGCGAGGATGATGCGGCGTGCGCGGCGGAACGCCTCGCGGGCGGTCGGCCCCTCGTGCGCGGTGTGGCCGATGAGCTTCGGCGCGCCATCCTCCCGGGGCCACAGGTACAGGTGAGCCAGCTCGTACGGGAGGAGGATGTTTCCCTTGCCCTGCTGGCGTGAGACGAGGATCCCGAACTCGGTCGCCGCCCACTGGCCGTCGTCGTCGACGGAGGCGATCGCTTCGAGCGCACCCTCCTGCCACGGGTCACACTCGATCGAGGCGAGGTCGCAGATGTCGAGGACATCGTCGACGAGCGTGTCAGTCCGGCTGAGCGGGAGCGCTCTTACTCGCGGCTCTTGCAGCCCTAGCTGCGCGGGCTTGAGCGAGTTGGTCGGCAAGAGTCGGCTCCTTCGGCGCTTCCACCGGGCCGCGAGTCGCTTCGACGGCGGTCTGGAAGACGCGAGCGATGGGAGCGATGCGGGTCGGATCCTTCTCAGCGACGGTCTTGAACACGGTGCGGAGCGTGTCGACGATCAGCTTCATGTCGTCCGGGTGCTCGGCATCGTCACCCTGCGGAGCTTCGGGAGTCGGCGTGAACGCGGGCTGCGCGGCTGCGCGCGGCTTCGTGCGAGCTGACGACTTCCGCCCGGCCTCGGTGTGAGCGCGGCGGCACGCCTCGTCGACCTCGACGCCCTCGCGGAGGTGTCGTCGGTAGGCTGCATCGCTGCCGCAGGGGGCTTTGGGGCGTCCCATCGCACTCCCCCTCCTCCGAATTCCCCCATGCGCCGTTTTTACCTGCGGAGAGAGCCGCCAAGACCGCGCGGGAGGCTGGCAGCCCCGGGCCGACTCGGGATTTTTTGACGATCCATGAGTCGACCCGGCGTGGGGTGAATGGCGCGAGGCTTGCCTGTGCGGGCCTCTACGTGTGCGGATGACGTTCGATGTCCTGCATGATGATCAGAGCGCGCGTGCGGCCTTGCGGAGCGCGCGCCTCAGCTCCCGGCGAAGACCCCGCTTACCCATGCGGATGAGCACACCAGCCGAGCCATCGGGCAGCCGACCGTCGCCCACCGCGACGAGGGGGATCTCGACAGTCGCCAGCTCGACCGGCTTCATCGAATAGCCGACAGCCACGAGGAGGCGGACGGTCGTCGTGGTGCTCGTGCCTACCTCGCGGGCCATGGTGTCTCCTCTGGTCAGGACGCGGACCATATCTCGGTCGCTGCGTGGTTCGACTTGCGGCTGTTGCACGAGCGGTGCATCGGGACCAGGACCTGGCCGACCAGGGCGCCGCCGTTGTCGAGCGCGTCGTCGTGGTCAGCGGTGAACGACATGCGGTGCGTGTCCGGCAACGTCGTGTCGATGCTCTCCCCACAGCCCCACCCCGAAGGGGAACCGTGACCGCAGGGGAGGTTATGCGCGCGTGTGCGGCGCTTCAAGGCGGCCTGCTGGCGACGGTAGGCGCGATGACCCTTCCCGTCACGTATGCTCTTGCTACTCACAGCAGACCGCGAATGACGAGGGCCGCGTGCAGCTCCTGGCGTGACACGAGCCCGAATCCCTTCGAGACACCATGAGGGCGAGTCGGCTGCTTGCGGGGCTTCACGACACGGACGCCGGCACGCTTACGTGCCTTCCTGGCTGCTGTGCTCACGGCCAGACCTCCGATCGTCACGATGACCGGCGTGCTCAGCCCGTGCGCGGGGTATGTGCGCCACGGCGAAGGCATGCCGGAAGACTGCGCCCCGCCGCCCATCACCGCTCGAGGTGCGCATCATGCGGCCAGCCCTTATGCGGCTCGCTCTGCGCTCCCGGCTTCATGCGGGCTGCGCGAGGTCATGGCGGCGGCGGTCGCTCTGCAGAGGGATGTGAGCGTGTGGTGGCGGGGCGAGAGCCCGACGTTGGGGACGCCGGATGCCCAAGAACCACGAAAGCCCCGCCAGATCGGCAGGGCTTCGGGGACAGTTCAAGTGCAAGCACAGCTTAACACCTATCCGTCGTCACACGGTAGCGAAACGCTCACACCCGTCGTCACTCTGCTCCAGGGATCACCATCTGCTGGTGCTCGAGTCGTTCGCCGAGTTCTCTCCCGACATCGCCAGCCATTGGCTAGCATGCGAACCATGGACGCGTACGAAACAGTCATGGCCGGCCTCGACCGGCAGATCGGGAACCTCAAGGTTGAGGGACTCGTGCAGACGGCCGCGCTGCTCGAAGGGATGAAAGCTGCGATCGCCAACGGTGGAACTGATGTCCTCGGCATGATCGGCTTGATCGCAGGCACAGTGGAGAACCTGGAGCGGCGGATCGTGGAGATCGAGTCCCGCGAGATCTGATCGGTCACCGCTCCGTCCTCTCCTGCTTCACCGGTACCCGTGACTGCGCGTTCCTCTCGATGCGGTCCGCGCGATGCCGCAGCTCCTGCGCGTCGATCCGAGTGCAGTTGATGTACGCCAGTTCGTTCGGGTTCGCCGGGTTGAAGCTCCCGGTGGTCGCGTCCATTTCGGTCGCCGCCTCCCGGAGCACCTCGGCATCATGAGCAGCTAGCCAGCGGTCGAACTCGGCCACCGCGCTCTGGTTCTTGTGGCCCGCCGACCGCGCGTACGCGTATCGCCTTCGAACCTCTCCGGTGGACGGTGTGTACTCGCTCATCGATCTACCTGCCCTTCCTGATCGGGGTCATCGACCCACGCGGTCATGTAGTGCCCGGGGCGGCCTGATCCGTCCGGTACGACGGTCATCCGCTTGCCGACGAGGGCCGCGTCCTGGTTCTTCTCGATCTCGCGAATCAGCTCGTCAGTCAGCGCTTCGACCTTCGCCCACGCCTCGCGCGCTGTCTTCGCGCGTTCCCGCCATCGGCGGAGATCGCTCTTCTGTAAGCTGAGGCCGCGCGCGAGGAACTCGGAGATCATCGACTGCCGGACAGCATCGATAGCGGCGGTGCGAGCCTCGGTGACGAGCTCGTTGCCGCGCGCGTGCAGTTCGTCGTCCGAAAGCGCCGGTGACTCGTCCCGGATGATTCGAAGCTCACTCATGGCGGTTCTGTTCCTCTCGGTTCTCGGGTGGGGTGGCGGGCTGGTCAAACTCATCGAGGCAGGCGTCTTCCCCATCAGTGAGATGTCCGACCCAGAGGACGACGCCACCCTCGTGCTCATCCCAGTTCCGGTCAGAGCACTCCTTGCAGATGTCGAGCATGAGACTCGGGCACTTCCCCTCGTGGGAACAGATCCCTTCGAGGCAGTCGATGTCGAACGTTGTCTCAGCGGTCTTCGTGTGTGTCATGCTCATCGGTTCTCTCCCTGCTCGGTGACGGATATACACAGATGGGGCTCACCATCTGGCAGTGCTTCACCGCAGAGGTTGCACCCGATCCGCTGCCCGGTGACGGAGGATGCAGCACGCAGAGCGGCGCGGATCATCGGCTCGGGGATGTACGGTTCGCCCTGTGGCTCCGCGCCCGTAGCGGCCAACCAGAGACGGTGGAAGCACGTCGGGCAGAGCATTCCGCCAGCCTCCCGAGAGGCATCCCCACCGACCGCGATGTTCCACGCGCCGTTAGCTGCCCACCAGACCGGGTTGCGAGCACCGCACCCCTGGCACCGCATCTCCTCAGCGAGTCCATCGTCAGCGCTCGGCTCAGGTACTGCGGAACGCGATACGCGGGCATCGAGTGCTGTCGCGGTTCGGAGCCACAAGCCGAGCAGGCTTCCTGGCGTGGGATCAGACTCGATTTGCTCTCGGAACGTGTTGGCGGTGTCGAGCAATTCCCGCTCGTCGTCGGTAGGGGTGAGAGCCTTCTCGGCCGCCTTATCTCGGTAGATGACTCCGGCGATCTGCTGGAATGCAGAGAACTCTCCATCGGTGGCTTCGAGGGCATCGGCCAGGCGACGGATGAGCGCATCGGCTTCCCCCTGTTCATCCCACTGAGCGACAGGGGGGTATGAACGTGCTTCCTCGATCAGCTTCTCGTTGTCGGTCATGACCTCTCCCCTTCGTCCTGTGCGGGCGCATTCTGCACCAGCACCGCGTTGCGCTTCTCTGCCAGACGTTCGCGCGTCGCGATCAGATCCTTCGCCCGGAACTGACGCACCTGCACACCAGCGATCACGAACACTCCCGCAACCTGGATCTCGCCCTTCTTGATCCACCGACGCAACGTCGAGTCGCTGCCCGCGAGTTTCGCAGCATCCGCCCACCCGACAATCGGGTCATCCCACTCCGGGACATCCCTCGGGGCGTCATGCTTCGGATCGAACAGGGCATCCGGGTCGAACCAGCTGGGCTCGTTCCTCGTCCGCCGCTCCGGCCCCCACTTCGCCATCGCATCCGCCACCGACCATGCCTCACGCACACCCTCGACCTCCGGGAAGTGATCGAGCACCATGCCTGACAGCCACGTGATCGTGTCGAGATCGTTCGAATAGTCGGCGATATCCACATGCCACCAACGCCACATCTGATCCAGCATCTGCAACGCGTCGATGTAGTCCGCCGCCACCGGCGCCGGCGCCTCCGCCGAACCACTCCCCCCGCCCGGCTCCTTGTCCGTCGGTGTCGCCTTCATCGGATCAGCGAGCGAACGAATCCGCCCGACGAGATCCGGGCCGTCGGCGAGCAGCGCACGCATCCGACCGAAGCACTTGTCGCAGATCAGCGACCCATCACGGCACTCCCTCGGCGCGCACCCCCAGCAGACCACCGGGCCGGCATAGTTCTCATCGCTCAGAGGGCACGCCGCGTAGTGCACGCCCCGACGGAGACACCCCCGGATGCAGACACGATCAGACACGACGCACCCCCTCGACGACGCGTTCCACGGTGCCCATGCCGCCACGTCGCCCGCCGACGAGAACGAAGCGCTCCCCGGCGAGCATCCGTGACGCGATGTCGAGCTGCCACGGCATCAACTCGATACCAAGACTCTTCGCGAACTCGTCCGCACGCTCGGCTGCCGTCGGCTCAGGAGGATCGGTGCACACGCAGTCAGCGACCTCGTCGGGATCCTTCGACACGCGGATCCCACCGGTGCCCTTGCAATGCTCGCAATCCGGGCGGGGCTCAGAACGGGGTGCTGTCGACATCCGACCATCCCCCATCTGCCGGCGACTCCGTCGCCCACTGCTCCGTCTGAGCCGCTGGCGCGGACGACCCACCCTGACCATCGGTGCGCGCCGCACGAGTCACCTGCGCCGTCGCATACCGGAGGCTCGGACCGATCTCATCCACCTCGAGCTCAATCGCCGTGCGCTGGTTCCCCTCACGGTCTTGGTAGGTGCGCTGGCGGAGCCGACCCTGCGCGACGACACGCATGCCCTTCGACAGGCTCGCTCCGACCCAGGCGAAGATGTCCCACGGTCCCATGTCAGTTCTCGTGCATCGTGAAATCGGGGTGCTGGCCAGCCATATGACGGCGCAGGTCTTGGAATGATCGGTTGCAGCACGGGCACACGCCGGCCGCGATGCGGTTCCGGAGCTTCGTGTTCTGGCCCTTCTGCGCGCGGCGCTGATACTCCGTCGCCTGCAGCTGGTCCTGCGTGTGCGTCAGCTGCGCCTCGGCCGAGCGAAGACGAGCGCGGAGCTTCTCGGCCTCGGTCTTCTGGCCGAAGCTCATTGAGTGGCCCGCAGGGCAGTAGAAGAGCGCGTGGTCATTGCGACGCGATGCTTCGAACTGCGGTGTCACACCGAAGTCCATGTGGCAGCCCGGGCACTCGACGATCATGAGTGTGCCGGTGTAGGTCTGAACGGTCATGCTGTCTTCCCCTGCTCTGCGAGCCACCGCTCGCGCTCAGCGGCGAGATACCGCCGCAACTGCTCCGTCTTCTCCTCGAACGCCACCGCCAGAGCGTCAACGATCGGGAGAGCCTTCATCACTTCCCGCTTCGCCCGAGTGCGACGCCGCGGCGACGCTTCGAGCTCCACTATGAAGTCGGCGAACCACTCATCAGAGAGCCGCCAATCGGGGTCAGAATGGATCACCACCCCACACCTCCTCCTCGCCGCCGAGTTCGTAGAAGTTCGCGAGCTTGTCCTCGTAGACCCGGCGTTGCATCCACTCGTCGCGGTAGTTCCTGGCATCCCGGCAAGGGCCGCACTTCTGCTTCCCGGCGCCGCGTGGCATGTGATCCGGGCAGAACATCGGCGGGGCATCGAGCATCGCGGGGCGTTCCGGTCGTTCCGGCGCGACCTCGCGATCGCGCTCCACCGCATCCCACGCCGCGCTGCGTGCGGCGCCCTCTGCCCGCACCGCGTCCCGCGCCCTCTCCCGCGCACTCCCCCGCGCTCGCGGCCGCCCGCCCCCACCCATAGCCATGGAGCGTCCATGATTGGACTCGGGAGGCTCGGGGGTGCGGATCGTCGTGCCGCGCAGGTCGACCTTCAGCGGGTGCAGAAGCAGCAGCCACTCCACGGTCTCGCGTGTCTCCGGATCCGGGGCGAGGAACGTCGTCAGGAACCCCGACTCCGTCAGCACCACCAGGTGCTCGAACACCTCGTCCGAACTCAGGTCGAGCGTCGGATACATCGCCGACGAGATCTCCCGTGTGTCGAACCGCCCCCGCCCGAGCGGGTCGAGGTTCAGCCACAGCCACATCGCCGATGGCTTCGAGGCGTCCGGCACTCCGGCCAGCGTCTCGAGGTCGGCGGGGCTGATCATTCGTTGCTTGGTTGACATCGTTCCCTCTCGCGAAGCCCTCGATGCACCTGTCGAGAGCGAAATTCAGATCCTCCGGCTGGACGGTGAAGCACTCCGTGAAGCCCTTCCCGCCCGGGCCGAGCACGTCCTCGGCATCCGCCCAGGACTCGAACGCGGCCGGGAACCAGCGCCGCAGGACACGCAGCGCCTCCCGCTCCCACGACGCATCCGTGCGTCGCTGGCACACGATGGGATACCAACCGCGATCCAGCCACCGCTGCACCCGCGACCACGCCCACGCGCGGCCGATCTTCAACGTCATCGACTCCGGATGCCAGACCACATACGTCATCGCGAACTCAGGCATGCTCATCGCTTCGACTCCTCGATCTCCCGCTCCATCGCGTGCTGCACGCCGTCGGCGAACGCGGTCGCCAATCCGATGAACCCGTTGATCGCTGTGCCCACCGCTTCGCCGAAGGCCGCGAAGGCCTCACGTGCCCGACGGACTCGCTGCTCCGCCTCCTCGCGATCCATCGCCTCGACATCGACGCCGATGCGGATCAGCGCTGCCCGTGTGGACGCGTCAATCTGCTCCTGGATGCGGCGGTTCGCCGCGTCGATCTCTCGCTTCACATTCATGCGACACCTCCGATTACCTGGATCCGCCACTTCATCCACTCGTCGCCGTACACCGAGCAGCCCATCTCCATCGCGACAGCGGCGGAGATCCGGACCCGGCGGGTGCCCTCAAGGCGGTACCAGGCGAACTCGTGCGGGAAGTACACCGGCACCCGCTCAGGGCAGGACACCCAACGGCGGACCTTCCACCCGTTCGCGAGCGCCTTCATCTGCAACTCCGCCTCACACGCGGCGTTGCAGATCATGCAGAGGGTGAGACCGTCGACAGCCGTCGGGATATTCTTCGAGCCGCCGGCGCCCACCGCGCGGCGGTGCTGGAACGTCAGCTCGAGCGCGCCACACATCACGCAGCGGAATCCGTCACGGGCGTAGACGCCACGGCGGGTCTCTTCGGTCGGCTTGGTCATGCGATCACGTCCCCGTGCCAGAGGAAGTCACCGAGCGGACGGTTCGACCACACGACTTCGATCACGTCGCGATCGAGTGCGTTGTCCGATCGCGCGCTGATCTGGACCTGGTGCCAATCCCCGAACAACTCCTCGTAAAGGGGCGACTCGTATCCGGATAGCATCACCACGGCCGCACACTCGCGAAGCGCGGCAGCCATCTCCCGGTGGTCAGCTTCGGTCATCTCATGGGTGTACCGGGCACCACGTCGCGTCGAGTGCACATAGGGCGGATCGACGTAGAGCAGGTTGCCGGCATGGGCTCCGTACTTTTCGATCACCTCGAGCGCGGGACGGCACTCGAGGGAGACGTTCTGCACGCGCTCAGCGGCAGGCAGGAGCCGGCTCCGGTAGGCGCGCATGTAGGTGCTGAAAGACGCCGAGGTTCCCTGAGGATCCGCGTAGAACCTCCACCCGGTGCGCTTCATCGTCCGGCTTCGCCCCTGCGTCAGCAACACCCACACCTGCCGAGCGAGCTCGAGATCCGTATCGCCGTCGAGAGCGGCCGCTCTCTCGAGCTCCTCCCGAGAGTGAGGGGTGAACTCGGCGACGTGGAGCAGCTCCTCCGGACGATCGCGAAGCACCCGCCAGAACGTCATCAGCCGGTGGTCGAGATCGTTGACGACCTCGATCTTCGATTCAGGCTTTGCCAGCAAGACCGAGAGCGAACCGGCATACGGCTCGATGTACCCCATGTGCTCGGGCATCAGCGCGACGAGATGCTCCGCGATCTGCTGCTTCGCGCCGAAATACTGCACCGGCGACTTGAGCGCGCTCATGCTGCCACCGCCAGGAGGAACTCGGCGACGGCGTGCCCGAGATCGCGCGCAGCAGGCGGCGTGACCGCGTTACCCGCCTGCTTGACCTTGTCGCGCTTCGAGCCGAGGAGCAGGTAGTCACGGGCAAAGCCCATCCCCGCCTGGATCTCGTGCGGTTCGAGCATCCGGAACCCGGCGTCGTCGATGTCGAGACTGATCGGCGCGCTCGGCTCAATGAGCGACTGGTGGCCGTGCGTGGTGAGCGCTCGAATCGGCTCGGTCACCGAGGTCGACATCTCCGCTCCGCCCTCGTTGTTCCGCATGACGAGTGCGTGGTGGTTGCCCTCCGCGCTGACCGTGTCGATCGGATGCGTCGCGGGCTTCGCGACGCCGTGGTTCCGCAGCGGGACCAGCAAGCCGGTCTCGTTGCGGGTCGACTGTGTGCGGATCGGGTCGGCGACGGATGCCGCGCTCTTGCCCTCCCGGCCCTCTACCGGGATCAGCAGGGACGCATGCGTGCCGCCGGCGACGATCGATGGAAGCTCGCGGGAGACGGGAAGCGACCGGGACGCATCAGCGCCGGAGACGTGGTTCACGATGAGCGCGTGGTTCGTCGCCGTCGTCACGGTCGGGAGCTCCTCGTTGACGCGCCGCGCGCGGTTCGCGTGGTTGTTCGTCATCACGAGCGGCGGGATCGCGAGGCCGTGCTCGGCCGTTCCCATCTGTGCAGGCATCGGCGCGTCGAGTCCGGACACCCGCAGGTAGTTCGACCCGGTGGTCACGCCGTCGTAGGTGTTACCCGCGGCCTTCGCGATAATCGGCGCCCAGTGTCGTTCGATGCCGCGGCGGATCCGCTCGCGAGTCTTCTCGGCGAGCGGCTTCGCGCGATCGCCGATGCGCAGCGCGGGCAGCGACCAGTCGATGATCGACTCGGCTGCCAGCCATCCAGGCTCGATGACCTGGAAGCACTGCGGGCACCGGTAGAGGTACTGTGCGCGGTAGCGCCCCCAGTGCTCGGCCTTCTTGAACGCCTGCACCGCCTGCACCTCACCGTGCTCGGGGCAGACCGCCATGGGGCGGGTCCACTTCCCGATGTTCGGGCCGGTGACGTCCTTCTTCCGCTTCGCGAGGTCTTCGCGCCACATCACGATGTACATGCGATCGCGGGACTGCGGAGCCGGGAGCCCGCCGATCTGCGCGTGCATGCTGTTCAACCAGACGAACTGCATCCGGTAGTCGAGCGAGCGCATCGCGAGCTGCCACGCCTCGAACTGATCCCACCGGTACGCGTCGACGACGTTCTCAAGGATGATCGCCTGGTAACGGTGATGCTCGGCGAAGCGTGGGATGTCCCACATCGTCGCGCGGGACCGGTTCGCGGCCTCGTCCGGCCGCGGCGCGGTCCCGTCGAGCTCGAACAGCGCGAGGTCCTCCTGGCGCTGCCGCTTGATACCCTTCGCGATCGAGTGATTCGTGCACTCCGGCGACCCCCAGAGCACGTGCGTCTTCGGGAAGTACGCCGGGTTCACCTGCGAGATGTCCGCCTGCGAGTGATCCGTCTCCGGGTG
This sequence comes from Candidatus Microbacterium colombiense, assembly GCA_029203165.1. Lineage (NCBI taxonomy): Bacteria > Bacillati > Actinomycetota > Actinomycetes > Micrococcales > Microbacteriaceae > Microbacterium > Candidatus Microbacterium colombiense. The sequence goes on from CP119308.1 coordinate 3,003,893, forward strand.
GTTGATCTGGTGAGACTCGATCGCGAGCGCCCAGTGGTTCGCCGCGATAACGACGCGGTAGCCCGCCTCGCGGAGACCTGACGATGAACCGCCGGCACCGCAGAACAGATCCGTCACGGTGAGGCCGTTCCAATCGACGGCCGGGGGCGTGTATCCAACGTTCACTTCTTCTGCTCCTCAGCTGCGCCCTTGAGGGGCTGTTGAATCCCGTGGACCTTCGAGAACGGGATGCGATCGACCCATGAGTGGCCGGTCTCGACGGAGACGCTCGTCTTGTTCACGCGCACGACCTTCCGCCACCAGTGGCCGTCGTGAACGAAGCCGGCGCCGACGATGTCCTCACGGGTGTAGACGCGGCGAGCGGCCTCCCGTTCGGCGTGCTCGCGCTTCGACTGCTCGAACTCCGCAGCGCGCTCCGCCTTCACCGCGGCGACCGCGGCGTCGACCGTGCGCTCCGTCTCGGCAGCGCGGCGACGGTACGCCTGCACGCCGCTCATTCGTCGTCCTCGGTGCGGCTCGGCTGGATGAGTGCGGTCCCGCGGAGGATCCCGCCTTCCCAGAAGTCGAGGATCGCGGGGCCGGGACGTCCGGTGGATCCGGTCGTGTAGGTGATCGTCGGGGTCTCGGTGTGCGCGGTCTGCAGGGTGCGGGCGTCGGCGATGAAGTCGAGCTGCACGGGTGACGGTGCGGCCGACTCAGCGAGGCGGGCGGCTTCGATGATGCGCCCGACAGGCGGGTACTCGTCCGCCATCAGCGGGGCGTCGAACCGTGCCGACGGCGCAGTCTCGTCGTCCCACTCGCGGTAGATGACCGACACCCACCCGACGCGAGACCCGTCGCCGTCGGCGGCGACCGTGAGGAGGAGCGTCGCGATCGGTTCGATCAGCGAGTCCTTCTTCGGGGTGAAGGTGCGCACGTTCTTCGACGCCCACACCAGTGCTTCACGCGGGAGGACGACGTCGACCGGTTCGACGGGGGCGCGCAACGCGAGGTGCATCTGGTGTACGCGGTAGCGATCGGTGGAAGCGGCGATCGCGGAGAGACCGTCGGCGGCGATGTGCGCGTGGCAGATCACCCCGTAGACCTCGTTGGTCGCGGCCGCCGCGAGAAGACCCCTCGCGAGCCAGCCCATGTCGACGGTGGACATCTTCAGTTCGTGGATCACGGCGAGATCCGCCGCGTCGATCATCGTGGTGCTCATCGGTTCCTCGTCTCGTTGTCGACGTGCTTGCCGACGTTCATCAGTTCGAAGTGGCGGCGGTTCACGGAGGCCTGGGTGCGCTTGACGTAGTCGACGACGTTCTTCGCCTGTTCGGCGGCGCGGCGATCTTCCCGAACCTCGTAGTCCGCACGGTCGCGCGCCCGGTAGAGGCCGAAGCCCTTCTCCTGCAGCTCGTCGATGATCTTCACGCGACGCGACTCGAAGTCGACGGCGAGGTCGGTGGCCTTGGCGCTGAGGTCGAGGATCGTCTTGTTCATCTCGCGGGAGAGCATCGATAGGTGGTGCAGCACGCGCGCGATCGTGAGTGGGTCTTCGGCGGACTGCTCCACCAGCGCCTCAGCACGATCACGCTGATCGCGGAACCGCTCGTCGACGTTGTCGTAACCGTTCATCGGCGTCCGCCCTTCTTGCGTGCGGACTTGCGGCGTGCGGCGCGGTTCTCCGCGGGCCGGTAGTCCTGCGGTTCACGACGCGCCGGCGCGGTCGGCTCCGGTGCCTGCCAGGAGTCGCCGCCGAGCTCGATCAGCCGCTCGTCGATCCGCTTCTTCAGCGGAAGCGTGACGGAGGTCGCTTCGCGGGCTGCGCCGCGCACGGCTTTCAGATCGGCGATTGTCTCCGCTGCCTCGACGCGAGCAAACCAGTCGACGGCGGCCGTCTGCTCCGGCGCTGCGATAGGCGCGGATGGTGCGGGGAGCGCGTCGAGATCGTCGGGTTCGCGGCGGTCGCCCAGGATGTCGGCGAACGTCTTGCGCAGTGCTGAGCGCTGGACGTGCGCGCCGAACAGGACGTGCGGACGCGCGAACCAGAGTGCACGCCAACCCTCGTCGGCGGGCACAACCTCGTCCCACAACTCGATCGGTTCGGTTGGCTCAACCCAACCGTCGCGGTAGACGCGTGCGCGTGCCGCGAGCGGATGCTCGCCGTCGGCAAGGTTGAAGATCGCCGGGTGCCAGGTGATGCCGTCGGCGGTGAACTCGACGTTCACGCCGCGCAGTTGCCCGGTCTTCGTCGCGATGGTGAGGTAGCCCTGCAGGGTCTGCTGGACCGCTTCTTCGGTTACCTCGGTGCTCATGCGGACACCGCCTTCGGGGGAACGACCCGCAGCGCGGGCTTCGAGTAGGTGACTTGCGGGTAGAGCTTCACGGCGTGTTCCTCGGTCGTCTTCACCGCGGTGCGCGCGGTGTCGTAGTCGGTGAATCCGTCGGGCTCGGCGGTCGACCATGCGGCCTCGTCGATGACGGTCTTGCGGGCGGGTCGGGCGAGGATCACGGATGAGTCGTCGCCGTGCTTCCATCCGGTCTTCATCGCGTCGGGGAACTCAGCCGCCAGGAGCTTCTCGAACTCCGCGCGGGCCTTGGCATCTGCTGCTGTCGCGGCGATCGCGGCGCGCTTCGCGACGATCATCTTCGTCTTCGCGGTTTCGAGTTCGGGGCTGATCTCCTCGACCGGTGCGCCGGCGTCGATCCATGCGAGGAACGCGTCTGCGGCGGCGACGAGTTCGTCGATGCGGGCCTGGTTGCGCTTCACGATCCGGAACTCCGGATCCGCGGTCGGGGCGGTGCCGTCGGCGCCCATGATCTCCCAGCCGTAGAGCCACTCGTCCAGGCCGGTGACGTGCATGCCGAACTGCATCTGGTCGTAGTGATCTCTCGGGATCACCCGCTTCGGCGGCTTCCACCCGTGCTTGTGGTTCTTGACCTCCGCGCCGCGGATGCGCCCATTGGGGAGGATCTGGAAGCCGTCGGGGGTGGCGAGGTGGCGGCGGTTCGCGGCGGCAGCCCAGACGTGACGGTTGGGGTAGATCTTCGACTCGGTCGCCCACTCGAGATCGGACAGGATCTCCGGCTCGCGGTCGTGGCCGCGCTCGGTGTGCGCGTTGCCGCGGAACTTCGAGCCGTTCAGCTTCTCCGACAGGAGGCTGCTCCACGTCGTCGGCGAGAGCTTCGGCACCTCCGATGCGGTCACTCCGTCGGCGCGGGCGTCGAGCCACTCCACCTCGTTGTCCTGCGACGCGACGCGCACGGCGGTCACGGCGTCGGCGATGATCTGCGGGGTCATGGCTGGTCCTTAGATGTGGAAGTCGATGTAGACGAGACGGGTGTTCTCGTCGAGCGATTCGGCGGCGGCGATGAGCGCGCGGATCCAGTCCGCCTCGGTCATGTCGTCGGTGGTCATCCCGAACCAGCCCTCCGATCCCTGCGCGATCCACTCGAACGTGTCTCCGGACTCGATGACGAGGCCGCGCGGGAACCACCACTCGAGGCGGCGATCGGGGTCTTCGATCGGGCGGCCGTCGACCGGTTCGGGGCGGCGACTCTGGCCTGATTCGATGTCCGAGAGTGCGGCACGAAGCGCCGTCAACGCGGTGGCGATCGTTTCGCCTTGGTGGGTGCGGAAGTTCTCCTCCCAGCGGCCGCCGATCGTCCACCAGTCCCAGCGAGCGTCCGGGTTGTCGGTATCGAAGCGGGCGCCGTCCTCGCGGATGGTGTCCCACTCTTCGATCTCGTGGGCGTACACCTCCTCGTCGCTCCACTCGAGGCGCTTCGGGAACTCGACGAACACGTGCTGGAAGTGGGCCTCGCGCGCGTGGGGTCGGGCGGCGCGGTATCCGGCCTCGCCAAGAGAGAGCGCCTCGTCGTAGTAGCTATCGCGGTACGAATCGATACTGCGTCGACCCTCGGCGATGATGTCGGCTTTCGCTGTCCACCGCTCGACCTCACGGTTCTCGTCGAAGCGTGCGAGCGCCCGGCTCAGGAACTCACCGAGCTCAGCCGACGGCTCGGTCTCGATGATGGCCTCGAGGGAGAACGGAAGGACGCGAGGTCGCGTCGACGTCTCGACCGATACGGACGGCGGCACGGCCACGGCGGCGATGAAGTGAGTCATGGTCAGTCCTTCCCAGGGGTGAACGCGGCTACGAAGATCACCAGGCAGATGAGGATCCCGAGCTCGGCGCCGTTGAAGCTCGGGGGTGCGGCGGCGGCGATGCCGCACGGGATGGCGATGCCGATCGAGGTGAAGATCAGCACCCACCGCCACGGGGCGAGCGGCCAGATGGTGCTCGCTGCGGGGATGATCTGTGTCGTTTCCGTGGTCACGCTCAGATGTGTGGTCGCGGGGCGCGGGGTGAAGAAGTCATCCACCGCTTCCGCGATCGGGTCGGTATCCTGTGTCTGAGGCATCTGCATTGCCTTTCGTTTTCGGTGGGGCGTCCGGTTGCAACGGGCGCCCCGCTTTCGTGTGTGTGGTCAGTTCGTGAGGACGCCGGCGCCGAGCCGGATCCGGAGCTTCTCGACCCCGTGCGGGGTGATGCGGATCTGCGGAGCTGCGGGCTTGAGCTCGTCCGTCTCGCGATCCAGGTACGGGGGCATCGCGCGGACGGTGAGAAGACCGGCGTCGACGGCGCGGGCGTATGGCGTCCACCGACGCTTTTCGCCGCGGTAGATCCAGCCGAGCTCGTGGAGCTTCTCGAACAGGCGCTGCGGCCCCATCTCGATCCCGACACGGTTGAGCATCGGGGCGACGTCGCGCACGGCGTAGTCCGTGCCCGCGTCAGCGATCTCGTCCCATGCCTCAGCTCGCGGGGTGAGCGCGGCGATCTGTTCGTCGCGGCGTGCGACAATCTCCTGCGCCTGGAGCACCGCGCGGGCCATCAGCTGCTCCGGCGTCTCGGGCACGGCGTAGGAGCCGGTGCGGCGGATGCTCGGCAATACGTCCGACGTGATCCACCGGCGGAAGTCGATGGCGCCGGGCTTGTCGGATCGGATCACGACTTCGTACATGCCCGCTTCGCTGACGATGTTCGTGAGCTGCGAGCGGCCGGACCGATCCTCGATGGGGTGACTCTGAATCACCCCACCGTCGAGACGGTCAGTGCGGAACTGCGAGAGACCGAGCACACGGGTCAGGTCGGCGAGGACGAACCACGGGTCACCGTCGACGAGCACCGTGCGCACCTCGGTGCCGGCGTAGTGGAACACCTCGAGCGGGCTCATGCTTCGTCCGCCTCAATGACGTTGATGCCGACCGCGAGGATCGCCAGCACACCGGCGGCGCCGAACAGCGCCACGGCAGGGATGAGGAGCAGGAGCCCCCAAGGGGCGAGGAACGCGGAGAAGACGATGAGAGCGATCCCCCCTGCGACGTAGCCCGAGACCGCGCCCCATACGATCGGGGTGAATCGACCGGTCGGGGCAACCGTCCCCACGGTGCCCCGACCCGTCTGGCCCGATACCCCAGCGGGCACCCGGTCCCCAGACCGGGAGATCATGATGCAGCCGCCTCGGGATCGGTGACGCGCGTTGCGAGCCAGGCGTCGAGGTCTACCGGGTAGAAGACGTTCAGCGCCCCCTGCTTAAAGCGCTTCGGCCCCTCGCCTGCTGCGAGCAGATTCCGGAAGGTTTGATACGCGAGGCCGCTGTACCTCGCTGCATCTCTCGTGGTCAGCACGGGGCCGCGGCGCGCACCCGAATGCACGGGCGATGTCTTGCCGCACGTCATGCTGCACGCCCGATGGTGAGGAGGTCGTCGAGGCTGCACATCGGGAAGGCCACCTTCAGCCCTGCGATGAACTCGTTCGACGGCACGGTCTTGCCCGCGGACACTCGATACAACGTCGAAACATCGACGTTAAGCCGTCGAGCAAGCTCCGCCTCAGACGGAATACCGCTTGCCCGGCGAAGCTCGTCAAGCTTCTGCCGGTTGAGCACCAGCACCGGGCGAGTTGCGGCTTCGCTACGTGTTTGCATGGCCGCAACGCTAGACCAATGCAAGCGCCCCCGCAAGCGAGTTGCATGCATGCGATTGCGGAACTGCTGATTTTCCGCGTATCAGCTTCGCAAAGACATTGCACGCGTGCACGATCTCAGTTAAGCTCCCGATGTGGACAAGAACGCATGGACTCGGTATCTAGAAGTCACGACGCACCCCGACAACGACAAGACGATCGCGTTCAAAGTCGGCGTTAGCCCTTCGACTATCGGTCGTTGGCGAAGCGGTGAGATCGACCCGAAACCGAGGCAGGTGGTGGCGCTTGCTCGCAGGTACGGAAAGAGCCCGCTCGCTGCACTCGTCGCCGCCGAGTACCTGAGCGCGGAAGACCTCGAGGAAGACCTCACCCTGCACTACGCTGCCGACCTCGACGAGATCTCCACGCTTCAGCTAGTGGACGAGCTGCGCGACCGGCTCGAAGTCATGAACGACTATGCAGGATGGCTAGCGAGCATCACGCGCGAGACGGGGCACCCTGCTCACCTCGCGCACGGCGCGCTTAGGTACGTTCATCCGGCGGTCGCACCGTCGCAGGTCGATGGCATGGACTTCATCCGGCCGATCGCATCCCACCTCCACGTTGAGGAACTCGACGGCGACAAGTATTACAGCATCGACCGGCCGCACGACGTTTCGGTTAGCGACCTTCCGCCCCACGTAAGAGAGCGCATTCAGGAGACCTCAGCGGCGCGCACCGCGAATGTCGATGGCACGCGACAGGATTACGACCTGGTCGCTAACGACTCGATCAACGAATTCCCCAGTGGCAACGACGCCGACTACGACCACGCCTGAACATGCACCACCGAGGGGGTTCCGCATGGATGTCTGGAAGCTCGCCGACGATCTCGGCCTGACAGTCCGCGAGCGCCGCGGCACGCACCGAAGTGGATACGCACCCCACGACGACCACATCGACCTCACGCCCGGAATGCGCGGCCGAGTTCTCCGCGGGGTCATGTGTCATGAGATCGGGCATCACGTTCTCGGGCATCACCCGACCGACTTCGGACTCATCCGAAAGCGGCAGGAGCAGGCCGCGAACGTATGGGCGGCGCACACACTCATCACGCCGGAGGGGTACGCGTCAGCCGAGCAACACCGGAACGGACACGTCACGTCTATGGCGATCGACCTGAACGTTCCCGACGAACTCGTCGTCATCTACCGAGGCACCCTACTCCGCACCGACCAGGCGACGTATGTTCGCCCTCGGATGGGCGCCGCGCAGTTCGCGCACCGCGTCGAGGTCGGATGATGGCCCGGCCGCCGCTTGAGCTTGAGACGTGGGGACGGGTACGCCGCACCACGGTGAAGGGCAAGCCGACCGCAGTCGCCTACTACCGAGACTCAGATGGAATCACTCGGTTGATGCAGCGCCAGGGGCGCACCGGCCCGGAGGCTGAGCGGATGCTAATCAAGGCGCTGAAGAAGCGGCTCGCGCCTGCGAGCGAGGCGCTGGCACCGGACTCGACTGTGAGCGAGCTCGCGACGATGTGGCTCGACTCGAAGGCACGACTCGCCGAGGGGTCGATCCGAATCTATAAGAACGCGATCGAGAAGCACATCACGACCGGGCTCGGCGCTGTGCGACTGAGCGAGATCAGCGTGCCCCGGCTCGATCGATTCGTGACTGCGCTGACGAAATCGTCCGGGCCGGGCACGGCGACGACCGCGCATGTGGTGCTGCGCGGCATGTTCACGCTCGCTGCTCGACACGGAGCGGTGCGTCCGAACCCGATGACTGACGTCCCCGCACCAGAGAAGGCGAAGCGTGCGACCAGGCGCGCCGCGCCGAACCTCGATGTCGTGCGGTCGATCCGTACTCGCTTCGAGGAGTGGGATGCCGGCACCGAGTTGAGGACCGCGGATGACCGACGACGTCGCCGCCCGCGCGCGAGCGAGCTGCTAGATACCACCGACATGATCATCGGCACCGGCGTCCGCACGGGAGAGCTGCTCGCCCTGCAATGGGATCAGCTCGACCTCGACGCGAAGCTCGCCACGATCCGCCGGACGATCGCGCAGGACCGAGACGGCAAGTTCTTCGTCCAGGAGTTCACGAAGACGGACGCCGGCTATCGCGAGCTCGAGCTGCCCGACCACGTCGTTGACATGCTGTTGCGCCGCCGCATCGCCTCCTACTCAGCGTTCGTCTTCGCGTCGAGCGTCGGCACGTTCCGCCACCCCAACAACTACCGGACCTCATGGCGCGACGCGCTGCGCGAGACCGACTGGAAGGGCACGACGCCCAAGAGCTTCCGCAAGACCGTCGCGACCGTGCTGCGCGACGAGCTCGGCGTCGAGGCGGCGAAGGATCAGCTCGGGCACGAGTCGGAGCGCACGACGCTGAAGCACTACGCCGATGAGGTGCACCGAGGGCCGGCTGCCGGACTTGTTCTGTCGAAGCTGTTCACCTGAAAACCATGGATAAACAACGAATCGCCCCGATTCCAAGAAGGAACCGGGGCGATTTTTTGTGGCCTGACTAGGCGTTTTCCGAGCCGACTACGGGACTCGAACCCGTAACCCCCGTATTACAAGTACGGTGCGCTACCAATTGCGCCAAGTCGGCGGGTGCCACCAGCTTACCGATGGCGAAGGGGTGGTCCGGACTACTTCTTCGCCGGGGTCTCGGTCGGCGTGGCCGTCGGATCCGGAGTCGGTGTCGCCGTCTCCTTGTAGTACGCGTCGCTCGCCACCGTCAGCACGAACTGCGAGAATTCGGACGGATCGTCGAGCGCTCCGACGTAGGCCTCGCCGTTCGCCACGATCATCGGAGCCGAGGAGAGCACCAGGTCGTCGGAGCCTGCCAGCGGGCCCTCGAGCGCGCGGGTCGTCGCTTCCTTGGCCCAGGTCACGAAGTCCGCATCCTCGATGCACGAGCGCACGGCCTTGGAGTTGTCGACGCCGACCGCGCCGGCGAGATCAGCCAGCTCGACATCCGAGAGGCCATCGGTGCCGACCTTCGGCTGGTCGTCGAGCAGGTCGTGGTTGAACGCGTAGAACTGCGCCGGCGAGTGGGTCGCGACGCATGCCGCCGCGGCGGCCGCACGCTGCGAGTACTTCGTGCCGTTGGAGCTCGCGGTGAGCAGCGCGACCGGGTGGTAGCTCACGGTGACAGCGCCCTCGGTGATCCAGTTCGCGAGCTGCCGGGCGTTCGCACGCTCGAACTCGCCGGCATCCGGCGACAGGTAGTCGACGTAGATGTGGATGTCGACGCGCTCCGAGGTCGTGGGCTCGGGCGTGGGCGACTCTTCCGTTCCCGCTTCGGTGGGATCGGGGGTCGGCGTCTCGAGGATCTCATCAGTGGCACCGGTCGAGGAGAGGTCGGTGACGATCACGCCGTCGCCCTCCATGCCCGTGGGCGACAGCTGCGGCTTGGAGACCTGTGCCGACACCGCGAGCGTCACGGCGGTGCCGATCGCGCCCACGGCGACCACGGCGATCGCGCCGATGATGATCCGTCGCATGATGCGCGCACGGGACTGCTGCGCGTGCACCTGCTGTGCTTTCTCCCGCACGGCCTCGCGAGAATTGCGAGGCGTGGGGACGTTCGGCGTTTCGTCGCTCGACATCGTTCCTCTTGAGTCTGAGGGGGTCCGGGTTGGCCCCGATCATCGCTCTGCGACGATCGCCGTAGCAAGACGGCCGAGTTCGATGTTAACCAGTGAGGCTGAGAAATACCCAGGTGCCACTGTTCATGTCATACTGATTCCGACCCAGAGTCGGGTCGGCGGCGGGTCATTCCGACGCTTCCATCACAACGGATCGTCCGGCACGTACCTGCCGGTGAAGGAGAAACACCATGGCATCTGTCACTTTCGATGACGCCACCCGTCTGTACCCCGGCGGAACCCGCCCGGCCGTCGACAAGCTGAACCTCGAGGTCGGTGACGGCGAGTTCCTCGTCCTCGTCGGTCCTTCCGGTTGCGGTAAGTCCACATCGCTGCGTATGCTCGCCGGCCTCGAAGAGGTCAACGCCGGCCGCATCCTCATCGGAGACCGCGACGTCACCGACGTGCCCCCGAAGGATCGCGACATCGCGATGGTCTTCCAGAACTACGCGCTGTACCCGCACATGACGGTCGCCGAGAACATGGGCTTCGCGCTCAAGATCGCCGGCGTCGGCAAGGAAGAGCGCGCCAGCCGCGTTCTCGAGGCTGCGAAGCTCCTCGACCTCGAGCCCTACCTGACCCGCAAGCCGAAGGCCCTCTCCGGTGGTCAGCGTCAGCGTGTCGCGATGGGTCGCGCGATCGTGCGTCAGCCCCAGGTCTTCCTCATGGACGAGCCGCTGTCGAACCTCGACGCCAAGCTGCGCGTCCAGACGCGTACGCAGATCGCATCGCTGCAGCGTCGCCTGGGCGTCACCACGGTCTACGTCACGCACGACCAGACCGAGGCTCTGACCATGGGCGACCGCATCGCCGTGCTCAAGGACGGCCTGCTCCAGCAGGTCGGCTCGCCGCGCGACCTGTACGAGAAGCCGAACAACGTGTTCGTCGCCGGCTTCATCGGCTCGCCTGCCATGAACCTGTTCTCGGCAGACCTCGCCGACGGTGGAGTCACCTTCGGCACCGAGGTCGTGCCGCTCGACCGTGACACCGTCGGCCGCGCGAACGGCAGCCAGGTCACCGTGGGTGTGCGTCCGGAGGACATCGTCGTCGGCCCCGCCGATGGCAAGGGTCTCTCGGTCGTCGTCGACCTCGTCGAGGAACTCGGCGCCGACGGCTACCTCTACGGCCACACCGAGATCAACGGCAAGCGCACCGACCTCGTCGCGCGTGTCGACGGTCGCAACCACCCGAACGCCGGCGAGACGGTCACGCTGGCCGCGACGGCTGGTCACGTGCACGCCTTCGACATCGAGTCGGGCGACCGCCTGAACGAGAAGCCGGTCGTCTCCGCCTGATCGGATCCACAGACGCGGCGCGGGCTGACTTCGGTCACCCGCGCCGCGTCTCTTTTCACCCCTCAACGCCATCGGGAGCGCCATGCAGGATTCTCTGCGGATCACCGCCAGCAAGGTCGACCCTGCGCTGCTGTCCCTCCCCTGGTCCACGACGCTCGCGAAGTGGCCGTCCGAGTACATCGTGTCGCTCCCTAAAGGCCTCTCCCGGCACCTCGTCCGCTTCGCCGACCTGTCGGGGCGCGTGATCGCGATCAAAGAGACGACGGCCGAGATGGCGCAGCGCGAGTACGACATGCTCGGCAACCTCGCCCGGCTCGACGTCCCCTGCGTCGACAGGGTCGCCGTGATCGCCGGACGGACGGACGCCGAGGGGGAACCCCTCCCCGCCGCCCTCGTCACCTCACACCTGCGGTTCTCCATGCCCTACCGCGCGTTGTTCACGCGTGTGCTGCGCCCCGACACCGCCAACCGCCTGGTGGATGCTCTCGCGCTCCTGCTCGTGCGCCTGCACAACGTCGGCTTCTACTGGGGTGACGTCTCGCTGTCGAACACACTGTTCCGACGTGATGCCGGCGCGTTCGCCGCGTACCTCGTGGATGCCGAGACCGGGGAACTCCATGAGGAAGGTCTGACGGACGGACAGCGTGCGTACGACCTCGACCTGGCGCGCACGAACATCGCGGGAGAGATCATGGATCTCGCCGCCGGAGGACGCCTCGAGCACGGTGTCGATGCGATCGCGATCGCCGACGGCATCGTGTCGTCGTACCGCTCGCTGTGGGCCGAGCTCACCGCCCAGGAATCCTTCTCCTCGGCGGAGACGTGGCGCATCACGGAGCGCGTGGAACGCCTCAACGCCCTGGGCTTCGACATCGACGAGATGTCGATGTCGACGACCTCCGACGGCACGGTCGTGGAGATCCAGCCGAAGGTCGTCGACGCCGGTCACCACCAGCGCCGACTCATCCGGCTCACGGGACTCGATGTCGAGGAGAATCAGGCCCGGCGTCTGCTCAACGACCTCGACGAGTTCCGCGCCCGCTCCACCAAGCAGTGGGCCGACGAGGAGATGTACGCGCACGAATGGCTGACGCGCGTCTTCGAACCCGTCGTGCGCGCGATTCCCTACGAGCTGCGCGCCAAGCTCGAGCCGGCCGAGGTCTTCCACCAGGTGCTCGAGCACCGCTGGTACCTCTCCCAGGCGCACGGACGCTCCGTGCCCCTGGCCGAGGTGCTCACGAGCTACATCAACGAGGTTCTGCGGCATCGCCGCGACGAGGCGACCATCATGGGCCCGCCGACTGAGACCATGAGCCTGCCCGTCATCACCGGGGCGACCATGATCACGGACGACGACGACGATGACGGCGTCGACTGGCGCGACCTGGTCTGACCCCGCGCGATCCCGTCAGCCTGGCGCAGCGCGCCGAGTGCACGGGATGCTGCCGAGTGCACGGCGTACGTGCGTCAGCATCCCGTGCAGTCGACGCGATTCCGTACAGTCGACCGACCGAAGCAGCGAGGCGTCAGTAACCGACGGTGAAGCGCTCGCGGTGGTGGTTGCCCTGCTCGATCTCATCCACGACCGCGACCGCGAGGTCGGCGCCGGAGATGAACGACTTGCCATCGGCGTCGCGCACGATCACGTCGCCGCCGTCGCGGTAATGCCCCGTGCGCTCGCCTTCCGCCCACGGGCCGAACTCCTCGGCCGGGTGCACGAAGAACCAGTCGAGCGACTCCTCGGACTCCTCCAGGAGCGCGAGCGAATCGATCCCGACCTGCGCCTCGTGCTTGTACTCCTCGGGGAACCCCTGGTCGAACAGGCGAGGACCGCCCGGGGCGACCAGACTGCCACCGGCTCCGCCGATCACGCCGAGCCGGGTCTCCGTGCCGGTCAGACGCGCGGCGAGGTCACGAAGAGCGTCCAGCACGCTGTTCTCCATGTCACCGCGGGGCGAGAGCGCCGATACGACGGCATCCGCCCCTTCGAGCGCCGGAGCCAGGGAGTCGATGTCGAGCGCGGAGCCCTGCACGTACGCGGCGCCCGCGACCGGATCCTTCGGTTCCGAACGGGAGAGGGCGATCACCGCGTGCCCGCGGCTCACCCCTTCCGAGACGATGTGACGACCGGCGTAGCCGGTCCCTCCGAGGACGACGATGCGAGCCATGCGGTTCTCCCTGTTCGGACGATGGTGCTGCGGTCAGTTCACTGCGGTCAGAGTGGTTCCGTCACTTCGCGGCGCGCATGGTCGCGACCTGGTACAGCGCGACCGAGGTCGCGATGCCGGCGTTCAGCGACTCGGTGGACGCGGAGATCGGGATCGAGACGATCTGATCGCAGGTCTCGGCGACGAGGCGCGACAGCCCCTTGCCCTCCGAGCCGACCACGATCACCACGGGGCGGTCGGCCAACTGCAGCGCCGGCAGCGAGACGTCGCCGTCGCCGTCGAGGCCGAGCACGAACACGCCCTGCTTCTTGAAGTCCTTGAGCTGCGTGGTGAGGTTGGTCGCCAGCGCGACGGGGGTCCGCGCGACGGCGCCGGCGCTCGTCTTCCAGGCGGCGGAGTTCACACCGGCCGAGCGACGCTGCGGCAGGATGATGCCGTGTCCGCCGAAAGCGGCGGTGGAGCGGATGATGGCTCCCAGGTTGCGCGGATCGGTGATGCCGTCGAGCGCGACGAACAGCGGCACATCGCCCCGGCCGATGACCTTCTCGAGCAGATCCTGCGGGTGTGCGTATTCGTAGGGCGGCACCTTGATCGCGACGCCCTGGTGCACACCGTCGAAGCCGGCCATGCGGTCGAGTTCGGGGCGCGTGACCTCGAGCACCGGGATGCCACGGTTCGTGGCGATCGAGAGCATCTCCTTCACGCGGTCGTCCATCTCGACGCGCTGGGCGATGTAGAACGCCGTTGCCGGGATCTTCGCACGCAGCGCCTCGAGCACCGAGTTGCGACCGGTGACGTTCTCGGTGTCATCCCCCGCCTTGGCCTTGGGCGCGCGGTTCGGGTTGCTCCCGGATGCCGGGCGTCCCCCGCCGGGTCGGCCCTTTCCGCCCGACGCGGCGTAGCGCTCGGCCGCGGCCTTGCGCTTGCCGGCGGGGTGCCAGGCGCGATCCTCCGCCTTGGGCGTGGGTCCGCGGCCTTCGAGAGCCTTGCGGCCGAGTCCGCCCGTGCCCTTGCTGGGGCCCTTCTTCTTGCCGTTGCTTGCGCCGGGGCGCTGTGGCTTAGCCATCAATACTCCAATGAGTTCCGTCTGCGGTGTCTTCGAGGACGATGCCTGCGGCCGCGATCGCATCGCGGATCCGATCGGCGCTCGCCCAATCTCTGTCGGCGCGCGCCTGCGCACGCTGGCCGATCATCGTCTGGACGAGAGCGTCCAGTGTCCTGTGTTCGGCGAGGTCTCCGCCGCTGCTCATGAGCTCGTCGAAACCGAGCACGCGCAGCATCGCGTCGAGCTCGGTGAACGCGGTCCACGCGAGGTCGTGATCGGCGGCGTCGATCGCCGAGTTGCCGCGCCGCACCGTCTCGTGCACGACGGCGAGCGCCTGCGGCACGCCGAGATCGTCGTCCATCGCATCGGCGAACGCATCCGGCACGACGCCTTCCCGGCTCTCCTCCGGCGCGCCGGGGAGCGAACGGCGCACGCGCGCGACGAACGTGGCGATGCGCCCGAGGGCCGCACCCGCCTCGTCCCACGACGACTCGGTGAGATCGAGGCTGGAGCGGTAGTGCGCCGCCGCCAGGGCGTAGCGCACGACCAGGGCGTCATGCGCGGAGAGCACATCGGCGGCGAGGGTGAAGTTGCCCAGCGACTTCGACATCTTCTGGCCGTCGACCGTCACCAGACCGTTGTGCACCCAGTGATTGGCGAAGTCGTCACCCGCGGCGGCCGACTGCGCGAGCTCGTTCTCATGATGAGGGAAGCGCAGATCGAGGCCACCGCCGTGGATGTCGAACGCCGATCCGAGGTAGCGCTTCGCCATCGCGGAGCACTCGATGTGCCACCCCGGGCGACCCTGGCCCCAGGGCGACGACCATGTGGCATCGGCGGGCTCATCCGGCTTGGCGCCCTTCCACAGCGCGAAGTCCTGCGGGTTCCGCTTGCCGCGGGGATCGGCATCCTCCGCCGCCTCCATGGCGTCGACGGACTGGTGTGTGAGTGCGCCGTACTCGCTCCAGGAGCGCACGTCGAAGTACACATCCCCGGATCCGTCCGGCGCCGGGTACGCATGACCGCGCTCGATGAGCGTGCCGATGAGTTCCTGCATCTGCGGGATCGACGCGGTCGCACGCGGCTCGTACGTCGGGGGAAGGATGCCGACGCCTGCATAGGCACCCGTGAACTCCTGCTCGATGCGGTACGCGAGCGCCCACCACGGCTCTGTGTCCGTGGCGTTCGCGAGCACCTTGTCGTCGATGTCGGTCACGTTGCGGACGAACGTGACCCGCCCGTACCGGTGCTGGAGCCAGCGTCGCAGAAGATCGAAGCTGAGCGCCGCGCGGACGTGTCCGATGTGGGGTCCCGACTGCACCGTCGGACCACAGACATACATCGTGACGTTTCCCGGGTCGAGCGGCACGAAGTCGCGCAGTCGCTGCGCGCGGGTGTCGTGGAGTCGGAGTGTCACCGGTCAAGCTTACTGGGGCGCGGCTGAGCAGCACCCGCCAAGCGACGATTCGCGGAGTGTATGACGTTTCGCGGAGGGATCGGGGGAAAAGTTCCGCGATCCGTCATCTGCTCCGTGAATCGTCCGGCATGACCATCGCGATCGCCGTGACCGCGATGCCCTCACCGCGGCCCGGGAATCCGAGACCGTCGGTCGTGGTGGCCGTGAGTGCGACGGGCGCCCCTCCGAGTGCGGCCGACAGCACTCCCTCCGCCTCGGCACGGCGCGCGCTGAACCGCGGGCGATTGCCCTGGAACTGCGCCGACACGTTCCCGATCGAGAAGCCGGCCTCGGCGAGCAGTTCCCGGGTGCGCGCCAGGAAGACCTCGGCATGCGCGCCCGCGTACTGCGGATGCGCGGTGCCGAAGTGCTCGCCGATGTCGCCGAGGCCCGCGGCTCCGAGCAGGGCATCCACGATGGCGTGGGCCACGGCGTCACCGTCGGAGTGACCGGACAGCGCCGGCTCCCCCGGCCATTCGAGGCCGGCCAGCCAGAGGTGCCCCTCTCCGCCGAACGCGTGAACGTCGGTGCCGATGCCGACCCGCGGCACATCCGCACGGGCGCGAGAGGTGGGGGCGACCTCGCCCTGAGCGGATGCGGCGAGCAGGTGCCGTGCGCGCTCCAGGTCGGCAGGGGTCGTGATCTTGAACGCCCGGGCGGATCCGTCGATGTGGCGCACGGCGTGCCCGGCGGCGGCGAAGAGTGCGGCATCGTCGGTGTACTCGATGCCGGATTCCCGCGCGGCGGCATAGGCCGCTTCGAGAAGCGCCCGGGGGAAGCCTTGCGGTGTCTGTGCCGCGGCGAGCTCGGAACGATCCACCGCACCGGTCACTGCTCCGCCCTCGACCCGCTTGAGCGTATCGACCACCGGAAGGGCGGGTATGACGCCGACAGCATCCGTCACCGCGGCCGCCACCGCGTCGATCTGCGCGGATGGCGTGAGCGCTCGAGCCGCATCGTGCACGAGCACCGTCGTGACCTCGCCCCAGAGCGCCGCGAGTCCTGCCGACACGGACTGCTGCCGAGTCGCGCCGCCCGTGACGACCCGCACGAGGTCGCCCCGATCACCCGCGGCTTCCCGCGCCTCGGTCTCGGCATCACCTTCGTAGCCGGACGGAGCGACGATGACGACCTGAGCCGGTGCTGCGGCGAAGACCCCGTCGAGGGCATGCCGCAGCATCGAGTGAGCGTCGATCCCGACGAACGCCTTGGGCGCTCCGGCGTCGAGACGTGTGCCTGAGCCTGCGGCGACGACGATGATCGCGGTGTGCGGTACGGGGAGCATGGTCACGCTCTCACGCTACCTCGTGACCGGCGGCGACATGCGGAGACGACGAAGGGGCGGATGCCGCAGCATCCGCCCCTTCGAGGACGTCTCAGGCGCGGGACGCCTCAGGACGCGAGGACCTCGTCGAGCAGCGCGCCCGCCTTGTCCTCGTCGGTCTTCTCAGCGAGAGCGAGCTCGGAGATGAGGATCTGGCGAGCCTTCGCCAGCATCCGCTTCTCACCCGCGGAGAGTCCACGGTCCTGATCCCGGCGCCACAGGTCGCGGACGACCTCGCTGACCTTGATCACATCGCCGGAGGCGAGCTTCTCGAGGTTCGCCTTGTAGCGGCGCGACCAGTTGGTGGGCTCCTCGGTGAACGGTGCGCGCAGGACCTCGAACACGTTGTCGAGACCCTCCTTGCCGATCACGTCGCGGACGCCGACCAGGTCGACATTCTCTGCGGGTACCTCGATGATCAGGTCACCCTGGGTGACATTGAGCTTCAGGTACTTCTTCGCCTCACCCTTGATGATGCGTTCCTTGACCTCGATGATGGTCGCGGCGCCATGGTGCGGATAGACGACTGTCTCGCCAACCTCAAAAAGCATAAAAACGTGTCCTTTCGGCAACCTCAAGGATACCACAGGGCGGATGCGCTAAGGTTCGCGCCTCGACGTCTCAGGGGACGCACGCGCATACCCGTAGAATGGATGCGGAAACCCCGTCGGACCTCAGGAGGACCCGTGAAATCGCGCCTTGTTGCGTCTGTCGCCCTCAGCGCTCTCGTTCTTCTCAGCGCGACGGGATGCACGTTCATCTCGCCCCAGGCGACGAAGATCGAATACTCCGCCTCTGACGGTGTCAACATCTCCGACGCCGACGGCCCGTTGGTCGTCCGTAACGCCTTCATCGTCGCGAACGAAGACGGCTCGGTCGGCAACTTCATCGGCGCCGTCGTCAACCCCACCGACGAGCGAGCCACGCTCACCATCGGCATCGAAGGCATCGACCCGCTCACCGTCACGGTGCCAGCGGGCGACCGCATCAGTTTCGGCGCCGACGCCGACCCGCTGCGCATCGTCGGTCTCGACACGATGCCGGGTGCGACGATCGAGATGCACTTCCAGTCGGGCGATTCCCTGGGCGTCAAGACGCAGGTTCCCGTACTCGACGGAGCGCTGCCGTACTACGCCGACCTGGTCCCCAGCGAGGACTGAGTCCGCACAGACTTCGACGGCAGAGGCCGGTCACCCCGCGGGGTGACCGGCCTCTGCCGTCGTGTCCCCGCGTTCAGCCCTCGAAGCGATAGCCCAGACCGCGCACGGTGACGAGCATCACGGGCTCACCGGGGTTCTCCTCGATGCGGGAGCGGATGCGCTTGATGTGCACGTCGAGCGTCTTGGTGTCGCCGAAGTAGTCGCTCCCCCACACGCGATCGATCAACTGACCGCGGGTCAGAACGCGTCCTGAGTTGCGCATCAGCACCTCGAGGAGTTCGAATTCCTTGAGGGGCATGTTGATCAGGGATCCGGCCACCGAGACCGTGTGGCGATCGATGTCGAGCGACACCCGGCCGCCGTCGAGCACGCGCTCGTCGATTTCGCTGTCGGCCTGCACGACGCGCCGCAGGACCGCGCGCATGCGCGCGAGCAGCTCGCGTGACGAGTACGGCTTGGTGATGTAATCGTCCGCGCCGAGCTCGAGACCCACGACGATGTCGACCTCGGAGTCCTTGGCCGTCAGCATGATGATCGGCACGGCCGAGGTGGAGCGGATCTGCCGGCAGACTTCGGTGCCCGGCATACCGGGGAGCATGAGGTCGAGCAGCACGATGTCCGCCCCGCGATCGCGGTAGGCGGAGAGTGCACCGGGGCCGTCCTCGGCGATCTCCACCTCGTACCCCTCCCGGCGCAGCAGGTAGGCCAGCGGATCGGCGAGGTCGGGCTCGTCTTCGACGAGAAGGATGCGGGTCATGCTCTCTCTCCGTTTCGCAGGCGCGCGGCGGACTTCTCCGCCTTGCGCGCGCGCTTCTTCTTCTTCTTGCTCTTCTTGCCCAGGTCGTCGGTCGGCGGGGCATCGATCCGGGGAAGTCGGATCGTGAACGTGGAGCCCCGGCCGGGGCGCGACCAGAGACGCACCTCTCCGCCGTGGCGCTGGGTGGCGTGCTTCACGATCGACAGTCCGAGGCCAGTGCCTCCCGTTCGCCGGGATCGCGCCTCATCAGCACGGTAGAACCGCTCGAAGATGCGCTCGCGGTCGGCCTCGGCGATCCCGATGCCCTGGTCGGACACCGCGATCTCGACGACTCCCCCGTCGGCGCGCACACCGACGCCCACGCGCGAGCTGCGGGGCGAGTACAGGATCGCGTTCGCGACGAGGTTGCCCACCGCCTCGATGAGGATCTGCGCATCGCCACGCACCCACACACCGCGGTCTCCGCCGCGCGTGAGATCGACGCCCGCCGAATCGGCCTGCACCACGTGCGCCTCGATCGACGACGCGATCACCTCGTCGATCGACACGGGACCGACGTCGGTCAACCCGTCGTCGGCCTGCAGACGAGAGAGGCTCATGATGCGACCGGTGAGCTGGGCGAGACGTCCGGCCTCTGCCGAGATGCGGGACGCGAAGATGCGCACCTGGGCAGGATCATCGGCCGCCGACTCGATGGCCTCGGCGAGCAGACTCACCGCACCCACCGGCGTCTTCAGCTCGTGGCTGGTGTTGGCGACGAAATCGCGCCGCATCTGATCGAGACGCTCCTGCTCGGTGACGTCGCGGATGATCACCAGCGCCAGGCGCGCGCCGATCACACTCGCCCTGGCCGACACCAGACGGGGGTCCAGACTCAGCCCGCCGCGCGTGATGCGCAGCGATTCGGTCTTCGTGCCACCCGCTGCCCGGGCGTCGCGCACGAGCTGTCGCAGTTCTGGGTTGTCGAGCGTCGCTCCGACCTCGATGCCGAAGCGCGCCGCTGCCTGCGACCCCGCGAGCACCAGTCCGGATGAATCCACCACGCAGGCCGCGTCGTCCATGCTGTCGAGCACCGAGGTCATGCCGTCGGGAACGACCGTCGAGGTCTCCAGTTCCACCTTCGCCCTGGCGCGGTACGCCCACATGACCAGGAGCGAGACTCCGACGCCGATCAACACGCCTGCGGCGAGGGAGATCAGCGCGATCTGCGTCGGGGTCATGTCTCCAGCGTAGAGTGCGTTCACCCGCGCTTCGGCGGGTTTCCGGGGCAGAGCGGCAACGAGAGAAGTACTATTCACGTGCTGGGCACCGTTCGTTAACCTTCGGAGCACACAATCGCTTCGGGCCTGCGCGGGAGCGCGGCCCCTCCACATCTCGCGCGGAAGACGCCGTCGAGATTTCGAATGAAAGGTTGCGCCGCACATGCGCGAAGTCTTCCACCAGTCCCTCGAGGATCTGCAGAACCGCCTCGTGGAGATCGCGGATCTCGTCACCGTCTCGATCGACAAGGCCACCCGCGCCTTCGCCACGAGCGACGTCGCGTTGGCCGAAGAGGTCATCGCCGATGACGCGAAGATCGACGAGCTCGCCGTCACACTCGACGAGCAGGCCATCGAGATCCTCGCCCGCCAGCAGCCGGTCGCCCGCGATCTGCGCATCGTCGTGACGGCGCTGCGCGTCAGCGCATCGCTCGAGCGCATGGGCGACATGTCCGAGCACATCGCGCAGCTCGCGCGACTCCGATTCCCCGAGCGCGCCATCCCGAAGGGTCTCAAGGGCACCTTCGTGAAGATGGGCGAGCTGGACGTCGAGATCTCGCGCACGCTGTCCGAACTGCTGCGCACTCAGGACCTGAAGTTCGCCGACCAGATCCGCAACGCGGACGACGACGTCGACGAACTGCACGCCAGCGTCTTCGAGAAGGTGCTCAGCGACAACTGGAAGGGCGAGGCGACGGCGACAGTCGACGCGACGCTGGCCAGCCGCTACCACGAGCGTTTCGCCGACCACGCCGTGGCCATCGCCAAGAAGATGGTGTACCTGGCGACCGGCGACTGGCAGGTCGACGAGGCCGACATCGCCCTCGCCGTCGAGCAGCAGGAGCTCGGGCACGCCTGACTCCGTTCCGCTCCGCCGAGGCCCGAGAACGCCGAGGCCCCCTCTGCACGCCGAAGCCCCTCCTGATCCACGTGGATCAGGAGGGGCTTCGGCGATGAACGGGGGTGTCGGCGGACGCCGAGGACCCTTACTTCTTCCCCTGGGCGGCGACCGCAGCAGCGCCGGCGGCAGCAGCTTCAGGATCGAGGTAGCGGCCGGGACCGGTGGGTACGTTGTTCTCGTCCAGTTCGTACACCAGCGGGATGCCGGTCGGGATGTTGAGCTCGGCGATGTCGTCGTCGCTGATGCCCTCGAGGTGCTTCACGAGACCGCGCAGCGAGTTGCCGTGTGCGGTGACGAGTACCGTCTTGCCCGCGTCGAGGTCGGGGACGATCGCGCTCTCCCAGTAGGGCAGCAGACGGTCGATGACGAGCTTGAGCGACTCCGTGCGGGGAACCTCACCGTCGATGCCGACGTAACGGGGGTCTCCGACCTGGCTGAACTCGCTGTCGTCGTCGAGCACGGGCGGCGGCACGTCGAACGAACGGCGCCACAGCTGGAACTGCTCGGGCCCGAACTCCTCGAGCGTCTGGGCCTTGTCCTTGCCCTGGAGCGCACCGTAGTGACGCTCGTTGAGCCGCCAGGAGCGCGTGACAGGGATCCACAGTCGGTCGGCGGCATCCAGCGCGATGTTCGCGGTCTGGATCGCACGGCTCAGCAGCGACGTGTGGAGCACGTCGGGCAGGATGCCGGACTCGGCGAGCAGCTCACCTCCGCGGCGCGCCTCCTTCTCACCCTGCTCGTTGAGGCGGACATCCACCCAACCGGTGAACAGGTTCAGCTCGTTCCACTCGCTCCGGCCGTGGCGGAGCAGGATCAGGGTGCGCGTCGCAGTCATGCCGCCAGTTTATCCGCGGCGGTCTCACTCTCGCGCGCCTCCTGCGAGGATTGACGCATGGCGTCATCTCCTGTGGGCCGTCCCACGCGCGGCACGACCGGGACGAACCGACTCCGACGCAACGATCGCTGGATCGCCGCGAGTCGCGCCTTCCTGCGTGCGGCCGACCCGCTGGTCGTCGATCTCGGATACGGTGCGAGCGGGGTCACGGCATTCGAACTCGCGACCCGGCTGCAGCGCATCCGCCCGGATGCCGAGGTGCGCGGCCTCGAGATCGATCCGGCCCGGGTGGCCACCGCGAACGCACAGCTCATCGACGTGCGCGCCGGCCGGACGCCGTTCCCCGCCGACCTGCGCGTCTCCTTCGCACGCGGGGGCTTCGAGGTGCCGCTGACGGATGCTCGCCGACCGGCGGTGATCCGGGCGATGAACGTGCTGCGTCAGTACGACGAGGCCGATGTCGCCGGCGCCTGGCGCACGGTCGCCGCCCGTCTCGCGCCGGACGGCCTTCTCGTGGAGGGCACGTGCGATGAGATCGGACGCGTGGCGAGCTGGGTGGATGTGCGCCCCGACGGCGCCCCCGCGCGCTTCACGATCTCGCTCCGGCTCGCCGATCTCGACGAGCCGAGCATCGTGGCCGAGCGGCTCCCGAAGGCCTTGATCCATCGCAACATCCCGGGTGAGCGGATTCACGCACTGCTCGTCGACCTCGACCGTGAATGGGATCGCTCCGCCGCGTTGTCCACGTTCGGCGCCACGCAGCGATTCCTCGCCACGGTGACGGCGCTGCGCGCGCAGGGGTGGCCGGTGATCGGCGGGCGCTCGCGCTGGCGTCTGGGTGAGCTGACGCTTCCCTGGGACGCCGTCGCGCCGCAGCACTGAGTCGCGCTGCAGGGAAGGTCTTCCTCAGCGTCCGCCGCTGGATCCGCCGGTTCCGGCGTCGCCGCGCGGGTCCGGTGCGGACGGCCGCCGCGACAGCCGGGTGAGGCGGGGGATTTCGGCCACCGATCCGGCGTCCGCAGGCACGATGACCTGCTGCGACGCGGCGATATCGATCCCGTCATCGCGCACCGTGAGGTCGCCGACCGGGGCGCGACGCGACAGGATCGCCAACGCGATGGGCCCGTCTTCGTGGTGCCGCGCGGCCGAGGTGATGTGTCCGACCTCATCCTCTCCCGCGAACACCGGTGAACCCGGAGCCGGGAGCACGG
Source organism: Candidatus Microbacterium colombiense (assembly GCA_029203165.1). Taxonomy (NCBI): domain Bacteria; kingdom Bacillati; phylum Actinomycetota; class Actinomycetes; order Micrococcales; family Microbacteriaceae; genus Microbacterium; species Candidatus Microbacterium colombiense. The sequence continues at coordinate 3,026,913 of CP119308.1, forward strand.
CATCGCTGCCGTCGAGCTGGAGAGCAGCGAGACGGCGGGGCGGGTGGCCGAGGTTATGCACCTTGGCCACGGTCTCCTGACCGCGATAGCACCCCTTGTTCAGATGCACCGCGCTGCGGAGCCAATCGGACTCGTGCGGCAGCGAGCGCTCGTCGACCTCGGCAGCCCAGCGCGGACGCCAGGCCGCGATGCGCAGCGCCTCGGCGGCGAGCAGTCCGGCCACGGCCTCCGGGGCGAGCGTCGTCGCCAACTGCGCCGCGGCCTCGGAGCCCACGATGCCGACACGCCACGCGAGCGCTGCACCGGGGTGCGCGGAGATCTCGGCGTACTGGTGGCCGCCCGCCGTCACGTGCTGCCACGGATCCGCCCAGATCAACGGGGCGCCGTGGGGAGCGGAGGCGACGGAGCCGACCGTGGCTGCGGCCGATGCGCCGTCCACGAAGCCGATCAGGGTCAGATCATCGCGCCGCTCGACCGTCGCCTGCGTTCGGAACTTCATGCGCGTCAGCCACGCGGCGAGCGCATCGGCGTCGGCGGCATCCACGATCAACCAGGTGGAGGCCCCGTCATCGAGCACTCCGGCCGCATGCTCCACCCGTCCCTGCGGATCCAGGACGAGGAGTTCTGTGCTCTCCCCCGGTGTGAGCCGCGCGACGAACTGCGAGGTGATCGAGTCGAGCCAGCTGAGTCGTTCGGGCCCGGCGACCTCGATCACGGCCCGGTCGTCGAGAGGCGCGATCGCGGCACCCGCCGCGAGTCGGCGCTGTTCGCGGAACGGATCGCCGAGATGGGCGATGCCGTCGCCGTCTGACACGACACCTGCGAGTGTGGAGAAGGCGCTCATGTCAGACCTTCGCGAGGCGGGCGGAAGCGTGCGAGCGCAGGGTGGTGCCGAGAGCCGCGATGTCCCAGGCCCAGAGCAGGTGCCCGTCCACGAGGCCGTAGAGCCGTGAGGCCGCGCCGTACTCCTTGCCACCCTCGCCGCGGACGATCGCGTCGGACGCGATGTCGATGCGGGGGCCGCTGATCTCGCCGAGATACAGCTCGAGCATGCCGTCGGAGTGGGCGAGCGAGACCTCGATCGGGAAAGAACCGTTCTCGTTGCGCAACTCTTCGACGTCGTCGACGGTGCGGGCGGCCGAAGGAATCTGCGGCGGCAGAAGGGCCGGTCCCGCATCTGCGTCGGTCGCCGGTCGCGAGAGGCGCCAGTATCCGGTCTCCGCGACCAGGGGAACCGACTGTTCCCCGTCCTGGCCGACGAAGGTCGCCGTGCTCGAATAGTTCAGGAACGGGCCGCCGTCATGGCTGAAGCTCACCCGGTGGGCGAACTCGCCCTGCAGTCTCGACTCCCCCACGGGGTAGTCGATCACACCGGTCCCCTCCCATACGCCGATCAGCCAGGAGAGCGGGACGATGTCTGCGGGGAGATCGGTCGGCAGGTCGAGCACGATGCGATCAGCGCTGTCCGCGGAAGAGGTTGACCAGCACAACGGCTGAGACGAAGACGATCGCGAGACTCGCCAGGCCCAGGAGGCCGATGAAGAAGAATTCGAGCGCGATGAGATCCATGGGTTCCACATTACCGCCCTGGGGCGGGGATGTCAGGCGGGAATGAGCGCCGCGATGCCGAAGCCGACGGAGATCAGCCCCATCAGCAACAGTGCTCCTGTCACGCTTCCGGCGACCCGGAAGATGAAGCCCTGCGTCCGTCCGTACCAGAGCTGCACGGCGAAGGAGAGCAGGATGATGCCGCCGAAAGCGACGAGCATCCACGCCACCCGCCAGTCCTCGGCGACGAAGATCCCGATCGCGACGGCAGCGATGAAGGCGGCGGTCCACACGACGATGACGCCGACGAAGGCGTTGCGTGGTGCCAGTGCTGGTTCCGACATGACTCCATTGTTGCGCATCGACGCCCGGTATCATGGCGGCACGGTGTCGATCGATACCCGTGAGGAGTGCGTGTGGCCCAGGTCCTGGTTCTGACGAATGCTCCTCTTGCCGAGCTGGTGCTGCCCTCTCTCGAGCTGCTCAGCCATCGCGTGCGCCAGATTCCCGCCGAACCGGCGCAGCTCGTGAGCGCTCCGGAGTACGACCTCGTGATCGTCGACGGACGGCACGACCTGGTCGGCGCGAAGTCGCTGTGCCGCCTGCTGCGCGTCGCGGGACAGGACGCTCCACTGCTCCTCGTGGTCACGGAGGGCGGCATGAGCGCCCTCTCGGGGGACTGGGAGATCGACGACGTGCTGCTCTCGACCGCCGGCCCCGCCGAGACCGACGCCCGGGTGCGCCTGGCCCTCGCGCGCCGCGACGAGGTCGCCGAGCCGACACGCGTGCAGGCCTCGGGCGTGACGATCGACGAGCAGTCGTACTCGGCCAAACTCCGCGGCAAGCCGCTCGATCTCACGTACAAGGAGTTCCAGCTGCTGCACTTCCTCGCCACGCATCCCTCCCGGGTGTTCACGCGGGAGCAGCTGCTGAGCGAGGTATGGGGCTACGACTACTTCGGCGGCACCCGGACGGTCGACGTGCACGTGCGGCGCCTGCGCGCGAAGCTCGGCGATCAGGAGCAGATCATCGGCACGGTGCGCAACGTCGGCTATCGGTTCAATGTGTACGACGAGGAATCGGTCGTCGCTGCGAGGTAACGGAACGGCTCCGTTCACGCGCGCGTCACCTCGCGGTGATTAGATGTACCCCATGATCGATCCCGCACTCGCCGACGCCGGTCTCGGCGACGCCGAAGACGACGACTTCGACGCCATCGAGTCGCCCGACGCCCTGCTCCCCGACCACCGCTACCTGGACCGGGAGCTGAGCTGGTTGGCCTTCAATCAGCGCGTGCTGGAGCTGGCGGAGGACACGTCCCTTCCCGAGCTGGAGCGGGCGAACTTCCTGGCGATCTTCGCCAGCAACCTCGACGAGTTCTTCATGGTGCGCGTCGCCGGGCTCAAGCGACGCATCATGACCGGCCTCGCCGTGCCCACCAATGTCGGCCGCTCCCCCGTCGACGCCCTGGCCGACATCTCCCGCGAGGCGCACGCGCTGCAGGTGCGTCATGCCGAGGCCTGGACCTCCCAGGTGCGCCCCGCGCTCGCGGATGCCGGGATCGAGATGACGGCCTGGTCGGAGCTCACCGACTCCGAGCGGTCCGCGCTGTCCGAGTACTTCCAGCTGCAGGTCTTCCCGGTGCTGATGCCGCTCGCCGTCGATCCCGCTCACCCGTTCCCGTACATCTCCGGCCTGTCGCTGAACCTCGCGATCCGCATCCGCAATGCCCGCACGGGCCGCCAGGAGTTCGCGCGCCTCAAGGTGCCGCCCATGCTCCCCCGCTTCGTCGAGGTGCCGGGCAGCGGCGAGATCGTGCGCTACCTGAGCCTGGAGGAGCTGATCGCCAACCACCTGGGCGACCTGTTCCCCGGCATGGAGGTGCTCGATCATCACGCGTTCCGACTCACCCGCAACGAAGACGTCGCGATCGAGGAGGACGAGAGCGAGAACCTGATCCAGGCCCTCGAGGCCGAGCTGCTGCGCCGCCGGTTCGGCCCGCCGATCCGTCTCGAGATCACCGACGACATGGATGACGTGACGCTCGAGCTCCTCGTGAAGGAGCTCGACATCACCGATCAGGAGGTCTACCGCCTCCCCGGCCCGCTCGACCTGCGCGGTCTGTTCGGACTGTCGCGCATCGATCGGCCTGATCTGCGCTACCCGCCGCACCTGCCGACCACCGCCGTGGCCTTCCAGCCGGGCGACAGCAACACCCGCGCCGACATGTTCAAGGCGATCCGCAAGTCCGACGTGCTCGTGCACCACCCGTACGAGTCGTTCACGACGAGCGTGCAGGCGTTCCTCGAGCAGGCCGCCCGCGATCCGCACGTGCTCGCGATCAAGCAGACCCTGTACCGCACCTCCGGCGACAGCCCGATCGTGCAGGCGCTGATCGACGCGGCAGAAGCGGGCAAGCAGGTCCTCGCGCTCGTCGAGGTCAAGGCGCGCTTCGATGAGGCGAACAACATCGTCTGGGCGCGCAAGCTCGAGAAGGCCGGCGTGCACGTCGTCTACGGCCTGGTGGGCCTCAAGACGCACTGCAAGCTCGCCCTCGTCATCCGCGAAGAAGACGGCAAGCTCCAGCACTACTCGCACGTCGGCACCGGAAACTACAACCCGAAGACCAGCCGCATCTATGAGGACTTCGGCCTGTTCACCGCCGACGCCCAGGTCGGCAAGGACCTGACGCGTCTCTTCAACGAGCTCAGTGGCTACGCGATCGAGAAGAAGTTCAAGCGCCTGCTCGTCGCCCCGCTCCACCTGCGCAAGGGACTCGTGCGTCAGATCGACGCCGAGCGCAAGAACGCGGAGGCCGGCAAGCCGGCGAGCATCCGTATCAAGGTCAACTCGCTGGTCGATGAGGAGATCATCGACGCGCTCTACCGCGCGAGTGTCGCCGGTGTGAAGGTCGAGGTGTGGGTGCGCGGCATCTGCAGCCTGCGGACCGATCTCGACGGGATCAGCGACAACATCACGGTGCGCAGCATCCTCGGCCGTTATCTGGAGCACTCCCGGATCTTCGCGTTCGAGAACGACGGGGATCCGCAGGTGTACATCGGCAGCGCCGACATGATGCACCGCAACCTCGACCGTCGCGTGGAGGCACTGGTGCGCGTCAACGATCCCGCGCACCTCGCGGAGCTGCTGACGTTCTTCGACCTCGCGATGGACCCCGGCACCACCTCGTGGCACCTCGGCGCGGGTGGCGTATGGGAGCGCCACGCCGTGGATGCCGACGGCAAGCCGTTGATCGACCTGCAGGATAAGACCATGGGGTTGATCCAGCGACGTCGTCGCGCGCGGGCGGTGCGATGACCTCTCATCAGACGCAGGAGGCACCGACCGCGAAGTGGGCCGACAAGGCCGTCTACGCGGCCGGAGCCGTGGTGTGGCGCCTGATCGAGGGAAAGCTCCACATTCTGCTGATCCACCGCACGAAGTACCGCGACATCACCCTGCCCAAGGGCAAGGTCGATCCCGGCGAGATGCTCGCCGAGACCGCGGTGCGCGAGGTGCACGAGGAGACCGGCATCCGCGTCTCGCTCGGCGTGCCCGTCGGCGTGAGCCGCTACGTCATGGCCTCCCGCAAGCAGAAGGTCGTGCACTACTGGGCCGCCGAGGCGACCGAGGAGGCGATCCGCGCGTCTGCCTTCGTGCCCAACCGCGAGATCGCCGCGATCGAGTGGGTGAGCGTCAAGAAGGCCCGCTCGCGGCTCAGCTACCCGGTCGACCTGGAGATCCTCGACTTCTTCTCCACGCTCGATCGATGACGGCGTGCTGCGCACCTTCCCGGTGATCGTGCTGCGCCACGCCAAGGCGCTCCCCCGGTCCGAGTGGGACGGTCCCGACGCGTCCCGCCCGCTCACCGAGCGCGGCAAGAAGCAGGCGAAGTCGATCGTCGGACCGCTGCGTGCCTTCGGCGTACGCAGGATCGTGACGAGCGATGCCGTGCGCTGCGCCTCGACCGTCGCCCCGCTCGCGAAAGCACTCGGGCGCAAGCCCGTGATGACCGAGAAGATCAGCCAGGACGCGTGGGAAGACGGCACCGACGATCTGCGTTCCGATCGTCGGACGCCGGGTGCGAGCGGGAAAGCCGGCGGTGCTCTGCAGCCACGGCCCCGTGCTGCCCGGCCTCCTCTCCGAGATCGCGCTGGCCACCGGCACCGTGCAGGGGTCGTATCTCGCCAGCGCCTCCGACCTGGAGCCCGGCGCATTCTCGGTCGTGCATCTCTCCGCGATCCAATCCCGGGTCCGGGATCATCGCGATCGAGACGCACGTCCCGAAGGTCTGACGACCCTCACCGCGTCTCGGGCGCCCGGCGGCATCCGCGTGATCACGGCCATCGCCCCCAGAGAGTCGCCCGCCGTTCACCTCGTCGTTCACCTGCGCGGGAGAGTCTCGTTAACCGCCGCGCTTAGCGTCACTGTGTGCCCTGCACCGGGCCTCAACCCATCCACGATCGAACGGATCCACAGTGAAGATCTCCCGAATCGCTCGCATCGGCGCCATCGGCGCCGTCGCCGCCCTCGCACTCGCCGGCTGTGCCGCGAACGAAGGCGGCACCGGTTCCACCGACGCTCCCGCCTCGGACGTCCCCTCCATCAGCGGCTCGCTCGTCGGCGCCGGCGCTTCCTCGCAGCAGGTCGCGATCCAGGCCTGGACCGCCGAGTTCCAGAAGACCAACCCCGACGCCCAGGTCGAGTACGACCCCCAGGGCTCCGGCGGAGGCCGCGAGTCGTTCCAGCAGGGCGCTGTGAACTTCGCCGGCTCCGACCGCGCGTTCAAGACCGACGAGATCGCCGCCGGTGGCTTCGGCGCCTGCGTCGACGGCTCCGACATCGTCGAGATCCCGGCCTACATCTCCCCCATCGCCATCGTCTTCTCGCTGGACGGCGTGGACGAGCTGAACCTCGACGCCGAGACCATCGCGTCGATCTTCGCCGGCAAGATCACCAACTGGAACGACCCGGCGATCGCCGCCGACAACCCCGATGCCACGCTGCCCGACCTGGCCATCACGCCCGTGCACCGCTCCGACAAGTCGGGCACCACCGGCAACTTCACCGACTACCTCGCACAGACCGCAGGCGACGTCTGGACCGCAGGCAGCGTCGAGGAGTGGCCCGCAGACCTCGCCGGCGAGTCCGCCGAGAAGACCTCGGGTGTCGCCAACGCCGTCAAGGGCGGCCAGGGCCTCATCGGCTACATCGACTCCTCGCAGGCAGCCGACTTCTCGGCCGTCAACGTCAAGGTCGGCGACGAACTTCGTGCCGCACTCGGCCGAGGGCGCCGCTGCGACGCTCGACGCCTCGCCGATCGAAGAGGGCCGCACCGCCGGTGACCTCGCCTTCGCGATCGACCGCACCACCGACCGCTGACGGCGCCTACCCGGTGCTCCTCGTCAGCTACCTCATCGGCTGCGCCGAGTACGAGGACGAGAACGTCGCCGCTCTGACGAAGGCGTTCTTCACCACCGCGATCAGCGCCGAGGGCCAGGACGCAGCCGCGACCAACGCCGGCAGCGCCCCGATCTCGGACGACCTGCGCACGCAGGCGCAGGCCGCGATCGACCTCATCAAGTGATCCAGTGACGGTGTCCGGGATGCTGCGGCATCCCGGACACCGTCTGCTCGCGTCAGACACCCGATCTCCACTGAGCAGGAAGCAGCATCCATGACAGCCACGACAGCGCCGGCGTCACAGCGCATCGTCGCGAAGAAGCGCGCCGGCGACATCTGGTTCTCCGGCACGGCCGTCGCCGCCGGATCCATGATCATGATCACGCTGGCCGCGGTCGCGATCTTCCTCATCGTCCAGTCCATCCCGGCGTTCGCCGCGACGGCCGAAGACGCATCGCTCCTCAAGACGAACTTCTGGGACTACGTCGGTCCGCTGCTGTTCGGCACGGTCTGGGCCGCGTTCCTCGCTCTCCTCCTCGCCGTGCCGCTGTCGCTCGGCGTCGCCCTCTTCATCACCCACTACGCCCCGCGCCGCTCGCGCAGGGCCTCGGCTACGTCGTCGACCTGCTCGCCGCCGTCCCCTCGGTCGTCTTCGGCCTCTGGGGCATCCTGGTCCTCGCCCCGGCCGTCCAGCCGATCTACGCCTGGCTGAACGCCAACGCCGGCTGGATCCCGTTCTTCGGCGGAGTCGTCTCCCCGACCGGCCGCACGATCCTCACCGCCGCCATGGTGCTCGCCGTCATGGTCGTCCCGATCATCACGGCCATCTGCCGCGAGATCTTCCTGCAGACCCCCGTCCTCCACGAGGAGGCCGCGCTCGCACTCGGCGCCACGCGCTGGGAGATGGTCCGGATGGCCGTGCTGCCCTTCGGCCGCTCCGGCATCGTCTCCGCCTCGATGCTCGGCCTCGGCCGCGCGCTCGGCGAGACCATGGCCGTCGCCATGGTGCTCTCGGTCAGCAAGGCCGTCACCTTCGAACTGCTCACCTCGCACGAACCCGCTCGACGATCGCGGCCAACATCGCGCTGACCTTCCCCGAGGCGTACCAGATCAACATCAACATCCTCATCGCGACCGGTCTGATCCTGTTCGTCGTGACGTTCGCGGTGAACGCTCTCGCACGCTGGTTCGTGAACCGCCGCAAGGAATTCTCGGGAGCGAACTGACATGACCGTGACCGCCCCGAATCGGCCCGCTCGCAGGCCCCTCACGTCGACGGCCTCGCTCAACTCCGGCCACCTTCCCCGCTGGGCCCCCTGGGCTCTGCTCGGCTCTCCCTGCTCGTCGGCTTCACGCCCTTCGGCGATCCAGGCCGTGGCCTCGGGCGCGGCGATTCAACATCGCCGGCTCCGTGATCCTCGGCGCCGTCTCTACCTGGTCCTGATCTACGTGATCTCGCGGATCGTCGAGGGATCGCGCAAGGCGGTCGACCGACTCGTGACCGGCGCTCGTGACCTCGGCCTTCGCCATCGCGATGGTCCCGCTGATCTCGGTCGCGGTGACCGTGGTCAGCACCGGTCTCGCACGCTTCGACGCGCTGTTCTTCTCCTCGTCGATGCGCGGAGTGCTCGGCGAGGGCGGCGGTGCGCTGCACGCCGTCATCGGAACGCTGCTGGTCACCGCTCGCCGCCGCGATCATCTCGATCCCGATCGGGTCTGATGACCGCGGTCTACCTGGTCGAGTACGGCCAGGACGGCCGGATGGCTCGCACCATCACCTTCCTCGTGGACGTGATGACGGGCATCCCCTCGATCGTCGCCGGTCTCTTCGCCTACGCCTGTTCGCGCTGATCTTCGGACCCGGCGTCCGCATGGGTATCGCGGGTCCGTCGCTCTGGCCGTGCTCATGATCCCCGTGGTCGTGCGCTCGAGCGAGGAGATGCTGCGCCTCGTGCCCAACGAGCTGCGCGAGGCGTCGTACGCGCTCGGCGTGCCGAAGTGGCTCACGATCGTCAAGGTCGTGCTACCCACCTCGATCGCCGGAATCACGACAGGCATCATGCTCGCGATCTCCCGCGTCATCGGCGAGACCGCTCCGCTGCTGCTGACCGCCGGGTTCACCGACGCGCATGAACTACAACCTGTTCAGCGGCCGCATGCAGACCCTCCCGGTGTTCACCTACTCCCAGTACGCCTACCAGGGCATCCCTGCCGAGGCATACGTCGAACGGGCCTGGGCAGCCGCCCTGACCCTCATCATCATCGTCATGGTGCTCAACCTGATCGCGCGCCTCGTCGCGCAAGATCTTCGCACCCAAGACCGGCCGCTGAGCCTCGACCCGACAAGCAAGGAAACGCAGTGTCCAAGAGCATTGAAGTCAACGACCTGAACGTCTACTACAGCGACTTCCTCGCGGTCGAGGGCGTCTCCCTCGACATCGAGCCCCGCAGCGTCACCGCCTTCATCGGCCCGTCCGGATGCGGCAAGTCGACGTTCCTGCGCACGCTGAACCGCATGCACGAGGTCATCCCCGGCGCCCGCGTCGAGGGCGAGGTGCTGCTCGACGGAGACGACCTCTACGGTGCCGGCCGTCGACCCGGTGACCGTGCGTCGCCAGGTGGGCATGGTGTTCCAGCGCCCGAACCCGTTCCCCACGATGTCGATCCGCGAGAACGTGCTCGCCGGCGTGAAGCTCAACAACAAGCGCATCTCGAAGTCCGACGCCGACGCCTGGTCGAGAAGTCGCTCCAGGGCGCGAACCTCTGGAACGAGGTCAAGGACCGTCTCGAGAAGCCCGGCTCCGGCCTCTCCGGCGGCCAGCAGCAGCGCCTCTGCATCGCGCGCGCCATCGCCGTCTCCCCCGACGTGCTGCTGATGGACGAGCCGTGCTCCGCCCTCGACCCGATCTCGACCTACGCGATCGAGGAGCTGATCGGCGAGCTCAAGACCGAGTACACGATCGTCATCGTCACGCACAACATGCAGCAGGCGCAGCCGCGTCTCCGACAAGACCGCGTTCTTCAACATCGCCGGCACCGGCAAGCCGGGCAAGCTCATCGAGTACGACGACACCACGTCGATCTTCACCACCCCGTCCGTGCAGGCGACCGAGGACTACGTCTCCGGCCGCTTCGGATGATCACGGGTTCGTGACACGGGGCTCGGGTGCTACGGCATCCGGGCCCCTTTCCTGTGTGCGGCGTGCGGCGCCGTCAAAACGGTGAGCACACGCCGACCGCGCGGCGCGGCGCGTACCGACACGCTGCGCGAACCGCCGATGCTCAGGGTTTTGATGTGATGCGACTCGTCCTGCACTGGAAGCGGATGCCGCGAGCTGTCCACCTCCGCCGGTTATCCGGGCGTCCGCGTTCTCGCGCAGCGCCAAGCTCTTCTCATGTCATTCGTCCGCGCCGAGACCGCCCTGCGGAGGATCGGGCGCATGGCTCGCACCTCGGAGCTCCGCAGACGAGGCGTCAGCACGGGCGAGTTGTCGCGGGCGGTTCGCACTGGCGAGGTTCTGAGGCCCCGGCAGGGCGTGTACGCCCTGCCGGACGCTCCTCCACAGATGCTGCACGCCGCCGCGCGCGGCGGAACGGTCGCCTGCGCGGATGCTGCGGCGTCATGGGGTCTGTGGGTTCTCGAGCATCCGGCACTCCATCACATCTGGATGGGGGCGTCGGGAACACCGCGATCGTCTTGCCCCGACTGCGTCGTTCACTGGGATACCGGTCGAGTACTCGTCGGTGAACCCGCGCCTGTTGCCAACGCCCTCCTCCAGATGGCCATGTGCTGCGGTGAGGATGCGTTCTTCGCGACCCTGGAGTCAGCACTACGCCGCTCTCTCCTCTCCCCCGCCGGCGCTCGGTGGCTGCAACGACACCTTCCTGCAGAGCTCCGCTGGCTCGTGGCGTTCGCGCGCGCGGATGCCGACAGCGGCCTGGAGTCGTTGATCCGTCTCCGGCTCCACCGCATCGGCATCGCCGTCCGCTCGCAGGTGCACGTCGACGGGGTCGGCGAGGTGGATCTTGTGATCGGCGCGCGCCTGATCATCGAGGCCGACGGACGCGCGAACCACGAGCGCGAACGGGAGCGCCAGAAGGATCTACGACGAGATGCGATCGCCGCGTCTGCGGGATACACGACCTTGCGCTTCTCCTACGCACTCATCGTCGATGAGTGGCCCCTCGTGCAGAACGCGATCGTGAGCATGATGACCCGCGGTGCACACTTGCGGGGCTGAGCCACAGATCACAAAACAGAGATCATCTGCGTTGCGCCCGGGGTGTCGTACCCAGGCTCGCCGGCCAGACGCCAAAACCTCTCCGGTTCGCCAACCCCGAGCACGCTAGTCGCGGGGAGAGAGGAGGTAGTCGTTCAGCTCGGCCGTCAGCGCGTGGTCGACGGGAAGCTCCGCGCCGTCCACCGCGGTGATCGCCGCGGCGAGACGCACGCTCGACACCAGCCAGGCGGCATCCGCCCGCGGGAGATCGGATGCCGGGATGCGGTCGTACCCGACCTCGAAGCGCGCCGCCAGGTGCTCGTACACGCTCAGCTGCGTGGTGCCGTGCAGGATCCCGCCGTTCGGGGCCGGCGTGACGAACCGGTCGCCGAACCTCAGAATCAACGAGGCCGTCGGCGCCTCCAGCACGAAGCCGTCGCTCGACAGGAAGATCGCGTCGTCGGCATCCCGGCGGTGCGCCTCGCGCAGCGCCGCCATGTTCACGGCGTATGAGAGGGTCTTCGCCCCCAGCAGCAGCCACGGCGCGCGTTCAGAGGCTCCCAGGTCGTAGCCGCGGTCGAGGGTGACCACGCGGATGCCGTTCGCCCGCACCTCGCGGAAGTCCGCCGCCGGAGACGCCGTCACCCAGGCGGTCGGGGTGGGCCCGTGCTCGACGCCGCGGCTCAGGATCAGCTTGATCACCGCCTCACCGTCGCCGCACTGCGCCGCGGCCTGATCGATCGCCTGATGCCACTGGTCGGCGTTCGGCACCGGCAGGTCGCACAGCCTCGCCGAATGCGCGAGCCGATCCAGGTGCGGAACGACCTCCTGGGCGTGCCCGTCGACCACGCCGATCGACTCGAACACGCCGTCTCCGCGCTGTGTGCTCAGCTCGCCCACGCTCAGTGCGGGGGCGGCGGCATCCACCGTCGTGAAGGTGTCGCGGTAGTCGGGGCGGAGCTCATCCGCGGCGACGGGATCGATGATCAGTGCGAAGCGCCGGTTCATGTTCTGAGCCTAGAGGTCGGGAATAGCCATTGCTCGTGCGCGTTACACTGGAGAGGCCGGGCCGCATAACCCCGGGCTCCATTTTTTGCCGCTGTGAGCGGCCTTCCGCCGTGAGGCGTTTTTGCGGCCCGGTCTTTTCATGCCCGGTCTCCGCAAACCCCGGTCATCCGGCGAGAGCGGACTCAGGTCAGCGTTCCGCCGCGCCAGAGATGGGATGCGGCCGAGAGGTCGCGCGCATAACTGCTCAGGCGGAACGCGCGCGTCGTGAGATCGCTCGCCCTCTCGGGCTCCGTGCCCTCGTAGTCGTCCGCGAGATGCGTCGCCCCCGACGCCTGCACACGGCAGAACGCCGCCGCGCGCTCCAACGCCACCGCGAAGTCTCCGCGGAACGCCCCACGGAGGATGGTATCGATGAGCGCGACGAGCTCGTCCGGATCGGCCGGGACGGGCGCCCCGGCGATCGCGGCATCCGCAGAGGCGAGTTCGACGCGCCCGCGCTCGTAGAGCAGGGCGGCCGTCTGCGGATCGGAATGGATGGCGAGCTGGATCAGATACAACCGCCACAGTGCGCCGGGGAGGGAATGCGGCGTGGCCTTCGACCAGAGTTCCGCGATCTCGTCGATACCGTGCTCTGCGGTGAAAGCCACCAGACGGTCAGCGCTCACCCCAGTCTCGTCCTCGCGAACGCGCGTGAGGAGGGCGGATGCCGTCGCATGCGCGATGCGCGTCTCTTCGGCGGGGTCGTGGGAGCCCACGAGGTTGTCGAAGGTGCTGGAGGGACGACGCACAGGGCGGTGATGCTGCTCGGGCATCGAACCAGGCTACCCGCCATCCACTCCGGTCAGGCCGTGGGGATGACGATGAACGGATCGGTCGTCGGCGCTCCGGACGGCGAGCCGCCCTCCTGCTCGACCGTCACCGCGATGACGTCACCCGCGTGCATATCGCCCGCGAGGACAGCGGTGGCGTCGCCGCCGTCGGTGTCGAAGACACCCGCCGAGATCGGAGTCTCGCCGCGCACGAACCACAGTTCGTACGTCTCGCCCTGAGCAGGCGACGCGATCCCGTCGGTGACCAACACCGCAGCTCCGACCGATGCCGACCAGTGGGCCGTCGCCGTTCCGCCGTCGTCGAGCGTGACCGAAGCCTGCTCGGCATCGCCGGCGGCTTGGATCTGCTCGAGAGCGACCACGGATGCGGGTCGGTTCAGGTAGTTGTTGACCGCGACGGCACCGATTCCCACGCCCACGACGAGTGCGAGGCACGCGGCGAGAGCGAAGAGCGACCGCGTCCAGCGACGCGCCTTCGGGCGGGTGGGGGCTGCGGCATCCGAGGATCCCACCGCGATGGCGTCGGCATCCACCGGTGTCGCATCGACGACTCGCTCGTCGGATTCGTCGGCACGGAACTGCGGAGTGATGGCGATCTGTGCGAGCAGCGCGGCTCGGATGTGCGGGGAGGGAAGGGCGGGTGCTGCGGTCATGGCAAGTACTCCCGCCGTCTCCACGTCGTCATCGACGAGGTCAGCCCATTCGGGGTGCGCGGCGAGCGCACTGCGGAAGCGACGCTCGTCGAGCGGCGGCAGTGCGTTCAGGGCGGCAGCCGCCGCGAGTTCTGCGAATTCGTTCTCGTTCATGCCGTCACCCCCATAGCCGATCTGAGACGAGTGAGCCCGTCTCTCATCCTTGTCTTGATAGTTCCCAACGGTGCTCCCACGAGTACCGAGATTTCGTTCTGACTGTAACCGCCGTAGTACGCGAGGACGAGTGCTTCCCGCTGTACCTCAGGGAGTCCCGAGAGTGCGTCGACGACCTTCTCGCCGTCGATGCCGAGCTCCACCTGTTCGGCGACGCTGTCGTGCGCCACACCGATGTCCCTCAGCCCCGCCTTCACATCGCGGTCCGCGCTGGACTGGGATGCACGCACCCGATCCACGGCCCGACGATGTGCGATTGTCATCACCCATGTTCGTCCCTGACCTCTGTTCGGAGCGAAGCGCGAAGCGGATTGCCAGATCTCGAGAAAAACTTCCTGCAGGACTTCTTCGCTCTGCGAGCGGTTCACGAGCACGCGCAGAATGAGCCCGAACGCGCGCGAGGAGAGCGTGTCGTACAGCTCAGCGAAAGCGATCTGATCGCCCGCGGCCACGCGCACGAGCAGCTCGGCGACCGCGTCGCCCGCCGTCCCGTCCTCGGGCACGTCCATTCCGTCGATGACCATCCCTCTAAGCATGCCGTATGCTCGCGACTTTCTCGCGCAAGGAGAGCCGTGCAATCACGGATCAGGGCCTGGAATTTCGGAGCATCCAAAGTTTTTCGACATTTCTCCCATCCGATCCCCTCGGGGCTCCGAACAGCCGTCAACGCCACGGAAATTCCGAGGCCAAAATCTCCGGAGGTTCGAGATGTTCAGCACCAAGAAGAAGGTCACCGCAGCCCTCACCCTCACGCTGGCGAGCGCGTTCCTGCTCTCCGCATGTTCGATGGGTACCGCGTCTGACGGCGATTCCGCCGAGCCGTCCAAGGCTCCCGAGACGACCGAGTCCACCCCTGACACGATGGATCCGGCCGCCAACCTCGTCGGCTCCGGCTGCGCCGCCTACGCCGAGGCTGTTCCGGACGGAGCAGGTTCCGTCGCCGGAATGGCTCAGGACCCGGTGGCCGTCGCCGCCAGCAACAACCCGCTCCTGACCACGCTCGTCGCGGCCGTCAGCGGAAAGCTCAACCCCGATGTCGACCTGGTCGACACGCTGAACGGCAGCGAGTTCACGGTGTTCGCACCGGTCGATGACGCCTTCGCGAAGATCGACCCCGCGACCATCGACGCTCTCAAGACCGACAGCGCGACGCTCAGCTCGATCCTGACGTACCACGTCGTCCCCGGCCAGATCGCTCCGGATGACATCGATGGCACGCACACCACGGTTCAGGGCGCCGACCTCACCGTCACCGGCAGCGGCGACAACATCAAGGTCAACGACGCGAACGTCATCTGCGGTGGCGTCCAGACCGCCAACGCGACCGTGTACCTGATCGACTCGGTGCTGATGCCCCCGGCTCAGTAAGTCGATCTCGCCGGGAGTCTCTCCCGGCAACGCTTGCCGGGAGGGACTCCGGCACCTCAACCTTCTCGCAGGCGGGGAGGCCAGCGAGAGGACCAGCAGGGGCGTCGGTGTTGCTGTACACCGACGCCCCTTCTGTGCGCCCTAGACTGGATGACGCGGGCCTCTAGCTCAGTTGGCAGAGCATCGGACTTTTAATCCGCGGGTCGTGGGTTCGAGCCCCACGGGGCCCACCGCATGTCGTGCACCGCCTGCACGTCCTATCACCTCCCCTCCGCACCACCAACCCCCTTCCTGTCGCGCCCGGGTTGCGAGACGGTCGAGGTGTCGTCGCGATCGCGGCGACGCACTCCCATGGAAGGACGCATGATGACGACCCTCAACAGCCGAGTGGCATTCCTCGCGACAGACGGATTCGAAGACAGCGAGCTCACCAGCCCCTGGGATGCCGTGACCGCCGTCGGCGCCAGCGCCACGCTCATCGCTCCGGACGGCACGGAGATCACCGGCAAGAACGGCCACGTGCAGCACGTCGACCTGCGAGCCGCGGAGGCGAGCGCCGAAGACTTCGAGGCACTGGTGCTTCCGGGCGGCGTGGTCAACGCGGATCATCTGCGCATGGATCAGCCGTCGATCGATCTGGCCCGCGCGTTCTTCGATCAGCACAAGCCCGTCGGTGTCATCTGCCACGGAGCGTGGATTCTCATCGAAGCGGGTGTCGTCGACGAGCGGACGCTCACGAGCTACCCGAGCCTGCAGACGGACCTCCGCAATGCCGGGGCGATCTGGGTCGATGAAGAGGTCGTCGTCGATCAGGGCCTCGTCTCCAGCCGCACGCCAGACGACCTTCCCGCGTTCAACGCCAAGCTCGTCGAGGAGATCGGCGAAGGCGAGCACGCCGGTCAGACCAGCTGAGGCCGCCGGCGCTCTGCGAGCCGTTCAGGCAGCAGAACCCCCACCGATCGCCTGGTCATACGATCGGCCGCGGGTCCCGCGCGCGATGCCGGCGGACGGCCGCGCGATTGGCGCAGCGCACGGAGCAGAAGCGCTGACGGCCGTTGCGGGTCACATCGGCGACGACGTTCGTGCACGGTGAGGCCTCGCACCTCGCGAGCCGACTCATCCCGCGGGTCACCAGATGCAGCGAGGTGCCGAGGTGGATGATCGCGCGTAGCACGAAGGGCAGCGAGGGCACATCGTCGCGGTAGTGCAGGTGCCATCCCTCGCCATCATGGTTGGTCAGCCGCGGATACGCCGCCGCTTTCGCCAGTTGCGCGTTCAGCAGTGCCGCGCGCGCATCGTGGTCGGGCTCATCGACGATCGCCAGCCACTCGTCGATGACGGCACGGATCCGCGCATGATCGTCGGGAGCCGGCGGAAAGGTCATGGTCATGCCCATGTCGAGCGTGCGCCGCTCGATTCCCGCGCGATCCTCGGGCCAGTCGTTCGCCAGGGAAGCAGCCAGAAGGACCGCGTACTCACCGTAAGGGTTGAGATGCATAAGGGCATTACATCACGCTGGATGCATGACCTCGTTGCACACCCTCCCGATCCCCCGCATCCCGATCCCCCGCATCCCGATCCCTGCACCGGCACACGAACACGCCTGGCAGGTCGAGTCACGACACCGGACGAGCGAGGGAACCCTGCTCTACGTGCGCTGCGCCGGCTGCGGCATCCGCCGCCTGGATCTGCAGGGACACCCGCAGACACCGCCTGCCGCCCTCAGCAGCGAGATCGGCGACGCGCTGCTCTCCTGAGCCGCCGTCAGGAGGCGGGAGCGGTGAGTTCGGCGAGTTTCCGCACGGTTCGCAGGTTACGGGCGGTGCCCGCGACCCCGAGAGCCTTGTCGAGCACGGCCTTCGTGAGCTTCGTGGAGTGCACGCCGCCCTCGCGGTAGTTGATCCAGAGGTCCTGGCCGATGAGCGCGATCTCCTCCCCCGGCGCCAGTCTCTCCCGGAGCGCCTCGAGGGCGCCCGCACGCGGCTTCCCCTCGAGGAACATGGCGTGCAGCAGCTTCTCCACGGGGTCGACGAAGGGATGCGCGTCCACGGCCTCGACGAGCGCCTGATGTGTGCGCAGGATCACCGGGGTGTCCACACCGAACTCCGCGTGGATGAGGGCACGCACCTGAGCGCACGCCGCCGCAGGGTCTGCCGGATGATCACACACGATGTTGCCGCTGGCGATGTACGTCGACACGTTCCCCAGGATCCCCGCACCCTCGATCGCCGCGCGGAGCTCGGCCATCGGCACACGGTTGCGTCCGCTCACGTTCACCGCGCGCAGGAGCAGGACGCTGCGGCTCACGCCCGGGCGCTCTCGACGAGCTCGGCCCCGGCGTGGGCGAGCTCGGCCAGCGCGGCCTCGCTCGAGTCGGCGCCGACACCGGCGATCAGATCGGTGATGATCCGCACGCGCACGCCATGCGCGACGGCATCGAGTGCGGTCGCGCGCACGCAGTGGTCGGTGGCGATGCCGACGACATCGACATCCAACACGCCCGCGCTCGTGAGCACCGCGCCGACGGTGTCCTGCGCCACGGTGATGCCCTCGAACATCGAGTAGGCCGGCTTGCCCTGCCCTTTGCGCACGTGATGAGTCACGGCATCCGTCACGAGAAGGGGATCGTAGGCGGCCCCCGTCGTCTCGGCGACGCAGTGCACCGGCCAGGTGTCGACGAAGTCCGGCGCATCGGCGAAATGCCCGCCGTTGTCGCTGTCGTCGTCGTGCCAGTCGCGCGACGCGATGATCAGCGCGTAATCCGCCGCATGCGCTGCCAGGAAGCCGGTGATCGCCGAGGCGACCGCGTCGCCGCCCTCGACCGCGAGAGCCCCGCCTTCCGTGAAGTCGTTCTGGACGTCGACGATGAGAAGGGCTCGGCTCATGACTCGAGCGTACGCCCCGGACACGGGAAAGGCCCCGTGATGTTCTTCACATCACGGGGCCTTCGGAGCCGCCTGTCAGAATCGAACTGACGACCTTCTCATTACGAGTGAGATGCTCTGCCGACTGAGCTAAGGCGGCGTGTGTCGGACGAACCGGCACGATCACCGATATTACCCTGTCTCGCGCTCCCTCGCGAATCGAGGCGGGATCACTCGCAGCGCAGCCCGTCTTCGGGCACGACGTCGTCGATCAGGAACGCCTCGACGGCGTCATCCACGCACATGTTGCCCTTGTTGTAGCCGGTGTGCCCCTCGCCGACGCGCGTGATGAGCACGCCCTCCTGAAGCTGATCCGCGAGCGATTCGGACCACTCGTACGGCGTCGCCGGGTCGTTGGTCGTGCCGACCACCACGATCGGCCCCGCGCCCTCGGCCGTGATCTCGCCGCGGGTACCGGTGGGCGGGTAGGGCCAGACCGAGCAGGAGTCGGGACCATCCCAGTACGGAGCGATCGTCGGCGCTCCCTCGGCGATCTTCGCCCTGATCGCGGCTTCGGCTGCCGGGTCGTCCTCGACGGGGTAGTCCATGCAGTTGTACGCCCGGAACGCCTCGGTGGAGTTGTCGGTGTAGACGCCGTCCTCACGGGTGTTGTAGAAGTCGGCGAGCAGGAACATCGTCGTCGGGTCGCCCTGGAGCGCACCCTGCAGCCCCTGGGAGAGAGCACCCCAGCTGTCTTGCGAGTACAACGCCGCGATGATGCCGGTCATCATCGAATCGGCACCGAGGAGCCGGCCGTCGCCGTTCTTCAACGGCGTGCGATCGGCGCTCGCGAGCAGCGCCCCCAGATCGGTCATCGCCTGGTCCACCGTGCCGTTGAACGGGCAGCTGCCGGAGTCGAGACAGTCCTGCATGTACGCGCGCAGCGCTGATTCGAATCCCAACGCCTGGGTCGCGCCGACCTCGAGCCCCGGGACGGCGGGATCGATCGCGCCGTCGAGCACGAGCCGCCCGGCCTTCGCCGGGTACAGCTTCGCGTAGGTCGCGCCGAGGAAGGTGCCGTATGAATAGCCCAGGTAGTTCAACTGCGTGTCGCCCAGCACCGCGCGGATCAGATCCATGTCGCGCGCGGCGTTGATCGTCGTGATGTACGGCAGGATGCCGCCGCTGTTCGCATCGCATGCCTCGGCGAACGCCTTGTGTGAATCGAGCAGCTCGGCCTCCCACTCGGCCGTGCCGCGCGGGGCACTCGGGATGCCGTAGAGGTAGTCGTCCATCTCCGCGTCGTCGTAACAGGTCACCGCTGTCGAGGAGCCGACTCCACGGGGGTCGAAGCCGATCACGTCGTAGTTCTCGATGAGGGCGGCGCCGACGGCGAAGTCGAGGTTGTTGAGGATGAGGTCGGCGCCGCTCGCGCCGGGGCCGCCGGGGTTGGTCAGCAGCGAGCCGATCGCGGTGCCTTCGGCTTGATGTCGCACCACGGACAGCGTGATGTCGGCGTCGCCCGGGTTCTCCCAGTCGAGCGGTGCCGTGACCTCGGTGCAGTCGAAGCCGATGCCGCACTCGCTCCAGGTGAGCGTCTGCGAGTAGAAGGGCAGCAGATCCGCTGCGACGCCCTCGGTGTCGGGGGCGTTGGTCACTGACGGCTTGGGTGCCGCCTGCTCCGGGATCATCGCGTAGAGACAGCCCGACAGGGCGACGGATGCCGCGGCGAGCCCGGCGATGACCGCGGCGGCGCGGCGGAAGCGGGAAGTCGGTCGGTTGTTCACGGTGTCCTCCCGCTCGTGATCGTCACGAGCAAGCTCTCGAGGGCGAGCAGCGGTGCGACGTTGCGCTCCAGCGACTGTCGCGTGTCGGCAAGGTGGTCAAGTACGACAAGAGTACGGGCCTCGGGCCAGGCCGAAGCGAGGGCGCTCAGCTCGGGGCGCAGTTCGGTGTTGATGAGGGCGTCGTCCCGCCCGAACTGCAGCATGATGACGTCGCGGAAGAGCGATTGGAGATCGGTCAGCACGCGGTCGATGCCATCGCGGAGGCTGCGCGTCGCGCGCTTCTTCTGGTCGTCTTCCAGCGCCGACAGCTGGGAGCGCAGCGCCGGGGGCACCGCCTGCCCTTCGCCGACTCCGACCATGCGCAGGAGCGAGGCACGCTCCGTGGCGTCACGCTCCGCTGTGAGCGCCTTCGCGTCTTCGGTCGCCGCTTGGATGATCCGGCCCGCGACCTCCACCGAGTCGCCGACTCCCCGCACGCCGAGCACCGACCGCAGTGTCTCGTCGCGACGACGTCTCGCACCCTCGTCGGTGGCGAGCCGCTGCGCCATGCCGATGTGCCGCTGCGCGTGCCGCGCGGCCTGTTCCGCCACCGCCTCATCGACACCCGTGCGCAGGCTGATGAGACGGGCGACATCGGCGACGTCCGGCTCACGCAGGCGCAACGACCTGACGCGCGAGCGGATCGTGGGCAGGAGGTCGGCCTCGCTCGGGGCGCAGAGGATCCACACCGTGCGCTCCGGCGGCTCTTCGAGAGCCTTGAGCAGCACGTTGGAGGTGCGCTCGACCATGCGGTCGGCATCTTCCACCACGATCACGCGGTAGCGCCCGGCCGACGGGGCGAAGTATGAGCGCTCGACGAGTGCGCGCGCCTCGGCGATCGTGATGATGACCTTGTCGGTGCGAAGCGCGGTGAGGTCGGGATGCGTGCCCGCCAGCACCTGTCGCATGGCAGCCTCGTCGTCGGGGCGGTCGGCGATCAGTGCGGCGGCGAAGGCATAGGCGAGCGTCGATCTGCCGGAGCCGGGAGGGCCCGTGATCAGCCACGCATGCGAGAGTGCGGCAGGGTCGGACGCTGCTCCGCGCAACGTCTCGACCGCGGCGTCCTGCCCCCAGACGTCAGCCCACGGAAAAGGGGCAGTGCTGGTCTGGGGCATGCTCTCAGCCTAGACGGGGGCACCGACGCGCGTCGCGCGGAGATTGCGTCAGCGCGACGCGAGCAGCGTCTCGACGCGCGATCGGATGCTCGCGGCGATCGATTCCGCGGATGCCGTCGCATCGAGCACGAGGAACCGGTCGGGCTCATCGCGCGCCAGCCCGAGGTAGGCGTCGCGGACGCGCCCGTGGAACTCGGCCTTCTCGGCCTCGAGCCGGTCGAACGGCTTGTCATCGGAGTCGAGTCGGTGACGCGCGATCTGCGGGTCGAGGTCGAGCAGCACGGTGAGGTCGGGCAGCGCCCCCTCGGCGGCCCAGAGCGACAGGTCGCGGATCTGCGTGCCGTCCAACACGCGCCCCGCTCCCTGGTACGCGACCGATGAGTCGAGGTAGCGGTCCTGCAGGACGACGTCGCCACGCTCCAGCGCCGGCCGGACGACGGTCGCGACGTGATGCGCGCGATCGGCGGCGTAGAGCAGAGCCTCCGCCCGCGGAGCGATGTCGCCCCGGTGATGGAGCACGATGTCGCGGATCAGCTGGCCGACCTCGGACCCGCCGGGTTCGCGGGTCCGAACGACCGCGTTCCCGGCATCCGACAACCAGTCGGCGAGCAGGTTCGACTGCGTGGTCTTGCCCGAGCCGTCGCCGCCTTCGAGCGTGATCCACACACCGCGACCTGAGGTCACGCTTGCGCCTTCTTCGCGGCGTTGGCCGCGCGGGTCGCCGCCGCCTTCTTCGCCGCCGCCGAGCGCGCCGCTGCCTTCTCGGCATCCGTCGACGTGGCCTTCGCCGCCGTCTTCGCGGGAGCCTTCTTCGCAGGAGCCTTCTTGGCGGGAGCCTTCTTGGCGGGAGCCTTCTTGGCGGGAGCCTTCTTGGCGGGAGCCTTCTTCGCCGCCGTGCGTCCGCCCCTCTTGGGAGCGGGGCCCTTGGCGCGCTTGTCGGCGAGCATCTGCACGGCGATCTCGAACGTGATGTCCTCGACCTTCTGTCCGCGCGGGATCGTCACGTTGGTCTCGCCGTCTGTCACGTACGCGCCGAAGCGTCCGTCGCGGATGCGGATCGGCTTGCCGCTCACGGGGTCGGCATCGAACTCCGCGAGCGCGCTCGACGCGCGGCGTGCGCCGTACTTCGGCTGGGCGTAGATCTCGAGCGCCTGTTCGAGGGTCACGTCGAAGATCTGTGACTCGCTGTCGAGCGATCGAGAGTCGGTGCCCTTCTTCAGGTACGGACCGAAGCGGCCGTTCTGCGCTGTGATCTCCTCGCCGGACTCGGGGTCGGCGCCGACGACGCGGGGCAGGTTGAGCAGCTGCAGCGCCGTGTCGAGCTCGATCGTGTCGACCGACATCGAACGGAACAGCGATCCGGTGCGAGCCTTGGGCGCCACGACCTTCTTCGCTCCGCGCTTGGGCTTGGGCGCCTCGACGACCTCACCGGTGCTGGTGTCGACGTCGGCATCCTCGGATACGGGGTCGTTCTCCTGCACGTAGGGCCCGAAGCGACCGTCCTTGACGACGATGATCTTGCCGTTCTCGGGGTTCTCGCCGAGCACACGATCGCCGGCGACGGGCGCATCGATGAGCTCCTGCGCCTTGGCGGAGGTCAGCTCGTCGGGCGCGAGGTCTTCCGGCACGTTGACGATGCGCGGCTTGGCCTCGGGGTTCTCGGGGTCTGCGACCTCGAGGTAGGGGCCGTACTTGCCGAACCGCAGGGTGGCGGTGTCGGTGATCGGCGTCGAGTTGAGGGCGCGCGCGTCGATCTCGCCCAGGTTGTCGACGACCTGGCGCAGACCCACGTGGTCGTCGGAGCCGAAGTAGAAGGACTTGAGCCACTCCACACGGTTCTGCTCTCCGCGGGCGATCGTGTCGAGGTCGTCTTCGAGCGCTGCGGTGAAGTCGTAGTCGACGAGGTCGGCGAAGTGCTCCTCGAGCAGGCGGACCACGCTGAATGCGAGCCACGTCGGCACGAGGGCCTGGCCACGCTTGACGGCGTATCCGCGGTCGAGGATCGTCTCAGGGATCGACGCGAAGGTCGACGGACGGCCGATGCCCTTCTCCTCGAGCACCTTGACCAGTGACGCCTCGGTGTATCGCGGCTTGGGCGTCGTGCGGTGCCCCTTGGCCTCGGCATCCGACACCGCGAGCTCGTCGCCCACGGCGACGGCGGGGAGGGACTGGTTCTCGGCGGCGTCGGCGTCGCCGCGCTTCTCGTCGCGTCCCTCTTCATAGGCCTCGAGGAAGCCCTTGAAGGTGTACACCGTTCCGGATGCCGTGAACTCGGCCTTCTGGCCCGCCGCGTCGACGGCGATGGTGACCGTGGTGGTCTCGTACTTGGCGTCGGACATCTGGCTGGCGACCGTGCGCTTCCAGATGAGGTCGTAGAGACGCTGCTCGTCGCGATCGAGTTCCGACGACAGCGACGCGGGCGTGCGGAAGTTGTCTCCCGAGGGGCGGATCGCCTCGTGCGCCTCCTGCGCGTTCTTGCTCTTCGACTTGTACACGCGCGGCTTCAGCGGCACGGCGGCATCGCCGTAGAGCGCGACAGCCTGGCTCCTCGCCGCCTGCACCGCCTGGGTGCTCAGCGACGTGGAGTCCGTACGCATATAGGTGATGTACCCCTTCTCGTACAGACGCTGCGCGACGCCCATGGCCTGCTTCGCGCCCATCGAGAGCTTGCGACCGGCCTCCTGCTGCAT
This sequence comes from Candidatus Microbacterium colombiense, assembly GCA_029203165.1. Lineage (NCBI taxonomy): Bacteria > Bacillati > Actinomycetota > Actinomycetes > Micrococcales > Microbacteriaceae > Microbacterium > Candidatus Microbacterium colombiense. The sequence goes on from CP119308.1 coordinate 3,050,651, forward strand.
CGTCGAGGTCGTGAACGGCGCGTAGGGGCTGCGCGTGCCGGGCTTCGCCTCGACCTTGGTGACCGTGCCGAGTCCCGCGGCCTCGATCGCCTGGGCGAGTGCGGCGGCGGCGGCCTCGTCGAGGATGACCACGGCCTTCTTGAGCTTGCCGTCCTCGCCGAAGTCGGTGCCACGGGCGAGCTGCCCGCCGTCGACGCGCACGAGGCGGATCTTGAAGGTGGTCCCCGTCGCCGCAGCTGCGGCATCGACGTCCCAGTACTCGGCCGACGTGAACGCCATGCGCTCGCGCTCGCGGTCGACGATGAGCCGCGTCGCCGCGGACTGCACGCGGCCCGCCGAGATACCGGTCTTGACCTTGTACCACAGCACGGGAGACACGTCCCAGCCGTACAGGCGGTCGAGGATGCGGCGGGTCTCCTGCGCGTCGACCAGGTCGTGGTCGAGCTCGCGGGTGTTGCCCACGGCAGCCTGGATCGCGTCCTTCGTGATCTCGTGGAAGACCATGCGCTTGACCGGGACCTTCGGCTTCAGCGTCTCGAGCAGGTGCCAGGCGATCGCCTCGCCCTCGCGGTCCTCATCAGTGGCGAGCAGGAGTTCGTCTGCGGTCTTGAGCGCACGCTTGAGCTCGGCGACCGTCTTCGTCTTGCGATCGGACACGACGTAATACGGGTCGAACCCGTTGTCGATGTCGATCGAGTACTTCCCGTAGGCCTGCTTGTCAGCAGCCGGGATGTCCTTCTTGTCAGCGAGGTCGCGGATGTGGCCGACGGAGCTGAGCACCTCGTAGCCGTCGCCGAGGTATCCCTGAATAGACCGCATCTTCGTCGGGGACTCGACGATGACGAGCTTCTTGCCTTCAGCCAAGGGTGCGTCCTTTCTTCGAAGCACACCATACACACCACTGTGTGGGGTTGTTCACAGTGAGCACCTGCGTGATCGCGGGATTGGTGACTCTCGCCGCCGTCATCACCCCTCGGGTGGCCCGGCTCGGGCTCGGGAGACGGCAGCGAGTCCAGCGTACGCCGCCTGCACCTGCACGGTCGCCACGGAGCCCTCGACGGTGCACCCGATGAGTGTCGCCCCGGCCGCCGCGGCGACCCGTTCCGCGAGCGCGCAGGGGCCGTCGGCGGCGACGACGGCCCCACTGGTTCCGTCGGCTGCGGCGAGCGCCGCGGCATCGGCGGCTCCGGCCACGCGCTGCGCGGTGACGGCGGCGCCTCCCAACGCGGCGAGACCCAGCGCCACCGTCGCGACGACGCTCAGCGCCCCGGCGGCGATCGCCGAGCCGGCCATCAGCGCCCACCGTCCAGTGCGCAGCTCGAGGCGCGCAGCGGCATCCGGATCATGGCGCCGAGGGCCAGATCGGCCCGTGCCACCACGCAGACGAGGTCGTCATGGGCAGCGGAGGAGAGCGAAGCACCCGGTACCGCACGACTCACGAGCGCCGCGGCCGTGCCGACCTCCTCGCCGCGACCGAGCACACGCGCGGCGTCGGCCGCGGCGTCCTGCAGGGCGACGTGCCGTGCGGCCCCGCTGAGGGCGCCGACCCCCAGGAGCACGGTGAGCACGACCGCGGGGAGCGCGATGGCGAGTTCCGCGGCGACCGACCCACGCTCCCCTGGGCGCTGCCGTGCGATGCCCGATGCGTCTCTCACGACACCGTCAGTGCCCGGCGTACGAGATCCGTGAGGATCCCGCGCACCTCCTCCGACCGCATGATCGCGACAAGCAGCCCCGCGAAGGCCACCGCGGCCATCGTCGTGATCGCGTACTCCGCGGTGGCCGCACCCGCGTCGTCGCCGAACAGTGCGGTCGCACGGCGGCGATCCAGCGAGGGGAGAGCATTCATGATGTTCCTTCTTTCTCTGGGGATGCACGAGCATCCGATCTCGGTTCACAGCAGAAGCGGTGTGGAGCCCAGCACACTGAGCAGCAGCGGAGCCACGCCGAGCAGCAGAAACGCCGGCAGGGTGCACACGCCCAACGGGATGAGGAGCTGGGTCGACAGCCGAGCAGCGCGCAGCCGCCCCTGGACCCTCGCCGCGTGACGATCCTGCGCCGCGAAGGCCCGCAGCAGCTCGACCGCGGGCACCCCCGCGGCGCGTGACAGGTCGAGCACGGCCTGCACGCGCTGACCGTCGCCGTGCTCCCTCACCGAGCTCTCCTCGACCAGCCGCACGGCACGATCGACCGATGCGCCGCCGGCCAGGGCCACCGCGGTGAGCTCGGCGCGGATACCGGGTGTGCCCGGCTCGGGCTCGGCGCGGCGCAGGAGGCGACGCGTCCACAGACGTGCCGCCCCCATCAGCGCGAGTCCGGCGAACACGCACCCCGCAGCCAGGGGGTTGCGCACCACGATCCCCACGGTGTCGAATCCGAGAGCGAAGCCGAGCAGCAGTCCGGCCACCGGCATCCACAGCAGGATCCGTGCCGTACCGGCGGGTTCGGCGAGGGCGATACGCACGTCGTCGGTCGCGGATGCCGCGTCGCGCAATGCCTCGGCGATCATCCTCAGCACCTCGGCGAGAGGAGCACCGACGATGCCGGCGATCTCCCACGCGGCAGCCACGTCGCTCCATGCGTCCCCTCCCCCCTCGATCGCGGGCAGCAGGGGCATTCCCGCCTCGATGCGTGCGACGACCGCCTGCGCGTGCGCATCGCCCGTCTCGGCGAGATGCCGCCAGGCGGCCGCCGGAGCCGTTCCCGCCTGCAACAGGACCGCCAGGGTCTGCACCGAGGTCGCCGCATCGGCTGCTCCGATCCCACGACCGAGAGAGCGCCTGTCTCCGCGACGCCGCATCACCACGGCCGCACCTCCTCGATACCCAGCTGATCGCCCACCAGCACGAAGGCGCCGGCCTGCGCGATGCGGCGAACACCATCGGGCGCTCGCTCCAGGTGCAGCACGACGCTGAAAGCACTGACAGCCTGGCGAGCGAGCGCCGTCGCATCCATCCCGGCCAGAGCGCCGAGCGCCTCGAGTCGCGCCGGCACATCTCGCAGACCGCTCGCATGCAGCGTGCCCGCTCCCCCGTCATGACCCGTGTTGAGCGCGGTGAGGAGCTCGCGCACCTCTTCACCTCGACACTCCCCCACGACGAGTCGATCGGGGCGCATGCGGAGGGACTCGCGCACGAGGCGGGCGAGGGTGATCCCTCCGGCGCCCTCGAGATTCGCCTGCCGCGCTTCGAGCGCCACGTGATGGGGGTGGCGGGGGCGGAGCTCGGCGACGTCTTCGATCGTGACGATGCGTTCAGCTGTCGACGCCTCGGACAACAGTGCCGAGAGCAGAGTCGTCTTACCGGTGCCGGTTCCGCCGGTGATCAGGATGTTCGCCCGAGCAAGGACCAGCCCCCGCACCCACTCCAGCTGGCCCGGCTCGAAAGCGCCGCGTGCCGCGAGGGCATCGAGATCGGCGGCGCGCACGCGGGGGATGCGGATCGAGAGCGCCGTGCCGGTGCTGGCGACGGGCGCGAGGACCGCATGCACCCGGATTCCGGAGTCGAGTCTCACATCGACGCAGGCGGCCTGGTCGTCGAGATGGCGTCCGCCGAGACCCACCAGGGCGACGGCGAGGTCACGCACCTCGCGCTCCGAGGCGCTCCACCCGTCGATCCGTTCGGCACCCTGTCCGCGATCCACGAAGAGGCCTTGGGCACCGTTGACGAAGATGTCGGTGACGGCATCGTCGGCGCAGTGCTCGGCCAACGGGCCGAACGCGGCGTCGACCTGCAATGGCGCGTTCACCCCTCGGGGATCGTCACCGCGGAGTCGCGGATGACGAGGCTGGATGACGAAGGATTCGACCATTCCTCGACGCTAAGAGCCCCCGCCCATGCCGCCGGACCGAGAAGCCGGGGACTGTGCACAAGTGTGATCGTCGCGCTCCCGTGGAGGGCATCTCGCCGCTTCGAGACCGCCCGGTGACGGGGAGCGCCCGAGACGGAGATGGGCGGCATCTCACGGGGGGAATGAGATGCCGCCCACGGCGGGCGCTCGATCGGGGGAATCGGGCTCGCCAAGGCCGGAATGAGAATTCGGCTGTCGTCGAGTGTACGCAAGGCGACCGTCCTGACAAAACCCGCGGTGTTACCTACTTTCGGCAGTATGCGGTGTCGATGGTCGGGACTAGATTCGCCCTGACCTGATCATGCCCCGCATGACCATGCCCTGCCGCAAAGGAGCGCCTGCTGATGAGCAGCCAGATCGATCACCTTCTCGACGAGAACCGCAGGTTCCCCCCGTCCGAGGAGTTCGCCGCCCAGTCCATATCCTCGCCCGAACTGTACGAGCGAGCGGGCGCCGATCGCGAGACGTTCTGGGCAGAGCAGTCCCGTGAGCTCCTGCACTGGCACACGCCGTTCACGTCGGTGCTCGACTGGTCTGCGCCGCCGTTCGCGAAATGGTTCGACGACGGCGAGCTGAACGTCGCGTACAACTGCCTCGACCGCCACGTCGAGGCAGGCAACGGCGATCGCGTTGCTCTGCACTGGGAGGGGGAGCCGGGAGACTCCCGGAGCATCACCTACGCCGAGCTCACCGACGAGGTCAAGCGCGTCGCGAACGTGCTGACCGATCTCGGCATCGGCCACGGAGACCGTGTCGCCATCTACCTGCCCATGATCCCCGAAGCGATCGCCTCAATGCTCGCCGTCGCGCGGCTCGGTGCGATCCACTCCGTCGTGTTCGGCGGCTTCAGTGCCGACAGTCTGCGTTCGCGCATCGACGACGCCGGCGCGAAGGTCGTCATCACCGCGGACGGCGGCTACCGCAAGGGACGCGTCTCGGCCCTGAAGCCCGCGGTCGATCAGGCGCTCTCCGACCGCGGCGACGGGGAGCAGCAGACGGTCGAGCACGTGCTCGTGGTGCGGCGTGGCGAGAACGACGTCGACTGGGTCGAGGGTCGCGACCTCTGGTGGCACGAGGCCGTGCCTGCGGCATCCGCCGAGCACACCGCACAGCCGTTCCCCTCCGAGAACCCGCTCTTCATCCTCTACACCTCCGGAACGACGGGCAAGCCCAAGGGAATCCTGCACACCTCCGGCGGGTATCTGACCCAGGCGGCGTACTCGCACAAATACGTGTTCGACCTCCAGCCCGAGAACGACGTGTACTGGTGCACCGCCGACATCGGCTGGATCACCGGTCACACGTACGTCACCTTCGGCCCGCTGGCCAACGGGGCGACGCAGGTGCTCTACGAGGGCACTCCGGACGCTCCGCACCCGGGTCGGTGGTGGGAGATCATCGAGAAGTACAAGGTGTCGATCTTCTACACCGCACCGACCGCCATCCGCTCGTTCATGAAGATCGGCCGCAGCGTGCCGAAGAAGTTCGATCTGACCTCGCTGCGCCTGCTCGGATCGGTCGGCGAGCCCATCAACCCCGAGGCATGGATGTGGTACCGCGAGGTCATCGGCGGGAACAAGGCCCCGATCGTGGACACCTGGTGGCAGACCGAGACCGGCGCCATCATGGTCTCGGCGCTGCCCGGCGTCATCGCCACCAAGCCGGGCTCGGCGCAGGTGCCCCTCCCCGGGATCTCGATCGACGTCGTGGACGAGAAGGGCGACGAGGTCGGCAACGGCAACGGCGGACTTCTCGTCGTCACCGAACCCTGGCCGAGCATGCTCCGCGGGATCTGGGGCGACCCGGAACGCTACAAGGAGACGTACTGGGAAAAGTTCGAGGACCAGGGGTACTACTTCGCCGGGGACGGCGCCCGCCTGGACGACGACGGCGACCTCTGGCTGCTGGGACGCGTGGATGACGTGATGAACGTCTCAGGTCACCGCCTCTCGACCGCAGAGATCGAGTCGTCGCTCGTGGCGCATGAGGCCACGGCGGAGGCAGCCGTCGTCGGCGCATCGGACGAGACCACCGGGCAGGCGGTCGTCGCCTTCGTCATCATCAAGGAGAGCTACCTCGCCGGCCACGATCCGGCCGGTCTCGCGCAGCAGCTTCGCCTCTGGGTGGGCGAGCAGATCGGCGCGATCGCGCGTCCCCGCGACGTGTACATCGTCGGCGAGTTGCCCAAAACGCGCTCCGGCAAGATCATGCGACGCCTGCTGCGCGACGTCGCGGAGGGCCGCGAGGTGGGCGACACCACGACGCTCGCCGACACGGCCGTGATGAGCATCATCTCCGCCCAGGTCAAGTAGGCGAGATGCACGACGCCCCCTCCGATACCGGAGGGGGCGTCGTGCATGAGACGAGCGGATGCCGTCAGGCGATGCTCTCAGGCGAGGTCGTCAGACGAGGATGAAGACGACGTCGACCTCGACCGGGCTGTCCAGGGGGAGGACGGCGACGCCGACCGCCGCGCGGGCGTGACGACCGGAATCCCCGAAGATCTCGCCGAGCACCTCGCTGGCGCCGTTGATGACCCCGGGCTGCCCCGAGAACTCGGAGACGGATGCCACGAAGCCGCCCAGCCGCAGTACGCCGGCGATGCGGTCGACGCCACCGGCGATGTCCGCAGCCGCGGCGAGCGCGTTCAGCGCACAGGTGCGGGCGTAGGCCTTCGCGTCATCCGCGGAGACGGCGCCGCCGACCTTGCCCGTCGCCGGAAGCGCACCGTCGGTGAACGGGAGCTGCCCGGAGGTGTAGACCAGACCGCCGTGGCTGACAGCGGGCACGTAGGCCGCCACCGGTGCGGCGACGGCGGGGAGCTGGATGCCGAGCTCGGCGAGACGCGCACTGACGGTCATGCCGCACCACCCTCGAACTGACGGGCAGCCTCCGCGGCGGCCGCAAGACCGGAGGTGTTCGAGCCGTCCTGGGTCACGGGGCGCTTGAAGTAGGCGACGAGCCCACCCTCCGGTCCCTGCACGACCTGGACGAGTTCCCAGCCCTGCTTTCCCCAGTTGTTCAGGATCGCGGCCGTGTTGTGGATCAGCAGCGGCGTGGTGACGTACTCCCACGTGGTCATGGCACTCCTATCGATTCGGGCGCCGCCACGCCGGGTGGGCGAACGCTCGTCAAAGCCGGTATTCAGGGAACTCCCTTACGATCAGCGTATGCCTCAAAAGAATCGCACGGTGAACGGCGTGCTCGGCGGCCTCCTCGGGGTCGTCGGTCTCAGCGCCGTCGCCGGTCTCCTGGTCGCAGCCAGCGTCACGCCCGTCCTCGCGATGACGGGCGTCGCCGGCACCCAGGCACTCACGCTGTTCGACAAGCTCCCGGAGAAGCTCAACCCGGTGACGCCGATGGAGCAGTCGACCATCTACGCGACCTCGCCTGAGGGTAAGGACATCGTTCTCGCCTCGTTCTACGAGCAGAACCGCATCCCGGTGAAGTACGAGCAGATCTCGCAGGTGCTCTACGACGCGATCCTCTCCAGTGAGGACAAGAACTTCTACAGTCACGGCGGGGTCAACCTCGGCGCGACCGTCAGCGCCCTGATCGACAACGTCAAGGGCACCTCCAGCCGAGGCGCCTCCACGATCAGCCAGCAGTTCGTCAAGAACGTGCTGATCCAGGAGTGCGAGCAGAAGGTCGACACGGCCTCCGAGACGTACACCGAGGAGCTGCAGTCCTGTTGGGAGAAGGCGACCCAGGCATCGGGCACGGAGGGCATCGAGCGCAAGCTCCAGGAGATGCGCTACGCGATCCAGATCGAGAAGGACTACTCGAAGAACGACATCCTGCTCGGCTACCTCAACATCGCGAACTTCGGTGGCACCGTCTACGGCATCGAGGCCGCAGCGCGGTATTACTTCTCGACGACCTCGGCCAATCTGACGGTCGCGCAGGCGGCGACGCTGGCCGGCATCGTGCAGAACCCGAACACGTACCGCATCGACAAGCCTGACGGCACGTACAGCGACAAGAACGGCGTCTTCTACAACAGCGCCGCAGACGGCTACAAGGACACGAAGGATCGTCGTCACTACGTTCTCGGGCGCATGCTCGCGAACGGCAAGATCACCCAGGCGCAGTACGACGAGGCGGACGCCTCCGAGATCGTGCCGGCGATCAAGCAGCCGACACAGGGCTGCGCGGCGGCGACCGTCAACGGCTACTTCTGCCAGTACGTGAAGTCGATCATCGAGAACGACGAGGCGTTCGGCGACACGGATCAGGATCGGCGAGACCTGCTGCGTCGCGGCGGTCTGAAGATCTACACCTCGCTGGACTACAACATCCAGAATGCGGCGGTCACCGCGATGAAGGACATCGTGCCCGCCAACTACGACAACGACTACTTCGGCGCTGCCGGCGTCTCGATCGAGGTCGGCACCGGCCGCATCCTCTCGATGACCCAGAACACGAAGTTCAGCGAGACGATCACCAACGATCAGGCCTATTCCTCGCTGGTGTTCGCCGGCGACATGACCCACGGCGACTCGGGCGGATTCCAGGTCGGCTCGACCTACAAGCTCTTCACCCTGATCGACTGGCTCGAGAAGGGGCACTCGGTCAACGAGGTCCTGAACGGGCGCGTGCAGACGAATCTGAAGATCCCCGCAGCCTGTGTGGGCGGCCCCCTGGTCGCGAACACCAAGGAGATCGGCAACTTCGGCGGCGGCGGCGGCTCCACCGACTCCGTCATGAACTTCACGCGGAACTCGCTGAACAGCGGGTACTTCGCGATGGCGTCGAAGCTCGACATCTGCGACATCAACAAGGTCGCCGACCGCATGGGCGTCACCCTGGCCAAGGGTGGCAAGGTCACGGACGACAACTACGCGTACGACGTGCTCGGCCCGAAGAACATCTCGCCGATCGCCATGGCCGGCGCGTACGCGACCGTCGCCAGCGGCGGCACCTACTGCACCCCGCGTGCGATCGACCGCGTCGTCGGCCCCGACGGCGACGAGCGCGAGCTTCCCGCCTCGTCGTGCACCAAGGGCGTCATCTCACCCGAGGTCGCTGCGACCGCCGCGTACGCGCTGAAGGGCGTCATGGACGGCGGAACGGGCCGCGACGCCAACCCGTACGACGGCACCCCGCTGATCGGCAAGACGGGTACGCACGACCGCTGGTCGACGATGATGATCGAGTCCAGCACCGAGGTCACCACGGCGGTGTGGGCCGGGCGCTGGAAGGGCCAGTCCGACATCTACCAGAAGTGGGCCGGCAACTACCAGCTCAACACGATGCGCTACCCGCTCGCGAAGGCGGCACAGGCCGCAGCCAACGCCGCCTACGGTGGAAAAGCCTTCCCGCAGCCGGACTCCAAGCTGACCCGTCGCGTCCTGGCCAACGTGCCGAACGTGGTCGGGATGACGATCGACGAGGCGACAACGGCACTGCAGAATGCCGGCTTCACGGTGTCGGTCGGCGACCCCGTCGACAGCGACAAAGCGGCGAACATCGTCGTGGCGCAGGACCCCTCCGGTCAGACCGCGGGCGGCGGCACCGTCACGATCTCGCCGAGCAACGGGCAAGGCGCGACCGTGCCCGATGTGAAGGGGCAGGACCCGACCGCGGCCGGAGCGGCGCTCGTCGGCGCCGGATTCACCTCGGTCGACTTCGCCGGCGCCTGCAGTGCGCCAGGAGCAACCGTCTCGGCCACGAATCCTCCGGGCGGCACGGCTGCGAACAAATCCACGAAGATCTCGGTGGCCTGTTGATCCGTCCACGGTCGTCGGCACATCCGGCCCTCATCGCGCTCGGCGCGGTGGGGGCCGCTGGCGTCGCCGCCGCCGTCTGGGGAATCGGCATCGAGCGCTATCTGTTCACGGTGCGTGAGGTCTCCGCACAGGCGCTCGCCCCCGGCTCTGCCCCGCTGCGCGTGCTGCACCTGTCCGACGCGCACATGGCGCCGTGGCAGCACCGCAAGCAGGACTGGTTGGCGTCGCTCGCTCAGCTGCAACCCGACCTGATCGTCAACACCGGGGACAACCTCGGGCACCGCGACGGTCTCGACGGCATCCGTCGTGCGTTCGATCCCTTCGCCGGGATCCCGGGGGTCTTCGTCCACGGATCGAACGACATCAACGGTCCGGCGCCTCGCAATCCGCTGCGCTACTTCTCCGGTCCGTCGAAGCGGCACCGTGAACCCACCTTCCTCGACACCGAGGCGATGGATCGCTACTTCACGGATGACCTCGGATGGACGGACCTCAACAACACGGCCGCCCGCCTCACCGTCGCCGGCAACACGATCGACACGTTCGGGGTCAGCGACGCGCACCGCAACTGGGATCGACTCGAAGACCTCCCCGCCGCGATCGGCGCACTCGGAGATCGCGATCCGGCCACGTCCGTGCTCGGCGTCACGCATGCCCCGTACCAGCGCGTGTTGAACAGGTTCACGGATCTGGGCGCGGATGCCGTGTTCGGTGGGCATACGCACGGCGGACAGGTCTGCATCCCCGGGTTCGGTGCGATCGTGGCGAACTGCGACATCCCGCTCAAGCAGGCGAAGGGGCTGAGCACGTGGTCGCATGGCGGACGGCGCGTACCGCTCAACGTCAGCGCCGGTTGCGGGCACTCGATCTACGCGCCCGTCCGCTTCGCATGCCGCCCCGAGGCGACGCTTCTCACACTGACCGCGCGCGACTGATCCGTGCCCCGATTCGGTGCTGCGGGGATTTCACTGTAGACTCGGAGGGTTGCAAAACGGGGTGTGGCGCAGCTTGGTAGCGCGCTTCGTTCGGGACGAAGAGGTCGCAGGTTCAAATCCTGTCACCCCGACCAGTAACACCGGAAGGCCGCCCTCAGGGGCGGCCTTCTCTGTATCAGGATCGCGACGAAGGGACGCCATGAGCCCGCTGCTCCCCACCCCTCGACGCTCGACACGCGTCTGGGCGATCGCCATAGCAATCCCGTTCTTCGGCGCTCTCGCCCTGCTCACGCTCACCCCGGCCCGCGTCGAGCGCTCGATGCCCAACCTGCTCGATCTCGTGCTCGGCGGCGCCCATCGCCTCGGCTGGGAATCGCTCGACTTCACCCGTCTCGAGATCATCGCCAACGTGCTCGTCTTCGTTCCCGTCGGCGTGCTGGCCTTCCTGCTCCTCCCCCGCGTCGCGTGGCCGCTCGCGCTGCTGATCGGACCGGGGATCTCCGGGATCATCGAGGTCGCTCAGCGTGTGGCGCTGCCGCATCGCGCGGCGACCATCAGCGACCTCATCGCGAATTCGGTCGGCGCCACCGCCGGCGTGCTGCTCGCGGTCGTGTGCACGCTGCTGTTCGCCCCACGCGCCGCACAGCATCCATCTCCTACGCTGGAATCATCATGACCACGCCTGCCCTCGTCGCCTTCGACCTCGATGACACCCTCGCCCCCTCCAAAGGCGCGATCGACCCGCGCATCGCCGCCCTGCTGCGGGCGCTGCTGCGCACCGTCGACGTCGCGATCATCTCGGGGGGCAACGAAACGCAGTTCCGCACCCAGGTGATCGCCCACCTCGGCGCGACGGATGCCGCCGACCTCGCCCGCCTGCACCTGCTGCCCACCTGCGGCACGCGCTACCTGCGGCACGACGGCGCGGGCTTCGAGCCCGTGTACGCGCACGATCTCAGCGACGAGCAGAAGACCGCCGCCCTCACCGCCCTGCGCGAAGAGGCAGAGCGACTCGACCTCTGGGAGAGCGAACCCTGGGGCGACATCCTCGAGGATCGCGGCTCGCAGATCACGTTCTCCGCGCTCGGCCAGCGCGCACCGCGGAACGCGAAGCACGACTGGGATCCGAGCGGTGCCAAGCGTGCTGCGCTGCGCGATGCGGTCGCTGCCCGTCTTCCGGGCCTCGAGGTGCGATCGGGCGGCTCGACGTCGATCGACATCACCCAGGCCGGCATCGACAAGGCCTTCGGCATGCGGGAGCTCGCCGAACGTACCGGCATCCCGCTCACCTCGATGCTGTTCTACGGTGACCGTCTCGATGAGGGCGGCAACGACTATCCGGTGCTCGCGATCGGCGTGCCCTCCGTCGCGGTCGACGGGTGGGAAGACACCGCCGACAAGCTTGACGCCCTGCTGCTGACGCTCTGATCCACCGCCGCGTCCGACCCTGCCCCTAGCATGGCGTCATGGATGCCCTGCTGATCGTCATCGTCGTCGCAGCCATCGTCAGTGCCGCCTGCTGGCTGCTGTCGTTGATCACGCGTGACACCTCCTGGGTCGATCGCGCCTGGTCGATCGTTCCGGTGGTCTACGTGTGGATCTTCGCCGGCGGAGCCTTCGCCCACGGTGACGGCTCCGCGCGGGTGGTGCTGATGGGCGTGCTCGCGACCGCGTGGGGTGCACGCCTCACGTTCAACTTCGCGCGCAAGGGCGGCTACACCGGCATGGAGGACTACCGGTGGGCGATCCTGCGTCAGCGGATGAAGCCGTGGCAGTTCCAGGTCTTCAACGTGCTGTTCATCATCGGCTACCAGATGACCCTGCTCGTGCTCATCACCCTCCCGGCTCTGGTGGCCGCGCAGCATCCTTCGGCGCTGACGATCTGGGACGTGATCTTCGCCCTCGTCTTCCTCGGCTTCCTGGTCGGCGAGACGGTCGCCGACCAGCAGCAGTGGGCGTTCCATCAGCGCAAGAAGCACGCCGGGGGCACGCTCGCACCGGGCTTCGCGACGGAGGGGCTGTTCCGGTACAGCCGGCACCCGAACTTCTTCTTCGAACAGGCGCAGTGGTGGGCGTTCTACGCGCTGGGTGCGACCGCGGCCGTCGCTTCCGGCGCAGGGGTGATCGGAGGCGTTGTCAATCCGAGCATCATCGGCGCCGCGCTGCTGACGGTGCTGTTCGTCGGATCGACGATCTTCACCGAGTCGATCACCGCAGCGAAGTACCCCGCATACGCCGAGTACCGCCGCACCACGTCGATGCTGCTCCCGCTCCCGCCCCGCGCCTCCTCCGTCGCGTCGCAGGCCTGACGTCGGGGCGCGCGGCGGGTCGCTCAGCGCGTCCGCGCCTCGGACGCGGCCCGGGCGACCGGAACCAGACGCGTGAGCTGCGTGACGTGCCCCGGCTCCAGTTCAGCGAGCGAGGAGACACCGAGCAGCCGCATCGTGCGTTCGATCTCGCTGCGCAGGATCTCGATCGTGCGATCGACCCCCTGACGCCCGCCTGCCATCAGACCGTAGAGGTACGCACGGCCGATGAGGGTGAAGTCCGCGCCGAGGGCGGTGGCGGCGACGATGTCGGCACCGTTCATGATGCCCGTGTCGATCATCACGGTGAAGTCGTCTCCCACCGCCCGGCGCACCTCTGGCAGCAGGTGGAACGGGATCGGTGCGCGGTCGAGCTGGCGACCGCCGTGGTTCGACAGCACGATGCCGTCGACGCCGGCGTCACGCAGGCGCACCGAGTCCTCGACGTTCTGCACGCCCTTGATCAGGATCTTGCCCGGCCAGATGTCGCGGATGACCGCGAGGTCGTCGTAGCTGATCGTCGGATCCATCGCGGCATCCAGCAGCTCCCCCACCGTGCCGCCGGTCGTGCTGAGCGACGCGAACTCGAGCTTGGGGGTGGTGAGGAAGTCGTACCACCACCAGGGCCGCGGGATCGCGTTGATGATCGTGCCGAGGGTGAGCTGCGGCGGGATGCTGAAGCCGTTGCGCTTGTCACGCAGACGCGCTCCCGCGACCGGGGTGTCGACCGTGAACTGCAGCGTGTCGAAGCCGGCCGCTGCGGCGCGCCTGGTGAGCTCGTAGGAGATCTCGCGGTCGCGCATCACGTACAGCTGGAACCAGTTGCGGCCGTGCGGGTTCGCGGCCCGCACGCCCTCGATCGACGTCGTCCCGAGGGTCGAGAGCGTGAACGGGATTCCCGCGGCGGCCGCCGCACCGGCGCCCGCGACCTCGCCCTCGGTCTGCATCAGCCGGGTGAACCCGGTCGGCGCGATGCCGAACGGCAGAGCCGACGGACCGCCGAGGATGTCGACGCTCGTGTCGACGTCGGGCGCGGGGCGCAGGATGCCGGGGTGGAACTCGACGTCCTGGAAGGCTTGGCGTGCGCGCGTCAACGACAGCTCGCCCTCGGCCGCGCCGTCGGTGTAGTCGAAGGCCGCCTTGGGCGTGCGGCGCTTCGCGATCGTGCGCAGATCATCGATCGTGAGCGCCCCGTCGAGACGGCGCTTGCGGCCGTTCAGTTCGGGTTTCTTGAACTTCATCAGGTCGAGGAGTTCGGCGGGGTTGGGAACCTGGCGCTGGACCATGGTGTTCCTCTCAGTCGTGGATGACGGGTCAGTCGTGTCGGGTCAGTCGTGGATGACGGGTGCGGGTGGGGCAGGTGCACGAGTGAGCCCCGCCGCGGTGTAGTAGCCGTTGATGTGCGAGCGCACGAGCGCACGAGCGCCATCGACGTCGGCGGCATCGATCGCGGCGACCAGGGCGCGGTGCTCGGCGCGCAGGCGCTGGGCCATCGCCTCCCACTCCGGGATCGTGGCGGCCCCCGCCTGCACGTACGACTCGATCGACGAGCGCAGCCCCGCCATCATCGCCGCGATCACGGTGTTGCCGCTCGCCTCGGCGAGCGAGAGATGCAGCTGGGCATCGAGCGTGAGGAACTCCGAGGACGTGAGGCCGTCGGCATCCATCGCCGCGAGCAGCTGATGGGCGGATGCCGTGTCGCGCTCTGCCGAGGCGGCGAGTGCGCTCACGACGGCGTCTTCGAGTACGAGACGCGTCTGCACGACGTCGTCGAGCGGGAATCCCTGCGCAGCCACCTGCAGCCGCAGCAGCGCCGATATGCCACCGGTCGGTGTGGCGATCACGATCGCACCCGACTGGGGACCCGACCCCGTCGCCGTGCGGATGAGGCCCATCACCTCGAGCACCCGGAATGCCTCACGCACACTCGAGCGCCCGACTCCGAGGTCGCCCGAGAGCTCGCGTTCGGAGGCGAGGCGGTCGCCCGGGCCCAGGCGTCCCTCGAGCAGGTCGCGCTCGATGTGCTCGAGGACGACTCGCCATGCACGCGCCGGTTGCTCCGACATCTGGCCTCCTGTGGTCTGACCACACCATAGCGCGTGTGGTCAGACCACGCAAAACAGCGCCTCCCTCGCGGGAGGCGCGGGGCGTCGACAGCCCGATCAGCCCAGGCGTCCGCCGGACTCCTCGAGGTAGCACGTGCCGCACAGCGACTCGTACGTGGTCAGCTCGGGAGCCGCAGAGCCGTCCGCTCCCTCGTCGATCGCCACCTGGTCGCCGTCGAACACGAATCGCCCGCCGATCACGCGACCGTTGAACACGGCCTTGCGCCCGCAGCGGCAGATGGTCTTGAGCTCCTCCAACGAGTGCGCGATCGCGAGCAGCCGCGCCGAACCGGGGAACGCGTGCGTGAGGAAGTCGTTGCGGATGCCGTACGCCATGACCGGGATGCCGTCCTCCACCGCGATCCGGAAGAGGTCGTCGACCTGCGCCGGCGTGAGGAACTGGGCCTCGTCGACGAGCAGGCACGCGACGTCGACGGGGCCACTGGGCAGCAGCTCCTCCTCCGCCGAGCGCCGCACGCGTTCGCGATGTCCACCGAACAGTGCGCGCGCATCGTCTCCCGGCGCGATCAGGAAGTCGACGACACGGGTCACGCCCAGGCGGCTCGCGATCTCACCGGCGCCCTTGGTGTCGATCGCCGGCTTCGCGAGCAGCACATGCTGACCGCGCTCCTCGTAGTTGTAGGCGGCCTGAAGGAGCGCCGTGGACTTGCCCGAGTTCATCGCTCCGTAGCGGAAGTAGAGCTTGGCCACAGAGTCCTCAGGCGTTGATGCCGAGGGCGGCCGCGGTGGCCGCGGTCGACTTCTCGGCGAGCGCCGCATCCTTGTTGAGCTCTTCGCCGAACGTCGGGATCAGCGCCCGCAGCGCGGACTCCCAACCCGGGTACTCCTCGGGGAAGCACGACTTGAGCAGGCTCAGCATGATCGGCACTGCCGTCGACGCCCCGGGAGAGGCACCGAGAAGACCGGCGATCGAGCCGTCGGCCGACGAGATGACCTCGGTGCCGAACTGCAGGATGCCGCCCTTCTGGGGGTCCTTCTTCATGACCTGCGCACGCTGACCCGCGTCGATGAGCGTCCAGTCCTCGTCCTTCGCCGTCGGCATGAAGGTGCGCAGGCTGTCGACCTTCTTCGCGTGGTTCTTCAGCAGCTCGCCGACGAGATAGGTGATGAGGTCGGGGTTCTTCGACGGCCACCTGCAGCATCGGGAGCAGATTGTGCGTGCGCACCTGCGAGACGATGTCGAGCATCGAACCGTTCTTCAGGAACTTGGGGCTGAACGTCGCGAACGGCCCGAACATGAGCGATGCCTCGCCGTCGACGACACGGGTGTCGAGGTGCGGGACCGACATGGGCGGCGCGCCGACCGATGCCTGCGAATAGACCTTCGCCTTGTGCTCGGCCACGATCTTCGGGTTCGAGGTCTTGAGGAACTGTCCGCCGATCGGGAAGACGCCGTACCCCTTGATCTCGGGGATGCCGGATCGCTGCAGCAGCTTGAGGGCCCAGCCGCCGGCGCCCACGAAGACGAACGCGCCTTGACCTCGTTCGGCGTGTGGCCGATGCTGTTGCGGTACTTGACGAGCCAGGTGCCGTCCTTCTGCTTCTTCAGCGAGCGCACCTCGTGATTCGTGCGCAGAGTGACGCCCGAGTCGGTGAGGTGGTCGAAGAGCTGATGCGTGAGCGCGCCGAAGTCGACGTCGGTGCCGGCCGGCACGCGGGTCGCGGCGAACGGCTCGCCCTTGCGACGCTGCTGCATGAGCAGGGGCGCCCACTGAGTTGATGACGCGCGAGTCCTCGCTGTACTCGATCCCGTCGAACAGCGGCTGCTTCTTGAGCACCTCGTAACGGTCCTTGAGGTACGCGACATCCTTCTCACCGCGCACGAACGTCATGTGCGGGGTGGCGTTGATGAACGTCGAGGGCGCGTCGAGCACGCCCTTCTCGACGAGCGACGACCAGAACTGACGGCTCTGCTGGAACTGCTCGTTGATCGAGACGGCCTTGGCGGGGTCGAGAGGCCCGTCGCCCTGCGGCATGTAGTTCAGCTCGCACAGCGCGGCGTGCCCCGTGCCCGCGTTGTTCCACGGGTTGGAGCTCTCTTGAGCCACATCGGAGAGTCGCTCGAAGGCGAGCGATCTTCCACTCCGGCTGCAATTCATGCAGCAGAGTACCCAGGGTGGCGCTCATGATGCCACCACCGATCAGGACGACATCGACGGTTTCGGTCACCGGAACAGTCTAGTTCGCGGGCGCGCCGAGACCGACCATGATGACCCACCCGGCGAGACCGGATCGGTATGACGGGGATGCGATCAGGCTATGACCGCGAGGCGCTCGGCGAGGATCTCGGCGATCTGCACCGCGTTCAGCGCGGCGCCCTTGCGCAGGTTGTCGTTGCTGATGAACAGCACGAGGCCCTTGCCCTCGGGAGCGGACTGGTCGGCACGGATGCGGCCGACGAAGCTCGGGTCCTTGCCCGCGGCGTACAGCGGGGTGGGGACCTCTTCGACGACGACGCCGGGAGCGGATGCCAGCACCTCACGCGCGCGCTCGGGCGTGATGTCGTTCGCGAACTCGACGTTGATCGAGAGCGAGTGCCCGGTGAAGACCGGCACGCGCACGCACGTGCCCGCGACGCGCAGACCGGGCAGCTCGAGGATCTTGCGGCTCTCGTTGCGGAGCTTCTTCTCCTCGTCGGTCTCGTTCTGGCCGTCGTCGACCAGGTTGCCCGCGAACGGGATCACGTCGAAGGCGATCGGCGCGACGTACTTCTCCGGCTGCGGGAAGTCGACCGCGGAGCCGTCATGCACGAGGCGCAGCGTGTCGCCCTGCGCGAGGACGCCCTCGACCTGGCCGAGCAGCTCCTGGGCACCGGCGAGACCGGAGCCGGACACCGCCTGGTAGGTCGACACGATCAGACGCTCGAGGCCGGCCTCGGCATCCAGTGCCTTCAGCACCGGCATCGCGGCCATCGTGGTGCAGTTGGGGTTGGCGATGATGCCCTTGGGGCGATCGTCCATGGCGTGCGGGTTGACCTCGCTGACCACGAGCGGTACCTCGGGGTCGTTGCGCCAGGCGCTGGAGTTGTCGACGACGACCGCACCGGCCGCGGCGAACCGCGGGGCGTACGCGCGGCTGGCCGTGGCGCCGGCGGAGAAGAGGGCGATGTCGATGCCTGCGGCTTCCGCCGTCTCGACGTCTTCGACGATGACCGTCGCGCCGCCGAACTCGATCGCGGTGCCTGCGGACCGCGAGGAGGAGAACAGACGCAGCTCGCGGATCGGGAACGACCGCTCGGAGAGAATCTCGCGCATCACCGTGCCCACCTGGCCGGTGGCGCCGACGATGGCGACGGAGAGTCCTGAGTCGGAGATGCGGGTCATGGTGTTCCTTGGCTTCGTGCGGTGCGGCGTACGAGGCGCAAGGCGCGGCGTCGGGGTGCTGATGCCACGCCTGGCGCCGATGTCAGGGTTTGGGTGAGTCTATCGCGCCCGCCGGGATGGTAGATGCGGAGGGGCGGATGCCGTCAGCGGCCGGTGCCGGCGTGGACCGTGGCCTCGGCCTCACCGTCGAGACCGTAGGCGGTGTGCACGGTGCGTGCAGCCTCGGCCAGGTCGTCGCCGCGCAGCACGACCGAGATGCGGATCTCAGAGGTCGAGATCATCTCGATGTTGATGCCACCGGCCGACAGCGCCTCGAACAGCACGGCCGAGACGCCCGAGTGCGTGCGCATGCCCGCGCCCACCACGGAGAGCTTGCCGATCTGGTCGTCGTGCACGAGGTTCTGGAACCCGACCTCGCCCTGCTCCCCCGCGAGGGCCTTGAGCGCCGCGGCCGCGTCGGCCTTCGGCACCGTGAACGAGATGTCGGTGCGTCCGGTGGCCGACACGTTCTGCACGATCATGTCGACGTTGGCGCCGGACTTCGCGACGATCTTGAAGATCTCGGCCGCCTTGCCGGGCACGTCGGGAACACCGGCGACGGTGATCTTGGCCTGGCTGAAGTCGGTGGCGACGCCCGCGACGATCGGTTCTTCCATGTCTGCTCCCTCGGCTTCGCGCGGGTTGTTCATGCCCTCGCCCAGAACGTACGTACCCTCGGACGACGAGAACGTCGACCGGGCGTGAATGAGAACGCCATGACGGCGTGCGTACTCGACGGCGCGGATGTAGAGCACCTTCGCGCCGTTCGCGGCGAGCTCGAGCATCTCTTCGCTCGAGATGTGATCGAGCTTCTGCGCGCGCGGGATCACCCGGGGGTCCGCGGTGAAGATCCCGTCGACGTCGCTGTAGATCTCGCACACGTCGGCGTCGAGCGCCGCCGCGAGGGCGACCGCCGTCGTGTCGGAGCCACCACGACCGAGCGTGGTGATGTCACGGGTGTCGCGGTTGAAGCCCTGGAACCCGGCGACGATCACGATCGCGCCCTCGTCGAGCGCCTCGCGCAGGCGGATCGGGGTGACGTCGACGATACGTGCGGCACCGTGCTGCGAGTCGGTGATCATGCCGGCCTGGCTGCCGGTGAAGGATCGAGCCTCGAAGCCCATCGAGTGGATGGCCATCGCCAGCAGCGCCATCGAGATGCGCTCACCACTGGAGAGCAGCATGTCGAGCTCGCGCGGAGCCGGGATCGGTGCGACCTCGTTCGCGAGGTCGAGCAGCTCATCCGTCGTATCGCCCATCGCGCTGACGGCGACGACCACGTCGTGCCCGGCGCGACGCGTGTCGACGATGCGCTTCGCGACGCGCTTGATGCTCTCTGCGTTGGCGACGGACGAGCCGCCGTACTTCTGCACGATGAGGGCCACGATCACTCCCTGGGATGTCGGGCGGATCCGCCCACGATCATTCTACGATCGGCCCATATGCCCTGTTGTGCATGTGACACCTGGCGATGCGAGCCGTGCGTGTACTCGGCGTCGGGCTACGGAGTCGGCGGGAGAGCTTGTGGGGAGACCGGGCGGAACCGACCACCCGTGGCGGCGAACCAGCATCCGACGATGATGAGTGGCAATCCGACGAGGAGCCCGGGGGTGAGAGGCTCGGCGAGAACGATCGCTCCGAGCACGATGGCGACCACCGGGTTGACGTAGGTGAACAGGGGCGCGCGCACCGGACCGACCTCGCGGATCAGCGCGAAGAACGCCAGGAAGGCCACGGCGGTGCAGATGACCGCGAGGGCGAGCAGCGCGACGATCGACGGCAGCGTCGGCACCTCGTGCTGCGTGAGCGCACCGATCGGCAGGTAGAACACGCCGATCATCAACAGCGACAACGTGATGGTGCCGAGCGAGGGCACGTCGCCCAGCTTGCGCGCGACGATGAACGGGGCGATCGCATAGAGGATCGCGACCAGCAGCACCTCGCCCGCAGCCAGGAGACTCACCTCGCCGCCGAACAGTCCGGGCCCGGCGACGACGACAGCGACGCCGATGAACCCCACGACCAGGCCGATCCCCCGGGCGGGGCGCAGCACCCCGCGGTCGCCACCACCGAGCGCGATCAGCGCGGCGAACAGCGGCACTGTCGCCACGAGCAGACCGGTCATCCCGGACGGAAGGGTCATCTCGGCGTGCCCGAGCAGGACGAACGGCCCGGCCATCTCGACCGCGCCGAACGCGAGCACCCACGGCCAGTGCTTCCATGCGGCCCGGAGCGCGCCGCTGCGAATCGCGAACGGGATCAGGAGCAACGCGGCGATGAGCGTGCGCCCTGCCACGATCGCGGGCGGCGACAACGACTCGACGGCGATGCTGATGAACAGGTACGGCACACCCCACAGCAGGGCCATCGCGCCGAACAACAGCCATCCGCGACGCGAGAAACCGCCCTGGGCGTTCACCCCTGCACCCTGCGAGCGACCGGTGCGGCCGTCGAGGTCACAGGATGCGCCGGCCTTCGAAGGCACGACCGAGCGTGACTTCGTCGGCGTATTCGAGATCGCCACCGACGGGGAGACCGGATGCCAGTCGCGACACCGTGATCTGCATCGTGGTGAGCAGACGACTGAGGTAGCTCGCGGTCGCCTCGCCCTCGAGGTTCGGGTTCGTGGCGAGGATGACCTCCTGCACCGTTCCGTCCGCGAGGCGCGTCATCAACTGGGTGATGCGCAGATCGTCGGGGCCCACACCGGCGATCGGACTGATCGCTCCGCCGAGCACGTGGTACAGCCCGCGGAACTCCCGCGTGCGTTCGATGGCCGCGACGTCTTTCGCATCCTCCACGACGCAGATCAGCGCCTGGTTGCGTCGGGGGTCGCGGCAGATCGCACAGCGATCCTGCTCGGAGACGTTGCCGCAGACCTCGCAGAACCGCACCCGCTCGCGGATCTCGTGGAGGAGCACCGACAACCGCGCGACGTCGAACGTCGGCGTCTGCAGGATGTGGAACGCGATGCGCTGTGCGGACTTCGGGCCGATACCCGGAAGCCGACCGAACTCGTCGATCAGCTCTTGAACGATGCCGTCGTACATCAGGCGAACCTCGTGGGTGCTTCGTAGGGCTCTTCACGCAGGAACGTCGCGCCGAGGACCTGGCGGATGACGGCCTCGCCGTAGCGCTGCACTCCCCCGGTGGACGGTGCGCGTTCGGTCACCGCGGGAGCGGGAGCCTGGCGCGCAGGCGCGGCCGGGGTCGATCGCGCGGCGGTCGCGGGGGCCTGTGCGGAGGACGCGCGCCCGGAGGATGCCGCCGGAGCACCGAAGTCACGCGGAGGTCCGGGCTCGTACGCCGGATCGTAGGGCGGTTCGTCGTCGAAGGACGGGGCCTCGTCGTCGCCCGGCAGCGGCGGCACGTCGGCGTCGACGGCGCCGTCGGCCGGAGGAGCGGGTGCGGATGCCGCGGCCTCGACCTCTTCCGGTTCGTCGTCGACCGCCAAGGGCGCGGTCGGTGCGGCGACGACACCGGAAGACTCACCGGCCGGGATCGGAGCAACGGCCCATTCCGTCACCGAAGGCGACGAGTATCCCCGCGACTGCAGACGAGCCGGAGCAGCCGCCTCAGGCGCATCGGCCCGCGCAGGAGCACCGCGGACGGCACTCGCGGACGACGAGGATCCGCCCGTCCCGCCACCCGAGCCGGACGCGCCGGAGTCTGACGCATCGGGGCCGGACGCGTTGGAATTGGATGAGGGGCCGGGCGCGGAGGACGCCGGCAGGGGCGCGGGAAGATACTTCACCCGCACGCCCAGCTCCTGCTCGATCGCGGTGCGGAGGTGATCGGACGTGCCGGAGCCCGGCGTCGTGCCCTTGAACTTGCCGACGTCGTGCTGGCTGGCGAAGCCCACCGTGAGCACCTCGGTATCGGTGTCATACGCCAGCGGCTGCACCGTCGTCACCACGAGCCACGACGTACGGCTGATGGTCTCGAGCCGGGTGAGCACCGCCGGCCAGGCCGCCGTGACGTGCGCGAACGTCACCGGACCGGTGACAGCAGGAACTTCAACAGCCGCAGGAGTCTCAACAGCAGCAGGAACTTCAGCAGCAGATGTCTCGGCGGCGGCAGGTGCCTCCGCCGGCTGCGCGGCCGGCGCAGTCGCCTGCGTCGCCGGAGCCGGCTGCACGGGGGGCGTGGGCGCTGCGGCCGGTGCGGCCGGAGCCGTGGTCGCGCGCGCGGCGGGGGCGGGGCGGTCGACGGCGGAACGCTCGGGAGCCGCGACGGGAGCTGCTGCCTCCGCTGCGGCCGAGAGCACGCGCGCCACCATGAGTTCGAGGTGCAGGCGCGGCGAGGTCGCACCCGACATGTCGTCGAGGGCGGCGCTGACCACGTCGGCCGTCCGCGACAACCGGGCGGCGCCGAAGCTCTGCGCCTGGCCGCGCATGCGTTCCAGCTCGTCGGCGGCGATACCGCGCAGAACGGCGGATGCGCCGGTGCCCACGGCGGCGATCACGATGAGGTCGCGCAACCGCTCGAGCAGATCGTCGACGAAGCGCCTCGGATCCTGCCCCGTCTGCACCACGCGGTCGATCGCGGGGAACGCGGCGGCCGCGTCTCCGATGGCGAGCGCATCGACGATCTCGTCGAGGAGCGCACCGTGGGTGTAGCCGAGCAGTGCGACGGCTCGCGCATATCCGACGGTCACCGTCTCGGATCCTGCCGGAGCATCCGACCCGGCGATGAGCTGGTCGAGCAGCGACAGGGTGTCACGCGGCGAACCACCACCGGCGCGCACGACGAGCGGCAGCACGCCCTGCTCGACGATCACGCCCTCTTCACCGCAGAGCTTCTCGACGTACTCGAGCATCGCTGCGGGAGGAACCAGGCGGAAGGGGTAGTGGTGCGTGCGGGAGCGGATCGTGCCGAGCACCTTCTCGGGCTCGGTGGTCGCGAAGATGAACTTCACGTGCTCCGGCGGCTCTTCGACGAGCTTGAGCAGCGCGTTGAAGCCCTGCGGGGTGACCATGTGCGCCTCATCGAGGATGAAGATCTTGAACCGGTCACGGCTCGGGGCGAAGGTCGCGCGCTCTCGGAGGTCGCGCGCGTCGTCGACACCGTTGTGGCTGGCCGCATCGATCTCGACCACGTCGAGAGACCCGCCGCCGGCGCGCGACAGCTCGACGCAGCTCGGGCAGGTGCCGCAGGGCACATCGGTCGGACCCTCGGCGCAGTTGAGGCATCGAGCCAGGATGCGCGCAGACGTGGTCTTGCCGCAGCCGCGAGGGCCGGAGAAGAGGTAGGCGTGGCCGACGCGATCGCCGCGCAGGGCGGTCATCAGCGGATCGGTCACCTGGGACTGCCCGATCATCTCGCCGAACGTCTCGGGTCGGTAGCGGCGATAGAGGGCTGTGGTCACCAGAACAGCCTACGGCGTGCCACGGACGTTCGGCAGGCTCCGACGTCCGTGGCACGCCTCGGATCAGTCGATCGGCTCGATCACCGGGATCGCGGTCGTGATCACGGGGACGGATGCCGACAGGCGCGTGCCGTCCTCTCGCCGGGCGTCGGCGAACTGGCGCAGTGTCGGGCGTCCGGGGATCAGCGGTCCCTGGTCGGCGAGCGGTACGACGACCTCGGCATCCACCGTCGCGATGAAGGCGTCGTCGCGCACCGTGAACGGCACCGGCTCACCGACGCGCACCTGCACCCGCAGTTCGTCCTTCGTGATGGTCACCTGCAGCGCGGAGCCCTGCCACTGCAGCGGATACGACAGGGACGGCCATCCGGCCGGCAGACGCGGATCGAAACTGAGCTCGCCCGCGTAGTCGCGCATGCCGCCGAAGCCGCACACCAGGGCCGTCCAGACGCCACCCGCCGAGGCCACGTGCACACCGTCGGCCGCGTTGTGGTGCAGGTCGTGCAGGTCGACGAACAGCGACTGCGAGAAGTACTCCAGGGCGAGGTCCTGGTAGCCGACCTCCGCGGCGAGGATCGACTGCACCACGGCCGACAGCGTCGAGTCGCCGGTGGTCAGCGGGTCGTAGTAGTCGAAGTCCGCCTTCTTCTCCTCGGGTGAGAAGTGATTGCCCTGCAGGAACAGCGCCAGCACGACATCCGCCTGCTTCAGCACCTGGAAGCGGTAGATCACCAGCGGGTGGAAATGCAGCAGCAGTGGACGCTGCGCATCGGGCGTGTGGGCCAGATCCCAGACCTCGCGCTCGAGGAACAACGAGTCCTGCGGGTGGATGCCGAGCGCCTCGCTGTAGGGGATGAACATGGCCTCGGCCGCCTTCTCCCAGGCCTCGGCCTCGCCCTCTCCGAGCCCCGTGCGCTCGACGAGCTGCGCATAGTCCTCGGGGTAGCTCTCGGCGATCTCGCGCACGATGCGACTGGCGTAGCGGAGGTTGTAGCGGGCCATCACGTTCGTGTACAGGTTGTCGTTGACGACCGTCGTGTACTCGTCCGGGCCCGTGACTCCGTGGATGTGGAAGGTCTGGATGCCATCGCCGGCCCCGACCTCCTCGACCAGGCGCGAACTGCGCCAGAACCCGAGCGTGGCCCAGAGCCGAGCGGTCTCGACGGCGACGTCGGCCCCCTCCCGGCGCAGGAACTCCTCGTCGCCGGTGGCCCGCACGTACTTGCCCAGCGCGAAGCTCACGTCGGCGTTGATGTGGTACTGCGCGGTGCCCGCGGCGTAGTAGGCCGAGGCCTCCTCGCCGTTGATCGTGCGCCACGGGAACAGGGCACCGGCCTCGTTGAGTTGCGCGGCGCGACGGCGTGCGGCCGGCAGCATGTGCACGCGGGCACGCAGCGCGTTGCGGGCCCACTGCGGCGAGGTGTAGGTGAGGAACGGGAGCACGTAGATCTCGGTGTCCCAGAAGTAGTGGCCGCTGTACCCGGAGCCCGAGACGCCCTTCGCAGGCACGCCGGTGCCGTCGGCACGGGCCGAGGCCTGGGCGAGCTGGAACAGGCACCACCGGGTGGCCTGCTGCAGATCGTCGCGTCCGCCGATCTGCACGTCGCTGCGCTCCCAGAACGCCGCGAGCCAGTCCCGCTGACGTTCGAACTGCACGTCGACACCCTCGACGATCACGCGATCGAGCGAGCGCCGGCAGCGGTCGACCAGCTCACGCGGGGGGACGCCACGCGAGGTGTGATAGCTCACGAGCTTGGTGATGTGGATCGGCACGCCCGCCTTCGCCTGCACGCGGAACACGTTCTTGGCGATGTCGGCCTCGATCAGCGTGCGGGCGTTGTACTCGTTGTCGGTCTCCACGATGTGGTCCGCGACGACGGCGACCGTCATCCCGGAGTCCGCCACCTGGTACGACAGTGCGGAGCGCAGACCGTCCTGCCAGTGCTCCGCGGGCTCCAGCACGCGATCGGCGATCTTCTCGGCCTTGCGGGGATCGAACCCGTCGGCCTTCTTCTTCGCCGCCACCGGGGTACCGGCGTACACGCCCGCCCCGTCCTGACGGTTCAGCAGCTGGCAGCTGATGGTCACGGGGGCGTCGGAGTTCTCGACGACGACTTCGAGGCGCAGCACCGCGAGGTGGCGCTCCTCGAAGCTCACGATCCGCTCATCGCGGATGCGGACGCGCTTCCCGGACGGCGTCTCCCAGACCACGATGCGCTCGAGCACACCCGTGCGCATGTCGAGCGTGCGACGGTATTCGCGCACATCGGCCACGTCGAAGGAGATCGGCTCGTCGTCGACGTAGACGCGCATCACCTTGGCATCCGGGGCGTTGACGATCGTCTGGCCCACTTCGGCGAAGCCGTAGGCCTGCTCCGCGTGGCGGATGGGCCAGGTCTCGTGCAGGCCGTTGATGAACGTGCCGTGCTCCTGGGCGCCGCGGCCCTCGATGTGGTTGCCGCGCAGGCCGAGGTAGCCGTTGCCCACCGAGAACAGCGTCTCGCCCACGCCCTCCTCGGAGTAGCGCGTCTCGACGAGTCGCCAGGGGTCTACGGGGAAGCGGTCGCGGTCGATCATGCGGTCTCCGTGGTGTCGTTCGGGATGTGCGGGAGGAAGCGGGAGAGGTCATCGACGACGACCGTGGCGCCGGAGGCACGCAGGGCGTCGGCGCCGGCTCCGCGGTCGACGCCGACCACGTCGGCGAAACCGGCGGCGGCGGCGGACGCGACGCCGGAGGTCGCGTCCTCCACCGCGATGCTGCGCGCGGGGTCGACGCCGAGGTTCTCGGCTCCGGCGCGGAACATGTCGGCGGCGGGCTTGGAGGCGAGGTCCTCGCGCTCGGCGACGACACCGTCGACGACGACGCGGAAGTAGGAGCGGAGGTCGGCGGCGGCGAGCACCTCCTCGGCGTTCTTCGAGCTCGACACCACCCCCAGCGGTACACCGGCGTCGTGCAGGCGCTGCACGACGGCGAGCGAGCCAGGGTACGGGGCGATGCCGTCGGCCCGCAGCGAGGCCGCGAACGCGGCGTTCTTGCGATTGCCGATGCCGCAGATCGTCTCGGCCTCCGGCGCGTCATCGACGGCGCCCCAGGGAACCTCGACATTGCGGCTGTGCAGCAGGCTCGCGACGCCGTCGTAGCGCTTCTTGCCGTCGACGTAGTCGTAATAGTCGGCATCCGTGTATTCGGGGGTGATCCCCCACTGCGCGAACACCTGGTCGAACACGACCTTCCAGGCGCGCATGTGCACCTCGGCAGTGGGCGTCAGCACGCCGTCGAGGTCGAACAGCACGCCATCCGCGGCGAGCAGATCGGGAAGGGCTTCGGGCACAGGAGCCTCCAGGAGAAGGGGCGAAAGGTCGGCACCTCTCCGTGCCACTGTGCCAGCGTAGTTGCCGAGTGCCATCGGGGGTAACCCCTCGGACGGCCGGTTCTTCAGAGCAGTCCTGAGGTCTGCCGCGCGATCTGCAGTTCTTCGTTCGTGGGCACCACGAGCACGGTCACGCGGGAGGCATCGGTGGAGATCCGGCGGATGCCGCGCCCCCGCGTCTCATTGCGCTCGGCGTCGATCTCGACGCCCGCGAAACCGAGGGTCGCCATGGCCTCGGCACGCACGCGCGCCGCGTTCTCACCCACCCCTGCGGTGAACGAGATCACGTCCACGCCGCCCAGTTGGGCGATGTACGCACCCGCGTAGCCACGCAGGCGGTGCACGTAGACGTCGAACGCCAGCGTCGCGGCTTCTTCGCCCGCCTCTACTCCCGCGAGGATGTCGCGCATGTCGCTGCGACCGGCCAGCCCCTGCAGTCCGCTGCGGGTGTTCAGCAGAGCGTCGAGCTCGTTGATCGAGAGTCCGGCCCGGCGCGACAGGTGCAGCAGGGCGGCCGGGTCGAGGTCGCCGGAGCGCGTGCCCATCACGAGCCCTTCCAGTGGCGTGAGCCCCATGGAGGTCTCGACCGAGCGGCCGCCGTCGATGGCCGTGGCCGATGCGCCGTTGCCCAGGTGGAAGACGATCTGCCGCAGCTCCGAGAGGTCTCGACCGAGGTGGGCGGCTGCTGCCTCACTCACGAACTGATGGCTCGTGCCGTGGAAGCCGTACCGGCGCACCCGGTGGTCCTTCGCCAGCTGGCTGTCGATCGCGTAGGTGTACGCCGCCGGCGGCAGTGTCTGGTGGAATGCGGTGTCGAAGACCGCGACGTGCGGCACTCCTCGGAACACGGCCTTCGCCGCCAGGATGCCCGAGAGGTTCGCCGGGTTGTGCAGCGGCGCGAGCACCGAGAGTTCCTCGATCTGCCGCTCCACGTCGGCGTCGATCAGCGTCGGGGCGAAGAAGCGCGCTCCGCCGTGCACCACGCGGTGCCCGACGGCGACCGGCGTGTGTGTGACGAGAGAGGGTCCGTGTTCGGCGAACTGCTCGAGCATCACGGCGAAGGCCGCGTGATGGTCGGCGATCTCCCGCTCGTCGCTGTACGTCGCGTCGAGCATCGTGGGCACGGCATCCCCACCCGTCTCGGGACGCACGGTGTGCGCGACCGGACTCGTCTGCTGGCCGATGCGCTCGATCAGGCCGCTCGCGAGTTCGTCCTCCCGCTCGGTGTCGATCAGGCTGTACTTCAGCGAGGACGAGCCGCTGTTGATCACGAGGATCGCACTCATGCGTCTGCTCCCTGGGCTTGGATCGCGGTGATGGCGACCGTGTTCACGATGTCGTCGACGAGAGCTCCGCGCGAGAGGTCGTTGATGGGCTTGTTCAGGCCCTGCAGCACGGGGCCGATCGCCACAGCACCGGCCGAGCGCTGCACGGCCTTGTACGTGTTGTTGCCGGTGTTGAGGTCGGGGAACACGAACACGGTGGCGCGCCCCGCGACGGCCGATCCGGGGAGCTTCGCCTTCGCGACGGCGGCATCGGCGGCCGCGTCGTATTGGATCGGGCCCTCGACCGGCAGCTCGGGATCGCGCTCGCGCACGAGTGCTGTCGCCTCGCGCACCTTGTCGACGTCGGCGCCCGATCCGGATTCGCCGGTCGAGTACGACAGCATCGCCACCCGCGGGTCGATGCCGAACTGTCGGGCCGTCGTGGCCGAGGAGATCGCGATGTCGGCGAGCTGCACACTGGTCGGATCGGGGATCACCGCGCAGTCGCCGTAGACGAGCACCCGGTCGGCGAGCGCCATCAGGAACACGCTCGAGACCACGTTCACGCCCGGCTTCGTCTTGATGATCTCGAACGAGGGGCGGATGGTGTGCGCCGTGGTGTGCGCGGCACCCGAGACCATGCCGTCGGCGAGTCCGAGGTGCACCATCATGGTGCCGAAGTACGACACATCGGTCACGGTGTCCGCCGCCTGGGCGACCGTGATGCCCTTGTGGGCGCGCAGCCGGGCGTACTCCTCGGCGAAGCGTGCCACGAGCGCGGGATCGGTCGGACTGATCACCTGCGCCTGGGCGATGTCGACGCCGAGCTCGATCGCACGGGCGCGCACGGCGGCCTCCTCGCCGAGGATCGTGAGGTCCGCGACCTCGCGGGCGAGCAGCGTGGCGGCGGCGCTGCAGGATGCGGTCGTCGTCGCCCTCGGGCAGCACGATGCGACGGCGGTCGGCCCTGGCGCGCTCGATGAGTCCGTACTCGAACATGAGGGGCGTCACCACGCGCGACTCGGCGAGACCGAGCTGTGTGGTCAGCGACGTCGTAGTCGACGTGCGTCTGGAAGAGCCCGAGCGCTCGGTCGTAGCGGCGCGCGTGAGTCGGAGGAGATCCGCCCCCGCGCGCCCATGACCCGCACTGCCGTGTCGTAGGTGCCCAGGTCGGTCGCGATGATCGGCACGGTCGAGGCGAAGCCGTCGAGAAGCCGCACGATCGGCTCCGGCAGCGGGAACGGTCCGTTCAGGATGATTCCGGCCACCCGCGGGAAGGTGCCGGAGGCGTCGGCGAGCAGCGTCGCGAGCAGCACCTCGGTGCGGTCGGCGGGGATCACCACGACCGACTCGTCGGTCAGCCGCGGCAGCACGTTCACCATCGACATTCCCGCGACCACGATCGTCAGAGCTTCCCGGCGCAGCCGGTCGTCGTCGCCCTTGATCAGGCGGCCGTCGACGGCGGAGAGGATGCCGCGGATCGACGGCGCCACGAGCGTGCGGTCCTCGGGGATCGCCCAGACCGGAGCATCCTTCTCGGGACGGATCGCCCGGACGGCGGCCACGACCTCCGCCAACCCGTCGGGATCGGCGCGGTTGACGATGGCGGCGAACAGCTCGGCCCGCTCGGCCTCGAGCTCGGCGAAGCGCGAGCGCGGCGATCTGTCCGACGGCCGCAGGGACCCGCGCCGTGGTGGTGCCGAGCTGCTCGGCCTGGCGCTGCTGGTCGCGACCGCTCAGCACGAGCAGCACGGGGGCTGCCGAGGTTGGCGGCGATGCGCGCGTTGAACCCGAGCTCGGCGGGGCTCGCGACGTCGGTGTAGTCGCTGCCGATGATCACGACCGCGTCGCACTGCGCCTCGACGGCCTTGAACCGGGCGACGATCGTCGACAGCGCGGCGTCGGGGTCGCCGCGCACGTCGTCGTACGTGACGCCGATGCAGTCCTCGTAGTCGAGGTGCACGCCGTCGTGGGCGAGCAGCAGCTCGAGGATCTCGTCGCGCTCGGTGACCGAGCGAGCGATCGGGCGGAAGACCCCGACCCGGGGACTCACGCGCATCAGTGCGTCGAGAACTCCGAGCGCGATCGTGGACTTGCCGGTATGACCTTCGGCCGAGGTGATGTAGATGCTCCGCGCCACAGGTTCAGCTTAGGCGGGTCCCCTGACAGGACGATGGGTCAGCACCCGTGGGAGAGGGCATCGACGACGGCGATCGCATCCGACTCATAGCGCGTGTAGTAGTCGCGGTCGGTGTTGATCTGCACCCGATGGATGGCGTGGGAGGGCTCCATCTGCTGCCAGCCGGGCAACCGTGCGAGCCGCGTGAAGAACAGGGTGGCCGAGGTGGCCGGGTCCATCCGCTGTTCGACGCTCCCCCACCAGTCCTGCTGTTGGAACAGTCCGATGCTGCTGGTGCGGCTGCCGTCCGGGTTCGTGAACCCGCTCGTCTCCCAGTCGCCGTAGTCGATGTTGCGGAGGCTGCTCTCGCCCATCGCCGTCATGACCCCCAGGATCTGCCCCTCGCGTCCGAGCCCCAGCTCGGATGCCGTGAGCATGATCGTCGCGGCGTTCTCCAGCTGCTCCCCCTCCCAGCCTTCGACCCCCGCGTCGGGGAAGCTGGTGGGGTCGTCGGCGCACACGACGACAGGGTCGTGAGCGATGCTCAGCGGAATGAGCACCGCGACGCCGACCACCACCGCGACCACCGCGATTCCGATGACCACACGGCGCAGCAACCGCCGTCGACGCAGTCGGATGGCCGCCCGCGCCCGCACCCCCGGCTTCCGCTTCTTCCTGCGCGCCTTCGGCCGCGTGCGGCGCCTCGTCCGCGCGGCGCTCATCCCGTACGGTCTCCCCGGCGCCCGGCCAGGGCTGCGACGCCGCCACCGATCGCACCGAACAGATGCGCCTGCCACGAGATGCCCTGGCTGACGCCGACGACGCCCGCGAGCATGGATCCGCCGTACACGGCGATCACCACGAGGGCGACCACGGCGTACAGGATGCGGTGGGCCACCCGGGCCGGCGCGAAGACGCGCAGCACGAGATAGCCGAAGTACCCGAACACGAGGCCCGACGCTCCCACGGTCAGCGTCCCCGGCGCGTTGAAGACCCAGGTTCCCAGTCCGCCCACGACGGCGACGACGACGGTCACGGTCCAGAAGCGGCGAGCGCCTTCCACCGCGACCAGGCAGCCGAGCGCGAGGAACGGCAGGGAGTTGGCCAGCAGATGCGCCCAGCTCGCGTGCAGCACGGGCGAGACGACGATGCCGCCGAGACCGAGGAGATCCCACGAACGCAGGCCGAATCCGGAGAACGACCCGGGGAGGATCGCATCGGCGAGCTGCACGATCCACATCAGCGCGAGCAGGAGGACGGGCGAGGCGAATCGTAAGAGAGCGTTCGATCGCGAGGGTGCGGCGGGGCTGGTCACGTCACGATCCTCGCAGTGCCGCCCCGGAGGACGCTGGAAAAGAAAGTGACCCTCCGCGCACCCAGCAGAGCCCGGTTACCCTTGCTGCGTTTCCGCCCTGGGGGAATTGGCCTGGATGCCGCCACGCGGAGAGCCGTCAACCATCCTAACCTGCCGTCGCCGCATGCTTCGACACCCGAGTGCTTCTGGGGATCCTGCCAGAACACGGGTCCCTGCATCAGGTTACGATCGAGTAACGCGCACAGAGGCGCCTCACGCGAGAGGGAACGCATGCCCGAGAACTCCCCCCTGATCACGGCGGAGCAGTTCGCCGTGCAGACCTCCGCGATCCTCGATTCGGTCGGACACGTGATCGACGGCAAGCCGGATGCCGTGCGCAGCGCGCTCGTCTGCCTGCTCGCCGAGGGCCACCTGCTCATCGAAGACGTCCCCGGTGTGGGCAAGACGATGCTCGCCCGCGCGCTGGCCGCGAGCGTGGACGCGACCGTCCGCCGCATCCAGTTCACCCCGGATCTGCTCCCCGGTGACGTCACCGGGGTCTCGGTGTACAACCCGGTCGACCGCGAGTTCGAGTTCAAGCGCGGAGCGGTGTTCGCGCACATCGTGATCGCCGACGAGATCAACCGTTCCTCGCCCAAGACGCAGTCCGCCCTGCTGGAGGCGATGGAGGAGGGTCAGGTCACGGTCGACGGCTCCACGCACATGCTGCCGGATCCGTTCCTCGTGGTCGCGACGCAGAACCCGCTCGAGATGGAGGGCACCTACGCCCTCCCCGAAGCGCAGCGCGATCGCTTCATGATGCGCATCTCGATGGGTTATCCGGATGCCGCCGCCGAGGCACTCATGCTGCGTCAGCGCGACGTCGTGAACCCCCTGAGCGCGGTCTCCCCCGTCGCGGATGCCGCCTCGATCGCGCAGCTCATCGCCTGGGCGCGCTCGGTGCACGTCGCCCCGGCACTCGAGGAGTACGCGGTCGCCCTCGCGCAGGCCACCCGCGTCGACCCCAACCTGCACCTCGGCGCGAGCCCGCGTGCGACGCTCCAGCTCGTCAGAGCGGCCAAGGTGTGGGCGGCGCTCGACGGTCGCGAGTATGTGATCCCCGATGATGTGACCGCCCTGCTGCTGCCGGTGTTCGCCCACCGACTGCTTCCGGCCCGCGGAGCACATCGCGCCGGCGCCCAGCCCGTCGAGTCGGCGCTGCACCAGATCGTCGAGCGCGTGCGCGTGCCCGTCGCCGCCCGATCCTGATCGCCACCATGCGACGACGTCGAGCTCTGACCGCCCGGGGAGCGGGTGCGCTGATCGCCGCCCTCGGCTGCATCATCGCCGCGAACCTCGTCGCCGCGCCGATCCTGATCCACATCGGCGTCCTCCTCGTGCTGCTGACCGGCTTCTCCCTCATCGTCGTGCGCACACCGCGACGCTCCGGCACGGTCGCCCGTCAGATCTCCACCGACCTGCTCACGGTGTCTGAGACTTCGCGCGTCACGGTGCGATTCACCCTGCGCTCGATCCGGGTGCCGCACGGGCTCTGGCACGACGTGCTGCCCGACGCGGTGACGGGTGACTCGAGCGGCGAGTACCCTCCGGAGAGCGGCGCCCTCAGCTATCTGATCACGGGGGTGCGTCGCGGCGTCTGGCCGATCGGGCCGCTGCTGCTGCGCACGGTCGACCCGTTCGGACTCGCGCAGCGCGAGCAGGCCTTCGGCGAACACCGCACCGTCACCGTCGTCCCCGAGGTGTTCTCCCTCACGCCCCTCGCCGTCAAGGTGGGGGCGGCGGGCGGAACGGCGCAGACCTCGTCGAGCCGTCTGGGACAGGGCAGCGACAACCTCTCGCCACGCATCTACACCCCCGGCGACTCGATGCGCCGGATCCATTGGCGAGCGACCGCCCACCGCGGGCAGCTGATGGTGCGGCAGGAAGAGGAGGAGTCCAGCCCTGACGCCCTGGTCGTCCTCGATCGCAGCAGCGCGCGCTGGGCTGCCCCGGACGAGCATGTCGACCCCGCCTTCGAGGCGGCGGTCTCGCTGTGCGCCTCGGTGGCCGTGCACCTGGCGGATGAGGGCTACGGCGTCGACGTCATCGACAGCTCCGGCCAGCTGCTCGGCACACTCCGCGGACACGAGGACGATCGCGACGGTCTGCTCGTCGCCCTGGCGATGGTCAGCCCGCGCGGCGAGGCCCGCGACCTGACGGCCCTGATCGGCGGCACCCCACCGGGACCGCTCGTCTACATCACCGGCCGCCTCGGCGAGGAGGAGGCGAGCGCGCTGCGTCCGTCCGGCGCGGCAGCGGCCCTGCTGTTCGCCACGGAGCCCGACGCGGGAGCATCCGCTGCGGCGACGCAGCTCGGCTGGACCGTCACCACGCTCGGTTCCGACGTCGCGGAGGCGTGGGAGGATGCGCTGCCCGCGCGGATCGGAGTCGGCGATGTTCCGCGCTGAGCGAGGCACCGCGCGACCGTCCACTCCGCGCCCCGCCCCCGTCTGGCATCGCGACCACGACGACGGAAGCGGGCCGGTGTTGCCCGCCGTCCTGGCCGGAGCGGCGGGGCTGGTCGCCCTGTGGCCGTACACCTCGGTCATCGCTCCCGGCGCCTGGTCGTTCACGGTCATGGCGGTCATCATCGTCACCGCCGTCACCGGAGTCCTCGTTCGCAGCGGCATGCGGCGCCGCGCACCGTGGTTGCGCGAGGTCACCTCCTTCGCCGTGCAGGCCGTCGTCGCCCTCGCCGTACTCACCCGGCTCGTCGCCGGAGACACCGCCTTCTTCGGCATCTTCCCGACCCCCGCGACTCTGACGGCGTTCGGCACCTTGGCCGCCGCCGCATCCGAGGAGATCACGTTCGGGTCCGCTCCTCTCGAGGCGTCCGCCGGCCTCGCCGCGACCCTGGGGGCGGGGTTCGCGCTCGTAGCCATCCTTCTCGATCACTTCCTGGCCAACCGCGCCGCCGTGCTCGCGATCGTGCTGACCGGCGCGATCGGCGCCGTCCCGATGATCGCGACCATGGGCGACACGAACATCGTCTGGTTCGTGCTGCTCGGCATCCTCGCCCTCATCCTGCTGCGTGTCACCGCGCGGCGGCATCCGCACTCCCCCCGCCGTTCCTCGGCGTCGATCGCCGCCGGCATCGGTGTGGCCGCGCTGGCCGTGACCGTCGTGATCGCCCCGGGCCTGCCGGTCGCCGCGGGTCTCGCCGGCACGGGTGCCGGGATCACCGTCGACGCGTCACTGCGCCTCGGCGATGACCTCCGCCAGCCCAACCCGGTCGAGGTGTTGACCGTGGCGAGCGAGAGCCAGGTCGCCCCGTATCTGCGGTTGACGACGCTGTCGCAGTTCAACGGCCGCGTGTGGCAGCCCGACCGCGGCGACCTGAACGCCCAGAGCGAAGGCTTCGGCGAACCGGAATGGGGCGAGGACATCGCCACCAGCGCCACGACCACCTCGATCCGGGTGCTGCGGATGTCGAGCTCCTGGTTGCCTCTCCCGTATCCCGCCACCGGGGTGCAGGGCCTCTCCGGCGCCTGGCGCGTGATGCCCGAGAACCGCACGCTCGTCGCCCGCACGGCGGACGCCTCAGGCAACGACTACACGGTCGCCTCCGCCCGGATCGCCCCCACGCTCGAGCAGATCCGCGCTCTCGACGCCGCCGCCCCCGTGGTGGCCGACGGCGAGGAAGAGGTGGAACTCCCGGCGATCATCGGCGACCTCGCCGCCGAGGTGACCGCTGACGCGGGCACCGACTACGACCGGCTCGTGGCGCTGCAGAGCTGGTTCCGCACCTCCTTCACGTACTCGCTCGAGACGCCGGTCGAGGAGGGCTTCGACGGCACCGGGGCGGATGCCGTGGCGCAGTTCCTCGAGGCGCGGACGGGGTACTGCGTGCATTTCGCCGGCGCCTTCGCGCTGATGGCGGAGAGCCTCGGGATGCAGGCGCGCATCGTCGTCGGGTATCTGCCCGGCACCGCGACCGATGAGAAGCGCGGCGACGAGACGATCTTCTCGGTGGCGAGCGACCAGCTGCACTCGTGGCCGGAGGTGCTCTTCCCCGGGGTCGGCTGGGTGCCGTTCGAGCCCACCGCGTCGCTGGGCGTCCCCACCGCGTTCGCGGCCGCGGCAACCGAAGGCGGCGGCACGGACGGGCCGTCGGCTCCCACGCCGACCACCGCCCCCAGCACGGCGCCGACCTCCGGGCCTGAGGTCGACCGTGGGGATGCGGGCGACAACAGCTCGAGCAGCGGTGACCTGCGCCGCCTGGATCCGACTCCGATCGTGCTCACGGTCGCCGGCGCGCTCGTCGCCCTGCTGCTGCCCGCCCTGGTGCGCGGTGTGGAGAGGGCACTGCGTCTCCGGCGCGCCCGGCGGGGAGATGCCGCCGCGGCGTGGGCCGAGCTGCGCGACACGATGATCGACCTGCGGCTCTCCGTGTCGGATGCCGACACGCCCCGCGTGCGCGGTGCCGGACTGGTGCGCGAGCACGGCGTGGATGCTGCCGCGATGCGCACCCTCACGGATGCCGTCGAGCGGGCGAACTACGCCCGCCCCGGCGCGGGATCGGACGACCTCGTGCCTGCACTGCGCATCGTGCTGACCGCCCTGGGCCGAAGCGCCGACGGACTCTCGCGCGTGCGAGCCACGCTCGTGCCGCGGTCGCTGTTCGTGACGCGCGGCGCCGAGGCATCCGTGTCGATCTGACCGGGTGCTCACTCGGCCGCTCAGGCGAGCGCTCAGGCGACCGCTCAGGCGGCGGCGTGGGCGACGCAGGGCACGGCGA
The DNA here is from genome assembly GCA_029203165.1 of Candidatus Microbacterium colombiense. Taxonomy (NCBI): domain Bacteria; kingdom Bacillati; phylum Actinomycetota; class Actinomycetes; order Micrococcales; family Microbacteriaceae; genus Microbacterium; species Candidatus Microbacterium colombiense. The sequence continues at coordinate 3,087,173 of CP119308.1, forward strand.
CACAGGCCTCGCACACCACCGACTGCACACGGCACGACAGGTCGGGGCAGTTCGCCGTGCGGTTGGTCGGTGTCCCGCATGCGAGACACTCACCGATCACGGCGGCGTGGTCGGAGAAGTCCACCGAGCCGCGTTTGTCGAACACGTAGAGCGATCCTTCCCACAGTCCGTCATCACCGAACGTCTCGCCGTAACGGACGATGCCGCCCTCGAGCTGATAGACCTCCCCGAATCCGCGCGCGGTCATGAGACTCGACAGCACCTCGCAGCGGATACCGCCGGTGCAGTACGTCACGACCGGCTTGCCCTTCAGGTCGTCGTACTCCCCCGAGTCGAGCAGGCGCACGAAGTCGCGAGTGGTCTCCGTGTCGGGAACGACGGCGCCGCGGAATCGCCCGATCTGCGCCTCCAGCGAATTGCGTCCGTCGAAGAACACGACCTCCTCGCCGCGCTCCTCCATGAGGGCGTGAAGGGCCTCCGGGGTCAGGCGCGAGCCTCCGCCGACGACCCCCTGCGCATCCACGCGAAGCTCGCCGGGCGCACCGAACGAGACGATCTCGTCGCGCACCTTCACGCTCAGCTTGGGGAAGTCCACACTGCGGCCGTCATCGTCGACGCCGGTGCCCTCGCTCCACTTGATGTCGGCATCCGCGAAGGGCGCGTACGAGCGGAAGGATCGCGCCCACTTCTTGAGCAGGGGCAGGTCGCCACCGAGCGTGCCGTTCACCCCGTCCTTCGAGATGATCAGTCGCCCCCGCAGCCCGAGGGCCTCGCCGAGGTCGCGCTGCCAGACACGGATCGCATCCGGATCGGCGAGAGGGGTGAACGCGTAGAAGAGGACGATCTTGGGAGTTGCCACCCAGGGATCCTACGTCGAGGAGAGCAGGAGCCCCTCATGGGCGGCGCGGGCGGAGGCAGAGCGCGCCGGACGTGCCCGTGTGGCACGACCGATCAACCGATCGACTCTCTGATGGATCGCCGGCACGAGGTGGAGGTGCTCCCCGCGATCCGCGCCGGCGAGCAGACCCGCCAGCACCGCCAGCTGGGCGACGACGCCGTCATCGCTGTCGAGGTCGGCGCGAAACCGCCGTTCGACCTCGGCCGCGGCATCCGGCACCCCCAGCGAGTACGCGAGGAGCGTGGCTGCGTCGTGCCCACGCGGTGCCAGGCCCCACGCCTCTCGGCCGACGAGCTCGAAGGGGTCGGTGCGCAGGGTGTGCCAGCCCAGGTCACCGTGACTCGGGCGCCACGCGGTGACGTCGGTGTCGACATCCAGACCGAAGAACACCGCGACCCGCCGGCAGATGTCCGCGGGATCGACGGCGCGGCGCGCTGTGGGCACCGTGCCGAGCCGTGCGAGGGCATTCTCCAGCTCATCCCACCAGATGCCGTCGGGCGAACGTCCGTGCAGCAGGGGCGAAGGAGCGATCCAATCATCCGTCCTCATATGAGGACTATAGCTCGTTCCTCCATCCGCGAGCGAGGGCCGAACCATCCTGTGGATCGGTGATGATGCCGGCCACGTCATCGAGCCCGACGACCGGGAAGCGTGAGACCGCGCCCACCTTCTCGGCACTCGCGAGCACGTAGGTCTCCGCGCTACGAGCCGCCAGAGCGCGCTTCACCACGGCATCGTCCAGCAACCCGGTCGTGAGCCCCTGCTCGGGATCGGCGCCCGTGACGCCGAGGAAGAACACGTCGGCGCCCAGGCGGGCGATGTTCTCCAACGCCAGCGCACCACCGGCGACGAGGGAGTGACGCCCGAGCTCGCCGCCGACCAGGAGCACGCGAGCGGGGGAATGCTCGGCCACTGCCACCGCGACCACCGGACTCGGAGTGACCACCGTGAGCGCAGGGTCGTCCGGCAGCATCCGCGCCATCGCGAGCGTCGTCGTGCCGGCGTCGAGCATGATCGTCGAGCCGGGGCGGATCAGCGCGACGGCCACCCGAGCCACCCGCTCCTTACTGTCGGTCGCGACTTGGAGCCGGCGCGTGACCGGCGCTTCGGCGGGCGGCACCGGAACCGCGCCGCCGTACACGCGCACACAGAGCCCCGCATCGGCCAATTCGCGCAGGTCACGACGGATCGAGTCCTCCGAGATGCCCAGCGCCGCAGCCACATCCTTGGCGACGATCCGCCCCTCCGTGGCCAGGAGGTCGAGCAGATGATCCTTGCGCAGCGCACTCAGCATGTCGACTTCTTCCTGTTATTTCATGTTTCTGCCGAGTTAACGCTACCGTCTACGACATGACGAAGCCACTCCTGATCCTGATCGCCGGCCCTTACCGCTCCGGCACCGACGGCGATCCCGCCGCGATCGCCCGCAACCTCGAACGCCTGGAAGCCGCAGCCGCACCGATCCACCGCCGCGGACACATCCCGATGATCGGCGAATGGGTCGCGCTTCCCGTACTCCGTGGCCTCGACCCCGCCGACGCCGGCGAGGGAGATGTGATGTACGACGTCGCGGCACGACTTCTGCAGCACTGCGACGCCGTCCTCCGGCTGCCCGGCGCATCGACCGGAGCCGACACCGACGTGACGATCGCGCGAGAGCGGGGATTGCCCGTGTACTTCTCGATGGACGAGATCCCGACCGCGCACGGCTGAGCGGGAGGGAGCGGTCACGGGCAGCGCGCGCGATCGGATAGACTGTTCAGGTTGTTCCTTGGTGACGTGTCCGAGCGGCCGAAGGAGCACGCTTGGAAAGCGTGTGTTGTGCAAGCAACCGCGGGTTCGAATCCCGCCGTCACCGCCAAACGTCAAAGGGGCCTCGCGAAGCGGGGCCCCTTTGACGTTTGTTGAGTACGTGGGATTCGGGGAGGAGCGAGCGCAGCGAGCACCGGAGTCTCGCCGTCACCGCCAGACAAGGAGAAGGCCCCCGCGCGAGCGGGGGCCTTCTCTGTTCGGTGGGCCTGGGTCAGCCGCGTGCCAGGCGCAGCGTCACGAGCTGGAACGGTCGCAACGCCAGGTGCACGCCGGCGTCGTCCTGACCGCTCACCGCCGCCGTCTCGATCTCCCGCTCGAGAAGATCGACCTCCGCCGCTCCCGCACTCGCGAACCCGACTGAGACGGTCGCCTCCGCGCGACGACCCAGGGCCTCGTACAGGCGCACGATCACGTCGCCGCTGCCGTCCTCGGCGAGCTTCACCGCTTCGACGATCACTCCGGGATGGTCGATCCCGATGAGCGCCTCGACATCGTGGGCACCGTCGATCTCGCGCTGAGCGAGGTTCGTGCGGTATCCCTGGGCGATCGCGTCGACCAGCTCGCCTCCGACTACGAGACCGATCTCGAGGTGGTGGCTGCCCTGGTCCTGCTGAGGGTCCGGGAACAGCGCCGCCCGGACGAGCGAGAGACGAACGGTCGAATAGGTGCCGCCCTCCTCACGTGCGTGACGGGTGATGTCGTGGCCGTACGTGGAGTCGTTCGTGACGGCGACACCGAAGTCGCTCTCCCCCACCCGCACCCAGCGATGAGCGACCGTCTCGAATCGCGCGACATCCCACGAGGTGTTGGTGTGGGTCGGACGCACGATGTGTCCGAACTGGATCTCCGACGCCGCGTGATCGGTGTGCACATCGACGGGCACGCTGAACTTCAGCAGCTTCTGCCGCTCGTGCCAGTCGATGTCGACCGCGAGCTGCAGCGTACGCGAGCCCTCGTCCAGCCGGATGCTGTGCACGAGCGTCGATTCGCCGAAGCTGCGCGTCACGACGATCGCATCCTCGACGACCGCGATGCCATCGACGTCCACGAGGTCGACGACGTTGCGCCGGTAGTGCTCGTCGATGTCCCAGGCGTCCCACTGCGTCGGGGTGTCGCGGTGCAGGTGGAAGACCCCCGCGGCTTCCCCGGCCGGCACGACCTCACGGCCGCTCGCGAGGTCGACGATCGAGGTGAACACGCCACGCCCGTCGATCCGGGCCCGGATCAGGCCGTTGTCGAGCACGAACCCGTCGTCGTCTGCGACCGGGACCACGGCGTTCACCGCATCCGCCGCACCCACGGAGAGCGCGCCCACGGCGACATGCCCGTGGGGGGCCGCGTTCGCCACGAGACGGCGGGTGCCGTCGCCCACGAGTGCGCGCAGCGATGCGGCGATGATCTCCTCGAGCTCCTCGGTGATGCGCGCGTAGTTGCGCTCCGCGTCCTGGTGCACCCAGGCGATCGAGGTCCCGGGGAGGATGTCATGGAACTGCTGCAGGAGCACGAGCTGCCAGAGACGCTGAAGACGAGCGGCCGGATAATCCAGCCCCACCCGCACCGCGGCCGTCGCGGCCCAGAGCTCCGCCTCACGGAGCAGGTGCTCGCTGCGGCGGTTGCCCTGCTTCGTGCGCAGCTGGCTGGTGTAGGTGCCGCGGTGGAACTCCAGGTAGAGCTCGCCGCTCCACACCTCGGGCGACGGGTACTCGGACTCGGCCTGCTCGAAGAACGCAGTAGGCGTGGAGTGCCGGGCGACCGGCGAACCTTCGAGCGAACCCGCACGATCGACCTGGGCCACCATCTCGCGCGTCGGCCCGCCACCTCCGTCGCCGTAGCCGTACGGCAGCAGCGAAGCGCTGGCGCGTCCCTTGTCCTGGAAGTTGCGCTGGGCGTGCGCGAGATCGGCTTGCGACGCGTCGGAGTTGTACTTGTCGACGGGCGGGAAGTGCGTGAACACCCGCGTCCCGTCGAGCCCTTCCCAGAGGAAGGTGTGGTGCGGCATCCGGTTCGTCTCGTTCCACGAGATCTTCTGCGTCAGGAACCACTTCGATCCCGACGCCTTGATGATCTGGGGAAGTGCACCGCTGTAGCCGAAGGAATCGGGGAGCCACACCTCGGGGGTGTCGATGCCGAACTCGCGCAGGAAGAAGCCCTTGCCCTCGACCAGCTGACGGGCGAGCGCCTCGGCCCCCACCATGTTCGTGTCCGACTCGACCCACATGCCGCCGACCGGCACGAATCGTCCCTCGCGCACACGCTCGACCAGGCGGGTCCAGATCTCCGGGTAGCGCTCCTTGATCCAGGCGAACTGCTGCGCGGAGGAGCTGGCGAACACGAAGTCCGGGTTCTCGTCCATGAGTGCGAGGACGTTCGAGAACGTGCGCGACACCTTGCGCGCCGTCTCGCGCACCGGCCACAACCAGGCCGAGTCGATGTGCGCGTGCCCCACCGCGTGCAGCACGTGCGCGCTCGCGTGGGCAGGGCTGGCGAGGACGTCGCGGAGCACCTCGCGACCCTGCGACGCGGTCGCGGTGACGTCGTGGGGGTCGACGATGTCGATCATGCGATCGAGCGCCTGCACGATCTGCGCACGTCGGGGTGAGGTCGCGTCGAGCTCGGAGAGGAGACCGCGGAGGACCACGGTGTCGGCGATGAGGGCGTCGACCGTCAGGTCGAGCAGCGCGACGTCGACCTGACGCAGCACGTAGATCGGCTCCGTGCCTGCGGTCTCACGGTCTCCGAGCGTCGTCGGATCGAACGTGAAGATGCTTCCGACGTCGGGGTTGGATGCGGCTTCGAGCAGCACGTCCACCTGTCCGTCGGCCCGCACAGCGGCGGCGACGGCGTTGTTGAAAGGAGAGATGCCCTTGATCGGAGCGCCATCGCGCCCCCAGACGAGAGCTTCGGCCTGGAACCCGCTCTGGCCGGCGGTGAATCCGAGGTCGACGACGAGTTCGGCTCTGGTGTCCTCGGGCAGGTCGCCCGACGAGGTCCGCCAGGAGGCCGGCACGGCACCCTGCACGCGGAACCAGGTGGTCCCCCACGGGCGCCCCCAGGCCGAACCGACCGAGGTCGGCGAGTACGCGGCGCCGACGGCCTCGGCGAACGTCACCGGCTCACCGGGGGCCTCCCACGCGCTCACCTCGAGAGGCGTGCGGAGTCGGTGACGGGCCGGGCGCAGGCGCTCCCGGATGAATCGGTCGATGCGCATTTCGATCAGCGCGGTGCGGTCATGCATGAGACGTGCTTTCTGAGTGGAGGAACAGGAGGATGCCGGCGCGGCTCAGCCCTTGACGCCACCGGCGAGCGCGAAGCTCCCGCCGGACAGACGCTGGACGACCAGGTACAGCACGAGGATCGGGACGGAGTAGAGCATCGCGAAGGCCGCGAGCTGCCCGTAGGCGACGGCTCCGTGATTTCCGAAGAACGTGAAGATCGCCACCGCTGCGGGCATCTTCTCCGAGCTGAACAGCAGCACGAAGGGCACGAAGAAGTTCCCCCACGCCTGCGTGAACACGAAGATGAAGACGACGCTGATGCCCGGGCGCATGAGCGGGAGCACGATGGTCCACAGCGCGCGCATGGAAGAGGCACCATCGACCCAGGCAGCCTCTTCGAGCGAGGTGGGCACCGAGTCCATGAAGTTCTTCAGCATCCAGATCGCCATCGGCAGTGAGGTCGCGGCCATGAACAGGATGACGCTCACCTGCGAATCGAGCATCTTGAGCTGGACGAACAGCGCATAGACCGGCACCATCATCGCCGTGATCGGCAGGCACGATCCGAACAGCACCGAGTACATGAAGCCCCGTTGGAATCGCGAGTTGTGACGCGACAACGGATACGCGGCGAGCACGCCGACCGCCACCGTGATGATCGCGGTGCCGAACGAGATCAGCGCCGAGTTCCACAGCGGCAGCAGTGTCATGGACCAGTCGAAGACGCTGACGAAGTTGTCGACCGTGATGCTCTCAGGCACCGAGATCGACACGGTCGCCGAGGGCGACACGGAGGAGAAGACGATCCACGCGATCGGCACGAGGAAGACCACGCCGATGACGATGAGGATCGCGTTCGCGAGGCCGGCGGAGCGCCGCTTCGACGGCGTCGCCACCGAGATCGGCTTCTTGGACGGACGCACGATGGCCTGAGTCGTGAGGGCTTCTGTCGTGGTCATCAGTCGACCTCCGGCTTGAGGATGCGGATGTAGAACACGGCGAAGATCGCTCCCAGCACGAGGGTGACGGTGGCGATGGCCGTGCCGTATCCGACCTGCGAGTACTGGAACGCCTCCTGATAGGCGAGCACGGGGAGCGTCGAACTGGACACTCCGGGTCCGCCTTTGGTCATGACCCAGATCAGGCCGAAGGTGCCGAGAGTCTGCAGCGTGGTGAGCATGAGATTCGTCGAGATCGACCGACGGATCATCGGCAGCGTGATGAGGAAGAAGCGCTGCACGGTGTTGGCCCCATCGATCTGCGCCGCCTCCATGACCTCCGGGGAGACCTCGGCGAGCGCGGCCCCGTAGACGAGCATCGAGAACGCGGTGCCACGCCAGACGTTGGCGAGGATGACGGCGAACATGGGGTATTCGATGAGCCAGCTCACCGCCGGGATGCCGATGCCCTCGAGGAGGGCGTTGAGGGTTCCATCCTTGGAGAAGTATGCGTAGAGAGCGAAGGCCGCCACGATCTCGGGCATCACCCACGCGACAACGATGAGGGCGCCGACGATGCTGTTGACCGCCTTGGAGCCGGCACGCATGAGTGCGGCGACCGCCAGCCCCAGCACGTTCTGACCGATGATCGCGGAGAAGAGCACGAAGACCACGGTCAGTCCGAGGGCGGTCCAGAAGTTCGCGTCGGAGAACAGCGCGACGTAGTTGTCGAGACCGACGAACTCCGGCTTCGCTGCGCGATAACCCGTCATGGCCCGGTTGGTCATGGACCCCCAGATCGCATAGGCGATCGGGCCGAGCAGGAAGATCGCCAGCAGGATGATCGCCGGCGTCAGAGGGATGGAGCGCAGCAGCGCGCGCATCCGACCCCGAGGCCTGGGCCTGGCCCCGGGGTCACCCGAGGCCAGGCCGTGCAATGCAGGTGCAGTGGTCACGCGTCCGACCTACTCGACGTTGTCCTGGCCGACGATCTTGGTCAGCGCGGCGTCGTAGGTGGATGACGCCTCTTCCGGCGTCGCCTCACCGGTGATCACCGACTCCGTGGCCTGCTGGAGTGCACTGGTGATCTGCGAGTAGTCCGGCGTGGTCGGACGGAAGTGCGTGTACTGCACGAGATCCGAGAAGAACGCGAACGTGGGGTTGTACGAGAGGTAGGCGTCATCGGTCGCGACGTCCTCGCGGACGGCGATCTGGCTGTTCTCGGTGCCGTACTTGAGCGAGTTCTCCTGGTTCAGAGCCATCGCGACGAAATCGAACGACGTCTGCGGGTGCTTCGTCTGCGCGCCGACCGCGAGCGTCCAGCCGCCCGACATCGAGGTGAATCCCGGGTCTCCGCCATCCTTGGTGGGCATCTTCGCCAGACCGATCGTGTCTTCCCATCCGTCCCAGGCGCCGTCGCCCTCGATCCATCCGCCGGGGAGCCAGGATCCGTCGACCGCCATGGCCAGCTTCCCCTCCGGCAGGAGCTCGGTCGAGACACGGCCGCCGATCGTCGAGTCCAGTGCGAGATCGAGCGGGGTCGCGAGGTCGTTCTCGTACAAGGAGCTGTAGAAGTCGAACGCGTCGGTGAGGCCGTCGGACTCGACGCTCCACTTCTGCGAATCGGTGTCGTAGAGCGTGGACTCGGTGCCGTAGAGCAGCATCTCGAGTCCCTGCATGGACGTCTGCTCTCCCGCGCCCTTGCTGCCGTAGATGTTCAGGGGGATGACGTCGGGATCCGCAGCCTTCACGGCTTCCGCAGCATCGAGGATGTCGTCCCAGGACTCAGGCTGCCACTCGGCGGGAAGTCCCGCGGCGGTGAAGATCTGCTTGTTGTAGTAGATCGCGCGGGTGTCGGTGCCCATCGAGACGCCGTAGGTCTTGCCGTCTCCTCCGAGGCCGGCCTCCTTGGCCGCATCGTAGAACTGGCTCCAGTCGTCCCAGTCGGCGAGGTAGTCGTCGATGGGGAGGAGGTACCCGGCCGCGGCGTCGGAGCGCAGCTGGAAGGTGTCTTCGTAGATGACGTCGGGCGCGGTGTCCGCCGACCCGTTCATCAGTGCGAGCTTCGTGAAGTAGTCGGTCTCGGACTCGATCGGTTGCAGCTTCACGGTGACGCCGGGGTTCGCCGCCTCGAACTCGGGCTTGACCTTCTGCAGCAGGTCATCGAGCTGGTGGAACGCCGATGTCTTCTGATAGGCGACCGTGATCGTGCGGTCACCGCTGTCGGAGTTCGCGTCGCCGCCGGATGCGCTGCACCCGGCGAGGACGACGGCACCGGCCGCGAAGACGGCGATGGCGGCGAGTGGCTTGGTTCGCATCTGACCTGCTCCTTTGCATTCGGACCTCGCTGTTGAGGCCCCTCGATCGATAATCCTATCAAATGGGATAACTAGGTCGAGATCGAGATGTAACAGTTGGGTCACGACACGAAGACGGCTCGACCCGCGGACGGGGTGAGCTCAGTGCGCGATCATCAAGCGCGACGTCCGAGCGGTGAACGCCTCATCCAGAACGAGGCATCCGGCCCCCACGGCTGCAGAATCGGCCCCGAGCTGGGACTGGCGCAGTTCGACGGTCTGGGTGGATGTGCTCACTGCCGTCGTGCGCACCGCCCGTTCGAGCACGGGGAACAGGGTGCCGCCGAGCCGCGACCAGGCGGGTCCGCCGAGCACCACGATTCCGAGATCGAGCAGGTTGTTCACCTCGACCAGAGCGGTCGCCAGGTGCGTCGCCGCCTGCTCCAGCACGCGGATCACCTGCTCGTCACCCTCGGCGGCGAGATTCGAGAGCAGTTCGAGCTGCCGGGTCGCATCGGCCGCGGCCCCTGCATCGGAACCCCGGGCTTCAGCCAACAGCCTCCGGGGTTCCATGATGACCCCGATGCACCCGTACGATCCGCACTCGCAGAGGGGACCGGCCGGGTCTACGACGATGTGCGCGATGTTCCCGGCGTTGCCCGTCCGCCCGTGCACGGGCGCCCCGGACACGGACAGACCGAGCCCGAGTCCGGCTCCGTAGTACAGGAACATCGCATCGGCGAGCTCCTGATCGGCATCGAACCAGTTCTCCCCCACGACCGTCGCGATGACGTCCTTCTCGAGCAGAGTCGGCAGACCGCTGGCGCGCTCGATCTCTTCGCGCACGCCCACGTTGTGCCACGCGGGGAGCAGCGGCGGGTTCAGCAGCCGGCCGGCCTCACGATCGAAGGGGCCGGGCGCGGCGACGCCGATCCCCAGCACGTGTCCGCCGCGGAGGTCGACGCTGTCGATCAGCTCCGTGATGCTGTGTGCGATGCGCCCCACGAGCCGGTCGGGCTCGGCATCCGCACCGCCGGGTGCCTGCTCCACCCGCGCCACGACGTCACCGGCCGCATTGACAACGACGATGGTGTCGACCGCGGGGTCGAGGTGCACACCGACCGCGAACCGCGAATGCGGGCGCAGGGCGAGGAGCACACGCGGCTTCCCCGGACCCGAGATCACCTTGCCGACCTCGTGGATCAGCCCCTCGTTCGCGAGCCGCCGCGTCACGTTGCTGAGCGTCTGCGTCGCGAGACCGGTCTTCTCCGCGAGCTCACTCCGGCTGAGTCCCTCTTCGGATCGACGGATCAGGTCGAAGACCAGGGCCTGGTTGTAGACCCCGACGGCAGGAAGATTCGACCCGCGCTTCATGCCTGCTCCTGACTGATCGCGTCGCTGTGGACGCCCGAAAGCCTCATGATCCTCGGCTGAGGCGTCGCCGGTCAAACCGGACCCTCGCCTGCTCAGTCGGAGAATCGCACGCCGAAGCTCTGACCGCCCGGAGCGGTCGGCAAGGCCACCATGCCGAGCCGCTCATAGAACGCTGCGGCGCCGGTGTTGTTCGGGTCCATGCCGAGATGCAGCCCCGCCACGCCTCGGCGGGTGAGCTCGGCGAACAGCGTCTCGATCAGCCGTCGCCCGAGCCCCTGGCCCTGCGTCTCCGGCAGCAGATCGATGTGGAGGTGCGCCGGATACTGCGCGGCGTTCGCTTCCTTCCCCGGACCGCGCCCGTAGGCGTAGCCGAGCATCCGCTCCTCGCGCGTGGTCGGCTCGACGGGTTCGGGGAAGCCCTCCTGGAACGCCGGCCACCACTCGTCGCGGAACCACTGCTCGAAGGCGTCGGTGTCGTCAGTGCCGACGATGTAGCCGATTACCCGCTCACCATCGCTCTCCACGACCCACGCGAGGTCCGGATGCCGTTCGGCGTAGGGGACGGCGAAGATATCACCCCAGAGCCGATCATCGGAGAAGAGCCCGGTCGCATCTCCCCCGGCATCCGCCGTCTTCACGCACACCTCGTACAGGGCGTCGCGATCTGCGGGTCGATACGGGCGGATGCGTGACACGGAAGGCTCCTCGGAAGGGGTCGGAAACACTCAGCCTAACGCCGGATCAACCGTAGCCTGGTGCCGTCGCTGCACCCACGGCAGCAGCCAGGCGGCGAGCACCAGGGCGGTCCCCGCCCCGACGAGTGCTCCGCCGAAGGTGTCCGTCGCCCAGTGCACCGACAGCAGCGTGCGCGACAGCGCCATCGCGATCATCCAGGCCACTCCGACCAGAGCGACCCACGCGCGCGGGAAGACGATCCACAGCACGATCGCGATCGTCGCGGCGTTCGCGGTGTGCCCGGAGGGGAAGGAGCCGAAGTCGCTCGCGACCAGCATGTCGTCGGGGCGCGCACGGCCGAACAGGTGCTTGAGAAGCTGCACGGCACCCGCGCTGGCGGTGAAGCACAGCGCGGCGAAGACGGCGGCCCGCCATCGTCGCGCGATCACCAGGGAGAGGATCACCAGGAGGGGTACGGCGAGGATCGCGATCCATCCCCCGCCGATCGCGTTGAGCGCGAGGGCGAACGTCAACATGCCCTCGGTGCGCACCGCGGCGATCGTGGTGTTCCACCACACGTCGAACCCCGGAGGCTCCGACAGCCCGAACACCACCGCGGCGCCGATCGCCGTGGCGACCACCAGCGATCCCACGCCCCACCACAGCAGCATCCGTCTGTTCATCGTCCCATCATGACGGATGCCGCCTGAACGCTCAGGGAGCGAGCATGCCGACCGTCCGCGGGCGCACGATCAACCAGAGCGCCAGGATGCCGATCGTGGCACACCCGACCATGACCGAGGCCATCGTGGTGGCGGTGATCCCCGCGTCCTTCGAGATCCACCCCACCACCGGCGAGATGAGCCCGGCGACGCCGAAGTTCGTCGCCCCGAGGATCGATGCCGCGGTCCCGGCGGCCTTGCCATGACGATCGAGAGCGAGCACCTGCACGTTCGGGAACGTGAACCCGCACGCGGTCATGAAGAAGAACAGCGGGATGATCGTTCCCCACAGCCCGAGGCCGAGCTGGTCGGTCACGACGATCGCGACGGCCGCGATCAGCAGCGCCGCGGTCGAGTACGCCATCACCCATTGCGGGCCGAACCGCGCGGCCAGGCGCGACGCCGTCTGCACGCCGAGCACCACGCCGAGGGAGTTCACCGCGAACACGAGCCCGTACTGCTGGGCGTCCAGCCCATGCGTCTGCTGGAACAGGAACGGCGACGCCGACAGGTAGGAGAAGAGCCCCGAGAACGTCATGCCGCCGATGATCAGCACGCCGATGAAGACCCGATCGGAGAACACCGAGCGATAGCGCTGCAGCACGGTCGCCCCTCCGCGCTCCTGGCGTCGGGCCACCGGCAGCGTCTCGGGGATGAAGACGATCGTCGACAGCAGCATCAGCACCCCGTAGGCCGCGAGCACGACGAAGATGCCCCGCCACGGCATGAGCGTGAGCAGCCACGAGCCGATCAGCGGGGCGACGACCGGGGCGACGCCCGACACGAGGGCGAGGCGCGAGAGCATCACGACCAGCCGGCGACCGCCGAACAGGTCACGCACGATGGCCATCGCCACCACACCGCCGGCCGCGGCGCCCATGCCCATGAGCACGCGGGCGACACTGAGCAGTTCGAGCGAGGGAGCGAACGCGGCACCGACACTGGCCAGCACATGCAGGGCGGTGACGACGATGAGCGGGATGCGACGACCGACCTTGTCACTGAGCGGTCCGACGAGCAGCTGCCCGAGGGCGAATCCGATCATCGTGCCTGTCAGCGTGAGCTGGATCGCGGCAGCCGTGGTCTGGAAGTCCTGTTCCAGTACGGGGAAAGCCGGGAGGTACAGGTCGATCGTGAAGGGGCCCAGGGCCGTGAGCGCGCCGAGCAGCAGGATGTACAGCACGCGGCGACGGTTCGAGATCGAGTCGCCAGGGTGGAGCATGATGGGCGCCGTGGCGGGGTTGGATCCGAGGGTGCGGATCGCGCCCGTCGCCGAGGGGATGCGGATGCTGCCGGTCGAGGTCTGCTCGGCAGGCGGGGTCGACGGGACGGCGTCGGTGCGGGGAGCGTCAGTGCGGAGAGCGTCGGTGCGGGGGGCGTCGGACACAGGGTCCTTCCGGATTTCAGGGGAAGCGCGGTCGAATCGATTCGACCGAGGGGAAGAATCCATGCTACCGCCGCCCTGGCATCCTCACCCCGTCCGGGGCGAAAAAGAGTCAGCGCGTCAGGCGGGCGAGCCCCTGCTCGAGGTCGGCGATCAGATCGCTCACGTCCTCGATGCCGACCGACAGGCGCACGATGTTCTCCGGAACGGCGAGAGCCGTGCCGCGCACCGAGGCATGGGTCATGTCCGGCGGATAGCCGATGAGCGACTCCACGCCGCCGAGCGACTCGGCCAGCTGGAACAGCTCTGTCGATTCGGCGAACGCGCGCGCGGCGTCGGCACCGGCGGCGAGACCGAGCGAGAGCATCCCGCCGAAGCCGCTCATCTGCCGCGCGGCGACGTCGTGACCGGGGTGCGACGACAGCCCGGGGTAGAACACCTGCGCGAACTCGGGTCGTGATGCCGCCCACTCCGCGATCGCCTGCGCGTTCTCGGAGTGCTGACGCATGCGGATCGCGAGCGTCTTGATACCGCGGGTGGTGAGCCAGGCGTCGAGAGGCGCGGAGACCGCACCGACCGCGAACTGCTGGAACTTGATCGGCTCGAAGAAGCGGTCGTCGCTGAAGACGACGGCACCGCCCAGCACGTCGGAGTGTCCGCCGAGATACTTCGTGGTCGAATGCACGACCAGGTCGGCGCCGAGCGCGAGAGGCAACTGCAGCGCGGGAGACGCGAAGGTGTTGTCGACCACGAGGATCGCGCCCTCGTCGTGGGCGACCTCGGCGACGGCCGCGATGTCGACGACCTTGAGCAACGGGTTGCTGGGGGTCTCCAGCCAGACGATCTTGGTCTGCGGACGGATGGCGGCCCGGATCGCGTCGAGATCCGCGAGCTCGACCGTGGTCGTCTCGACGCCCCAGGGCGCCAGCACTCGCGTCAGCAGACGGTAGGTGCCGCCGTACACGTCGTTGCCGAGCAGCACGTGGTCGCCGGGCTTCAGGATGCCGCGCAGCAGCGCGTCCTCCGCGGCGAGGCCCGATGCGAACGAGAGCGCACTCGCACCCCCTTCGAGAGCCGCGAGCTGGGTCTCGAGCGAGGATCGGGTCGGGTTGCCCGCCCGGTTGTACTCGTACCCCTCGCGGAATCCGCCGATGCCGTCCTGCACGTGCGTGGAGGCCTGGTAGATCGGCGGGATGATCGCCCCGGTCCGGGGGTCGGGCTCCTGGCCCGCGTGGATGGCTCGGGTGGCGAAAGCATGCTCGGACATGCCCCCAGCCTACGGCCGCCGCAGCTTGGGCAGCCGCCCCTGTTACGTCACGCGTCAGCGCGAGAGATACGCCAGCAGATCCTGTCGTGTCAGCACGGTGTGCGGCTTGCCGCCCTCGGTCACCAGCAGGGCATCGGCCTCGGCGAGCGCGGCCCGCGCCTGGGCGACCGGAGCATGGATGCCGATCAGCGGCAGCCGCTCGGAGGTGTGCTCGCCGATCGCATCGGTCGGCTTCGCCTCTTCTCGGAAGAGTCGATCGAGCAGCCCCTTCTCATCGACGGTGCCGACGACCTCGCCCATCATGACGGGCGGCTCCGCACTGAGCACGACGAGCTGTGAGACGTCGTACTCCGTCATCATGCGGATCACCTCGAGCACGGTGTCGGTGGGGTGCGCGTGCACGAGATCGGGGATCCCCTCCCCCTGCCGTGCCGCGCGCGCCGTGAGCACATCGGAGACGGTCTCCCCGCCCTCCACGTCACTGAAGCCGTAGGAGCGCATCCAGCCGTCGTTGAAGATCTTGCCCAGATACCCGCGTCCGCCGTCGGGGAGCAGCACGACCATCACGGCATCCGCTGGCAGGTCGCGGGCGATGCGCAGCGCACCGACCACCGCCATGCCGCTGGATCCGCCGACGAGGATGCCTTCCTCGCGCGCGAGGCGTCGGGTCATCGCGAACGATTCCGCATCGCCGACCGCCACGATCTCGTGCGGCACGCTCGGGTCGTAGGTGCCCGGCCAGATGTCCTCGCCGACGCCTTCCACGAGGTAGGGGCGCCCGGTCCCGCCGCTGTACACGCTCCCCTCGGGGTCGATGCCGACGATGCGCACCGCGTCGTTCGACACTTCCCGCAGGTAGCGGCCGGTGCCGGTGATCGTGCCGCCGGTCCCCACTCCGGCGACGAAATGCGTCACCGCGCCGTCGGTGTCGCGCCAGATCTCGGGCCCGGTGGTCTCATAGTGGCTGCGCGGTCCGTTGGGGTTCTCGTACTGGTTGGGCTTGAAGGCCCCCGGGATCTCGCGGGCCAGACGATCGCTCACGCTGTAGTACGACTCCGGGCTGTCGGGGGCGACCGACGTGGGGGTCACCACGACCTCGGCGCCGTAGGCGCGCAGCACGTCGATCTTGTCGTCGCCCACCTTGTCCGGCACGACGAAGACGCAGCCGTATCCGCGCTGCTGCGCCACCAGGGCGAGGCCCACGCCCGTGTTGCCACTGGTCGGCTCGACGATCGTGCCGCCCGGCTTCAGCTGGCCCGATGCCTCGGCGGCATCGATGATGCGCGAGGCGATGCGATCCTTCGCCGAGCCGCCGGGGTTGAGGTATTCGAGCTTGACCAGCACGGTGCACTCGACGCCCTCGGTCACGTGCTGGAGCTTCACCAGGGGCGTGTCGCCGACGAGGTCGACGATCGAGTCTGCGTACTTCATGAGTTCAGGGTACGTGCGCGGATGCCGTGATCGGGACTGTGTTGCGCCCGATCACGGCATCCGTTCCTCGCAGGCGGGCTCGCGGGCCCGCCGATGTCATCCCTTGGTCGATCCCGCCAGCAGCCCGCGCACGAAGTAGCGCTGGAGCGAGAAGAACACGATCAGCGGAACGATGATCGAGACGAAGGCACCCGCGGTGAGCAGGTACCACCCCTCACCGCGACCGGTGATCTCGGCGAGCACCTTGGTGATCGGCGATGCGCCACCGTCGGCGAACACGAGGGCGACGATCAGGTCGTTCCAGACCCAGAGGAACTGGAAGATCGCCACGGAGGCGATCGCCGGCATCGTCAACGGCAGCACCACGCGGAAGAAGATCTGTCCGCGTGACGCACCGTCGACGCGTGCCGCCTCGATGATCTCGCCGGGGATCTCCGACATGAAGTTGTGCAGCAGGTAGATCGCCAGCGGCAACGCGAACATCGTGTGGGCGATCCAGACCTGCGCGTAGCCCCCGGCGACATCCAGGCCCAGGGTGACCTGGAGCCCGAACAGGTTGATGCCTCGCGAGAACGACGACAGCAGCGGCACGAGTGCCATCTGGATCGGCACGATCTGCAGCGCGAACACGAAGATGAACAGCGCGTTGCGTCCCTTGAACTCGATCCACGAGAACGCATACGCCGCCATCGCCGCGATCATCAGAGGGATGATCGTCGCGGGGATGGTGATCACGATGGAGTTGAAGAACGACTCCAGGATGGTCAGCTGCGTGGTGCCGGACTCCAGCACCGCGGCGTAGTTGTCGAGCGTCAGCTGCGGATCGGTGAAGACGGTCCACCACCCGGAGCTGTCGATCGCGTCCCGGTTGCGGAACGACGAGATGAACAGTCCCACCGTGGGGATCGTCCAGATCACGGCGATGACGATCGATGCGACCGTCGCCCATGGCCGGCTGAGCCGCTTGCGGGCGCGGCCGGCGGATGCTTCGAAGCGGCCCCCGGTCGTGATCGCCCTCGTGCTGGTTCCGGTCTCTGACTTCACGGTGTCGGTCATCGGATCTCCCGCTGCTTCTTGATCTGGCGCGCGTTGTAGATGACGATCGGCAGCACCAGGATGAACAGGATGACGGAGAGCGCTGCGCTGCGTCCCGCCTCGAACTTCGAGAACTGGGTGTACATCTCGTTCGCGAGCACCGACGTCCCGTAGTTTCCTCCGGTCATGGTGCGCACGATGTCGAACACCTTCAGAGAAGCGATCGAGATCGTGGTCAGCACCACGATGAGTGCCGGCCGGATCGACGGGATCGTCACCGACCAGAAGCGCTCCCAGGCGTTCGCGCCGTCGAGTTCGGCTGCCTCGAGCAGCTCCGCCGGAACTCCCTTGATGGACGCCGAGAGCACGACCATCGCGAAACCGGTCTGCACCCAGATGAGCACGACGATGAGCGCCAGGTTGTTCCAGGGTCCGTTGAGCAGGAACTGCTGCGGTTCCCCGCCCAGCCACACCAGGATCTGGTTCAGCAGACCGATCTGCTCGAACTCCTCGGAACGGTAGGCGTACACGAAGCGCCAGATGATGCTGGCACCGACGAACGAGATCGCCATCGGCATGAACACGAGCAGCTTGTAGACCTTCTCACCGCGCGTCTTGTCGATGAAGACCGCGTAGGCGAGACCGATCAGGGTGGAGAGCGTCGGCACGAGGAGCACCCAGACGACCGTGTTCACTACCGAGCTGACACCGTCGGACTGCGTGAAGATCCACAGATAGTTCGAGAAGCCGACGAAGTCGCTGCCGGTCGAGTTCCAGAACGACGCGTACACGGTCTGGATCGACGGCAGGATGAGCCCCGCCAGGAGAAGGAGCATCGCCGGCGCCATGAAGGCCACCAGTTGGATCAGGTATCCCGCTCCGTCGCGGGATCGATAGTCCAGGAAGAAGAAGAGTGCGCCGACGGCGACTGCGACTCCCATCGCCCAGTAGTAGGAGTTGAAGAACCACATCACCGCGAGCGGGATGAGCAGGCACATCGCGAGGCGGATGCCGGTGTAGAGCGCGCCCTTGCGCGGCGCGATGTCGACGAGAAGCAGGATCACCACGACGACCACCGCGAAGGCGATGACCACGGCGAGAGCCTGCGCGATCGGGGGAAGTGCCCCGATCCATTGGAAGAACACTGTCGCGTTCACGGAATTCCCTTCATCAGGCGGAACTGATCAACGGTCCGCGCACCCTTGCGCGGACCGGGTGTGAGAAGGAGGGCCACCCACCGGGTGGCCCTCCTCATCCGATCAGCTCGACGGCCAGCCCGTCTGGATCTGGGTCAGCACCTCGTCTGTCGAGGTTCCGTTGATCCAGGCGACCATGCCCTTCCAGAACGTGCCGGAGCCGACCGCTCCGGGCATCTGGTCGGATCCGTCGAAGCGGAAGGTGACCGAGTCATCCTGGAGCAGCTTGATCGACTCCTGCAGGATGGGGTTCTCGACGGCGTCGACGTTCACGCCCTTGTTGGCCGAGGTGACTCCACCCAGCGCCAGACGGCTGTCCGCCCACTCCGGGCTGGAGAGGTACTCCAGCACCTTCTGCGTGGCCTCGGAGTCGCTGAACGCGCCCACGATCTCGCCACCACCGGTGATGAAGGTCTCATCGGGGCTCTTGCTCGGGAGCAGGAAAGCCCAGACGTCGCCGTCCTCGGCGATGTTCGTGCCCTCCGGGAAGAAGCCGGAGAGGAACGAGGCCTGGTGGGTCAGGGCGCAGTCGCCCTTGGCCAGAGCAGGCGCCACGTCACCGAACGCGGTCGAGTTGATCGAGCGCACGTCACCGAAGCCGGCGTTGACGTAGTCCGGGTTCAGCAGGAGCTCGCCCGTCGCGTCGAATGCGGACTTGATCTGCGGGTCGGTGAACGGGATCTCGTTCTTGACCCACTGGTCGTAGACGTCGGCACCGGCGTTGCGGAGCACGAGGTCCTCGATCCAGTCGGTTCCGGGCCAACCGGTCGCGACGCCCGATTCGAAGCCGGCGCACCACGGTGCCTTGCCGGTCTTCTCCTGGATCGTCTTCGTGAGGGTCAGGAGCTCTTCCCAGCTCGTCGGCTGCTCGACGCCCCATTCCTTGAACTTCGTCGGCGAGTACCAGACCCAGCCCTTGACGCTGGCCATCAGCGGCGCGCCGTAGAAGGTTCCGTCATAGGTGCCGAAGTCGATCCAGCCCTGGGTCCAGCCGTCTTCCGCGTTCTTCTTGACCGCGTCCGGAGCGGGCTTCAGCAGGTCGCGCGAGGCGTAGTCCGCGAACAGACCCGGCTGCGGGAAGATCGCGATGTCGGGCGGGTTGCCGCCCTGTGCGCGGGTGCCGAGCTGCGTCTCGAAGTCCTGGCTGCCCTCGTACTTGATCGTGATGTCGTTCTCCTTCTCGAAGTCCTCCCAGGACTGCGCGAGGAGCTTCGCCTCATCGTCGACGATCGTGCCGTAGATGGTGACCGTCTTGTCATCGCCACCGCCACCGCCGCCGCCCGACGGCGCACCGCCGGGAGCGCCGCATCCGGCGAGCGCGATGCCCGCGACCCCCAGCAGAGCGAGCGGTGCGAACCGCCTGGAACGCTGCGAAAGACCCATGTGAATTCTCCTCTTCGAGTTCACGGCCCCTACCTCGTTCGACGCCACCCCCGGCGTCGATCGGGAACCGATTCCAGGTAAACCTACTGGCCTTCCACCGCCCGGGGCAATAAGGAAGTATCACAAGCTCGCAACCATTCCCGCGGCGTCCTACGACCGGATGGGAGCGCTCCCGCGCGAATCGTGTGGAACCGGTTCCTTTCTCGGCCTGGAACGGCTACCATGACTTCCGCACGTCGCCTCTGGCGCACGCACCCGGCGCACTGGCGCCGGCTTGGTCGAGGAGGACCGATGAGCACGATCGCGGATGTCGCCGCGCGGGCAGGCGTGTCGAAGGCGACGGCCAGTCGCGCGTTGACCGGACGGGGATACGTGTCGCAGGAGACGCGTCGCCGCGTCGAGGAGGCCGCGGCGCAGCTCGCCTACGTCGCCCACTCCTCCGCCACCAGCCTCGCCACCGGACGGACCCGCACGGTCGGCATCGTGATGCCACCTGTCGACCGCTGGTTCTTCGCCGAGCTGCTGGCCGGGGTGCAGGAGTCCCTGTTCGCGCTCGACTACGACCTGTCGCTCTACGGGGTGCCCGAGGGATCGGACACCCGGGAGCGGCTGTTCGAGAACGTGCTCCCCGGTCGACGGTTCGACGGCATCATCGCCGTCGGCATCCAACCGAGTGCGCGCGAGCTCGAGCGCCTGCAGCGCACGGGACGCCCGCTGGTGAGCGTCGGGCCGTACAGCGAGGGCTCCAGCTCGGTGTCGATCGACGACACCGCTGCCGCCAGGATCGCGACCGAGCATCTGATCGAGCTGGGGCACTCCGACATCGCGTTCGTCGGAGGATCCTCGGATGCCGGACACCTGAGCTTCGGCGATGCGCGACGGCTCGAGGGGTACCAGGGCGCCTTGCAGGCGGCAGGGCTCTCCGCTCATGCCAGAGTCGCCGGCGCCCCGCCCACGATGCCGGGTGGATACACCGCGGCCGCCGGCCTCCTGGGCGATCGACGGCGACGCCCGACCGCGATCGTCGGCGTGTGCGACGAGGCGGCGATCGGCGCCGTGATCGCCGCTCGCAGACTCGGCATCGCCGTGCCGACCGAGCTCAGTGTCGTGGGCATCGACGACCACGAGCATGCGGAGATGTTCGCACTCACCACGATCGGGCAGTCGCCGCGTGAGCAGGGCCACGAAGCGGTGCGGTTGCTGACGCTGCGGATGAGCGAGCCGGATGCTCCGCTCGAACACGTGGCCGCGGCATCCGCGCTGGTCGTGCGCAGCTCCACCGCCCCGCCCCGCTGAGCGCACAGGTGGCTGGAACGCACGAAGGCCCCGGGCGAACCCGGGGCCTTCGACAACGCGTTGAGACGCTGATTACTTGAGGGTCACCGTGGCGCCGGCAGCCTCGAGGGCCTCCTTCGCCTTCTCGGCGGCTTCCTTGGTTGCGCCCTCGAGCACAGCCTTCGGAGCACCGTCGACGACGGCCTTGGCCTCGCCGAGGCCCAGCGAGGTGAGCTCGCGGACCGTCTTGATGACCTGGATCTTCTTGTCGCCGGCAGCCTCGAGGATGACGTCGAAGGAGTCCTTCTCCTCAACCTCTTCAGCAGCGCCCGCGCCGCCTGCGCCGGCAACGGCGACGGGTGCAGCAGCGGTGACCTCGAACTTCTCCTCGAACGCCTTCACGAAGTCGTTGAGCTCGACAAGCGTCAGGCCGGCGAACTGCTCGAGCAGCTCCTCGGTGGAAAGCTTCGCCATGATGTATCTCCTAATAGATGGGGTTTGTGAAAAAGATCGCTCGGACGCTTACGCGGCCTCTGCGGTCTCCAGCTTTTCGCGAAGCGCGTCGATGGTGGCCGCAGCCTTGCCCATCGTCGCCTTCATCATGCCCGCAGCCTTCGCCAGCAGAACCTCACGGCTCTCGAGGGAGGCGTACTTGTTGACCTCGTCGGCAGAGAGGGCGTTGCCCTCGAAGA
Organism: Candidatus Microbacterium colombiense; assembly: GCA_029203165.1. Lineage (NCBI taxonomy): Bacteria > Bacillati > Actinomycetota > Actinomycetes > Micrococcales > Microbacteriaceae > Microbacterium > Candidatus Microbacterium colombiense. The sequence goes on from CP119308.1 coordinate 3,108,767, forward strand.
TGCCGGCCTTGATCACGAGAAGCGGGTTGGCCTTGGCGAAGTCACGCAGAGCCTTGGCGGTGGCGACGAAGTCACCGTGCACGAAAGCGACAGCCGACGGACCCTTGAGGTCGTCGTCCAGCGCAGTGATCCCAGCCTTGTTGGCAGCGATCTTGGTCAGCGTGTTCTTCACCACGGCGTACTCAGCGTCCTGACGGATGCTGTTGCGCAGCTCCTTGAGCTGGGCAACCGTCAGACCGCGGTACTCGGTCAGCAGAACGGCGGACGAGTTCTCGAATGACTTCGTGAGCTCGGCAACCGATGCATCCTTCTGCGCCATGGTCACTCCTTGGTGTGTACGAGGCGCCTCACGGTGGTGAGGCACCGACCTCGACCGCCTGCAAAAGAAAAAGCTCCGGCGCAAGCGCACGGAGCTTCAAGAGTTCGTGTCCTGCGCGGGCCCCTGCGATGCAGAGCTTCGATCGCCTCGCGTTCTCACGCACGACGATGACCAGCGGTCTTCGGTTGAGACAACTGTACCCCACCGCTTCTCGTCCCCCAAATCCCCGCATCTCCGCCCCCTCCCACCCTCCGGGCGCCGAGTGCACGACTTGGTGTCGAGTGCATGACGTGCGGACGTCGATAGACCGTGCACTCGGCGACAGAGCGTGCACTCGGCGCCGAGGCATCGCGCGGGATCAGGGAGCGCGGATGCCGAAGGCGGCGAGGCGGGCAGCGAGGGCGGCTGACGTCACGATGTGCGCGGAGCCCCAACGGGCGAATCGCCACTGCGTGCGGCCCCGGATCCAGTCCTCCCGCTGCTTCTCTTCGAGAAGCACCTGTTCGAGTGCCTTTCCCGCGCGCATCGCCTCATCGAGGTACTTGGTCTTGCCGTCGAACTCCCCGAAACTCCGGACTTCCGCGAGCCCGAAATCGACGAAGTAGTCCTGGCCACGTGGGCCTTCGACCGGGACCTGCAGATCGGGGTCAGCGAAACCGAGTCTGCGCAACTGCACCCTGCTCACGCTTTCGCCCGGCAGCTGGGCGCGACCGTCCGCGAACTCGGCCACCCATCGCGCCTGGCGGATCCCCCTCGCGCCACCCGCCGCGGTCAATCGCTCCTCGAGTTGTCGACGCCAAGAGATCACCGCATCGAGATCCCATTCCCGCCCGCGACTCGCCATCTGCCGTTCGGCCGCATCGGCCACCGCCACAGCAGCCTCCAGCGGCCGAGTACGGATCAGGTCGAACACAGTGCGCGAGAGACTCGTGCATCGGATCCCGTCTCGCAGCGCCAGGTCGGAGTCGGGCAGTGGCGCGAGGTGCCGCATCACATCGGTCCCACTGGATATCCGCGACGGACCGGTGCAAGTGATGTGAACTCGGGTGCAGCGGATGCCGTAGAGCGGCAGACCCCACAGCACAGCGGCCGAACTGTGAGACATCACCGCCGGCGCACGCGCGTCTCGCGCGACAGCGAGCACATGCGCCTGATGACGCTGCTCGGGCCACAAGCTCGCGTGCTCTGGGGAATGCATGAACCACCCGCGACGGATCGAGACGAGCTCGCCGCCGCGGGCCGCCGCTGCGATGGCTCGATCGGTCCAACCGTCGAGGACGAGAGCGGCGCGAGACCGCACGAGCTGTGAGATTACGGGTGTGGGCGACGACGGCATCCCCCATCCTGCGTTCCCGGGTCACCTCCACGTCCCCGTGTTTACCCCCGCCGTGGATACTTCCCCACGTTTTCTCCGCGGTGCAGAGTCAGTCGCCGCCCCCTCTCCCCCTCTCCTCGTCGCTACTGCCGCCCTCTCTGCCCGCGCCGAGTGCACGAGTTCGTGCCGAGTGCACGGGGCGGCCTTGTCAACAGGTCGTACGTTCGACGCAAAGCCGTGCACTGGCGGCGGGGCGCGCGGACGGGACGGGGGATGCTGCGGCGCGGCGTGTGCGGGCGGGGAGGTCGGTGGGCGGGGTTAGGGTCGAGGAGTGAACCAGGAACTCGCCGACCGCATCGTCGCGGACTCGCGCGACCGCGTCGCCTGGTTACGCGCACGATCCCGCGGCATCACCGCGACCGACGTCGCCGGGCTCACGAGCGAGAAGTCGATCGCCCGCGCCGCAGACGCCAAGCTCGGCGGCGGACCCCGCTTCGGCGGCAACGCGTACACCGATCACGGCCGACGCCGCGAGCCCGAGATCGCCGCCTGGGTCGCCGCGACCCACGGCATCCTCCCCTCGTCGGCACTGTTCCGGGCCGAGGTGGAGCACCGCCACCTCGCCACTCCCGATGGCATCGCCGTCGACAGCGACGGCCGGGTCAAGCTCGCCGAGATCAAGACGACGAACAAGCCGTTCCGCGGCATCCCCCGCACATACCTGCGTCAGATCTGGTGGCAACAGCACGTGCTGGGCGCCGAGCGCACCCTCTTCGTCTGGGAGGAGCACATCGACTTCGCCCCGATCCACGACGAACCTCGGTGCGTGTGGATCGACCGCGACGACCGCGAGATCGGCAAGCTGATCGGCCTCGCCACCGACCTGATCGACGAGCTCTACCGCCGCACGACCGGACAGCAGCCGCCGTCTTCTCGCATCGCGGATGCCACGGCTGCCGCGGCCGCAAGTAGGCGCGAGCACCTGCGCGAGCGCGACGCGTTCCGCGCCCTGGCCCTCGCCGACTGACGAGCCCGCCGATCAACAGAGCCCAGCTCCCCGCACCCTCTAGACGGTCGTGAAGGTGCAGGTCGTCGCTCCGCCCGCGAGGAGCGCGGCGTAGGTGACGGTGATCTTGACCAGCTGCGGCGAGCGCCACGTCACACCTCCCGGGGTCACCCACGAGGTACCGAAGTAGACGACGTATTGTCCGCCTCCGAGCAGGAACCCGAGCCCACCGAGCAGGCCGTCCAGCACACCCTTGCTCATCGTGGTCGTGTACACCCCGGCGGTCGGGGTGCCCGGCGCCACGATCGTGCCGCCTGTACCGTCCGCTGCTCCGGTGAGCAGCACGTTGAGCCCCGAGGTCGCCGGATAGCCGACCGGCGTCGTCGGCCAGCGCCACTTGATGGTCAGCGCGGTCCCACCGAGGATCGTGCTCAACGGGTTCGGGCAGGTCAAGCCACCCGGGAGCGGCTCGACCGCCGGGGGCTGCAGCTTCAGGGCGGTGATCGTCGCACCCGAATATGCCGAACTCGTGAACGATGCGTCGGTGCTCTGCACGGGTGGCACGAGTGCGAGTCCGAGCAGGAGCGCCAGGCCGGCCGCTCCGGCGAGCATGCGCTGCCTCGTCTGCCCCGTGATCGGACGCCCACTCATCGGACGCCCCCTCGGTCGCGAAGGGCCCGCCGCCGCCGATCCAGCACCAGGACGACCCCGGTCACCACGAGCAGGGCACCGACGCCCGCAGCGAGCGGCACGATCGGCGACAGGCCCGTCGTCGCGAGTCCGCCTCCTCCCGGCCCGACGACGGCCGATTCCCCGGCACCCTGGGCATGCACCCGGATGTCGGTGGTGCCGCCGTCGTCGTCCGGGTCGAGCGTGATGACGAGGCGCAGATGGGCGACTTCGGTGTCGGCGATCTCTGCGAGCGTGATCTCGCTGCCGTTGCGGGGGATGCTCCAGTCGGCGCGAAGATCGGTCTCCCGGCCGGGACACCCGGATTGCTCCCACGCGCTCGTGCAGATCGATGCGTCGATCATCAGCGGGGCATCACCGGTCGCACTGACCGCGATGCGCACCGTCCCGGGGTCCGGCGCCTCCGCGCTGATCGCGACGTCCCAGCGCACGGGCTCCCCGGGCAACAGGCTGGACGCCGCATCCCAGTCGGCGACCGACACGAGACGGAGCACATCGCCCTGGATCACCTGCGTCGTGGGCGCCGCCCACGCGGCGACAGGGAAGAGTGCTGCACTGCCGACGGCGAGTCCCGTGAGCACGATCATCGTGACGGTACGGCGGCCGGTCATGGTGCGCGCTCCTCCCGTGCGCGACGCACGCCCTTCTCCGCGCGAGGCCAGAACGCCCAGACGACCAGCGCCGACGCGGCGACCGTGAGCGCCCCGAGCACGTAGGGGTTACCCATCCCGACGATGACGGTCGCGATGCCGGGTACCGAGAACAGCACGATGCGCACCGAGGTCACCGTGTACGGGAACGGGTCTTCGTCGGCGTTGGCATCACCACGCATCGTGATCACCCTCTGGGCGTCATCGGCACCGGGTGCGATCGAGGTCACCCGGTGGGTGACGGGAAGCTCGTCCTCCCTGTCGACGGTCACCACATCGCCGACGCGGATGTCGCTCGCGGGTACACGCTGCACGACCGCCACGGATCCGGCGGGGATGGTCGGTGACATCGATCCGGTGCGGAACATGATCAACGTGATCTGAGCGGTGACCGCGAGCACAACGAGCACGATGCACACCGCGCCACCCGCGGCCGCGATCCACAGCAGCACGTCGACGACGACGCGCCCCGGACCGCTCCGGGAACCGCGGCGTCCCGCCTGCTCGGCATCCACCCGCTCGGCATCCACCCGCTCGGCATCCGACGCCTCGATCGTGGGCTCGCCGAGCGAGTCGGGCTGCTCCCGCAGGCTCCGTCTCGTCACCGGCGTGGTCATCGCTGCGCTCTCTTCCTCTCGTCACGGGTGGATCGGTTCATGGCGTCGCCGAGGTTCCCAGCACCTGCCAGGTGAGGGTCGTGCTGGCGCCCTGCACCGTGTTGTCGGCTGCGGCCTGCAGCGTCACCGCGATGCAGTAGTTGATCGTGGACGCCCCGTTCGCCGACACCGCCTGCGTCGCCGTGCCGTTCGTGGCCAGCGCCGACGTGTCTGGCACCACCGACGTGCCGGCGGCATACGTGGTCTGGTTACACGTCGTGCCCGTGATCGCACGCACCCCGTAGCGCAGGAACACCGCGAGTCCGGTGGTGGCCGGCGTCACCGCGTTCCACTGCAGGTTCCCGGCGACCGACGGGTTCGCCGTCGTGACGCTGAAGAGCGCGTACGAGACCGCACCCGGTGACATCACGGCCGGGGTGGCCGAGAACGTCAACGCGGCGGCGGTCCCCGTCGTGGCGTGACTGGCGAAGGTCGTCCCGTCTGCGGCCCCGACGATGTCGAACCGACCGGCGGTGAACGTCGCCGAGCCGTACTCGGAGTCGTTCCACGCCGCGAGCGTCGCGCTCATGCCGATGCCGAGCACGAGCCCGCCCGCGAGCACAGCACGGATCCGGCGGGAGCGATTCCGCTTCGCCTCCCGCACGCTTCGGCGGGTGTCCATCAGCGGCTCAGTTCGTCGAGGTCGCCGTGAACTTCCAGGTCGCCGTCGCCGCGGTGCCCTGCTCGAGCGTCGCGTCCGCAGTGACCTTGAAGCACAGCTGGACTGCGGTACCCGCAACCGCAGCGGTCGCGCCCTTCGTCAGCGCGACCGTCGACGGCGTCGCCGCCTGCACATCGAGGGTGACGCCGGTCGCGATCGCCGTGCCGGTGGCGGATGCCGCGTTGCAGGTGGCGCCCGGCGCGAGCTGGTAGACCGCGTATCCGAGGTGGTCCGAGTTCGTGGTCGCCGCGGCGCTGGCCGTCGTGCCGTTCGCGACGAGATTCGCGCCGGTCGTCGTTCCCGGGGCGAGTCGCACCCAGAACCCGGCGTAGACCGAGTCGCCCGGAGACATGTTGCCCACGAGCCCGGTGGGCAACGTGAAGGCGAGCGTGGCGGCGGTTCCGCCGGTGTCGACGTTGTGGTCGCTGTAGTTGGCGTCGACGTCACCGGCGACGGAGCCCTGCAGGTTGAACGAGCCGGCGGTGAAGGTGCCGGTGGCGAACTCGGAGTCGTTCCAGGCCGCGAGAACCGCGGCGGCTCCGACGCCGAGGACGAGTCCCCCCGCGAGCACCGCGAGGACCTTGCGTCGATTGCCCCGGGTGCGCTGCGTGTCCGTGTTGACCATGATCTGTTCCCCCTCAGGAATTCGGTCGATCGTGCGAACGCCTGGGTACGGCCATCCCCTCAGAGGCCTGCGTTCACATCCATTTCCCATCCTCCTCAGGGAAATCCCAGACGACAAGGTGAAAAAGCGCAGGAAGAGGACTCATAGCGCGCAAGCGACCACGACCTCATCACGGAGATAGTTGACCCAGATCAACGATCAGAGTATGGTTGACGAAGTTCAACTATCTTGTGTGCGCCAGAGCAGTCGCAGCATCCACTCCTCCGACCGCGAAAGGTCCCGCATGTCCACGGACTCCCCCGTCAAGATGACGCATCGCCAGGTGCTCGAAGCCCTCACCGGGCTTCTGCTCGGCATGTTCGTCTCGATGATCGCCACCACGGTGGTCTCGACATCGATGCCCGTCATCGTCCACGACCTGGGCGGCGATCAGGCCGCCTACACCTGGGTCATCACGGCGACCCTCCTCACCACGGCGATCTCGACGCCGATCTGGGGCAAGCTCGCCGACCTCTTCAACCGCAAGCTGCTGATCCAGATCGCGATCGTGATCTTCGTCGGCGCCACGGCTGCGGCCGGCTTCGCGCAGGACACCAACACCCTGATCGCCTTCCGCGCGATCCAGGGCATCGGCGGCGGCGGACTCGCCGCACTGAGCCAGGTCATCATGGCCGACATCATCAGCCCGCGCGAGCGCGGCCGCTACATGGGCCTGTTCGGCGCCGTGATGGCCGTCGCGACCGTCGGAGGCCCGCTGCTCGGCGGCTGGATCACGGATGTCGCCAACTGGCGCTGGAACTTCTTCGTCGCACTGCCGTTCGCCGTGGCCGCGCTGATCATCCTGCAGAAGACGCTGCACATCACCACCGAACGCACCCGCAAGGTGTCGATCGACTACGTCGGCATCGTGCTGCTCTCGGCCGCCGTCTCACTGATCCTCATCTGGATCACGAACGCCGGATCGACCTTCGACTGGTGGAGCACCGAGACCGTGCTGATGGTCGGCGGCGCACTCGCCGCGGCGATCGCGTTCATCATCGTCGAGCTCAAGGTGCGCGAGCCGCTCATCCCGCTCACGCTCTTCCGTGGCCGCACCTTCACGCTGTCGGTGCTCGCATCGATCTCCATCGGCGTCGCGATGTTCGGCACCTCGGTCTACCTGGCCCAGTACATGCAGCTCTCGCGCGGCGCCACCCCGACCGAGGCCGGACTCATGACCCTGCCGATGATGGCGGGCCTGCTGATCTCCTCCATGGTGATCGGTCAGCTCGTCACGCGTTACGGCAAGTGGAAGGGCTACCTGATCCTCGGATCCGTCCTCCTCATCGCCGGATCGGTCATGCTGTCGACGCTGCACTACGACACGAACTTCGTGCTCGTCTCGATCTACATGTTCGTGATGGGCGCCGGCGTCGGCATGACGATGCAGAACCTCGTGCTCATCGTGCAGAACGTCGCGAAGCCGACCGAGATGGGCGTCGCGAGTTCCGGCGTCACGTTCTTCCGCAGCCTCGGTGGCACGATCGGCGTGTCGGTCATGGGTGCCGTGCTGGCGAACTCTCTCACGACGCTCTTCACCGACGGCAAGGAGCGCATCGGCGCGGCCATCGCCGAACTGGGCGACAAGGGCGCCGAGGTCGCGGCGCAGCTCTCGAGCGGCACGATCCCCGAGGTGCGACTGCTGCCCGAGCCGGTGCGCTCGATCATCGAGGACTTCTACGCCCAGGCGATCTCGCACGCGTTCCTCATCGGCATCCCGCTCGCGGTGATCAGCCTGATCGCGATCCTGTTCCTCCCGAACAAGCCACTCACCACGATGACCACGAGCGAGCGCGCTCATGCGGATGCGGCCAAGGTCGCCGACGACGCGGCCGACATCGCCATCGCCGACGCGACGGCGCTCTCGGGCGCCACGACCGGCACGATCAGCGTGGTGACGCGTACGGGCGACCGACCCGTCGATGGCCGTGGCTGATCTCGACTCCGAATCCCTCGAGGCGCGGGCCGCTGCGGTCCGCGCCCTCGAGGCGGAGTTCGGCGAGCTGATCACACACTTCCGCCGCCTCATCATGGAGAACGCGAACCGTGTCAGCCCCGGCATGCTCCCCGGCGCCTACAAGGCGCTCACCACCATCGCGCGCTGCGAGCAGGTGACGGCCTCCGCGCTCGGGGAGCGCATGCTGATGGACAAGGGACAGGTGAGCCGCACGGTGCGGGAGCTCGAAGACCTCGACCTGATCGAGCGCTCCCCCGATCCGACCGACGGCCGGTCATCGCTGCTTCGACTGACAGCGCTCGGAACAGAGCGGCTCGCCGCGGCACGGGCACCCCAGGAGGGGATGCTGATGAGCACGCTCCATGACTGGAGTCTCAACGACATCGACAACCTGACGAGGCTGCTGCACGCCCTCGCGTCCGGAGTGACCCCCGGCCCGTAGCACCCCGGCGTTCCTGGCGCCGAGTGCACGAGAACCTGTCGAGTGCACGGCCTCGCGACGCCGGCATCCCGTGCACTCGGCAGGATGCCGTGCACTCGGCGAACCGCGGCGAACCGCGGGTCAGGCGCGGAGGACCTCGCGCGCCTCGGCGGCCACCTCGGCGGCGATGATGTCGAGCAGGGGCGAGCGCAGATTCCACTGCTGCCAGTGGAGCGCGGTCCGCACCGCGGGGCCGCCGAGTCGCACGAGACCCGCCGAGCCCTGCGGGAAGGGCAGCATCCCCCATCCGAGGCCCAGCTCGACCGCGAGCGCATAGTCGTGCGATGCCGGCACGTAGTGGCGAGGGACCCCCTGATGCGACACCCCCCGCTCGCGGAGCCACTCATGCTGCAGCGTGTCGCGTCTGTCGAAGTCGACGAAGGGCGCCTGCGCCAGCGCCTCCGCGGTGACCCCGTGCGGGAACCAGCGCTCGGCGAACGCGGGCGCCGCGACCGCCTCGTACTCGAGCACCCCGAGCGGGGTGACCGAGCACCCGGCGACGGGCACGCTCTCACTCGTCACGGCCGCCATCACGGTGCCCGACTCGAGCAGTCGCGCAGTGAAGTTCTGGTCGTCCCGGTGCAGGTCGAAGTCGATGTCGAGCCGGGCCGACAACCGGGCCAGAGGGGCGAGGAACCAGGTCGCCATGGAATCGGCATTCACGGCCAGCGGTACCGTGATCCGTCGGGCGCCGTCTGCGTCATCCAGTCCGACCCCGGCGAGGGCATCGTGTTCCAGCAGCGCGATCTGGCGGGCCAACCGCACGACCGCCTCGCCCGCTTCGGTGAGGCGCGCCGGCTTGCTGCGCACGATCAGGATGCGGCCGAGCTGCTGCTCGAGCGTCTTGAGCCGCTGACTCACCGCTGAGGGCGTGATGCGCAGCAGACGGGACGCCGCGTCGAGCGTACCTTCGTCGGCGACAGCCGCGACGGTGGCGGCCAGTTCCGGATCGATCCTCACATCAGCGATGCTAATGGTTCAGTAGGAATCCTCGCTGGTATTGATGATGCGATATTCCTACTCTGAGGAGATGCTCTCCGTTCTCGCAGGCCTCGGCCTGGGCCTCTCCCTGATCGTCGCCATCGGCGCCCAGAACGTCTTCGTCCTCCGCCAGGGGATCCGTCGCGAGCACGTGCTCGCGGTCGTCATCATCTGCGCCATCTCCGACGCGGTGCTGATCATCGCCGGTGTCGCCGGGCTCGGCTACGTGATCTCCGCCGCTCCGTGGCTGGTGGTGGTCGCGCGCTGGGCGGGAGCGGTGTTCCTGCTGGTCTACGGACTGCTGGCCGCTCGCCGGGCATGGCGCGGCACCGGAGAGGCACTGCAGGTCGAGAACGAAGAGGAATCCGCTGCGCCGGCCTCGGGCGGCACGCTCACTCAGACGCGCACGCGCACTCCCCTGGCACCGGTGATCCTGACGGTGTTGGCCCTCACCTGGCTCAACCCGCACGTGTACCTCGACACCGTGCTGATGCTCGGCTCGATCGCCGCCACCCACGGCGATGACCGCTGGCTCTTCGCCGCCGGCGCGGTGGCCGCGAGCATCCTCTGGTTCACCGCGCTCGGCTTCGGCGCCCGCTACCTCGGCCGCTGGCTGCGCACCCCGCTGTCGTGGCGCATCCTCGACGCCGTGATCGCCGTGGTGATGATAGCGATCGCGGTGAGCCTCGTGCTCCCGGTGCTCGCCGACTGAGCGCTCTCAGGAGTCGATCTGCGCCAGGCGCGCATGCACCAGCGCCTCGATCGCGACGTCGGGCAGCGGATGCTCCGGCTGGAAGCGGATCGTCCCCTTGTCGAGCCCGATCCCCGGGTGATCCGCGAGGATGCCGGCGACATCCGCGACCGCGGCTGGACTGAACGGGTAGACGCCGATGTGCTTCTTGGCGCGCATCACCGACAGCAGGGGCTTTCCCCGGTGGACGAGCGCGGGCATGCCGTAGCCCTGGCCCTGCTCCGCCTCGGGTGCCGCCGCGCGCGCGATCGCGTACACACGGAGGATGCTGTCACGATCCGCCGGATCGAGCGCGGCCACGTACTCGTCGATGGTGCCCATTCCGGCATCCTGCCACCTCGGCGAGACGTCGTGCCAGGAACAGCGCCGTCTATATGCCGTCGAGTGGCCGGAGGATGCGGGTGAGGAATCGCTGCGTGCGCTCCTGCTGCGGCGCCGTGAAGACCTGCTCAGGAGTTCCCTGCTCGATCACGACACCGCCGTCCATGAACAGCACGTGATCCGCCGCTTCCCGGGCGAAGCTCAGCTCGTGCGTGACGACGGCCATCGTCCAGCCCTCGTCGGCCAGCTCCTTGATGACCAGCAGCACCTCTCCGACCAGCTCGGGATCGAGCGCGCTCGTCGGCTCGTCGAACAGGAGCAGGTCGGGCTTCAGAGCGAGCGCGCGCACGATACCGACGCGCTGCTGCTGGCCACCCGAGAGCTGGTGCGGCCGCGCATCCTCCTTGTCGGCAAGGCCGACACGGGCGAGCAGCGCCTTCGCTTCGGCGACGACCTCGTCCTTCGGGCGCTTATGCACCCGCCACGGGCCCTCGATCACGTTCTCCAGCACGGTCAGGTGCGGGAACAGGTTGTGATGCTGGAACACCATCGCCGAACGGTCGCGCAGGGCGAACCGGCTCTTCGCCCGCTGGCGAGAGGAGGTCGTCGCGGCGAGAGCGAAATCGACATCCGGCCCCCCGTCGACGACGATCGTGCCGGCATCCGGCGTCTCGAGCCCGTTCAACGCGCGAAGGACCGTCGTCTTGCCAGACCCACTGGGCCCGATGAGCACGACGACCTCGCCGCGATGCAGAGTCAGGTCGATGCCGCGAAGCACCTCGTTGTCCCCGAAGCTCTTGCGGAGTCCTCGGGCGGCGAGCAGAGCCTCTCCCGGATCAGTGCGCGACATGGCGGTCCAATCTCCTCTCCAACGCGCTCTGACCGAACGAGAGCACCAGGCAGATCACCCAGTACACCAGCGCCGCAGCGAGGTAGAGCACCATGAACTCCAGCGTCGCCGAGGCGATCTGCTGAGCGACCTTGAAGAGTTCGGTCACCAGGATCAGCGAAGCCAGCGACGTGTCCTTCACGAGTGAGATGAACGTGTTGGACAGCGGGGGAACCGACACCCTCGCCGCCTGCGGCAAGATGACGCGGGTGAGCGTGCGAGTGCGGTTCATGCCGACCGTGTACGCGGCCTCCCACTGCCCCTTCGGCACGGAGAGGATCGCGGCTCGCACGACCTCGGCCCCGTATCCACCGACGTTCAACGACAGGGCGATGATCGCACTCGGCCACGGATCGATCTTGAGACCGATCGATCCGAGGCCGTAGAAGATGACGAACAGCTGCACGATCATCGGCGTGCCCCGGATCACCGAGATGTAGAACCGTGCGATTCCCGCCAGCACAGGGTGCACCGAGATGCGCATCAGCGCCACACCCACGGCGATCACGAGTCCGAGCGCGAACGAGACGAGCGCGAGCGGCACCGTCACCGTCACCCCGGCCAGCGCGATGGGGCCGAGCGAGTCGAGGAACAGCTGCCAGGGGTTCTCCATCGGCTACTGGGTGACGTCTTCGCCGAAGTACTTGTCGCTGATCTCCGCCAGCGTGCCGTCGGCGCGCAGCTCGTCGAGAGCGTCATCGATCGCGGCGACGAGGGCGGTCTTGTCCTTGGTGAACACGAAGGCCTGCTTGCCGGCCTCATCGGTCTCGGCGGCGATCTTCAAGCCGGACGGGCTGTTCGTGGTCTCGTAGTCGAGGAAGGTCAGCTTGTCGTTCACGGTCGCGTCGACGCGTCCCTGACGCAGCAGCTCGACCGCCTGTGCCCAGCCTTCGACTCCTTCGACCGTCGCGCCGGCATCGGTGGCCAGCTCGTACCAGTTGCTCGTGAGCGACTGCGCCGTCGTCTTGCCCTTGAGGTCGTCGAACGAGGAGATCGAATCGTCATCCTCGGCGACGACGATCACGCCGGGCGAGACCGTGTAGGGCTGGCTGAACAGATACTTGGCCTCGCGCTCCTCGTTGATGCTGACCTGGTTCGCGATCACGTCGAAGCGTCCGGCATCCAGGCCCGCGAAGATCGAGTCCCACTGGGTCTCCTCGAACTTCACGTCGAGGTCGAGCTTGTCGGCGACGGCCTGGATGATCTCGACGTCGTAGCCGGTCAGGTCGCCGGTGCCGCCGTCGGCGTGGAAGCTGAAGGGGCGGTAGGTGCCCTCGGTGGCCACCGTCAACGTGCCGTCGGAGACGAGACCGAAGTCGGATGAGGCGCTGGTGTCGCCGCCGGCGGACGACTCCTGCGGCGCGCTCGTGCCGCTGCAGGCCGTGAGTGCGGCGGCGGTGACGACGAGTGCCGTGACGGCGATGAGGCGACGAGACATGGGTGGACCCTCCTGGGGTGCGGTGTGCGCGGGTGCTGTGGCGCGCGGTGTCAAAGGAACTCCCTCACAGTATGCGGCCCGCCGTCGGACTCCGCATCGCATGACGCCGAGTTTCGGTGCACCGCTCACCGTGGATGCAGAAATGCCCCCGGGCGGACCCGGGGGCATTTCAGAGAGTCAGACTCAGATGGCGTTGACGTCCAGCGGGATGCCGGGGCCGAACGTGGTCGACACCGCACCCTTCTGGATGTAGCGGCCCTTCGAGCTCGACGGCTTGAGACGGACGATCTCCTCGAGCGCTGCGCCGATGTTCTCGTTCGAGCTGCTCGGCGGTGAAGGATGCCTTGCCGACGACGAAGTGCACGTTGGCGTGCTTGTCGACGCGGAACTCGATCTTTCCGCCCTTGATCTCCTCGACGGCCTTGGCCGTGTTCGGGGTGACGGTGCCGGTCTTCGGGTTCGGCATGAGGCCACGGGGTCCGAGGACCTTTCCGAGGCGACCGACCTGGCCCATGAGCTCCGGGGTGGAGACGGCCGCGTCGAACGCGGTCCAGCCGGCGGCGACCTTCTCGATGAGCTCGGCGCCACCGACCTCGTCGGCGCCTGCGGCGATCGCGGCCTCAGCGGCCGGACCCGTCGCGAACACGATGACGCGGGCGGTCTTACCGGTGCCGTGGGGCAGGATGACGGTGCCGCGCACCATCTGGTCCGCCTTGCGGGGGTCGACGGCGAGCTTCAGCGCGACCTCGACGGTCGAGTCGAACTTCGCGGAGCCGGTCTCCTTCGCGAGGGCGACTGCCTCGGTCGGAGTGTAGAAACGGTCTGCCTCGATCTTCTCAGCGGCAGCGTTGTAAGCCTTGGACTTAGCCATGATTATTCTCCTCAGCCCTCGACCGTGATGCCCATGGAACGGGCGGTGCCGGCGATGATCTTCGAGGCGGCCTCGATGTCGTTCGCGTTCAGGTCGGCCTGCTTGGTCTCGGCGATCTGACGGACCTGATCCTTGGTGAGCTTCGCGACCTTGACGGTGTGCGGGGTCGCGGAGCCCTTGGCGACACCGGCGGCCTTCTTGATGAGCTCCGCCGCGGGCGGGGTCTTCAGGATGAAGGTGAAGCTGCGGTCCTCGTAGACGGTGATCTCGACGGGGATGACGTTGCCGCGCTGCGACTCGGTCGCGGCGTTGTACGCCTTGCAGAACTCCATGATGTTGACGCCATGCTGACCGAGCGCGGGGCCGATCGGCGGCGCGGGGTTGGCTGCACCGGCGTTGATCTGAAGCTTGATCAGGCCGGTCACCTTCTTCTTCGGTGCCATTCTCTTTCCTTTCATCGAATCGGATGCCGGAGCATCCGCTTCTCCCACAGATCCGGCATCTCCGGACCGTGGTCGCTTGCGCGCACGCCGAAGCGGCACACAAACCACGTAAGTATACCTGATCCCGGCTTGTCCGGCGAACCCGCCGCATCCCCGCCGCATTCCTGCCGCATCCCCCGGGTACACCTGCACGACCGGGGCACGGGTGCACGACCGAAGGGGCGGATGCGCCGCGCATCTGTTCCCGGATCGTGCAGGTATTCACCGGGTCGAACGCGAGAACGGCCGCCCCGAAGGGACGGCCGTTCTCGTGAAACGTGTGTCAGACCATCTTGGTGACCTGGTCGAACGAGAGCTCGACCGGAGTCTCGCGCTCGAAGAGCGAGACGAGGACCGTGAGCTTGCCGCTCTCGGGCTTGATCTCGCTGATCGAACCGGGAAGACCCGCGAACGAGCCCTCCTTGATCGTGATGGTCTCGCCGACCTCGAAGTCGACCTCGGCCGGCAGACGGCGAGCGACAGCCGACGCCACCCTTCGACGCGATGTTCTTCGCGGTGGGACGTCCTTGACCTCGACGAGCGCCTTCAGCATGTTGAAGGCCTCTTCGAAGCGCAGCGGCGTCGGGTTGTGGGCGTTGCCCACGAAGCCGGTGACGCCGGGGGTGTGGCGGACGACCGACCAGGTGTCCTCCGTGAGCTCCATGCGCACGAGCACGTAGCCCGGGATGCGCACACGGGTGACCATCTTGCGCTGGCCGTTCTTGATCTCGACGACGTCCTCCATCGGGACCTCGATCTGGTAGATCTCGTCCTCGACCTCGAGCGTCGACTTGCGCTGCTCGATGTTCGCCTTGACCTTGCGCTCGAAGCCGGCGTAGGAGTGGATGACGTACCACTTGCCCGGGAGCATGCGGAGATCCATGCGGAAGGCCTCGTACGGGTCCTCCTCCGCATCCTCATCGGCACCGTCTTCATCGGCAACGACATCCTCGTCGCCGTTGACATCGGGGCCGTCGTACGGGGTGACCTCGTCGGCCGCAGCGGCCTCCTGGTCAGCCGTCTCTTCGGCCACAGCATCGTTGAGGACCTCAGCGGCGGCCTCAGACTCAGCCGCTTCGTCCAGGTTGAGAGCGTCGTTCACGATCGCGTCCGCCTCCGGGTCTTCGATGACGATGTCGTCATCGGTATCGGTGTCTTGATCTTCGTCTTCGTCTTCGACGTGCAGAGCGACGTGCTCTGCCGAGGTGACGGACAGCTCCTCTGCGGCGAGCACGTTGCCCTCCTGGGCCTCGTCCTCTTCGCTCGACTGCTCTGCCGCGGTCGCCCAATCGGCATCGTCGGAATATCGTTCAGACACGTTGTTTCTTGCTCCTCGCTGCGGCGGTGGCCGCGGGCGTCATCAGCTAGGGATTCCGAAGACCCAGTGCGTCACGTACGCGAAAAGAGTGTCCAAGCCGTAGACGATGCCCATGACGATGAGAACGAAGACGAGCACCACCCCGGTGAACTTGAACAGCTCCTTGCGAGTCGGGGTGACGACCTTGCGGAGCTCGGAGATGACCTGGCGGATGAACAGGGCGATTCCCCCGAAGAACCGGGAGAAGGGGTTGCCCGCCTTCTCGCGGGTGGCGCCAGACGCGACGAGCTCGCCGCGCGGTTCGTCCTGATCCATCCTGAATGTACCTTTCGTGTGTCAGCGTTGCGCTGACGCGCAGGGCGGACAGGAATCGAACCTGCAACCTGCGGTTTTGGAGACCGCTGCTCTGCCAATTGAGCTACCGCCCTAGAGACCGTGTGGTCTCGGGGGTGTCTTCCCACTCTGCCACCGATTCTGTGATCGAGGATCCCAGGCACGGCGAAAGAATGCAGAAAACAACTGCTCCATCAGTGTACGGCATCCGTCCCGTGCCGCCGAACCGGGGAATGCGCGCGTGTTGTTGTTAGGCTCGGCGAGCGGATGCATCAGGAGGGAGCGCCGGTGAGCGCTGAAGTGCAGCAGTTCCAGGTGGATCTGCGAGGAGTCGTCGATCTGCTCAGCAGACACATCTACTCCAGCCCTCGGGTGTACCTCCGCGAACTCCTGCAGAACGCGCGGGACGCGATCACGGCGCGCCGCGAGGTGGACGGCGCCGGTGGACGCATCCGGATCACCCCGTTGACCGCCGAGAACGGCGAGTTCGTCCTGCGGGACGACGGCGTGGGCCTCACGATGTCCGAGGTGGCGGATCTGCTGGCCACGGTCGGTCGCAGCTCCAAGCGCGACATCTTCGATCTGCCCCGCAACGACTACCTCGGTCAGTTCGGCATCGGTCTGCTGAGCTGCTTCATGGTGGCCGACACGATCGTCATCCGTTCGCGCAGCGCGCGGGGCGGCGCATCGGTGGAGTGGACGGGCAGCGCCGACGGCACGTTCCAGGTCGTCGAGATCGACGAGGAGCTGCCGATCGGCACGAGCGTGCACCTGGTCCCCCGGTTCGACGCCGACGAGCTGCTGCGCCCCGCCGCCGTGCACGAGCTGGCCACGACCTTCGGCGAGTTCCTTCCGGTGCAGGTCACGATCGACGCACCAGGAACCGACATCTCGATCACGCGCGACGCCCCGTTCCTCGACGCCGCATCCGACGTCGAGGCCGCCGTGCGCTACGGCCGCGATCTGCTCGACGCCGGTCCGCTCGACGTGATCGAGCTCAGTGAACCCGCCACCGGCACGCGCGGTCTCGCCTATGTGCTCCCGTACGCCCCTCCGCCGGGCGCACGTCAGGCCACGCGCATGTACCTCGGACGGATGCTGCTGTCGGAGCGCGTCGACGATGTGCTGCCCGACTGGGCGTTCTTCGTGCGTGCGGTCGTGGATTCGACCGGCCTCGCCCCGACCGCCAGCCGCGAGTCGCTCGTGGAGGACGCGGCATTGGAACGGGTGCGCGAACAGCTCGGCGCCGGCATCCGTCGATGGGTGCTCGAGCTGGGCCTGCGCGAACCTCACCGCCTGGCGCAGTTCGTCGCGATCCACGAGGTGGGCCTCAAGTCGCTCGTACGTCACGATCCGGAGTTGGCGCAGTTCATCACGCGCTGGCTGACGCTGGAGACCACGCACGGCACGATGCGCATCGGCGACCTCGTGGAGCGGTATCCGCACGTGCGCTATGCGGCATCCGTCGACGAGTTCCGCCAGGTGGCCGGCATCTCCCCCTCCTCGGAGGTGCTGGTGAACGGCGGATACCTGTACGACGCCGACCTGGTGCGGATGCTGCCCGAGCTGCACTCGACCGTCACGATCGAGCAGGTCGACGTCACGGGCGAACTCGACCGCCTCGACCCGCCGCCGCTCGACGACCGCGATGCCGCCGTCGCACTCGAGGCCAGGGCGGGGGCGGTGCTGGCATCCGCAGACTGCTCGGTCGTGGTGCGCTCGATCGACCGCCCCGACCTGGCCGCCCTGTACGTCGCCGATCCCGAAGTGCTGCGGGCGATCGACCGCACGCGCACGAAGGGGATCACCGGATCCCTCTGGGGCGGCGTGCTCGACAAGATCGATCAGACCCGCTCGCTGGGGCGTGACGATGACCTGCGCGCACGCCTCTGCCTGAACTGGAGCAACCGCGTCGTGCGGGCACTCGTGCGCGTGAGCGATGACGCCGTCTTCGCACGCACGGTGCAGCTGCTCTACATCCAGGCACTGCTCGCCGGCCACCATCCGCTCTCCGACGCCGACCGCGGTCTCATGACCACCGCGCTCAGCGACCTCGTCTCCCTCTCCGCCGGCCTCGAAGGGGACTCGATCCCCTTCGACGAGGCCCGCTGAGCTTCACGTCTCGACCCATCGAAGGGGCATCGTCCATGGCACGTCCGAAGAAGCGCTTCCAGCAACTGATCGAAGAGATCGACCGCACGCCGTGGGGGCCCGCCGAGCAGGCACTCGTGAGCGAGGCCGTCGCCCTGGCACAGGAGATCGGTGATGAGCGGCTCGAGTACGACGCACGCATGCGGCAGACGGCATCCGCGAACATGAACGGCGCGACCGACGTGATGCTGAACTCGTTCGCGTGGTGCCTCGCACATCACGACGCCGATCCGCAGCGGTTCCCCAGCGACCTCGACAACGGGGGCGCCGACCTGATGTGGCAGTTCAAGTGGATGGCGTCGTCATTGCGCTCCTCCCCCGCCTTCTCGCAGGAACAGATCGTGGCGGTGCTCGACGACATGGAGTCGCACTACCGTGCGGCAGGACTCGGCATGAGCGGTGTGCTGACCGCGCGCTTCGAGGACGCCTGGGACGCCGGGCGGATGGCGGATGCCGAGGCGCTGCGCGTACAGCTCGAGGCCACGCCCCGCGATGAGCACAGCCACTGCGATGCCTGCGGACGCAGCCAGTTCGCCGGGTTCTTCGCCGAGACCGAGCGCGATGACGACGCGATCCGCCTGGTCGAGGAGATGATCGAAGGCGGCTTCTCCTGCGGCGAGGAGCCGGAGCATGCGCTCTCCCGCGTCCTGGTCCCGTATCTGCGCGCCGGGCGCGGAGACGAGGCGAAGACCGCCCATCTGCGCAGCTACCGTCTCGCGAAGGACAACCCCGACAACCTGCGCATCGTCGCGAACAACGTCATCTTCACGGCCCTGACCGGCAACGAGGCTCGGGCGCTCGCGCTGATCGAGCGCCACATCTCGTGGCTCGCCCACGACGGACTCAACGTCGACGCCCACTTCGCGGCGCTCTCGGCCTTCGCCTTCGCCCTCGATCGCGTCGCTGCGGCCGGGCACGGCGGCACCCCCGTGCGCGGGGCCGACTCCCCCGCCCTCGAGCAGTTCTTCGGCCCGCACGACGGCGCCTGGTCGGCGGAGGAGCTGGCCGCGAGCGCCTGGAGCGCCGCCGAGCGCATCGGCGGCGAGTTCGATCAGCGCGACGGCACCGACGGCCACGCCCAGAACCTGGCACGCCTGCGAGCCCTCGCCGCGGAGCACTACGACGTGCCGATCCGCTCCGACGTGTTCGCGGTGCCACCGCAGGCCGTGACCCCGCTCGAT
This sequence comes from Candidatus Microbacterium colombiense, assembly GCA_029203165.1. Lineage (NCBI taxonomy): Bacteria > Bacillati > Actinomycetota > Actinomycetes > Micrococcales > Microbacteriaceae > Microbacterium > Candidatus Microbacterium colombiense. The sequence continues at coordinate 3,127,882 of CP119308.1, forward strand.
GCCGACGCCTGGTTCGACCGTGCGATGGATCTCGCCCAGTTCGGCGCCGAGCACGAGACGCTCGACGCCCTCCCCCGTGCGCTGGCGGTGACGGATCCCGCCAAGCGTGCGCAGCTGCTGTCGATGCGCCTGGGAATCCTCGTGGCGCTCGACCGTGCCGACGAGGCGCTGGAGCTGCTGCCCGAGCGCGTCGCCGCGCTGCGCGACGCGGGCAAGATCGAGCAGGCCGCGCTCGAGGAAAGTCTGGGACTCGCCACGTTCGGCGTGAACACGCCCGAGACCACCGCAGATCTGGAGGATGCCCTCGCCGCATCGGAGTCGCTTCCCGCCTGGTCGCGCGGCGACCTGGCGATCAGCCGCGCCTCGCTGCACCTGCAGTCGGACGAGCCGGATGCCGCGCTCGACATGGCCGAGCTGGCCGCCCGCGCCTTCGCCGAGGCGGAGGACACGCGCCTGTCGAACACCACGACCCTGATCGCGATCGCCGCCGTGCTGCACAAGGGCGACATCGAGGCGGCGTCGTCGCTGCTCGATCGCTTCCTCGCACAGGACGACCTCAGCGCCGGGCACCGCGCACAGGCCCACCAGACCCGGGCACGGGTGCGCGGCGGGTCCAACGCCTTCATCGAGGGCGCGACCGATGCCGACGAGGCATGCAGGATCCTCGCCGGTCTCGGTGCCACGAAGGCGCTGGCCTCGACGCATCTGCTCGCCGGAGCCCTCTGGGAGGACGCCGGCGATGCCGAGAAGGCCGTCGCCCGCTACCGCGTGACCGCACGCCTGGTGGCCCAGGAAGGCGGCGACATCGCGGGGGCGAACTTCCGCCTGGGTCGCGCGATGCTCGCGGTCGGCGACGCCGAAGAGGCCGCCGAGTTGTTCAGTTCGGTGCTCGAGCAGGAGGAGCAGGCCGATGTGCCCGCCGGGTCGCGCGCCATGACGGCATCCATGCTCGCGCGCGCCTTGAGCGGCTCGGGTGAGTTCGGCCAGGCCGTGGGGGCGTTCGGATACGCCGCGCAACTGTACGGCGAAGCCGTGGAGCCCGCCGACCAGGCGATGGCGATGACCGAGCAGGCGAAGATCCTCGCCCGGTTCGACGAGAACGACGACGCGCTGCAGCTGCTGGAGTCGGCCGCCGACATCGTGCGCACGGCGCCGGATGCCGTGGGCGCCCGCGTCGAGGTGCTGCACAACCTCGGTCAGGTGTACGGCGGACGCCAGGATGAGCGCGCGTTCGCGCTGTTCGACGAGGTCGTCGCCCTCGCGACGGAGCACGAGGCGCACTGGCTGCTCGCCGACGTCACCGACTCACGCGGTCGGGCGCTGGCCGAGATCGGCCGTATCGACGATGCGGTCGCCGCGGCGCTCACCGCAGCCGACGCCTTCGCCGAGATCGGCGACACGGGTGCGGCCGGCGGATCCGAGCTGTTCGCGGCGCGCGTGCTCGTCGGCAACGACCGTGCCGCCGACGCCGTGGCCGTGTACCGCAGCGCGCTCGAGCACGGAGCCGAGCACCCGCCGCTGCAGCAGGTCGCCGCACTCGAGCTCGGAGACGCGCTCGAGGCCCTCGGTCGCCACGGCGAGGCCGCCGAGGTGCGCGCGCTCATCGAGAGCTGAGCGCGCGCCCCTTCGTGCCCTCGGGCGGAGAATCGCGCCGCGGGCGGAGGACTGCGGCGGAAGCATCCGCCCGAGAACGAGTTCTCCTCCCGAGCGGGCGCAGAGGCTGCGGTCAGAACAGCTGGCGCCAGTTCGCGCGCGCGAGGTCGAGCAGCTCGTCGCCGCGGCCCGACATCACGGTGCGGATGGCGTAGAGCGCGAAGCCCTTCACCTGCGCGGCCTCGATCGCGGGCGGCATCGACAGCTCCTGCCGCTCGGTCACGACGTCGAGCAGCGCGGGTCCGTCATGGGACAGCACCTCGCGCACGGCATCCGGAAGGTCCTCGCTGCGCTCCACGCGGCGCGCGAAGATGCCCATGGCCTCGGCGATCGCGGCGAAGCTCGGGTTCTTCAGCTCGGTGCCATAGGTGACGAATCCCGCGGCCTTCATCTCCAGCTCGACGAAGTTCAGCGAGGAGTTGTTGACCACGATCGTCTTCACCGGCAGATGGTTCTGGGTCAGGGTGATGAGCTCCCCGAGCATCATCGCCAGTCCGCCGTCACCGGCCAGGGCGACCACCTGGCGATCCGGATGCGCGACCTGCGCACCGATGCCGTGCAGCAGCGCGTTCGCCATCGAGCCGTGGGTGAAGGAGCCGATGAGCCTGCGGTTCTCGGTCATGGTGAGGTAGCGGGCCGCCCAGACGGTGGGGGAACCCACATCGGCAGTGAAGATCGCGTCATCCGCGGCCTGCTCGTTCAGCAGGCGCGCGAGGTACTGCGGATGGATGGGGCGTCCGGCCTTGGTCGGCACCGCGAGGTCGTCGAGCTTGGCGCGAGTCTTCCGATAGTGCGCCACCGCATCGTCGAGGTGCCCCCGGTCGCTCTTCTCGGCGATCCGCGGCAGCAGCGCCTCGGCGGTCGCGCGCACGTCGCCCACCAGACCCAGGTCGAGCGGATGCCGCTTGCCCAGCTGCGAGCCGCGGATGTCGACCTGGATGGTCGTCGCTTTGTCCGGGTAGAACTGCTCGTACGGGAAATCGCTGCCGAGCACCAGCAGCGCATCAGCCGCCTCCATCGCCCGATACCCCGAGGCGAATCCCAGCAGCCCCGTCATGCCGACATCGAAGGGGTTGTCATACTCGATGAACTCCTTGCCGCGGAGCGCGTGCACGATGGGGGCTCCGAGCCGATCGGCCAGCGCGATCACCTCGTCATGCGCGCCCTCCACGCCGGCGCCGGCGAGGATCGTGACCTTCTTCGCGGCGTTCAGCAGGGTCGCCGCCCGCTCGAGCTCCGGCCCGCTGGGCACGACGACGGGCTTCGCGCGCTCGATCACGACGGCGCGATCGTCGGCGATCTCGGCCAGAGCGACGTCGCCGGGAATCACGAGCACCGCGACCCCGCGCTGTTCGATGGCGGCACGCATCGCGATCTCGAGCAGCCGCGGCATCTGCTTCGGATCGGCCACGTACTCGACATAGACGCTGCACTCGCGGAACAGCTCCTGCGGATGCGTCTCCTGGAAATACCCGGTGCCGATCTCCGTCGTCGGGATGTGCGCGGCGATGGCGAGCACGGGTACGCGCGAGCGGTTCGCGTCGTAGAGGCCGTTGATCAGGTGCAGGTTGCCCGGCCCGCACGATCCTGCGACGACGGCGAGTGTGCCGGTGGTGGCGGCATCCGCAGCGGCGGCGAAGGCCGCGGCCTCTTCATGCCGCACGTGGACCCATCGGATCGAGCCGTCCTTGCGGAGCGCGTCCGTGAACCCGTTGAGCGAATCGCCGGGAAGTCCGTAGACCCGGTCGATCCCGTTGGCGTGGAGTGTCTTGACGATGTTCTCAGCGACATTGGCCATGCTTCGACCCTACGCCCGGTGCGGTTGCGGGGCTCCGGAGTTCTGCCGAATCCCGCATGCTACGGGGGGATCTCGTCCGAGATACGGCAGATCTCCGAGGAAATGCACCGCACCGCAGGCGGCGAGCACACAGAAGGGGCGGATGCTGTGCCGCATCCGCCCCTTCGATGAGACCGATCAGCCGATGCGGATGAGCTTCCGGTTCACGAACTCGTCGGCGGCGAGGTGCCCCAGCTCGCGCGAGGTGCCGCTGCGCTTCACTCCGCCGAACGGCAGCTCGGGGCTGTCGGCCAGCACGAGGTTGACGTAGACCATGCCCGCCTCGATCTTGTCGGCGACGCGCTCGGCCTGCTCGGCATCCGTGGTGAAGACGTACGAACCGAGCCCGAAGGAGGTGTCGTTCGCCAGCGTGACCGCCGCATCCTCGTCCGCGACGCGGTACACGACCGCCGCGGGGCCGAAGAGCTCTTCGCGGTACACGTTCATCTCGGGCGTCACATCGGCGAGCACGGTCGGTGCGAAGAATGCGCCGTCGCGGGTGCCGCCGGTCAGCAGCGTCGCACCCTGCTCGACGGCCTGGTCGACCTGCTTCTGCAGGTTCTCGGCCGCGGTCTCGGAGGCCACGGGTCCCAGAACCGTGTCGTCGAGCGTGGGGTCGCTCGCATCGACGGATGCCATCGCCGCGGTGAACTTCTCCACGAACGCGTCGTAGAGACCGTCGACGATGATGAACCGCTTGGCGCCGTTGCAGGCCTGACCGTTGTTGTCGAGGCGCGCGTCGACACCCGCCTGCACCGTCGCGTCGAGGTCGTCGGTCGAGAGCACGATGAACGGGTCGGACCCGCCGAGCTCCAGCGCGACCTTCTTCAGGTTGCGTCCGGCGATCTCGGCGACGGCAGCCCCCGCACGCTCGGAGCCCGTGAGCGACACGCCCTGCACGCGCGGATCGGCGATCATGGTCGCGATCTGCTCGTTGGTCGCCAGCACGCTCTGGTAGGCGCCCTTCGGGAACCCGGCGTCATGGTAGATCGCCTCGAGCGCGGCCGACGACTCGGGGCACTGCGGAGCCGGCTTGAGCAGGATCGTGTTTCCGACGATCAGGTTCGGTGCCGCGAAGCGCACGATCTGGTACGCCGGGAAGTTCCACGGCATGATGCCGACGAGCGGGCCCAGCGACGAACGGCGGATGATCGCCGATCCGTCTCCGAGGATCGCGATCGGCTGGTCGGCCATGATGGACTCCGCCTGATCGGCGTAGTACTCGGCGATGTCGGCGGCGAAGTCGACCTCTCCGAGCGCGGCCTCGCGGGGCTTGCCCATCTCGCGCACGAACACGTCGGCGAGGGCCTCACGACGCTCGCGGTGCAGCTCGGCGGCACGGCGCAGGAGCGCGGCGCGCTCCGCGACCGTCGACGAACGCGACCAGTCACGGTGCGCGGCATCCGCGGCGGCGACGGCCTCCTCGATCTGCGCATCCGTGAAGGTGTCGAAGGACGCCAGCGTCTCTCCGGTGGCGGGGTTGATGACGGCGTAGTCGGTCATATTCACTCCTCGTCTGGGCCGACCGGTCAGGCGACCGGGATCAGCGTGTACTTGGTGGACAGGTACTCGTGGATGCCCTCGAACCCGCCCTCGCGGCCGACGCCCGACTGCTTGACGCCACCGAACGGGGCGGCGGCGTTCGACACCACGCCCACGTTGAGACCCATCATGCCGGTCTCGAGCGCGTCGATCATCCGCTGCCCGCGCTGCAGGCTCTCGGTGAACACGTACGACACCAGGCCGTACTCGGTGTCGTTGGCGAGGCGAACGGCTTCCTCCTCGGTCTCGAAGGTCGCGATCGCGAGCACCGGTCCGAAGATCTCCTCGCGCAGGATCGCGCTGCCGGCGACCACGTCGGTGAGAACGGTCGGCTCGTAGAAGCTGCCGACGCCGTCGAGCGCCTTGCCGCCTGCCAGCAGCGTGGCGCCACGACCCACGGCCTCGTCGACGAGCTCGCCGGCCTTGGCCACCGCGTCGTCGTCGATCAGCGGTCCGATCGCGACGCCGTCCTCGGTGCCGCGGCCGATCTTCATGGCCTCGACGCGCTCGGTGATGCGCTTGGCGAACTCACCCGCGACGTCCTTGTGCACGATGAAGCGGTTGGCCGCCGTGCACGCCTGACCGATATTGCGGAACTTCGCGGCCAGTGCGCCCTCCACGGCCTTGTCGAGGTCGGCGTCATCGAACACCACGAACGGCGCGTTGCCACCGAGCTCCATCGACACCCGCAGCACGCCCTCCGCCGCCTGTGCGATGAGCTTGCGCCCGACCTCGGTCGAGCCCGTGAAGGAGAGCTTGCGCAGACGCGGGTCGGCGATGATCGGGGCCGACAGGGCACCGGAGCGCGAGGTCTGCACGACGTTCACGACACCTTCGGGCAGACCCGCCTGCTCGAGCAGCGACACGAAGAACATCGTCGTGAGCGGCGTGAGTGCCGGGGGCTTGATCACGACCGTGCAGCCGGCCGCCAGCGCGGGCGCGATCTTGCGCGTCGCCATCGCGAACGGGAAGTTCCACGGCGTCACGAAGAACGACGGGCCCACCGGACGCTGCGAGACGACCATGTGGCCGGTGCCTTCGGGGTTGAGCCCGTAGCGACCGTTGATGCGCACGGCCTCCTCGCTGAACCAGCGCAGGAACTCCCCGCCGTAGCCGACCTCGCCCCGCGCCTCGGCGAGCGGCTTGCCCATCTCGAGCGTCATGAGCAGCGCGAGATCCTCCTTGCGCTCCTGCACGAGATCGAACGCGCGGCGGAGGATGTCGCTGCGTCGGCGCGGTGCGGTGGCCGCCCACGAATCCTGAGCGGCGACGGCCGCGTCGAGCGCACGGATGCCGTCGGCCGGCGTCGCGTCGGCGATCGTGCGGATGACCGCCCCGGTCGCCGGGTCCTTCACGTCGAAGGTGGCCCCGGTCTCGCCGTCCGTCCACTGGCCGCCGATGAAGAGGCCGGTGGGGATGCTGTCGAGAAGCGTCTGCTCGGCCGGTGCGATCTGAGTGCTCATGGATTCTCTTTCTGTGGGGACTGGTGGCTGAGTGTCAGCGGAGGCGGTTGCTGGGCGGGGCGTCCACGCTCAGCGTCTTCCCTCGGAAGAAGTCAGGGTTGACGATTCTCTGGATGATCATCAGGACGGCGCCGAAGATGAGCAGACCCACCCCGATGAAGAACACGATGCCGATGCCGCCCTCACCGTTCGCGTCGGCGCCGATGGCGATCGATCCGAAGTCGGGTGCGAGGCTGTCGATCGCCGTGATGAAGAACAGCACCAGAAGGATGACTCCACCGACCAGGGGGCTGGCGAACTTGAAGAAGAAGTCCTTGCCCGAGTCGAACCACTGGTGGCGGAAATACCAGACGCACGACAACGCGGTGATGCCGTAGTAGAAGCAGATCATCATGCCCAGCGCGAGAATCGTGTCCCACAGCGCATCCTCGCTGAGGAAACGCATGACGGCGTAGAACCCACCGGCGACCACCGCGGAGGCGATCGTCGCGAATCCCGGCGTGAAGAACCGCGGGCTGACACCGGCGAACTTCTTCGGGACGGCTCCGTAGTGCCCCATCGCGAGCAGCGTCCTGGCCGGTGAGATGAAGGTGGACTGCAACGACGACGCCGACGAGGTCAGCACCGCGAGCGAGAGCAGGAAGGCCAGACCCCCCATGACCGGACCGGACAGCGCGAAGAACACGTTGCCGCCGATGTCCTCGTTCAGAAGGCCGAGACCTTCGTCGCCGATCCCGGAGTACATCAGCGTGCTGATCGTGAGCAGCAGGTAGATCGCGATGATCGAGAACACCGTCAGCATGGCCGCGCGCCCAGGCGTGCGCTCCGGGTCCTTGGCCTCCTCGTTCATCGTGAGCGTCACATCCCAGCCCCAGAACATGAAGACCGAGGCCGACAGCCCCATCACGATCACCGAGATGCCGCCCTCGATCGCGAAGGGGTTGAACCACGCGAGCTCGGGCATATGCGGCTCGAAGGCGCCGCCCTGGACGGTCTGGACGATCGCCATCACGGCGAACACCACGAGGATCACGACCTGGAACGCCACGAGGCCGTACTGCAGCTTCTGCGACGTCGTGACATCGCGGAAGGACACCCAGGCGGCGAGCGCGACGAAGATCAGACACACGGCGACGTTCACGAACGGGTTGCGGGTGATCTCGGCGATGGCCTCGTTGCCGGAGATCTGCGAGATCAATAGGAACAGGAAGTCGACCGCGATACCGGCGAGGTTCGACAGCACCAGGATCGTCGCCACGATCAGACCCCACCCGGCCATCCATCCGACGTACGGGCCGAAGGCCTTGGTCGCCCAGGTGAAGCTGGTACCCGAGTCGGGCATGGCCTTGTTGAGCTCGCGATACCCGAAGGCGACGAGCAGCATCGGGATGAATCCGAGCAGCAGGATCGCCGGCACCTGGAATCCGACGGCGCCCACCGCACCGCCGATGCCGGCGGTGAACGTGTACGCCGGGGCGATGCAGGAGATCCCCATCACCAGTGCGCCCAGCACGCCCACGGTTCCGACGCTGAGCCCCTTGCTGGAAATGCCCGTGGTCACGGGTGCGGGCTCCGTCGCCCGGTTCGTGCTGCTCATCAGCGGACTCCTGCTTCGGCGCGGGTGCGCGGGACGACGATCATCGGTACGGGCAGTTCGTGCAGCATCTTCGCTGCCGTGGAGCCCAGGAACAGACGGCGCGGCTGCGCCAGTCTGCTCGATCCGACGAGGATGACCTCGCCGGGAAGCCAGGAGAGGTTCGCGACGGCATCCTCGACGGTGTCGCCGGGTGCCTCCTCGATCACAGCGCCCAGGTCGAGCGGCAACAGCTGCTTCGCCACGGCGAGGACTTCCTGCGCGTGGGTGTCGCCGACGACGCGGATCGCTCCGGTGTCGAGCCCCGGGGGCACATCGAACGGCACCAGCGAGACCAGACGCAGCCCGACGCCGCTGTCGGCGGCGACCGAGGCGGCCTCGTCGAGCAGGTTCTCGGCGCCGGGACGGGTACCGACGGCGACGGTGACGCGCGGGATGACGTGGTCATCCGCGCCCGCCGTGCCCGCGGGTGCGAGCGCGACCGGGATGGTCGAGGAGTGCAGCAGCTCGGAGGCCACGCTGCCCAGACGGTGTCGACCGAACAGTCCGCCTCCGGCTGCACCCACCACGATCAGACGCGCGCCGAACTCCTCGCCCGCGGCGATCAGCCCCTCGGCGAACGACTCCGCGACGCGGACGTGTCCGGTGCGCGTGATCTCCTGCGGCAGGCGGACGATCGCGTCCTCGAGCCACTTCTTCGCCTGAGCACGGATGTGCTCCTCGTAAGCGCGCTCCGGCGGGACGACCACCGGGCTGCGGGTGCCCTCGGCGGGGAGCACCAGCACCAGGTGCAGGCGCGCCCCGATGCTGCGCGCGAGCCGTGCACCGAGGGCTGCGGCATCCGCTCCGGCATCCGTCGCCGTGTACCCGACGACGATGGCGCCGGCCATCAGTTGCTCTCTGCCTCGTCGCCGGCAGCGCGGGTCGAGTCGATGATCTGCGAGGCGACCAGACGACCCATGCGGATCGCGCCGTCGACGTGCTGGTAGCCCGCGCCGGCCAGGTCGCTGCACGCGAAGTGGATGGGACCGACGGCGGTGCGCAGGTCGGCGCCGTAGCGGTGCAGACCACCCATGTCGAAGCTCGCGGCGTACGCACCGCGGGTCCACTCCTCGCTGCCCCAGTCGCTCTCGTAGTACACGACCGGGTTCTTGGCCTCGGGGCCGTAGTAGTGCGAGAGCGATTCGAGGATGCGCTCCTTGCGGTCCTCGGCGGAGAGCTCGAACACGCCGTCGGCGTTCGCGTCGGAGACGAAGCCGACGAGGGTGCCGCGCTCGTCACCGTGGTTGGTGTTGTCGTACGCCTCGTGCGAGATCTCGTACGGGCTGAACGCGGTGCCGCTGAGGCCCTGCTCACGCCAGAACGGACGGTCGTAGACGGCGTGCACCTTGATCACGAAGCCCATGGACAGGTGCTGGTGCAACTGGTGCTGACGCCGAGGCAGCGGCGGCACGAACGAGATGCGGTCGTAGAGCACCGGCGCGTGGGCGAGGATCGCGAAACGGGCGCTGACGGTGAGGTCGTCGGTGGTGGCCGTCACGCCGTTGGCGCCCCATTCGAGGCTGCGCACCGGCTGGTTCAGGAAGACGTCGTCTCCGAGGCGCTCGGCGAGCAGGATCGGCACCTGCTGCAGTCCGCCGACGACGCGCTTGTCGAGGATGAAGTCGGCGTCGACGAGGTGCGAGTAGGAGCCGGCGGATGCCGCCATCAGCAGCGACTGCAGCAGCGAGAACGCGTGCGTGGGCTTGGTGAGCATCGCGGAGCCGGTGGCGAAGGCGAGGTTGCGGACCGCCTCGTCGTCGTCGGTCTGCTGGCGCAGCCAGGCGTCCCACGTGACCGAGTCCCACTCGGCCGCGTTCGGGTGCTCCCACGGGCGGTCGGGGTCGATCTCGGCGACCATCGCGTCGAGGCGCTCGGTGATCTCGGCGATGACCTGCTCGGTCTCCGCCGACACGGGGAACATCTCGCCCGTGAACCGGTGGCTCTGACCGTCGGGGCCGACGTACACGCTGTCGCCCTCGCGGTAGCGGCTGAAGGTCTCCAGGCCCAGCTCGTCGACCGTGTCGATCAGGGCATCCTGATCGGGCGAGACCCACTGTCCGCCGATCTCGAGCATGGCACCCTCGATGACGTCGGTCCACAGACGCCCGCCGACGCGGTCCCGCGCCTCGAGGACGGCGACCGAGAGACCGGCCTTCCGCAGGTCGTTCGCCGCCGTGAGCCCTGCGGCTCCGGCTCCGACGATGAGCACGTCTCGTGTGATCTCAGCCATCTGCAACTCCTTCGTTGGAAAAATGCCGGTCGCGACCCGAAATCCCCCGATTGGGGCCGCGACCGGACACGGGGGTCAAGCCGCGGCGAGCGCCGCAGCGACGATATCGATTCCTTCGTTCAGCAGATCGTCGCCGATCGCGAGCGGGGGAAGGAAGCGGATGACATTGCCGTACGTGCCGCACGTCAGGACGATGACGCCCTGCGCGATGCACGCCTTCGCCACGGCCGCGGTGAGAGCCGCGTCCGGTGCGTTGGTCTCGGGGTCCACGAACTCGGCGGCGATCATCGCGCCGTGCCCGCGCACGTCGCCGACGCGCGGGTCGTGCTGCTGGATCGCGGTCAGGCGCGTGGTGAGGATCTCGCCGATCTCCCGGGCGCGCTCGATCACGCCGTCGTTCTCGAACACGTCGATCGCGGCGAGCGCTGCGGCACAGGCGATGGGGTTGCCCCCGTAGGTGCCGCCGAGGCCGCCCGCGTGGGAGGCGTCCATGATCTCCGCGCGACCGGTGACGGCGGCGAGCGGGAGACCGCCGGCGATGCCCTTGGCCGTGGTGATCAGGTCGGGCTCGATGCCGAAGATCTCGCTGGCGAACATGTGTCCGGTGCGTGCGAAGCCGGTCTGCACCTCGTCGGCGATGAAGACGACGCCGTTCGCGCGGCTCCACTCCACGAGCGCGGGCAGGAAGCCGTCGGCGGGAACGATGAAGCCACCCTCGCCCTGGATGGGCTCGATGATGATCGCGGCCAGGTTGTCGGCTCCGATCTGCTTCTCGAGCTGGAGGATCGCGCGCGCAGCCGCTTCGGCGCCGGAGAGACCGTCGCGGAACGGGTACGACATCGGTGCGCGGTACACCTCGGGCGCGAAGGGCCCGAAGCCGCTCTTGTAGGGCATCGACTTGGCCGTGAGCGCCATCGTCAGGTTCGTGCGGCCGTGGTAGCCGTGGTCGAAGGCGACGACCGCCTGGCGGCCGGTGTGCTTGCGGGCGATCTTGATCGCGTTCTCGACGGCCTCGGCGCCGGAGTTGAACAGCGCGCTCTTCTTGATGAAGTCGCCGGGCGTGATGCGGTTGAGCGCCTCGGCGACCTCGATGTACGACTCATACGGCGAGATCATGAAGCAGGTGTGCGTGAACTGCGCGGCCTGCGCGGCGACGGCGGCGGCGACCTTGGGGTGCGCGTTGCCGACCGTGGTCACGGCGATGCCGGAGCCGAGGTCGATGAGTGAGTTGCCGTCGGCATCCACGACGACTCCGCCTCCGGCGGCGACGGTCGCGACCGGCACGGTGTGCCCGACGCCGGCAGGCACGGCGGCCGCCTTGCGCGCGAGGATCTCGGCGGAGCGGGGTCCGGGGAGTTCGGTGACCAGGCGACGCTCCTGGGGGAGGTCGGGGCCGCCGAGGGGGGTTGCTACAGCTGCGGTGTCGAGGAGTGCCATGTTCGCGAGCGTACGGCGGACTGCAGGAGGGATGCATTCGCCAGGCTGTACAATCTGATCATCTGAATAGACGGACTGTATAAGTATCGAAGGAGCAGCGATGACGGCATCCGAACAGCCGACACTGCGCGCACTGCTCGCACGCCGCGACCTCGGCCTGCGCCTGGTGTCCGAGCCGTCGCTGTTGCCGGCCGATGCGCTCGACCGGCCGCTGCGCTGGGTGCACAGCTCCGACCTCGCTGATCCGACACCTTTCCTCGCGGAAGACCTCGTGCTCCTGACCACCGGCACGCAGTTCGACGAACCGGGAGCCGCCGCGATCTACGTCGAGCGCCTGATCGATCGCGGAGTGCTCGGACTCGGCTTCGGCACCGAGGTGCATCGCGCGGGAATCCCGGACGACCTGCTCGACGCCTGCGCCGAAGGCGGCATCCCCCTCTTCGAGGTGCCGTACCGCACCCCGTTCATCGCCGTCGCGCGTGCCCACTCCGAAGCGATCGCCGCGCAGGCCTATGCCCGCCGGTCCTGGGCTCTCGACACGCAGCGGGGGCTGGCGCTGGCCGCCCTGCGTCCGCGCGGCCTCGACGCGACGCTCGCCGAGCTCGGGCGCCGACTGGGCGTGTGGGCGGGGATGTTCGACGCCGCCGGAGCGCTGCTCCTCTCGCATCCTCGCGACGCCGTGTCGCCCGACGTGCTCGATGGGCTCGGCGAGCGCGTGATGGACATCCTCACCCGCGGCATGGAGGCAGGGCAGGCGCTGTCGATCGACGAGCACACCTTCATGCTGTTCACGATCGGACGCGGCGGACAGCTGCGCGGTGTCATCGCACTCGCCATCGACGCCCTCGATCAGGAGGCACGATCCGTCGTGACCTCGGTGATCGCGATGGCCGGACTCGCGATGGAGCAGAGCGAGCAGCTCGCCCGCAGCCGACGACGCCTGCATTCGCAGCTGCTGGACTCGCTGCTGAGCGACGACCCGACCCTGGCCCGGCGCGTGCTGGGCGGACTCCCCCAGGCCCCGGTCGTGGTGGCCGTGGCGGCGGATGCTCCGGCCGGGCCCCTGACCGACTGGTGGGAGCGGCAGCGGTCCGAGCACGGCACGACGTTCTTCCTCGCCGAGGCGGAGGACGGCATCACGATCTGCCTGTCGACCGCAGACGACGCACTGCTCGACGAGGTCGCCGCGCGCTTCGGCATCCGCATCGGCGTCTCGGATCCCGAGGGCTTCGACGCGTTCTCGCGCGCTCACGCCCAAGCGCTCACGGTGCTGCGGCAACAGCGGGGCGCAGGCGCCGAACGCTATGCCGACACGATCGGCTCGAGCATCCTCGCCGCGCTCGCGACCGATGAGGCGCGGCTCGTGGCGGAATCCCGCCTGGCGCCCCTACGCGAACACGACGCCCGTCTCGGCGCCGAGCTCGAGCAGACCCTGCGCGTGTGGCTCGAGCACGACGCACGAGCCGAGCAGGCCGCTGTGCTGCTGGGCGTGCACCGGCACACGCTCCGTTCGCGGGTCGCGCAGGCGGGCGCACTGCTGGGCATCGACCTCTCGTCATTCCCGGCGCGCGCCGAGCTCTGGGCCCTGCTGCAGACCGCCCGGGACTGAGCGATCCGCGGACGCCCGGTCACCCAGCAGCGCACGGCAGCGCGCGACGTCGTCGGCCGTCTGGGCGATCAACGCCTCGACGCCCTCGAACCGCAGCGTGGGGCGGAGTCGCGCGACCAGCTCGACCAGGAGCCGGCGTCCGTACAGGTCCGCCTCGACATCATGCAGGTGCACCTCCACGCGGCGGTCACGGTCGCCGTCGAACGTCGGATTGGCACCCACGCTCACGCTCGCAGGCCACAGGTGCGGATCACCGTCGATCCGCACCCGGGCGGCATAGATCCCGTCGACGGGCATGTCGCCGCCGTCGAGAGCGAGGTTCGCCGTCGCGAAGCCGAGTTCGCGGCCCCGCCCGTCGCCCGGGACCACGGTTCCCGCGATCACCCCGAGCGGGTGTGCGGTCATTCGACGACGGATGCCGCGATCGACCGATAGCGACTCTGCTGGAACACCAGCGGCTCGACGTCGTCGAACACGGTGATGTCGGCGATCTCGTAGAGCGCGACCTCGTGGTCGCCACCGTCGAAGGTGCTGTGCAGACGACAGGTCAGCCAGAGCGCCGCATCCTGCACCAGCACGGCACCCTGCTCGCTGCGGTGCCAGCCATGGGTGCCGAAGCGGTCGTCCTCGCGGGAGGAGAGCAGCCGGCTGAGCGGTTCGTGGTGCGCCGCGAGCACGCTCATGCCCAGTTCGGGCACGGCACGCAGCACGGGCCAGGTCTTCGAGGTGCGCGCCGCACTGATGGCGACGAGGGCGGGCTCGAGCGAGATCGAGGTGAAAGAGTTCACGGCCATCCCCACGGCACGTCCGTCGACCTCGGCAGCGAGGGCGACGACGCCGGTCGGATACACCGAGAAGGCACGGCGGAGGGCGCGGTCCCTGGGCAGGACCTCGGTCGCGGCAGTCGTCATTTCGGCTTCCTTTCGTTAGTCAACTTTGACTAGTTTTGATCATAAGCAATTTTGACCATGCAAACAACCGTGAACTCTCGACCCAGCCGTTAGCATGAGGATCATGTCGACCACCCGCCTCGTCGTCCTCGGCGCCGTGAAGCAGTTCCAGCCGGTCCACGGCTACTTCCTCCGCCGCGAGCTGATGACCTGGCACGTCGATGAGTGGGCGCACATCCAGCCGGGGTCCATCTACAACGCCCTCCGCGCGCTCGAGGTCGACGGCTACATCGCCGAGAGCGGCACCGAGACCGAGGGCAAGCGCCCCGCCCGCACGACCTACAGCATCACCCCGGCCGGCGAGGTGGAACTCCAGCGGATGCTGCGCGAGAACCTCTGGAACGTGGCCGCCTTCGACACCCAGGCGATCATGACCGTCGCCTCGTTCATGTTCGTGCTGAGCCGGCAGGAGGTGATCGCCGGACTCGAGCACCGCCTGATCAAGAGCGACGCGATCATCACGCAGAACGGCTTCGACGTGCAGGACACCCTGCGATCGGAGACCACGCCGAAGTACGTCCGCGAGATCTTCGACCTCTCCACCGCGCGCCTCACCGCCGAGAAGCAGTGGCTGCTCGACCTGCTGGGTCGCCTGCGCGAGGGCGAGTACGTGTTCGCCGGCGAGACGGTGGCGGAGCGCCCGACCCAGACCCCCTCGGCTTAGCAGAGCGACCCGGCTGACGCGTCAGCGCGTCGCGACGAGTGCCTCGATCGCCGCAGGGCTCAGCGCCGCGGTGTTGGCTCCGCGATGCTGCGCCACGATCGCCCCGGCCGCGCAGGCTCGCGTGAGCGCGGAGCTGAGGGGATCCCCTGCGGCGAGCGCCGCCGCGAGGGCACCGCAGAACGCATCGCCCGCTCCGGTCGTGTCGACCGGGGCGATGCGGAACGCGGAGACGTGCAGCGGATTCGTGCCGATGCGGTGCAGGATCACTCCCCCGGCTCCGCGGGTCAGGACGATGGTCGAGGCGCCGGATGACTGCAGGTGCGCGATGCCGCCCAACTCGGCGCATTCGGTCTCGTTCACGATCAGCATGTCGACATCGGGCAGCAGGTCGATCGCCGCGGTGGTCGCCGGGGCCGCGTTCAGCAGCGTGAGCGCGCCGCCCTCCTTCGCCGCGCGCAGCGCCGCCGCGACGCTGGGCACAGGCACCTCCAGCTGGGCGAGCACCACGGCCGCTCCCGCCACTCCGGCGACGGTATCCCGCTCGCCGAGCTCGGCATTGGCCCCGGCGGCGACGATGATGCTGTTGTCGCCGCCGTCGAGCGCGAGCACGTGCGCGACACCGGTCGGCACTGACGGTGCACGCCGCAGCTCGCCGATGACGCCGGCATCCATCAGCGTCTGCTGCAGAAGGATGCCGGCTTCGTCCTGCCCGACCACGGCGCAGAAACGGGTCGACGCGCCGCTGCGCGCGGCGGCGACGGCCTGGTTCAGGCCCTTGCCGCCGGGGAAACGTCCACCCGCACGGCCCAGGAGGGTCTCGCCGACGTGGGGAGGACGCGCCACCTCGACCACGAGGTCGAGGTTCGCGCTCCCCACGACGGCGACGCCGGTGAGGGTGTCAGACACGCGACATCGTCGGGCGATACCGGGACCCGGTGTGCGAGTCGGCGAGTGCCGGACTCGGCGTTCCCATCAGCCGCTCGCGCAGGCTCTGCGGCTCGGCGGGCTGCTCGGCGATCGCGCCGCGCTGCTTCAGGATCGGCAGCACGTGTTCGATGAAGTCGACCGTGGATGCCGGCGGGATGACGGGGGCGAACAGGAAGCCGTCGAGGTCGGCGCCGTCGGCGAGCTCGATCATCCGGTCCGCCACCTGCTCGGGGGTGCCGACGATCGGCCGGGCGCCGACGCCGTGCGCGTGCCAGTCGCCGAGCACGTCGCCGACCGTCTTGTCCGCGAAACGCGCGACCTGGGTCTGCGACAACTCGGTGCTCAGCTCCGACATCGGTGTGCTCGGTGCATACGCCGAGAGATCGAGACCCGTGAACCACGCGTAGGAAGCGACCGTGACGTCGGGGTTCTGAGCGTCGGCGACCTCGGCGTACTTGCGTTGCGCCTCCTCCTGGGTGCTGCCCACGATCGCCGCGAACGCCGACATGATCTTGACGTCATCCGCGGCGCGGCCGTTCTTCACGGCTTCCTCACGGATCGCGGTCGAATGCGCGCGCAGCTGCTCGACCGAGCCGCTGCCGACGAAGATGGCCTCGCCGTGCTTGCCGCCGAACTCGCGGCCCGCCGGTGACGCTCCGGCCTGGAACAGCACAGGCGTACCCTGCGGAGAGCGCGAGGTGTTGCCGTAGCCGTGCGAGCGGAAGTACGGGCCGTCGTGGGCGATGCGGTGCACCTTGGACGGGTCGGCGAAGCGCCCGGACTTGTCGCGCTCGAGAGCACCTTCCTCCCAGGCCTGCTCCCAGAGCTTGTACACGACCTGCATGAAGTCGTCGGCCATGAGGTAGCGCTCGTCGTGTCCGACCATGGGGACACCGAAGCCCTGCACCGCGGTGTCGGCGGTGCCCGTCGTCACGACGTTCCAGCCGATGCGTCCGCCGGAGAGGATGTCGAGGGTCGCCATCCGTCGCGCGAACGCGTAGGGCGGCTCGAGCAGGGTGGACCCGGTGGCGACGAGGCCCAGGCGGCTGGTCTCGGGGATGAGAGCGCCGAGGATGATCGCGGGGTCGAGGCGCGGCAGGTCGAGGCCCTCGACCGAGCAGATGTCGGGCCGCTCGCCGGCCACGTCGGCCCAGCCCCAGGCATCCGCGAGGAAGAGGAAGTCGAATCCGGCATCCTCCACCATGCGTGCGGTGTCGCGCCAGTACTCGAGCTTGTCGAAGAGGTAGCGCCCGTTGTCGGGGTGACGCCAGGTCGCGGTGCCGGAGTCGTTCGCCTGGGCGTTCTCGAAGAGGCCGAGACGCAGCTGCTTCTGATCGGTCATGTGCGATGCCTTCCTTGTGGATGGATGTTGTCGTTCGGGCGTGTCTGGGCACGCCGGAGGAACCCCGGGGCGGGCGGGGGCCCGCCCCGGGAGTGGGATGCCGCGTCAGCCCTTGGCCGTGACCTCGCCGTCGCTCCACCACAGCACGCGCTTGCGCACGACCGCGAGGAGGATGATCAGGAGCACGCCGAGCAGGCAGAGCAGGGCGATGCTGGCCCAGGTGACCGGGAGGTTGGCCTGTGCGGCCGACGTCGTGACGAGCGAGCCGAGGCCCGCCTGCTGACCGGCGGCCACGAACTCCGCGACCGCGGCTCCGACGACGGCGAGCGGCAGGGCGATGCGGAGACCGGCGAAGACGTACGGCATGCTGCCGGGGAAGCGCAGCTCGCGGAAGATCTCCCACCGCGAGGCGTGCAGCGTCTTGAACACGTCGAGGGCGCGCTGATCGACATCGCGGAGTCCCGCCAGCGAGTTCACGAGCATCGGGAAGAACACCACGAGCCCGGTGACGATGAACTTCGGCACCATGCCGAATCCGAACGCGACGACCAGAGCAGGGGCGATGGCGACGATGGGGGTCACCATCACGATGATGACCAGCGGCATCACCGCGCGCTCGATGATCTGGAACTCCGCCATCACCACAGCCAGCGCGAATCCGGCCAGGATGCCGGCGGCCGCACCCACGACGACCTCGAGCAGCGTCACGAGGAAGTTCGACCAGTACATGCCGGCGTCGTCGACGAGGCTGCCGCCGATCGCCTCCAGCGTCGGGAGCACGTACGGGTTCGTCCACGCCACGACCTGCCACAGCGTCGCCGCGATCACGAAGGTGATCAGCGTCGGCACCCAGGAGCCCCAGCGCAGCCACGGCGGGATGCCGCCGCGTCGTGCACCGGCGCTCAGCCGCGCGGTGGCGAGGGTCGCGGTGGTGTCTCTCATCGTCATCTCAGACATGGGCCTTCTCCGTCTGCGCGCGCAGGGTGGTGCGCACGACCGCCTCCAACTCACGGAACTCGTCCGTCGCGTACGCCTCTTCGGTGCGCGGCCGGGGCAGGTTCACATCGATCACGGCGGCGATCCGCCCGGGGTGCGCGGCCATCACGACGATGCGGTCGGAGAGCATGATGGCCTCCGGCACCGAGTGCGTGACGAACATGACCGCCTTGCGGTTCGACTGCCAGAACTCCAGCAGCGCGATCCGCTGCAGGTCACGGTTCATCTCGTCGAGGGCGGAGAACGGCTCGTCCATCAGCATGATGGCCGGGTCGAACACGAACGCGCGGGCGATCGCGGCACGCTGCTGCATGCCGCCGGACAGCTGTCCGGGATACTTCTTCATCGCCTGGCCGAGCCCGAAGGTCGAGAGCAACTCCTGGGGGTCGCGCAGGGCGCGGCCCCCGTTCGCCCCGCGGTTGATGCGCACGGGCAGCTCGACGTTCTCCTGCACGGTCTTCCACGGCAGGAGGGCGGGAGACTGCGGCACGAGACCGATCTTCTTGTCACGGGATGCCGCGGCCACGCTCTCGCCGTCGATGGTCACGCTGCCGGAATCGGCGTCGAGGAGACCCGCGACGACCTTCAGGAGCGTCGACTTGCCGCATCCGCTCGGACCGATCACCGACACGAACTCGCCCATGCCGATCGTCAGGCTCACATCGTCGAGAACCGTGACCTTGGCACCGTCGACGCCGAACGCCTTCGAGACTCCGCGGACCTCGACGCCCGCGCCCTGTGCGACCGACATCACTTCGCCGGCCAGATGAGGGCGTCGCCGTCGTAGAGGTCGGCGACGAGGTCGGCATCCATCATGTCGGTGATCGCGGGAAGGTCCTTCACGCCGCCGTACTTCTTCACGAGGGCGAACTCGGGCTCCCACATCTCGGCGGTCTGCACTCCGGGGTTGCCGCCCGCGCTGTCACGGACCCAGGCCGACTCGACCTCCCACGTGCGTGCGAGCTGGTCGCGCGGGAAGGCCGCGCCCTGGTTGTTGTCCTCGGCCAGTTTCGCGAGCTTGTCGATGCAGGCGTCGGACTCGTCGAGGCAGTACTGCAGCGCCTTCAGGCTCGCACGCATGAAGTCGGCGGCGACCTCGCGGTGCTCATCGAGGAAGCGGGAGTTGACCTCCATCACGTTGTACGTGCCCTCCACACCGAGGTCGGAGGGGAGGAACTCGCTGAACGGCAGATCCTGCGCCTTGAGCGACTGCGGCTGGTTGGAGGCGTAGCCGACGATCGCGTCGACCTGCCCCCGCACGACCACGGTCGGGTCGTAGTTCGTCATCTTCACCATCTCGACCTTCGAGACGTCGACGCCGGCCTCATCGAGCATGGCCGACGCGATCGGGGTCAGGTTGATGAAGTAGCCGAGCGATCCACCCTCGAGGTCCTTCAGGCTCTTCAGCTTCTCGTTGCCGAAGATCGAGAACGGCGGGGTGGTGCCGTAGGTGGCGACCGCGGTGAGGTTCTTGCTGTTCGCCGCGGCGAGCATGACGTCGGATGCCGAGCCCAGCGCCGTGAACTGCGCCTGGCCGGATGCCACGAGCTGCTGCCCGTTCGCGCCGGAGGCGTTGATCTCGACGTCGAGGCACAGCTCGTCGAAGTAGCCCAGTTCTTCCGCGAGGAAGACGTCGAGCTGTCCGGCGCTGGCTGAGTAGCCGTAGCCGGAGATGTACGTGATGGTGCCGGCATCCTGATTCCGCTGGCAGGTGTCGGTGTCGACAGCTGCGTCGGTGGGGGCGGTATCGCCGCCTGCTGGCTGCGAGGAGCATGCTCCCAGCGTCAGCGTGGCGGCGAGAACGCACGTCAGGGTGGCAGCGGTACGGAATCGGGTTTCCGCAGTGAAAGTAGCCATGGGGGTCCCTTCTCGGCCGTTCGTCGTTGATGGCTCGTTGAAAGTAACATAGTCAAGATTGACTAAGCAACAACAAACTACTTTTTGACGATGCGATCGGGTCGCCTCCGGCCTCCGCCCCCGTCCCTCAACACAGATGCACGACGCCGACACGGATGCACGACTCATCGCCCCCGACGGTCGCGCAGCTGTACCGGGGTCGTGCATCTGTACCGGGGAGGGGCGGCTCAGCGCGGGGCGTGCGCCTCCAGGAACTCGTACACGTCGGTCGTGTCCACCCCGGGGAACGACCCCGTCGGCAGCGTCGCGAGCAGCGTGCGCGGAGTCTTCACGTTCGGCCAGGAGTGCTCACGCCAGCGCTCCTCCAGCTCAGCCGGCGCGCGTCGGCAGCACACCTCGACCGAGTGCTTGCGAGACGCCGCGGTTCGCGGTGTCCCGACCGACGAACCACTTCGTGTCGTCGAAGCGCACGCCCACGCTCAGCGAGTGCAGCCCCTCGCTCGATGCCTCGACGCGCGCCGTGCACCAGTACGTCCCGTTGCCGGTGTCGGTGTACTGGTAGTACGGGTTGAACCGGTCGTCTTCGTCGAACACGACGCGGCTCGTCCACCGGCGGCAGCACATCTGCCCCTCGATCGCGCCGAGCCGATCGGCGGGGAAGTTCACGTCGTCGTTCTCGTAGGCCTTCGTGATCGTGCCCGACTCATGCACCTTGAGGAAGTGCACCGGGATGTCGAGGTGTCTCGTCGCGAGGTTCGTGAAGCGGTGCGCCGCGGTCTCGTACGACACCGAATAGGCGTCGCGCAGGTCCTCGATCGAGATCGCCCGACGCGCCTTCGCCTCGGCGAGCGCCGGCACCACGTGCCCCTCCGGGATCAGCAGGGCCCCGGTGAGGTAGTTCGTCTCCACGCGCTGGCGCAGGAACTCGGCATAGCTGCGCGGCTCGGAATGCCCCAGGATGCGACTCGACAGCGCCTGCAGCACCGCGGTGCGCGCATCGCCCTTCGCCTGCACCTGACTCGAGCAGATACAGCCGCCCGTTGGCCAGATCGGCGACGCTGCGGGTGGTCTGCGGCAGGTCAGGCGCGTAGTGCAGCGTGAACCCGAGGTAGGCGGCGATCTCGGATGCCGCGCGCTGGGTGAGCGGTCCACCGGAGTGCCCGACCGCCGTGAGGATCTCCGACGCCTTGGTCTCGAGATCGGCGAAGTGGTTGTCCTGGCGCCGCATCAGGTGCGCGGAGCTCCACGTTGGCGCGCCGCGCCTCCTCCGGCGTCGCCGCGCGTTCGTCCTTGCAGCCGGTCGATCTCCTCTGCAGGGCGAGCAGCGCCTTCAGCGCATCCGTCGGCAGACTCTTCGCGATGCGGAACGGCTCGATGCCCAGCGCCTGGAAGGTCTGCCCCTTCATCGCCCGCTCGAGCGCGATCTCGATCGCACTGCGCTCGTCGAGGGGTTCGCCGGCGAGCAGCGCATCGATCGTCACCCCCAGCGCACGCGCGATGGCCTGCAGCTGCGTGAGCTTCGGCTCGCGCTTGCCCGTCTCGATCATCGACATCTGGCTGGGCGCTCGCTCGACCGCCGCGGCGAGTTCGTCCAGCGTCATGCCCTGTGCGGTGCGCAGCTGGCGGATGCGGCGGCCGATCGTGAGGGAGTCGGCGTCTTCTGTCGACGATCGGGGGTGCTCATGGCCGTGATTCTGTCACAGAAACAGAAATTTCGCACGAACTTCTCCCCGAGATCGGTCGTTCGGATGCCGGAACTTCACACACAGTGGAACCACGCCACTCCGGCACCGCCGCCGGATCCGACCGAGGAGACACCATGACGAACACCGCTCACACCCCGACGCCCCGCCCGGCCGGCCTGCGTGCCGGCGACCAGGTTCAGACCGCCGCGGAGCTCCGCGAGATCTGGGACACCGACCCCCGGTGGGACGGCGTCGAGCGCACCTACACCGCGGAGGACGTCATCCGCATCCGCGGCTCGGTCCGCGAGGAGTCCACGCTCGCCCACCGCGGCGCCGAGAACCTCTGGAACCTGCTGCACACCGAGGACTACGTCCGTGCGCTCGGCGCCTACACCGGAGGCCAGGCCGTGCAGCAGGTGCGGGCCGGACTCAAGGCGATCTACCTCTCCGGCTGGCAGGTCGCCGCCGACGGCAACCTCGCCGGTCAGACCTACCCCGACCAGTCGCTGTACCCCGCGAACTCGGTGCCCGCCGTCGTGCGCCGCATCAACAACGCGCTGCTCCGCCAGGACCAGCTCGAGCAGCGTCCGACGGCACGGGCGAGATCACCCAGGACTGGCTCGCCCCGATCGTGGCGGATGCCGAGGCCGGCTTCGGCGGACCGCTGAACGCCTACGAGCTCGCGCAGTCGCTCATCCAGTCCGGAGCCGCCGGCATCCACTGGGAGGACCAGCTCGCAAGCGAGAAGAAGTGCGGCCACCTGGGCGGCAAGGTGCTCGTGCCCACGCAGCAGCACATCCGCACCTTGAACGCGGCCCGTCTCGCGGCCGACGTCGCGGGAGTGCCGACCGTCATCATCGCCCGCACCGACGCACTGGCCGCCGACCTGCTCACCAGCGACGTCGACGAGCGCGATCAGCAGTTCACCACCGGCGAGCGCACGACCGAGGGCTTCTACCGCATCCGTCCGGGTCTCGAGTCGGTCATCAGCCGCGGTCTCGCCTTCGCCCCCTATGCCGACCTGCTCTGGGTCGAGACGGGAGAGCCCGACATCGAGCTCGCCCGCTCATTCGCCGCAGCCATCCACGCGCAGTTCCCCGGCAAACTCCTGGCCTACAACTGCTCGCCGAGCTTCAACTGGAAGAAGCACCTGTCGGACGCCGAGATCGCGACGTTCCAGCAGGACCTGGCCGACCTCGGCTACAAGTTCCAGTTCATCACCCTGGCCGGGTTCCATGCCCTGAACCACTCGATGTTCGACCTCGCCCGCGGCTACGCCGAACGCGCCATGAGCGCCTACGTCGAGCTGCAGGAAGCCGAGTTCGCCGCCGAAGCCGACGGCTACACCGCCACCAAGCACCAGCGCGAGGCGGGCACCGGCTACTTCGACGTCATCTCCACCGCGCTCAACCCCGACAGCGCGACCCTCGCCCTCGCCGGCTCCACCGAAGCCGCGCAGTTCCACTGACTTCCGAAGGACTCACGATCATGACCACTCCCACCGCTCCCCCGACCACGGCTCCGATCCAGACGACCCAGCAGGGTCCGGCGATCGAGGTCGCAGGCCCCCAGCGCGACCGCTACGACGAGATCCTCACGCCGGCAGGCGATCGCCTTCCTCACCGAGCTGCACCACCGTTTCGCCGCCCGCCGCCACGACCGGCTCGCCGACCGCATGCGCCGTCGCTTCGAGATCGGCAACGGACACGACCCGCGGTTCCGCGACGACACCGCGCACATCCGCCAGGACACCGACTGGCGCGTCGCGGGTGCCGGTCCCGGCCTCGAGGACCGCCGCGTCGAGATCACCGGCCCGACCGACCCGAAGATGACGATCAACGCGCTGAACTCGGGCGCGCGCGTCTGGCTCGCCGACCAGGAGGATGCCACGAGCCCCACCTGGAAGAACGTGATCGAGGGCCAGCTCTCACTGCGCGACGCGATCCGCGGGCGAGCTGAGCTTCACGAACGCCGAGGGCAAGGAGTACCGCGTCGACCGCGGAGCGCACGCCCACGATCGTGATGCGTCCGCGCGGCTGGCACCTGCCCGAGAAGCACGTCGCCTTCATCGACCGCGCCGGTCGCCGCACGTCGGCATCCGGTTCACTGGTCGACTTCGGTCTCTACTTCCTCCACAACGCGCAGGCGCTGATCGACGACGGCCGTGGTCCGTACTTCTACATCGCGAAGATCGAGTCGAGCGAAGAGGCGAAGCTCTGGGACGACGTCTTCTCCTTCAGCGAGGAGTACATCGGCATCCCGCACGGCACGATCCGCGCGACCGTGCTGATCGAGACGCTTCCCGCCGCGTTCGAGATGGACGAGATCCTCTACGAGCTGCGCGACCACTGCGCCGGTCTGAACGCCGGCCGCTGGGACTACATCTTCTCGATCATCAAGAACTACCGCGGCCGCGGCGCACGCTTCGTGCTCCCCGACCGCAGCGAGGTCACGATGACGGTGCCGTTCATGCGGGCGTACACCGAGCTGCTGGTGCAGACCTGCCACAAGCGGGGCGCCTACGCGATCGGCGGCATGAGCGCTTCGATCCCGAACCGCCGCGACCCCGAGGCGACGGCCCGTGCGATCGAGAAGGTCGCAGCCGACAAGAAGCGCGAGGCCGGGCGACGGCTTCGACGGCACCTGGGTGGCGCACCCCGACCTCATCCCCACCGCTCAGGCCGAGTTCGACGTCGTGCTGGGCGACCGCCCGAACCAGGTCGACCGCCGACGCGATGACGTGCATGTGGAGGCCCGCGATCTGCTCGACCTGCACATCGGTCGTCCGATCACCGCCCAGGGAGTGCGCGACAACGTGTCGGTCGCGATCCGCTACCTCGAGGCTTGGCTGCGGGGTCTCGGCGCGGTGGCGATCGACAACCTGATGGAGGATGCCGCGACGGCGGAGATCAGCCGCTCGCAGGTGTGGCAGTGGATCCACCAGGACCGGAGCACGCAGGACGGCACGGCGATCACGGTCGAGTACGTCGAGTCCCTCATCGGACAGGTGCTCGCCCAGGCCACGCGCAGCGCCGGTGACCGGTTCGACGATGCGGCCGACATCTTCCGTGAGGTCGCCCTGCAGGAGGAGTTCCCCGCGTTCCTCACCCTGGGCGCGTACGCGAAGCACCTCGTCGACGAGAACTGATCTGCTGTTCCCGAGCGCCCCGGCTGTCTCTGACAGCCGGGGCGCTCGCCCGTGTCCTCGGGTGCGGAGCCGCCGCCCCGCAGCGGGCGTAACCTGAAGGCATGACCGACGTCTGGAACGGCATCGCCGAGGAGTTCCTGCACCTCTACCCCCGAGGAACCCGCACGCTCGCGGTGGCGGGATCGGATGCCGAGCGCTCGCGATTCGCGGCCGACGAGCTCGCGGCCGCGCTGTCGACACTGGGGCACGGGGTGGAACGCGCGCACGTCGCGGACGTCGATGCGACGACCCTGCGCACCGACACGGTCGCCCCCTTCCGCGCGCAGGCCGAGGGGGATCGCGTCCTGATCGTGTCGGGTCCAGCGGCCCTTCTCGCCGAGAACGCGCGGGGTGTGTGGAACTTCACGCTGTGGCAACTCGCGGGCGACGAGCCTCCGCACAGCGTGGCCTCCGCCCTGGTCGACCTGACGGATCCGGCGCATCCCACCCGTCGGACAGCCGACTACTGCGCCCTGCCCGCCGCGTACGGCGCCTGACCCCCGCTCCCCGAGCTTCCGAGCCGGCGACACACCGCGCTCGGAAGTCGTGACGGGGAACCCTCTGGGGGGAGCCGCGGCTCCGGAGGAACATACCGTCATCGCCCGACTGGGAACGGGCAGCTTCAGGCTAGAGACCCGGTCGCGCGTCGGGAAGAACCTCGAGAACATCCGTCACCAGGCGAGCGCAACGCGGCACCGAGCGCACGTTTGGCACGCATTTCGCGTCCCTGTGTCACCTCACGGCGCCTTCGTCTGCTCGTCGGCCAGGAGCATCGCCTCCGCCAGTCGCGGTGACTGCGTCCGCGCCGCGAGACGGAATGCGCTCGGGCTGCCGCCGACGTGACGGGAGAACTGGGCGCGCAGCGCCGCAGCATCCGCGAATCCGGACCGTGATGCCACCACTGACAGATCCTGCGCAGGCAGGACGAGGAGTTCCTCCCTCGCCGTCACCAATCGGCGTCGCAACAACTGCGCCGACAGGCTCTCATCGGCGCCGGCGAAGATCCGGAAGAGCTGGCGTCGGCTGATGTGCAGCTGCGATGCCAGCTCGTCGATCCCGAAGGACGGATCCCGATGGCGTCGCTCGATGAGCCGGCTCGCCTCCGCACGGACCTCGCTCGCGTGATCCCTCTCCCCGTCGCCCGGGAACTGCCGGAACAGACCGCGCACGATGGCGATGAGTGCCGCCTCCGTTCCGGCGAGCGCTCCGACGCCCTGTTCGGGATCCTTGGACCATTCGTAGAGCATCCGCCCCAACGCGACTCCGGCCGCTCGGGTGAGTGGAGTGTCCGGGAACAGATCGGCTCCCTGCGCGAGCACATGCCGGTGGCCGGGGATGGCTGCTGTGGGCACGACGACGCCCGTCGTGTCGCTGAGCCCGATGTGCTCGACCGCCGACGCCCCCGTGCTCGCCATGAAGCCCATGCGCCCGACGCTCATGAGCTGCACACCGCCCGCCGTGCGCAGCAGCTGCCCTCCGAGGTTGGCGATGCCGACGATGATGATGTCATCGTCCTGTGGCACGGTGCTCGCATACCGCACCGTGTGCGGGGTCTGCAGAGTGCTGTAGAGCATCGTCGACCCGATCGAACGCCGCAGCAGTGCGGCTTCGAAGGCCGGGGGATCATCGGCCTCCATGGATCCGAAGTTCGACAGCTGGAGCATCCCGAGGTTGCCATCGAGTCGGATCACTCCGGAGGTGAACCACTCGGGAGGCTGCCGCGCGTCCGATGCGGCGATCGACGCCTCCCCGGCACCCGAGAGCCGCTCGTACCACGCGGCGATCTCCGGCAGCCCGATCGCGATCGACGTATGCACCATGACAGCCCCCATGTCCGGTGCGCAGCCTGACGGTGTCGCACCCACCCCATCCCCGCCCTCACGATAACGAGGGCGTCAGGCGCAAGCAATATACGATGCCGGCGCCTGTCGAACCGGTCGGGGTGGTCGCGCGCAGGGCTAGCTGAACGCGGCGGCGACCGAGTTGCGGTGGTAGTCGAACACGATGCTCGTACGGGTCGACGCGACGCTGCTCTGCGCCGACAGGTGCTCGAGCACGAACTCCCGCATCTGGGAGGAGTCGGCCACGGCGATGTGCAGCAGGAAGTCGTCCTCCCCTCCCAGGAAGAACACCTGGATCACCTGCGGCAGCGCGCGCACGCGGTCGGCGAACGCCACGATACTCTCGCGCCGGGCGCTGGGGCGCAGGCTCACGCCGATGATCGCCTGCAGCCCCGCGCCCAGCATCCGCTCGTCGACGCTGGCGTGGAACCCGGTGATGACCCCTCGGTCGATCAGCGACCGCAGGCGCGCATGGGCGGTGGACGGCGCGACCCCGAGGGTGGCGGCGAGTTCTGCGTTCGTCATCCGCCCGTCGACGCTGAGCAGACGCACGATATGGGCGTCGATCGCATCCAGCGCCGGAGCCCGAAGAGTGTTCGGCGAGATGGCCGCATCCGACTGTTCCATGTGAAGCATTATGCAGGATTTCCGTGATCGTCGATTGTTCTGCATGAGATCTGTTGAAAGACCGACGTTTCTGCGATTCTTTCCTCACCCGCGAACCTGGAGGATCGATGAAGATCGGCGTACCGACTGAGGTCAAGAACAATGAGAACCGCGTCGCCCTGACGCCGGCCGGCGTCGACCGTCTGGTGCACGAGGGGCATCGTGTGCTGGTCCAGGCCGGTGCCGGACTGGGATCGAGCATCTCCGACGACGCCTACCGCGCCGCGGGCGCCGAGATCATCGACTCCGCCGCCGAGGTCTGGGGCCAGGCCGACCTCCTCATCAAGGTCAAAGAGCCGATCGCTCAGGAGTACGGATTCCTCCGCCCCGACCTCACCCTCTTCACCTACCTGCATCTCGCCGCCGACCGCGCGCTGACGACGGCACTGGTCGAGGCCGGCACCACCGCCGTCGCCTACGAGACGGTGCAGCTTCCGGACCGCAGCCTGCCGCTGCTCGTGCCGATGAGCGAGATCGCCGGTCGACTCTCGGTGACCATGGGCTCCTATGCGCTGCTGCGCTCCAACGGTGGCCGTGGCACGCTGCTCGGCGGAATCGCGGGCACTCCTCGCGCGAAGACCGTCGTGATCGGCGGAGGCGTCGCGGGCGAGCATGCGGCGGCCAATGCGCTGGGTCTCGGATCCAAGGTCACGGTGATCGACATCTCGCTGCCCCGTCTGCGCGAGCTCGAGCACCGCTACGGCGGCGCGCTGGAGACCCGCGCCTCGAGCCGTTACGACATCGCCGAGGAGTTGGCGACCGCCGACCTCGTGATCGGCTCGGTGTTGATCCCCGGCGCCGCCGCCCCCAAGCTCGTCACCGACGAGATGGTCGCCGGCATGAAGCCGGGCTCGGTGCTCGTCGACATCGCGATCGACCAGGGCGGATGCTTCGAGGGGTCTCGACCGACCACGCACGACGATCCCACCTTCGCGGTGCACGACTCGATCTACTACTGCGTCGCGAACATGCCGGGCGCCGTTCCCGAGACCGCGACCAGGGCCTTGACCAACGCGACGCTGCCCTACGTCTCGGCGATCGCCGGCAAGGGCTGGGATCGCGCGGCAGCCGAGGACCCCGCTCTCGCGAAGGGCCTGAACGTGCAGGGCGGACGCATCGTGCTCGACGCCGTCGCCCAGGCCCACGGCCGCTAGGCTCGCGGAATCCGAAAGAACTCAGGATCTTCTTGACGACTCTCCCCTCTCCCGCGAGGGCGACACGGGTACGCTCGTAATCGTGACCGAACGCGCTCCTCTCTCCCGCAAACTGTCCGCGATCGCCGAGTCCGCGACCCTCAAGGTCGATGCGAAGGCCAAGGCTCTGAAGGCGGAGGGCAAGGACGTCATCTCCTATGCCGCCGGCGAGCCCGACTTCGCGACGCCGCAGTTCATCGTGGATGCCGCGGCCGAGGCTCTGGCCGACCCCGCGAACTACCGCTACACGCCGGCCCCCGGCCTGCCCGCACTGCGCGAGGCGATCGCCGCGAAGACGCTGCGCGACTCCGGCCTCGAGGTCTCCCCCAGCCAGATCATCGTGACCAACGGCGGCAAGCAGTCGGTGTACCAGGCGTTCCAGGCCGTGGTGAACCCCGGCGACGAGGTTCTGCTCCCGGCGCCGTACTGGACCACCTACCCCGAGGCGATCCGTCTCGCCGACGGCACCCCGGTCGAGGTCTTCGCCGGCGCCGATCAGGACTACAAGGTCACGGTCGAGCAGCTCGAGGCTGCCCGCACCGAGCGCACGACCGTGCTCGTGTTCGTCTCTCCGTCGAACCCCACCGGCTCCGTCTACACGGCCGAGGAGACGAAGGCGATCGGCGAGTGGGCGCTCGATCACGGGATCTGGGTCATCAGCGACGAGATCTACCAGAACCTCACGTACGAGGGCGTCTCCGCCACGTCGATCGTGCAGGCGGTGCCGGAGATCGCCGGGCAGACGATCCTCGTGAACGGT
This sequence comes from Candidatus Microbacterium colombiense, assembly GCA_029203165.1. Lineage (NCBI taxonomy): Bacteria > Bacillati > Actinomycetota > Actinomycetes > Micrococcales > Microbacteriaceae > Microbacterium > Candidatus Microbacterium colombiense. Next base: position 3,157,357 of record CP119308.1, read on the forward strand.
GTCGCGAAGACCTATGCCATGACCGGATGGCGCGTGGGCTGGATGGTCGGCCCCGCCGACGCCATCAAGATCGCCGGAAACCTGCAGTCGCACCTGTCGAGCAACGTGAACAACGTGGCGCAGAGGGCTGCGATCGCCGCACTCAACGGCCCGCAGACCGAGGCCGAGCAGATGCGTGAGGCGTTCGACCGCCGACGCAAGCTGATCGTGGCCGAGCTGTCGAAGATCGACGGGTTGCGCGTGCCGAACCCGCTCGGCGCCTTCTACGTCTATCCCGATGTGCAGGGTCTGCTCGGACGCACCTGGGGCGGCGTCACCCCCACGACCTCGCTCGAGCTCGCCGACCTCATCCTCGACCAGGCCGAGGTCGCCGTCGTGCCCGGTGAGGCCTTCGGCCCCAGCGGCTACATCCGCATGTCGTACGCGCTCGGCGACGACGCCCTCCTCGCGGGAGTGCAGCGCCTGCAGCGCCTGTTCGCCTGACGCGCGCGCGTACGCGAGGCGGCGCTCAGTCCTCCGGGTGGTAACCGATCAACCAGCGGATGCCGTAGCGATCGACCAGAGTGCCGTCCCAGTCCCCCCAGGGGCGGCGCTGCAGCGGATCGATCACCCGCCCGCCGACCGACAGATCGGCGAACCATCCCGTCAGCGTGGAAGCGTCGGCGGTCCCGAGCAGCGAGAAGAACATGCCGCTCATCTGTACGGCATCGTCATCGATCCCGGCGTCGGCGCCCGAGAGCTCCACGACGCCCTGCAGCAACGCGTGGCCGATCGCGTCACTCGGCCCATCGTGCCGATCGAGCTGGGCGTAGTCGAACATCTGCAGCTCGCCGCCGAAGATCGACTGGTAATGACGCAACGCTTCCGCGGCATTCCCGGGGAACAGGAGGTACGGGGTCAGTCCACTCATGCGGCGAGTGTAGCCCCGTCGTCACTCCGACGCGCGGATGGCGCCCTACAGCTCGACGCCGACGAGAACCGGCTCAGGCTGGAGCACGAGACCGAACTCGGCGTGCACGCGGCTCTGGATGAAGCGGGCGAGCTCAGCGACCTCCGCCGCGTTCGCCCCTCCGCGGTTCGTGAGGGCGAGGGCGTGCTTGGTCGACACCGATGCGCGGGACCGCGGGAGTTTGAACCCCTTGCGGATCCCGGCCTGCTCGATGAGCCAGGCGGCGCTGACCTTGACGTCGGTGGGCACCCGATGCGGCGCCGGAACGAGTCCGTCGTAGGAGGCGAGCGGGATCACCGTGACCGCATCGAGGTCGGGCGCGACCGGCCAGCGTGGGCACTCCGGCGGCAGCGCGCGGGCGACGGCCTCCGACACGATGGCGTTCTGGAAGAACGAACCGACACCGTGGGTGTCGGGATCGTTCTCGTCGAGCAGCATGCCCTTGGACGCACGCGTCGAGAGGATGCGCTCACGCACCCAACCGAGCGGAACCGGGGTGTCGTCGGTGAGGCCGAGGGCGCGGCGCAGCTGCTCGCCTCGCACGACGCGCTCGCTCGCCACCAGCAGGTCGACCGTCGCTGACAGGATCACCGCGCGGCGCAACGGCTCACTGCCGTAGTGGTGCTTGAGCACGGAGGTGCGGAAGCCCAGACCGAGCTCGGATGCCGGGACGGTGGAGATCTCGCCCGTGGCCTCGTCGATCAGCTCGACCTCGACCAGGGTCTCCTGGATCTCCTGCCCGTACGCGCCGATGTTCTGCACGGGGGCTGCGCCGACGGTACCGGGGATCCCCGACATCGCCTCGAGTCCGGCGTAGCCGTGCGCTGTCGCATAGGCGACCAGGGCGTCCCACGAGTGCCCGGCCTGTGCACGCAGGCGGATGCGCCCCGTGTGCGGCGACGGAAGCTCCTCGATCCCCGAGGTGCGGATGCGGATCACGGTTCCGGCGAAGGACTCGTCTCCGACGAACAGGTTGGAGCCGCCGCCCAGCACGAACCAGTCGTCGCCGCGGGCCCAGGTGTCGCGAAGCGCGGCGATGAGCCCCTCAGTGGTCTCGGCGTCCTGCATCCGCTCCGGGGCACCGCCCGTGCGCAGGGTCGTGAGCTCGGCGAGTCGCACCGGATCGATCTCACGCATCAGGCAGCGATGCGCAGCTGCGCCTTGACGAGCACGGTCGCCTCGCCGTACGTGACCTTCAGGTCGACCCGCGCGGCCCCGTCATCGACGGCCCCGACCGTGGCGACGATGTGCACGTCGGCTCCGTCGACCGGCTCGACGACGACGGGCTTGGTGAAGCGCACGCCGTAGTCGAGGATGCGCACGCCCGGCTCGAGAGCCGACAGCAGCACGGACGACGCGATGCCCATCGTGAGCATGCCGTGCGCGAGCACACCCGGAAGACCGACGGATGCCGCGATGTCGTCGCGGTAGTGGATGGGGTTGAAGTCCCCGGATGCCCCGGCATAGCGCACGAGCGACTCACGGGTCAGATGCACGGTGCGCTCGGCGAGCACGTCTCCGACGGAGTAGGCCATCACTCCCCCTCTCCGACCAGCAGCACGCTGGTCGCGGTCACCACATGGGCGCCATCGACATCGGTGATCTCGGCCTCACTGGTGATCAGCGCGTTGCCGGCCATCGTGCGGATGCCGGTGACCCGCAGCTGACCGACGAGCTCGTCTCCGGCGACGATCGGTCGCGAGTACGTGAACCGCTGCTCGGCATGGATCGTGCGGGCGAGGACGATACCGGAGTCCGGCAGCGCGAGCAGCTGCTGGAGGGTGAGGTCCTGGACCACCATCGCGAAGGTCGGGGGCGCGACGACGTCGGCGAAACCGGCGGCGCGCGCCGCCTCCACGTCGGTGTGCTGCGGGGCGTCGGCGAAGACGGCGCGCGCGAACTCGCGCACCTTCTCACGACCGACGAGGTAGGGGGCCGTCGGAGGGAACTCCCGGCCGATCAGATCTGCGTTCACTGCCACCCCTCGATCCTACCGAGAGAGGCGGTCCGCCGGTTCTCGACTCAGCTCTTGCGTCGGCCGCGCACGGCCTTCATCCCCATCTGCACGGCGATCACCACGAGATATGCCGCGAAGAGAATGTTGCCGGCGGTCGGGTCGATGAGCGTCGCGATCCACGCGCCGAGCGCGGTGGTCGTGCACGCCGACACCCCGATGACGACGGCGGCGCGCAGGTCGACGTTCTTGGTCCGGAGGTTCCCGATGGTTCCCGACAGGGCGGTCGGGATCATCATCAGGAGCGAGGTGCCCTTGGCCACGAGATCGCTCGTGCCGAAAGCGAGCATGAGCACCGGCACCACGATCACACCGCCACCCACGCCGATGAGTCCCGCGAGCACACCCGTGCCGAGGCCCACGGCGATCAGGGCGAGGGCGGTGATCCACGAGAGGACGAACTCGGCGTCACGCGAAGGGATCACCAGGAACAGGGTGATGATGACGAGCACGAGGAATCCGACGAATCCCCACCGCAGCGCCGTCTGCGAGATGCGCGGGAGCAGTCGGGTACCGATCTGCGCACCGACCACCGCGCCGGCGGCGAGGATTAGCGCGGGGATCCAGGCAACGGAACCCGACACGGCGTACGAGATCACCCCGACGCTGGCCGTGGGGACGATCGCCGCCAGAGAGGTGCCGGCGGCGAGGCGCTGGTCGAAGTGCAGGAAGAGCACGAGGAGCGGCACGATGACGGTGCCTCCACCGACTCCGAAGAGACCGGACAGGAGACCGGCGAGAAGCCCGATCGTGATGAACGCCGCGTATGCGCGCGGCCCTCGGTTCAGGCCAGCTGCGACGTCGTTCACGCTCGTGTTCCTCCTACGCGACCGCACGACGGCCGCACCGCGACCAGCCTACTCCCGCGGGGCGTCCCCGCCCGACGCGCGCACAGGCGGAGCACCCGGCCACGAGAGCCGTGGCCGGGTGTTCCGGAGCCTGTGCAACATCGCGCAGTGGGAGTCACGCGAATCGTGAGGCCGATCGGAAGAGGCGCCGCGGAGGTGGGGAGTGGGGAATGCGTGCGCCTCTCCTTCCAGGAGACCACAGGCGTCGGCATCCGTCGTCCTCTCCACGGCGGAACCCCCACTTGCGGGGGGTCAGACCTCCGAGTCGGCGCGGATCGGCACCGCGATCGATTCCGTCAGTGCCTGTTCGTAGCGCTGCTGGCGGCGTCGGAGCCACAATCCGCCGACGACCAGCAGGGCGAGCACGCCATACGCGACCGCCGCGAACGGCTGCGCCACGAGGGTCGTGAGATCTCCCTGACTCAGTTGGAGCGCGCGTCGCAGCTGCGCTTCTCCCATCGGCCCCAGGATCATGCCGACGACGAGCGGGGCGACCGGCACCCCGAACCGCCGCATGAAGTACCCCAGGACGCCGATGATCAGCAGGATCAGGATGTCGACGATCGAATAGTTCAGCGCGTAGGCACCGAAGGCGGCGAACACCAGGATTCCCGCGTACAGGTACGGGCGGGGGATCTGCAGCAGCTTCACCCACATGCCCACCAGCGGCAGGTTGAGCACGAGCAGGATCACATTGCCGATGTAGAGGCTCGCGACCAGCGCCCACACGAGCGACGACTGGCTGGTGAAGAGCATCGGACCCGGCTGGAGCCCGTACGACTGAAACGCGGTGAGGATGATCGCGGCGGTCGCGGTGGTGGGCAGCCCCAGCGTGAGCAGGGGCACGAGCACCCCCGCCGCAGCCGCGTTGTTCGCCGATTCCGGTCCGGCGACGCCCTCGATGGCGCCACGGCCGAACTCCGAACGGTGCGCCGAGAGCTTGCGCTCGGTCGCGTACGAGAGGAAGGTCGCGACGTCAGCGCCACCGGCGGGGATCGTGCCGATGGGGAATCCGATGGCGGTGCCTCTCAGCCACGGCTTCCACGAGCGACGCCAGTCCTCCCGCGTCATCCAGCTGCGCCACCCGCGGCTCACCGGGATGACCGCGATCGCGCCGTGCCGAAGCCGCGCCGCGATGTAGAGCGTCTCGCCGACGGCGAAGAGTCCGACCGCGACCAGCACGATGTCGATGCCGTCGGCCAACGGCAGCATGCCGAGCGTGTACCGCTGCTGCCCCGACAGCTGATCGGTGCCGATCAGCCCGAGGAAGAGGCCGAGCCCGAGCGACAGCAGACCGCGCGGGACGGACGACCCCATCAGAGCGCCGACCGTGACGAAGGCGACGACGATCAGTGCCACGTAGTCGGCGGGCCCGAGATTCACGGCGAACTGGGCGAGCACCGGAGCCAGCAACGTCAGGCCGATCGTGGCGAGGGTGCCGGCGATGAACGACCCGATCGCCGCGGTGGCGAGAGCCGCCGCCCCGCGTCCGAGCTTCGCCATCTTGTTCCCCTCGATCGCCGTGACGATCGAGGCGGACTCGCCGGGAGTGTTCAGCAGGATGCTGGTGGTCGAACCGCCGTACATCCCCCCGTAGTAGATCCCCGCGAACGTGATGAGCGCGGCCGTGGGGTCGAGCGTGTAGGTGAGCGGGAGCAACAGAGCGACCGTCATGGCCGGACCGATGCCGGGGAGCACGCCGACCGCGGTACCGATCAGCACTCCGAAGAACGCGAAGACGAGGTACTGCGGCTGCAGCGCCGTGGCGAATCCCTCGAGGAGCAGAGTCCAACTGTCCATCAGAACATCCTCCCCAACCAACCGAGCGCCGGACCCCAGGGCAACGACAGCCCGAGCAGCCCGCCGAAGACGATCTGCACCACCACAGCGAGCGCGGCGCCGACAGCGATCGCGACCCACCAGCGCTTCGCCCCGAGCGACCAGGCCACTCCGCCGAAAAGCAGGGCGGCGGCCGGAGCCCAGCCGACCAGGTCGATCAGCACGAGATGCGCCACCACGAAGGCGACGATCTTGAGCAGGGTGATCCAGTCGGTGGGGAGGCTCTGATCGACATCCTCCCCTCCTTCGGGAACCCCGCGGTGTCCTCGCAGCACGCTCACCAGCACCGCGACGGCGGCGCCGAGCAGGAGTGTCGCGACGAAGATCGGGAAGACCGTCGGCCCCACCTGCGACCCGATGGGGACATGGATCGTGAACACGCCCACCAGCGCGAAGATGCCGAGCGCCACCATGAGAGCGGCGAAGACCAGTTCACCGAGGGGAAGCGAGCCGACGGCGAATGCGGGCCGGCGCATACCGGCCCGCACGGCGTCGGATCCTTCCCGCGAAGATCCGTCGATCATCTCAGCCGACCAGGCCGATGTTCTTCAGCGTCGCGGTGACCTCGTCGATGTTCGCGGTCAGGAACTCGTCGAACTCCGCTCCGGTGAGGAAGGCGTCCGCCCATCCCCTGGTCTCCAACTCGGCCGCCCAGGAGTCCGATTCGTGCAGTTCCGTGACGATGCGCTCCAGCTCGGCACGATGGGCGTCGTCGATGTCGCCGGGCGCGATCACCCCACGCCAGTTGGTGAGCACGACGTCGTACCCCGCCTCCGTGATGGTGGGCACGTCCGGCAACTGCGGCACCGCCTCGTCGGAGGAGACGGCGAGCGCCTTCATAGTTCCGGCCTCGATGTGCTGGAGGAATTCCCCGACGCCCGAGATACCCGCGGCCACCTTGCCGCCGAGGATCAGCGAGGTCGCCTCCCCTCCCCCGGAGTTGGGTGTGTAGTTGAGCTTCTCGGCGATCTCGGCGCCGTCGAGTCCGGCTTCCTCGAGCATCAGTCCGGCGAGGATGTGATCCGCGCCTCCGGCCGAGCCGCCCGTGATGGTGACCGCCTGACCGTTGTCGACCACGTCCTCGACCAGGTCTTCCAGGGTGTTGTAGTCCGACTCCGCGGGCACCACGACCACCAGGGGCTCGTCGGTGAGTCGTGCGATGGGCGTCATGTCCTCGATGCGCACGGCCGATGCGTTGGTCTCGACGGCACCGACCATCACCAGCCCCATCACCATCAGAGTGTCGGGGTCCCTCTCGTTCGCGAGCTGCGCGAGGCCGACGGTCCCGCCCGCTCCGCCGACGTTGGTCACCGGCGCCGAACCGACGATGCCGTCCTTCGTGAGCAGTTGCGACAGGGCGCGGCCGGTCTGATCCCACCCGCCGCCCGGGTCGGCGGGGACCACGATCGACAGGTCGGTGACCTCCACCTGCCCACCTGCTCCTGCGTCGTCGGATGCGCCGCCTGACGCGCATCCTGTCAGTGCCACGGCCGTCACCGTCGCGATGGCGATCAGGCTTCCGATGCGTGCGTTGTTCATGTGCGCTCCTCCTTGAGCGTCGACGAGTACTGTGCGTCCACCCTGGAAGGTCGCTCGAGACCGCTCAAGCTTCGGAAACTATTGCTCCCGGTTCCGAAACTATTGGTCGCGATCGTGCGGGCCCCGCTCTCGCGGCCTCCGGATCCACGGGCAAGAATGGGGTGTGGCCTCGAAGATGACGCTCCGTGTACAGCTGCTGCTCCTGCAGGCGCTGATCGTGTTCCTGGTGACCCTCGCCACCGGCGTCGTCGCCGGCGCCTTCCAGGAGCAGGCGCTGCGGGAGGCCTACAAGGACCGGATGCAGGCGGTCGCCCAATCGGTCGCACAGCTGCCGACCATCCTCGATGCTTTCGACGACGACGACCCCTCCGCCGCCATCCAGCCGGTCGCGGAGGTGATCCGCAAGGCGTCGGATCTCGCGTACGTCGTGGTGGCCAACGAGGACGGCATCCGCTACTCGCACCCCGACCCCGACCGCATCGGCAAGAAGGTGTCGACCGATCCGTCCGTGCCGCTGTCGGGACAGATCTATGTGGGAACGCAGACGGGGACACTGGGCACGTCGTGGCGGGTGAAGGTGCCCATCCACGACAGCGAGGGTGCTGTGATCGGCACCGCATCCGTCGGCATCCTCGAGTCCGAGTTGAACGCGGAGTTCCTGGCGAACCTCGCCTGGTTGATCTCGGCGATGCTCGCCGCCGCCGTGCTCGGGGTGTTCGGGTCGGCTTGGGTGACCTCCGTCATCCGTCGTCGCATCTACCGTCTCGAACCCCATCAGATCGCGGCGCTCGTGAAGAACCAGGAGACGACGCTGCACGGTCTGAGCGAAGGGGTGATCACCGTCGACGCTCAGGGCACGATCACACTCGCCAACGACGCCGCCGCACGCCTGCTCGGGGTCGACGTGACCGCGCTCGACGGCGCCACCGCCACCGACGCGCTCGGACCGGAGCTTGCGACGCTGCTGCGGGAGGGCGAGGCGGTCGGGCGACCGGTGATCGTCGGACCGCACGTACTGGTGGCACGGAGCACCGGGAGCGAGGTCGACGGCCGGGGCGTCGAGGCGACACTGCTGCTGCGCGATCACACCGAGCTGCACGACGTGGTGCGCCGAGTGGAGACGGCCGATGCCATCATCGCGTTCCGGGAGCGGTTCGGGTTGCCCAAGGGGCTGAGCGCCGAGACCCTCGAGCGCGTGACGACGGCCCTCACCGCTCGTCCCGATGCGTCCGCGACCGAGATCGGCGACGACGTGCAGGTGTCGCGCGTCAGCGCCCGCCGCTACCTCGAGCATCTCGCAGGCTCCGGACGTGCGACGCGCACTCTCGACTACTCCACGAACGGGCGCCCGAGCACTCGCTATCGCGTGGCGGAGTCGGGCGAACCTCGACCTCTCTGAACCCGTACCACCCCTGGGACGCAATCTCCTGTTGTGCGAGACTGGATCGCACAGCCGACGATGACGTCGGCCGAGACCGGATCGAAGGAGATCTCATGGTTCGCAGCACCTTCCCCGACCTGGAGATCCCCGCTGTCTCCGTGCACGACTTCCTCTTCGGCGACCTCGACGAGGAACGGCTCGATTCCGTCGCGCTGATCGACGGCATGAGCGGCGCCACCACCACGTATCGCCAACTGATCGGCCAGATCGACCTCTTCGCCGGAGCGCTGGCCGCCCGCGGGGTCGGCGTCGGAACGCGCATCGGCGTGCTGTGCCCGAACATCCCGGCATTCGCGACCGTCTTCCACGGCATCCTGCGCGCCGGCGCCACCGCGACCACGATCAACTCGCTCTACACACCGGAGGAGATCGCGAACCAGCTCACCGACGCCGGCGCGGACTGGCTGATCACCGTCTCCCCTCTGTTGACGGGAGCCAGCGCGGCCGCCGCACAGGTCGGCATCGACGCCGAGCACCTGATCGTGCTGGACGGCGTCGAGGGCCATCCTTCTCTGCCCGCACTGCTGGGCGAGGGGCGTGCCGCGCCCGACGTCACCTTCGACCCGGCGACCCATCTCGCGGTGCTCCCCTACTCGTCGGGCACCACCGGACGCCCCAAGGGCGTCATGCTGACGCATCGCAACCTGGTCGCGAACGTGACCCAATGCCGATCCACGATCTCACTCGCGGACGATGACCGAGTGCTCGCAGTCCTCCCGTTCTTCCACATCTACGGCATGACCGTGCTGCTGAACTTCGCCCTGCGCCAGCGCGCGGCGCTCGTGACGATGCCGAAGTTCGACCTCGTGGAGTTCCTGCGCGTGGTCGCGGAGCATCGGACCAGCTGGGTCTTCATCGCACCTCCGATCGCCGTGGCCCTGGCGAAGCATCCGCTCGTCGATCAGTACGATCTCTCCGCCGTCAAGGTCATCTTCTCCGGTGCCGCACCCCTCGACGGCACCCTCGCCACCGCGGTCGCCACGCGCCTGGGATGCACGGTCTGCCAGGGATACGGCATGACCGAGACGAGCCCCGTCACCCACGCGATCCCCTACGACCGCACCGACATCGACCGATCGACGGTCGGTCTTCTGCTCGCAGGCACGGAGGCACGGTTGATCGACGCCGAATCCGGTGCCGAGGTCGACGTGCCCACCGAGGGGGCGAGCGAGCCGGGCGAACTGCTGATCCGCGGGCCGCAGGTCATGCAGGGCTATCTGAACCGGCCCGAAGCGACGGCCGAGATGCTCGACGCCGACGGATGGTTGCACACGGGAGACGTGGCGACGATGACCCCTGACGGGATCTTCCGGATCGTCGACCGTCTGAAGGAGCTCATCAAGTACAAGGGGTACCAGGTCGCGCCGGCTGTCCTCGAAGCCGTGCTCCTGGAGCATCCGTCCATCGCCGACGCCGCCGTCATCGGCGCCCTCGACGACGACGGCCAGGAGGTGCCCAAGGCGTTCGTCGTCGTGCAGCCGGGGGCGGACCTCGATGCCGACGCCGTGATCGCCCACGTCGCCGCCCACGTCGCGCCACACGAGAAGGTGCGGCAGGTCGAGTTCATCGATGCGATCCCGAAGTCGAGCTCGGGGAAGATCCTGCGCAAGGACCTGCGCGCTCGCTGAGAGGCGGACGCACCGACGACGAAGCCCGCCACCCCCGAAGGGATGGCGGGCTTCGTCAGGAAGACGAGTCGTTACTCGGACTTCTCCTCGGCCGGAGCCTCGGTGGTCTCCTCGACGGGAGCCTCCTCGGCCGGAGCCTCGGGAGCCTCCTCGACCGGTGCCTCCTCGACGACCTCGGCAGGCTTCTCAGCCTTCGCAGCCTTCTTGGCGGACTTCGGCTTCGGGTTGACGGGCTCGAGAACGAGCTCGATCACGGCCATGGGCGCGTTGTCACCCTTGCGGTTGCCGACCTTCGTGATGCGGGTGTAGCCGCCCTCACGGTCAGCGACCAGCGGAGCGATCTCGGCGAAGAGCGTGTGAACGACGCTCTTGTCACCGATGACCGCGAGAACGCGACGACGGGCGTGCAGGTCTCCGCGCTTGGCGAAGGTGATCAGACGCTCGGCGAGCGGACGCAGGCGCTTGGCCTTGGTCTCGGTCGTCTTGATCGACTTGTGCGTGTAGAGCGACGCCGCCAGGTTGGCAAGCATCAGACGCTCGTGTGCGGGGCCGCCTCCGAGGCGGGGACCCTTAGTGGGCTTGGGCATTTCTCACTCCTGGTCAGGAAAGGTCGGGTCAGCTGGCCTCTGCCAGCTGACAATCCGGGTGGGTCAGAAGGACTCGTCTTCGCTGCCGCCGTAGAAGTGGGCGCCGTCGAAACCGGGCACCGAATCCTTGAGCGACAGACCGAGCGAGATGAGCTTGTCGCGCACCTCGTCGACCGACTTCTGGCCGAAATTGCGGATGTTCATGAGCTGCGTCTCCGAGAGGGCGACGAGCTCCGAAACAGTGTTGATGCCTTCACGCTTGAGGCAGTTGTACGACCGGACCGACAGGTCGAGGTCCTCGATCGGCATCGACAGTTCGCTGGAGTTGACTGCCTCCACCGGTGCCGGGCCGATCTCGATGCCCTCAGCCTCGACGTTCAGCTCGCGCGCGAGACCGAACAGCTCGGTGAGGGTCTTCGCAGCCGACGCGACGGCGTCGCGGGGGCTGATCGAGGACTTGGTCTCGACGTCGAGCACGAGCTTGTCGAAGTCGGTGCGCTCACCGGCACGAGTCGCCTCGACGCGGTAGCTGACCTTCAGGACCGGCGAGTAGATCGAGTCGATCGGAACCTGTCCGGCCTCGGCGTACTCGTTGCGGTTCTGCGTCGCCGAGACGTAGCCACGGCCACGCTCGATCGTGAGCTCGAGCTCGAACTTCGCGGTGTCGTTCAGCGTCGCGATGACGAGCTCGGGGTTCTGGACCTCGACACCGGCCGGAGCCGAGATGTCAGCGGCCGTGACCTCGCCCGCACCGGTCTTGCGCAGGTACGCCGTGATGGGCTCGTCGCGCTCCGAGGAGACCACGAGCTGCTTGATGTTGAGGATGATCTCGGTGACATCCTCCTTCACGCCGGGGATGGTGCTGAACTCGTGCAGCACACCGTCGATGCGAACGCTGGTGACCGCGGCGCCGGGGATCGACGACAGCAGGCTGCGGCGCAGCGCGTTGCCGATCGTGTAACCGAAGCCGGGCTCCAGAGGCTCGATGATGAACCGGCTACGGTTCTCGACGATCTTTTCCTCGGTCAGTGTGGGACGCTGTGCAATAAGCACTCTGTGTTCCTTTCGATCACATGTCCGCTATATGACATGTGGTGGGTGAGGTCTTGAGTTGTGGAGGTCGATGCCCGCACGCGGGCGTGCGAGGGATGCCGGAGCACCCCTCGCACCAGCCGGATCAGACGCGGCGACGCTTCGGCGGGCGGCAACCGTTGTGCGCCTGCGGGGTGACGTCCTGGATCGAACCCACCTCGAGGCCTGCGGCCTGGAGCGAGCGGATCGCGGTCTCGCGGCCGGAGCCCGGACCCTTCACGAAGACGTCGACCTTCTTGACGCCGTGCTCCTGCGCCTGACGGGCGGCCGACTCTGCGGCCAGACCTGCGGCGTACGGGGTCGACTTGCGCGAGCCCTTGAAGCCCACGCCACCCGACGATGCCCAGCTGATGACAGCGCCGGTCGGGTCGGTGATCGAGACGATCGTGTTGTTGAACGTCGACTTGATGTGGGCCTGGCCCAGCGCGATGTTCTTCTTTTCCTTGCGGCGCGGCTTGCGCGCGGCGGCCTTGGGTGCAGCCATGAAAGTGTTCTCCTAGTCCCTGAGGCCGCGCTTAGCGGGCCTTCTTCTTGCCTGCGACGGTGCGCTTCGGGCCCTTGCGGGTACGGGCGTTGGTCTTGGTGCGCTGACCACGGACCGGGAGACCACGACGGTGGCGGATGCCCTCGTAGGAGCCGATCTCGACCTTGCGGCGGATGTCTGCTGCAACCTCGCGGCGCAGGTCACCCTCCACCTTGTAGGTGCCTTCGATGTGATCGCGGAGGGCGATGAGCTGCTCGTCGCTCAGGTCCTTCACGCGGATGCTCTCGTCGATATCCGTCGCCTTGAGGATCTCGACCGAGCGGGTACGGCCGACGCCGTAGATGTAGGTAAGGGCGATCACCACGCGCTTGTCGCGCGGGATGTCAACGCCGGCAAGACGTGCCATGCGGTTCTCCTGGGTGTTGTGGAGGTGTGGAACAGGATCGGTGCCCGGGCCTCCGCCCGAGGTGTCCCCCGCTTCCGCGGGTTCTGATCCTGCCGTTCGTGTATTCAGTTATGAGATGTGCGCGAGCGATGCCTCACGCAGCGGGGCGGTTCAGCCCTGGCGCTGCTTGTGACGCGGGTTGCTCTTGCAGATCACCATGACGCGGCCGTGACGGCGGATCACCTTGCAGTGATCGCAGATGGGCTTGACGCTGGGGTTGACCTTCATGATTTTTCCTGTTCGCTGTCTTCGTACCGCCCCGTCAGGGGCAGGCCGTTACTTCTCGACCGATCAGCGGTAGCGGTAGACGATACGGCCGCGGGTCAGGTCGTAGGGGCTGAGCTCCACGACCACACGGTCCTCGGGGATGATACGGATGTAGTTCTGCCGCATCTTGCCGGAGATCGTTGCAAGGACCTTGTGTCCGTTGCTGAGCTCAACGCGGAACATCGCGTTGGGCAGAGCCTCGGAGATCACGCCCTCGATCTCGATGACACCGTCTTTCTTAGCCATAGCCTCGCTGACGCTTCTGCAGATCGGTCGATCTGCGGTGGGTGATTGGTTGGTGGTGCTGCGCCGCCGGACACGCCGAATCAAGGCACAAAGCACCAAAGATCTATGTTAGACGCTCTGGGGCGATCCGGCAAATGCTGAGACCCCGAGTCCGTCGGACTCGGGGTCTCAGCAGACAGGTCAGCCGAGGATCTTGGCGAACTCCGTCTGGATATCGGCGTTGGAGATGCGGTCTCCGTTGATCGTGACCGTGGGGGTTCCCATACGACCGGTATCCGGGTCCAGGGGCGTCAGCTTCGTCATGTCGGCGACGAACTTCTTGTAGGTGCCGTCGGCGATACAGTCCGCCGCCTTCTCGGAACCCGCCTGCGAGGCGAAGTCGGCGAGCTGTGCGTCATCCAGACCGGTCGAGTTCTCGGCCGGCTGGTTCTCGAACAAGAGGTTCATGAAGGGAACGGTCGCATCGGGGTCGTTTTCGGCGACACAGTACATCGCACTCGCGGCGCGCGAGGAGTACTCGGTGTTCTGCGACAGGTGATCGAGGATCGCGATCGGGTGGATGCTCAGGGTGATCTCATCGTTTGCTGCAGCGGTCTGCAGCTGCTCACCGTAGGCGTCCTCGAACTGGCCGCAGATCGGGCACATGAAATCGATGTATGTTCCGATCTCATCATCGCCGTTGCCGACCGTGATCGCACCGGTCTCTTTGTTGATGGTGGCACCGGTCGGGGTGACGCCGGGAGCAGTGGCCTGGTTGTTCAGGAACACGACGAGCCCGCCTAGAACCACGAGAACCACCACGACCGCGGCCGAGACCCCGATCGCGAACCAGTTGGTGTTGCTCTTCGCCGCTGCCATTGTGTTCCGTTTCTCTCGGTATCGCCGCAATCCATGCAGACGCAAGTACCTAGTGATCTTCCTTCATCAGCCTATGCGGTTCGTGTGAGCGGCGCCCCTCCGTGACGCACTTCCCGCCGCGAGAATCACCTTCCGTCGCGAGACACACCCGCCCACGGTGGTTCTCGCAACGGGGGATGCTTCTCGTGACGGGGAAGTTTCTCGTGGCGGACTGACTCCTCCTGCACAACCGGTCGTGCGCACCGGGTGTTCGCCGATGCTGGGCCGGTCGACGAATGGGGCCGCCAGCGCGTCGCAGAATCGTCGCATGCTCTCCCTCTCCGACCGCGCCGTACTCGCTTCCCCGCTCCCGCTCATCGTCGCAAGCGAGGCCCGACTTCTCGGCATCCGTGTGACGGGTGCCCGGTGGATGCGGTTGCGTCGCGGCATCCATGTCGAACGGGCGGGCTACCTGGCGCTGCCGCCGTGGCGACGTTACGCGGTGCGGGTCCACGCGTTCGTGCAGCGGCATCCCGACGCGATCCTGTGCCTCGAGTCCGCGGCGGTGCTGCATGGTCTGCCGTTGTTCGGGGAGCCGCGGGACATCCACGTCCACGATCCGGAACGTGCAACCAGCCGACGGTTCGGTGACGTCTGCGTGCACACCAGCGTCGACGCACGCACGGTGGTGCGCGTCGGTCACACACTCTTGTCGAGTGCGCTCGACACCGTCACCGACCTGGCCCGCCTGCTCCCTCCCGCGCACGCGCTCGCGCTCGTCGACAGCGCGATCTCTCCGGTGCAGGGCGGCACGCTCTCGATGGAGCGCCTCTGGGATCATTCACTCGCGCGTGTGGATGATCGCGGGCGGCGGCGCCTTCGCTGGGCCCTGGGCGAAAGTGACAAGCGATCCGAGTCGCCGGCCGAGAGCATCAGCCGTGCGGTGATCTCATGGAGCGGTTTCGAGCGACCCGAACTCCAGTCCGAGTTCCGCTACGACGGGGCACTGGACCGCGTCGACTTCCTCTTCCCCACCCGACGCGCGATCGGCGAGGCGGACGGATGGCAGAAGTACGGTCTTACCGACCCGGATGCCGCGGCTCGAGCGCTCAGAGACGAGAAGCGCCGTGAGGATCGGCTGCGCCGGCATGGGCATCCGTTCGCGCGGTGGGAACTGCGCGATGCGTGGCAGGTCGAGCCGCTGTGTCGCGCGCTGCGTGCCGCCGGCGTTCCGCTCGTACGCCCGGCGCAGTCGCAGATGCTCGCGTCCCTGCGCCACAATCCGCGCGAGAAACCACGAACGCCATGAGACAGCATGCCTGATGCGTCGTCTCGCGCGCAGAGTGGTTTCTCGCCGACGATGTGGAGTCTCGTGGATGAAGCGCGTCAGGCGAGTGGGACGGGCACGACGCCGAACGGAGCGAGCCCCTCTACACCGCCATCCGCCGCGGTCAGCACCCAGATGCCGCCGTCGTGCCGGGCCACGCTGTGCTCCCAGTGCGATCCGTCGGAGCCGTCGACCGTCGTGACGGTCCACTCGTCGTCCTCGACATAGGTCGCTTCACCACCGGCCGTGACCATGGGCTCGATCGCGAGCACCAGACCGGGCTTGACCTCCGGGCCGGGGTCGGGCGTGCGGTAGTTGAACACGCTCGGCGCCTCGTGCATCTTGCGGCCGATGCCGTGCCCCACGTACTCCCGGAGGATGCCGTAGGTCTCCCCCGACACGACCGACGTCCCCTGGGCCTCGATGTACGCCTGGATCGCCGCACCGATCTCACCGATGTGCGAGACCGACGCCATGGCCGCGATGCCGGCCCACATGGATCCCTCGGTCACTCGGGAGAGCTCCTCACGGCGGGCGACGAGCTCGTCGCGCTCCGGATCCGGCACCACGAAGGTCACGGCGCTGTCGCCGTTCCATCCCTCGAACTGCGCGCCGCAGTCGACGGACACGATGTCACCGGGCTGCAGCACCCGATCGCCGGGGATGCCGTGAACCACCTGATCATTCACCGATACGCAGATCGTGTGGCTGTAGCCGCGAACGAGTTGGAAGTTCGACTCGGCGCCACGCTCGAGGATCGTGCGGTTCGCAGCCTCATCGAGCGCCAGCGTGGTCACACCGGCACGGATCAGTGGGCGCACGGCATCCAATGCCGCCGCCGTGATGAGGCCGGGCTCGACCATGGCTCGCAGTTGAGCCGGGGTCTTGTAGATCGAGCGGCGGAACATCTCCGGTCGCTCAGGCCGCGAGCCGCAGACCGCGAGCGGTCAGGGCGGCGAACACGCGATCGGTGATCTCTTCGAGGGAGCCGACACCGTCGATGCGGTCGACGATGCCCTTGGCGCCGTAGACCTCGATGATCGGAGCCGTCTCGCGCTCGTAGATGTCGAGACGGTGCCCGATGGCCTCGGGGGTGTCATCCGACCGTCCCTGCTCCGTGGCACGGAGGGTGAGCCTCGAGAGACTCTCCTCACGGGGCACGTCGAGCAGGATGACGGCGTCGAGCGACTCGCCACGCTCGGCCAGGAAAGCCTCGAGGTGGCCGACCTGTGCGGTGTTGCGCGGGTACCCGTCGAGGAGGAAGCCGTTCGCGGCGTCATCCTGCGACAGTCGATCGCGCACGATCTCGCTCGTCAGCTCGTCCGGCACGAGGTCGCCCTTGTCGAGGATCGCCGTGACCTGCTGGCCGAGCGGCGTCCCCTCCTTGATGTTCGCGCGGAAGATGTCTCCCGTGGAGACCACGGGAATGCCGTACGACTCGGCGATGCGCACACCCTGCGTGCCCTTGCCGGAGCCCTGCGGGCCGACGATCAGGAGCCGTGCGGATGCTGTCATCGAAGAAGCCCTTCGTAGTGGCGCTGCTGCAGCTGCGCGTCGATCTGCTTGACCGTCTCGAGACCGACACCCACGATGATGAGGATCGACGCGCCACCGAACGGGAAGTTCTGGTTGGCGCCGACCGTGGCGAGGGCGATGAGCGGGATCAGCGCGATGAGACCCAGGTAGATGGAACCGGGGAGCGTGATGCGGGTGAGCACGTAGTCGAGGTACTCGGCGGTGGGGCGCCCGGCACGGATGCCCGGGATGAACCCGCCGTACTTCTTCATGTTGTCGGCGACCTCGACCGGGTTGAACGTGATGGCCACGTAGAAGTAGGTGAAGCCGATGATCAGCAGGAAGTACGCCGCCATGTAGATCGGGTGGTTGCCCGTGGTGAAGTACGTGCTGATCCAGGTGACCCAGGCGGCCGGCGTGGAGCCGTCCTGCGGGGTGTTGAACTGCGCGATCAGCGCAGGGATGTACAGCAGCGACGACGCGAAGATCACGGGGATCACACCCGCCATGTTCACCTTGATCGGGATGTACGTGTTCGTCCCGCCGTAGGTGCGGCGACCGACCATGCGCTTGGCGTACTGCACAGGGATGCGCCGCTGGGACTGCTCGACGAACACGACGAGGCCCATCACGATGATTCCCACGAGGAGTACCAGGAGGAAGGTCTCGAAGCCCTTGCTCTCCCAGATCATCCACATGGCACCGGGGAAGGTGGCGGAGATCGACGTGAAGATGAGGAGCGACATTCCGTTGCCGATGCCGCGCTCGGTGACGAGCTCGGCGAACCACATGATGAGTCCGGTACCGGCCGTCATCGCCATGATGATGAGCAGCTGTGCCCACCACACGTCGTTGGTCAGCAGGTTGTTGCAGGCGGCCAGGTCGGACGCACCGAAGAGCTGTCCGCTGCGTGCGACGGTAACGAGGGTCGTGGACTGCAGGAGGGCCAGCGCGATCGTGAGGTAACGCGTGTACTGGGTCAGGCGGGCCTGGCCGGCCTGACCTTCCTTGTGCAGCGCCTCGAAGTGCGGGATGACGACGCGGAGCAGCTGCGTGATGATCGTCGCCGTGATGTACGGCATGACGCCGAGGGCGAAGATCGACAGCTGCAGGAGCGCACCGCCGGAGAAGAGGTTGACCAACCCGAGCAGGCCGTCCGCGCCGGAGTTCTGGGCGAGGCACTCCTCGACGTTCGGGAAATTCACGAACGGAGCAGGGACGTTGGAGCCCAGCCGGTAGATGGCGACGATCGCCAGAGTGAAACCGATCTTCCGACGCAGGTCGGGCGTGCGGAAGATCCGCGCGATGGCGCTAAACAAGAACGTTCCTCCTGAAAGGGTTGCCAGATCCCGAAGGACGGCTGAAAGACCAGGGTAACCTACCCGGACGAGCCGGGGAGACTAACCACAAGAGGGGCCGGAGAATCTCCGGCCCCTCTTGCGTAGTGGTTACTTGACGGATCCGCCCGCAGCAACGATCTTCTGCTCGGCAGAACCCGAGACCTTGTCGACCGAAACGGTGAGCTTCACGGCGATGTCGCCGTTTCCGAGAACCTTGACCTTCTCGTTCTTGCGAACGGCACCCTTGGCGACCAGGTCGCCGATGGTGACATCGCCACCCTTCGGGTACAGCTCCGCGAGCTTCTCCAGGTTCACGACCTGGTACTCCACGCGGAACGGGTTCTTGAACCCGCGCAGCTTCGGGGTGCGCATGTGCAGAGGCATCTGCCCACCCTCGAAGCCGACGCGAACGGTGTTGCGCGCCTTGGTGCCCTTGGTTCCACGACCAGCGGTCTTACCCTTGGAGCCCTCACCGCGACCGACACGGGTCTTCGCGGTGTTGGCGCCGGGAACCGGACGCAGGTGGTGCACCTTCAGCACGCCGGGGCGGGATGCCGGAGCATCCTTCTTCGGCGCAGCCTTCTTGGCGGCGGGCTTCTTGGCGGGAGCCTCAGCCTTGGCGTCGGACGCGGCGGCCTTGGCCGGCGCCTTCTTCGCTGCGGGCTTCTTCTCGGCGGCAGCCTTGGGAGCCGCTGCCTTCTTCGGGGCCTTCTCGGCCTCGACGGCTTCGTTCTTCTCAGCCATTAGTCAATCTCCTCAACCTTGACGAGGTGTGCGACGGTCTTGACGTACCCGCGGTTCTGCGCGTCGTCGGGGCGAACGGTGCTGTCGCCGATTCGCTTGAGACCGAGGCTGCGCAGCGTGTCACGCTGGTTCTGCTTCTCGCTCACCTTGGACTTGATCTGCGTGACCTTGAGGCGCGAAGCCATCAGGCACCTACCTTCTGTGCGGCGATGGCGTCAGCCTCCGCACGAACGAGACGCGCCGGTGCCACCTGGTCGAACTCGAGGCCACGACGTGCGGCGACCGCACGGGGCTCCTCGAGCTGCTTCAGGGCAGCGACGGTCGCGTGCACGATGTTGATCGTGTTCGACGAGCCGAGCGACTTCGACAGCACGTCGTGGATACCGGCGCACTCGAGCACGGCGCGAACCGGACCACCGGCGATAACACCGGTACCGCCCGATGCGGGACGCAGCAGCACGACGCCGGCAGCGGCCTCACCCTGCACGGGGTGCGGGATGGTGACGCCGACGCGCGGAACGCGGAAGAAGTTGCGCTTGGCCTCTTCGACACCCTTCGAGATCGCCAGAGGGACCTCGCGGGCCTTGCCGTAGCCGACACCGACCAGACCGTTGCCGTCACCGACGACCACGAGAGCGGTGAAGCTGAAGCGACGACCACCCTTGACGACCTTGGAGACGCGGTTGATGGTCACGACGCGCTCGAGGAACTGGTTGTCCCCACGGTCACGCGAGTTGCGGTCACGGCCGCCACCCTGGTTGCGATCGCGACCGCCACCGCCACCGCGGCGGCCTTCGCGAGCAGGCTCGGCCTGGGTCGTACCGGCGGCCGTCTCAGAGACGACAGCAGCCGTCTCGGGAGCGGCAGCAGCCGTTTCGGTCACTTCGTTCTCCTTGTTGTCACTCACAGTGCCAGCCCCCCTTCACGGGCGCCATCGGCGATGGCTGCGACACGGCCGGCGTAGCGGTTGCCACCACGGTCGAACACTGCCTCGGAAACGCCGGCAGCCTTCGCGCGCTCGGCGAGAAGCTCGCCGACCTTGCGGGCCTTGGCGGTCTTGTCACCCTCGAGCGAACGCAGGTCGGTCTCGAGCGTCGATGCCGACGCCACGGTGTGACCCTTGCTGTCGTCGACGAGCTGCACGAAGACGTGGCGAGCCGAACGGTTGACGACGAGGCGCGGGCGCACCTCGGTGCCGACGACCTTCTTGCGAAGGCGGGCGTGACGACGCGCGCGGGCGTCAGACTTTGACTTGAGAGCCATGGTTACTTACCACTCTTTCCGGCCTTGCGACGCACGACCTCGCCGGCGTAGCGAACACCCTTGCCCTTGTACGGCTCGGGCTTGCGGATCTTGCGGATGTTTGCAGCTGCCTCGCCGACAGCCTGCTTGTCGATCCCGCTGACGGTGAGCTTGTTCGTGCCCTCGACCGTGAACGTGATCCCGGCGGGAGGATCGATCAGGACCGGGTGCGAGAAGCCCAGGGCGAACTCGACCGAGCTGCCCTTCTGAGCCACGCGGTAACCGGTTCCGACGACCTCGAGACCCTTGGTGTAGCCCTGGGTCACGCCGATGATGTTGTTGTTGATGAGCGTGCGGGTCAGGCCGTGAAGCGACCGGGACTCGCGCTCGTCGTCCGGACGGGAGACCAGAACCTGGTTCTCCTCGACCGAGACCTCGATGGGGTTGGCCAGCGTGAGCGTGAGCTCACCCTTGGGGCCCTTCACCGCGACCTCACGGCCGTCAACCGAAATGGTGACGCCCGCAGGCACGTCGATGGGAAGTCGTCCAATACGCGACATGTTCGATTACCACACGTAGGCGATGACTTCTCCGCCCACGCCCTTCTGCTCTGCCTGACGGTCGGTGAGAAGACCGGAGGAGGTGGACAGGATGGCCACGCCGAGGCCGCCGAGGACCGTGGGGAGCTCGGTGGACTTCGCGTAGACGCGGAGGCCGGGCTTCGAGACACGCTTGATGCCTGCGATGGAGCGCTCACGGTTCGGGCCGTACTTCAGCGTCAGCGTGAGGTTCTTGCCGACGCGAGCGTCAGAAGTCTCCCAACCGGCGATGTAACCCTCACGCTGGAGGATGTCGGCGATGTGCGTCTTGAGCTTGCTCGACGGCAGGGTCACGGAGTCGTGGTGCGCCGAGTTCGCGTTACGCAGACGGGTCAGCAGATCTGCGACCGGGTCTGTCATTGTCATTGTGTTGTTCCTTTGTTCATGAGGTTCCGGCTGCCGTTACACGACAGACGGCCTGCGATGAGCACGCAATCTTCAATTGTACGTGCACTCAGGCGAGTGCTTCGACAGGCTCGGCCGCCGAGGGCCGCCGAGCCTGTCGAGACGTCACGCCTGTGCGTCTTCCGAGCGGAACGGGAAGCCGAGGTGACGGAGCAGTGCCCGACCCTCGTCATCCGTCTTCGCGGTGGTGACGACAGTGATGTCGAAACCGCGAACCCGGTCGATCTTGTCCTGATCGATCTCGTGGAACACGCTCTGCTCCTGGAGACCGAAGGTGTAGTTGCCGTTCCCGTCGAACTGCTTGCCCGAGAGACCGCGGAAGTCGCGGATACGGGGCAGTGCGAGCGAGACGAGGCGGTCCAGGAACTCCCACGCGCGGTCACCACGAAGGGTCACGTGCGCGCCGATGGCCTGTCCCTCGCGCAGCTTGAACTGCGCGATCGACTTGCGAGCCTTCGTGACGAGCGGCTTCTGACCGGTGATCTTGGTGAGATCGTCGATCGCGCCGTCGATCACCTTGCTGTCGCGAGCTGCCTCGCCGACACCGGTGTTCACGACGACCTTGACCAGTCCGGGGGTCTGCATGACGTTCGCGTAACCGAACTCCTCCTGCAGAGCCTTCTTGATCTCGGAGTTGTACTTCGCCTTCAGGCGGGGCTGCACCTTGACAGCCTCCGCAGCGTCAGTAGCTGCCATCAGAGGTCCTTACCTGACTTCTTCGCGAAACGCACGCGGACGTTGCGCTTCACGCCGTCCTTGACCTGCTCCTCGACCCGGTGGCCGACCTTGGTCGGCTTCTTGGTCGAAGGGTCGACGACGGCGACGTTCGAAATGTGGATGGAGGCCTCGACAGTCTCGAGGCCGCCCGTCTTGGTGCCACGCTGCGTCTGTCCGACGCGGGTGTGCTTGGTGACGTAGTTCACGCCCTCGACGATGACGCGGTTCTTCTCGGCCAGGATCTCGAGGACCTTGCCCTGCTTACCGCGGTCTCCGCCACGCTCCTGCGTGGCTCCGGTGATGACCTGAACCAGGTCACCCTTCTTGATCTTCGCCATGATTAGATGACCTCCGGCGCCAGCGAGACGATCTTCATGAACTTCTTGTCACGAAGCTCACGACCGACCGGTCCGAAGATACGGGTGCCGCGGGGCTCCCCGTCGTTCTTCAGGATGACGGCGGCGTTCTCGTCGAACTTGATGTAGGAGCCGTCCGGACGACGGACCTCCTTCTTGGTGCGGACGATGACCGCCTTGACGACATCACCCTTCTTGACGTTGCCACCGGGGATCGCGTCCTTGACGGTTGCGACGATGGTGTCACCGAGGCCGGCGTAACGACGCTTCGAGCCACCGAGCACGCGGATGGTGAGCAGCTCCTTGGCGCCGGTGTTGTCGGCAACCTTGAGTCGGGATTCCTGCTGAATCACTTGGCCTTCTCCAGAATCTCCACCAGGCGCCAGCGCTTCGTGGCGCTGAGCGGGCGGGTCTCGTTGATCAGGACCAGGTCGCCGATGCCGGCGGTGTTCGCCTCATCGTGCGCCTTGACCTTCGAGGTGCGGCGGATGACCTTGCCGTAAAGCGGGTGCTTCACGCGGTCCTCGACCTCGACCACGATGGTCTTGTCCATCTTGTCGCTGACGACGTAGCCACGACGCGACTTGCGGTACCCACGGGCATCCGCATCGCGCACATCGTGAGCAGCGTGCTCAGCCTCGACGGCGGCTTCCTTCTTGGTGGCCATCACTCAGCCTCTTCCTTCACGGCGTCGTCGGCGGCATCCGCCTTCTTCGCCTTCGACTTGGACGCCTTCTTCGCCGGAACCTCGACCGGAGCGGGCGTCGCACGGATGCCCAGCTCGCGTTCGCGGATCACGGTGTAGAGACGCGCGATGTCGCGCTTGACGGCGCGGATGCGGCCGTGGCTCTCCAGCTGGCCGGTGGCCGACTGGAAACGGAGGTTGAACAGCTCCTCCTTGGCCTTACGCAGCTCCTCGACGAGGCGCTGGTCTTCGAACGTGTCGAGCTCTGTAGGAGCGAGCTCCTTGGTGCCGATCGCCATTACGCGTCGCCCTCCTCGCGCTTGATGATGCGTGCCTTCAACGGCAGCTTGTGAATTGCTCGGGTCAGTGCTTCGCGGGCGAGTTCCTCGCTCACGCCGCCGACCTCGAAGAGGACGCGACCCGGCTTGACGTTGGCGACCCACCACTCGGGCGAACCCTTACCGGAACCCATGCGGGTTTCCGCAGGCTTCTTCGTGAGCGGGCGGTCCGGGTAGATGTTGATCCACACCTTGCCGCCACGCTTGATGTGACGCGTGACCGCGATACGAGCGGACTCGATCTGACGGTTCGTCACGTAGGCAGGCGTCAGGGCCTGGATGCCGTAGTCACCGAAGGAGACCTTCGTGCCGCCGGTAGCCTGACCCGAGCGACCCGGGTGGTGCTGCTTGCGGAACTTGACCTTACGAGGGATGAGCATTATGCCGACGCTCCTTCTGCGACAGGTGCCTCGTTGCGCGGCGCGCGGCGGCGGTCGCCACCACGGTCGTCACGACGGGACTTGGGTGCGTTGGCCTGCTCGCGAGCGAGCTCCTTGGCCGTCAGGTCACCCTTGTAGATCCAGACCTTCACACCGATGCGGCCGAAGGTCGTCTTGGCCTCGTAGAAGCCGTAGTCGATGTTCGCGCGGAGCGTGTGCAGCGGCACACGGCCTTCGCGGTAGAACTCCGAGCGGCTCATCTCGGCGCCGCCGAGGCGGCCGGAGACCTGGATGCGGATGCCCTTGGCACCAGCGCGCTGCGCGCCCTGGAGACCCTTGCGCATCGCACGACGGAACGCCACGCGAGCAGAGAGCTGCTCGGCGATGCCCTGTGCGACGAGCTGAGCGTCAGCCTCGGGGTTCTTGACCTCGAGGATGTTCAGCTGGATCTGCTTGCCCGAGAGCTTCTCGAGGTCGCCACGGATACGCTCGGCCTCAGCACCACGACGACCGATCACGATGCCCGGACGGGCGGTGTGGATGTCGACGCGGACACGGTCGCGGGTGCGCTCGATCTCGATGTTCGAGACACCGGCTCGGTCCAGCTGCGTCTGCAGCAGGCGACGGATCTTGATGTCCTCGGCGACGTAGTCGGCGTAACGCTGACCCTTCTTCGTCGAGTCCGAGAACCAGCGCGACACGTGGTCGGTGGTGATTCCGAGGCGGAAGCCGTACGGGTTTACCTTCTGTCCCATTACTTGCTCGCCTTCTTGTTGCTGTCGCCCGCGGCGGCCGGGGCTGCCTCAGGCGTCGAGAGCACGACCGTGATGTGGCTCGTGCGCTTCTTGATCTGGAAAGCGCGACCCTGTGCACGGGGCTGGAAACGCTTGAGCGTCGTGCCCTCGTCGACGTAGGCGTTCGCCACGTACAGGTCCTGCTCGTCGAAGAACTCTCCGTCGCGATCCGCCTTCACCTGTGCGTTGGCCATGGCCGACGCGACAAGCTTGTAGATCGGCTCGCTGGCGCTCTGCGCTGCGAACTTCAGGATGGCGAGGGCCTCGAGAGCCTGCTTGCCCTTGATGAGCGCGACGACACGACGAGCCTTCTGCGGGGTCACGCGAATGTGCTTCACGCGTGCGATCGATTCGACCATTAGCGGCGCCGCCCCTTCTTGTCGTCCTTCTCGTGGCCGCGGAAGGTGCGGGTGGGCGCGAACTCGCCCAACTTGTGGCCGACCATGGTCTCGGACACAAACACGGGGATGTGCTTGCGACCGTCGTGGACCGCGATCGTGTGACCCAGCATGGCCGGGATGATCATGGACCGGCGGGACCAGGTCTTGATGACGTTCTTGGTGCCGGCTTCGTTCTGGACAATCACCTTGCGAAGCAGGTGGTCATCGACGAAGGGGCCCTTCTTAAGACTGCGAGGCATCTTCTCTTACTCCTACTTACGCTTCTTGCCGGCGTTACGACGACGCACGATGTACTTGTCGCTTTCCTTGTTGGCGTGACGGGTGCGACCCTCAGCCTGGCCCCAGGGGGAGACGGGGTGACGACCACCAGAGGTCTTACCCTCACCACCACCGTGCGGGTGATCGACCGGGTTCATGGCGACACCACGGACGGTCGGGCGGACGCCCTTCCAGCGCATGCGGCCGGCCTTACCCCAGTTGATGTTCGACTGCTCGGCGTTGCCGACCTCGCCGATGGTCGCGCGGCAGCGCGCATCGACGTTGCGGATCTCGCCCGAGGGCAGACGCAGCTGGGCGAAGTTGCCATCCTTGGCGACGAGACGGACGGATGCACCGGCCGAACGTGCCATCTTCGCGCCGCCACCGGGACGGAGCTCGATCGCGTGGATGACGGTACCCGTCGGGATGTTCTTCAGCGGGAGGTTGTTTCCCGGCTTGATGTCAGCCCCGGCACCCGACTCGATGACGTCGCCCTGCTTCAGCTTCGCCGGAGCGAGGATGTAGCGCTTCTCTCCGTCGAAGTAGTGCAGGAGCGCGATGCGCGCGGTGCGGTTGGGGTCGTACTCGATGTGAGCGACCCGAGCGTCGACGCCGTCCTTGTCATTGCGACGGAAGTCGATGACGCGGTACTGGCGCTTGTGGCCACCACCGATGTGACGGGTCGTGATACGGCCCTGGTTGTTACGACCACCGGTCTTCGAGAGCGGGCGCAGCAGCGACTTCTCCGGCGTCGATCGGGTGATCTCGGCGAAGTCAGCCACCGAGGAGCCGCGACGGCCCGGGGTCGTGGGCTTGTACTTGCGAATAGCCATTATTGTCCTTATCCCCCGGATCAGCCGATTGCCGTGAAGATGTCGATGGTGCCCGACTTCAGGGTGACGATGGCGCGCTTGGTGTCCTTGCGCTTGCCGGTGCCGAAGCGGGTGCGGCGGGCCTTGCCCACGCGGTTGAGGGTGTTGACCCCTGCGACCTTGACGCCGAAGATCTTCTCGATGGCGAGCTTGATCTCGGTCTTCGAAGCGCGCGGGTCGACGAGGAAGGTGTACTTGCCTTCATCGATGAGCCCGTAGCTCTTCTCGGACACGACCGGCTTCAGGATGATGTCGCGCGGGTCCTTGTTCAGGGCCGTCTGGAGAACAGATGCCTGCTCGCTCATGCGGAGACCTCCTGGTTGGCGCCGGACTTGGAGGCGATGAAGCCCTCGAGCGCGGCCTGGGTGAAGACGATGTCGTCGGAGACGAGCACGTCGTAGGCGTTGAGCTGGTCGAACGTCAGCACGTGCAGGTTCGACAGGTTGCGGATGCTCTTCAGCGTCACGTCGTCGCCCCGCTCGGTCACCACGAGCACGTTCTTCGACGAGACGACGTTGGTGAGGAAGTTCACCGCGGTCTTCGTCGAAGGCGCACCGTCGATGCCGAAGGACTCGATCGCGTGGATGCGGTCACCGCGGAAGCGGTCGCTGAGCGCGCCCAGGAGGGCGGCGGCGATCATCTTCTTGGGGGTGCGCTGCGAGTAGTCACGCGGCTTCGGTCCGTGGACGATGCCACCACCGGTCATGTGCGGCGCGCGGATGGAACCCTGACGGGCGTTACCCGTGCCCTTCTGCTTGAAGGGCTTGCGGCCGGCACCGGAGACCTCGCCACGACGCTTGGTCGAGTGCGTGCCCTGGCGAGCCGCCGCGAGCTGCGCGACGACGACCTGGTGGATGAGCGGGATGTTCGTCTTGGCGTCGAACAGAGCGGCGGGCAGCTCGATCGAGCCAGCCTTCTTGCCGTCTGCCTTGAGGACGTCGAGCGCGAGAGTGGAGTCAGCCATGTTCAGGCACCCTTCACTGCGTTGCGGACATAGACGATGCGGCCACGAGCACCGGGGACAGCGCCCTTGACGAGCAGCAGACCCTTCTCGATGTCGATGGCGTGCACCGTGAGGTTGAGGACGGTCACGCGCTCGCCACCCATACGGCCGGCCATGCGCATGCCCTTGAAGACGCGGCTCGGGGTCGACGATGCGCCGATGGAGCCGGGCTTGCGGTGGTTGCGGTGCGAACCGTGCGATGCCGAGACGCCCTTGAAGTTGTGACGCTTCATGACACCGGCGAAGCCCTTGCCCTTGCTCGTGCCGACGACGTCGACGAGCTGTCCGGCGTCGAACGTGCCGTCGACCGTGAGCTCCTGACCGAGTGAGTAGTCAGCAGCGTCCGCGGTGCGGATCTCGGTGACGTGGCGACGCGGCGTGACGCCAGCGGCCTCGAAGTGAGCCGAGAGGGGCTTGTTCACCTTGCGGGGGTCGATCTGGCCGTACGCGATCTGCACGGCGTTGTAGCCGTCCTTCTCGGGCGTACGAACCTGCGTGACCACGTTGGGTGCGAGTTCGATGACGGTGACGGGGATGAGCTTGCCGCTCTCGTTCCACACCTGGGTCATGCCGAGCTTCGTGCCCAGCATTCCCTTGGAAATCTTTGCGTTGATGTCAGCCATGTCGGACCTCAGAGCTTGATCTCGATGTTGACATCGGCAGGCAGGTCGAGACGCATCAGCGAGTCGACGGCCTTGGGCGTCGGGTCGACGATGTCGATCAGACGCTTGTGGGTGCGCATCTCGAAGTGCTCGCGGCTGTCCTTGTACTTGTGGGGCGACCGGATGACGCACACGACGTTCTTCTCGGTCGGAAGCGGCACGGGGCCGACGACGGTCGCGCCCGCACGGGTCACGGTGTCGACGATCTTGCGTGCCGACGAGTCGATGACCTCGTGGTCATACGACTTCAGGCGAATGCGGATTTTCTGTCCCGCCATTGTCTGCTCACTCTCTTTAAGCGTCTTACCGACCTGATCCGGGTGGCTCAGGGGCATTGGACGCACGTCGGCGCTGTTCGCGCCTCGGCACTCGAACGGCTCTCGCGAGTCGATCTGCTGCACCACTGTTCTTGTTTCAGCCCGCACGCCTCTCGACGAGCAGGATGCCGACGCCTGCCGCACATGGCGGAGCCCTCATCATGAGGGTGTCGGGGTTGTGTTCTGCTACCCGCGGCCTAGAACCCTGCAGCCTCCCGGAGGAGACGCCGTCTATGCACTGCCCTGGCAGTGATCCGGCACACGCACAGCGCGCCGAAATGTCGAACCTGTCTATTCTGCCATGCCTGATTTCACTTGCGCAAACCCGGGCGTGTCGCGCTTCGGGAATGCCCGCGCGCGAGGGCGTCGATCAGGTCAGATCGCAGGAGATAGCGGGGCGAGGCATCCCCATGCCTCGCCCCGCTTGGGGAGGGCGTTCAGTGCGAGGGGGCACACCGAACGCGAGGAATCCGGCGTGAAGGGACGCCAGGATCCTCGTTCGAGGGCGCGACGGAGAACCCGCCGCGCGGGCGGGGTCGAGAGGCGGCGCACAGACGGCGCGCAACGCACGATGATCCCCAAAATCAATTCCCCAGTTTTGTGCCCGACGTTCGTCGAGCAGTTTCGGTACGTCGAACCCCTTCGGCGTACCAGGCCGCAAGATCCCCAGGCGGCTCAGCCCATTCTAGTCGGACAGGCTGCGAGAACGCCACAACTCAATCCGGTGTCGGGGTGGGATGCGTGATGCACCCCACCCCGATGATCTCGGTCAGGACGGTGTCGTCACTCCGACGGCACACCGTTCCGACGACGCACACCGCGAACCAGCAGGAGCGCTCCCCCACCGAGCAGCAGGAGCATCGCCGACCAGGCCCACGGGCCACCCGCGAAGCCGGTCTGCGGCAGATCCTTGACGAACTCATTCGTGATCGTGACCTCGGCCGCCGCGGTCGCGCCGGCCAGGTCGACATATGTCTCCGTCCCGGCGGCCGTCCGCGCCGCATCCGTCGACGTCGTCACGGTGATGGCCGTACGCACTGCGGTTCCCGCATCCGTCTCCGTGATCCCGCACGATGCACCGACGGGGAGCGAATCGTAGGTCGTCGTGTATCCCCCGGCGGCGCTGAGCTCGCGCACGGCCCCTCCGGGAATGGCGATCAGAGCATCGTTCCGGAAGGCGGGGATCGTGCAGGCGAGTTCCACCGTGAAGGTGCCGTCCGCCCCCTCGGCATCCAGGTCGCCGATACGCTCCTTCGTCACCACGATCGAGGTGAGGTCGAAGGAGTTCGTCGCCGTGACCGTCCAGGCGGGGTCTACGCCCTCGCCGAGGACGACCGTTCCATCACTCGGGTCGAGCGAGGCACGCGTCGCGCCCGCGGAGAACGTCTCCTCAACGACGCACGAGGTGCTCGTCGGGTACGGTCCGAAGGTGCGCTGGCTGTTCGCCTCGAGTGGGAACTCGAGATCGAGGATCTCCTGCCCCCGGTACGTGCACACCGCCGTGAAGGTGAACGGACCGGCACCGTACAGGGCCGCCCCCTCACCGTCGACGTTCTTCACGACCGTGAGCACCCCGGTGTCATAGCTGTTGGTGACCGTGACCTCGGCGGGCGTCGTTCCCACCTCGACCTCCGCGGCGCCGCCATCAAGGTCGGTGACCCCGGTGCCGGTGACCGTGATCGCATCAGCGGCGGAGCTGCCGACCTCGGTGATCTCACACGTGGAGCGGGCCGGGATCGTGTTCGCCGGTGCGGTGTAGGTCTCGCCGTCGCTGAGCGTGAACGCGACATCGGTGATTCCGCCCGGGAATGTGACCGGGATGCCGGCGGTGCTCGTGCACGTGAGGGTGAAGTCGAACGGACCGAAGCCTCCCGCCACCGCGTCCGTGGCGACGATCTTCGTCACGGCGAGCCCGGAGTACGCGTAGTCGTTGACCAACTGCACGACGTCATCCGCCGGCACCTCGTCATCGGCATCCGCGACCTCGGTGATCTCGATCGTCGTGGGCGAACCCGAGCGGCTCGCCTCTCCGTACGAGCCGATCTCCCCCTGCTCGGTGATCGTGCAGGAAGCGCCGAAGGGCACACCGTCGATCCGGCGACTGTAGCCGTTGCCTTCGTCGAGCGTCACGACCGCATCCGCACCCAGGTTCAGCTCAACGCCGTCGATCGTGCAGACGACGTCGGCACGGAATGCGTCGGCCGCGTAGTCCGCGGCCGCGCCCGTGATCAGCTTGTCGACACGAAGGGCGCCGACCACCAGGTGCACACCGACCCGAGACGGTGCGATGCGCTGGAAGGTCGTCTCATCCTCGTCACGGAATTTGACCCCGAACTGGTTCCACGCGAAGGAATCCGACGCGGGAACCGCAGAGGGCGCTCCGGTCGGGTTGTCCGCCGAGGCGACGACGTTGGTACTGCTGTACGTCACATCCACGAACTGTCCAGGGGTCAGCGCGCCGGCATTCGTGGTACGGAAGTCCAGGCTCACGCGGATGCCGGAGACGCTCGACCAGTCGGTGTCCGCGTCGGCTGCCGTCCAGACCTCTCCGTTCTGAGCGCACGGCACCTGGTTGACGAGGTTGCCCCACGTGCCGGTGCACACGCCGGTCGAGGAGGTGACCTCGATCACGGTCCTGGTCCCGGCCGGCGCGTTGATCGCCAGGTCGTCGAGCATCTGCGGGCGGTATGCCGACCCACGGCTCGCGCCGGAGATGAGCGAACGATCCCCGGCGACGGGCAGCTGGTCGAACAGGACCATCTCGGCCATCTCGCTGGTGCCGCCGTTCTGGGCACGCAGCACCCAGCTGTCGGTCCCGCCGATCTCGCTGTTGGCCGCACACGGGGAGCGGAAGTACGCGCCGCCCGTGACCACGAGGTTCTGCTGGCAGATCGCATCGGGCCGACCCGGATAGATCGCGCCCTGGCGCTCGCCCCGCACACCCTTCACGACGAACAGGCTCGTCGCGTTCGCCGGGGTGACGTAATCCGTCGTCCCACAGGTCGTGTCGTCGGCCGCCCACGCGCCGGTGACCGAACCGCCGGTGACCGAGTTCGTGCACGACTGCAGGTTCTCGTCGGTGTGCACGGTCATCGTGTTGATGGCCTGCTGCCCGATCCCGAGACCGGGCTGGAGCTGCAGCAGGATTCGCACGGAGAACGTCTCGCCCGGAGCCATGCGAGACCCGTCCGGCCAGCTGAACACGAGTTCCTGACCGTCAGGGACCAGGCTGTCCGGCTCCGGCAGCAGCCCGTCGGGATCGGCGGTGTAGACCGGAGCGTCACCGAGATACACGAGGTACGTCGGGAGCAGATCGCGGAGTTCGTCGATCGTGAGATAGCCGGAACCGGTGTTGGTGAACGACAGGTCCCAGGGCACGAGGTCTCCGGCCGTGGCGACATGACTCGCGCCGTCATTGACCCTTTTGTTCACGGAGATCTGGAACGTCCCGGGACTCAGAGCGATGACGGCGTCGGTGGTTTTCTCCGCCGAGGTCTCGCCGTTGAGGCGGTCGCTGATCACGGTCACCGTGTTCGTCACGTCGCCGGACAGCGCGACAGGTTCGCCGCTCCCCCGATACTCGTCGCGGAGCTGCACGGTGAACGCCGCTGCGGCAGTCCAGCGCGGCGCCGGCACAGACGGGGAGAAGAAGGCGCCGTCCGCGCGCGTGAACGCGAAGCGGACTCCCTCGATCTCCGCGAAACGGTCCGCCGCGACAGGAACGATCGCACCCGCGATGGTCGTGGCGGCGGATTCGACCCATTCGTCCGCGCCGTCCGCGCCGAACGGCCCGAAGACGGCCACCCGGATCCGATCGGCTCCGGCTGGCGCGGTGATCGTGCCGAGACCGGTGAAGTCGAAGGAGTCCCAGAACTCGGGAGAGTTCTCGGCGTCGTCCGTCAGGCGCACTTCGGCCGGCGACAGCGTGCTCACCGGATCGGTGCCCTGGTTGGCGCCGAGGGTCACCGTCACGGGTGTGTCCTTCGTCGGTTCGGTCAGCGCGTTCGGCGACACGGTCTTCCGCGGGGCGACGTTGAGATCGCCTCCCGTGAGGGTCACGGCCACCGCGTCGCGTCCTCCGGTGAGCTCACCATCGCTGAGGATCGGGTCGTACGACTGCGCGAACACGCGGTTCGCCACTCCGACCCGGTCGTTGGCGGCCACGGTCTGCGGCTCGCCGGTGCTGCGCAGCTGCGGGCGCAGCTGGGTGTCCATGACGATGCGCAGCACGTTTGCCGCGGTGATGGTCCCCCCTGTCGTCGCGGGATCGGTTCCCTGGAAGGTGACCGACACACCGACGACGTCGGCCAGGGCCGTCGCATCCATCGCATTGACAGCCGCAGCGGTCGTCTGCTGCGTCGTGTACTCGCCGTCGGCATATCGCAGCACCCAGACGGTGCTGGCGGTGAGATCGACCTGCGCGGGAATCGCCGCGGAGATCGTGACCTTTCGCAGATCGAAGCGCTCGAACGGGTTGCCCTGTCCCGCGGCCGTGAGCCAGTCGATGTTCTCCGTGAAGGGATCGGCCTTCGCGCCGGCGGCGGTGCCCGCGCTCTGGCACAGGGCCATCGCCTCGCCGTCGGCACACACCGGCGGATCGGTCACACGGATGTAGGAGGCCTTCGACACCGAGTCGTTGCGGGCCTCGAGCGTGAACTGCGCGGTCGGATAGGTCGAGGGAGCTGACCCTGCGCGCGGCACATGCAGGGCAGTCGTCGGAGTGACGGACTTGCGGACCGACACCCCGGGGCCTGGGTTCGTGATCAGGATGGTGTCAGCGTCGATGTCGCTCTGCACCTCGCCGGTGACGAGACCTTCGCCGTCGATGCGCACGTCGTTCTCGACGAGTCCCTGATCAGCGGTGTTATAGGTCTCCTCGTCGATCACCCATGCGCCATCCGAGCGCTTCTGATCGCGGATCTGCCAGACGAGGTCGTACGTGCGCACCGAGCTGCTCGAGCCCACACCCTCACCGATGGTCGTGACGAACGGATCGCCCGCGGCCACCGCATCAGCCCGCGCTTGATCATTCGGGGACAGCGAGATGCGGAAACCGGTGGCATCCGCGCGCTGCGCGTCGGTCAGCACATGACCAACGAAGGCGCCGTTCTGGATCCAGCCTCCGGCGGGAGCGATGACGGTCTGCCACGCGCCGCCGACGAACAACTCCACCGCGTCGACGATGTCGTACCGCATGTACCACCCGTTGCTGAAAGGCGTGCTGTTCGCGGGGATCGCATCGATCCGCACGAGGTCGAAGGCGTCGTAGACCGTGCCGGCCACCGCGCCCGGAGCACTCGACGGGTCGAACGCGTCGACAGCAGGGGCGGGGTCGGTGATGCTGATGCGACCGAATCCGGGGTCGACGCGCCAGCTCAGCGTCGTCCCTCGCAACTGTCCCGACTGCGCGGAGACCGTCGGTTCGCTCCAGCGCTTGTCGATCCCGATCGTGCCCTCGTTGGCGACGGTCTCGATCGTCGCGCTGTCTTCATCAGCGTCGGTGTCGGTCAGCGGGGTACCGCCGCCCGTCTCTCCGGTACCGGTCGTCGTCGCCTGGTTGACATATTCCACGGGCTGGTCGTCGCTGGGAACGACATCGCCGCCGCTGCGGAGGTCACCGCGGGCCTCGGAGACGAAGTACGGCGTCACCGTCGTACCGGCCGGGAAACCCTTCGGGTCGATGTTGTCGAAGGTGAAGCGGATGCCTCGGACGTCGTCGATGCTGACGCCGGTCGGGAGCGCCGCCACGATCTCGGCCTGCGTCATCGAGACCAGATGCGGCTGCGCCTGAGCGGGGAAGACCTGCAACTGGCGCCAGTCACCGTTCGCGTCCTGGATCTCGATGGTCAGCGCCGTGTTCGACGGGACCTGCGTCGGAGCGATCGAGGTGAGATCGAAAGCATCCCAGAATCCACCCTCGCCGGTCCACGCGTCCTCGACGACGATCCTGTTCGGGGTGATGTAGTCGGAGGTGGTCGTGAGGCGCGCCGCGAGCTCGGTCACGACCGGTTCACCCGGCGCCACGGATCCGGAGGGACGGATCGTCTTGGTGAGCGTCACGTCGATCTTCGGCTCGAGCAGCGTCAGATCCGCTGTGTCCGTGGCCTCCGCATCGACGCCGTTCTGCGCCACGACCGAGGTGGTGGCCGAGTTCGTCACCGTGCGCTGGGGATCTGCGCCGATCGCATCCTCCGTCGTCTGGATCGTGAAGTCGATCACGGCGTTGGCGCCGGAGGCGATGCCGCCGTTGGCGGCGGTGAAGACGAATTCGAACCCGGAGATCTCAACCCCGGGAGCGGCGGGCACGACGCCCTCGGTCAGGGCGACATCGACCGGGTCGCTGCCATCGAGCGGGTAGTAGCGCAGGATGGCGCTGTCAGCATCGTCGGGCCAGACCGGCGCCGAGGTGAACCCGCCGAAGGTGATCTCCGCATCGAAGAAGTCGAGATCGGTGATGCGGAGCTCGTTCACGCCGACATCCGACGTGTTCGTTCCGACGATGCGCGATTGGGCATCGTCGCCCGCCGCAATGCGGGCCGGGGAGATGCTCTTGCTCGTGGCCGCGGCGATGGACGCGGGGATCACACGGTAGTCGGCATCCGCGCTGTCGCTCACAGGATCGCGGCCCTCGACGGCGGCGGTGGCGCGCACCGTGTTGTCGACGGCGTGCACCGAGGTCGACAGATCTGCGTCGGTGTTCCGATGCGTCGCACGCTGTTCGACCTGGATAGCGACGGTGCCTGACGCACCCTCCGCGATCGCGGTGCCGGTGTAGGTCAGTCGGATGCCGCCGATCTCGGCGACATCCACGCCTGCCGGGATCTCCGGTACGGACGACGGCGGCCCTGGTACCCACTGCCACGTGCCATCGGCCTGCTGCAGGTAGAGATCCACCTGCACCGCGTCTGCGCCCACCGGCAGAGTCGTGTTGCCGAAACCGGTGAAGTCGGTGATCGTGAAGGGGTTGCTCGCATCGAGCGTCGTCGCGCCGTCCTCGGCGACCGAAGGCTCCTGCATGATGAGCGTCTCGACCGGACCGTTCGACGCGTTCGAGATCGCGAGATCGATCGTGGAGGGAGATCCGGGATTGAAACTCTGGGGCGACGGAGACCAGTCCTTGGTCACACCGACGTCGATGATCTCCGGGGTGATCACGGTGATTGTCGCGTCGTCCGTCGCCGGCGCGGAGTTGGTGGCCTCCGTCTGGGCGCTGTTGGTGATCGTCTTGGTCCCGGGCGGGAGATCCGACGGCACCTGCAACGTGATCGTCACGGTGAATGTCTGACCGTTCTGCAGACCGGTTCCGACCGGGGCGCTGATCGCGCCGGTGAAATCGACGTCGAGCACGGTGTCTGCGGTGACGGTCGACGGCGCGGTCGCACCGACTGCGCCGTCGACCGTCCAGGTCACGTCGCGCGCGACGCTGGCCGCACCGGGCTGCATGGAGACATTCTGGATCGAGTAGCCCGCGAGCTCCGCCGGCAGTGCGTCGTGGAGCGAGGCATCGAGGCACGACTGCTCGGAGCAGTTGACCGCGATCGTGTAGGTGAACGGCTGCCCCGGCGACACCTGTGCAGGGGCGACGCTCTTCGACACCGTCAAGTACTCGGGATCCCCCTCGGCCGCGAATGCCGGAGCCACCGGTACCACGAGTCCGGCGGCGATGACGGTGGCCGTCACCAGCGACGCCCACACCCCCCGCGCGCGTCCGTGTGCCGTCGACAGTCTGGTCGTACGCATGGCGTAGCCTCCCCGTTGTTGCTGACGATGTCAGCAGCTCCCCTCCCCGGGAGTTACGCCCCAGCGGCGTCGCACACCCGCGATGATGCGGGATGAACGTTCCGGTTCTGCGTCCTGAGATGCAGCAACCTCGGTTTCATCCTGGCATATCGCCCGAGCGAAAAGCGAGCCTTGACGGGCAGAGAAAAGCGGCGACCCCGAAAGGGGGCCGCCGCTCTCTGACGTTTTCGTTACTCGTTGCCGACGGCCTTGTCGGCGCCGTCACGGATCTCATCGATCTTGTCCGCAGCACCCGGCGCGATCTTCTTGGCGAAGTCCGCGACGCCGTCGAGCACCTTGTCGCTGATGTCTTCAGCCTGGTCGCTCTTGACCGCCTCGGCGATCTTGTCCTTGTTCTGCTCGAAGAGCTCTTTGCCCTTGTTGACCGCGTCCTCGATACCCATGGTGTTCCCCTTCAGAGGTGTGTGCTGCCGACCGGAGAGGCCGATCACCCTCATTGTGCATGCCTGCCACGCCAAACGGAACCCCTGATACGAAGGGTGACAACGACACAGGGGCCGGACCCGAAGGCCCGACCCCTGTGCGAAGGAAGCAGATGCTTACTTGATGATCTTCGTGACCGTACCGGCGCCGACGGTGCGTCCACCCTCACGGATGGCGAAGCCGAGGCCCTCTTCCATGGCGATCGGCTGGATCAGCTCGACCGTCACGTCAGTGGTGTCGCCGGGCATGACCATCTCGGTGCCCTCGGGCAGCGTGATGACACCGGTGACGTCGGTGGTGCGGAAGTAGAACTGCGGGCGGTAGTTCGTGTAGAACGGGTTGTGACGCCCGCCCTCATCCTTGGACAGGATGTACGCGGTGCCAGCGAAGTCGGTGTGCGGCGTGACCGAACCCGGCTTGACGATGACCTGACCGCGCTCGACGTCCTCACGCTTCGTTCCACGGAGCAGGAGACCACAGTTCTCGCCGGCCCATGCCTCGTCGAGCTGCTTGTGGAACATCTCGATACCCGTGACCGTGGTCTTGACGGTCGGACGGAGTCCGACGATCTCGACCTCGGAGTTGATGGCCAGCGTGCCACGCTCGGCGCGGCCGGTGACGACGGTTCCACGACCGGTGATCGTGAAGACGTCCTCGACGGGCATCAGGAACGGCTTGTCCTTGTCGCGCACCGGGTCCGGAACGTTCTCGTCGACGGCTTCCATGAGGTCGAGGATGGACTGGGTCCACTTCTCGTCACCCTCGAGAGCCTTCAGAGCGGAGACGCGGACGACAGGAGCGTCCTCGGCGAAGCCCTGCGAGGCGAGCAGCTCGGAGACCTCGAGCTCGACGAGCTCCAGGATCTCCTCGTCGTCGACCATGTCGGACTTGTTCAGCGCGACCAGCAGGTACGGCACGCCGACCTGCTTGGCGAGCAGAACGTGCTCACGCGTCTGAGCCATCGGGCCGTCAGTGGCGGCGACCACGAGGATCGCGCCATCCATCTGAGCTGCACCGGTGATCATGTTCTTGACGTAGTCGGCGTGGCCGGGAGCGTCAACGTGCGCGTAGTGGCGCTTGGGGGTCTCGTACTCGATGTGCGAGATGTTGATGGTGATACCACGCTGGCGCTCTTCCGGCGCCGAGTCGATGGAAGCGAAGTCGCGCTGCACGTTGGTGTCAGACGGGAACTTGTCAGCAAGCACCTTCGAGATCGCTGCGGAGAGCGTGGTCTTGCCGTGGTCGACGTGACCGATCGTTCCGATGTTGACGTGCGGCTTGGTCCGCTCGAACTTGGCCTTGGCCACTGGGTCCTCCTCAGGACGTCGTTGTAGAGGTGCCGGGCACTGGATTGCGACCGGTTCTCCACGGGTGAGATTCTCAGTTTAGTAGAGAGGGAATGTGAAGTTGTAGGGGGCCTGGGAGCCGAACCGGAGTCCGGCTCCCAGAAGGACGATTACTCGCCCTTGGTCTTCTGGACGATCTCGTCGGCCACTGCGCGGGGAACCTCAGCGTAGCTGTGGAACTCCATCGAGTAGACGGCGCGACCCGAGGTCTTCGAGCGCAGGTCGCCGATGTATCCGAACATCTCGGACAGCGGAACCTGTGCACGCACGACCTTGACGCCGGCGGCATCCTCCATCGACTGGATCTGGCCACGGCGCGAGTTGATGTCGCCGATGACGTCGCCCATGTACTCCTCAGGAGTACGGACCTCGACGGCCATCAGCGGCTCGAGCAGCACGGGGTTCGCGCGGCGCGCGGCCTCCTTGAAGCCCATCGAGCCCGCGATCTTGAACGCCATCTCCGAGGAGTCGACGTCGTGGGCAGCACCGTCGACGATGATCGCCTTGACGCCGACCATCGGGTAGCCCGCGAGGACTCCGACGTTCATCGCGTCCTGGAAACCGGCGTCGATGGATCCGATGTACTCGCGAGGGATGCGACCACCGGTGACGGCGTTCACGAACTCGTAGGTCTTCTCGGAGTCCAGGTCCATCGGCTCGATGGTGAACTGGATCTTCGCGAACTGACCCGAACCACCGGTCTGCTTCTTGTGCGTGTAGTCGTGCTTCTCGACGGCCTTGCGGATCGTCTCGCGGTACGCCACCTGCGGCTTGCCGACGTTGGCCTCGACGTTGAACTCGCGCTTCATGCGGTCCACGAGGATGTCGAGGTGCAGCTCGCCCATTCCCTTGATGGTCGTCTGACCGGTCTCGGGGTTGAGCTCGGTGCGGAACGTCGGGTCCTCTTCAGCGAGCTTCTGGATGGCGACACCCAGCTTCTCCTGGTCGGCCTTGGTCTTCGGCTCGATGGCGACCTCGATGACGGGCTCCGGGAAGGTCATCGACTCGAGGACGACGGGCGACGCGGGGTCGGTCAGGGTGTCACCGGTGGTGGTGTCCTTCAGGCCGATGACCGCGTAGATGTTTCCGGCGGTGACCGAGGGGACCGGGATCTCCTTGTTGGCGTGCATCTGGAAGATCTTCCCGATGCGCTCCTTCTTGCCCTTGGTCGAGTTGACGACCGGCGAGCCGGAGTCGAGGTGACCCGAGTAGACGCGCACGTAGGTGAGGCGACCGAAGAACGGGTGCACGGCGACCTTGAAGGCCAGGGCCGCGAACGGGTCA
Organism: Candidatus Microbacterium colombiense; assembly: GCA_029203165.1. Classification (NCBI taxonomy): domain Bacteria; kingdom Bacillati; phylum Actinomycetota; class Actinomycetes; order Micrococcales; family Microbacteriaceae; genus Microbacterium; species Candidatus Microbacterium colombiense. Next base: position 3,196,381 of record CP119308.1, read on the forward strand.
TTGGCGTCGGGGTGACGCTCGATGATCGTGTCGTAGTCCTTGGGGTCGTGCGCCTCGATCGAGCCCACGTCGAGCGGGTTCGGCAGGTAGTCGATGACCGCGTCGAGCATCGGCTGCACACCGCGGTTCTTGAACGCGGAACCGCACAGCACCGGGTAGATCTCGCTGGAGACGGTCAGCTTGCGGATCGCGCCCTTGATCTCGGCGACCGTGAGCTCCTCGCCACCGAAGAACTTCTCGAGAAGTGCGTCGTCGGTCTCGGCGACGGTCTCGAGCAGCTGCTGCCGGTAGTCGGCCGCCTTCTCCTTGAGGTCTTCCGGGATCTCCTGGATCTCGTAGGAGGCGCCCATGGTGACGTCACCCTTCGAGTCACCGGCCCAGACGAGGGCCCGCATCTCGACGAGGTCGATGACACCGACGAAGTCGTTCTCGGCACCGATCGGCAGCTGGATGACCAGCGGCTTCGCGCCGAGGCGGTTGATGATCGTGTCGACCGTGAAGTAGAAGTCGGCGCCGAGCTTGTCCATCTTGTTGACGAAGCAGATGCGCGGGACGTTGTACTTGTCGGCCTGACGCCAGACGGTCTCGGACTGGGGCTCGACGCCCTCCTTGCCGTCGAACACGGCGACTGCGCCGTCGAGGACACGGAGCGAGCGCTCCACCTCGACCGTGAAGTCCACGTGGCCGGGCGTGTCGATGATGTTGATCTGGTTCTTGTCCCAGTAGCAGGTCACGGCGGCAGACGTGATCGTGATGCCGCGCTCCTTCTCCTGTTCCATCCAGTCAGTGGTCGAGGCGCCATCGTGCGTCTCGCCGAGCTTGTGGTTGACGCCCGTGTAGAACAGGATGCGCTCGGTCGTCGTCGTCTTGCCGGCATCGATGTGCGCCATGATGCCGATGTTGCGGACCTTGCTCAGGTCGGTGAGCACGTCTTGTGCCACAGGAGTGTCCTTATCTTTCGTGCAGTCGTACTGCGCAGAGGGGGTGACGGGCTCAGGAACGCGGATGGGCTCCTGAGCCCGTCGAAGGGTTTACCAGCGGTAGTGAGCGAACGCGCGGTTCGACTCGGCCATCTTGTGGGTGTCTTCGCGGCGCTTGACCGCGGCTCCCAGGCCGTTCGACGCGTCGAGGATCTCGTTCTGGAGACGCTCGGTCATCGTCTTCTCACGACGACCCTTGGCGTAGCTGACGAGCCAGCGCAGCGCGAGGGTGTTCGCACGGTGCGGCTTGACCTCGACCGGCACCTGGTAGGTCGAGCCACCGACGCGGCGGCTGCGGACCTCGAGGGTCGGGCGCACGTTGTCGAGCGCCTTCTTGAGGGTGGCGACGGCATCCTGACCGTTCTTCGCCTCGACACCGCTGAGGGCACCGTAGACGATCGACTCGGCCAGCGACTTCTTGCCGTCGACGAGGATCTTGTTCACCAGCGAGGTGACGATCGGAGCGCCGTATACCGGGTCGTTGACGACGGGGCGCTTGGGGGCGGGACCCTTACGAGGCATCTAACTCAACCCTTCTTCGCGCCGTAGCGGGAACGAGCCTGCTTACGGTTCTTGACAGCCTGGGTGTCCAGGGCGCCGCGGACGATCTTGTAACGCACACCGGGGAGGTCCTTGACACGACCGCCGCGCACGAGCACCAGCGAGTGCTCCTGCAGGTTGTGACCCTCACCGGGGATGTATGCGGTGACCTCGGCGCCGTTGCGCAGCTTCACACGAGCGACCTTGCGCATCGCCGAGTTCGGCTTCTTCGGGGTGGTGGTGTAGACGCGGGTGCATACCCCGGCCTGCTGCGGGTTCGACTTGAGCGCGGGCGCCTTGGTCTTGGTGACCTTGGGCGAGCGACCCTTGCGAACCAACTGCTGAATGGTTGGCACGTTCTCTCCTCATAGTGCTGCACGGTGACAGCGTGATGGGTTTCACATCATGACCCACCGGCACGCCGGATCGGGCGCGCTTTGTGGTGTGGTGGGTATGCCGTGGAGGCGGACCGGCAAGGTGCCGACGCCCAGCGCGCACGTCAAGACGTGCACACACCTGACCAAGTGTAATGCCGCGTAACCTGACGGTCAAATGACGGCGACCCCGTCCACGGTGATGTCGACGCGCTCGGAGTAGAAGGCGATCAGTCCGGCGATCGGAGCGACCGCGGGAAGCGGTGCGGGATACGACCACGCGATCTCATGATCGGGGCGGGCGGCGGTCGCCCAGTAGCGGGTCGCCTCCCCCTTGTACGGGCATTCGCTCCAGCCCGCGATCTCGCGGAGAGCCGACAGATCGACGTCGTCGGCCGGCAGGTAGAAGCGTGCGGGCAGACCGGTCTCGTAGACGATCACGGGGCGGTGCGACTCGGCGATCACCCGTGCACCGTCGCGCACGACCACGTGACGGGTCGACGGCAACGCGTCGACCCGATTGCGGGGGTCGCGGGGGTGCGCGAAGACGCGGTCCTCCTCCTCGGTCCACCGGTCGAGAATCCCGGGGAACCACGTCACGGCGATGAAGTCGTCGAGTTCGTCGAGGTCCCATGTCCATGCGGCGGAGGGGATGCGCCGGTCGCCGACGACGAGGTCGAACCATCTGCGCGCCGGCGCGCGGGGCCGGTAGTACTCCGCGGTGGGTGCCTCTCCGGGGATCAGCAGGTCCGTGCGCACGTCGTCGAGAGGAAAGCCGTACTCCGGAACCTTCGCCGTCGGCTCCCACACGAGGATCGGCCGACGTGAGTCGACCACGGCGAGATCCCCCACCCACCCCCGCAGCCACCGCTCGCTCGGCTCCCAGCGCCAGGTCGGAACGGCGAGCGGAACCCGCCGAGCCAGGCGGATGCTGTCGCGGGGCTGCAGAGGGCGTGTCGAGGCGTCGGTCATGGGTGCTCCTGGAGACGAGGTCCCGTCCATCCAAGTCGGGCGTGGGCACCGCGGGGCGCGAGATTGCCCCGCATGACATCGCGTGTCGCCGCGTGTCTCGGAGCGGGCGTTCTACGCAGACTGCCCGGTCCGCGCAGGCGTTCAGGGCATGTCGGGATCGAACGGCGAGTCGAGCGACTGCGTCAGCTCGGCCAGCAGCGCCTCGATCTGCGGCTCGACGTGCTGCGAGATCGCCGCCTGGATGCTCAGGCGATGGCGCAACAGCAGTCCGCAGACCTCGCGGCCGACCATGTTCGCGTACTCGTCGGCGAGCGACACCTCCTGACGGAGCGCGGCCTTCGCGTCTTCGCTCAACGGCGGGAGCGGGGGCAGTTCCGCGGTGGAGTCGTCGGCGAGGCCGGCGATGGTGAAGAGGAAGGGAGCCCCTGCCACGGGCTCGGGGTCGAGCGGAAGTCCGTCGAACTCCGGATCGAGATCCTCGGCCGGTCGATAGGCACGAGCACGGTTGCGGGCAGCCTGCTGGTCGAGCTCACGCTGCAGCGTCGGCAGGTTTCGCGCCGTGTACTCGGCGACGGAGTGGTCGACGATCGTCTTGATCCGGGTGGACAGACCGTGCTGCACGCCATGCGGGACGTTCGCTCCGATCCCGGCGGCGGAGAGGATCGGCGAGCCGAGGCACCGGCGACACGGAGCGACGCGACCACGGTGGGTCGCCGGCTCCCAGCGCGGCACCCAGCGCAACCACGACTCGACGGCCTGGTCGACCTGCGTCTCCAACGAACGCTCCACACGGACAGCGTACGGCGCGGACGGCATCCGCGCGCCGATTTGCCCGTCACGGCGGGGCGTCACTCCTCGTCGTCGCGCTCCCACGGCCAGCGGGGACGCTCGGAGCGTGTGCGGCGCAGTGCGATCCCGGACCATCCGGCGATGGCGGCGGCGAGCACGAGCACGGCGCTCGCCCCTCCCCTGACCAGATCACCCGCCACGGCGGTCGCCGTGATCAGTCCACCGGTTCCGACGAGCACCGCGGCCCACACCCCCACGAGATGACCGAGTCCCGCGGCCAGAGCGATGGCGATGGCCGAGACATAGGAGGGATGCGTGCGCCGCACCGCGATCCAGAGCATCGCCGCGAAGGCCATCAGCCCCACGAACATGCCGGTCACGCCCGGCGCCTGACCGAGCCCCGGCACCGAGATGATGTCGGTGTCGGTCGCGATGCTGAGTGCCCCGAGTCCGAAGACCGCGAGGGCGAAGAAGCCGATCGTGGCCAGCACCAGCGCCAGGACAGCCGAAACCCCCGCGGACTCGGGCCCGCGGGGGTTCGGCGTGGTGGTGTTCGTGATTACCTCGGAAGCGTCGGGCCGGCCTCGAGCGTGCGCTCGTACTCGCGCTGCGCCTCGGCGTTGAGCTCGGTCTTGCGAGCGCCGCTGCGTGCGACCCAGGCGCCGAACCAGATGGTGAGCTCCCGGGCGAAGACGAAGGCGGCGATCGCCAGCGGTGCGAGCAGCTGCTCGCCGACCAGCTCGGAGGCTGCCGACGGGCTGAGCGTCAGGATGCCGGCCTCGAAGACCTGCCCGAGGATGTGACCGCCGTACGCGACCGCTCCGACGAGCAGACCGAAGACGACCCAGAGGCCCCAGCGGCTGCGGTTGATGATCGCGCCGAGCAACCAGAAGCCGAGGAAGAAGACCACGACGGGCGTCCAGAATCCCCACGTGGTCAGGGGTGCGAGCGCGGCAGAGCCGATGTTCTCGCCCGTCACGTCGCCCGCGAGCGCGCCCAGGCCGAGCGTGGTCGCAAGGTAGAGGACGGCGAAGACCACGGTCGCGAGCAGTCCGATGGCCCCGGCGGTGCCGCGATTGCCGCGGTCACGCGGGGGCTCGGGCGCCTGCACGAAGATCGGCTGCGCGAATTGCGGCACGGCAGCCGCGGCGACCAGCGGCTCGGAGGGGACGATCTGGGTCTCGGCATCGCTGTATGCCGGCGCGTAGGCGGCATCCGCCATCGCCGACTCCTCGGCCGCAGGCGCGACCGGCGTCGCGAACAACGCGGTCGCTTCCGTGCCTGCATAGGCAGGCGGGGCCGCGGCAGCAGCAGCGGGCGGCGCGAAGGTGCCGGGGAATGACCTCTCGGCCTCCTCGAACGCAGCGAGATCGGGGTCGACGACGGGCTCGGCGGCCACCGTCACGTCCGCAGGCTCCGAGGTGGCATCGGTTTCGGATGCCGCGCCGGGCACCTCTGCGCCCGCAGCGGCGGCCGCATCGAGACCGGCGTTCGCGCTGCCGACGACGTCGTCGACGTCGGCCGGCTTCTCGGGCTGGGGAACGTCGGGGTCACTCATGGGGTGCGCCTCTCATCGGATGTGTGCAGTGCGAGGTTACCTCCGGGCGAGCGAGCGCTCAGGGAGGCGTGCCGACGTGTCGCCAGACGACGGAAGGTGCGACACCTCGGAGGGTGTCAGGGGAGCACGTTGCGCAGCGCCGCCGCGACGAACTCCGCGAGCACGGGCAGCATCGGGATCGAGAGCCAGAGCAACCCGCACACGATCGCGGTGCAGAACACACCGGCGATCCAGCTCATCGTGAGACTGCGTCCCGCCACCCGTGCCATACCTCCACCGTAGAGGCGGATCAGCGCACCTCGACGTCGCAACGCCGACCGTCGGCAGCGCCGCTCAGCGTGCGGTGCGTCCCCGCAACCGCCACAGCAGCCAGAGACCGGATGCCGGGATGAGCACGAGCCCGATCACGATCACGGCGAACCAGATGAGGTCGTACCAGGCCGGGACCAGCGGATTCATGACGGGCGGCGGAGTGCCTGTTCCGGAAGAACTGCCCGAGGAGCTGCCCTCGCCCGAGAAGCCCTGCATCGTGGTGATCAGGATCACGGCGGTGAGGAACACGACGAAGGGCACGACGATGGCCACCGTCTTCTCCCACGTCTTCCACAGTGGGCTGAGCACGACCAGGACGGCTCCGACGAACCAGCCCACCACCGGGACGACGATCCCACCGAAACTCAGTGCGAGCGCGGCGGTGATCGCGAAGCCGCGGGTCGACGTGGTGCGCGGGCGCGGGGCTTCGGGCGCTGGAAGGGGTGCCGCGACGACGAACGTGGGACCGCCCGGCGTCTCATCCTGCGCCTCGCGGGCGATGTCGACCGGATCGCCGAGCTGCGCGATCCGCGCGGCGGTGGCCGCGGCATCCAATCCCTGGAGCTCTTCGGTGATACCGCCGCGGATCTCGGCGGCCACCCCGTGAGGCAGCTCGCGCATCGCCTCGTCGAGTCGCGCGAGGTAGTCCTCGCGCAGGTGCTCGGCTGTGGTCTCGATCATGCTCATCCCTCTCCGACGATGCCCGTGACGACACGGGCGAACGGGGTCCACTGCGCACGGAAGCGAGCGAGTTGCTCGATCCCGGCATCCGTGAGCCGGTAATACTTGCGCACCGGACCGCTCTCCGACGGGAGATCGAACGTGCTGACCCAGCCGTTGTCCCTCAGTCGCCCCAGCAGAGGGTAGAGCGTGCCGATGCTGGCGATCAGGCCCACGTTCGTGAGGGCGTCCGCCAGCTGCCAGCCGTACATCGGTTCCCGCGCGAGGAGACCGAGCACGCAGTACTCCACGACCCCTTTGCGCATCTGCGCCCCGATGTCAGCTGTCATGCATCACAAGGTAGCATGCAACGCAGGTTACCGCTGATTTCTCACCACCGAGGCGTCGGATCACCGTCGATCTCATAGGCGTCCCCGTACACGGCCCACCGCAATGGCGGATCAAGGGCCAGGTTGCCGGCGGCGAGGAACTCACGCTGCGCGGTGTCGACACGGCTGGTGTCCTCATGCGCCTCCTCCTGTTTCATCGCCACCACCCGAGCATCGAGGAAGGCCTCGAGGTAGGCGACCTCTCCCCCACCCTCGGCGGGGTCGTGAGCGGCATCCCGCGCCCGGGCACGGATCTCCGCGAAGCCCGAATCACCGTGCATGACCATGGCATCGAAGTAGATGAACTGCCCGAGCACCCCGAGCCCGTCGGCGAGCGCCTGCACGACGGCGGGCTCGAAGTACAGCCTGTCGACCTCATCGCGCTGCGCCTGCCGGAACGCCGGATCCTCGGCCGCGCTCGCCCAGGCGTCTTCGAACGACTCGCCGAGGCCCTCATGCGACGCGCTGCCGTCCACCGCACGCAGCGCGGGAAGGAAGGGAGCGAGCGGATTCTCGGGCGAGGCATCGGTGTAGCGCTCCACCAGCATCAGCATGTCGTGCGTGCCCGAGGTGAAGCCCACGAGCCCTCCGGTGTAGCCGCGGTCGTCGCCGATGTCCTCGAGGTAGTCGTACCGGTTGTACCAGTCCAGCGCGGAATTCTCGGCGGAGGTCATGATCTCCATCGCGATCTCGCGCTTGACGGGATCGCGCAACGTCACCGATGCGGAGGCTGCGCGCCCCGTCATCCAGATGATGCCGACCGCGACGGCGAGGGCGACCACGATGAGGGAGGCGATGATGGCCGCGGTGCGGCGCGGATCCCGCATGGGCGACGGCGAAATCGGAATGGACATTTACGAAATGCTAGACAACACCACGGCGCGCGGCAATCCCTCCGCGCACCGACCATCGCTTGGATAGCATTCGAAGCATTCGTTCCCGACCGTGAGGATCCCGTGCCCGCCGCACCCACTCCCCCGACCGGTACCAGCGTCGTGCGTGCCATCAACGCCCGCGCGGCGCTGCGGCTCATGCTCGATGAGGGGCCGCAGAGCCGGCCGGAGATCGCCGCGCGCCTGTCGGTCTCGAAACCGACCGCCTCTCATCTGCTCGCCCAACTGCATGCCGACGGCCTGGTGCACAGCGACGGAAACCGCGACGGCGCGATCGGACGCGCCGCCGAACTGTTCCGGGTCGATGCCACGAGCGCCTACGCGGCGTCGATCGACGTCACGCCCGAGCGGATCGTCGCCGTCGTGGTCGACCTGGTCGGCCAGCGGGTGGGAGAGCACGTGCTGCTCACGCCTGACGCAGAAGACGCCGAGAATGCCGAGAGTTCGGGTGCCGCCGATCGTGTGCACCTCGTGGTCTCGGCGGCCTGCGCCGAAGCCGGGATCTCCCTCACCGCGCTGCACCTCGTGGTGATCGGCATCCAGGGAGCGATCGACCCCGTCGCCGACCGCCTGCGGTTCGCCGCGCATCTGCCGGGATGGCAGGGCGCCGGACTCGTGGCGAGTCTGCAGGATCGACTCGGCGTGCCGGTCGCGATCGAGAACGACGTCAACCTCGTCGCGATCGCCGAACGGGCGCACGGCGTCGCGGCGGACCAGGACGGCGTCGCCGTGCTGTGGGTCTCCGACGGCATCGGCATGGGGTTGATGTTCGGCGGGCGCATCCACCGCGGACTCACGGGCGGCGCGGGCGAGATCGCCGACCTCAGCGTTCCCGGTGCACCGACGCCCCAGGAGTCGCCAGGATTCGGTACCGGAGGGATGCAGGCGCTCGCCGGCGGGCCGGCACTGGGCAGAGTGCTGGCCGACCATGGGTTCGATCAGGGCACGCCCGAGCAGGCGATGCGCGCCGCCGCGGCATCCGACGCTCTTCCCGCGGAACTGGCCATCGATGAGATCGCACGCCGCCTCGTGCTGGGCCTGACCGCGGTGATCGCGATTCTCGACCCCGATCTCATCGTGCTCGCCGGCGACCTGGCACTCGCCGGTGGAGAGAGGCTGAGGGCGCGCGTCGAGGCGCGACTGCGCGCCGCCGTCGTCGCGCGTCCCCTCGTGCTGCTCTCGGGCCTCGAGGAGAACGCCGTGCTCGACGGGGGCCTGCGACTGGCGCTGACCCGCGTGCAGGATCAGGTCGTCGACACCGTCAGCGGCGGCCAGCGGCCGGACTGAGCGCTGCGCTCAGCCCTTCGTCGCCCCGGCGGTGAGTCCGCCCACGATGTAGCGCTGCAGGAAGAGGAACAGGATCATCACCGGGATGGCCGCCATCACCGCTCCCGCGGAGAACGCCGACCAGTCGGCGTAACGCGGGTTGGCCACCAGCTTCGTCAGGCCGACGACCAGCGTCTGCTGCTCGGGCTCGATGAGGATGACACTCGCGATCACGTATTCGTTGACCGTACCGATGAACGACAGCAGCCCCACGACCGCGAGGATCGGCGCGACCAGACGCAGGATGATCGTGAAGAAGATGCGGGCGTGGCCGGCGCCGTCGATGCGCGCCGCCTCGTCGAGCTCCTTGGGGATCGTGTTGAAGAATCCGTACATGAGATAGGTGTTCACGCCCAGCGCGCCACCGAGGTACACCAGGATCAGGCCTGTGTGGGTGTTGAGGCCGATCGCCGGGAACCAGTCGCCGAGCGTCGACATCAGCAGGAAGATCGCGACGACCGCGAGCAGCTGCGGGAACATCTGCACGACCACGATGGTGACCAGGCCCACGCGTCGGCCGGCGAACCGCATACGCGAGAAGGCATAGGCCGCGCAGGCGCCGATGAACACGGTCACGGCGCCGGTGACCGACGCGATCAGCAGCGTGTTGCCGAACCAGCTCACGTAGGGGTTCTGCGGATCGGTGAGGATGCGTACGTAGCTGTCGATGCCGATCGCGGAGAACAGCTGGTTCGATCCGGTCAGCGTGCCCTTCGGATTCAGCGACGCCGAGACGACGTACAGCAGCGGGAACAGCGCGAAGATGCTGACCACGATCGCGACGACGTGTCGCCAACCGGTGTCGGCGAACCAGGCGCCGGCGCTGCGCCGGCGCACGCGGGTGTCGGTGGTGCCCATCAGTTCAGCTCCTCGAGTGCCTTGGTCTTGCGGAAGCTGACGATCGAGATCGTCGCGACCACGAGGAAGATCAGGATCGTGAAGGCGGACGCGAGTCCGTAGTCACGGGTCTGCCCGGTGAAGGCCACCTTGTAGACCATCGAGATCAGGATGTCGGTGTGCCCGACCGGGATCGACACGTCGCTGAAGCGCGGACCGCCGCCGGTGAGCATGTAGATCAGGTTGAAGTTGTTGAAGTTGAAGGCGAACGACGAGATCAGCAGCGGTGCGACGGTGACCAGCAGCAGCGGCAGCTTGATGCGCCGGAAGATCTGCCAGGGATTCGCCCCGTCCATGACGGCGGCTTCGTTGACGTCTTCCGGGATGCCCTGGAGTGCGCCCATGCACACGAGGAACATGTAGGGGAAGCCGAGCCAGAGGTTGACGATGAGGATCGACACCTTCGCGAGCGTGGGGTCCGTCAGCCAGGGGATGTCCGCTCCCCCGAAGATCACCTGGTTGATGAATCCGAAGCTCTCGTTCATCATGCCCGCCCACACCAGCGCGGACAGGAACGCGGGGAATGCGTAGGGAAGGATCATGATGATCCGGTATCCGTTGCGGAACCGCATCCGGGTGTTGTTGAACACCAGCGCGAGCAGCAGGCCGAGGAAGAACGTCGAGGCGACCGAGATGATCGCGAACACGAACGTCCAGATCGTCACAGAGATGAGCGGGCCACGGATCGAGGAGTCGGTCACGGCGCGCACGAAGTTGTCGAATCCGACCGTCACCTGCCAGCCGGGAAGGAGCTCGGTGCCGTCGTCGGCCGTGAACGCCCCCGTGCCGATGTCGGCGTAGACGGTTCCGGTCTGCGTGTCGGTGATCGCATCGGCATCCGCGTCGTATTCGAGCGTGGAGACGTACAGATATCCGCTCTGCCCATCGGGCGCCCGCAGGCTGCCGTCGTTGGGGTCGTCACTGAAGGGCACCGACAGGTTCTCGAGCTCTTCCGAGAGCGTGAAGACGGTCGCGAGCGGGAGGGTCGTCCACCCGTCGACCGCCACCGCCTTGCCGCCGTCGAACTCGGCCTGCACCTGCTGCAGCGGCTGGTCTGCCGTACCCAGCAATGCGTCACCGGAGTCGGGGTCGGTGACGAGCAGCCCGTAGGTTCCGAACTGCTCGACGACCGTCACGGGGAAGGTCGGAGAGTCCTCGACGCGCTCCTGCGCCGAGGCCAGCAGCGAGGAGACGGCCTGCTCCTTGGAGCCGTTGTGGCCGGTGCCGTAATTGGTGAAGCCGATGTAGCCGGTGTACAGCAGGGTGAACACCTGGAACACGACCAGGAAGATGATGCCGGGGGTGAGGTATTTGGCCGGCACCCGCTTGCGCGAGAAGTAGATGTAGTTGACCAGCACGGTGACGGCGACCACCACGGCCAGGATCAGCCACTCCGCGTGCGTGAAGAGCACGAACACGGCGTACACCGCGACGGCGTCGACGACGGCGAGCAGGAGGATCTTCAGGAGGATCCATCCGATGGGGACGGATGCCGCTTCGGCGATGCGCGCCGCTCGGCGCTGTCGTGTGGTCTGCGGAGCCGTGGGCTCGACGGTTTCTGTCATCTCATCCTCGTCAAGGTTCTGCCGGGGTGGGCATGATGCCCACCCCGGCAGGTCTGGTGCGTGAGGTGTTACTTGATCGCGGCGGCCACGTCGTCGACGAGCTTCTGCCACGTCGTCTTCGGGTCGGCGCCGTTGATGATCGCGGCCTCGGCCACGCCCCAGTACTGCCAGACGGCGCCCATCGCCGGGATCGCCGGCATCGGGACCGCGTCGGCACCGACGGCCTGGAAGCCGGCGACGATCTTGTCGGATGCTGCGGTGTCGGCAGCCGCGGTGAGCGCGGGCAGGACGTTACCGGCCTTGAACAGCGCGAGCTGTACCTCTTCGGTGCCGAGGTAGTTGACGAGGAAGTCGTTCGCGGCGACCTTGTTCTTGGACTCGGCGCTGACGAAGAAGCCCTTCACGCCCGCGAACGGCGATGCGGTCTCGCCCGTGGGGCTCGGGACCGGGTCGATCTCGACGTTGATGCCGGCGTCGGTGGCCGCACCGACGTTCCACGGGCCGGTCAGCCAGAACGCGGCCTTTCCGTCGAGGAACTGCTGCTTCGCGATCTCGCCGTCGATGTCGGTGTTCAGCGTGCCCGCGGTGCCCTGGGCCGCGAGCCAGTCGGCGAAGGCGAAGCCGCCCTCGCTGCCCAGCTGCAGGTCGGTGGAGTCGTAGCTGCCGGAGTCGTCGGTGCCGAAGACGGGGGCACCGAACGCGGTCTGGAACGGGTACAGGTGGTACGGGTTGCCCTCGGCGCCCTGCTCGACCACGAACGTGCCCTTCGAGATCATGTCGTCGAAGCTCGTGGGAGCGGTGGGCACGAGGTCGGCGTTGCGGAGCACCGCGATGTTCTCGACCGCGTACGGGAGCATGTAGACCGTGCCGTCGTAGGTGGCGGCCTGCAGTGCGACGGGGAGGTAGTCGTCAGCGCTGTCGCCGAGCTCGAGCGGAGCCACGACGCCGTTGGTCGAGAGTTCACCCAGCCAGTCGTGCGCGCCCATGACGACGTCGGGGCCCTTGCCGGTGGGGACCTGCTGGATGAAGTCGTCCTTCATGTCGTCGACCGACTTGCCCACGAGCTGGACCGTGACACCGGTCTTGTCCTCGTAGGATGCCGCGGCATCCTTCAGCGCGTCGACACGCTCGGCGTCGACCCAGACGACGAGCTTGCTGGTGCCCGCGTCGCCGCTGTCGGCGGAGTCGTTGCCGCTGGTCCCGGTGGAGCAGCCGGCAAGCGACAGAGTCGAAACGATGGCGATGGCGCCGGCGGCGGCGATGCCCCTCTTGTTCACCTTCATTGGTGTGTGCCTCTCTGAGTGCTGTAGGCCTGCGATACTGCAAGCGCTTACAGTATGCATCGAGACGAGCACGGATCACAATGACGAATCCCTTCGATATCAACCTGTGACCGGGACTCAGTCGGCCCGCGACTGTGGAAGCGTTTCCATAAGCGCCGTGCTGGACGAGTCTCGGTAGACTGCTCCCATGGCTGACAGTTCCTTTGACATCGTCTCGAAAGTCGACCACCAGGAGGCGGAGAACGCCCTGAACCAGGCCCGCAAGGAGATCGAGCAGCGCTACGACTTCAAGGGCACCGGCGCCTCGATCGCGTGGAGCGGCGAGTCGGTCCTGATCATCGCGAACTCCGAGGAGCGCGCGAAGGCGGTGCTCGACGTGTTCCAGTCCAAGCTCATCAAGCGCGGCATCTCGCTCAAGAGCCTCGAGTCGGGCGACCCGTTCGCCAGCGGCAAGGAGTTCCGCATCGTCTCGACGATCAAGGACGGCATCTCTTCGGAGAACGCCAAGAAGATCAACAAGATCATCCGCGACGAAGGCCCCAAGGGCGTCAAGAGCCAGATCCAGGGCGACGAGCTGCGCGTGCAGTCCAAGAGCCGCGACGACCTCCAGGCCGTGATCACGCTGCTGAAGGGCTCCGACCTCGACGTCGACCTGCAGTTCCTCAACTACCGCTAGGCCCGTGCCCGAGCTCACCGAACCAACGCAGAGCACATCGAGTCGGCGCCGTCGACGGGTCATCGGCTTGTCGATTGTTGTTGTGGTGTTCTTGGCTCTCCTCGTGGGCTTCCTCAGACTGACTCTCGGGCCGCCGCTCGGGTACTCCACCAACGTGACGATCCCCCTGCACTACGTCACAGACGACGGCCGCACCTACTCCTGCACGTATGACTACAGCACGCCGGATGACATCCCCATGCCCGCATCCGTCGCGCGACAGATGAACGAGAAGGACTGGTCACGGACCGGCCAACTCATGTACGAATGGGCCAGGGCTCATCCCACTGATTCCGCGCAGCGTGAACTAGCAGCCGATGACCCGGCGGCAGATCCGGCTGCGACGTGGTCGGCCGCCACGGACATGTACATCGTGTTCCCACCCTGGTCGGTCGAAACCGACACGGGCGAGGTCTACGTGCTCAGATCCGAAGCGCGCGACGGCAGCGACTGCGAAGAAGGACTGCGGTAGTCGGGGTGGCTCAGCGCAGGAAACCTGGCGCCTCGCACCACGAAGGCCCCGTCTCCCCTGAGGGGAGGCGGGGCCTTCGTCGCTGCGGAGCGAGGATTCGGGTCACGCTTCGCAGCCGCTGATACGGAGGGGGCGGTGCCGTATCAGCCGACTCCGTCCATCGCCGAGGTCTCGGTGTTGCCGATGCGGGCGATCACGTCGGGCTGGCGAGCCTTGAGGTACCAGTACCGGGTGAGCGCCGCGAGCACGCAGACGATGAACACATAGGGGATCACGTTGAACGGGAACGCCGGAACCGGGAACACGTTCGCGAAGAAGACGTACGCCATGGTCGCGACGGCGATCGTCGCACAGACCCACACGAGCCAGTTCCGCATGCCGGCCCGCTGCGTGTACACCACGCAGGCGATCGCGACGAGGGCGTAGGCGACCATGTAGCCGTAGGTGCCCCAGGTGTTGACCCACACGAGGATCTCCATGGGGTCGGCGCCCGCGACGAGGAACACGATGTCGACGGCGACGGCCAGCGCCCCGGCGGCCATCAGCACGCGGTGCGGGGTGAGGTGACGTTCGTGCGTGCGACCGAAGCGCTCGTGCACGACGCCCTCCTTGCCCATCACGTAGACGATGCGGCCGATGACGTTGAGCGGGGCGACGACCACGGCGAAGAACGACGCCGCGACACCGAACGTGAGCACCGGTGCGAACCAGGCGGGCATGCCGATGAGCTCGGACATGCTCTCGAGCGGGCTCGCCGCGGTGGCGAGGTCGTCGCCGAGCACGGCGATCTGCGTGTACGCGGCGAACACGTAGAGGATGCCGACGGTGAGCGCACTCCACATGATCGCGCGAGGGATGGCCTTGTACGGGTTCTTCGCCTCGCGGCCGAGCGCATCGGCCGACGAGAATCCCACGAAGCCGAGGATGCCGAGCACCATGCCGGCGGCGATGCCCTGGAAGGAGGACCCCTCGGCCAGCAGCTGAGCGGGGTCCCAGGCGCCGGGGCCCGCCCAGACGAGGGCGGAGATCAGCAGCACGAGGATGATGGCGACCGACAGCAGCTCGAGCACGAGGGACACCCGCGCGGAGAGACGGATGCCGCGGATCGTGAACAGCGTCGCGAGCCCGCCGAGCACGATCGCAAGTCCGATGCTCCAGCCGAGACCGGCGGCCGGGATGCCGAGCAGCGTCAGGAACTGGCTCATGTACGAGACCGACCCCATGAGCGAGGCGGCGGCGATGCCGAAGCATCCGATCAGCAGCGTCGCACCGGCAAGGTACGCCCCCGCGGGGCCGAGGCCCTTGGACACATAGGTGTAAAGCGAACCGGCCGAGGCGTGCTTGCGGGCGAAGACCACGACGCAGTAGCCGACACAGAGGATGACGATCGTCGCGAGGCCGAACGCGTAGATGGTGCCGTTGCCGGCGCCGAGGAAGATCGCGGCGGCGGTGAAGGCGATGACGGCGCTGGGCGCGATGTTGGCGATCGCCTGGGCCGCGAGTTCCGGGCCGCTCATCACGCCGCGGCGGAGGCCGGCGTCGGTGGGGGCGCCGGGCGGATGTTGCTGGGCTGTCGTGGTCACGGGGTGCTCCTTCGCATCGGGTTGGTCGGAGTTGTTCTTAAAGGGGGGAGGGTGAAGTGCAGGTCAGGGAATGAGGAGTGTGCGCAGCGCTTGGCCGGACTCGAGCTCGGCGAACGCCTCGGCGGCCTCGGCGAGCGGGCGGCGGGAGGAGATCAGCGGATCGAGGATCAGCTGGCCGTCCATGTAGCGGTCGACGAGGGCGGGGATGTCGATCGCCGGACGCACGGAACCGTAGTTCGACCCGAGGATGCGCTGGTCGGCCTCCGCCAGCACGAGGGGCTCGAACGAGGCACGCGCGCCGGTCGGCGGGAGTCCGACGATGACGGCGGCGCCGCCGAGTCCGAGCATCTCGATGGACTGCTCGGTGGTGATGGTGCGGCCGATCGCGTCGAAGGCGTAGTCGACGCCGTCGGGCAGCAGCGCACGCAGCTGGGCGACCGCGTCGCCGTCGGGAGCGACGATCTGGTCGGTGGCGCCGAACTGCGCCGCCAGTCGGGTCTTGTCCTCACGCACGTCGATCGCGACGATCCGCTCGGCACCGGCCAGCCGGGCGCCCTGGATGACGTTGAGTCCCACGCCGCCGCATCCGATCACGGCCACGAGCGCGCCGGGCTCGACGCCGGCGGTGTTCATGACGGCGCCGACACCCGTCGCGACTGCGCAACCGACGACGGCGATGACATCGAGCGGGGCGTCATCGCGCACCTTGATGGCGCCCGAGGCAGGAACCACGACCTCCTCGGCGAACGAGGAGACGCCGAGGTAGTGGTGGATCGTCTCGCCGTCCTGGCTCAGGCGCGAGGTGCCGTCGAACAGCACGCCGAGCGGTGCGACGACGGTCGCGACCTTCTGGCACCGGGCCTCATGGCCCGAACGGCAGTAGCGGCACTCGCCGCACGGCGGCACCCAGCTGAGCACCACGTGGTCGCCGACCGCGAGCGAGGTGACGCCCTCGCCCAGTTCCACCACGACGCCGGAGCCTTCATGGCCCATGACCATCGGGGTCGCGGCCGTCCACTCGCCGCGCTTCACGTGCAGGTCGGAGTGGCACACGCCTGCGGCGGCGATCTTCACGCGCACCTCGCCGGCAGCCGGGGGTGCGAGCTGCACCTCGGTGTGCTCGATCGGACTGTCGGTGTCGCGGAATACGATGGCCCGCATGTGGCCCCCTTCGTTCGTGTAGGTCGGGCCCCATCGTAGGAACGCGAACACCTCCGTGTCATTCACCGAAATGATGAGTCACCCACGCCGTGCTCGACATTCCTTACACTGGGACACATGACGCGAGATCTGGCATCGATCGCGCGACTGCTGGGAGGAACGCTCGTCGACGGCGGCTCGCTGGGGTCGCGAGCCCGGGTGTCGAGCGTCGTCCCGCTGGCCGACTTCGCCGTCGTTCCGCATCCGCAGTTCGCGACCCTCGTCGTCGCCGATCCGGCGGAACTCACGGCTGCGCTCGGCAGCGACGAACGCGGCGCGGCGCTCCGACTCGCGGTCATCGTCGCGACGGGCACGCTCGCGCCTGTGCCCGACGGCGTCACCGCGATCCTCGATCCCGACCTCGAACCGGCGGTCGTGCTGCCCACCCTGCAGGCGCTGCTCGCGACGGATGCCGCGGCGGAGGATCGTGCCGTGCTCGCCGCCACCAAGGTGCTGGCGTTGGCCGCACGCAGGAGCGGAGTGGCCGGCGTCGTCGCGGAGCTTGCCCGACGGCTCGACGGGTGGGCGGTGCTGCTCGATCGCGACGCGCAGCCGATCGCCTCAGCCGGTGCCGGCGCTCTGCACGTGGGAGACGCCGTGGCGGTCGCGTTCAACCGTCCGGTGCGGGTGCGCAGCCGCGCGCTGCAGGTGCACCCCGTCGGCACGGATGACGACATGTCGGCGTTCCTGGTCGTGACCGCGCGGAGCGGATCGACGAGCAGGGCGCGCGACCTCAGCTCGCAGGCGGCCGCCCTGCTCGACCTGCTGCTGCGCACCCACGACGGCAGCCGCACCGAGCGGCTCGGCCGGGCCACGATGATGCGGGTCTTGGAGGAGGGCGGACCGAACGCCCTCGCTCTCGCGAAGGACTGGGGTGTGCGCGACCGTTCGTTGGCGGCGTTCGCGCTCTCGGCACGGTCATTCGACGTGGATGCCGAACGGGTCGTCATCCACTGGCTCGAAGACCTCGGAGCACCGCACCTGCTGTCGGCCTCGCACGGCGTCGTGACCGGCTTCGCCCGTGAGGAGCACATCGACGAGATCGCGCGGCGGGCGGCGGCGTTCACGGTGTCGCTGCATCTCGGCCTCGGCTCCCCCGCCCCGATCGATGCGCTGATGAGTTCGGCCGAGGAGTCGCGCCGTGCCCACGACGTCGCCGTCGCCGAAGGGCGCGGCGTGGTGCGCTACCGGACCATGCCGACCATCGACCTCGTGCTCGACCGGCTGCCGGCGCCGGACACCCGACGCTTGGCCTCCGTTCTGGATCCCCTGCGCGACGACGACCTGGTCGAGACGCTGCGCGGATTCCTCGCGGAGAACGGGGCGTGGGGCGCCGCGGCCACGCACCTCGGCGTGCACCGGCAGACGCTGGCCGCCCGCATCCGACGTATCGAGCAGCTCACCGGGCTGTCGATGTCGAGCCCTGACGACCGCGCTGCCGCGTGGATCGCCCTGCGCGCACAGCGCTGACGGCTCGTCAGCCGGTGACCATCCTGACCCCCAGCACCGGCACGGCATCCAGCAGATCCCGCGTGTACTCGGCCTCGGGAGCCGCGAGCAGGTGCTCCGTCGGGCCCGACTCGACGATCCGGCCGTGGCGCATGACGTACACCTCGTCGCTGATGTAGCGGACGACCGCGAGGTTGTGCGAGATGAAGAGGATCGACAGCCCCAGCCGCTCCTGCAGCTCGCGCAGCAGGTTGAGGATCGCGCCCTGCACCGACACGTCAAGTGCGCTCGTCACCTCGTCGGCGATCAGCACCGACGGCTCGCCCGCGAGTGCGCGCGCGATCGTGATGCGCTGACGCTGTCCGCCGGAGAACGCCCCCGGCCGCTCCCCCGCCCTGTCCGGATCGAGGTGCACGAGCGCGAGCAGTTCCCGCGTGCGCGCGATGCGCTCGGCGCGCGTCCAGGAGCGCCCTGTGGCGCGCAAGGCCTCGGCGATCGACTCGCCCACGCTCATCCGCGGATCCAGCGCGGAGAAGGGGTCCTGGAACACCAGCTGCATCCGCCGTCGCGCGTCACGGGCCGCACGCCCACGGCCGACGGCCGAGACGCCGTCGACACGGATCGACCCCGCGGCCGGCTGCACCAGCCCGACGGCGGCACCGGCGATCGTGCTCTTGCCCGACCCGGATTCGCCGACGAGGCCGACGGTGCGGCCCGGCCGCACGACGATCGACACGTCGTCGACGACGACCGCCCGTCCGTAGCGCACGGTCAGACCGTCGATCTCGAGGGCGTTCATACCCCCACCTCCTCGGAGAGTGCGGATGCCGCGAGCTCCGGCGGGATGACGGGGAGCGGCTGCGTGCGGTCGGATGTCATATCGGGCAGGCACGCGATGAGCGCGCGGGTGTACGGATGCCGTGCGTCCTGGCGGATGCTCTGCGCGTCGAGCGACTCGACGATGCGGCCGTCCTTCATCACGAGCACCCGATCGCAGAACGCCGAGACGAGGGCGATGTCATGCGAGATGAAGATGATCGCCGCCCCCGTCTCCTGCTGCGCCCGGCGGAGGACCCCCATCACCTGGCGCTGCACGGTGACGTCCAGCGCGGTGGTGGGCTCGTCGGCGATGATCAATCGCGGCCGCCCGGTGAGCGCCTGACCGATCATGGCGCGCTGCCGCATGCCGCCGGAGAACTGATGCGGATACTGGGAGAGCCGGGAGGCGGCATCCGGGATCCCGACGGCGTCGAGAGCGGCGACGGCTCGTGCGCGGGAGGCGGTGCGCGACATCCTCAGGTGCACCTCGGGCACCTCGGTGAGCTGGCGGCCGACCGTGAGGGCGGGATTGAGCGAGGTCAGCGGGTCCTGGAACACCATCCCCAGCTCGACGCCGAGGCGCGCACGATCCTTCGCCGACAGGGACCCGGTCATGTCGATCCCGCTGAACGAGTGAGCCGTGGTCGTGATCCGGGCGTCCCTGTCGAGCAGTCCGGCGAGCGCCATCGCGGTCAGGGACTTGCCCGATCCGGACTCCCCCACGATGCCGACGACCTCGCCGGGGGCGATGCGCAGATCCACACCGGACACGCGCTCGATGATGCTGCCGTCCGCTGCCGCGAAGGCGATGTGGAGGTCGGTGATCTCCGCGACCGGCGCATCCGGGTCCTGAGGGATCATCGTCGCGGGTACGGCAGCCTGGGACCGGGGCACGGCCGCGTGCAGCACGTGCGCCGCGGTCGCGCGGTAGCCGCCGCCGTCCGCCCCGGCCAGGGCCTCGCTGACGAACGTGAACACGAGACCGGCGAGCACGACCGCGACGCCCGGCCCGATCGCGGCGAGCGGGTTGATGTAGATGCGGGTGATGCCGTCCTGCAGCAGTCGACCCCAGTCGTACTCCGGCGGCTGCACGCCGAGCCCGAGGAATGACAGTCCCGCGAACGACAGCAGGGTGACGCTCGCGGTCGCGGCCGCGTTCACGAAGAGCGGCTTGGCGATGTTGGGCAGGATGTGCCGCACGAGGATGCTGAACGGGCCGACGCCGATCACCCGGGCGGCACGCACGTAGTCGCGACCCGATACCGACGAGGCGAGGTTGTAGACGAGTCGGGCCAGGAACGGGATCCCGGAGATGCCGATCGCGAACATCGCACTGGAGGCGCTGGCACCCCAGATGACGGTGAAGAACAGGACGAGGAGCAGCCAGGGGAACGCGAGCAGCACGTCGAGGAGCCCGGTCATCCAGCGTCGCGGGTGGCGCGGGAGGATCACCGCGATCAGCCCGAAGGCGATGCCTCCGACGGTGGCGACCACGGTCGCGCCGAGCGTCAATGCCAGGGAGATGCGCGCGGCGACCATCACCCGCGCGAAGATGTCTCGACCGAGGTCGTCGGTGCCGAACGGATGCGCAGCACTCGGCGGCAGCAGACGGTCGGGCACGACGCTGGTGCCGGCCGCATCGGCGAAGAGGATCGGTCCGAGCACGGTCACGAGCAGCAGCGCGGCCAGACCGAGGATCGCGGCGACCGCCACGGTGGAGAGGCGGCGACGGGTTCGGGATGCGGTCATGGATCAGCCCTCCGCGATCGACGAGCGAGGATCGACGGTGACGAGCACGAGGTCGACCACGAGATTGACGCCGAGGATGATCAGCGCGTAGACGATGACGACACCCTGCACGACGGGGTAGTCCTTGGCACCCACGGCGGGCACCATGATGCCGCCCATGCCGGGGATGGCGAAGATCGTCTCCATGAAGACCGTGCCGGCGATCATGCCGCTCAGCAGCAGTCCGCCGACGGTGAGTGAGGCCGTCACGATGTTCGGCAGCGCGTGCCGCAGGTACACGAGGCGGGATGGCAACCGCTTGGCGCGCGCCGTGGTCATGTAGGTCATGCCCAGCACCGTCACCATCTCGACCTGCACGATACGCGCGAGGTACGCCATGGGGCCGAGGGCGAGAGCGAGCACCGGCAGGATCGCCTCCCGCGGATCCCCCCACCCCGCCGCCGGGAGCCAGCCGAGCTGTACCGCGAAGAGCGCGATGAGGCCGACCGCCAGCAGGAAGCCCGGCACGGCGATGAGCATGCCCAGTACGCCGGAGATCACCGCATCCTGCACGCGCCGGCGACCCGACTGCATGCTCACCGCCGCACCGATACCGATCGGGAGGGCGGCGAAGAGGGCGACGAGGAAGCTGAGCACGCCGAGCACGGCCGTCGCCGGGAAACGTTGCGCGATCATGGCCGACACCGGTTGGCCGGTGCGGATCGAGACACCGAAGTCGCCGCGCAGCAGCCCGCCGATGTAGTCGACGAACTGGGAGAAGAGCGGCTTGTCGAGCCCGAGCTCTGCGCGCGTCGCCGCCACCAGCTCGGGCGAGGCCTGCACCCCGAGGGCCGCGCGCACCGGGTCGCCCGGAACGAGATGGACCAGGAAGAACGAGGCGACGACCACGACGGCCAGGGACAGCAGCAGTCGACCGAATCGTCGGAGGAGGAAACCGGCCCGGGTGGACGGGCGGAAGCCACGACGACGACCTCCCGCCCGCGACGCCTGAGCGGCAGACGGATCGTCCGCGAGTTCGGCGGCCGGGAGCGAAGAGATCGTCGTCATGGTGTCAGCCCAGCATCCGGATCGAGGTCGGCGTGAGGAAGTTCGGCTGATCGAACACAGCGCCGCTCTGGTAGTTCGGCAGGATGTTGTCGATCACCGGGAAGGTGTCGAACCGCTCGATGAGCTCGTTCTCGGCCTGCTGCCACAGTCCGCACGTGTCGTCGGGGCTGGCGACCTTGGCCTGCTCGGCGAGCTCGTTGTAGGCCGGGTTGTCGACGAACATGAAGTTCAGTCCGCCCTTGTCGGGGGTCGCGCCCTCGAAGAACAGGGCGAGCACCACGGGGCTGCCCGGGCCGATCTGCACCCAGCCGGTGTCCCAGTCGAAGCTCGTGTAAAGCTGATCGGACCACGCGGCGGAGTCGTTCGCCGAGAGGATCGTGTTCACGCCCAGGCCGTCCCACGTCTCCTTGACCAGCTCGGCGGCGGGGCCGTGCGAGGCGGTCGGGGCGTCGTAGATGAACTTGATGTCGAGGGGCTTGCCGTCCTTCTCGCGCATGCCGTCGTCGTTCAGCACCCACCCGGCCTCGTCGAGCAGCTCCGCGGCTCGGTCGAGGTCGGTGTCGGGGAGCGTCCAGGTCGGCTCGTCGGCCACGCAGAGCAGCGGACTCTTCGTGACCAGCGATTCGGACGGGATGCCTGTCGCACCGGCGATCACGGGACCGACCTCGTCGCGGTCGATCGCGATCGAGAGCGCCTCGCGCACGAGCGGGTCGGAGAACGGACGACCCTCCTTCTCGTTGAAGAGGATCTGTCCGACCGGGTTACGCACGCCGACGTAGTCGACGCCCGCGCCCTCGAGGCGGGCCTGATCGGGGCCGGTGACGACGCCCGAGTTCAGCTCACCCGACAGCAGCAGGTTGGTGATGGTGCTCTGATCGGCGATGACGCGCGCCTCGATCGTGTCGGGCAGGCCGACCGTCTCGCTGGTGACGTCGTCAGGACCCCAGGTGTAGTCGTCCCGCTTCGTGAAGACGTAGGCGTCGCCGGTGCGGGCCTCGCTCAACTGGAACAGTCCGGTCCCGTCCGTGGTGTCGAACAGGGAGTCCGTGTCGGCGAGACCCGCATCGCAGACCATCATGATCGTGCCGATGTTGACGGCGAGGAAGGGGTCGTTGACCGTGCTGGTGACCGTGACGACGTTGCCCTCTGCAGTCGCGGAGACGGCCTCGGTGATCACCGTGCCGTACGAGAACGTCGCGTTCGCGGGGTCGGCGTTGTAGTTGATGTTGTCGGCGACCGTCTGCGCGGTGAACTCCGAGCCGTCGGCGCAGGTGATCCCGTCCTTGAGCGTGTAGGTCGCCTCGGTACCCGTGTCGGTCCACTCGGCGGCGAGCCACGGCTCGAAGTCGCCGTCGGGGGTCACGTAGATGAGGGATTCGTAGGCGATCGTGACGACGTCGAACGTGTCGGGCGACACCGTCTTCATCGGGTTGAGATCACCCGGGTCGTCGCTGAGCGCTTTGACGAAGGTGCCTCCGGAGACGAAGTCCCCCTCGGCCGTGCCGGAGTCGGGATCGGTCGATCCCGAGCAGGATGCCAGTGTCATCGCGAGGATGACGGCTCCCGCGGCTGCGGGAACGAGCATGCGGTGCTTCATTGCAGTTCTCCTCTTATCCAGGGCTTCTGTCGGTAGTGCATCGGGTGGTGCGGGTAGGGACGGATCAGTACGCGCTCGCGGTCGCGGCGAGCCGGCTGAGCGGGCCGGCGGCCTTGACCGAGACCTTCAGCGTGGGGCGGGTGGTGTACGTGAGCGAGGTCTCGAGAACATCGACCACGGCGACCTGCAGCGGGTCGGCGCCGGCCTGGATCGCCTTGGCGATCGCCGCCTGGGATGCCGCCTCGATCGCGGCCGTCCGGTCGTCGAGGTCCGAGATCTGCTCGGCGCGGCCTCCGGCGAGCGAGATCGCGGCGCCGACCGCGTTGGCGACGTCGCCGTGTGCGGGTCGGATGACCTCCGAGGAGCCCGGGATGCCGTCGGGGACGAGGAACCCGCCACCGCCGACGACGACGAGGGGCAGATCGACCCGTCCGAGCGAGAGGCGTTCGACGGCCTCCTCGACACGATCACGGGCGACGCCCAACGCGTCACCCAGTGCGCTCCGCATCGCTGCCGACAGCTTCGGCAGCGCGCGACCGGCGACGTCGATGCCCGCGGCGACCGCGGCATCCGTCAGCGTGGGCGTCGACCCGCCGAACAGGAGCCCCTCGGTGTTGATGCGGTGTCCGACCGACCCCGGTCCCACCGCCCCCGTGGCGGGGTCGATGATCGTGCCGCCGCCGATGCCCAGGCTCAGGATGTCGGGCATCCGGAAGTTGGTGCGCACACCGCCGATCTCGCGCGGCAGCGTCGATTCGCGGGGGAACCCCTGCACGAGAACACCGAGGTCGCTCGTGGTGCCGCCGACATCCACGACGATCGCGTTCTCGACCCCGGAGAGGAAAGCCGCTCCGCGGATGGAGTTCGCGGGGCCGGAGCCGATCGTGAGCACCGGGTAGCGCACCGCGTAGTCGAGCGTCATCAGAGTGCCGTCGTTCTGGGCGAAGAACGTCGCGACGTCGAGGCCCTCTTCTGCGACGACCGACACGAGCGCGTTCGTCACCTCGTAGGCGACGCCGCGGAGTGCGGCGTTGAGCACGGTCGCGTTCTCGCGTTCGAGAAGGCCGTCGGGGCCGATGTCCTGGCTGAGGAAGACGGGGGTGTCGGATCCGAGGTGTGCATGGATGAGGGATTCGACCTCGAGTTCCTGATCCGGCGACGACGGGCTGAAGATGCCGCACACCGCGACGCTGTCGAAGGCGCCCTCGAGCGAATCGAGGAAGCGCAGGATGCCGTCGCGGTCCAGCGGCGAGATCGGTGTGCCGTCGACCATGTGCCCTCCGCCGAGCATCGCGGAACCCGCCAGCACGCGATCAGCGAGATCACGGGGCCAGCCGATGAGAGGGGGGTACTCCGTGGCCGCCGGTGCGCCGAGGCGGATCATGGCGACCCGGTCCAGCTGGCGCCGGGCGACGATGGCGTTGGTCGCGTGGGTCGTGCCGAGCATGACCCGGGACACACGCGAGCGGTCGTCACCGAGTGCACGCAGCACGTCGGCGATGCCGGCGCGGATGCCTCCCGTGACGTCGTCGGTCGTCGGGCGCTTGGTGTGCGCGAGCACCGTGCCGGATTCGTCGAGCACCACCGCATCGGTGTTGGTGCCGCCGACATCGACGCCGATGGAGAGATCGCGGAGGGCGGTCATCGGGCTGCTCCTTCGAAGGGTGCGTAGGGGAGGTCGTAGCCGAACGCGGCGGGCCCGGCGAGCTCGAGGCCGCGAGGCGTGCGCCAGATCGGATCGCAGGCCCAGGCGAGCACGGAGACCCGTTGCCCGAAGCGCAGCATCTCGGTGGTGATCGCATGGCCGGTCTCGGCATCCACGATGGTGATGAGGTCGGGCACGCTCGCCAGCACCTCGCCGTCTTCGAGCACGAGGAGGTTCTCGTTCTGCAGTTCGAGTCGCTGCAGGCGTCCCCGGTCGGCGCCCGTGCCCGAGATCGTGACCGAACCACGGGCGAAACCGCCCACGGTGCGGCGGTCGAGGTCGATGATCTTTCCGGTGAGGAGCACAGAGGCGTCGAGCACGTCGGCCACCGCCGCCACCGGCTCGGATGCCGACAGGAGGGCATGACCGACGCGGATCGAGGCGCTCACCGTGCCCTCGATGACCGCACCCCGCGCCGTCTGGGCCGTGAGCGGGTAGTGCGCGCCGATGCAGATCGAGCCGCTCGAGACCGTGAGCGCCCTCGCGTGGCGCTCGAGCCAGTGCAGGTCGATGGTCTTCATGACCGAGACGTTGCCCACCACGTCACTCAGGACCGCCCATTCGCAGGGCACACCCGCGACGTTCATCGCCACCATCGCCGCGTCGGGGAATGCCCGGCCCATGCCGTCGGCGTCGAGCACCTTCAGGCCGAGCCGCGCGGCCCAGCCGACCGGCTGCACCCCGTTGCCTCCGCCGATCTCCGCCGCCATCACCGTGGTCACGGGACGACCGGCGAGCCGCTCGACCTCGGCGACGAGGTCCTCCACCTGATTCTTCGCCGAGAGCATCTCGATGCCGACGGTGGGAGCCCCGATGCCGGAGAGCAGGATGACGAGGTCGTCGGGTCCGAGTTCATCGACGGTGACCAGCGGCACCGGTCCGTGTTCCCGCAATGCGTTCTCGACCATGAGCTGCGCGCTGTAGACCGCGCCGCCCCCGCCTGTGCCGAAGATCGCGGCGCCCGCGCCGAACGCGGCGATGTCGTCGATCGTGATCTCGGTGATCCGTTCGCTGGTGCGCGCCGGGAGCCGTGTCTGAGCCATGTGACCACCGTACGGAGCAGACCCGAAGCCGACAATGTGTCACCAAGCCAGTGTTTTCTGTGAAACTGTGGCCATGGCACAGTACGAGATCACCGCTCTGGCGGACAGCGCAGGCCGCCTCGGGCTCCGGCATCTGGCGGGCCCGATCGATTCCCGAGCCATCGCCAGCGTCGACGTCGTCGCGATCGACCAGCTCAGCGAGGTGGCCGCCGGCACGCTGGTCATCCTCCCCTCGGATGAGCAGCCGCCGTCTTTCCGCATCGACGTCGCACTGCGCCAGGCGAGCGCCCGCGAGCTCGCCGGACTCGTCTTCCCCCTCGACCTCGCTCTCGCAGAGACGGCGAGCGCGCTGGCCGAACGCGGGGGCGTGCCCGTCTTCGATGCGCCGGGCGTGAAGCCGGCCGACCTGGCGATGGTGATCGATCGCGCCATCTCCGGCGGAGCGTCCGAGGCGATGATGCGCGCGTCCGACGTGGTCGACAAGGCGACGGCCGCCGCGGCCGCACCCGAGAGCACGATGGACGACATCCTCGCGGCGGCGAGCCGCGCACTCGGCATCCCCTTGACACTGATCGACGATCCGACGGTCGCGTGGTCTGCGAGCGACGCGGTGTGCGTGGGCGAGGTGCCGATCGGACGCCTCGTCTGCGCCGAGGAGGATGCCGCGGCATCCGTCGCCCTCCCGGTGGTCGCCTCGCTGATGTCTCGTGCCGCTCAGCGCCAGATGCGCGACCGCTTCGCACCGACGCAGTCGCGTGCCGACCTGCTGGTCGAGCTCGTGCTGGCCGACTCGTCACGGGTCGAGGGCTTCGTCGGACCCGCCGCCCGTCTCGGTCTTCCCCTGCAGCTGTCGCACGCCGTGGCGTGGCTGTCGCCCTCGGCACTCGCCGATCCGGACGCCCGCGCGCCACGCAGCGTGCAGCCCGCCCTGGAGCTGTACGCACTGCAGCTCGTCGACGGGCGAGACGAGATGTGGCACCTGGCCTTCCTGCAGGACGATCTGATGATCGTGTCGACCGAGGATCACGGCGCCGGTGATCATCAGCGGCGCCTGCGGGAGATCGCCGTGCGCATCCAGAATCACGCACGTTCGCTCGCAGGACCCGGGTGGGCGTACACCCTCGGGCTCGGCACGCCCCAGCTCGGGGCGCTGGGCCTTCGCCAGTCGGCGGCCGAGGCGCGGATCGCCGCGGAGTCGGCGATCGCCGCGGGTCGCCCCGACGGCGTCGAGCTCACCGATGTCACGGGTCTCCGGCGCGTGCTGCTCGACGTCTACGCCTCACCGGTGAGCCGGAACCTGCTCCACGACATCCTGCGCCCTCTCGACGACCTCGGTGCCGAGCGGGCCAGGACGGCCGTGCAGACACTGCTCTCGTACCTCTCGCATCGCAACTCCCTGGTGCACGCGGGCCGCGAGCTGAGCCTGCATCCCAATGCCGTGGGGTATCGGCTCAAGCGCATCCGACAGGCGTTGGATCTCGATCTGGACGATCCCGACACCCGATTCGCGATCGAGCTGGCCTGCCGCGTTCGGCTGCTCGGATTCGCCCAGCGCTGAGTCGCCCCTCGGGCTGTGATGGCGGCGTGAGTGTGCCCTCGGCACATTCCGACCCGGGAATGCTGTGCCCCGGCGACGATGACCGGGCGAGGGAGCTGGCATAGCCTCGACGACATGGGCTCCGACGATCTCCTCGACCTCGATGATCTGCGCACCGTCGACCTCACCGCGATGCGCTCCACGTTGGGCGAGCCCACCGAGGCCACCCTCATCAAGATCACGGACCACCTCGACGACAACTGCCTCGCCTTCCTCGCGCACTCCCCCTTCTGCTGCCTCGCGACCTCCGACGACGACGGCAACTGCGACTGCTCCCCGCGCGGCGACTACCCGGGCTTCGTGCGCGCTCTCGATGCGCGCACCCTCGTCATGCCCGACCGGCTGGGCAACAAGATCGCCGACTCGATGACCAACATCGCCCAGAACGGTCATGTCGGGCTGCTGTGCTTCGTGCCCGGGATGACGGAGACGCTCAGGATCAACGGGATCGCGAAGGTCACCGACGAACCGTCCGTGCTGGCCATGCTCGAGCAGGACCATGCCGTGCCCGACCTCGCGATCGTCATCCGCACCGAACAGGTCTACCTGCACTGCGGACGCGCCCTGCTGCGTGCCGGACTCTGGGACGCGGAGATGCAGGATCTCGCCGCCGAGGTGCCCAGCTCGGGTCAGATCTGGGCGGGAATGTCGGGTTGGGACAGCAAGATCGGCGACGTCATCGACGACGCGATGGCCGGCGCCTACGGGAACCTGTACTGAATGCACAGCCGCGAGGGGATGACGCAGCTCGTCGTGCGCGAGATCGTGCGCGAGACGCCGTCGATCATGAGCATCCGGCTCGAGGATCCGAACGGCGCGGTGCTGCCGCCCTGGGAAGCGGGCGCGCATCTCGACGTGCAGCTCATCACCCGCCATGAACGGCAGTACTCGCTCTGCGGCGACCCCGCCGACGTGCACGGCTATCGCATCGCGGTGCGACGCGAGCCGCTGTCGCGAGGCGGGTCGCACTACATCCACACCTTCCTGCGGGTGGGCAGTCGCGTCTGGGTGCGCCCGCCCCGCAACCTCTTCGCGCTCGCGGAGGCGCCGTCGTATCTTCTGCTGGCCGCCGGGATCGGAGTCACGCCGATCCTCTCGATGGCCCGGCATCTCGCGGCCGAGCAGGCGGACTGGCGGATGCTCTATCTCGCGCGTCAGGAATCGGACGTGGCGTTCCCGAGCGAGATCGCGGCCCTCGGCGAGCGCGCCGGAGTGCACGTGAGCAGCGTCGCGGGCCGTCTCGACCTCGCCGCACTGCTCGCCGGGATCGCTCCGGGGACCGCCGTCTACGCGTGCGGGCCGCAGGGATTCGTGGATGCGCTCTCGGATCTGACGGCGGTACTGCCCGAGGGCAGTCGGGTGCACACCGAGCGCTTCGAACCGAAGAGGCGGGAGCACCGCCCCAATGAGCCGTTCTCCGTCGTCTGCGCCCGGTCGGACGTCACGATCGAGGTGCCGGCGGATCGCTCGATGCTCGGCGTGCTGGTCGGTGCGGGAGTGCCTCTCGAAGGATCGTGCCTGCGCGGCGTCTGCGGATCGTGCGCGGTGAGCGTGCTCGACGGTTCCCCCGAGCATCGCGACTCGCTGACGAGCGACGACGCCTCGATGACGATCTACCCGTGCGTCTCGCGATCGCTCACGCCGACGCTCGTGATCGACGCCTAGCGGTTCGCGAGCTCCTCACCGCGGCGTGCCGTGCGCACGATGCCCGCGACGAGCTCGGGCCAGAGTTCGTGCGGGATGAGATGCCCCATGTCGGGGTGGATCTGCAGTTCGGCAGCCGGCATGGCCTCGGCGATGTCGACCGCCGAGCACCAGTGCAGGACGGGATCCGCGCGGCCGTGGAACACGAGGGTCGGAACGGCGATGTCCTTCAGCTGCTCCAACCGCTCGGGGGCGCGCATCAACGCCGACCACTGCCGCACGAAACCGTCGGGGAAGTACCCGCGGTCATAGGCCTCGGCCGCCTTCCGCTGATGCCAGGCGACCTGCGGGTCGTAGCGATCGGGGGCATCGGCGAGGGCGTACTGGGCGGCGAAGCCGATCGTCTCCTCGCGGGTGAACCGTGGCGGGACCGCGATGACGGGCGCCGCATGCAGCACGTATCGGGGATCCCGTCCGGGGATCGTCGAGAGCAGACCCAGGCTGCGCACACGTTCCGGTTGACGGATGGCGACCATCTGCGCCATCATCCCGCCCATCGAATGACCCACGAGGTGAGCAGACGTCACGCCGAGGTCGTCGAGCACCCGGATCACGTCGTCGCCCATATCGCCGAGTCCGTACCCGCCGTCGACGTCGCTGTCTCCACCGAATCGCTGGGAGAGTCCGGTGTCGCGGTTGTCGAACCGGACGACGCGCAGACCCTCGGCGACGAGGCGGGCGACCAGGTCGTCATGCCAGCTGAGCAGCTGCGCCCCGCCGCCGGAGATCAGGACGACGACGGGATCGGCGGGAGCACCGACCACCTCGTAGTAGATCGCGATCGAATCCCCCTGCGTGTACGGCATGCCGTCATCCTCTCCTGGGCGTGTAGCCCGTCGCCGTCCGGTCACCTGTCGGGGCCCCGAACAGCAGAACCAGTTCTGCGGGAGCATCCGACTCGTTGCGGACACCATGAGGGAGCCCTTCGGGCACATAGACCGCATCACCAGGGCCGAGCAGCGCGCGCTCGCCCTCCACGATCATGACCACCTCACCGGACACGACGATGTAGAGCTCGTCCTGGCTCTCCTCCGAGCAGCTGCGGGGATCGTCCGCCAGATGGAAGTGCTCGCCCTCCTCGGCTCCCGGCTCCAGGTGGTAGAGCATCACCGACGTCGGCAGGGCACTGGTCTCGCGGAAGTACCACTCGATGCCGACGCGCCCTTCGCCGCGGTAGAGCGACCAGTCGAAGTGGCCGTCTCCCCGGCGCTGGATCTGCATGCTCATAGGGCTCCTCGGTCGATTCGTGAGCGTTACGCCCATCGTCGCCCCGTCGTTCGAGGAATCCACCGGCGATTCACACATCCACGAGTCGACTCAGTGGACGACCACCACATGTCACCGCACCGAACGCGTGGCTAGCCTCTGAACACGATCACGCCATCGACGTGGTCAGACCTCCGCTCGACGAAGAGCGCAGGAAGCAGGCACGCACGGCCCGAGTATCCGCACCACCTCCGAGTAGTACCCGATCGCACCAGTCGACGCATCACCGCCTAGGAGGCACGCCATGTACCACCGTCCTACCCGCGTTCGAAGGCTCCTCGGAGCCGCCGCCGCGATCACCGCCGCCGCCCTCGTCGTCTCCGGCTGCTCGACGTCCGGAGACGACACCGACGAGGAGAGGACGCTCGTCGTCCTGAGCACCGACACCGCGCTCGGTTTCGATCCCGCCACCAACGTGAACCTCCCCACGACCTGGCTCGGCCTCGTCGGCCGTCGCCTCACGACCTGGTCGATCGGCAGCGACGGCAACGTCGAGGTGGTGCCCGACCTCGCCACCGATACCGGCACACCCAGCGACGACGGTACGGTCTGGTCGTACACCCTCAAGGACGACATCTTCTTCGAGGACGGCACCCCCATCACGTCGGGCGACATCAAGTACGGCGTCGAGCGCACGTTCGCCCCGGATCTCTCGGGCGGCCTGCACTATCACAACGCCCTTCTCGAAGGCGGCGCCGAGTACACGGGTCCCTTCGACGGAGGAGACCTCGCCTCGATCGAGACCCCCGACGACAAGACGATCGTCTTCCACCTGGTCCAGCCCTACGGAGACTTCCCCTGGCTCGCGGCGATGAACCCGTTCATCCCGGTGCCCGAGGGCGAAGGCGTCGACATCGCCGCCTACGACGTCAAGCCGGTGGCATCCGGTCCGTACCGGATCGAATCGAACGAGGACGGCAACGAGACCGTGCTCGTGCGCAATGACGAATGGGTCGCCGCGACCGACGAGGTCCGCACCGCCGATCCCGACCGCATCGTGATCCGTCAGAGCCAGAACGCGTCGACGATCGCGCAGTCACTGATCTCCGACACCGGCGAGGCGAAGACCTCGACCAACGGCTATCCGCTCAGCGCCGCAGAACTCGCGCTGGTCCATGCCGATCCCGCGGCAGAGGAACGCCTGGTCACCTCCGAGGGCGGGTTGTTCTACTACGCCGCCCTCAACACCGACAGCCCGGAGCTGTCCGATCCCCTCGTGCGGCAGGCGGTGCAGTACGCCGTCGACCGCGCTTCCATCATCACGGCCCTCGGTGGAGACGAGGCGGCCGTGTCGACGACCACGGTGATCCCGCCCGGCGTGCCAGGACACGAGGACTTCGACCTGTATCCGGAGGATGCCGAGACGGCGAAGGATCTGCTCGCCCAGGCGGGCCACCCCGACGGCATCACCCTCGACGTCTGGGTCGCGAACGGCGACACCGCCGTGGCCGAAGCGCTCCAGCAGGGCGTCGCCCGGGCCGGCATCACGTTGAACATCAATCCCCTCGACCAGGGCGTCATGTACGGCGATGCGATGGGTGGCAACTCCGACTACGACCTGTTCCTGTCCTGGTGGATCGGTGACTATCCGAGCCCGGCCGCGACGGTGAGCCTGATGTTCGAATCGAAGTACATCGACGGCGGGTACAACCTGTCGCGCACCGCCGATCCCGATCTGGATGCCGCGATCGCGGACGTCATCGCGACGACCGACGCAGATGAGGCTGCACAGAAGTGGACGGCGATCGACAGGTCGATCATGGAGTCGGGTTCCATCCTGCCGCTCTACCTCACGAGGAACTCGTTCCTCCGAGGCAGCGAGGTCGCTCCCTTCACGATCCCCGCCTACCCGGCGTTCCAGGACTACCTGACGATCAGTCTCGCCGGATGATGTCGGAGGGTGGCGCCGAGCCCGTCCTGGAGGTCGACGGGGTGCGCATCGCATTCGCCGGGTCCCGGACCGGCTCGGCCGACCCTGCGCCACCGGCCGTGGACGGGGTCTCGTTCACACTGCGCCGCGGCCGCGTTCTCGCCCTCGTCGGCGAGTCCGGATCGGGGAAGAGCGCGACGGCGATGTCGATCCTCGGGCTCCTCCCCCCGGCGACGACCGTCACCGGCAGCATCCGGCTCGAAGGCGATCGCCGGACCGGCCCCTCCGAGTTGCTCGCCGCGGACCCCGCGCACCTGCGCCGAGTCCGTGGCGGGCGCATCGGCACGATCTTCCAGGAGCCGATGAGCGCCTTCACCCCCGCCTACCGGGTGGGGTGGCAGATCGCCGAGGCCATCACCGCGCACTCCCCGCGCACGGGAAGAGCGACCGTGCGGCAGCGCGTGCTCGCGCTGCTCGATTCCGTCGGCCTGCCTGATCCCTCACGCACGGCGAGGGCGTACCCCCACGAGCTGTCGGGTGGGCAGCTGCAGCGCGCGATGATCGCGATGGCGATCTCCTGCGACCCCATCGCCCTCATCGCGGATGAGCCCACGACCGCACTCGACGTGACGGTGCAGGCCGGCATCCTCGATCTTCTCCGCACGCTGCGCGACACCCGGGGCACCGCGGTGCTGCTCATCACCCACGATATGGGCGTCGTCGCCGACCTCGCCGACGATGTCACCGTGCTTCGTGGCGGTCGGATCGTCGAGTCGGGTCCCGTCGCCCGCATCTTCGCCGCACCCGAACACGACTACACCCGCGAACTCCTCGCCGCGGTGCCGCAGCTCGGCCGTGTTCGCGAGGTCGCATCACGCCCCGCTCCGGTCGAGGGACTCGTGGACTCCCCCGCTGCCGAGGCCCGCGACGCACGGATCGTCTACGGCGGACGGGGATGGGGCGGCAGCGGCGTCGTCGCGGTCGAGGGAGCGAGCTTCCAGATCCCTCGAGGGCGGACGTTCGGACTCGTCGGCGAATCGGGTTCGGGCAAATCGACACTCGGCAGAGCGTTCGCCGGTCTGATCCCCCTGCGCTCCGGCTCGGTCACGATCGAGGGCTCGGACCTCGCCGGCATGTCGACCGGGGAGCTGCGCCGGCTGCGCCGCTCGATCGGCTACGTCTTCCAGAACCCGGCATCGTCGATCAACCCGCGTTCGCTGGTCGGCGACGCGATCGCCGAACCGCTGCGGCTGCACACCGGCGCATCCGCCGATGAGCGCCGTACGCGCGCGGCGGACCTGCTGGATGCCGTGCAGCTGCCCGCATCCACGATCGACCGGTTCCCCCATGAGCTGTCGGGCGGGCAGCGCCAGCGCGTCGCGATCGCCCGGGCCATCGCGCTGGACCCGACGCTGCTCATCGCCGATGAGCCGACGAGCGCTCTGGACGTCTCGGTGCAGGCCCGCGTGCTCGAGCTGCTGTCGGAGCTGCAACGCGAGCTCGGCTTCGCCTGCCTGTTCATCAGCCACGACCTCGCCGTCGTCAAGGAGCTCGCCGACGAGGTCGGCGTGATGCGACGGGGCGAGATCGTCGAGACCGGACCGTCGGCGCGGGTGCTGAGCGCGCCCGAGCATCCCTACACCCGACGCCTGCTGACGGCGGCGCCGGTGGCCGACCCCACCGAGCAGCGCGCCCGACGCGAACAGCGACTCGCGCTCGTCCTCGATGACCCGGAGGAGGCAGCATGACGACCACGACGGGCACGATGGCCGGCGAATCGGCCGTCCCCCCGCGGAAGACCGGATTCCGTACCCTGCTCATCACTCTCAGCCGTGACCCGTGGGCCGTCGCCTCCGCCGCGATCGTGGTCGTGTTCCTCATCGCGGCGATCTTCGCCGGGCCGCTCAGCGCCCTCAGCGGCAACGACCCGTACACGTACCATCAGGACCTGCTCGACAGTCGGGGCCAACCACTCGGGTGGGGAGGCGGCATCAGTGCCGCGCACTGGTTCGGCGTCGAGCCGCTCACCGGGCGCGATCTGTTCTCGATCGTGGTGCACGGCGCGCAGACCTCGTTGTTCGTGGGCATCGCCTCCACACTGCTGGCAGCGTTGATCGGCACGATCGTGGGAGTGACGTCGGGCTACTTCGGCGGATGGTACGACCGGGTCGTCAGCCGCGGCGTCGACGTGATGTTCGGGTTCCCGGTGCTCGTGTTCCTCATCGCGCTGATGGCCGTCATCCCCGCCGATGTGCCGCGGCCGCCCTTCATCGTGCTCGTCATCGGAGCATTCGGATGGCCGGGGATCTCCCGCATCGTGCGGGGCCAGGTGCTGGCGATCCGGGAGCGCGACTTCATCGTCGCCTCTCAGGCGATGGGCGCACGGTCATGGCAGATCGTGTTCGCCCAGGTGATCCCGAACGTCTCCTCGACGATCGTCGTGATCATCTCGATCATCATCCCCGCGATGATCGCGACCGAGGCGGCGCTGTCGTTCCTCGGTGTCGGCGTCACACCCCCGACCCCGTCCTGGGGGCGCACGATCGGCGAGGCGATCCTGTGGGTGCGCACGAGTCCGCTTTATCTCGTCTTCCCCGGCGCCGCCCTGTTCCTGGTGACCCTCGCCTTCAACGTGTTCGGCGACAGCCTGCGCGACGCTCTCGACCCGAGGACCACCCGCCGATGAAGATGCTCCGCTACACCCTGTTCCGTCTCGGCGGCATCATCGTGGTGCTGCTCGTGATCGCCGTCGTGACGTTCTCGATCTTCTACCTGCTCCCCTCGGATCCGGCGCTCGCTGCGTGCGGTCGGCCGTGCGTGCCGGCGAATCTCGAACGCATCTCGATCTACATGGGCATCGACCAGCCGTGGTTCGTGCAGCTCTGGGAGTTCCTCCGGGGCATCGTGACGGGCCGCTCCTTCGGGACCGAACTCGCGGTGACGTGTGCCGCCCCGTGCTTCGGCTATTCGTTCCTGCGCAACGCGAGCGTCACCGAGCTGGTGCTCGATCGCTTCCCGGCCACCGCCTCCATCGCGATCGGCGCGGCCGTGCTCTTCCTCCTGGTCGGCGTCGCGGGAGGGCTCATCGCATCGCTGAAGCGAAACACGGTCATCGATCGCGGGATCATGACCGTCTCGATCGCCGGCGTCTCCACTCCGGTCTATCTCGCCGGCATCCTCGTCATCCTCGTCTTCGGGTTCACGCTGCGCTGGTTCCCGACCTCCGGGTACGTGCCCCTCGACGACGACCCGGTCGAATGGTTCCGGCACCTGGTGCTCCCCTGGCTGTCGATCGCCTTCGTGTCGGCGGCGATCTACGCGCGCCTGACCCGATCGGAGATGCTCGAGGTGATGGGAGTCGACTACATCCGCACCGCACGGGCGAAGGGGCTCCGGGAGAGTCGGGTCATCGGGCGCCACGGGCTGCGTACGGCGCTGCTCCCGGTGATCACGGTCTTCGGTCTCGACCTCGGCGCATTGCTCGGCGGCTCCGTCATCATCGAGCGCGTGTTCGCCATTCCGGGCATCGGCTCGCTGCTCATCGAGGCGGTCTCCTCCGTCGATGTGCAGCTCATCGTCGGGCTCACCCTGTTCTCGGCATTCCTCGTCGTGGTGCTGAACTTCCTCGTCGACCTCGCGTACGGGGTGCTCGATCCCCGCGTGCGGGTCGGCTGAGCTCAGCGCTGCGCGGCCTCATCGAGGAACTCGTGGAGGGCGAGGTTCACGAGGGCGGGTCGCTCGCGCAGGAGCATATGGCTCGCGCCCGGAACGATGCACAGGTGCGCGCCGGGGATGGAGTCCGCGATCAGGCGGGTGTGGTCGGCGCGGATGACGTCGCGGTCGCCCGCCATGATCATCGTGGGCAGCGTCAGCCGCTGCAGTGCTGCCGGGTCGATGTCGGGCTCCGCGCGCCACATCGTCAACATCTTCTCCAGGACGACCTCGCCGTGCGCTGCGCCGTCGGGCGACAGTGCGTCGTACTCCGCACGCAGACGTTCCCAGTTCTCGTCGGGTTCGTCGGAGTCATCGTCGGGTTCCTCGACACCGGCCGGGGTGAGGTTGCCGCTGATCGCGACGAGTGAGCGGATGCGATCAGGATGCTCCAGCGCGAGCAGGAGGGCGATGATGGCACCATCGCTGAAGCCGACGACGTGCGCACGCTCGATCCCGGCTGCGTCCATGAACGACAGCGTGTCGTCGACGCCCCCGGCGTACGACATGGGCCCCTCCTGGTCGGCGGTGCGACCATGACCGGGGCGCTCAGGAGATGACACCGCGTACCGATCGGCGAGCGACTCCGCCTGCCCGCGCATCATCTCCATCGAGCAGAAGCCCCCATGCAGCAGGAGCACCGGTTGGCCGCTGCCGATGGTCTCGAAGTACGTCTCTACGCCGTGTGCGGTCTTCGCGTATGGCATGGCGGTTCCCCTCGGTTTCCGTCCATCCTGCTCTCACCGACGACCGGCTTCGATGGGTGTTCCGCCCAGAACGTCGTACCCGTCGTGTGTCGGGCCTCCAGTGCGGGTTGCGCGCCGAACCGGTCGCCGGCCCGCTCCTGCCCGCCGGATCGGCCCTGTCAAGGGGCTCGTAGATCGAACGCACCCTTGGCATGCTTCTCTCGGGGACAGGCGGGAAGTACAGATGGTTCGGGTTCCAGACACACGATTCGCGCTGCGGCGCGTGAGCGAGACGGAGTGGGTCATCCACGACCTGCACTTCGCCGACGGGGATCACCGTCGCGCGGTGTGCTGCATCTCGACGGTCACCGACACCGAGGTCGAGGTGCTGTGGATGCGCGACCTGCCTCTGCCGTTGCGCCACGCCTCCGCGTACGACGTGCTCCACGAGGTCGAACGATTCCAGGAGGCGCGACGCGCCACCCGTCCGATACCGATCCCGCGGCTGCCCCCTCCGGCACACTGAGACCGCGCACCAGCGCTCCCGCCTGCTCAGATCCGAGGAGTGAGACCGCGGTCACACCGGGCGGTTGTAGGGAACCGTCAGGACCGCATCGGCGTAGCCGGGTGCGGAGAATCGGATCGTGTAGATGCCGTCGTAGTGGGTGACGGGGCCGACGGCCGTCTCCTCGCCGTACAGGATCGCCCGAGCGGTGTCGCCGTCGTACCTCGAGACCACGGGCACCTGGGTGGTTCCTGTCGCGAGGGAGGTCTGCAGCACCACGGTCGAGTAGAGCCCGTCATCTGGAGCACCGAGCACGAAGGTCCATCCGAGGATGCCCTCATTGGCGCCGCCGTAGACCCAGATCCCCTGCGACGCGGCGTTGGCGCCGGTGCCCTGCCAGGTGAAGGTCACCGTGACGGCGGTCGGCGCAGTGGTCGCGGACGAGAGGACGAGCTGGCCGCTCAGGGTGAGCTCGGAGCTGCCGCTTCCTCCGGCGTCGGGGAAGCTCAGCACCACGCCGCTCGCGTCGATCGCGGCTGCGCTGGCGGCGTGCATCGGCGTCGCCACCGCGACCGCGAGAACGGGGACGGACCAGACGGCCGCGCCGACGACGGCGCGGCGAGACAGGCCCGAACGACCCGTCGAGGAGGAGCGGATGGGGACGGTGATTTCCTCGGGCACAGAAGATCCTTCGCGATGGGGATGCGGCGCGACCGAGATCAGAGGCCCCGGTGCAGTCGCCACTGTAGCAGCGCGCGGAGCGCCCCCAGTTGTAGGGGATCTGGTGGCACGTTCCCCTCCATCGCGCCCATGGCGTCGATCGCATACCGGTATATGGGTCAGGATCACCAAGGATGGATGATGGCCGCAACCGGAGGCGGCCGACGACGCGAGCATGCATGCTCCGCTGCCGCTCTCCGGCCCCGCGCTTCACGGTGTCGGGACCGGCCGGTGGGGACCGGGCATTCGGCAGCTCCGTGACTTCGCGCCGTCTCTGGCCGGTGGGCGCCCTGCGCGCTCACCGGCCGCAGAAACACAGACGCGCACCCCGAGAATTCGTGCTCCGCACAGGTTGGCACCGAGTACGAGTTCGTGATGTAGTTGCCCTCCCGGGCGATTCATGGGGTGCCCGGGATTTGAAGCACAACTGGGGGCAGTTCCATGATCATCACGGAGACGAAGAGTTTCGGAGAGAGCAAGCAGTTGCTCGCCGAGGAGGTCTTCCACCACATCGGTCAGCAGATCATCGACGGCGTGCTGCCGCCGCAGCATCGGATCCGCGATGTCGACGTCGCCGAGGAGTTCCACGTGTCGCGCACGCCCGTGCGCGAAGCACTGCAACGCCTCGAACGACTCGGCCTGGTCATGATGTATCCGAGCCGATACACGGAGGTCACCACGGTCACGCCGGAGATCGTCGAGCAGACACGCGAGTTCGCCGGGTACCAGACCGGCGTCTCGGCCCGCCTGGGGCTCCCCCGGATCTCGCAGCAGCAGCGCGAGCAGCTCGCCGAACTCGTGCAGGATCTGCATGCGGCGCTCGACCGGGATGACGCCACCACGGGCACCCGCTGGGCTCTGTTCTCGTTCCTGAGCGATCACAGCGGGAACGCCCAGCACACGGCACTGATGAACGACATCGAGGTCGCGGTGTTCCGCAACCTCCGCGACTGGCGCGTGCCCGTGAAGGACCGTGATCGCATGCACGCCGTCTACGCGGGCCTTCACGACGCGATCCTGCTCGGCGACGGCGACGCCGCGGAACGGCTCGCACGCTCGATGTACTACGTGTGAGGAACGCTCACCAGGTCGCTCGCCAGCCGGTCACCCAACGGTCCAGGCGCGTGTAGGCGTCTTCGCGCGCCTCGTGGCGCGAGAGGAACACGTCGTGCAGGGCACCGTCGATCCGCTCGACCGTGACAGAGCTTCCGAGTTTCAGTGAGGCGCGCGCGATGTCATCGACCACGAGCACCGAGTCGGCGCGGGTGAGGTCGTCCGACCAGCGTGTCGGAGTCGCCGACCGCGCGGAGAGCAGCACGCTCACGGGCGCATCGATCGAGAGCCCGGCGGCCACCGTGTTGTGTCCGGACAGCACCGCGCTCAACCACCCGGCGTACACGGCCATGGTCTGCGCCGGACGCCACTCCAGGTTGACGTCCATCGGATCGTCCGGATCGGCGACCTCCTGCTGGGCGCGGGTGTAGAAGCCGAGGTCGACCTGCGGGGCGACCTCGAGCGGCCGCAGCCGGGCCGTCAGTTCGACCATCGGCGCGAGCGCCGACCGTACCGACGCCACCTGGAACTCCAGCCACGGACTGTTGAGGATGACCGCATCCACGGCGCCCGGGTGCCGCGAGGCCCACAGGCTCAGCGTCAATCCACCGGTGGAGTGACCGAGGAGCACGAGGCGACGGCCGGAGGACTCGCCCTCAGCCCCGCGCCCCATCGCCTCCAGCGCCGCCGCGATGTCTTCGTCGTAGGTGCGCAGGTCTGTGATGTATCCGGGAGTCTGCCCCTCGCGCAGGCTGCGACCGTACTTGCGCAGATCGAGCGCGAAGAACCGGGCGCCCCGCGAGGCCCAGAAGCGCGCCAGCCTCTTCTGGAAGAAGTAATCCGACCAGCCGTGCACGTACAGCACGTCGACTCCGTCGAGCGGACCACGCACACCGCGAAGTCGATCCCACCACCCGAGCGCTGTCGGAAGAGCCCTCACGAGCGTCGCGACGACCGGACCCTGATCGTCGTCGTCGAGCGCGAGCGTCAGCTGCTCGAACCCGTCACCCAGGACGTCGGGAATCCACTCGGCCATGACGCCAGGCTAGCCGAGGCGCTCCGCCGATGCTCCGGAGGGGTTCACTCGCCTCGTGAGACGCGCACCATCTCTTCGCGCGGGACGACCTTCACGCGTGCACGCTCGTCGGGAGCACCGAGGGCGACCTCGTGCTCGTCGAGGCGGTGCCACCCGTCGAGGTCGGTCCACTTGACGCCGCGCTCCTGCAGCAGCGCGGGGATGGCCTCTTCCGACGGGTCTTCCGGCCGCCACCACGAACCCTGGTCGTTGATGACGTGACGCACGGTCTCCATGGCGTCGGACTTCGTGTGACCGATGAGTCCCACCGGACCGCGCTTGATCCACCCGGTCGCGTAGATGCCGGGCACCTGCTGGTTGGAGTCCTTTGCGAGCACCTGACCCTCGCGGTTCGGGATCACGCCGTGCTTCTTGTCGAACGGCACGTCGGGCAGCGGCGAGCCGAAGTATCCGATCGCGCGGTACATCGCCTGGATCGGCACCTCGCGCATCTCGCCGGTGCCGATCGCCCCACCCTGTCCGTCGGGCTGGGTGCGCTCGTACACGAGGGCCGCGACGCGCCCGCTCTCGTCCTTGCGGACCTCGACCGGGCGTGCCCAGAAGTGCAGGTGCAGTCGGCGCGAGGCCGTGCCGCCCTCGTTGTCGCATCGCCTCGGGCGTCGTTGACGGACGGCGCTTGCGCCACGACTGCAGCACGCGGTCGATGACCATGACCTGCTTGTTGCTGGCGACCGCATCCTTCGAGGCCTCGTCGTAGTCGAAGTCCTCGTCGTAGACGACCATGTCGACGTCGCGCAGCTCGCCGAGCTCGCGCAGCTCGAGCGGGGTGAACTTCACCTGCGCGGGTCCGCGGCGGCCGAACACGTGGACGTCGGTGACCTCGCTGGCCTTGAGCCCCTCGTAGACGTTGGCCGGGACCTCGGTGACGAGCAGGTCCTCCGCGTGCTTCGCGAGCATGCGGGCGACGTCGAGCGCGACGTTGCCGTTGCCCAGCACGGCGACGGACTCGGCATCCAGCGGCCACTCGCGCGGCACGTCGGGGTGTCCGTCGAACCAGCTGACGTAGTCGGCCGCGCCGTACGAGCCCACGGCGTCGATGCCGGGGATGTCGAGCGAGGTGTCGTGGATCGCACCGGTGGCGAAGATGACCGCGTTGTAGTGGCGCTTGAGGTCTTCGAGGGTGATGTCCTCACCGAAGCGCACGTTGCCGAAGAGGCGGATGTCACCCCGGTCGAGCACGTCGCGCAGGGCGGTGATGATGCCCTTGATGCGGGGGTGATCGGGGGCGACGCCATAGCGGACCAGGCCGTAGGGGGCCGGCAGCTGTTCGAAGAGGTCGATGGACACGTCGAACTTGCGCTCGGCCTTCAGGAGGATGTCGGCGGCGTAGATGCCGGCGGGTCCTGCACCGACGATGGCCAGTCTGAGCTTGGTCATAGGGGGTCCTTTCGTGGGCCGTCACGCCCGGGGCGACGCGGCGGACCGGCCGCCGCGACGCCGTCAGCTGGAGCGTTCGACGAGGGTCTTGGCGAAACGGGTGAGCGCGTCGCGCACGGTGCCGCGCGGGAGCGGGTCGAGCGCATCGATCGCGTCCTGAGTCCAGGAGTGGGCGAGCGCGAGCGTCTTCTGTGTTCCGACGTGATCGCGCAACTCGGTGAGCGGCTCATCGAGGATCGCGGGGTCGGCGCCCTCGGCGATGCGCGCGACGCCGTCGTCGATGCGTGCCGCGAGCGCGACGGAGGCGTCGTCCTTCTCGGCCTTGAGCAGCAGGTACGGCATGGTCGGCACACCCGCGCGCAGATCGGTGCCTGGCACCTTGCCGGTGTCCTCCGGCTTCGCCGACAGGTCGATCACGTCGTCGAGCAGCTGGAACGCGACGCCGATCTTCTCGCCGTAGACGCGCAGCGGCTCCTCGTACTCCGAGGGAGCGTTCGAGAAGATGACCCCGCCCTGCGTGGCCGCGGCGATCAGGGAACCGGTCTTGTCGGCCAGCACCTGGATGTAGAACTCGATCGGATCGTCGTCGGGCTGCGCACCGAGGGTCTCGTGCATCTGGCCCAGCACGAGCCGCTCGAACGTGTCGGCCTGCAGACGAATGGCCCGCTCGCCGAGTCGGGACATCAGCTGGCTCGCGCGGGAGAACAGGATGTCGCCCGTGAGGATGGCGATGTTGTTGCCCCACACCGCGTGAGCGGCGGGAACACCGCGTCGCCGGTCGGCGCCGTCCATGACGTCGTCGTGGTAGAGCGAACCGAGGTGGGTGATCTCGAGCGCCTTGGCGACGTCGATCACGGCCTCGGTGTTGCCGTCACCGAGCTGGGCGGCGAGCAGCGTGAGCACGGGACGGATGCGCTTGCCACCGGCCTCGTACAGGTAACGGCTGGCCGCGTCCGCCAGCGGATCGGCCACCCGTACGTCGTCCGCCAGACCCGTCTCGACGAGCTCGAGGCCGTCTTCGATGGACTGGGCGATGCGTCGTGCGGCAGGACCGATGAAGACACGGTCACTGAAACCGAGACGGCTCGCCAGTCGCGAACCCGGGGCAACGCGGCTCGAAGTCACGGTCTCAGCCTACCGTCGCCCGAGACGCCGATCTGCGCGGATCTCACGCGGGCTTGTGCGCCCGGTGCAGAGCGACGATGCCGAATGTGAGATTGCGGTACGCGACGTCCGTCCAGCCGGCCTCGCGGATCCACGCCGAGAGCTTCTTCTGGTCGGGCCATTCGCGGATCGACTCGTTGAGGTAGTCGTATGCCTCGCCGTTGGTTCCGGCCACGCGGGCGACCCTCGGCAGCACCTGGTCGTTGTAGAAGCGGTAGGCGCCGCGGAACAGCTTCGCGGGCGGGGTCGAGAACTCGTTGATCACCAGGCGACCGCCGGGCTTGGTCACGCGGAACAGCTCGCGCAGCGCCTTCTTCGGGTCACTGACGTTGCGCAGCGCGTAGGACATCGTCACCGCGTCGAAGGCGTCGTCGTCGAACGGGAGCTGGGTGGCATCCGCCTCGACGAACGACAGATTGCGCATGCTGCCGTGCCGACGCTGCCCCTCGGCGAGCATGCCCGGCGAGAAGTCGGCCGCGACGACCTCGGCGCCGCTCCGGGCGAGGGAGGCGGACGACGATGCGGTGCCCGCTCCGAGGTCGAGGATGCGTTCCCCCGGCTTCGGCGCCACGGCGCGCGTGGTGGCCGCGCGCCAGAGGGCGTCGTTGCCGAACGTCATCGCGGTGTTGGTGCGGTCGTACCCGGCCGCGACCTGGTCGAACATGCCGCTGACGCGGGCGGGGTCCTTGCCGAGATCGGCTCGATTGGGCTCGTTCGGGGTCACCTGACCCAGTGTAGATGTCACGACCTGGGGGCGAGCCGCAGGGCTTCGAGTCGATCGAGCCAGACGTCGGGCGTGGCATCGTCGAAGGGCGCGACCTGCCGGCGGACGCGGTCCTCCAGATCGAGCGTGAGGGCTTCGAGCGCGATCATGATGTCGGCAGGATAGCCGTAGTGCACGCTGTGCTCTGCCCACTCGTCGCGGTCGTCGACCCAGGTGCCGCGTTCGCCCTCGACCCGCACGACGTCGAGGTCCATGTCGATCCCGGTTGCCAGCACCGGATCCTCCGACCAACGCACCTCCCAGCCGAGATCGATGTAGATGCGCATGCCCTTGGGGTGGTCCCGGTTCACGGTGAGCGCGTAGTCGGTGCGACGCGGGATGAGCGTCACGTTCGATCCCGCGGCGATGAACGCGGCCCCCGGGCGTTCGCTGCGCCACCCCACCGGCTGTCCGATCCAGTCACCCCACTCGTCGGCGCCGAGATACACGCACTCGTGACGCCAGTGCGGGGAGTCATCCCACTTCCGCCACTGGAAGACCATCTCTGTGCCGGGTGCGGGACGTGCATCGCTCATCTGCTCACCCTAGGCTGGAGAGGTGAGCAGCGCGCTGGTCGTGGAGACCCGAGAGATCGATCCGATCGAGGACCTCCTGGCGGCGGCGGACCCTGCCCGCCCCCTCGCCTGGCTGCGACGTGGAGACGGCATCGTCGCAGTGGGCGACCCGGTGCGCGAGTTGCGCGTGCGGGCGGGCGCGACCGCCGTGCGCAGCGCCGCCCTCGCCACGGCCTGGCGCCGTGTGGCAGCCGGTGCGCAGATCGACGACCCCGTGCACCTTCCGGGAACGGGCCTGGTGGCGTTCGGCGCACTGGCGTTCGACGAGAAGTCGGCCGCAGACAGCGTGCTGGTGATCCCGTCGCAGATCATCGGGCGGCACGGCAACCGGTTCTGGCGCACGACCATCCGCCCGGTGGATGCCCCCGCCTCGGCGGTCGACTCCCCCGAGGACACGCCCTACGGACCACATTGGGCGGGCACCGTCGGCCCCGGTGCACAGTCCCCGCAGGGCTATCAGGACTCCGTCCGTCACGCGCTCGGCCGCATCTCGCAGGGCGAGCTCAGCAAGGTCGTGCTCGCCCGAGACCTGACCGGCACGATCCCGGCGGGCTCCGACCTGCGTCGTCTCGTGCGCGCCCTGTCGACCGGTTACCCCGACACCTGGGCCTTCGCGGTCGACGGACTGATCGGGGCGAGCCCTGAGACCCTGGTCACCGTGCAGAACCGCACCGTGACCGCACGCGTGCTCGCCGGCACGATCGGCCGCGGAGCCGATGCCGACGCCGACACCGCCGCGTCGGCCGCACTGGCGTCGAGCACGAAGGATCTCGACGAGCATCAGTACG
Source organism: Candidatus Microbacterium colombiense (assembly GCA_029203165.1). NCBI lineage: Bacteria > Bacillati > Actinomycetota > Actinomycetes > Micrococcales > Microbacteriaceae > Microbacterium > Candidatus Microbacterium colombiense. Next base: position 3,241,173 of record CP119308.1, read on the forward strand.
CGGTGCAGAGCGTCGTGGCCTCGTTGAAGCCGCACACGCGTGCTCTCGCCGCGAGCGAGCAGCCGTTCCTTCTGAAGCTGCCCAACCTGTTCCACCTGGCGACCGACATCGAGGGTGAGCTCGCCGAGGGCGAATCGGCGCTCGACCTGATCGGCGCCCTGCATCCGACCGCCGCCGTGGCCGGCACGCCGACGTCGATCGCGATCGGCGTGATCCGCGAACTCGAACCCTTCGACCGCGGGCGCTACGCCGGGCCGGTCGGCTGGGTGGATGCCGCGGGCAACGGCGAGTGGGCGATCGCACTGCGGTGCGCGCAGTTCGAGGAGAGCACCGACGACATCCGCGTCACCGCGTACGCGGGAGCCGGTATCGTCGCCGGATCCGACCCCGAGTCGGAGCTGCTCGAGACGCGCGTGAAGTTCCGCCCGCTCGTCGACGCCCTCGCCTGACCCGTCAGCTCGCGTCGAGGCGCTTCTTCTCCGCCTCCACGTCGAAGTCGGCCAGCGGCCACTGCGGATCGATGTCCTCCAGCGCCGCCAACAACAGCTCCTGCACCGCGAGCCGGGCGTACCACTTGCTGTTCGCCGGGATCACATGCCACGGGGCCGCGTCCGTCGACGTGCGATCGAAGACATCCTGGTACGCCTGCATGTACTGCGGCCAGACCAGACGCTCGTCCACGTCGCCCGGGTTGTACTTCCAGTGCTTGTCCGGCCGGTCCAGGCGCTCCCGCAGGCGCTCCTTCTGCTCCTCCGGCGAGATGTGCAGCATGACCTTGACGATGCGAACACCGGATGCCGCGACCCGCGCCTCGAAGTCGTTGATCGCTCCGTAGCGACGCTCGATCTCGGCGGCATCGGCGAGCGCGCGGACCTTACCGATCAGCACGTCCTCGTAGTGGGAGCGGTCGAAGACGCCGATGAAGCCGGGCTCGGGCAGCCGCTTCTCGATGCGCCAGAGGAAGTCATGCTGCCGCTCCTCGGCGGTCGGCGCCTTGAACGCGGCGAGCGCGACACCCTGCGGATCGACGCCGCCGACCACGTGGCGCACGATTCCCCCCTTTCCGGCGGAGTCCATCGCCTGCAGCACCAGCAGCACGGCATCCTTCGCGTCGCCCGTGCGACTCTCGGCGAACAGGCGCTCCTGCAGACCACTCAGCGTCACCAGTCCGTGCGCGAGGTCCTTGGCGCCGTGCGACTTGCCCCGGTCGTAGCCGGGCGTGCTGCCCGGATCGACATCTGCCAGGCGGAACCCCTCTCGGACGCGGAGGATGTCTGCCCAGGTCTGTGCGTTCATGTGCTCATCCTGCCGACTCTCGCGCCGATGCGCACGCACGGATCAGCGCGCGAGCGGCACCTCGATCAGCTGACGCCCGCCGACGGGCGTCGTGAGCACCTGGTCGAGCGCGGTCCGCGTGGTGACGCGCTGGTACTCCCAGCCGTATGCGAGGGCGAGCTGCTCGAGCCGCACGGTGTGCGGCGTGTAGAAGGCCCGGTCGAGATCGGCGGGAGCCGCCGAGGTCACGACCTCGAGCGAGTCGAAGATGGTGCCGCCCCCGTCGTTGCCCACGATGACCTGCAGGCGGGGCTCGCTCTCATCGGGCGGGAGCAGGAGGGCGCCGACGTCATGCAGGAACGTCAGATCGCCGAGCAGCACCCGCGTGACCCCCGCGGCTCCCCCGGCCTGGCTCGCCAGTGCGATGCCGGTAGCAGTCGCGATCGTGCCGTCGATGCCCGCGAGGCCGCGGTTGGCGTGCACGGGCACCTTCTTGCCGCCGAGCACCGCATCGGCCACACGCACGAGCCGGGAGGAGCCGAACATCAGCCGGTCGTGCGGCCAGGTCGCCCGCCACACCGCGTCGACGAGCAGCTCTCGGTCAAGCGGGCGGCGCACCACGTCGAGCTCCGCCCGCACGGCGTCGCGGCGGGCGGCGAAGTGCGTCGAGGCGAGACCGTCCTGGTCGGGCGCGGGCTCGCTCAGATCGATGGCGGCGGCGGCCGATGCCTCGAGCCAGGCCCCGAGCCACTCACGGTCGGGGGCGCCGTCTGCCACGACGACGGATGCCGCGGGGCGGGTGCGGTGGTTGAGATCGATGTCCTCGCCGCCCCGGCGTACGGCGATCACCTCGACGTCGGGGCTCGAGAGCAGCGCGGTCACCTCGCGGCTGAGAGTGGGATGACCGAGCACGACAGCGCGTTCGATCCGCCCTCCGAGGTCGTCTCGGCGCAGCAGGGCGCGGTAGCCGTGCACGATCTGGCGGCCGAAACGGGCGCCGCTGACGATCTCCGCGATCAGGGGCCAGGAGCCGTCATGCGCGAGCTGTTCGGCGTCAGCGCCGGCATCCGCTCCCGCGATCACGACCGTGCGCGGACCGCGTGCCAGCACGAGGGGGGCGGCGATCGCGATCACGGGCACATCTCCGGGGTGCGCTGCGGCATCCGCCGCGTCGCCCGACAACGGCTCGCGGGAGGGGAGGTTGAGATGCACGGGACCCGCGACGCCGGGGTGACCGTGCGCGGCATCCTCGCCCATCGCCGCGGCGATCGCGCGCGCGCCGAGTCCGATCCAGTCGCCCTCACCCGGCACCGGAGCATCGAGCTGTTCGCGCACCCACGCCTGGAACATGCCCGGTTGCGTCGTCGCCTGGTTCGCCCCGATGCCGCGCAGCTCGGGCGGGCGATCGGCGGTGAGCACCAGCAGGGGCACGCCGGCGTGGAAGGCCTCCATGGTCGCAGGCAGCAGATTCGCCGCAGCCGTGCCCGAGGTGCAGAGCACGGCGACCGGCACCCGGGTCTCGCGGGCGAGGCCGAGTGCGGTGAACCCGGCGACACGTTCGTCGATGCGCACGTGCACCCGCAGGACACCGTCGGACGCACGGCGCACGGCCGCGAGAGCCAGGGCCTGGGAACGCGAGCCCGGCGAGAGCACCAGATCACGCACGCCCTGCGCGATGAGTTCGTCGATCAGCGATGCCGCGGCATCGGATGCCGGCGACGAGGTCACGCGCGCGGTTCCGGCGACGGGCCCTCGTCGGTCTCGTCGTCGAGGCGCGCGAGCTCCTCTTCGAGCCGACGGATGCGGTCGTCCTGCTCGGTCTTGCCGATGCTGCGCAGGAACGCCGGGTCGTCGTCAGGCGCGAGCATGCGGGCCTCGCCCTGGTCGTCTGCGCGACGACGGCCGATCACGAACCACAGGATGCCGCCGATGACGGGGATCAGGATCACGATCGCGAGCCAGGCGGGCTTGGGCACACCACGGTGCCGCGTCGCCGGCTGCACAGCGCAGTCGACGATGCTGAACACCCAGAACACGGCGGCGAGGAAGCCGCCGATGATCAGTAGTCTCGCCACCCTTCCAGTGTAGGCGTGCGAACGGGGGCGGGGTTCGCCCCGGCACTGCGCAGAAACGGCGTTGCTAGACTGCGCGGGAAATGCTCCCCTCACCCTCGGTCCCCTCCTCGTCGGTCACGACGCCGCGGGCGCGGACCGATCGGATGCTGTGGGCGAAGCTCGCCACCGCCGTCGGCCTCGCGCTCCTGCTCGTCGTCGGCGCCTGGTCGACCTCGCGGGGTGACGCGGACGTGCACGGCAGCCTCTGCCTCGCATCCGGCGTGTCCACCTCTGCCGCATCGATCAGCGGAGGGCACGGTGGTGCTCCCGCGGCCGACCCGCACGCGGCGGACAACCTGTCGGCCAATGCTCTGTCGACCGATGCCGCACTCTGCGTGGTGGCCGCTTTCTGCTGCGTCGCACTCGTGCTGCTCCTGCGTGGCCGGTTCCCGGGTCGCGGCAAGATCCTCGCCCTGGCACCCCGGCAGACGATGCGCGTCACTCGCGCCACCCCCGCACGGCTCGTGCCGCCGCTGACTCTCCCCCAGCTCTCCGTCCTGCGCATCTGAACGACGCCGTGTGTGACCGCCGCCCACGCGGCATCCCCTCCGTCCGTCGTTCACCCCTGCCCTGGAGACCCCATGAAGAACTCAGCCAAAGCCACCCTGATCGCCATCGCCGTCGTCGTCGTCCTGCTGATTGCGGGCATCATCTTCGCCATCACACAGCGCGCCGCCACCCCGGAGCCACCCGCCGGGGAGCAGCTGCAGACCGTCCGCACCGACTCGCACGTGCTCGACCAGGGGGGAGCAGACGCCGTGACCGTGGTGGAATTCCTCGACTTCGAGTGCGAGGCCTGCGGCGCCTTCTACCCGATCGTCGAAGAGCTCCGCGAGACCTACGCGGGCGACATCACCTACGTCGTGCGCTACTTCCCGCTGCCGGGACACGTGAACTCCACCCAGGCAGCGCTCGCCGCCGAGGCCGCCGCACAACAGGACCGCTTCGAGGACATGTACCACCGGCTGTTCGAGACCCAGGCGCAGTGGGGCGAAGGCTCCGAAGAGACGCCCGCGGTGTTCCGGGGGTTCGCCGAGGAGCTCGGCCTCGACATGACCGCATACGACGCCGCGATCGCCGACCCTGCCACCCTGAAGCGTGTGGAGTCGGACAAGGCCGATGGAGAGGCGCTCGGCGTGAGCAGCACGCCGTCGTTCTTCATCGACGGTGAGCCGGTGGTGCTGCAGGAGTGGGACGACCTCGAGCAGGCGATCGAGAAGGCCGTGAACGGCTGACTCACTCGTACAGCGCGATCGTGCGGGTCGCCGTGAACAGGTAGTCCGTCACGGGATCGTCGATCTCCTGTTGCACCTGCCGCAGCGTCACCGCCTCGGTGACGCTGTCGGTGATGATGCCATCCACCCCGCTGCCGGCATAGGCCGCGAGCAGCGCGGAGTCGTTGACCGTCCACACGAACAGGGTCTTGCTCTCGTCGTGCAGACGCACCAGCATCTCGTCGGAGTACGACCAGTCCTCGATCGCGACGCCGTCGGCGCTCGTGCGGGGCGCGTTGCCGATCTGGAAGCCCGTGACCAGCACGGTCGTGCGCTCCGGATCGGCGGCGCGGATGTCGTCGACGATTCCGGCGTCGAGCGATTGGATCAGGTGACGGTGATCGGGGTCGAGGGCGTTCATGACATCCACCACCCGACCGGCGAGCCCCGGGGCCTCGTGCCCGTGCGGTTTGACCTCCACCAGAACGCGGATGCCGAGCTCATCCGCCGTGCGGATGTACTCCTCGAGACTCGGGATGGTGCTCTCGTGGTCGTCGTCGCGGACGACGATGCGCGTCGCCTCGGCCTCGTCGAGCTCGTACACCGACCGGGGGTCACCCGCGAGGCGGCGCAGGCCCACGTCGTGGATCACCACGAAACCCTGATCGGCGGTCTCCTGGATGTCCATCTCGGCGATGTCCGCCCCGGCATCGGCAGCCGCCCGCAGCGCCGGAATCGTGTTCTCCACGCCGCCCGCCGTGTACCCCCGGTGCGCGATGATCAGCGGCGGCGCAGCGGGAGCTGCCGAGGCGATACCCGCGAACGCGATGGTCGGAGCACCCAGCAGACCGAAGACCACCAGCAGGACGACCGAGATCGTGCGGGACAGCCGATCCCGCACGGGCGCGACCACACGGGAGACGGCGTGCCCGCGATACAGCGCCACGAAGAAGAACGAGATGAACGCCGCCACGAGTCCGGTGACGATGAACCGGACCAGATCGAGGAGCGCCAGCACGCTGCCCGCGACCGGGTCGCCCGCGCCCGATGATGCGGCGATCGCCACCGGGATCGTGCCCAGCAGCGCGGCGACCACGAAGATCGCGCCGGCGACGAGGCCGACCACGAGGAGCACGAGGAACAGCAGCGCCTGCGGGCGCCGCGTGAGCGCGACGCTGCGACGCATCGCCGTGAGCACCGACTCCTCGTCGCCCGTCAGTGCCGCCGCGGTCGCCGTGAGTCGCAGCGCCAGGTACATCAGCGCGAGGATCACGACCAGATACGTCCACGCGCCGAGAGCGGTCTTGGTGAGCTCTCCGCTGATGAACTCCGGGATCGCGATGTGCGAGGTCACGCTGGCGCCGACGCCGATGTGCGAGAGCGGCAGTACCAGGAGCGCGTAGCCGGCGAACAGAAGCACCTGCCAGCTGGCCGCCCGGTGGGCGAGCTGCCCGAGTCCCCGCACGATCGCCGTCGCGGTCGGCGCCTCGCCGCGGAAGCACACGTGCGCGACCACCGAGAACATGCTGATCTCGATCAGCACGAAGAACGTCGCCACCACGGCGAGGAGAACCAGCACGAGCAACGCGAGAGGGCTGCGCAGGATGCCGGGGAGTCCCGCAACGCTGAGTCCGTCGACGCCGGCGAGGTCGAGCGCCCCCTGGAACAGGGTCAGCAGCAGCGGCACGATGATCCAGACGTACAGACCCTGGGTCGATATGGAGACGACGAGGATGAGCAGGATGCGACGGCGCAGCAGATACCACGCTGCTCCCGCCGCGGTGCGCACGCTCCGCCACGCCGTCGGAGGGGCCGCGGGAGTGCCCGCGGGAGTGCTCTGCATGCTGCGAGCGTAGCGCGGCGGCCGGACGACGCCCCGGGTCAGTCGAGGTCGAGGCGCAGGATCCGATCGTCACCGGATCGCGGGTCGCCTCGACCGTCGGTGTTGTTGGTCAGGATCCAGAGCGTTCCGTCCGGGGCGACCACGACATCGCGCAGACGCCCATACTCCCCCACGAACCACTCGGATGCCGCGCCGAGGTCATCGATCGGAACCACCCGCAGCCGCTCGCCCCGGAGGTTCGCGATGTACACGGCCCCGTCGTCGACGGCGATCCCGCTGGGGCTGGCGGCGGAGGGCTCCCACTGCTGCACCGGATCGATGAAGTCGTCATCACCCGCGACGCCCTCCACGATCGGCCACCCGTAGTTGCCGCCCGGTTCGATGATGTTCAGCTCATCCCAGGTGTCCTGTCCGAACTCGCTCGCGTACATCGTGCCGGCGGCATCCCAGGCGATGCCCTGCGGATTGCGGTGCCCGAGCGAGTACACCGGCGAGCCGGGGAACGGGTTGTCGTCGGGCACCTCCCCCTCGGGCGTGAGCCGGAGGATCTTGCCCGACAGGGCGGCCGGGTCTTGCGCGCTCTCGCGATCACCGGCGTCGCCCGCGGTGACGTACAGCATCCCGTCCGGTCCGAACGCGATGCGCCCGCCGTTGTGGTTCCCCGCCGAGGGGATGCGCTCGATCACGGTCTCCGGGACGCCGAGTTCGAGTGAGCCGGGCGCGCCGAGGATCTGCCGCCGCTCGACCCGGTTGCCGTCTGCGGCCGTGGAGTACGAGTACAGCTCTCGTCCCTGCACGGCGAGCCCGAGCAGTCCGCCCTCGCCGCCGACGCTCACACCCTCGATGCGGCCGATCTCGCGCGACCGACCGCCGCCATCGTCGTCGGATTCGTCGCCCTCGTCGCCGGATTCGAGGTCGAGCTCGAGCACGCGGGCACTGTCGCGCTCGCTCACGAGGGCGACCCCGTCGACGAACACGATCGCCCACGGCGCCTCGAGTCCCTCCGCGATCACTTCCGTGTCGGGCGCGGGCGCGGCAGCATCCACCGGCGTCGTCGCTGATCCCCCGTCATCGGCGCCGTCGGGAGCACAGGCCGCGAGCGCGAACCCGACCACCACGAGAAATGCCGCTCCGACAACGCCGGTGCGTCCACGACCGATCACCTCTGCCATGCGTTCCCCTTCTCACCCGTGGTTCCATCCCACACCGATCCGGCGTCATACGGAAGGCCGATGTGCCGGGCCGGCGCCGTCGGTACGCTGAGCGCATGACCGAGGCGCGAACTCCTGCACCGAACCGCGCGCTCGGCGTCGTCCGCCGCATCCCCGCGACGCTGACGATGGTGTTCCTGGTGCTCGTCGTCGGCGTCGTCTGGAACGGGCTGTGGAAGCCTTTCGAAGACACCGGCCTCTTCCGCTCGGTGGCGTACGGTCTGCCGAACCTGGCCGAGGGCAAGTGGTGGACACCGTTCACGGGCACGTTCTTCGTGAATCAGCCCTGGGTGTATCTGTTCACGATCGCCGGATTCTGGGGCATGGCCTACCTGGAGTTCCGTCGGGGCACCCGTGTGGCCCTCGCGTACTACTGGGTCGGTCAGCTCTTCGCGATCTTCGCGACCGCGCTGGTGCTCTTCGTGCTGTCGCAGTTCCCGTGGGCGTGGGCGACCGCGCAGGCGCAGGCGCTCGACGTCGGCGCATCCGGGGGCACGATGGCGTGCATCGCCGCGGCGGTCGGCCTCTTCCGCGCCCCGTGGCGGGTGCGCGGCTGGTTGATCCTGTTGGGCTTCGTGTTCATCTCGATGCTGTTCTGGGGCAAGCTCGCCGACCTGGAGCATCTGCTCGCCGTGCTGTTGATCCTCGTCGTCGACCGGTCCCTCCGGGTACGGCGCACCACCGTGCGGGAGCAGCGGCTCATCGCCGTGATCGCGATCCTCGTGCTCGGGGCGGTCGAGATCATCACCACGCTGGTGCCGACCGATGGCCCGTTCGGTCCGACCGATCCGGTCTCCGGCCTCAGCGACGGCGGGTTCATCGACCTCGCCATCGACCTCGTCGTGATCCTCGTGCTGGTGAACGGCCTGCGCCGAGGGCGGCGCTTCGCCTGGGTGCTCGCCCTCCTGCTCGGCCTCTTCAACGTCGCCGGTGGGCTGCTGGTGCTCGCCCTCATCATCCTCACCAGTCAGGCCGAACTCGACGTGCGCTGGAACGGCGACACCGAGCTCGTGCTCGCGAACGGCATCCTGTGGCTGATCATGCTCGTGTACCTCGTCTGGGTGCGCCGCGCGTTCCGCGCACGACGCAGGTCACCCCTCGGCATCCAGCCCGCCCCCACCGCCGACGACGTGCGAGAGGCCCTGCGCACGCACGGCGGAGGCACGCTGTCATGGATGACGACGTGGGACGGCAACAGCTACGCGCGCACCACCGGCGGGGTCGTGGCCTATCAGCGCCGCTCCGGTGTGGCGCTGGCTCTCGCCGACCCGATCGGTCCGGATGCGCTGCGGGCGTCGGCGGTCGAGGAGTTCATCCGCGATGCCGAGCGCGCAGGGCTGGTCCCGTGCTTCTTCAGCGCCGACGAGGCCACCCGCGTCGCCGTGCCCTCGACCTGGCGCAGCCTCGTGGTGGCCGACGACACGATCGTCGACCTGCCGGGCCTCGAGTTCACCGGCAAACGGTGGAACTCGGTGCGCACCTCTCTCAACAAGGCCGGCCGGGAGGACATGACCTTCCGGATGACGCACCTGAAGGCAGAGCCGTGGGGTGTGCAACAGCAGCTGCGCGCGATCTCGGAAGCGTGGGTGGGCGACAAGGACCTGCCCGAGATGCGCTTCACACTCGGCACGCTGGAGGAGGCAGAGGACCCCGAGGTGCGACTCGCCCTCGCCCTCGCCCCGAACGGCGACGTCGACGGGTTCCTGTCGTGGCTGCCGGTGCACGGCGATGACGGGATGGTGCGCGGGTGGACGCTCGACCTGATGCGTCGCCGCGAGGGAGGCTTCGGCCCGGTCATGGAGTATCTGATCGGCTCGTCGGCCAAGCAGTTCGCCGACGAGGGCGCCGAGATCATGTCGCTCTCGGGTGCTCCGCTCGCCCACGACTATCCGCCGGATGCCGGGATCATCGCCGCCCTGAGCGATCGTCTGGCCGAGGCGCTGGAGCCGGTCTACGGCTTCGGATCGCTGCACCGGTTCAAGCAGAAGTTCCACCCGCGCTACGAGACCATGTATCTGCTCTTCCGCGACGAGAGCGACCTCACCCGCATCGGTGGTGCGCTCACTCGCGCATTCCTGCCCGATGCGACGCTGCGGCAGTTCGCCGGCGCCGGGCTGGAACTGGTGCGCGGGGGCGAGAAGGCCTGACCCGGGCCGCGGCGGGGGCTGACGTGCGGGGCGCACGGTTTGCGGGGCGCACGGTTTGCAGGGCGAAGTGCGGGATGCAGGGGCATCCACCCCGTTTCTCCCTGCACCTCGCACATCTCCCTGCACGACGTGCCGGCCGACAGCGGGGCCACGGTCCGGACTGCAGCCGGGCGGCGGCAGGGGTCGGGCGGGATCAGGGGTCGGGCGGCGGCAGGGGGCGGCGGCAGGGGTCGGGCGGGATCAGGAGTCGCGCGGGCGCTGACGCAGCTTCTTGACGTCGGTGCGCTGCTGCTTCGCCTTCAGTCGGCGCTCCTTCGAACCACGGCTGGGCTTCGTCGCCCGACGGGGCGGTGCGGGCGGACGCAACGCCTCCGACACCAGTGCCACGAGTCGCTCGCGCGCGGCATCCCTGTTGCGCAGCTGGGCGCGGTGTTCGGATGCGGCGATCGTGAGCACCCCGTCGACCAGGCGCCCGCCGAGGCGTTCGAGAACCCGTTCACGCTGCACCGGCGAGAGCGCCGTCGAGCCCGCGGCATCCCAGACGAGCTCCACGCGGGAGTCCGCGGTGTTCACGCCCTGCCCCCCAGGGCCCGATGACCGCGAGAAGCGCCACGACAGCTCGGACTCGGGGATGGTGACACCCGCCGAGACGCGCAGACCGGGGCGGTGGGCGGAGGGCATGAGTCCATCATCCTCCGCTCATCGCCCCGGGGCGAGCGCGGTCGCGGCGTCAGGCGAGGGCTTCCACCCGCTCGGCGGGTGCCTCACCGGGCGCGACCTTCGCCGTGTTGGCGATGTGTGCCCGGGCGACCACGATCACGGCGACGACCATGATCGCGGCACCGAGCCAGTAGGGAGCCGCGTGGCTGACGGTGACGTACAGCGCTCCGGCGATGAGCGGGGCGGCGGTGTTCATCGCCGCAGCGAGCGACTGGGTCGCCCCGCCGAGCCAGCCCTGCTCGTCGTCGCCCACGGCGTTCGACATCGCACCGTCCATCGCGGCGGTCGATGCGCCCTGACCTGCGGCGAGCATGAGCGCACCGACGATGAACACCCACGGCTGGGCGAAGACGGACGCGACGACGGCGAGACCGACGAGGCCGACCATCTGGGCGATGATGCCGCTCACGATCACGCCGCGCTCACCGATGCGCGGGAGCAGGATGCCGAGCAGCACGCCCTGGATGAGGATGTCGATGATGCCGACGGCGGCGGTGAGCAGACCGATCTGCGTCGGACCCCACTGGATCGCGTCGAACGCGAGCACGCTGAAGTTGTTGACGAAGAAACCGAACGGCAGGGCGAGCAGTCCGAAGGCGATCATCAGGCCGCGCAGCTCCTTGCGACCGAACGCCTCCTTGAAGACGCCGAACGGCTGGATCTCGCGCAGTGCGATGCGCTGGATGCGGTTCTGCGGCTTGAGGCTCTCGGGGAGCAGGAAGATGCTGAGGATCGCGATCACGAGACCGACGCCGGCGGTCACGAAGACCGGGAGTTGGATGCTCACCGCCGCGAGCAGACCGCCGACGGCCGGTCCGATCATCATGCCGATGCCGGTGAGTGCGCCGAGCAGACCGAACCGCTTGGCGCGCTGCTCGGGCGGGGTGATGTCGGCGAGGTAGGCGAACAGTGCCGGCATGTCGCCGGCGGTCAGGCCCTGGATGACGCGGGCGAGGACAAGTACCCACAGCGCGCCGCCGATGCCGAACAGCGCCATGGAGAAGGCCGCGCCGAAGGCGGCGCCGATGATGACGGGGCGACGGCCGAAGCGGTCGGAGAGGCGTCCGAGGAACGGTGCGACCAGGAAGGCGCACAGACCGTTGACCGCCTCGAGGATGCCGACCCAGATGGCGAGGTCCTTCTCCTGGGAGACGTATTGCAGCACGACGAAGGGCAGAACGGGGAGGACGACCGTCATGCCGATGACGGTGAGCATCGTCAGCACGACGAGCATGATCCAGGCGCGGTTCACGCCGCGCACGGAGAGAGTGGATGAAGTCATACCGAAAGTGTACTCATACCAGTTTTGGTGTCAAGCCAGTTTTGTATCGAGTGCACGATAGACTGGCGCCATGACGAACACGGAGCCGATGGGACGCCGCGAACGGAAGAAGGCGGCGACGCGCAAGGCGATCTCGGACGTCGCGACGATGATGTTCCTCGAGCGCGGCTTCGACAATGTGAGCATCCGCGAGGTCGCCGACGCCGCCGATGTCTCTCCGACCACGGTCTTCGCGCACTTCCCCCAGAAGGAGGCACTGGTCTTCGACGAGGATGACGAGCAGCGGGACCGGCTCGTCTCCGCCGTGCGCGATCGACCGGCCGGTCGCACGATCCACGCCGCGCTCCACGACTTCTACACGACGGAGATCCGCGCCAACGTCGACGAGCACGGCGACGACGTCACCCGCATCTTCATGAAGTTCCTCAACGAGACACCCGCGCTGCGCGACTACGCGGCGCGTATGTGGCTGCGTCACGAAGACGCGATCGCCCAGGCGATCGCCGATGAGCTCGACCTCCCGGCGCCGACCCCCGAGATCAGGGTCTACTCGCGCTTCGTCCTGCAGATGCAACTGCTCGTGAACGACACCGACGACCAGCTCGGCACCCTCGATGCCGGCTTCGCGATCCTCGACGGCGGCTGGTCCTCCATCGAGGCACGCCTGGCGAACCGGTCCGACGACCCCCGATGAACTCCTACCGGCAGGACGACTGGGACGCGAGCCCCGAGCATCCGTCGACCGTCGCGGCTCCCTATCTGATGGGCACCGGCGTCGTCACCGGCGAGGACACGGGAACCCGCCCCCTCTCACCCCCGCACTCCCACGCCGACGCGATGCTCGCATGGTGCTATCGCGGCACCGTGTGGGTGCACCTGAAGGACGCGATGTGGCGACTCGCGCCAGGACAGGGCGTCTGGATCCCCGCGCAGACCCCCCACACGGCACGACACGAGCGGGACTCCGTCGGCTGCTACACGTACCTGCCCGCGACCTCGGCGATCGCGCCCATCGATGACATCACCCGGGTGCTCGTGCCACGCGCCGTGCAGGAGATGCTGCTGCACCTCGGCATCAACGACATGCCCACCGATCTGCGCATCCGCATCCAGTCCACCCTGATCGAGATGCTGCAGCAGCCCGTTCCGGAGACACTCGACGGGTGGGGCGAAGTCCCCCTTCCGACCGACGAGCGCGTGCGGGCCCTCGTGCAGGCGGTGCTCGACGACCCGGGCGATCCCCGCAGCGCACAGGAGCTCGTCCTCGCCCACGGGCTGCACGAGCGCACGGTGCTGCGCATCTTCCAGAACGACGTCGGCATGACCTTCGGCCGGTGGCGCACCGGGGTGCGGATGACACTCGGCGCACGGCTGATCGTCGACGGCACCCCGATCGGCGCCGCGGCCCACCGATGCGGCTACGCCACGACCAGCGCGTTCTCCGCCAGCTTCAAGGAGAGGTTCGGGCTCACACCGCGTCAGCACGTCGCCCGGGTGCAGGCCGATTCCGCGCATCACCTCTACTGGCGCTGACGCTCGCGCGCCTACCACCCGAACTGTCTGTTCACCGACACAAGTCGTCTGTTTCACAACACTGATGCCGCAATCCGCGTTCTAGCATCGATCTGTTAGGACATGCTTACCTAACTTCTCGCCGCGTTGTCGCGGCACTCCCCTCCCATCTCTCTGAAGGAGAACCATGTCGCTCGCTTCTGCGCGCCCGAAGATCCGCCGAGGGTCCGCCCTCGTCGCCGCGGCCCTCGCCGCCGCCCTCACCCTGGCCGGGTGCTCGACCTCCGCCGACAGCGCGGAATCCGCCCCCTCGTCGACGTCCACCGACGGCGTGGTCATCGAGCATGGCCACGGTGAGACCGTGATCCCCGAGAAGCCGAAGCGGATCGTCGCCCTGGGCTGGATGACGCCCGACATCGTCGCCGCGCTCGGCACCAACCCCGTCGGCATCGAAGAGGTCTGGGGAGCCGGCGAGAGCGGTTACCAGCCCTGGTTCGAGGACTTCGTCACCGAGGAATACGGCGAGACGCCCGAGATCATCCCCTTCACCGACGACGGCCCCAACTACGAGGCGATCAAGGCACTCAAGCCCGACCTGATCCTCAGCCTGTACTCCGGCGTCAGCGATGTCGAGTACGAGCGACTCAGCGAGATCGCGCCCACCGTGCCCTACATCGAAGGGCCCTGGAACCCGGGCACCTGGGAGGGTATGACGCGCACCGTCGGCAAGGCGATGTCGGAAGACGCCAAGGCCGAGGAGCTCATCGCCGAGACCGAGGAGCAGATCACCACGCTCGCCGGCGAGCACCCGGAGTTCGAGGACAAGACGTTCGTCTGGGGCCTCACCCTGAACGAGGGCGGCACCGACCTCGGCGTCTACCTGGAGTACGACCCCCGCGTGCGCATCACCGAGGCGCTCGGGTTCACCTCGACCTCCGCGATGGACAGCTTCCTCGCCAGCGCCGAGGGCGACAACTGGTACACGGGTGTGAGCCTGGAGAAGCTCTACGACGTGGATGCCGATCTGTTCGCCGCGTGGGGCAGCAGCGCCGCCGAGGGCGAGTACACGGTCGAGAACAAGGTCGTGTCCCGCTGGAACCCGATCGCCAACGGGTCGTACGTGATCTACGCCGACGCCGCAGAGGCCTCGGCCATCAGCGCGCCGACCGTGCTGTCGCTGAAGTACATCCTCCCCACCTACGTCGACGACCTCGCAGCCGCGCTGCAGGGCGACCCGACCATCGACGGAGAGTGACCTCAGAGATGTCCGTGGTGACGGACGACGGCACGGACGTCTCGAACACCGGTGCGGGGAGTCGCGACAGCGGCTCCCCGCACCGCACCGGGACGCTCGTGCTGGGACTGATCGTGTCAGCGGTGGTGCTGGTGCTCGCCGCCATCGCATCACTCGCGGTCGGCAACCGCGCGATCGACCCCCTCACCGTGCTGCAGTCGGTCTTCGCCTACGACGACGACAACCCCCTGCACCTCATGGTCATGGAGCTGCGCGTTCCCCGCACACTGCTCGGCATCGTCGTCGGCGCCGCCCTCGCCGTCTGTGGTGGCCTCATCCAGGCCTTCACCCGCAACCCGTTGGCCGACCCCGGCATCCTCGGCGTGAACGCGGGAGCATCCTTCGCCGTCACCTTCGCGGTCGGCGTGCTCGGGCTCACCACCCCCGGCGCATATGTGCCGTTCGCGCTGGCCGGGGCCTTCGTGCTCACGATCCTCGTCTACACGCTGGGCTCATTCGGCGCCTCGGGTGCGACGCCCATGAAGCTGACGCTCGCCGGGGTGGCGCTCGGCGCGGCGTTCACCGGCTTCACCACCGCGATCGTGCTGCGCGATCTGGGCACCCTGCAGGTCATGCGCTTCTGGGGTGTCGGATCGATCGGCGGACGCACCCTCGACCAACTCACCTGGGCGGTGCCGCTCATCATCGCCGGACTCCTCATCGGCCTGCTCTGCGCACGCTCGCTCAACGCGCTGGCCCTCGGCGACGACCTCGCCCAGGCGCTCGGCGCCCGGGTGCGCGTCACCCGCGGACTCGTGATCATCGCGGTCACCCTGCTCGCCGGCACGAGCGTCGCCGCCGCCGGGCCCATCGCCTTCGTCGGGCTGATGATCCCCCACGTCGTGCGTTGGTTCACCGGCCCCGATCAGCGCTGGGTGCTGACGTACTCGATGATCATCGGACCGGCCTTCCTGCTCGTCGCCGACATCCTCGGCCGCGTGGTCCTCCCCAGCGGCGAACTGCGTGTCGGCATCGTCACCGCCCTTCTCGGCGCCCCCATCCTGATCGTCCTCGTGCGCCGCAAGCGGGTGAGTGGACTGTGAGCATCGACCAGCGACCCACCGCCTCGGCGAAGGCATCCGCCCACGAAGACGTCGGCTTCACCCCCGTCGATCACGGCCGCCGCCAGCTGCGGATCGAGACCGCACGCATCGCCACCCTCATCCCTGTGCGCTCGATCCTCGTCTGCGTCGCACTCGCCGTCGTGATCATCGCGGCCGGCCTCGCGTCGATGACGATCGGCGCGTACGAGGTGGACTTCCCCTCCGTCATCCGCGCGATCGTGGACCCGTCGTCCGACCCCGACATCCGTCAGGTCGTCTTCGAATGGCGGCTGCCGCGCGTGCTGTTCGCCGTGCTGTGCGGCGCGGCGCTCGCGCTCGCGGGCGGCATCTTCCAGTCGCTCACCCGCAACCCCCTGGGCTCGCCCGACATCATCGGCTTCGGCATCGGCGCGCAGTTCGGCGTGACGCTGATGATGGTCGTCCTCGAACTCAACACGTACATGTTCAAGGCGGTGGGCGCGCTCGTCGGAGGACTCATCACGGCGCTGCTCGTGTATCTGCTCGCCAACAAGAACACGATGTCGTCCTTCCGACTCATCATCGTGGGCATCGGCGTCTCGGCCGGGCTGGGGTCGCTGACCTCGTGGATCCTCATCTCGGTCAGTGTCGAGAAGGCCATGATGGCGGCGACCTGGGGCGCGGGCTCGATCGCCTCACTCGGTTTCGACCAGCTCATCCCCGCCGCGATCGTGTTCGCGGTCGTGACGCTCGCATCCCTGCCGCTGAATCGCACACTGCCGGTGCTGGAGATGGGCGATGACGCGGCGACGGCACTGGGCATCAGCCCCGGCCGCACGCGACTGGCGGCGATGGTCTTCGGCGTCGCCCTCGTCGCCCTCGTCACCGCTGCTGCCGGCCCGATCTCGTTCATCGCCCTCGCCGCACCTCAGATCTCGCAACGTCTGACCCGCTCGAACACCCCGATGGGCACGCTCCCCGTCATGCTCACGGGCGCAGCGCTCGTCGTGGTGTCGGATGCCGTGGCGCAGCTCGTCGCGGTGCCGGTCGGTGTCGTGACCGTGTCGATCGGCGGCATCTACCTGGCCTGGCTGCTCGCGGCGCAATACGCGCGCCGCACCTGAAAGGAACACCCATGACCGCTTCGCTGCTGGCGCGTGACATCACGCTGGGCTACGGGGAGACACCGATCATCTCCGAGCTGACGCTCGAGGTACCCGACGACTCGTTCACGATCATCATCGGACCCAACGCGTGCGGCAAGTCGACGCTGCTGCGCGGGTTCGCGCGCCTGCTCCGGCCGACGACGGGCAGCGTGCTGCTCGACGGCGCCGAGTTGCGCGGGTACAAGCCGAAGGAGGCGGCGCGCCGCCTCGGACTGCTGCCGCAGTCGTCGATCGCCCCCGACGGCATCACGGTCGCCGACCTCGTGGGACGAGGACGCTTCCCCCACCAGAGCGCGATGCGCACCTGGAGCAGTGCCGACGAGCGTGCCGTCTCCGAGGCGATGGCGGCCACCGGGGTCACCGACCTCTCGCGCCGACTGGTCGACGAACTCTCCGGCGGCCAGCGGCAGCGCGTGTGGGTGGCCATGGCCCTCGCGCAACAGACCAAGCACCTGCTGCTCGACGAGCCGACGACGTTCCTCGACATCGCGCACCAGATCGACCTCATGGAACTGTTCGCCGACCTGCACCGCGAGGGAACCACGCTCGTCGCCGTGCTGCACGACCTGAACCATGCCGCGCGCTACGCGACGCATCTGGTGGCGATGCGCGATGGGGCCATCGTGGCGCAGGGTGACCCGCGCGAGATCATCACCGCCGAGCTGGTCGAGGCCGTCTACGACCTGCCGTGCAAGGTGATCACCGACCCAGTCTCGGGGACTCCCCTCGTACTCCCGCTCGGTCGGCGGAAGCCGTGACCGACACGCCACGGCGGCTCTTCGGCATCGCGCTCACCGCCGACGGCCGCGGCATCGCCCTCACCGGCGCGACCGCGCTGCTCATCGTGCACGCCCTGGCGGAGGCGACGATCCCCGTCATCATCGGCGCGACGATCGATCGGGCGGTACTGCCCGCCGACCCGGTCACCCTCGGGATCTGGATCGCCGTGCTGGTCGGCACGTTCCTCGTGCTGACCGTGACCTACCAGTCCGCGTCGCGCCTGATGGTCGGCATCTACGGATACGGCGAGCAGGCACTGCGCCACCTCACCCTGTCGCGGATGCTGCGACCACGCCTGTCCCGCCGCACGGTGACGGCGGGTGAGGCCCTGACGTTCGTGACCTCCGACACGTATCGCGTGGCCGGCGTGGCATGGTCGGTAGCGCAGCAGTGCTCGACGATCGCCGCGATCATCGGCGCCGGACTCGCGATGCTGGTGATCTCGCCCGTCGCGACGCTGGTCGTGTTCGGCTCGACGATCGTGATGATGCTGGTCATGCGGGTCGTCTCCCGTCCGCTGGAGCGACGCGGTTTCGCCGAGCAGCATGCGGCCACCGAAGCCGGAGCCGTGGCCGCCGACTTCATGAGCGGATTCCGGGTGCTGGTCGGCATCGGGGCGCGGGAGGAGTCGGTGCGCCGCTACGTCGCCGCGAGCGACGTGTCCCGCCGCGCCGCCACCGCGGCCGGGCGCTCGCTCGCCTCCTACGAGGCCGTGAGCAACACCCTGGCCGCCGTCGCCACCACCGCGCTCGCCGGGATGTCGGCGTGGTTCGCCGCCGAGGGGCGCATCACCATCGGCGAGCTCGTGACCGTTCTCGGCCTCGCACAGTTCATCAGCGGCTACCTGGCCTATGCGGGCTCGTTCCCCTCGAACTGGATCCACAAGCTCGCCTCCGCCAAGAGGCTCGCCGAGGTCATCGACGCGGATGATCTGCTCGATGCGTCCGGTGCGGACGCCACGGAGCAGGCAGCGGTCGCGCCCCACGCGGACGACGTCGTGCTGACCTTCCGCGCGGGTGCGGTCCCGTCGCCGGTCGTCGAGGTGCGAGCCGGCGAACTGCTCGGCATCCGCCCCGCCGACAGCGATGCGGCGCGGGCACTCTCACGCCTGCTCGGTCTGCGCACCCGACCGGCACGCGGCGCCGTGACGCTGCTCGTCGACGGCGAGCCCCGCGATCTGGCCGACGTCGATCCGGGCGACTACCGTCGGCGCGTGGTCGCTCCTCCGCACGGTCAGACGATCGTCACCGGCACGCTCCGGGAAGCCGTGCGCGGACGCGGGGAGCCCGGCCTGCCGCATCCGTCGCTCGTCGACATGGCAGCGCTCGAGGACACGATCGTGCAGGTCGGCGGATGGGATGCCGAGGTCGGCGAGGCCGGGCGGCGCCTGTCGGGCGGACAGCGTCAGCGCATCGGTATCGCCCGCGGGCTGCACGCCGACGCCGATGTGCTGGTGCTCGACGAGCCGACCTCGGCCGTCGATGCCATCACCGAGGCGCACATCGCCCGTGCTCTCGCCGACCATTCGACGACCACGATCGTGATCACCACGTCCCCCGTGCTGCTCGGCGCCTGCGACCGCGTCATCGAGCTCGCCCCCGAAGGAACGGATGCTCGCGATGTCTGAGCCGTCGAACGACCAGGCGCTGCTGCCGATCGCATCGAGCGCGCGCGTGCGCGCCGTCGTCGGCGGTCTGCTGCGACGGCATCCGGGTCGCACCGCGGCGGTCGCCGTGCTGTTCCTGGCGGCATCCGCACTCGGCATCGTGATGCCCGCGTGTCTCGGGCGGATCGTCGATGCCGTCTCGGCGGACGCCGGTTTCGCGACGATCGCCGGGTGGGTTCTCGGCGCCGGTGCGGGCGCGATCGGCGCGGCCGTGATGATGCTCTGGGCGACCCGAGTGCTGACCGGACTCGTGCAGGACATGCTCGCGGACCTCCGCGAGGGCGTGTTCGCCTCGGCGATGCGGCTGCCGGTGAGCACGGTCGACGACGGCGAGAGCGCAGATCTGCTCTCCCGCGTCACGGGCGACGTGGATGCCGTGGCCGAGGCCGGGGGCAACGTCGCTCCGACCCTGCTCTCCGCGAGCTTCGCGATCGGTGTCTCCGTGCTCGCGCTGACCGCTCTCGACCCGTGGCTCGCACTCGCCGGACTCGCGTCCGCTCCGCTGTACGTGCTCGGCACGCGGTCGTTCCTGCGGCGGTCACGGGTGGTGTTCCGCGAGGTGCGCGTGCGCGAGGCGGCGCGCAGCCAGGCCGTGCTCGAAGCGGTCGAAGGCATCGAGACGCTGACCGCCTTCAACGAGCAGGAGCACGCGCTCGAACGCGTCCAGGAGCGCGCCGAGGCGTCGATCCGCATGCAGATCGAGGGCGTGCGTCTCACCAACCGGCTCTTCCGCTGGATCAACGGCGGCGAGCTCGTGGGTCTCGCCGCGATCCTCGGCACCGGCTTCGTGCTGCAGTCCGGCGGTGTGATCACCGTGGGCGCGGTCACGACCGCGGCGCTGCTCTTCCACCGGCTGTTCGGGCCCGTGGGACAGCTGATCTTCGGTCTCGACGACATCCAGCGCGCCGCGATCGGGTTGGCCCGCCTCGTCGGTGTGATCGATCTCGCCCCCGCGTCCCCCGCGACCTCAGGTCCGGATGCGCGTCCGGATGCCGGCGCGGATGCCGTCGGTATCGACGTGCGCGAGGTCTCGTTCCACTACGCCACGACCGGCCGCGGCATCGATGAGATCTCGCTGCGGGTCGAACCGGGCACCACCGCCGCCCTCGTGGGCACCTCGGGCTCGGGCAAGAGCACCCTCGCCCGTGTCGTCGCGGGCCACCACCCGCCGACGTCGGGGAGCGTGCACATCGCCGCCGCGCACACCCCGTACTACCTGTCGCAGGAGCTGCACCAGTTCCGCGGCACGATCGCCGACAACCTGCGGCTGGTCGCCCCCGACGCGAGCGACGACGACCTGATCGCCGCGCTGCACGCGGTGGGCGCCGGCTGGGCGGTCGACGCGATGGCGGCGGAGGGCACCGGCCAGACGGACTCGCCTGCCGATCAGGCTCCCCCTCTCGACGAGGGGCGTGTCCAGCAGCTGGCTGTCGCCCGGGCGTTCCTCGCCGACCCCGCCGTCGTGATCCTCGACGAGGCGACGGCCGACGTCGGCCTGCACCACCGCGACGCCGTGGAGCAGGCGATCAGTGCTCTGCGCGACGGGCGCACGGCTCTGCTCATCGCGCACCGGCTGCAACAGGCAGCCACGGCGGAGCAGATCGTCGTGTTCGCCGACGGCCGGGCCACCCAGCGCGGCACGCACGACGAACTCCTCGCGGCCGATGGGCCGTACCGGAGCTTCTGGCTCGCCCAGACCGAGCTCGCTCCGACCGCACAGACCCCATCCGACCAGACCACTACCGAACACCCCCAGACCGAACAGCCCCAGATCGAAGAAGCGGAGACTGCGTGAACATCCATCGCGGCATCGTCAGCAGCACCACGACCCTCACTCCCACCCTCATCCGCATCACGCTAGGCGGCGACGGGGTGGCGGAGTTCCTCAGCACCGGCATCGGCGACGAGTACGTGCGCGTGTTCTTCCCCCACGGCGAGGACCCGACCGATGTATCGCTCCCGGTGCCCTCGGGCGACTGGTGGGAGACGCCCGAGGGCGCACCCGAGGCTCCGATGCGCACGTACACGATCAGCGGTGTGCGTCCGGATGCCGCCGAGCTCGACATCGACTTCGTGATCCACGAGGCGGGCGTCGCGGGGCCGTGGGCGGCGCGCGCCGAGCCCGGTCACGTGATCGGCCTGAACTCGCCGACCGGACTGTACTCGCCGCCCGACGGCATCCGCTGGCAGGTGCTCGTGGCCGACCTCACCGGGCTTCCGGCGGTCGCCCGCATCGCCGCGGATGCTCCGCAGGGCGTGCACACCCGGATCGTGCTCGAAGTGCCGAGCGCGGCCGACCAGGTCGAGTTCGCGGTCGGGCCCGATGTCGAGGTCACCTGGGTGATCGGCGGCAACGGCCATGGTCCGAGCGCGCTGGGGCAGCTCGTGCGCGGCATCGTCGACGGGCGACTCGCCCTCGACGAGGGGTACGTCTGGGTCGCCGGGGAGACCGTCGCCCTGCGCGATGTGCGCAAGTACCTGCGCAAGGAGCTCGGCCTTCCCGCGACCCGCTTCAAGGTCGTCGGCTACTGGACCCCGATCGCCGCGTGGGACGAGAAGTTCGCCGCCCTCCCCGAGTCCGTGCAGAAGGAGCTCGACGAGATGTGGTCCGAGCTCGAGGGTGCCGAGGCGGAAGACGTGCAGGTGCGGGTCGAGGAACGGCTGGGTCAGCTCGGGTTGTGACCTGGCGTCATCCGCGGCTCCGGGAAGGCCGCGACAGCATCTCGTCGAGCGCGTTGGCGACGACAGCGGAGATGTTGTTGCGATAGTCGTCGTGCGAGAGCGACCCGAGGAAGCAGATCGACCCGACGCTGAAGACAGCGCCGCCTCCCGGCTTCTCGAGCCAGGTCATGTCAGAGCGCACGTCCGCGCTCTCCGTCCCTCCCAATCCGGCGCGCGATGCCATCACGTCCTCACCGGCGAGGAGATAGAAATCACTGTGTCCAGTCGACGACGCGATCACCACCGTCTCGGCCGGGCTCCCCCGCCCGACGTCGAACCGGTCGATCTCGTCGCCGGAGGAGCCGTCCATGATGAGACCGAAGTCGCCGATCACCTCATCGTCGATGCCGTCGAAGAGGAACGCGCACCGATCGGGAAGGTCGGGGTTGCGTCGGTAACCCGGTGCTTTCGAGTCCCAGCCCTGGGCGGTCATCCCGATGCCGGTGAGCCGGTTCGGCCACCGCCCCCGCTGCCGCCACATGCCCCCTGCCTCTCCGGTCGTGCTGTGGAACCCCTCGCCCGGCGCACCCTCGGAAGGACGCGTCCCGACCGGACCGCGTCGGACCTCGATCAGGTGAGGGCGAGCCTCGTCCTGGCTCGTCACCCAGTAGAAGCCGTTTCCCCCCAGATACATGAGCGACCCGCCACTGTCGAGATGCACGTCGAGTGCGTCGAGCATCCGCGCGCTGACGTACTCGGGATGACTGCCGGTGAGCACGGCGTCGTACTCGGCGAGCAGCGGTGCTCCGTCGCGGTTCAGATCATGGTCGGTGATGACATCGAACGGGTAACCCTTCTCGGTGAGCCAGTCGATGAGGTAGAGGTCGGCGCTGAGATGGCGCGGGGCGTTCTGCAGCCACGCGCGGTAGTCGGGCCGGAGATTCGGGATCGGACGCAGGTGCGTGGAGTACGCGCAGGTGCTGCCGTCGGAGTGCACGTCGTAGAGGCTGAGGCCCCACTCCGGGTGCTCAGCGAGCTCGAGGTCACGGTGACCAGGGTGGATCGCGTGGTCACTCATCTGGTCGCCCTCGAAGTCGAGGCGGGTGACCATGCGCTCGTTCGCGTAGGCGATGTAGGTGAACGTAGGCAGCAGCACGGCGGTGCGCGCACGAACCGCACCGGCGCGCGGCCGGACCACGAAAGGCACGTGATCGACGACGCCGTCGGCGCGCAGCTCGATCGCGAACACCCCGGATTCCAGATCCTCCGGGACGGTGAAGCTCAGGCTCGGTTCCCAGCCCGCATCGTCGAGGTCGTCGTCGTGGAAGTGGATCGCCGCGTACTGCGTCGGCACCTTGGTGAAGTCGACCTCTTCGTAACGCCAGTCGTGTCCGGTCGAGGCACGAGCAGGAACACCGACGACGATGCCGTGGTGTTCGTGACCGCTGACGTCCACCGCGGTCGAACTGCCCTGCTCGAGCTCGAGCCGCCAGTCCGCGACCGTGGTGCGGTTCCCCGCCGCCGCACCCCTGTCGATCTGCGGATGCTCGATCTTGCCGTTGAACACCCGGTCGGGAATCCAGCGTCGACCGTCGCGACGGCATCCGACAGCGGCGATCACTGCCGATGCGACGGTCGCCCCCTCCGCGAGCGCCGGCGCCTCACCCTGCATCCTCTCCCCCTCTCTGCGCGGACTCGATTCGGTGCAGGAAAGCGTCACCTGCATCCCCACCGGAGCGCTGACGACGACCCGGTACCAGGCATCCGTGCGCCACGGGATGTCGAGATCGACGAGGGGCGTGCCGGTCGGCCCCCGCAGCACGAGGTGTCCGTCGGAGTCGATCAGCACACCCAGCACCAGAGAGCCGTCGGGTGCGAGCAGGGTCCACACGCCCTGCTCGCACCCGCTTCGCGGTGTCGTCGGCTGCATCAGCACCGACATCTGGAAGCCGGCGAGCGCCTGGTCACCGAGATCGGGAACCACGATGCACGACCCGAGATGCACATCGCGCAGACCGCCAGACACCGTCTGTGCGACGAACCCCGCGACGGGGAGGATCTTCCGACCGGGCCCCGCCGGATTGTCATCGCCGTGCTGCAGGCGCACGAGATCGACGGCGACGACATCCGCTGTCGCACTGATCATCAGGTCGACGACCTCGCCGGGCTCGGCCGAGAGCGTATTGAGGTATCCGGTGAGGGTCATGCGGGGTTCCTTCCGTGCTGGTTCGGACGTCAGTTGCACTCGGTCTTGTACCAGAGCGCCTCACCCTCGGGGGTGTCGACATCGTCGCTGGTGAGGATCTCGACCGGGGCGTCCACGGTCTTCGACAGCTCCTCGCCGCGCAGCTGCTTGGCGATCTGCTCGATCGCGAGCTCGCCCATCGCGTAGGGCTGCTGGGCGACCGTCGCCTGCAGCACGCCCTCCTGCAGCAGCTCGACGTTCGCCGCTCCCGCATCCCAGCTGACCATCTTCACGTCGCCGACCACGTCGGCGTTGCGCAGAGCGACGGCAGCGCCGGTCGAGTTCAGGTAGTTCGTCGTGTAGATCGCCTTCAGGTCGGGGTACTTGACCAGGGTCGATGCGGCATTCGCCTGGATGATATCGGCGGCGATCTCGGGGTATGAGATCGAGACGACCTCGATGTCGGGGTACTCCTCGAGCGCGTCCTCGAAGCCCTTGATGCGTGCCTGGGTGATCGGGTTGGTCGCGAGCGAGCCGATCGCGGCGATCTGCCCCTCGCCGCCGATCAGGTCGGCGAGATACTTCGTGATCTCCTTCGCGCCCTCGTAGTGGTTCGAGGCGATGAACGAGTCGTAGAGTTCCTCGTCGTCGAGCTGCGCGTCGACGTCGATGACCGTGACGCCGTCAGCCCGCGCCGTCTGCACGGGGATGCCACCGGCGACCGGGTCGGCGGGCGTGTAGATGAGGGCATCCGGCGCGCTCGTGAGCACGTTCTGCACGATTGTCGTCAGCTGGGCCTGATTCTGGTTCTGCGGCGCCTGCAGCTCACCGACCTTCATGCCGAGCTCGGCGCCGGCGGCCTGCGCCCCGCACGCGACCTGCACGTAGTACGGGTCGCCGGACTGCGGCCCGGCGATGGCGATCGTGGCGCCAGTGACGGGATCGTCGCCATCGCCCTCCGCCTCCGGTGCGGCGCTCGAACACGCGGCGAGCGGTCCGAGAAGAAGAGCGGTGGCGGCAGCAGCGATGACGAGACGCCGGGACGAACGTGCGGTGAAGGCAGAACGGTTCATGCGGACTCCTTGAACGGGCGGGAATGGTCGGGTGAAGGGATACAGCGAGAGGGAGATGCGTGCGAGGTGCGGAGGGTGATGCGGTGGAGAACGAGGACGAGATGCCTAGCTCGGCGCGGAGCTGGATCGCTTGAGGCTTCGGATGCGCCGCAGCCGGTCGAGGTAGAGCGCGCCTACGAGGACGGCACCGGTGACGACCTGCTGCCAGAAGCTCTGCAGGCCGGCGATCACGAGGCCGCTGGCGAGGACGACCGGGATCGCGTTGCCCAGCGCGGTGCCGGCGATCGTGCCGACGCCGCCGAACAGGCTCGCGCCGCCGAGGATCGCCGCGGTGGCCGCGGTGAGGGCGTCGAGCGAGTGGCCCGAGATGTTCGTGGTGCCGTAGATCGAGAGAGACAACCATCCGGCGAGGCCGGCGAGCAGTCCGGAGAGACCGTAGATGACGGTGAGGTGTCGACGAACCGGGATGCCGGCGCGCACGGCAGCCTCCTTGTTCGACCCGATCGCGTACGTGTGCCGGCCGAAGACCGTCGAGTGCAGGGCGATCGCGGCGATGACGGCCACAGCGGCCGCGATCACCACGACCCACGGAATGCCCAGGATGCGTCCGACACCGAACTGCGACATGGCGGCCGGCATCCCGCTGAGATCCTGCCCTCCGGTGGCGACCTGAGCGAGTCCCAGTGCCGCACCGAACATGCCGAGCGTCACGATGATCGGATTGAGTTCGGCGTACGCGATGAGCAGCCCGTTGATCCAGCCGAGACCCACACCGCAGACGACGGCGACTCCGAGGCCGATCAGCGCCGTCGTCCAGCCGTCACCGCCCACCTGTCGCATCGCGATCATGCTGATGACCCCGGAGAACACCAGCACCGATCCGACCGAGAGGTCGAAGCCGGCGGTGATGATGACGTAGGTCACGCCCACCGCCAGGATCAGCATGATCGAGCCGGCGAGGAACATGTTGCGGATGTTCGCCTGCGACAGGAACGGCTGACCGTTGATGATCGCGAAGACGACGACGAGCAGGATCAGTGCGCACGTGACGACGAACAGCGGATGCTGCCACGCGCGCTCCAGGCGCTGCCGGAAGGTGAGCGGTTCGGGGACCGCGACGGGCGCGCCCATCGTGTCGAGAGAGGTCATCGGTTTCCTCCGGTGTCTTCAGGGGCGGGGGTCGGCGCGAGGCTGCCGCCGGTCATGGTCGAGACGAGCAGTTCCAGCGACGCCTCCGCGCGGGAGTAGCTCGCGACGCGCTGTCCCAGGCGCAGCACCTCTACCCGGTCGGCGACGGCGAGCACGTCGGACATGTTGTGGCTGATCAGCACCACGGCGAGCCCGCGGTCGGCGACGCGCTTGACCATGTCGAGCACGCCCTTGGTCTGCACCACACCGAGCGCAGCGGTGGGCTCGTCCAGCAGCACCACGGTGCGCGCCCAGCTGACGGCCCTGGCCACGGCCACGCCCTGGCGCTGCCCGCCCGACATGTCGCTCACCGATCCGCGCCGTGGGTCTGCAGTCACCCCGAGCTGGGCGAACTCCCGTTGCGCGACGGCAGCCATCGACTTGTTGTCAAGGAATCCGAGAGCGCCCAACAGCCCCTTCCGTCTCGTCTCACGCCCGAGGAACATGTTGGCCACGGGCCCCATGTCCGGCGCCAGCGCGAGATCCTGCCAGACGGTCTCGATGCCGGCGGCCTGCGCGTCGGTCGGCTGGTGGGCGCGGAACGGCTCACCTCCGACGAAGACCTCTCCGTCGTCCGGCATGAGCGCGCCCGAGAGCACCTTGACGAGTGTCGACTTGCCGGCGCCGTTGTCACCGATCAATGCCGTCACCTCCCCCGCACGGCAGTCGAAGTCGGCGCCGCGGAGCGCCTGGACGTGGCCGTACGAGACACGGATGCCACGGGTGCTGAGCGCTGTGCCCTCCGGGCGCGACGACACGGTCGTGCCGGCGGTGCTGCGGGAGTTCTCGGGTTCCATCGGAATGCCTTTCCTGGAGGTGAACGGGAGCGAGGCTCAGACGGCGGTGTATCCGCCGTCGATGGTGACCTGCTGCGCCGTCATGTAGCTCGACACGTCGGAGGCGAGGAAGACCACGAGCCCGGCGACATCTTCCGGAGTGGCCATCCGGCCCTGCGGGATGAGCGAGACCCACTCGGCTTCGAGCGCGGGTTCGCGTTCGATGATCTGCCGGGTGAGGTCGGTGAGCACATAGCCAGGGGCGATCGAATTGACCCTGATCCCCGAGGATGCCCACTCCACCGCGAGGGACTTCGCGAGGTGCGCGACCGCCGCCTTGGAAGAGTTGTAGGAGGCGGCCCACTGCGGCACGTTGACGATCGAGCCGGACATCGAGGAGATCAGCACGGCACTGCCGGTCTGTCCGGCCTCGAGCAGAGTGCGGCCGAACGCCTGTGCCGAGAAGAAGGTGCCGGTGAGGTTGACGTCGATGACCTTGCGCCAGTTGCTCGCGGTGACATCGATCGAGTCCTCGTTGATCTCGATTCCTGCGGCGGTGAGGAGCACGCGTGGCACGCCGAGGCGCTCGGTGACGAGGAGGAACGCCGCGGTCGTCGCCTCCTGGTCGGTGACGTCGAGGCGGTGTCCGAGCGCACGCACCCCGAACTCCTCCGAGAGGGAGGCGGCGGTCTCCTCGACCGTGTCGAGAAGGTCGAAGAGGGCGATGTCGACTCCTTCCTCGGCGAGTGCGCGGGCGACGGCGAGGCCGATGCCACGTCCGCCTCCGGTGACGACGGCGATGCGTCCGGCGAGATCGATCTTCATGAGGGTTCTCCTTGTGATGGTGTGTCGGTCGGTGTCGAGCGCGTCAGGCGCCGATGAGCTCGCGCAGCTCGGCGGCCGTGCGCGGGAGGGTGATGGCGGGATCGCCCGTGGTCGAGCACTCGAGGTTGAGAGCGCCGCGGTAGTCGATGTCTCGGAGCGCCAGGAAGATGTCGGCCCAGTCGAGTGCTCCGTGGCCCGGCAGCAGACGGTTGCTGTCGCCCAGGTGCACGTGGCGCACCTGGTCGCCTGCGGCACGCAGCGCTGCGGGGATGTCGGCCTCTTCGATCGACATGTGGAAGGTGTCGGGCAGCAGTCCCGCGTTCGGGTGTGCCACGCGCTTCACGACGTCGAGGTTGTCGGCGACGGAGTTCAGATAACGGCTCTCGTAGCGGTTCAGCGGTTCGAGCAGGATGGCGGCATCGGACCCGGCGACCCGGTCGAGCAGCTCGGTGTAGAAGGCCGTGAACTCCTCGTCCTGCGCCGCGGTGAGCTGCTGGTAGGGGTCGAACAGCGGCATCGGATCCTGCGCTCCGTACTCGAACTCAATCTCTGTGACGAGCCCCAGCTCGGCGCACACCTCGGCGGCCTCGCGGTACATGTCACGGCACTGGGCGCGCAGCTCGGGGTTCTCGGACATCGCGTTACCGTAGATGTCGCCGGTGAGCACGAACTCCACGGGACGCACGCCGGTACGGGACTCGAGTGAGCGGAGCTCGTCGTGAACCTTCGGGTTCCACTCTTCACGAGGCTGGAACACGGCGATGGCGTCATACCCCCAGTCGCGCAACAGTTCCGCCTGCGCGGTCAGCGAGTTCGCCGGGATCATGGGGGTGGAACAGCAGAGGATCATCGTCCTTCTCCTTCAGGGTCGGCTGACGGGCTCGTCGAGCCGTACAGGCGCGCGAGCGCGTCATCGAATCGGTCGTAGCGCTCGCTCGTCGCGGGCGTGGTGCGGGGGTGGAAGACCTGGGTCTTGGGCGCGTGGAGACGAGCGGTGTCGTCGATCGACGTCAGCACGCCAGCGGCCACCAGCGCGAGGATGGCCGCGCCGCGGCATGCGGCCTCCTGCTCGTCCGGCACACGCAGGTCGACACCGCAGACATCGGCCTTCAGCTGGTTCCAGAACTTCGACGCGGTGCCGCCGCCGGCGCTGACGATCTCGCGCACAGGCGCACCGGAATCCCCGATCGCATCGATGTTGCGCCGCAGCAGATGCGCGACGCCTTCCATCACGGCGAACGCGAGATCGATGCGGTCATGTCGCAGCTGCAGCTCGATGAATGCGCCCCGAGCCTCGGGATTGAAGTCGGGCGGGTTGACGCCGGTCAGGTAGGGCAGGAACAGCGGGGCCGCGCGGTGATCCCGCTCGGGAAGCTCACGCGCCAACGTCTCGTAGCTCAGGTCGCCCGCGATACCCTCACGGAACCACTCGAGCGCGACGCCGCCGCTGTCCGCGCAGCTGAACAGCACGGTCTCCCCTGGGCGCAGGCCCGGATGGAATGACATGACGGATGCCTCGTCGAACGCCCAGTCCTGGGCGACCAGAGAAACGGCCAGGACGGTGCCTGCCGAGGCGCTCACCGTGCCCGGTGCGTAGGAGCCGGTGCCGAGCATCGCGCAGAAGTGATCGAGGGCTCCCGCATTCACTTCGTACGATGCCGCGGGCGGGAGCAGGGCAGCGACGTCGGGGCGCGGGGCACCGACGATCACCCCGGCCGGCACGAGCTCCGGCAGGGTCTCTGCTCGGACCCCGCAGAACTCGAGCATCTCGGTCCAGTACCGGCGAGCGGGTACGTCGTAGAGATAGGTGAAGCCTCTCGTGGTCTCCTCGCCGACGGCCCGTCCTGTCAGTCGGAGCAGGATGAAGTCCTTGATCATCAGCACGTGGACCGCGGCATCGAGCACCTCCGGCCGATGCGTCCGCAACCAGCGCAGCTTCGTCGCAGGCCACGTCGCCACCGCCTCGGTCTCGCCGGTGATGGCGAACGCAGCCGACGCACCGAATCGCGCGGTGAGCGCTGCGGCTTCGACGGCCGAGCGCTCGTCCATCCAGGAGATCCCCCATGCTACCGGGATACCTGCTGCGTCAGCGAGCACCAGGGATTCTGCTTGACCGGTGACGACGATGTGCGCCGCAGCGTCAGGCGCCGCACCGGCATCGGCAGCGCAGGCGCGGATCAGCTCGATGACGGACGCGAACACCTCGTCGGCGTCGAACTCGACGATCGCCCCCTCACGGCGGTACCGCATCGGAGCGGTCGCGGTCGCGAGCTGCATCGCGGACTCGTCGAAGAGCACCACCTTGAGGTTGGTCGTGCCGAGATCCACCGCGTAGACGAGCATCGTCACCGGCCCATCACGGTGATCAGCACAGTGCGCTCTCTGGCGCGCACCGCGTCGAGATCACCGAAGTACACGCGCCCGAACTCACCGAGTACCGCTGCGCCGTCGACGATCGGAACGGACTCCGAGCGTCCGACGATCGAGGAGATGATGTGCCCGTCAGTGTTCAGACCCCATGACGGGTGCTCGCCCCGCAACTCGGCGGCATTCTTGATGTGGATCGGACCCGGGTGCAGATACTGCCCCTCGTGCCGCGCCGGCGGGACGATCTTCGCGAAGATGTTGAGGGTGTCCTGCAGCAGCAGTTGCGTGCCGTAGTAGGTGATGTCCTCGGACTCCTCCTGGATGAGCACGCAGCAGCTGGTGTGCGGTGTGAACGCCTGCACGACGCCTTCGGCGATCCCGGATTCGGCGACGAGACGGGTCACCTCGTCGGTGATGTCGAAGAACTCCTGACGTGCGGGGGTGATGACGGTGATCGAATGCGTCTGGACGGACATCGGTGTGTTCCTTGCTGACGAGGCGGACGGGGATGAGATCGAGGGAGTTGTCATTCGGCCGATACCGCACCGCCGGTCATCCCGGCGACGATGTGCTTCTGGACGATGAAGGCGATGATGAGGACCGGGAGGATCGTGACGGTGCCGACCGCGGCGACCTGTCCCCACGATGTCCCGATCGGGGTGATCAGGCTCGGGATGGCGACGGGCAGCGTCTGCGTGTGACGCCCGGTGAGCACGAGGGCGAAGAGGAATTCGTTCCAAGAGTTGATCAGGCAGAAGATCCCGGTCGATGCCAGTCCCGGCTTCACGATCGGCAGGATCACCCGCAAGAAGGTGCCCCACTCCCCGCAGCCGTCGAGACGGGCTGCTTCATCGAGCGAGATCGGCACGGCGAGGAAGAATCCCCGCATCATCCAGACGGTGAAAGGCAGTGCGAACGTGAGATGCGCGGCGATGAGCGCGAAGTAGGAGTCGCGCACGCCGAGCGACGATGCAAGCACGAACAGCGGCACCGCGAGCACCATCGCCGGCAGCAGCCGCGCGGCGAGCAGCGCCATCATGAACGTCTCCCCCTTGCGCACACGGCTCAGGCTGTAGGCCGCGGGCACTCCGACCACGAGCGCGATAGCGGTCGACACCAGACCCACGACCGTGGAGTTCAGGAGGTTGTCCGTGAACCCCTTCTCAAGGAACGCCTCGCGGTAGTTCTCGAACGTGGGCACGAAGAAGAGGCTCGGTGCCGAGGAGAAGATGTCGACGCGATCCTTGAAGGAGGTCAGGACCAACCAGATGATCGGCGAGAGGTAGACGACGATCAGTGCCGCCGCGATGATGCCGAACGCGATGCGGAGCACGCGGCCCCGGGCGCGAGGGGAACGCTCGGGCACGATCCGCCCGCGGCCCGCGTCGCGGGTCACGATCGCCCGCGTGTTGACGACTGTGGATGTGCTCATGCGTCGGCGCCCTTGCGGTTGAGGTAGCGGAACAGGATGGCGGAGAGTGTGGCGACCACCGCGAAGGTGGCGACGCCGAGCGCCGCCCCGTAGCTCATGTCGAAGGCCGCGAAGCTGACGCGGTACTGGAAGATGTCGTTCACGGTCGTCGCCGACCCCGGCCCGCCACCGGTGAGGATGTACACCTGGTCGAACTGGCGGATGGCCTCGGTCGCACGGAACAGCACGGCGACGATGAGCACGGGGCGCACCATCGGAAGCATGACGTGCCAGTAGAGCTGGAAGGTGTTGCAGCCGTCGAGCTCCGCGGCCTGAATCTGCGCCTGCGGCGTCGCCGAGAGGCCGGCGAGCACCATGAGGGCGATGAACGGCGTCCATTCCCAGACATCCATCACGACGAGCGCGGCGAAGGCGCCACCGGCGCTGTCCAGCACACCCCCCTCTCCGACGAGCCCCAGGGCTCGCAGGAAATCGGTCATGTATCCGAACTGCGGGTTGAGACCGAAGCTGAACATGAGTCCGACGACCAGCGGCGTCGCGATCATCGGAAGCAGCAGCGCCGAGGTCACGATGCGTCGGCTGCGGATCAGACGCGAGAGGATGACGCCCAGGACCGTGCCGAACACGGTCTCGATCCCGACCGCCAGCACCACGTAGGCGATCGTGACCAGCACCGCCCGCCCGAACTGGGCGTCCCCGAGCATCCGGATGTAGTTGTCGAGCCCGATGTAACGGCCATCGGCTTCGGCATCGACCGGGCTGTAGGACTGAAAGCTGAGCATCACGCTGTAGGCCAGCGGGAACGCGAGCACGATCGCCAGGATGACGAGGCTCGGGGCCTGCATTCCGAATCGCGTCCAGAACACTCGGTTCCGCGCCCGCGATCGGAGGGCGGCGCGAGGAGCGCCCTCCGATCGCCTGGGTCTGTCGGAACGTGTGCCCGTCGTGGTCGACACGATCAGAACGCCTTCAGCGGGAGCTTGTCGCCGAGGATGCCCTCGATCTCGTTCTGCGCGTCTTCGAGAGCCTTCTGCGGAGTCGAGTCCCCGACGAGAGCGGTCGACACCTGCAGCGCGAGCTGGTCGAGCATCTGCGGCCATTCGGCGTTCCTGGGGCGAGCGAGGGCGTTCTCCAGGCTCGCGAGCTGCTGCGGCCAGGACGGCAGAGCGGCGACGAGCTCGGGGTCCTCGAAGGCGGATCGTGTCGCGGGCACTCCGCCCATCTCGCCGATCTTCTTCTGCACCGGCGCGGACAGCGCCCAGGCGACGAAGAGGTAGGCGGCGTCCTTATCGACCGCCTGCTTGCTGATCGTGTAGGTCCACGCCCCATGGAGCGCGTGGTGCTCATCGCCCTCAGCGGCGACCGGCACATCGCCGTAGCCGATCTTGCCGACCACAGCCGACTGCGACTCGTCCTCCATCGCGCCGGCGGTATCGCCCCACGAAATGGCCTGGGCGGCGATCCCCTGTTGCAGGTTGGCGGTGACCTCATCCCAGGTCGCGGAAGTGAATCCGGGAGGCGCGAACTCGCCGAGGGACTTCATGTACTCCAGACTCTCGACGGATGCGTCGCTGTCGACGATGAGTTCTCCGTCGGCGTCGACCACTCCACCGCCGAACCCGCCCGCGTAGTTCATCCACTCGAAGACCGCGGCTTCGTGCCGCTTTCCGGCCATCGTCACGCCGTACATCGGCTCGGTGAGCACCTCGCCCGCCGCAGTCTCACCCGCATCACGGGTGAAGAACTCGGCGATGTCGTGATACTGCTCCCACGTCTGCGCCGGAGCGAGGTCGTAGCCGTACTCGGCGGAGAACGCGGCCTTCTCGTCGGCGTTCTCGAAGAGATCGGAGCGGTACATCATCATCGTCACCGCACTGTTGGACGGCATCCCATAGGACTTGCCCTGCCACGTGGCCGCCGTCTCCCAGAGACCCGTCACGATATCGGTGGGTTCGAAGTCCTCGCCGACACGGTCGGCGTTCGCGTCGATGAGCGGGGTGATCTCCTCGACATAGTCGCTGCCGGCATAGGCGCCGAGGTAGTCGTATGGGATCGATACGACGTCGTAGTCGCCCTGGGCGGTCGAGAAGTCGAGTGTGACGCTCTGGACGAGCTGCGCGAACGGCGCCGTCTCGATGTTCACCTCGATCCCCGTCTTCTTCGTGAAGTCGGGCACCAACTCTGCGAGGACCTCAGAGTTCAAGGTGGCCTCGGCGAGCACATTGAGTTCGGTACCGGCGAACTCCTGCGACCAGCCGTCAGCGGCGTCCGGGTCGACGTCGCCGCCTGAGGGACCGCTGCAGCCGGCGACCGTGAGCCCGACGACCGTGATGAAACCAGTCATGAGCGCTGTGCGGAGAGCAGCCTTCCGGCGGCCGGGAGCAATGCGAGTGGAGAGGTACATCGGCGTCCTTCGAGTCGGCAGTGATGAGCGAGCCTTGATCGCAAGTTGTGATCGGCTTTCACGTCAATGTAATTGCTTAACATCTAAGCGCGCAAGACCCGGGGGAGTTTCTGTGAATGATTTACATGTTGGTAACACGCTGTGATAGATTTTCGGTTCGCGGGCCCTCAGGTCACACCAAGAAGAAAGAGGCGATGGGATGAGCGGAATCACTCCTCAACGTCGACGCGTCGAGATCGAGTCACTCATGAGCTCGCGTGCAGAAGTGGACATCCAGAGCTTGGCCGCTCACTTCGGCGTCTCCGAGATGACCATCCGACGCGATCTGGGCACCTTGGAAGACGAGGGCATCGTCCGTCGACTCGTCGGCGGACGCGCGCTCCTCCTCGACGCGAAGAACCGCGAGCCCGCGCTGTCGACGCGTGCGCTGGCGGAACATGAGACGAAGGCGCACATCGGCCGGGCCGTCGCCGAACTTCTCGTCGACGACGAGGTGGTGTTCATCGACGGCGGCAGCACAGCCCTGGCCGTCGCACACGCTCTGCGCGGTGCCGGCAAGCGGCTCACCGTGCTCACCCGGAGCCTGCTGGTGGCCTCGGAGTTGGCGGAGGAGCCGAGTGTGGAGATCTTCATGCTCGGCGGGCGCGTGAAGTCGTCCGAGATGCTCACCACCAGCTCGACCATGTCCGACGATCTGCGTCACTACAACGTCGACACCTACGTCATGGGCATCAGCGGCGTGCATCCCACCCGAGGGTTGACGGACTATGACCCGGATGAGAGCGCCGGCAAGCGGCTGGCCCTCGAACGGTCAGATCGAGTGATCCTCGTCGCCGACCACTCCAAGCTCGGACGCGTGCTGATGTCGCGCGTCGCCGCCGTCGACGACATCGACGTGCTCGTCACAGATTCCGATCACGAAGTGCTCCCGAACATGCCCTCCTCGCTCTCGGTCGTGATCGTGGAGCCGCCCCAGTGAGCGCACGCACCTTGGGTTCACCCTTCTTCGAGATCGGGCCGAAGAACCTCCTCCGTCTTCCGGAGATCATCTCGGTCGCTGAGGCTGCGGGGGCAGCGGGTGAGCGGCACGGGGTATCCGTCATCCTCACCGTCCCGACCGCGCTGATCGCGCCCGTCCGCGCCGCGGTTCCCGGCGTCTTCGTGTTCGCACAGGGTATCGACGACGACGAGCCGGGAGCCAGCGTCGCGCGGGTGCTTCCCGAGGCGCTTGCGGATGCCGGCGCGCACGGCGTCATGCTCAACCACGACGCGAGCCCGCTGACCCCGGAGGCGGTGGCACGGGCGATCGGGCGCGTCCACAGCAACGGACTCCTGACCATGGTGTGCGCCGGTGATGACGACGCGGTCATGGACCTGCTCGAACTCACGCCGACGATCGTGCTCTACGAGCCGCCAGGTCTGATCGGCAGCACCGAGAGCACGGATCGCCCCTGGATCCCCACCATCGATCGCCGCGTCGCCGAGCGCGCCACCGACGTGCTGATGATGCATGCCGGAGGCGTCTCGCATCCCCAGGACGCATTCGAGATCATGCGCGTCGGCGCCCATGGCACGGGCTCGACGTCAGGAGTCCTGCGTGCAGAGTCTCCTCGTATGGCGGCGGCGGAGTTCATCGCTGCCACGCGACGCGGCTTCGACGCGCACCACAGCGCCACCGCCTCTTCTCCGACACGCTGACAGGAGCCGCTCCCGGGCACATCTGGACCGTCGGCCGCGCCCCTGCCTTGCGGTTGTCGCGCACATGACCTCTGAAGATGACATGTCCCCTCGTCCGCGTGCACAACTTCTCGGTCTCGCTCGAGGTGCCGTTCGGCCATGCCGACTCGCGCCTGATGCAGTGGGCGTTCGGCACGCGCACGTTCCGCGAGATGGGGCTGCCGGGCCCGACCCCTGGTTCCACCGGTGTCGATGACGCGTTCGCACGGCAGTGGGGACCGGGGATCGGCACCGAGATCACGGGGCGCAACAAGTTCGGGGCTGCTCCCGCTCCCTCACGCCGAAACCGTCGCGGGCTGCGCGCGTCGACCGCGTCGGGCCAACCCGATCGCCACGACACCCAGCACCACGGCGGCGATCAGGAGAGCCACTCCCCCGCCGAGTCGATGAGCGGCAGCGCCCACCACCGCACCGCCCGCAAGGGCACCCCACAGCAGCAGTGGGCGCTGCCACTCAGTACGGGATCTCCCCGCCACCAGCGCCGCGAACGCCAGGCCGAGACTCACCAGCGTGCCGGTGGCATAGGTGATCGCCACCCGCGCACGCCCCTCCGCGAGGTACAGCGTGTTCAATGCGCCCATCGAGGCCGCGAGCAGCAGGAACCGCCACGGCCCATCGGGCAGCACGAACGAGGATGCCGCGCTGATCGCGACGGCGGCGGCGGATGCGGCGACCGCCGAGGCACGCCGTTGTCCTTGCCTGCCGAGGAGAGCAGTCGAGGAACGGCTGGGTCAGCTCGGGTTGTGAGCGGGTCTTGATGCCCGCGCGAACGTCAGCCGAGGTCGTCGAGGATCAGCTCACCGCGCTGATTCAGTCGACGCATCATCCTCTCGATGCGCGCGGCATCCACCCTCGGGGGCGGCTCCTGGTCGAACTCGAGAATGAGCGGGATGCTGGGGTGCATCCACGCCGACACCCGCCGGTCGCGGGACTTCCCGGCGGGCCAGGTCATCATGAAGCTCTCCTGGCGACGGAGCTTGGTCGAGATCACGACCTTGAGATGCGCGAGCAGTTCGTCGTCGACATCGATCGCCGGGTGAGAGCTGTTGTACTCGAGTGTTCCCATCGGGCGAACGTATCCGCCGGTTCAGCCGCCGAGAACCCCGTAGTGCGAACACCGTCGAGAGCGTAAGATCTCGGTCCTCCGAGAGAAGCCCCGCAACCCTTCTCGGGGACTGCGGGGCTTCTGAAGTGGACGCGACGGCGGGAGTCGAACCCGCAACGCCGTCAGGTATGAACTGAGGCCCGGGACCGCCCGGATCGCCGCGATGAGAACGACGTTACCCGGCCGTGATCTTCCCCGCCAGGATCGCTTCCTGGGATAACGCTATGAGTCAGTGGATGACACCGGGTGTCCTCGCTCGGCGCCCGGAGACCAGCCGAAACCCGGACGCGATGCGCCCCGCCCGGCGTGTCGCTGCTCGCCGCGCCGCCCCGCGCGCACTCGGTCTCCGTTTCGCCGAGTCTGCGCTCCGGCGTCAGGCTTGAACGGCGGCGAGCTGCGGATAGACGGCATCCAGCGGTGCGCTGAGCCCTGCCTTGAGCTGCACGGAGATGTCATCGGCGAGCACCTCGTACTCGCCGCGCTCGGTCGCATCGAGAACCGCACGCACCAGGTCGGCGGGGTCGGTCTTGGGGTCGGTGACGTGCTCGGCCATCGCGGTGTCGACGTATCCCACATGCACGCCGACGACGTGCACACCGGCGGGCGCGAGCTCGAGCCGGAGCGAGTTGGTCGCCGACCACAGCGCCGCCTTGGTCGCGCTGTAGATGCCCGCGACCGCGAACCAGGAGAGCGCGGAGTGGATGTCGATGATCGCGGCACCGGGGCGACCGGCCAGAAGCGGTGCGTAGGCGCGGGCGAGGAAGAGGGGTCCGAGGAAGTTCGTCTCGACGTTCGTGCGGATCTCGGCATCCGAATGGGAGAGGATGCCGGGAGTGGGAACCGAGGCTCCGGCGTTGTTGATCAGCACCGTCACGTCGGGGGCGGCCTCGACGACCGCCTGGATCGACGCGGCAACCGTGACGTCGAGGGCGAGGGGCACGACCCGCTCGTCGTCCCAGGTCTGCGGGGTGCGGGCGGTGGCATAGACCTTGGCGGCTCCGCGTGCGAGCGCCTCGGCGACGAAGCGCGAGCCGATGCCCCCGTTCGCTCCGGTGACCAGGACGACGGCGTCGGTGAGTGACGGCATGGTGTGTTCTCTCTTCTTTGCGACAATGATGTATCTGAGTTCGCGCGTAAGCGACTCTCGTCATAACTGAGTGGAATCAGTTTCTATTCCGGAGGATGTCATGTCGACGGCAGGACCAGTGATCGGTCGCCGCGAGCGCAACAAGCAGCAGAAGCTGCAGCGCATCATCGCGGCCGCGTCGGAGCTGTTCGCCGCTCACGGCGTCGACGAGGTCACCACTCAGCAGATCGCCGAACGGGCGGACATCGGCACCGGCACGCTGTTCCTCTATGCCAAGAACAAGGGCGAGCTGCTGCTCCTGGTGCAGAACGCCAACTACGCCGTCGCCCTGGAATCCGGGATCGCCGCGGCCGAGGACGTCACGGACCCGGCGGATGCGATCATGGCCCTGCTCCGGCCCATCATCGACTGCAACCGCACGCACGTCGACAACGGTCGCAGCTATCTGCGCGAGATGGTGTTCGGCGACCCAACGGATGCACACCACGCGAACGCCCTCCGCATCGTGCGGGCGACCGAGGAGGCATCCGTCGCCATCCTCCGACGCGACCCCGAGATGGATGCGGCACGCGCCGAGAGCCTCGCACGCATCTTCTCGGCGATCATGTTCCTGACGATGGGCGCGAGCGCCACTGCCGCGCTGTCCGTCGACGCCATCGCCGCCGACGTCCGCACGCAGGTCAGCGCGGTCCTCGGACGCTAGCGCCGCCCGGCTGCCCGACCGCTCCTAGCGCCGGATGGAGTCGTGGAAGGGGTTCGGCTCGAGCGTGTAGTCGGTGGAGGCATCCGCCCAGGTGCCCGCATCCGCCGGCACACGGCGACGACGCACGGCCGCGAGCGCACCGGCGGCAGGAGCGCCGAGCGCCAGCGCCGCGGCACCGCGCAGCGTTCGATCCTCGGCACCGAGCACGCTGGCACGGTGCCAGGCCTCGTGCATCGCTCCCCCGCGCGCGGCCGGTACCCGCTTCGCCGGCAGGGCTCCGGCCCGGCGCAGCGCTACGAGCTGCTCGATCCGGTCGCGCCAGGTCGACTCCCCATCGGGGTGGAAGTAGTTGTCGCGCAGCCAGTCGGGGTGCGGATGCCGGAACCGCCCGGCGATCACCTCACTGCGCCCGCCGAGGAGGCCACTGCCCACGAACACCGTGTTCAGCAGGCTCTTGCTGACGCCGAAGGAGTCGAGCGCGATCACGGGGATGCCGAGCGCCGTGGCCTCGATCGCCGCGGTCGAGCTCACGGTCACGAGTCCTGCCGCGCTCTCGAGCGCCGAGGCCATCGAACCGTAGGAGAAGACGAGGTTGTCGGGCCGGCGCTGCGGCAGCAGCTCCGTGTACGGCGTGCGCTCCAGATGCGTCTCGGCCTCGCCGGGGCGTGATCGCAGCTTCACCACGACGCGTCTGTTCGGCTGCGCTTCGGCCGCGCGCACGAGCATGGCGGCGATCTCCGCCCGCTCCTCCCGGCCTCCGGGCACGAGCGCCTGCGCGGCGAACACGATGTCGGTCGCCGCGGGTCGCACCGGGGTGGGCGCCTGCGGCCGTTCCGCCACCGCCACTCCCCCTGCGCGTCGGGCGAGCGCACCCGACAGCGCGCGCTCGGCGCTCTGCATGCGCTGCTGCCGCCGGGCGAAGGGAAGTGTGGCGAGGGCCGTCGGCACCTCCACGCCGATCCGTCGCCCGAGGTCGGCGAACGCGCGCGCCTCGCGGTGCGAATGCACCAGCAGCAGATCGGTGTGCCGGCGGTACTCGAGCGCGCCGCGCTGGGCGGGGATGGCCATGCCCGGCAGACCCGAGACCGTGACCGGACGGTGGGTCAGCGCATCGATCACGCGACCCAGCAGCCGCACGAACGGTCCCCGGCCGGCGAGCAGCACGACATCGGGACGCTGGCCCTCCAGCCACCCGACGAGCTCGGCGAACCGCACGCGCGTGACCTCACCCGGCAGCATCCCGGTACCGGCGAGAGCCGAGCGCTGCTGCTCCACGCTCGCGGTCAGCGGTGTGCGCACGACCAGCAGGTGAGGACGGATGCCGGGCACCGATCCGAGCAGCGACGCCGACCACTTCACGAACGAATCGGCGTCGGCGATCGCGACGACCCGCAGTCCGTCCCGCACTGTCATGCGTTGACGCGACGCAGCTTCGCCATGGGTGCCCGCTCGCTGTCGAACACGCGCTTGACGCCGTCTCCGAGTGCGGTCTCGATCACCCGGATGTCGCGTACGAGGTGTTCCAGACCGGTCGGCTCGAGCGAGGCCGCGTGGTCGGATCCCCACATCGTGCGATCCAGCGTGATGTGCCGCTCGACCGCGACCGCCCCGATGGCGACGGCGGCGAGCGAGATCTGCAGCCCGCGCTCGTGACCGGAGTACCCGACCGGAATGCCGGGGTAGCGGTCGCGCAGGGTGGCGATGGCCCGCAGGTTCGCCTCGGCGGGCTCCAGCGGATACGTCGAGGTGGCATGCATCAGCACGACCCGGTCGGTGCCGAGGGTCTCGAGCGCACGGTCGATCTGCTCGATCGTCGACATGCCGGTGGAGAGGATGACCGGCTTGCCCGTCGCGCGCAACGCCTGCAGCAACTCGGTGTCGGTCAGGCTCGCCGAGGCGACCTTGTGCGCCACGACGCCCAGGTACTCGAGGAACTCGACGCTGGGCACGTCCCAGGGGGAGGCGAACCAGTCCAGTCCGAGCATCGTCGCGTGGTCGCCGATCGCGATGTACTCGTCGCGGCCGAACTCGACGCGGCGACGGTAGTCGAGGTAGCTCATGGTGCCCCACGGGGTCTCGCGCGGAACATCGCGCATGTGCTCGGGGGTCGAGATCTCGGGGGTGCGCTTCTGGAACTTCACCGCGTCGGCGCCGGCGCGAGCCGCGACATCCATCAGGCGCTTGGCGATGTCGACGTCGCCGTTGTGGTTCAGGCCGATCTCCGCGATGACATAGGCGGGGTGGCCGCCGCCGATCACACGCGATCCGATGCTGACTGTCATGATTCCTCCGGTCGTCGAGCGGTCACGAAATCCCCGCATCTCCTGGCTACGCGCCGATGATGA
The DNA here is from genome assembly GCA_029203165.1 of Candidatus Microbacterium colombiense. Classification (NCBI taxonomy): domain Bacteria; kingdom Bacillati; phylum Actinomycetota; class Actinomycetes; order Micrococcales; family Microbacteriaceae; genus Microbacterium; species Candidatus Microbacterium colombiense. The sequence continues at coordinate 3,282,307 of CP119308.1, forward strand.
ACGCCGTCCGTCCTGCGGGTTACCGGCACCGGTCAGCTCGACAACACCCGTTCGATGAGTTCCCGCACAGCCCCGTCGCCGCCGCCCCGTCGCAGCACGACGCGCGCCTCCTGCTGCACGCGCGGATGCGCATCCGCGACGGCGATCGGCCAGCCCACGATGCGCAGGGCCGGGAGGTCGTTCACGTCGTTGCCGAGGTAGGCGATGTCGTCGAGATCGATACCGTTCTCGGCCGCCCAAGCGCGCAGGGCCGACTCCTTGTCGGCGATGCCGTGCAGCACCGGCACCTGCAGCTTGTCGGCGCGCGCCCGGACGACCGGGTTCACCTCGGTGGAGAGGATGAGCATCGGCACCCCGGCCGCGCGCATCAGGGCGACCCCCATGCCGTCCTCGCGGCTCACGCGCACGCGCTCGCCCCCCTCGGCATCGATGATCGCGGTGTCGTCGGTGTGCACGCCGTCGAAATCGGTGACGACCGCGGCGACGGGGATCGGCTCGACGGGGTCGTGCAGCACGGCGAGGGCTCGGGCGATGCGCAGCTGGTGCTCGTCGTCGATCTCGATCGCCGACCACTCCGGGACCGCGGCGACGCGGATGCGACCGAAGAACCGATGACGGCTCTCCCGGAACCCGGCGGCACGGAACACGTAGAAGGCGCCGGTCTCGAGATGGTGCGGCTCACGGTCCTGGCGACGCGGGCGATGCGCGGCGTCATGATTCACCGCGACGGCGCCCCCGTCGGCGTCTTCCCGCCACAGGAACCCGTAGGTCTCGTGCGCCGAGAACACGCTGTCGGCCCGGTCGGCCTGCACATCGGCGACCGCGGCAGCCAACGCGTCGCTCGGGATGAACGGCGACGTCGCCTGGAGGAAGGCCACGACATCGTAGGCATCGTCTCCTCGATCGAGCTCGTCGAGCACGTGCAGGATCGCACTCTCCGACGAGGCGGTGTCGCCCGAGATATCGGCAGGGCGCTCGATGACACGGGCTCCTGCTGCCCGCGACACCTCGGCGATCTCGGCGTCATCGGTCGAGACCACGACGAGATCGACACCGGCATCCCGCGCCGATCGCACGGCCCGCGCGACCAGCGGGACCCCGCCGACGCGCTGCAGATTCTTGCGCGGCACGCCCTTGGATCCACCCCGCGCCGGGATGATCGCCACCGTCCTCATCGCGTCGGTCCCGGTCGCCGCGGTCTTCGTCATCATCGTCCTCGAATCGCTCGCCATGCCCTGCCCGCCCGCCGACGCGCGCCCAGCGCGGTCAGCCTCCATTCCTCGACCCTGCCGGTGCCTCCGGCCGACCGGAGCACCCGACGAAGAGCACCCTCGACGGGCGCCCCCGGCAGGCGGAGGGCCGTCAGCCGCGTGGGCGAGAAGTAGCGGTCGCGGTCCGCCGGTCGGAGCTCGCGCAACATCCGCTCCGCCCGGCCGCGCAGGTGACCCGCGATCTCCGGCTGCATCGCGTAGCCGATCGCGTCGATCAGCAGCTGCAGTCGTTCGGGGTCGGCGAAGGCGGAGTCGCTCCGGGTGAGCGCGTCGATGATGACGAGCGGGATGCGGTTGCTGTTCTCGAACGGTGCGAGCCCGGCGAGCAGCGTCGCCGTGCCCACCGAGCCGATCGGCCGCCCCTGCAGCGCCTGCACGGTGGGCAGCGCGGTAGAGAACCCGGCGACGACCGCGACCGCATCGATCCGATCCGCGAGCACCTCGGCGGCGAGCGCGCCGCGATACTCGGCGAACTCCACGCCCCGGGCCAGCGCCCGCTCGCGGATCGAGTCGGTGTGCAGCGGAGGGGCTGCCGGATGAGGCTTGAACACGACCCGCTGCGGTGACCAGGCCAGCGCGCGGTCGATCAGGTCGCGCTGGAGTGCGATCTCCTCCCGCGCCGTGATGAGTCCGAGAGCAGAGAGGTACTGGCCGAGCACGAGCGCCGTGGGGATGCCGTCGTCGAGTGGCGCACCCGTGGTGTCGAGCAGCGCCTCGCCGGCGTCGGTCTCGCGCAGCACGGCACGGAAGCGCTCCGGCGGGATGCCCACGGTGACCGCGTGCCGGCCTCCGACGAGGGGACGCACCCCGGGCACCACGTCGGCGTGCACGACCCGACCGATGCGCGCGGTGACGGCATGCCCGAGCGGCACGCGCATCGGCGAGTAGGTCATCAGCCCATCACCCACGATCGTGATGCGTGCCCGGGGGAACAGCGACATCAGGGTGCGCGCCGGGGCGACCTGGGGGCTCTGCACGAACAGCTCGAGGTCGTCGGGGTCGATCCCCCAGGCGCGCACGAGCAGCCGTTCGAGCAGCGGCAGGTCGGCGTCCGCCGGCTCCCAGGAACTCGGATGCAGCGGACCGAGCAGCGCGTCGAGATCCTCGATCCGGTCGAAGCGGCTCCGCAGCGACGCGAGCGCGGGGTCGACCCCGATCCCGACCACCGTCTCCGGCACGCGCGACGACACGAACGGCACGAGCACGCGTTCGCGGCTCTCCCCCGCCGGATGGAGCAGCCCCTCATCGATCGCGGCGGTCGCGGTGGCGAGCCCGTAGGCGCTGTGCAGGGCGAAGATCTGGGTCATGCGTGCGCTCCTGCACCTCGGAGCGACCGTGCGAGCACCCGTCGACGCGGTCCGTCGAGCCGCTCCACGGCCGCACGGACCTCGGCGTCGGGAAGTCGGGCGAGCAGCCCGCGGATCGCCTCGCGCATCTCGGCGCGCAGTTCCCTCGGCATCCTGCGCGAGCGGACGAGGTGGTGCGAGCTGAGAGCGAGAGCGGTCCACACGGCCTTCGGGAGGAAGCGCTCGGCGTCGGGGTCGACCTCGACCACATCGATCACCTGGGCCATGGCGGAGGCGAAGTCGAGCTGTCGCCGATCGCGCACCTGGGTCAGCGAGGTCGTCACGCCGCGGCGGTAGAGCAGGGCAGGCGCATCGACGACGGCGAAGCCCTGCGCCTGCAGGTGCAGCCGCCAGATCCACGGACGGTCCTCGGCGGTGAAGAGGCCGGCGGGGAAGGCCGCGAGTCCGCGATCGATGAGGCGGCGATGGAACATGCCGGCCCAGGCGAAGGGGTAGTCGACCATGGTCGTCTCGGAGTCGGGCAGGATCGCGTCGCGGGGCGAGAGCGCCTGCTCGCGCCAGGGATGCGGCGCCCGCACCAGGGCGCGCTGCCCCTCACGGACGGTCACATGGTCGGTGCGCACGAAGTCGACAGCCAGCTCGTCGAGGCGCCGCCGGAGCACGGCGAGCCGCCCCGGCTGCATCCAGTCGTCGCCGTCGATGAAGCAGAAGGCGTCGCCCTCCACCTGCGCGAGCCCCTGGTTGCGCGCCGATGCGAGGCCGACGGGCGATGCGTTCACGATCACCTCGGCGTGCACGAACCGGTCGGCATAGCGCCGCATCAGCGCCCCCGTACCGTCACTCGACCCGTCGTCGATGGCCACGAGCTTGAGCGCCGACGGGTCGTCGAACTGACGCAGCAGCGTCTCGAGCGTCGTCGCGATGTACGCGGCGGCGTCTTTCGCGGGCAGGATGACGGTGACCAGCGGTGCGCGCACGGAACTCCCGGGGGTGGACGTGTCAGGCATGGTGTCATCCGGGCGTTGCCGGATGGCGACACCCGGGTGAACGCGGGGTGTCCTGGCGCGAGGGCGCCGCAGGATCGGCGACGATGGACAGATGCTCTGGTCACGCTCTTCGCACGGACGGCCGATGCGGCGACGGCTGCGCGAGACCGCCGACTTCCGGTGGATGAGCGCGCGGGCGTGGACGACGAGGTGGTACCCGCAGGGCGTCGACGTGGGCCTGTGGCGTGGACGGCGCACCCTCGCCGTGAGTTGGTTCCGCCAGGATCGCACCGGACGGCATCTCGCTTCGCGCGTCGTGCTGATCGATCCGGAGCGTGCGCGGCACATCGACATCGCCCTGGCCGTCGACGAGTCGGGCGAACTGCAGCCGGCGCGCATCCACGCGGGCGGACTCGCCTGGTTCGGGGATCGGCTGTTCGTGGCGGCGACGGGGCAGGGCATCTGGGAGTTCGATCTCTCCGACATCCGGCAGGTGCGCGGCCCGCTCGCGCGCCGACTGCGCGGCATCAGCGGTCACCGGCCCGGCGCGCGGGCGCTCGTGGCGGTGCGCACCCGGGTGCATCCGGTCGCTCTGCGCTGCTCCTTCCTCGGACGCGTGTACGACGCCGACGACGCGGCGACGCGGCGGGTATTTATCGGCGAGTTCCGCAACGGCGAAGAGGGACGCATCGGTGAGTTCACGATCCCCGAGGAGGCGGACGGCGAGCGCTCGCGCTTCGAGGAGCAGGAGCGTTGGACCCCCGGCATCCCTCACATGCAGGGTGCGGTGCGCCGAGGCGACCGGGTGTTCGTGTCGCAGTCGGTCGGGATGCAGCCGGGCACGCTGTGGTCGGGCACCCGCGAGCGGCTGACCGCGCACCCGTATCCGCTGCCGATCGGATGCGAGGATCTCGCCCTCGACCCCGAGGCACGCATGCTGTGGTCGCTGGGCGAGCATCCGCGCAAACGTGTCGTGCGCGGCATCCCCTTCGCCCTTCTCGGACTCGACGGCTGACCCGGAACGCCCCGCGTAGACTGGTGGGGTGAAGCCTGCACCCCTCCTCGTCTACACCGTGCTGCGGCTGCTGGCGTTCCTGGTCCCCCTCGCGATCCTGTGGTTCTTCTTCCCGATCTTCCGCGAGTTCTGGTGGCTCGCCGCGATCTTCGCCGCCCTCATCGGCACCAGCATCTCGATGCTGTTCCTGCGGCGACCGCTCTCCGAGGCGTCGGCCGAGCTGCACGAGCGCCGCGAGGGACGCGGCTCCCAGCGCCAGGCGGATGCCGACGCCGAGGATGCCGTGACCGAGGGCGCGCCCGAAGACTCCGTCACCGAGGAGCCGGGCACGCCCGGCCCCACACAGAACTGATCTGCTCCGGACCGAGCGCACGTCCTCACTCTGCGTCCGCTGTCGGCGTGACCCGCTCGGCGGGCGTCACAATCTGCCGCGTCCCTCGCGATCAGGCGACCATTCGCGACGCCTCTCACGCGGCAGGCGTCACAAGGTGCCGGTTCAGGGCCTCGAATGCGGCACTTCGCGACGCCTGACTTCGCGACCCCTCAGCCGCGCACGGAGGGGTGCCAGCCGCTCAGGGCGTCAGCCGGCGAAGGCCCAGAACAGGGCTCCCGCGTAGAGCAGGGATGTCAGCGACGTCAGCGCCAGCGCGATCACGAGCTCGCCGGGCTGACGATAGGTCCACACGATCAGCACGGCCGGCAGTGCGGCGAGCAGCGCCAGCAGGGCTATCCAGGCGATCGGGAACAGCAGCGCGAGCACCACGGCGATGCCGAACGGGGCGAGCACGAACAGCGTGAACAGCACCTGGGTCGCGCGGCGGCCGATCAGCACGGTGAGCGTGCGCTTGCCGACGACACGGTCCTGGTCGATGTCACGCAGGTTGTTCGCGAGCAGCACGGCGCAGGCGAACAGTCCAGCCGCGATCGCGCCCAGCCACGCCTGTGAGGAGAGGTCGAAGACCTGCACCCAGACCGTGCCGAGGGTGGCGACGAGGCCGAAGAAGACGAACACGAACACCTCGCCGAGGCCCGCGTAGCCGTAGGGACGCTTGCCGCCGGTGTAGAACCACGCGGCCACGATGCACGCCGCGCCGACGGCCAGCATCCACCACTGCTCGGTGCGCACGACGATCGCCAGGCCGACGAGGGCGGCGAGGGCGAAGAACGTCAGCCCGATGATCAGCACCGTGCGCGGCTTCACACGACCCGAGGCCGTGAGTCGCGCGGGCCCCACACGCACGGCGTCGGTGCCGCGGATACCGTCGCTGTAGTCGTTCGTGAAGTTCACGCCGATCTGCAACAGCACGGCGACAGCGAGGCACGCGAGCGCGATGACCCAGTGGAACTCGGGATCGACGCTGCGCGCGGCGCCGGATCCGATGATGACCGGTGACGCGGCGAGGGGCAGTGTGCGCAGGCGGGCCGCACCGATCCAGTCGCCGACGGTGACGGGTCCGGCCTCGACGACGGGGCGTCGTGCCGGGTTTCCGCTGGTCCGACTCGGGGTCCGCGGGGTGCTCTTGCTGCGTGCGCTGCTCTTGCGCTTCGAGGATGCTGCCACGCTAGGGAATCCTAGTCGGCCCGCTGATGCGGCATCCGAGCGTCACGGGTTCGGATTGCTGTCCTTGCCGTCGAGCCAGAGGGTGTCGGACGCATCGCCGTGCGACCCCGCCTTGCCGACGTGCTTGTCGCCGATCTTCGGCCCCTTGGTGATCACGTGCACGAGGGCCATCGCGTGACCCTGCCCCAGCTGGTACTCCTCTTTGAGCCAGGCCACGATCGGGGTCGCCTTGGTGGTGCTGTCGAACCCCTTCGCCGTCGCGAGTTCGATGAACTGCCGCGGCGTGAGCCCGGTCTTCGTCTCGATGTTGTCGAGGTAAGCCTGGAAGGACATGGATCTCCTGTGATCGACGAGGTGACGAATGCCATCCTGGCGGAGCGCGCGACCGAAGACAATCGCCGGGGCGAAAGCGATCGTCAGAAAGCGATCGTCAGACCGACGGCGCCTCGTCCCCGATCGGGATGATCGGGCGGTGCTCGTAGTACGTCTGCAGCACGACGGTCGTGCGGGTGCTGACCGATGCCGCGGCGCGGATGTCGCGGATCGAGCTCCTCGAGCGCGCGGGGCGTCGGCGACGCGCACGAACAGCATGTAGCTCGCGTCGCCGGCGATGGAGTGGCAGGCCTCGATCGCGTCGAGGTGCTCGAGCAGCTCCGGGGCGTTGTCGGGCTGCGCGGGATCGAGCGGCGTGATCTCGACGAACGCGGACGAGCGGCGTGCCCACCGCCTCGGGGTCGAGGATCGCGCGGTAGCCGGTGATCACGCCCGCGGGTCTCGAGTCGGCGCAGGCGCGATTGCACGGCCGACACCGAGAGCCCGACGGCGAGAGCTCCGACGAGCGTCGCGACGAGGGTCGCCCGCGCGCGATCGCGACGCGAGTCCTCGGCGGGCACGATCGACCGGTCCGACAGAATCATCCAGTCCGCTGTAAGATCCTATCGGTTAGCGAACCCGTTCTTCCGCATCGCGAGAATTTCCTGCAGAACCTCACGATCGGAGGTTCCGATGTCCATCAGCTCCGCCCACAGCCTGCTGCACGGCCATCGATCGGCGAACCCGAGGTCGTCGAGGACGCCGCCGTGCGCCGAGCACGCTCCGCCGCCTGGCTCCGCTCAAGGACGCCGCCATCGCGCTGCAGGAGCTGCAGGTCAAGGACGGGTCCGTGCCGGAGGCCGCCGACCACGGCCGCGCGCGCGCACGTCGGAGCGATCACCGCCGTCGATCCGCGCACTCGCCCCCGCCTTCCCGCACGACGCCGCCTACCTCGCGGCGCTCGTCGGCGACTTCCGCCGCTGGGCCGCGAGGGCTTCGGCGTCCCGGACTTCCTCGACTCGCTCATCGCGTTCCAGCCGCAGCAGCACCGCGTCGACGGCATCCGCCACCTCGTCGTGTTCCCGATGTACACGCAGAACGGCTCGAGCGACCGCCTCGTCGAGGCCGCTGCTCGTCGAGGCGATCTGGCCGGAGTTCATCGCCGAGCTCGAGGCCGGCGACTACGGCAACAAGCTGTTCGTCTCGCTGCGGCTCGTCGACTTCACCCCCGGCTACGACACCAACTCGGCCGTGCTGTTCCCCGAGACCGTCGCCATGCGCGAGATCCCGACCTTCACCTGGGGCGCGATCTTCCAGGACCGCGAGGCCGCCCGCTACCGCGCGTCGTGCGCGCCGCCGCCGAGATCACCAAGCTCGAGCTGCCGGACGACGCGGCGCGCCATGCTCGACGACCAGCAGCTCGCCGAGAAGACCTTCGTGATGTGGGACCTCATCCACGACCGCACCCACATGCGCGGCGACCTGCCGTTCGACCCGTTCATGATCAAGCAGCGGATGCCGTTCTTCCTCTACTCGCTCGAGGAGCTGCGCTGCGACCTGACCGCCTTCCGCGAGTCGCGTGCGATCGAGCGCGCCTGGCGCGCATCGCCGCGGCGGAGCTCTCCGACGCGAGCGGAGATGCCGACACGCGCACCTCGTGCAGTACGCGGTGATCTTCGACCGCATCTTCCGCTTCGCGATCACCGGCAGCCGCGTCGCAACTACGACGGCGCTCGGCGGCCAGCTGCTGTTCGCGTGGCTGCACCAGCGCGGCGTGCTGCACTGGACCGACACCGCGCTCGCCTTCGACTGGGACGCCGTGCCCGACGCGGTCGTCGCCCTCGGCGACGCGATCGACGACCTGTACTGGCGCTCGATCGACCGCCCGAAGGTCGCGCACTGGCTCGCCGCCTACGAGCTCGTGCGCGGACGCTCACCCCGCACCCCGCGTCGCAGTGGGCCGCGGGCTGTCCGGACGAGATCCTCGCCGGGCTCGCCGAAGGGCTACACCGACGCCGTGCTGGACGACGAGTTCCCGCTGTCGATGTTCTTCGAGAGCGCTCGACAAGAAGATGGCCCGTCATCGAGTCGACCGCCGGCATCCGCGGCACCGACGACTGACACGACCTCCGCGCTCGCGCGGTTCTGAATGTGACGCTGGGGCGCCCCGCTTCTGCGGCCAGGCGACGGATGGTTCCGCGAACTCTGGCCGCAGAAGCGCCTTCCCTGCAGGAGAGTTGACGACATGAACGCATCTTCCGCCGCATCCGGACGCCTCGTGCTGCTGGCCGGCGCCACCAGCGCCTCGGGCCTCACGCTCGCGCGAGCTCTGCTCTCGGCCGGTGCCCGGGTGATCGCCACCGGGCGGTCCGCGGAGCGTCTTCAGCCGTTGGCGGATGCCGGCGCGCAGGCCGAGATCGCGGACGCGACCTCGCTCGCCGACATGACCGCTCTGGCTGCCCGCATCGGGCCCATGGATGCCGTCGTCCCTCTGGTCGGCGGGTGGCGCGGGGGCGGGGGCCTCGCCGGGCAGAGCGATGAGGACTTCGCCGCACTGATGCCCGCGCTCGACGCCGTGCGTGCGACCAGCCGCGCGTTCGACACCGCACTGCAGCGCGTCGGATGCCGGGCGCTTCGCCATCGTGTCGTCCACCGCCGTCGCACGGCCCCTTGCGGGCGGCGCGAACTACGCCGCGGTCAAGGCCGCCAGTGAGGCGTGGGCGCGGGGAGTCGCGCAGGGCTTCGCCAAGGCCGCGCGGGAATCGGGTCAGCCGTTGCGCGCAGCATCCGTCGTGTTCCGCGCCAAGGCCCTCGACGCCGACGCCCTCGCCGCCCGCATCGTGGGCCTCTGGGATGAGGACGCCGCAGACCTCAACGACCGGGTGCGCGATCTGGACTGACGGGTGCGGGCTCCGAACCGACCGGTTCGGGGCGTGCGGGTTCTGAGCCTTCCGCCTCCGGGCCCTCCGCGTCCGCTTCCTGCTCGGATGCAGGGTCGGGAGCGGTGTCAGGAGCGGTCGCGTACAGCGCGGTGAGCTTCCGGTACGACTTCGTGAAGAACGCCAGAGTGCCGACCACGACCATGATCAGTCCGGCGAAGAGGCAGATGAGCGCGATACCGCGAGCCTCTCCCTCCCCCAGGAGCCACCCCCACTGCTGCTGCCCCTCGGACGTCTTCATGTACGGGATGATCAGGAACTCGGCGATCGGCGCGATCAGGAAAGCGGTGATCGGCGCCGCTGCCGCCTCCATCGCCGCGGCGACGCCGAACACGCGCCCCTGCCGCGCGAACGGCACGACCTTCTGGATCACGGTCTGCTCCGCGGCCTCGACCGGTGGCACCAGGGCCATGTAGATCCACATGCCCACGACATACAGCGGCCACCACTCGCGCAGCATGAACACCGCGCCCAACAGTCCCATCGCGATCACGACGAGCAGCATCGTGCGCATCGGCTTGGCGCCGAGGCCGAATTTCGCGACGAGCCCGCCACCGATGAGGAAACCGGTCGACGCGAACGCGAGCGCGAGTCCCCACATCTGCGCGTCGAACAGCGTCAACCCGTACGGATCCATGAGCGCCATGTAGACGCCACCGATGAGGTTGTTGAAGGTCGAGAAGATGATGAGTGCGAACAGTCCGGGCGCCAGCCGGATCGCCTGCACGCTGCCCCGGAAATCCAGCGCGCTCTTCGCCTCGGGGTCAGCCTCGGGCACGCCCTCCGGGATGCGGATGAACAGCAGGTGCACGAAGGTCACCACCATCGCCGCGATCGCGATCGCCAGGGTCCACCCCATGCCGAGAAACCCGATCGAGAGTCCGGAGAAGACGCTCGTGACCAGGAACGCGAGGCCCTGCACAGTGCCGACCAGGCCGTTGGCGTTGGCGCGCTTCTCTTCGGGCACGAGCAGGGTCACCGTGGTCGACAGTGCGATGTTGCGCAGCTGCTCGATCACCCCGCCGAGCAGGATGACGGCGGAGAACAGCCAGAACCACGGCCCACCGAGATCGAGCAGCGCACTCTCGGGCTGCGAGACGTAGACGACACCCGCGAGCAGGAAGGCCACCGCGGAGATCACGCTGGAGAGCAGCATGACGGTGTGCTTGCGATGACGGTCGACGATCGTGCCGAACATCATCGCGAAGAAGGCGATCAGCAGCATGTACGCACCGCCGATGATGCCGGTCGCCAACACCGACCGCGTCTCGATGTAGACCCAGAACGTGAGCGCGAACCACAGGAAGCTCGTCGTCACGTTGGCGATCAACGTGTTGACGAGCACATTCGCGAAAGCCCTGTTCGCCGCGGTGCGCTGCATGCTCCGAGGGTAGAACGCCCCTCCGACATCCGGAAGGCCCCCGGCCCGGGGGTATCCGTCGCCGCGCCGTTTCCGATGACCACCGGGGCCGTAGGCTGGACGGGTGAGCATTCAGCATGACCCCGCGATCCGGGGCTTCGCCAGTGACAACTATTCCGGCATCCACCCCGAGGTCCTCGCCGCCATCGCGACTGCGAACGACGGCCACCAGGGCGCCTACGGCAGCGACGCCTACACGGCACGACTGCAAGAGGTCTTCCAGGCGCAGTTCGGCGACGACGTCGAGGCGTTCCCCGTGTTCAACGGCACCGGGGCGAACGTCACCGGCCTGCAGTCGATGCTTCCGCGCTGGGGCGCCGTGATCGCGGCATCCACGGCGCACATCAACGTCGACGAGGGCGGTGCCCCCGAGAAGATCGGCGGGTTCAAGCTGCTGACCGTGCCCACCGATGACGGCAAGCTCACCCCCGAGCTGATCGACCGTGAGGCCTGGGGCTGGGGCGACGAGCACCGCGCTCAGCCGCTCGTGGTGTCGATCACGCAGTCGACCGAGCTCGGCACGCTCTACAGCGCCGACGAGATCCGCACGATCGCCGACCATGCGCACGAGCGCGGCATGAAGCTGCACCTCGACGGCGCCCGGTTGTCGAACGCGGCTGCCGCCCTCGATCTGCCGCTGCGCGCGTTCACGCGCGACGCCGGCGTCGATGTGCTCAGCTTCGGCGGCACCAAGAACGGCGCGATGCTCGGCGAGGCGGTCGTGGTGCTGAACCCGGCGGCATCCGATGGACTCGTCTACTCCCGCAAGTTCAACATGCAGCTCTCCTCGAAGATGCGGTTCGTCTCGGCACAGCTGATCGCCCTGCTCGAGGGTGACCTGTGGCTGCGCAACGCGCGGCATGCCAACGCGATGGCAGCGCGCCTGCGCGGTGAGATCGAAGACGGCATCGCGGCCGGCTCCATCAACGGCGTCGCCTTCACGCAGCCGACGCAGTCGAACGGCGTGTTCGCGACCGTCCCCGACGGCGTTGCCGACGCGCTGCGTGAGTCGTTCCGCTTCTACGACTGGGATGCCGCGCGCAACGAGGTGCGCTGGATGTGCAGCTTCGACACGCAGGAGTCCGACGTCGACGCCTTCGTCGCCGAGCTCGCACGCCTCACCGCGCGCTGAGCCGAGACCGCGTCAGAGGTCGACGACGCGGGTGAACTCCTCGCGCGTGGTGCGCAGGTGCGCGCGCATCGCCTCTGCCGCGCCCTCGGCATCGCCCCCGCGGACCGCGTCGAGGATCGCCTCGTGCGCATGCCAGCTGGAGTCCTTGACGAAGTCGAAGCTCATGAGGTCGACCGGCTCGAACATGCGCACACGCGCCTCTTCGACGGCGTCGCGCACGAACGAGTTGCCCGAGGCCTCGGCGAGCGCGATGTGGAAGTCGGTGTCGGCGATACGCGATTCGGCCTTGGTCGCGGATGCCGCGAGCTCCCGCTGCGCCAGGGCCATCGCCTCGAGGTCGGCCTCGGAGCGCCGTGCCGCGGCGAGTGCCGCCCCGCCCGACTCCACGATCGCGCGGAACTCCGTCAGATCGCCGATCTCGGCCGAGCGCGTGCGCACCTCCTCGCGGATGAGTCGGGGGTCCATCACGGCGTCCTGCACGATCGCACCGCCCGCTGCCCCTCGCGAGATCACGATCTGCCCGCTGCCCTCGAGGATCCGCAGTGCCTGCCTGAGCGTCTCGCGGGCGACACCGAGCTGTTCTGCGAGCCGTCGCTCCGGCGGCAGCCGATCACCGGGGCGGATGCGTCCGAGCGCCATCTCGCGCCGCAGGAACCCCGCGACGGCCTGGTACCCGGAGACGGGTTGCAGCACGGCGCGGGAGAAGTCGCGGTGCGCCTCGTCACGCTCGCCCATGCGTTCTCCGTCCGTCTAGAGGGGGAGCCCCGGGCGGTCCACGCCGACGATCTGCTTCCCCACGAAGAAGTCAAGCACATCGTCATCGCCGTGACCGCCGAGACCACTGGCGCCGAAGAAGCTCTGCGCCGAGGACGGGGACATGTCGAGCACGCTCGTGCCGTTCACCTTCACCTCGCCCGCGACGAGACGGGTGCCGAGGTCGGCGGCGGCGGGGATGTCGGCGCCGAAGACGTACCCGGCGAGTCCGACCTGGCCCGTGTTCGCCAGCCGGACGGCCTCCTCCTCATCGGAGTATCCGCCGACCAGGATCATCGGCCCGAAGACCTCGTCGGGGAGGCCCGGGCCGTCGAGCACGGCGACGGTGGGGGCGAAGAACGAACCGTGCGTGGGCACCTCCGCCGCGCGCACGACGTCGGCGCCCTGAGCGAGCAGCCGATCGCGCTGCTCCTCCAACTCCTCACGTCGGGCGGCGAAGGCCACCGGGCCCACCTCGGTCTCGGCATCCAGGCTCGACCCGATGACCCTGCGGCCGAACTCGTCGACCAGCAGGGCTGCGAGTTCGTCTCGGCGCGCGCGGTCGACGAGCACGCGCCGCGGCGCCTCGCACCACTGACCGGAGAGCTTCAGCACCCCGTCGGCGAGAGCCTTCGCCGTCGAGGGCAGGTCGGCGTCGGCGCGCACGATCGCGGCGTTGTTCGATCCAAGCTCCAGCTGCAGGCGAGCGAAGCGCGCGGCGGCCGTGGCCGCGATCGCCCGCCCCGTCGGCGTCGACCCGGTCATCGAGATCGCGGCGATCCGCTCATCCGCGACGAGGCGGCGACCCACGCCTCCGCTCCCCTGCACCAGCGAGATGACGCCGTCGGGGATACCGACCGCCTGCGCTCCTTCCATCAGCACCTGCGCACTCCACGGCGAGAACGACGACGGCTTGAGCACGACGACCGCGCCGGCGGCGAGCGCGAACGCGGTCTTCTTCACCGCCATCGCCGATGGGGCGTTCCACGGGAGGATCAGCGCGGTGGGTCCCCACGGCACCCGATGCGATCGCACGCCGCCCTGATCGGCGGGAAGCGCGCGCGAGTCTCCGACGGCGACTGCCCGCCGCCCGGCGTCGCGGAGCGTCGCCCCGTTGGCCCCTCCGAACAGGCGCGTGACCGAGATCGGAACACCGCTGTTGATGGCGTCGAGCCGCGCGATCTCCTCGGCGCGCGCGTCGATCCAGTCCGCGAGCGCGTCGAGCTTCTCCGCCCGAAGCTCGGGCGCGAGTCCCCGCCAGCGCCTGTCGTCATGCGCGGCCTGAGCCGCACCGACCGCGCGATCGACCTGATCCGTCGAGCTCGAGAGACAGGCGGCGATGGCAGTACCCGTGTTCGGATCGTGCAGCCACGTGCCGTCGCTCTCCGGGCTCTCCTCGGCGTCGCCGCCGATCCACGTGCGCAGCGCGGGGTAGGTCATGTCAGATCCGATCGAAGTAGCGGTGCAGGTCCCAGTCGCTCACGCGCGACATGAACGTCGTCCACTCGTGCGTGAGCAGCACCTGCTGGTGCGAGATGAGGTCGGGGGTCAGGATGTCGGCGACGAGCGGACTCGCCCCGAACAGGTCGCCCGCTTGCCTCGGGTCGGTGGGCATCGCCCCGTCCCCCGGAAGGTCGTAGGCGCTGCCGATGACGGGGGCATCGAGTCGCGCGCTGCTGCGCATCCCGTCGCGCGCCGATGCGAGCACTCCGGTGAGCGTGAAGTACGGGTTGGTGTCCGCACCGGGAAGGCGGAACTCGAAGCGCAGTGCGGACGGGGTGTGTCCCACGACCCGCACGGTCGTCGTGCGATTGTCGAATCCCCACGTGCGCCCGCTGCCGGCGACATCGGTCGAGTTGCTGCGGCGGTACGCGTTCACGGTCGGCGCGTACCAGGCCATGAACGCCGGGGCATGACTGAGGGCGCCGGCGATGGCCGATCGCATGCGCGGGCTCAGGTGATCGGGCGCCGTGTCGTCCCAGAACGCCGAGGTGCCGTCCTCGTCGAGGAAGGAGACGTGCACATGGCACGACGACCCCGGCTGGTCGTTGAGCGGACGTGCCATGAACGTCGCCGACATCCCCGCCCTGGCCGCAGTGTCACGCACCGCGAGCTTGTAGAGCGCATGGCGGTCAGCCATCTCGAGGGGATTCCCATACGTGAAGGTCATCTCCCACTGTCCGAGGCCCCATTCGCTCTGCGCGGCCTCGACCAGGATGCCGCTGGCCCGCAGATCTGCGCGCAGCTTCTGGAAGAACGGCTCGTACAGGTTGCCCTCGTGGATCATGAAGTCCGAGGGCGTGAGCGTCGTCGGCTCCAGATCGCGGAATCCCGACGTGCGGAGTTCACGGGGATCGTTGCGGAACAGGTAGAACTCGAGCTCGGTGCCCACCTGCGGGGTGAGTCCCATCTCGGCGATCCGCGCGAGCTCCTGCTTGAGCAGCACGCGCGGCGAGAGCGCCATCGGTTCGTGGGTGTGCACGTCGACCGGATCGGCGAGGCAGATCGCGACGCCATCGAGCCAGGCAGCGGGACGCAGCGTCTCGAGATCGGGGATCAGCGTCACATCGGGCACCCCGTTGTGCATTCCGCACAGGGCGAACTTGTTCGCGTCGATCAACTCCAGCCCCTGGTCGATGTCCCACGCCCAGGCGCAGGTACAGATGTCGACGCCGTTCTCCACCACGCGGCCGAAGCCCTCTACGGGGATGCGGCGCCCGACCAGGCGTCCCTGCAGGTCGGGCGTCGCCACGATCACGGTGCGGATGCCCGCCGCCTCGAGCTCGTCGGGGGCGAGCCGCACGTCGTCGATCATCGCGTCAGCCACCCTCCGTCGACGGGCAGCTGGATGCCGTCGATCCACGATGCCTCATCGCTGAGCAGCCACGACACGGCGGCGGCGATGTCGGCGGGGAGCCCGACACGTGGCACGAGCAGCCGCTGCTTCATGAACTCCAACGCCTCGGGACTGGTGACGCTCTCGTAGTCGAAGAAGTCGGTGGCGATCGGCCCCGGAGCCACGCAGTTGACCCGGATGTTGCGGGCGGCGAGCTCGACCGCGAGCGCCTTCGTGAGCATGGGCACGCCGCCCTTGCTCGCGTTGTAGTGCGGCTGGGCGGTGCCGGTGCTCGTGACGACGACGAGCGCCTCGACGGTGGAGAGGTTCACGATCGCGCCGCCACCGGATTCGCCGATCAGCGGAGCCACCTCCTGCGCGACGAGGAACTGCCCCTTGAGGTTGATGTCGAACACGAAGTCCCACGCCTCCTCCGTGAGCGTCTCGAAGGAATGCTCGGTGACCACCCCCGCGTTGTTCACGAGCAGGTGGAGGGCTCCCCAGGATTCGCGGGCAAGATCGACGGCCGCCCGGATCTGCTCCCGCGATCGCACGTCGACCTGCGCGGCGAGCGCGACGCCCCCTGCGCCCTCGATCAGCGCCACGGTCTCGGCGGCCCCATCGAGCGACACGTCCGTGACCAGCACCCGCGCCCCTTCGGAGGCGAGTCGTCGCGCCGTCTCGCGGCCGATCCCTGAACCTGCTCCGGTGATGAAGACGTTCTTGTCTGCGTGTCTCATGACTTCTCCTTGTTCTGCGACGCCTAGGCGACGTGCTGGGTGGCGGATGCGGCGCCGAGCGACGAGTAGGCGGTGGACTGCTCGATCAGCCAGCCGAAGATCGGATCGCCTCCGAACGTCTCGGGGTGCCATTGCACGCCGACGACGGGGAGATCCAGGATCTCGATGGCCTCGACCACCCCGTCGGGGGCGGTGCCGGTGACGACGATCCCGCGTCCGGGGATGTCGACGGCCTGGTGGTGGAAGGAGTTGACGCGCGTCGTCGATCCGTACAGGGCGTGCGTCACACTCCCGGGAGTCGTGCGCACCTCATGCACGCGCTGCGCGCGCGGGTAGGCGTAGGAGCCGTGCGATTCTCCCTCGCCGAGCGCGAGGTGCTGGCGCAGAGTGCCCCCACGGACGACGTTGATCAACTGCGCACCGCGGCAGACGCCGAGGACGGGAACACCTCGGTCGATCGCCGCCTCGATCACCGCGGATTCGAAGTCATCGCGCTGCGGATCGACGAGCACCGTGAACGGGCCGGGCGCCTGCCCGTAGCGCCGAGGATCGACGTCGTCGCCGCCGACGATCACCACGCCGTCGAGACGGTCGACGAGGTCGTCCGGCGCAGCATCCATCGGCAGGTGCACGGGCAGCCCGCCGGCGCGGACGATCGAGGTGGCGTATTCACTGAGGTAGGCCTCGAGCGGCGCATCGGCGAAACCGTGCGGAGCGCCGATGACTCCGGCGCGGGTGCGGCGACCGGTGATCCCGATCAGAGGGCGGGGTGAGGTGGGGATGCTGATGATGTCCATCTTTCGTGTCCGGTGCGGGGGGGCGTCGCGTCAGGCGTTCTCGTCGAAGCGGCGGATGATCTGGGCATACGCCTCGGGCGATGTCGCGCGCATGACGGCCGCCTGGATGAGTCCGATCACGGGCGCCACCACCACGACGGAGACCAGGGTGATGCTGATCGGTCCCCATGCCGGCTGGCCGTCGGCATCCACATCGCTCACGAGCAGGGGGAAGTTCGCGGCGATGAGGGCTGCTGAGACGGCGAGGCCGAGGAACCCGAGGCTCGGGGCGATCACCGTGTGCCAGGGGCTGCGCAGCACACGGTTGCGCGCGAAGTAGACGATCACGGCGAGGCAGGTCACCGCCATCAGGATGACGATCGCCAGGGTTCCGATACCGGCGAACCAGGAGAAGATGTTCTCCGGCGCGAAGCCGATGAGCGCCAACACGATCACCGCGAGCGCGGACGTCGCCACCTGCACGATCGAGGCGATGTGCGGTGAGCCGTGCGTCCTGTGCACGCTACCGACACGGTCGGGCAGCAGCCGGGCGTTGGCCATCGCATGGTGATACCGCGTCAGCACGTTGTGCAGCGACAGCACCGCGGCGAACATGCTCCCCAGGAAGAGCAGCGCCACGATCACCGATCCCACGGGCCCCAGGTACTGCTCGGTCACGCGGGTGATGAGCGTCGTGGGATCCGCCGCCGCCTCATCGACGATCGACCCTTCGCCGACGCCGATCACGATCGTCCACGAGGCGAAGGCGTAGAACAGTCCGATCACGATCGCCGACGCATAGGTGGCGCGCGGGATCGTGCGCTCGGGATTGCGCACCTCGTCGCGGTAGACGACCGTCGATTCGAAGCCGATGAAGCTCGCGATCGCGAACATCAGTCCCAGCGCGGGAGCGCCGGAGAGGACGTTCTGCAGCACGAAGGTGCCGAAGGTGACGCCCTCCGCCCCGCCGGTGATCAGGATCACGACGCCGAGCAGCACGACGATGCCGATCTCGGCCAACAGCACGATCACGAGAACCCGGGAGCTCAGCTCGATCCGGCGGTAGCCGAGGCTGCCGACGATCGCGATGTTGGCGAGCGTGAGAAGCCACCAGGGGATCTCGGGTCCGCCCAGCAGCGCGATGCTCGAGCTGATCGTCGCGCCGAGGTACGAGAACACCGCGATCTGCACCGTCGTGTAGCAGATCAGGGCGAGGTACGCGGTGGCGAGGCCGGGCGTGCGGCCGAGGCCGTGCGTGGCGAAGACGAAGAACGACCCCGCCTTGGGCAGGTAGCGGCTCATCGCCGTGAGCCCGACGGAGAACAGCAGCAGGATGACGGTGGCCACGAGGAACATCACCGGGAACCCGATCCCGTTCCCGACGAGGTAGCCGATCGGCACGAGGCCGCCCACCACGGTGAGGGGAGCGGCCGCGGCGATCACCATGAAGGTGACGGCGACCGCTCCGAGATTTCCGCGCAGATCGCGTCCCTGTGTCGTTCCCGCGCTCTGCGACGTCGTCGTCGAAGCATCCATGTGCAGCATCCTTTGCTGATTGGGCTAATGGTCTACTTTCTAGCCCATTAGCCCAATCGAGCGCAAGAGGTCTCTCGGATGAGCCCCGTCATGCCGCGTGCGGAGTCAGCGCTTCGACTTGCGGTACCCCGCCTTGACCGCCGCTGCCTCACTGGAGAAGCACTCCTCCGGCTTCGTGCGCGAGTAGTACTGGCCGGAGGGGACATGGTAGATCCCCGAGTTCGCGTTGCCCTTGATCGGCGCCCAGCTCGGGCAGTTCCACGCCGAGACGGGCTTCGTGCGGGCGGGGTAGCTCACGGCGCGGGTCGTCGCCGAGGTCTTGGCGGCGGTGACGTACCCGCTCTTGGTGCCGGTGACCCGGACCGTGATCGTCTTCTTCACCATGGCCGCGGTCACCACCAGGCTCGATCCGGTCGCCCGGTTGATCGCCTTCCCGTTCAGGTACCACTGGTACTTCAACACGGTTCCGCTCGTCCAGCTGCCCGCTGATGCCGTGAGCCGGGATCCGACGATCGTCGAGCCGGTGATCTTCGGCGTCGGTGCGGTGAGGATTCCCTTGACCGCCGCGGTCGCCTTCGAGCGCTTGGACGCACTCGCGTACCCGGACTTGGTTCCCTTCACCACGACGGTGATCGTCTTCTTCGTGGCGGACGCCGGGATCTTGAAGGATGCCGCTGTCGCCTTCGCCACCGCGACGCCGTTGACGTACCACTGGTAGGTCAGGCGGCTGCCCGACGTCCAGGTGCCCGCCTTGACCTTGAGCGTCTGCCCCACCGTGGCCGTGCCGGTGATGGTGGGCGTCGGCGCGGTGAGCGGACGCACCACGGCCGCCGTCGCCGCAGACGTCTCGGTACGGGGCGCGAAGGCCGACTTCTTGCCGGTGACCTTGACCGTGATCCGCTTGCCGGCGACCGCCACCGGGAGCGCGAACGAGGCCGCTGTCGCCTTCGCGATGGCCGCGCCGTTGGCGTACCACTGGTAGGTGAGAGTCGCACCTGCGGTCCAGGTGCCCGGCGCCGCCTTCAGCGTCTGACCTACGGTGGTCGTGCCGCTGATCGTGGGGACCGAGGAGTCGAGGATGCGCAGCGCGGCGAGCACGACGTCGACAGACGGCAGGCTCTGCGCCTGTGCGAGGGTGATCGTGGCCGCCTTGGCGAAGCTGGGCGCGTCGTTCCACCATTCGGATGCCGCTCCCGCAGCCGCCGAGACGAACGCGATGCGGTACTGGCCGGCCGGCAGCCCGCCGACCGCGAAGGTACCGGCGTCGGTGACGTAGCCTGCGGCGGTGGCGATCTCGCCGGAGCCTCCGGCCGGGTAGACCACGGCGGCGACCTTCTGGCCGGTGATGTTCACGTTTCCGGGCGCCGTCACCATGCCGGCGATCAGCGCCGACGGCTCCAGTGTCGCGTCGTACGGGAGCCCTGCGGCATCCACCGTCTCCGGCTGGGCGGTGTCGAGGCCGACGCCGTCACGACCCCACAGGTCGAACACCGCGCGGCCCTCTGACAGCACGGCGATGACGACCTGGCCGATCGGGGCCCAGAGCGCGTAGGTGCCGTCGGCGGCGACCGGGGCGGCGGCCAGCGGGGCGGTGATGCTCGACCCCGGGGCGTAGGCGACGACGAACGTGCGCCCGCGGGTCAGATCGACCGCGCCGGGGAAGCCGATGGTGCCGGAGACGCCGGCGCTGCCTTCCGGCGCCTCGGCCGGAGACTCCGCGGCGACGGCCGCGGCTGCGGCGAGCGCGAGCGGGAGGCGATCAGCGAAGGAGACATGCGCAGGGTCGACCGCGGCAGGCACGGAAGCGATGGTGGTCGACGCCGAGGCCGGCGCGGCGACGGCGACGAGCATCGACGCGAAGAGAGCGGTGGCGATCGCCACCGCGGCGGCGCGCGACGCACGGATGCGGGCAGGGAAGGTCATGGCGGCCTCTCAGGCAGGAAGCGGCCCGGGTGACCGCACAGGGTGGGCGCTCTGAACAGATCCCCCACAGACATGGATACCGGAGAAACACCCCTGCGCGCCACACCCCGACGCGCAGAGTGCGGACGTTGCGCGTTCCGACCTAGCGGAGCAGGCCGAGGTTCGCGAGAGCGAGGCGGATCAACGTGCCCCGACCGCCCTCCATCTCGGCCGCGACAGCGTCGGAGCCCGCAGCCTCCGGAGAGAACCAGGTGACCTCGAGCGCATCCTGGCGAGGTTCGCAGGTGCCGGTGACCGGAACCACGAAGGCCAGCGACACCGCGTGCTGGCGGTCGTCGTGGTACGCGCTCACGCCCGGGATCGGGAAGTACTCGGCGACGGTGAACGGGAGCGGCTGCGGCGGCAGCAGCGGGAACGCCATCGGGCCGAGGTCGTTCTCGACGTGGCGGAAGAGCGCATCGCGGATGGTCTCGCCGAAACGGATCCGTCCCGACACGATCGTCCGCGTCATCTCCCCCATCGGGGTCGAGCGGAGGAGGATGCCGATCTCGGTCACCTGACCGGAGCCGTCGGTGCGCACCGGGATCGCCTCGACATAGAGCATCGGCAGGTGACGCCGCGCCTCTTCCAGGGCGAAGTCGCTCAACCAGCCCGGGTTGCCATCCGGGGACGGCGGCTGACCATCGCCGAAGCCGCCGAGGCCGTCGTCGGGCTCGGGATCGGGATCAGGTGTACGCACCGCCATGTGTCCTTTCTACCAGCCACACCCGTGCGAGGACACAGCGTGGACGTCGGGGCCCCGACGACGTCGGTCGTTGCTGGCAGGATGAAACGGTGGATGACGACCTGACGATCGATGACGCCGCGACCCTCTGGTCGGCGGATGACCGAAGGGGCGCGCCCCTGCTCGTGCTGCTGCACGGGTACGGCGCCGATGAGCGCGACCTGTTCGGACTGGTGCCCTATCTGCCGGAGGGCATCGTCGTGGCATCCATCGCCGCCCCTCTCGCTCCGCCGTGGCCGATGCCCGGCCGCTCCTGGTACGCGATCGAAGGCCTCGACGGACGCAGCCCCGACGCGGTGACGGCGGCGGCCGAAGCCGTGCTGCGCTGGCTCGATGTCGCTGCAGACGGAGCGTCCTCGGTCGCGATGCTCGGCTTCTCGCAGGGCGCGGCGGTCGCACTCCAGGCGCTGCGTCTCGCTCCCGAACGGCTCGGCTCCGTCGTGGCCCTGAGCGGGTACGCCGCCCCGGGCGAGATGCCCCACGACGACGATCTGAAGGAGCTCCGGCCTGCGGTGTTCTGGGGTCGGGGGTCTCACGACGACGTCATCCCTCCGGCACTGGTCGATCACACCGCCCAGTGGCTCCCCGACCATTCCGAACTCTCCGGCCGCGTCTACGCCGGTCTCACGCACAGCATCTCCGAAGACGAACTCAGCGACGTGCGGGCGTTCCTCACGAAGTGGATCGACGCGATCCCCGCGTCCTGATCCGCGTCTCCCGCCGCACCTCTCCCGCCGAACGCCGCGCGACACGCCCGGGCTTGCGCACCGGCGACACGCCCGGGTATCGTCGTTGAGTCCTGTCCGCCGTGTCTGGAAGTCCTTTGATCTGATCCGTCGCCTCCGCGCTCTCTCACCCGCGCGCTGACCCGACGATCGCCGACTCACACGGCCGCATCCCTCCGTTGTGCACCCCGCATCACTGCGCCACGTGCCGCGAACGCTCCGACCTCCGTCGGTACTGAGGAGATGTCTCGGTGTCAGTGCTCCCCGCACTCGACTGGAGACACTCATGTCAACCCCGACCCCGCACGCATCGGTCACCCTCGACCGCCTCACCTTCACCTGGCCCGACGGCACGACCGCGCTGAGCGAGGTGTCCGGCTCCTTCGGCTCGGGCCGCACCGGGCTCGTCGGCCGCAACGGATCCGGCAAATCCACCCTCCTCCGCCTGATGGCGGGCGAACTGGCCCCGACGTCCGGCACCGTCACCACCACCGGCGACGTGGCCTACCTGCCGCAACGCCTGACACTCGACGTGGATCGCCGCGTCGCCGAACTGCTCGGTGTCGCGACGGCGCTCGATGCCGTGCGCGCCATCACCGCCGGTGACGTCGACCCCGCGCACTTCGACGCGGTGGGAGACGACTGGGACATCGAAGCGCGCGCCGTCGTGTCGCTCGCGGAGGCCGGGCTCGCCCCGGACTTCCTCGACCGCCGCATCGGCGAGCTCTCGGGCGGCGAAGCCGTGCTCGTGGCGATCGCCGGCATCCGGCTGCGCCGCGCGCCGATCACGCTGCTCGACGAACCCACCAACAACCTCGACCGTGAGGCGCGGACGATGCTCGCCGCCATGATCACGGCGTGGAAGGGCACGCTGGTCGTGGTCAGCCACGATGTGTCGCTGCTCGAGCTGATGGACGACACGGCCGAGCTGTACGCCCAAACCCTGAGCGTCTTCGGCGGACCCTATTCGCAGTGGCGCTCCTGGCTGGACGCCGAGCAGGACGCCGCCAGACAGGCCGAACGCGACGCGGCACAGAGCGTGCGCCGGGAGAAGCGGCAGCGGATCGAGGCCGAGACGAAGCTCGCCCATCGGTCCCGTACCGCGAAGAAGGCCGAGCGGGAGAAGCGGGTGCCGAAGATCATCGCACACGGACGCAAGATGGCCGCGGAGGTGTCGGCCGGCAAGCTGCGCACCGAGGTCGGAGCGAAGGAGGATGCCGCGCGCAGCGCGCACGAAGAGGCCGGACGGCGGATCCGCTCGGATGCCTCGATGAAGATCGAATTGCCCGATCCGCAGGTCTCGCGTGCCCGCCGGATCGCGACGATCGGCGACGGCCAGCGGTCATGGGTCGTGCAGGGTCCGGAGCGCGTCGCACTGGTCGGACGGAACGGAGCGGGGAAGACGACGCTGCTGGAACGGCTGGTGGCGAGCGCTGCCGGTTCCGGGCTCCAGAACTCCGGAGATTCTGTGCCCGACGAGCCCGTGCGGCCGGAATCGGCCCCGGAAGGCGCGGATCTCCGGAGTTATGAACGACCGGAGCTGCAGGCCGAGGCCCATACCTCGCTGATCGGATATCTGCCGCAGCGCGTCGACGGGCTGGATGAGACGCGCTCCGTGTTCGAGAACATCGCGGCGACCGCGCCGCACGTGCCCGAGAAGGAGCTGCGCAACCGGCTCGCCCGGTTCCTGATCCGCGGGGCCACGGCGGATCGCCCCGTCGCCGCACTGTCGGGCGGTGAGCGGTTCCGGGTGGCGCTCGCGTCACTGCTGTTGGCAGATCCGGCACCGCACCTCGTGGTGCTCGACGAGCCGACCAACAATCTCGACCTCGACACGGTCGAGCAGCTCGTCGACGCCCTGCGCGCCTATCGCGGCGCCGTGCTCATCGTGAGTCACGACGACGCATTCCTCGCCCGACTCGACCTCGACCTCCGGCTGGAGATCGAGGCGGACGGCGCGTTGCAGACAGCCGAGGGATGAGCCGATGCCCTCACTCCGCGCGCATCGGGACCTTCACATCGCCGCCGGCCTCTTCGGTGATCCGCGCACCCATCTGCACGAAGGTCGGTTGGGAGATGAAGCCGCCGGCGAAGAGAGCCTGGCCCTGTGCGAAACCGGATGACCGGCGGATCGCGTCCTCCGATGCGAACCCGAACACCTCGGCGATCTCCGCGAGATCGCGGGGAGCGTTCATGCGCATCAACGCGAGGTTGTCGCACTGGGACAGGACGTTGGGGTGGATCTTGGTCGGGCGCTGCGTCGAGAGCAGCAGCCAGAGGCCGAACTTCCGCCCCTCCGCGGCGATCTGCACCAGTTGCTCGGTCAGGGCTCGCTCGACGGCGGTCTGCGGATGCGGAGAGCAGAGATTGTGCGCCTCGTCGATGACGATCAGCACCGGCCTGCGCTCCTCGCGGCGCGCCCAGAGGTGTTCGAGCACCGCGAGCGCGGCGACCTTGGGCTCGGCAGGGTGCGCGAATCCACCCAGATCGAGCACCGTCGCACGGGGACGCTCGTCGATCACATCGACGACGGATGCCGCGCCGCGCGACCACAGATCCCATTCGAGGACCTGCAGGTTCTCCATGCGGTTCGCGAGCCGGCGCTCGCCCTCATCGCCCGCGGCCCGGAGACGCGCGAGCATCGACGCCGCATCGAACCCGTCCGTATCGGCGTCGGAGTGCAGGAGCACGTTGTATTCCTCGGCATCCGCGATCGGATCCAGCTGGAGCACGGCGCCTTTCGACGCGGGTGCGAGCTCGGTGTACCGCACGTGCAGAGGCTCGCCTTCGGCGCGACCGGAACGGAAGACGCGGATGTCGCTGGCGTCGATCCGCGAGGCGTCGTCGGCCGCGGCGGTCGATCGCGTCTCCCGCAGCCGCGTGTAGTCGCCGTTGGGATCGAGGATGAGCAGCGGGAGTTCGGTGTGCAGCAGCAACTGTTCCAGCACGACCCCGAGCGCGTAGGTCTTGCCGCTGCCGCTCTGGCCGCACCAGAACGTGTGGCGGTTGAACCGGCGGGCATCGAGGTGCACCGCGGTGTCCGCATCATCGACGGCGCTTCCGATCGTGAGAGTGGTCATGCTGCTGCCTTCCGTTCGTGCCCTGCGTGCCGCTGCACGCGATCATCCTCGTTCGACGGCGCGAGCGCCACCGTGAAGGATCGATCCCGCAGCCCTCGACCTGTCACACTCATCCCATGACGACTCCGGAATCCGTCGGGCTCGCGGCCCGTCTCGCCGAGCTCGAAGCCGAGAACGCCCGGCTGAAGACCGCCCTGGGCGCTCCGGTCCCCGCCGGCCCGCCGCGGCACGTCCGCTCTCGCGGATGGTCGGTGCTGTCGGCCGTGCTCATCGTGCTCGGGCTGGCCCTGGGGTCGATCAGCGTCGTGACGTCGTATGCGAAGAACCAGCTCACCGATACCGAGATGTTCGTCTCGACGTTCGCGCCCCTCGCCGACGACCCCGAGGTGCAGGGAGTCGTGACGGATGCCGTCACCGGCGCCATCACCGACGCCGTCGACCTCCCCGGCCTGACAGCGACCGTGTTCGATGGGCTTTCCGGCCTCGATCTCCCGCCCCGTGCGGCATCCGCTCTCGGACTGCTCCAGGCACCGATCGCACAGGGGCTGCAGTCGCTCGTGCGCGGCACCGTCGAGGACTTCATCGCGTCGCCCGCCTTCTCCGACATCTGGGCAGCGACCCTGCGTACCACCCACACACAGGTTCTCGCCACGATGCAGAACGATCCAGGAGCGGCCCTCACCATCGCCGCGGGAGGCTCGCTCGAACTGCAACTGGGCCCGATCATCGCCGAGGTGCGCAGCCGCCTGCTCGCCAACGGTGTGACCTTCGCCCAGGCGATCCCCGCCATCGATCGCAGCATCGTGATCGTGCAGGACGCCTCGCTGGGCTCGCTCACCGCGATCTACGCCGTGATCGTCGCGGTCGGCTCCTGGCTCCCCTGGGTCGCGCTCGCACTGCTCACCGCTGGGGTCTTCGCCGCGCGTCACCGGCGCCGCGCGCTGGTCGCGACCGCCATCGCCGCGGGCGTCCTGATGGGAGTGCTCGGGCTGGCGATCGCGATCGGCCGGACGATCGCGGCGGCCGCGATCGCCGGCGGTGCCGTGACGGCCGGCGCCGCGGAGGTGATCTACGACGCCGTCACCGCCGCCGCGGCGAACACCGTGCTCGCGATCGCGGTTCTCGCGATCGCCGTCGCCGTGACGGCATGGGCGAGCGGACCGGCACGACCTGCTCGATGGCTGCGCGAGACGAGCGGGACCGTCGCCGCCGCCGCGCGATCCGCCGGCGATCGTCGAGGGATCACGACCGGGGCGATCGGTCGGTGGATCGACCGCAATCACGTGCTGGTGCTCGCGGCGATCGCCACGATCTCGGCCGCGGTCGTGCTCTTCACCCGGCCGCTGTCGGGATCCACGATCATCGCGACGTTCGTCGTCGCCGTGCTCGCGGTCGTCGTCGTCCAGCTCGTCCGCCGACCGGATCGCGATTCCGTGCCCGGCACGGAGCCTGCGGACCGTGCCCCGGGCACGGCGGCATGATTCGAGGGCGTTCCCGCCCCGGATGTCGGTGGTCTCGACGAAGATGGACAGATGGGTGACGTGCTCGAACGCTTCACCCCGGCCACGCAGGACTGGTTCCGGGGTGCGTTCCCCGCGCCGACTGCCGCCCAGGTCGGCGCGTGGGAGGCCATCTCCGCCGGCCGGCACGCCCTCGTCGTCGCACCGACCGGCTCGGGGAAGACGCTCTCGGCGTTCCTGTGGGCGATCGACAGCGTGTTCCGCGAACGCGCGGCGCACGACGACGCCGTCCCACCCAAGGGCGAACCGCGCACGCGCATCCTCTACATCTCACCCCTGAAGGCCCTCGGCGTCGACGTCGAGCGCAACCTGCGATCTCCTCTGATCGGCATCGGTCAATCCGCCCGGCGTCTGGGAGTGCCCGCGCCCTCGGTCACCGTCGGGGTGCGCTCGGGCGACACCACGTCGAGCGATCGCCGCAAGCTCGTCTCCGATCCACCCGACATCCTCATCACGACGCCCGAGTCGCTCTACCTGATGCTCACGAGCCGGGCGGGCGAGACGCTGCGCGGAGTGCACACCGTCATCATCGACGAGGTGCACGCGGTCGCCGCGACCAAGCGCGGCGCGCATCTGGCGGTGAGCCTCGAACGCCTCGACGCGCTGCGTGCGGGTTACGGCTCCGATGCTCCCGCACAGCGCATCGGTCTGTCGGCCACGGTCCGACCCATCGATGAGGTCGCGCGTTTCCTCGGCGGTTCCGCGCCGGTCGACATCGTCGCACCCCCGGCATCCAAGACGTTCGAGCTCGGGGTCATCGTGCCGATGGACGACATGACCAACCCTCCCCCGCCCCCGGGCGTCTCGGGAGAGTCGTCCGACGCCGAGTACACCGAGGTGACCGGGTCGGTGTGGCCGCACGTGGAGGAGGCGATCGTCGACCGCATCCTGCAGAACAACTCCACGATCGTCTTCTCGAATTCCCGACGCCTCGCGGAGCGGCTGACCGGACGCCTCAATGAGATCTACTCCGAGCGGATCGGCGCACCGCTGCCCGACGCGAAGGTGCCCGCTCAGATGATGGCGCAGGCCGGAGCCACGGCCGGTGCCGATCCCGTGCTCGCCAAGGCGCACCACGGCTCGGTGTCGAAGGAGCAGCGAGCCCTGGTCGAAGAGGAGTTGAAGTCGGGCGTGCTGCGGTGCGTCGTGGCGACCAGCAGCCTCGAGCTCGGCATCGACATGGGTGCCGTCGACCTCGTGATCCAGGTCGAGGCCCCGCCCTCGGCGGCCTCGGGCCTGCAGCGGGTGGGACGCGCAGGGCACCAGGTCGGCGAGATCAGCCGCGCGGCGCTGTTCCCCAAACATCGCGGCGATGTGCTGCACACCGCGATCGTGACGGAGCGGATGCTGGCCGGCAAGATCGAGGCCATCCAGGTGCCGCGCAATCCGCTCGACATCCTCGCGCAGCAGACGGTCGCGGCCAGCGCGCTCGGGGCGATCAGTGTCGAGGAGTGGTTCGAGACCGTGCGTCGGTCCGCTCCCTTCCAGTCGCTGCCGCGGTCGGCGTACGAGGCGACGCTCGATCTGCTGGCCGGGCGCTTCCCCTCCGACGAATTCGCCGAGCTGCGGCCACGTCTGGTCTGGGATCGGGATGCCGGCACGCTCACCGGCCGACCGGGTGCCCAGCGCATCGCGGTGACGAGCGGAGGCACGATCCCCGACCGCGGACTGTTCGGGGTCTTCGTCGCCGGTGAGACGACGGGCGCGCGCGTGGGCGAGCTCGACGAGGAGATGGTCTACGAGTCGCGGGTGGGCGATGTCTTCACGCTCGGCACCACCAGCTGGCGCATCGCAGAGATCACCCATGACCGGGTGAATGTGATCCCTGCGTATGGCCAGCCGGGCAAGGTGCCGTTCTGGCACGGCGACGGGATCGGTCGCCCGTTCGAACTCGGCGAGGCGCTCGGCAGGTTCTCGCGTGAGGTGTCGACCGCCGCTCCCGAGAAGGCCACGCAGCGACTCATCGACGCCGGCCTCGATGAACAGGCGCGGGCGAACCTGATGGCCCACCTCACCGAGCAGCGCGAGGCCACCGGCACCCTGCCCACCGATCGCACGCTCACGGTCGAACGCGGGCGCGACGAGGTCGGCGACTGGCGGGTCATCCTGCATTCCCCATACGGCATGAAGGTGCATGCGCCGTGGGCGCTCGCGATCAACGCCCGCGTCCGCGAACGTCTGGGCGTCGAGGGATCGGCCGTGGCGAGCGACGACGGCATCATCGTGCGCATCCCGGATGCCGAAGCCGAGCCCCCGGGCGCCGAACTCTTCGTCTTCGACCCCGACGAGCTCGAGCGCCTCGTGACGGACGAGGTCGGCGGATCCGCCCTGTTCGCCTCCCGCTTCCGCGAATGCGCGGCGCGGGCGCTGCTGATGCCGCGCACGAACCCGAATCGTCGGTCGCCCCTGTGGCAGCAACGACAGCGGTCGGCGCAGTTGCTCGAGGTCGCCCGACGGCATCCGACGTTCCCCGTGATCCTCGAGACGCTGCGCGAGGTACTGCAGGACGTCTACGACCTGCCGTCGTTGCGACGCCTCGCGACCTCGATCGCCGACCGCCGTGTGCGCCTGGTCGAGACGCAACCAGGGCAGCCCTCGCCGTACGCGCGCGACCTGCTGTTCGGCTACGTGGGCGCCTTCATGTACGAGGGCGACTCGCCGCTGGCCGAGCGCCGAGCCGCAGCGCTCTCGGTCGACCCCGCGCTCCTGGGTGAGCTGCTGGGCACGGTCGAGCTGCGCGAGCTGCTCGACCCCGAGGTCATCGCGCAGTTCGAGCGGGAGGCACAGCGCCTCGACCCCGAGCGCCGGGCGCGCGGTCTCGAGGGGGTCGCCGATCTGCTGCGCATGCTGGGCCCGCTCGACGCCGCGGAGGTGGCCGCGAGGCTCGCCCCCGAGACCGCCGAGACTGCCGCCCCCGCCGACGCCTCAGCCTCGGAAGCGACCAGCGCGGCCAGAACCGGTGCAGCGGGTGCCAGTGCGGCCGGTGTCAGCCCCGGCGATGTCACCGTCGCGGCCGCACACCTCGACGCCCTGGTGGCCGCCCGCCGCGCGATCCCCGTGACGATCGCCGGTGCGCAGCGGATCGCCGCGATCGAGGATGCCGGCCGCTTGCGCGATGCTCTCGGCGCGGCGCTTCCCACCGGCATCCCCGTCGCCTTCCTCGAACCCCTCGCCGATCCTCTCGGCGACCTCGTCGCACGCCATGCGCGCACACACGGCCCCTTCACGACCGATGCGATCGCCTCACGCTTCGGCATCGGCGCAGCGGTGGCGCGACACACGCTGCAGCGCCTGGAGTCGGCGGGTCGCCTCACCAGCGGGTACTTCCTCCCCGAGGCGGCCGGATCCGGCTCCGACATCGAGTGGTGCGACACCGAGGTGCTGCGCCGTCTGCGCATGCGGTCTCTCGCGGCCATCCGCGGCAGTGTCGAACCGGTCTCCCCCGAGGCGTATGCGCGGTTCCTGCCCGACTGGCAGCATCTGACGCGCCCCCTCGAGGGACTCGACGGCGTCATCGGCGTGATCGAGCAGTTCGCCGGGGTGCCGATCCCCGCGAGCGCCTGGGAGTCTCTGGTGCTGCCGTCCCGCGTGCGCGACTACTCCCCCTCGATGCTCGACGAGCTCACGAGTTCGGGCGAGGTCATCTGGTCAGGGCACGGCACTCTTCCCGGGCGCGACGGCTGGGTGTCGCTCCATCCGGCCGACCTCGCACCGTTCACCCTTCCCGAACCGGACACCGAGATCGGCGCCGACTCGCTCGAGGCCCGCCTTCTGACCGCGCTGCAGGCGGGCGGCGCGTACTTCGCCGGTCAGCTGAAAGAGATGACGTCGGCCGAGAACGAGCAGTCGGTGCTGGAGGCGCTGTGGTCGCTCACGTGGTCCGGTCACATCACCAACGACACGTTCGCGCCGATCCGGTCACTGCTGGCCGGAGGGTCGCAGGCGCATCGGGTGACGCGCAAGGCGCCGCGCACCCGCACCTACCGCGGGATGTCGCTGACGCGTTCGGCCCCGCGTCCGACCGCGATCGGCGGGCGCTGGTCGCTGCTCCCGACCGCCGAGACCGATGCGGCGCGGCGCGCCACCGTCAGCGCCGGGCTCCTGCTCGATCGCTACGGCGTCGTGACGCGCGGGGCGGTGCAGGCGGAGGGCGTGCCGGGCGGCTTCGCCCAGACGTACCGCGTGCTGGCGGGATTCGAAGAGGCCGGGCACTGCCGCCGCGGCTACGTGATCGAGAAGCTGGGTGCCGCGCAGTTCGCCGCATCCGCCACGGTCGATCGCCTGCGCACCTACGCCGGGCTCGCCGACCCTCCGCCGCGGAAGGCGGTGACGCTCGCCGCCACCGATCCGGCGAACCCCTACGGCGCCGCGCTCGCCTGGCCGAAGCTCGACGAGGTCTCGCACCGCCCCGGCCGCAAAGCCGGAGGGCTGGTCGTGCTGGTCGACGGTGCGCTGGTGCTGTATCTCGAACGCGGCGGACGCACGGTGCTGTCGTTCGGCAGCGACGGCGACGTGCTGCGGGCCGCGGCCACCGACCTCGCAGCGACCGCACGTGCGCGACGGCTCGACACCCTGACGGTCGAGAAGATCAACGGCGAGGGCGTCTACGGCACCGAGCTCGCGCTGGCGCTGCAGGAGGCCGGATTCGTCGCGACCCCGCGCGGATACACGCTGCGAAAGGCCGTCTGACCGATGAATCGAGCCGCCCCGTGAATCGAGCCGCCCCGTGATCCGGGAGTTCAGCACCGGCGTCCGCCTCCTGCTGCGCGGGTTCGGTGTCTGGCGCACCCGCCCGGGGCTGATGGCTCTCGGACTGATCCCCGCCGTCATCGCGGTCATCGTCCTTGTCGCCGTGCTCGTCCCTCTGGTGCTGGGCACCGGTTCGATCTCGACATGGCTCACTCCCTTCGCCGAGGGATGGACGGAGCCCTGGCGGGGCCTGCTGCGCGGTGCCGTCAGCCTCGTGCTCGTGGCCGCGGGGCTCGCGCTCGCAGGTGCCGTCTTCACCGCCCTGACGCTGACGATCGGCGACCCTTTCTATCAGCGCATCTGGCGCGCGGTCGAGCTCGACCTCGGTGACGCCCCTCCGGCCGACGGCGGGAGCTTCTGGACGACGCTCGGCGAAGGACTCCGCCTCGTGCTGCTCGGACTGCTCATCGCGATCCTCGTCCTGCTCCTCGGGTTCATCCCGCTCGTCGGGGGCTTCCTCGGCCCCATCGCCGGTCTGATCCTGTCCGGTCGCATGCTCGCTCGCGAGCTCACCGGCCGCGCGTTCGATGCCCGCGACCTGACGCCTCTCGACCGCGCCGCGCTGTTCTCGGGCAGCCGCGCCCGCGTTCTCGGTTTCGGCGTCGCCACACAGCTCTGCTTCCTCGTTCCCGGCGGGGCCGTCGCCGTCATGCCCGCCGCCGTCGCCGGCGCCACGATGCTCGGGCGCACGATGCTCGCGCGCACGCCCCTCACGAGCACGCCCCTCACCAACACAACCGCCATCGAACCCGAGGCGCGCTGATGCCCGAGGGCGACACCGTCTTCCGCACGGCCAGACGGCTCGACGACGCTCTGGCGGGCTCCATCTGCACCCGCTTCGATCTGCGCGTGCCGCAGGCGGCGACCATCGATCTCACCGGTCAGCCGATCCACGGGGCGAGCTCGCGCGGCAAGCATCTGCTGCTGCGCGTCGGCGACAGCACACTGCATTCGCACCTGCGCATGGACGGCGCGTGGTTCATCTACCGCCCGGGCGAGAAGTGGCGGCATCCGGCGTTCAAGGTGCGCGCGATCGTCGGCACCGCGGAGCGTGAAGCCGTGGGCGTCGACATCGCCGAGATCGAGGTCGTGCCCACCCGTGACGAGGACCAGCTCGTCGGCTACCTCGGCCCGGATCCGCTCGCCCCGGATTGGGATGCCGTCGAGGCGGTGAGACGCCTCGGCTCCGACACCCGCAGCATCCATGTGGCGCTGCTCGACCAACGCAACGTCGCGGGCTTCGGCAACGAGTACGCCGCAGAACTCCTGTTCCTGCGCGGAATCCTTCCCACCCGGCCGACGCCGGAGGTCGACGTCGCGGCCCTGATCGACCTCGGCGTGCGCACGATCCGCGCGAACCGCGATCGCTCAGGACGCACGTTCACCGGCATCGACCGACCGGGTCAGGCGACCTGGGTCTACGGCCGCGCGGGGCGCCCCTGCCGACGCTGCGGAACCCGCATCCGACGCGGGGAGCAGGGGGCCGATCCGACCCGCGAACGCATCACCTTCTGGTGCCCGTCGTGCCAGCGCTGAACCGCATCCCTCCGAGGGAATGAAAACACCCATCCCATGGTTGTGCATATATCCGGGGCATCTCCGGAGCACGGGAGGAATCGTGGGTAAGAACTACGTCGACATCGAGAACGACCAGGGCGCGACGCTGCGGTACCGCAAGCACGCGAACGGCCGAGGTCTCGTGGCGCACGGCGCGAAAGTGCACCCCAAGGCGCACATCGAAGCCGGTGCCTACATCGAACCGGGCGCGCGCATCGGCGCCGGGGCGACGATCGCACGAGGTGCGTGGATCGAACCGGATGCCGTGATCGGCGAAGGCGCGCACATCGACGCGCACGCGCACATCGGCCAGGGAGCCGCGGTGGGTGACAACGCTCATGTCGGAGTCCGCACCGACGTCGGAGCCGGCGCGCGCATCGTGCGCGGCGCACGGATCGGCGACGATGAGACGGTCGCCGCAGGGCTCACCGTCTCGACCGATCCGAAGGGCCTCTGGCTCGCCGCCTGACGCGCCCCCCAGCAGGACGCCCGCAGCAGCGACAGACGCCCGCGTCCGCTACAGCAGGCGTCGCTCCGAGGCCCACACGGTCAGCTCATGGCGCGACGACAGCTGGAGTTTGCGCAGCACCGCTGACACGTGCGTCTCGACCGTCTTGATCGAGATGAAGAGCTCGGTGGCGACCTCCTTGTAGGCGTAGCCGCGGGCGATGAGTCGCATGACCTCCTGCTCTCGCGCCGAGAGGCGATCGAGCTCGTCGGTGGCCGTCGCGGTCTCGCCCGACACCGCCCCGAACGCGTCCAACACGAACCCCGCGAGACGCGGCGAGAATACGGCGTCGCCGTCGGCCACCGCATGCACCGCGCGACTCACCTCGATCCCCGACGATCCCTTGGTGATGTACCCGCGCGCTCCGGCACGGATGACCCGCACCACGTCGGCCGCGGCGTCCGACACGCTCAACGCCAGGAACTTCGCCGACGTCGGCGCCGATCCGCGGATCACCGACTCGCCCCCGCTCGCATCGTCTCCGGCGCCGCCGGGCAGATGCACATCGAGCAGCACGACGTCGGGTGCCGTCTCACCGATCACGGCGATCGCCGAGGGGACATCGGCCGCCTCGCCGACGACATCGACGCTGTCGTCGAGATCGGCGCGCAAGCCCGAGCGGAAGATCGAATGATCGTCGACGATCACGACACGGATCGGATCAGCCACGGTTGTCTCCCGTCGTCGGCAGCGTCAGATGCACCTCGGTGCCGGCCTCATCACTGCGCACGGCGCCGGTCCCACCCACCCGGCGCATGCGTCCGATGATCGACTGCCGCACGCCGAGCCGGTCGCTCGGCACCTCCTGCAGATCGAATCCTGCGCCGCGGTCGCGGATGAACACGTCGACGCCCGAGACGCTGCCCTCGATGTACACGGCGATCTCGCCTCCCGCGTGCCGAGCCGCGTTCAGCATGGCCTCGCGCGCCGCGGCGGCGAGCTCACCGCTCGCGCGCTCCGCAGACAGCCCGGCCGACACCACCTCGATGCGCACCGGGAAGTCGAGCTCAAGGGCTCCGGCGTAGTCGCGGAGATCGGTGGGCAGATCACTGTCGGCCGGCGCATCGCCGTCGTAGAGCCACGCGCGCAGCTCGCGCTCCTGCGCCCGAGCGAGGCGAGCCGCTTCACTCGATGCCCCTGCCCGGTTCTGGATCAGCGCGAGCGTCTGCAGCACCGAATCATGCAGGTGTGCGGCCATCTCGCTGCGCTGCTCCTCGCGGATGCGGCGCACCCGCTCGCCCGCGAGCTCGCGCCATCGGTGCACGAGCGTGGAGGAGCCGACGGTGAGCACCCCGGCGAGCGGGAGCAGTGTCACCACGACCCCGCTCGCACCCGTCGCGTGCGGCAGCAGCACGAGGAACAGCACCAGGAGCAGCGCCACCGAGAGCACCCGGATCACCATGGTGTGCCGGGGTCCGCGCGCCGTGTCGCTGCGGTCGACGAGCGTCGCCCACAGCCCGGCGGCGGTCGCAAGCACCACGGTCGCGCCGGTGACGAGCGCCCACGCGGGCGGTGCGACCGTGACGGCGGCGGCGGAGATGCCCGCCGCCCACGACGTCACCACCACGACCCCGATCGCTGCGGGAGCGAGCAGCATCCACGCCACCGGCACCCGACGCGACGGCGCGGGCTCCCCCTCCGTCCACGGCGTGAACACCCAGCACCACAGGTACAGGAGGATGCCGGAACCTCCGCAGAAGGCCAGCACCATGAACAGGGCGCGGATCGTCCACACCGGCGCCCCCAGGTGCCGTGCGAGTCCCGCACTCACCCCCGAGACCAGGCACTCGCGGTCCCGCGTCAGCGGCGGTCGCGGCGGGGCCGCGACGCGTGCGGGCCGCGCGGTGACGATCGGCGCGCCGGCGGACGGGGCGGAAGAGGACATGACGCCATCCAATCACCCGATGCGCCGGTCGGGGGGCTCCCGCGGACAAGATCAGGGGTCGCTCAGGGGAACACCCCATGGTCGGCTCCCCCGCAGGACCGACAGGATCGAAGCATGACGATTCCGACAGTGCCCCCGGCTGCCGCCGACGCGACCGATCCGGCCGCCGACGGCAGGACGACGACGGCATCCGCCCTCCCCTCCGAACGCTTCTTCCTCTGGATCGCCGGGCTCGGCATCGCCCGCTCGGACGGTTGGCTCGGCGGCATCGCCGCGGGTATCGCCGCCCGTCTGCGCATCGATCCGCTGATCGTGCGCGGGGTGCTCGTGATCGCCGCCCTGTTCGGCCTGCCGGTGATCTTCCTCTACGCGATCGCCTGGGCGCTGCTTCCGGACGCCGACGGCCGGATCCACGCCCGGGACCTCCTGAACCGCGACTTCCAGCCCGTGCAGGTCGGGATCCTGGTCATGGCGATCATCGGCCTCATCCCGACCGCGCCGCTCACCGGACGACTGTTCGGTCTCGGCTACGAGAGCTGGTCTGCGCTGGCGGTACTCAGTTGGATCTTCGCGCTGCTGCTCGTCGGCGGCCTGCTCTTCCTCATCGTGCGCGCTGCGAGCCGCACCCCGGGGGCTCCTTCGACGGTCGGGACGATGGCTTCGCCCGATCCTGCAGCCCCCGCCGCATCCGCGACCCTCGGCGATTCGGGTACCGCCGAGGGCGCGGATGCGCTTCCTTCCCCGCCCGCCGACCCCGCCGCTCACGCGGCCGCCGGCCCCGCATCTCTCGCGACGCTCGAACCGTCTGAGGTGGCGGCCGCCCGGCCCACGCCGCCCGCTCCCCTGCCCGGAGGCACCCAGAGCCCCGAGGAGCTCGCCGCCTGGCGCGCCCAGCACGCCGCCTGGCGCGAGCAGGACCAGGCCTGGCGCCGGCAGCAGCAGGATGCCGAGCGCGCCGCGCGCGACCAGTTGCGCCGGGAGCGTCAGGCCGCCGCCGCGACCTTCGCCGCCGAGGCATCCGAGCGCCGCCGCATCCGCCGGGCGTCGAACCCGCGGGCGAGCTTCGCGTTCGTGGCGTCGGCGATGGGTCTGGCCCTCGCGGTCGGCGCAGCCGTGGGACTCACCGGGGGGCCGGCCGCCGGCGCCCTGGGTCTGCTCGCCGCCGCGCTCGTCCTGGCCGTGAGCATGATCGTCGCCGGGGTCTCACGTCGGCGCAGCGGCTTCCTCGGCTTCCTCACGGCGCTGGTGCTCGCGGGCGGTGTCACGGCGAGCTCGTTCGCGGCCTTCGACGACCTCACGCTCGGTTGGGCCTCGATCTCGAACGTCGAGGCATCGCACGTGCGCCAACCGTTCGGCGACCTCAACGTCACACTCCTGCCGCACGACAGCGGACCCCGTCCGATCGTGATCGACAAGGGCACGGGCCAGACCTGGATCGACGTGCAACCCGGGGTCGAGCTCGACCTCACCGCGACGATCGAGCAGGGGACGATCAGTTGGATGCGCATCGAAGCCGACTCGGGGCGGATCCTCGATTCCGGCACCTGGCCGCTCGTCGGCCGGCAGGACGGAACCCGTACGGCCGTCGCGACGGCATCAGCGGAGAACACCTCCGTGGTGACGCGACAGCCGGTCACCCTCACCCAGACCTCCGGCGACGTGCAGGTCACCATCTACGAGACGGCAGAGGAAGAATGATGAGCACCGAGAGCATCCAGGACACCGAGAGCATCCAGCGCATCCAGGAGCACGACATCTCCGCCGACCCGACTCCGCCCCGCACGCGCGGCGCCGCGATCATCTGGGGGCTGCTCTTCGCCGCGATCGCCGCGTACGGCCTCTGGACCGTCTCCGATGACACCCGGCGCGACGGCATCGCCGACTGGGTCACCACGCTGACGCCCACCACCGTGGTCTCGCTGCTCCTCCTCGCCGTCGGGGTGCTGATCCTCGTCGGCGGCGCGGTAGGACTGATCCGCCACGCGCAGCGGCGGGCTCTCGCGGCACGGCTCTGACACGGGCGCGCCGCGCGGCTGCCGATACCCTGGGACACATGGCGAATCAGGGACGGCGACCGGCGCGGCGCACCGGAGGGACTCCGGCGCGAGGCGGCAAGGCAGCCGCGCGCCGCACACCCTCCTCGAAGTCGCAGAAGTCCGGCCGCGACAAGAGCTCGCGCGACAAGGCTGCTCGCGACAAGGTCGTGTTCGACGCTCCGCGCACCGCCCCGGAGGAGCCGCGAGACTTCCGCCTCGGCGTCGTACCCGGCGCGACTCCGGGCAAATGGATCGATGCGTGGAAGCAGCGGATGCCGCGGGTGCGACTCGAACTCGTCCCCGTCCCGGCCTCCGCTCGACGCGAGGCGCTGGCCGAGCTGGACGCGGCGCTGGTGCGGCTTCCTCTCACCGACCCGTCGCTGCACATCATCGAGCTGTACGACGAGGTTCCGGTCGTCGTCGCCGCCGCCGACTCGCACCTGATGGCCGTTGATGAGCTCACCACGGCCGACCTCGCCGGAGAGGTGCTGATCGTCCCGGCCGACGACGTGCTCGGCCCGCTCGATCTCCCGGGCGTTCTCGCCCCGGCATTCGACACACTCCGCACGACCGCCGACGCGATCGAGACCGTGGCATCCGGAGTCGGCATCGTGATCGTGCCGATGTCTCTCGCCCGCCTGCACCATCGCAAGGATGTCGCGCACCGTCCCCTCACCGACGGCCCGACCTCCACGGTCGCCCTCGTCTGGCCACGTGAACGCACGACGCCGGATGTCGAGACCTTCGTCGGCATCGTCCGCGGCCGCACCAGCAACTCCTCCCGCTGACGACGGACCCGACTCCGAGGGTCACGCGTTCTCGACGATGCTCTGCGCTGGTTAGAATCGCCGGATGGCTTCGCTTCTCTACGTCTGCGTGCGTCCGGAACGAGGGGCGGCCGATGCCGAGCACGCGTCCTTCCGTCGTGCACTCGGCGCCGAGGTCGTCGACCGGCTCGATCTGCTCGAGGAGCCGCTCGATCCCGCTCGCCTCGCGCGGTACCGGGGCATCGTCGTGGGCGGCTCTCCGTTCAACGTGAGCGATGCCGAGAAGGATGCCGTGCAGCTGCGCGTCGAGGCCGATCTGCGCTGTATCGCGCAGCGGGCGATCGATGCGGAGGTGGCCGTGTTCTTCACCTGCTTCAGCATCGGCGTGGTGACCCGCATGCTCGGCGGCGAGGTGACGACCGCGACGCCCGAGGCGGCGAGCGCCACCGTGATCCGCACGACGCCCGCCGGCACGACCGACCCGGTGTTCGGACCCAGCTCTCCCGCGCTCACGGTGTTCACCGCGCACAAGGAGAGCGCGGCGGCCCTGCCCGATGGCGCAACACTGCTCGCGACCAACGAGGCCTGCCCGGTGCAGGCCTACCGCGTGGGCACCCACCTGTACACCGCGCAGTTCCACCCCGAGCCCACGCCGCGCGACTTCGCCGACCGCATGACGTTCTACCGCACGACCGGCTACTTCGACCCCGACGAGTTCGACCGGGTGCAGAACCAGGTGCTCGCGGCATCCGTCACCGAAGGCGCCGCTCTGCTGCGCCGTTTCGCGGAGACCTTCGCCTGAGCCTGCCGGCGCGCCTGTCAGCCCTGCAGGAAGGCGACGCGCTCGCGCAGGTATGCCTCGAGCGGCATGTTGCCTCCGGCAGCGCTCCACCGCACCATCGGCTCACCCTCGACGAGCGAGAGCGGCCCGGAGGTGCCACCGGCATCCACCGCGTCGACGTCGATCACACTCCACCCGACGTGCACGACCTCGCCCTCGTCGAAGCCGCCGCGCAGCGCCTCTTCGCGTCTCGCCGCACGTTCCCGCGCCGACTCGGCGGTGTAGCCGCGTCGGCCGGGGTCAGCCGCGCGGAGTACCTCCGCCGTTGCCAGGGCGTGTGTCTCGGTGAGCAGCAGCACGCCCAGGTGCCACGCGGCGCCGACGCGCACGATACGGCGGCCGCGCCATCGCGAATCGCGCTCCTCGCCGAGTCCTTCACGCGGTGCTCCGGCGAGGTCGAGGGCGGCCTGCGTCAGCAGAGCGGATGCGGTCGTCACAGTTCTCAGAGTATCGAGTCCCCTCCGATTCGCCCGGCGGCGCGCATCCACGGCAGAATCGAGGGACACCCCCCCGAGGAGCGTTCATGCCACAGCCCGATACCGCCCGTCTCCTGATCGCCTGCGACGATCAGCCCGGCATCGTCGCCGCCGTGGCCGGAGTGCTCGCGACGCACGGCGCGAACATCATCTCGCTCGACCAGCACTCGACCGACTCCGAGGGCGGGCGCTTCTTCCAGCGCACCGTCATCCACCTCGACGGCCTCGCCGCCGCCCGCCCAGCGCTCGAGGCCGACATCGCCCAGGTGGCGGACCGCTTCGGCATGGAGTGGTCGCTGCACGACACGGCCCGGCGCAAGCGCGTGGCCATCTTCGTCTCGAAGTACGACCACTGCCTCATGGAGCTGCTGTGGCGCACGCAGCGCGGCCAGCTCGACATCGACATCACGATGGTGGTGTCGAACCACCCCGATCTCGCCGAGTCGGTGCGCTCCTTCGGCGTGCCGTTCATGCACATCCCCTCCGGCGACAAGCAGGTCATGGAGCAGCGACAGCTCGACCTGCTGCGCGGCAATGTCGACCTCGTCGTGCTGGCGCGCTACATGCAGATCCTCACCGACGACTTCATCGAGCGGCTCGAGGCCCCGGTCATCAACATCCACCACTCCTTCCTGCCGGCGTTCATCGGGGCGAACCCGTATGCGCGCGCCAAGGATCGCGGGGTGAAGCTGATCGGTGCGACGGCGCACTACGCGACGGCCGACCTCGACGAGGGACCGATCATCGAGCAGGACGTGACCCGCGTGACCCACGCCGACTCCGCCGCCCAGCTGCAGAGCCGCGGCGCCGACGTCGAGCGTCAGGTGCTCGCGCGGGCCGTGCAGTGGCACGCCGAAGACCGCGTGATCGTGCACGGCAAGTCGACCGTCATCCTGTA
This sequence comes from Candidatus Microbacterium colombiense, assembly GCA_029203165.1. NCBI lineage: Bacteria > Bacillati > Actinomycetota > Actinomycetes > Micrococcales > Microbacteriaceae > Microbacterium > Candidatus Microbacterium colombiense. Next base: position 3,322,640 of record CP119308.1, read on the forward strand.
GCAGCGGCGCCGATCACATCGACCGCGAGTCCGCGGGACGCGAAGGAGAACCCTCAGGACGAGGGGACACCCACCACGAGCTCGGCGAACGCCTCGGCCGCCGTGTCATAGCGCGCGAGCGGCGCGGCCTGCCCCATCCACAGCGACTGCAGCTCACCGAGGTTCTGCTGCCCGGCCGCGGCGCGGAACCTGCCGGTCAACCAGTTCTGCATCGGGAACGGCGCGATCGTTCCGCTCGCCTCGATCGCGCGGATCGCGCGGTTGCGGGCGCCACGGGCGAGGCGGCCGCTCATGGCCCTGGTCAGCACGGTCTCGTCGGCTGTCGTGCGACGGATGGCCTCGCGATGCGCATCGTTCACGGCCGATTCCGCGGTCGCGAGGAATGCGGTGCCGACCTGCACGGCGTGGGCACCGAGGGCGAAGGCCGCCGCGACACCACGACGATCCGCGATACCGCCGGCCGCGATCACGGGCACATCGACCGCGTCGACCACCTGCGGCACGAGCGCGAAGGTGCCCACCAGCGACTCCTCAGCCGGGCGCAGGAAGGAGACACGGTGACCCGCCGCCTCGGACCCGGTGGCGACGATCGCGTCGACGCCGCTCTCGGCGAGCGCGACGGCTTCGGCGACGGTGGTCGCGGTGCCCACGATCCGCACGTCGCGGCGATGCGCCTGCTCGACCAGCTCGGCGGACGGCACACCGAACACGACGCTGAGCACCGCGGGGGCGACCTCCCAGATCGCGTCGAGTTGCTCGTCGAGCGAAGGGATATACGCCTCGGGCCGCGCCGGAAGCTCCTCACCGACCGCATCGAAGAACGGCTGCAGCGCCTGCGCGAAGATCGCATGCTGGGCGTTCGGCGCGACCTCGTCGCCCGTGGGTAACCAGATGTTCAGGGCGAACGGGCGCGTCGTGGCGGCGCGCAGCTGCGCACCCGTCTGCCGGATGCGGTCGCCGTCGTAGCCGTAGAGCCCGAACGATCCGAGGCCACCCGCCTCGCTGACCGCCGCCGTCAGGGGCACCGACGAGAGGCCGCCGAAGGGCCCGAGGACGACAGGATGCTCGACACCGCCGAACGCACGAAGATCACTCATGCTTCGAGGCTACGCCCGCCGCCGACGCGGGGGCCTCGTGTGTCGGGCGCCGCGGTCGCGCCCTCCCCCCAGGCGCCGGTGCTACCCTCGCAGCAGAGAGGGGAGCACGGATGAGTGACTGGTTCGGACAGATGCTGAGCGTCATCCTGACCGCGCTCGGACTCGTGTCCGCACCCGATGCCGCCGCCCTCGGCCTCGCGATCGCCCTCGTGGCGGTCACCGCTCTCACCCTCGCTCTCGTCATCGGCCTTCACCAGGTCTCGAGCGGCACCGCACCGCATCCGTGGCGCGCCATCGACGTCTCCACCGTCCTCACGCAGAGCGATCCGGATGCCGCGGGGCATCCGCGTCCGCGAGCACCGGGAGTCCCGACCGCCGCGTAGTCCGTTCACACCGGGACCGCGCGGCTTTCGCCGACCCTTCCCGACCTCTCGAACGGATACCTCATGGACTTCTTCGCCTTCCCCCCTCTCGCCGCCCTTCTGGACGGCGCCTACGGCGCTCTCGCCGGTCTCTCCACCCTCCTCGAACCCTTCGCGGGCGGGGCCGCCTCAGCCGCGGCCATCATCCTCGTCACGCTCCTCGTACGTGCGCTGCTCATCCCGGTCGGCATCTCGCAGGCCAAGGCCGAACAGACCCGGGCGCGCCTGGCCCCGAAGCTGCGCGAGCTGCAACGTCGCCACAAGAAGAACCCGGAACGCCTGCAGCGCGAGACCCTTGCGCTGTATCGCGCCGAGAACACCTCACCCTTCGCCGGGATGCTGCCGGTGCTCGCGCAGGCGCCGATCGTCGGCATCCTGTACACGTTGTTCATCCGCACCGAGATCGCCGGTCATCCGAATGAACTGCTCACGCACGATCTGTTCGGCGCCCCGCTGGGCACGAGCCTGGTGTCGGCTCTCTTCGGGGGCACGGCCACGCCCGCAACCTTCCTGGTCTTCGGGGTGATCCTGGCCGTGATGATCGCCGTGGCCGAGGTCACGCGCCGCGTGTTCCGCCCGGCTCCGGTCGAGAGCGACTCCCCGCTCTCCTCCCCCACCATGCTCCGGATGATGAGCGCTCTGCACTACCTGACCGCGGTGTTCGCGGCCTTCGTGCCACTGGCCGCCGCGCTGTACCTCACGGTCACCGTCGTCTGGACGCTCGTGCAGCGTACGATCCTCCGACGCCGCTTCCCACTGACGGCAGCGCACTCGCCCGAGCCCGGCGCGCTCCCGTCGCGATATGACACGTCACATCAGCGCAACAGCTGACATATCGCGACCGGAACCGGGGTCAGTTCAGTCGGGAAGCGGGATCGGCCCGGTGAACACCATCGGCGGATCCATCCGCTTCCGACGTCGGATGCCGAGGGTCGCCCCGACACTCGCCAGGACGACGAGCGCGATCGCGAGCATCCTCAGCGGGGTCGCGCTCTGTCCGAGCACGAGCCAGCCGGCGAGCGTCGCGAACGCCGGCTCGAGGCTGAGCAGCACACCGAACACCCGCTGCGGGAGCCTCCGCAGCGCCGCGAGCTCAAAGCTGTACGGAATGACCGACGAGAGCACCGCGGTGATGAACGCGAGCAGGAGGAGCTGCATGTCGCCCGACACGGTGATCGCTGCGGGCACCCCGACGGGCACGAGCAGCAACGCGGCGACCAGGAGCCCGACAGCCAGCCCTCCGCTGCCGGGGATGATCGACCCGACACGGGCGCTCATGCGGATGTACATGACCCAGAATCCGGCCGCGATGAGGATGAAAAGCACACCGAGCGGGTCGAGCGGATCGGCGCCGATCAGCCCGTCGACGCCCAGAAGCACCATGCCGATCAGCGCGACGCCGACCCACGCCGCGTCGGCCAGACGCCGGGTCAGAACCGCAGCGAGGATCAGCGGTCCGAGGAACTCGATCGCCACGGCGGGGCCGAGGGGGATGCGATCGATCGCGGCGTAGAAGAAGCCGTTCATGGCCGCCAGCGAGACGCCGAAGAGCACGGCGGCGGTCCACTGCGGGCGCGTCCACCCCTGCGGCCGGGGCCGCACGATGACGATCAGCAGCAGTGCCGCGATCGCGACGCGCAGCGATGTGACGCCCCACGGACCGAGCACCGGGAACAGCTGCGCGGCGACGGCCGCGCCGAACGGCAGCGAGAGGCACGAGCCGATGACGAGAGCGACGCCGACGAGAGGACGGGACGACGCTGACTGCTGCACGTAGTACAGCGTGAGGCATCAGCGCCGTCCACGTCCATTCGACACTCAGAGGTGCTTGCCTCCGGTGACGGGGAGCACGGCGCCGGAGACGTACATCGACTCGTCCGAGGCGAGATAGACGTAGGCGCCCGCGAGTTCGGCCGGCTGCCCGGCGCGGCCCAGAGGCGTGTCCTTGCCGAAGGTCGCGAGGCGATCGGCATCCCATCCCGTCGCCGGGATCAGCGGCGTCCAGATCGGCCCCGGCGCGACGGCATTCACGCGGATGCCGCGCGCTCCCGCCTCTTCGGCGAGCGCCTTCACGAACGCGACCTGCGCCGCCTTCGTCATGGCGTAGTCGATCAGTCCCGGTGACGGGCTGTAGGCCTGGATGGATGCCGTCACGATGATGCTCGCCCCGGGCTGGAGGTCAGGGTAGGCGGCCCGCGCCGTGTACAGGAGCCCGGCGAGGTTGGTGTCGAAGACCCGGCGCATGTCCTCGGTGCGGAGGCTGCCGAAGTCATCGATGTCGTGCTGGTAGCCGGCGTTCAGCACCAGGATGTCGAGGCCACCGAGCGTTCGTCGGGTCTCGGCGACGATGTCGGTCGCGAAGCCCTCCTGACGCAGGTCTCCGGGGAGCCCGAGCGCCGTACGGCCGGCGCCGCTGATGAGTGCGATCGTCTCATCGGCGTCGCTCTGCTCTTCGGGCATGTGGGCGATGGCGACGTCGGCACCCTCTCGGGCGAAGGCGATCGCGACCGCCCGTCCGATCCCGGAATCCCCTCCGGTGATCAGGGCACGGCGACCGGCGAGGCGATCGTGTCCGACGTAGCTCGATTCGCCGTGATCCGGCGTCGGGGTGGTCTCGCCGGTCAGACCCGGCTGGTCCTGCTTCTGTGCGGGGAAGCCGCCTTCGCGATGCGCGTGACGGGGGTCGACGGTGTCGTCGGTCATGAGGTCCTCCTCTACGGGGTGTCCTCATGACACTGACGTCCGATGCCGATGCCGCCCAGGGGGTTGACACGACCGACGTGGCGGGCCGGTGCCTTCCGGCTGCCTCGCTCCTCGCTCCTCGCTCCTCGCGTCGTTACGGGACGGAGGTGACCGACACTTCGGCCGTGCCGGGCGCCTCGACCGATTCGTTCGGCTCCGGCGCCAGGTACAGCCCGGAGGGCGCGTTGGCGGTGAACGCCAGTGCTTCGATCCAGGCCCGGTTGATCGACGGCTGACGGCTGCCGAAGTACTTGAACACCAAGGAGCTGCCGGGCTGGATCCACACCGTGGTGCGGCCTCCACCGACGCTCGCGTCTTCCTTCCAGCTGAAGGGGAACGGCTCGCCGCGACGCAGCTTCGCCGTGATCACGAGTTGCAGATGCGTGAGCGCCCGATCTTCGATCTCGGTCTTCACGCCGCCTTCATAGATGAACTTGCCCATGCGGAATGATTCGCTTTCTGCCACGGCCCTGTCGGGGCCGAACGTGACCCCTTATGCGTAGCGTATGTCGTATGGGCCTCATGTACTACGGCGGCAGCGCCGATCCGATCCAGATCGAAGATCGCGCGCTCGCACATCTCAAGGTGGTCATCGCCACGAAACTGCGCAGGAACGAGAGCTTCACCCTGTCGTGGATGCACCCGGAAGGCGACGTCCCCGGCCGGTCGACGGTGTGGCTTCACCCCTCGATCCCGCTGCGCTTCGTGTTCGACGAGCCGGTCGCGCCGGAGCTCCATCTGGAATGGATCACCGCGATGGCGGACTCCGCGAACACGAGCGGCGGCATCACCCTCGTGCCGGAGGACCTGATCCCCGCGGACGAACAGGTGACAGAACAGGTCGCCGAGCAGGTCGCGGAGTAGGCGGACGAGCGCACCGCTGACGGGATCCGGTGCCGAAGTCAACCCCCTCCACCCGGGCGGGCGGGCGACCTAGAGTCGGAAATCCAGCAGCCGAGGAGGCGATGAGGATGACCGATCAGCAGACTCCCGACGAGGGCTACACGCCGACCACGACGCATGCGGAGTGGGGAGCCGGCGAGCCGCGCCTGCGCGTCTCCCGCGATGACGAGCGCACCGAGTTCCTGCTCGTCGCCGACGTCGTGCGCATCGGCTCCGCCGAGGGCAACGAGTTGCGCGTCGCCGACACCGACCCCGTGCATGCGACCATCACGCACGACGACCGTGACGAGTACGTGCTCACGTTGCACGGAGGGGGCGAGATGAACGCGGCCGCGGGCGCGGATGCGACGCATCCCGGCGACGACACCGAGACGTTGCGCACGGGTGCACGTTTCACCGCGGGACCGTGGACCTTCGTCTTCGCCCGCGAGGAGTTCGCCGATCACGGCCGACCGTTCGGCGGCCGCAAGGGCGGCGAGTACAACGACCAGGATCTGCAGGCGCCCCGGCCGGACTACAGCGCCGATGCGGCAGAGTCGGCGCCCTGATCGTCTGAGGGCGTGTGCGAGGGGAACACGGCGCGGCGTCGTTCGGCGAACGCGGCGAGCCCTTCGCGCGCGTCGGCGCTCGTGAAGGCGGCCTGACCGAGTGTGGCCTCCAGCCGGAAGGCATCGCCCTCCGGAAGATCGGCCAGAGTCCGCACCGCGTTCTTGATCGTCGCGACCGCGGTGCGGCTGCGGGAGAGCAGATCTTCCGCCACCCCCAGCGCGGCGGACTGCAGTTCGGCTGCCGGCACCACCCGGTTCAGGATGCCGTAGCGCAACGCGGTCGCGGCATCGATCTTCGTGCCTCGCAGCATGAGGTCCATCGCCCACGCGTAGGGGATCTGCCGCACGAGACGGACCAGGGTGCCACCGGCAGGAACCACGCCGACGCCGGTCTCGGGAAGCGCGAACTGCGCATCCTCCGCGGCGAGGCGGATATCGGTCGACAGCAGGATCTCGAATCCGCCACCCAGGCACAGTCCGTTCACGGCGGCGACCACGGGCTTGTCGAGGGTCGAGTGCTTCTGGTGCGCGGCATCCCATTCGCTGATGTCGAAGCGTCCCTCGGTGAGCGCGGGGATCGATTCGCCGAGGTCCGCTCCGACGCAGAACGCACGGTCTCCGGCGCCGGTGAGGATCGCCGCCCCGATGCGGTCGTCGTCCCTGACCTCGGCGAACGCGTCGCCCAGCTGCTCGTACATCGCCAGCGTGAGCGCGTTGAGCTTCTCCGGACGATCGATCGTGATCACCGCGAGGGCGCCGTCGCGGTCGAGACGCACACCGCCCATCAGATGGTCCCCGCGGCCCGGAGCGCGTCGATCTCCTCGGACGAGTAGCCCAGCAGGTCACGGAAGATCGCCTCGGTGTGCTCCCCGGTGTCGGGCGCGAGACCCCGCGGGCGCGGAGGGGTGCGGTCGAGCTTGACCGGCGATCCGAAGGTGCGCAGCGCTCCGTAGCCGGCGTATTCGGTGTCGACGACCATGTCGCGCGCGGCGATCTGGGGATCGGCGACCACCTCGGCGATGTCCTTCACCGCGCTCAGCGGAACGAGGTCGCCGGCGAGCGCTTCGAGCTCGGCCTTCGTGCGGTCGGCGAACCAGCGCTCGACCATCGGCTTCACACGCGCAGCGTACACGGCGTCGTCGAACCGCGTGGCCATGCGGTGCAGGTCGGGGTTGTCGTCGTACTCCCCCGGCGTGCCGAAGGTGTCGCACGAGATCTTCCAGAACTTGTCGGTGTACCCGCCGAAGAACACGTAGCCGTCCTTGCACGCGAACAGCTCGTAGGGGCGTACGAACGGATGCTGGTTGCCCAGCGGCTTCGGCACAACGCCCTCGGTCGTGTAGGAGACGACCGCGTTCTCGGTGAGGGTGAGCACGGAGTCCTGCTGCGAGATGTCGACGAGCTGACCCTCGCCCGTGCGTTCGGCATGACGTACGGCGGCGAGCACCCCGATCACGCCGTACAGGCTCGCGGCGAGGTCGCCGATGATCGTGCCGACGCGGGTGGGAGGCTCGCCCGCCGACCCGTTCATCGACCAGAGTCCGCCGGTCGCCTGCGCGCTGTTGTCGTACGCCGGGCGGCCACGGTACGGACCGGACTGGCCGTAGCCGCTGAGGGCCGCGTAGACGAGGCGCGGGTTGACCTCGCGCAGCCTCTCGTGGCCGAGTCCGAGGCGGTCCATCGTGCCCGGACGGAAGTTCTCCACCAGCACATCGGCGTGTGCGACCAGGCGCTCCAACGCGGCCTTGCCCTCGGGGTGGCGCAGGTTGAGGGTCACGCCGAGCTTGTTGCGGTTGTACTGGGCGAAGAATCCGCTGAAGGATTCGGCTCCCTCACGCTCGAGCATCGGCGGGAAGGTGCGCGTGTAGTCGGGATCGTCGGGATGCTCGACCTTGATGACCGTCGCTCCGAGGTCGGCCAGGATCATCGAGCAGTACGGGCCCGCGACGACGCGTGTCACGTCGATGACCACCACCCCCGCGAGGGAACCGGGGGCGGCATCCAACCCTCCGAGAGATTCCAGTCGGGCGCGGAGCTCGTCGTCGATCATGGTGGGGGATCCCTTCTGCGGCGCCCGCTCCGGCGTCGACGATGGAGCGGACGAAAGTGGCCGTCCGCTCAGCTTCTCAGCGCGGATGCCGCAGCGGTATGTGGCGATCACACACAGCACGCGGCATCTTCCGGGTCGATGCGACCATATCGCGCCCCGGGCTCACCGTCGGGGCTGGGGCTCGCGCCCGGGGATCACCGCCCGGGGATCAGACCGATGCGCAGCGGCGCCCCGGGTGCCGAGGCCGCGAGCACAGCCTCGTCGATGTCGGCGAGTGCACGCACGCTCCCCACCGCGTCGGCGAAGGGATAGGCGCGTCCGCGACCCGCCAGGAAGGCGACCGCCTCAGCCAGCTCAGCGCCGGTGTAGTTGTGCACCCCGGTCACCGTCACCAGACGCCGCACGATGCTCTCGGCGTCGAGCGGCACCGGGTCGGCCGGGAACACACTGCCGACGAGCACGACGATGCCCCCGGTCGAGACTCCCGCCAGCGCCTCGGCGACCGCGTGACCCGACGCCTCGATCACCACATCGGGCTCGCGATCGAGCGCGGTCGCCCCGAAGCGCGCGGCGAGCTCCCGCCGTGCAGGATTAGGGTCGAGCACCTCGACCTGCGCGCCCTGATCGGCCGCGATCGCCGCGGCCGAGAGACCGACGAGCCCGGCACCGTGGATGCGGATCGCAGCGCCGTCGAGATCGGTGCGCCCGGCCGCGCGCGCCACCGCGGCCCACGCCGTGGCCGTCGCGCACGATGCGGGCGCGAGCACCGCGGCCGGCAGCGCCTCGGGCACCCGCACGATCGCCGTGCCCTCCCGCAGCTGCATGTGGCTGCCGAAGGCCCCGGTGAGGTCTCCATGCATGCCGATGCGGTCGTGGCCGTACTTGCCCAGCGTGCGGCACTTCTGCGGCATGCCGTGCGTGCAGCGGTCGCACCGCAGGCACGAGACCGTGACCGACCACACGACACGGTCGCCGATGCGCAGCGGGGTGCCGTCGACCGCGGCGGCACCGTGATCGCCGAGCGCGATGACCCGGCCGACGCTCTCATGGCCGAGCACCAGAGGCGTGGGAGCCGAGCGGCGCCCCTGCACGGTGTGCACATCCGAACCGCAGATCGTCGACATCTCGACCGCGACCAGCACGTCGGTGTCGGCGAGCGCGACGCCGGGCACCGCGATCATCTCGTGCGGGTGTCCCTCCCCCACCCACACCATCGCGGTGGCGGCAGGACGCAGCGCGACGTCTCGGCGGTGCCCGGGTGGACGGACCAGCAGCGTGCCCATGTCGCCCGCCCTCAGCGGGTCGCGATCAGCGGCAACAGGTCGCGCTCGGCGAGAGCGCCGCGCAGGCCCGTCACATCGCGCAGCACGGCATCCGCTCCCGCACCGCTGAGAGCCGGTCGATCGTGCGCGCCCGTCAGCACGCCGGCGACGAATCCCGCGCCGGCGCGCCGGCCCGATTCGACGTCGCTCACAGTATCCCCGGCGACCGCGACAGCCGTCACCGACGAGGTCTGCGTACGGATGAGCGAGGCAAGCACGAGGTCAGGGGCCGGACGCCCCCGACCGGCGTCGATCGGGGAGAGCGCGAGATCGACCAGCCCGTGCCATCCGAGGCCGTCGAGCAGCGCATCGCGCGTGATCGGCGCGAACCCGGTGGTGAGGGCGACCTTCAGGCCCGCATCCTTGAGCGAGCGGATCGCGTCGCCCGCGCCGGGGATCTCCGCCACACCCTGCTCCGCGACGATCTCGGCGTAGGCGTCTTCGAATGCCACTGTGGCTCGCTGCGCCGCCACGACGTCACCGCCCGCGAGATGCGTGAAGACGTCGATCTTGGACTGCCCCATCGTGACGCGCACGTGGTCGAGCGCCTCTTCCCACGGCATCCGATCGGCGACGCCGGTGCGCTCTGCCGCGCGCTGGAACGCCTGCTCCACGACGCCGTCGTCGAGCACTGTTGTTCCGGCCATGTCGAGCACGACGAGTTCGAGAGGAGTGGTCATGGTGTTCCTTCCATTGCGGGTGCCCACCCGAAGGCGGCGGTGAGATTCTCTTCGGCGAGCCCCAGACCCGTGGTCATGCCGATGCCGGTGGTCGCGGCGAGCACCAGCACCCCCTCATCGGTGCGTTCGATGAGGAAATCGTTCGGCCCCTTGGCGTAGACGCCCTGCCAGCGTTCGAGCACCCGCGGCGTCGGCATGTCGAACAGCCCCACGGCCTCGTCGAGGAAGGCGGTGAACGCCGCCTCGGGCTGGAACGGCGTCGGTTGCACGGCCGAGGTGTGCGAGTCACCCAGGATCAGGGTGCCGTCGGGAAGCTGCGTGTACATCTGGTTCAGGTCGAGGGCAGCGAGATCCGGTCGCTCGGCGTGAAGGCGTTCGCGCAGTCGCGCAGCCTCGGGACTCTGAGCGAATCGTCCGTAGCGGATCAGCGACCAGCCCGTGAGCAGCGGTGCGGAGAGCGGATGCGGGAGCGACACCGCCGCGCGCACCATGTCGAGTGCGCAGCGCACGATGCCGTGGCGCTCCGCGGTCTCGGGCAGCAGCTGGTCGAGGTCGTGGTTCACAGCGACGACGATGTGGCCCGCACTGATCGACCCGCGGGTGGTGTGCACACGACCGGCTTCGAGGGTCGTGACGGCGGTGCGGAAGCGGAAGTCCACGCCGCGGTCGGCGAGGTGTCGCACGATGGCGGCGGCCGCGGCGCGCGGGTCGGTCTGCAGATCGGTCTCGATGTACGCGCCTCCGACGATCGCCTCGGCGCGCAGCGGAGCGCGGCGCAGGAGTTCGGCTCTGTCCAGCATCCGGATGCCGTTCCCGGCGGATACTGTTGACGAGCTGTCCGGGGTGGATGCCGAAGCGCCCGCCGTGGATACCGAGGCGGCGGCCGCTTCCAGCACCGCGAGCTCGTCATCGGAGCGGGCGGCGACGAGCGTGCCCGATTCGCGCAGCCAGAACCCGGCATCGCGCGACAAGCGCAGCCACAGCTCGCGTGAGGCGTCGGCGTAGCGTCGGGCCTCCCCCTCCTGAGCGCCGATGCAGAGGTGTCCGAAGTTGCGGATCGTGGCGCCGACGGGGCTTTCGGTACGGTCGACGACGATCACGCGGAGGCCGCGGCGCACGGCTGCGTAGGCGGCTCCCAGCCCGACGATCCCCGCGCCGACGACGACGACATCCGCCGTATCCGCTGCCGCCGAGGTGCGCGCCGCGCCGCTTCCGCCGTCCGCGCTCATCGAAACACCCGCCGCATCCACATCGCGAGTCCCTCGACCACGAGCACGGTGAAGAGGATCATCAGCACGATCGCGGTGACCGTCTCATAGCGCGATCCCTGGCTGGCGTTGAGCAGGTAGTAGCCGACCCCGCCGCCGCCGACGATGCCGAGGATGGTCGCCGCCCGGATGTTCGTGTCGAGCATGTAGAAGCTGTGCCCGATGAGCGCCTGCATCCCCTGCGGCACCGTGGCGGCGCTGTAGGTCTGCAGCCGTGTGGCCCCGACCGCGCTGAGGGCACGTTCGGGTCCGCGATCGACCTCTTCGAACGAGTCGGCGATGAGCTTTCCGAGCAACCCGATGCCGCCGATCGCGAGCGCGATGACGCCGGCCTGCGGACCGAGGCCGGTGATCACCACGAGCACGATCGCCAGGATCAATTCGGGGATGCCGCGGATGCCGACCAGCAGGAAGCGCGCGGTGCCGCGGACAGCGGAGTTCGGCGCGACGTTGCGGGCGGCGAGCGATCCGAGGATCAGCGAGGGCAGCAGCGTGAGCACGGTCGCGGCGAGCGCGATCGCCACGGTGTCGCGCATCGCCTCGATCATCGCCGACGCGTCGTAGTTGCCGAAGGACGGCGGCCAGAACCTGCCCGCGACCTCGGGCAGCTTCGCCCAGAACGTGAAGAAGTCGCTCCAGGTGATGTCGCTGACCACCACGCTGCCGAGCACCACGAGCACCGCGATGCCCCCCGCAGCGGTGTTGCGCACGCGCTGCGGAGTCCAGGGGCGACGCACAGCGGACTGCGGTGTCGCGGCCCAGGCGGGACGAGGGGGCGCGGCATCCGCCCCTGTCGATGCTGTCGCGGTGGCCGCGGGGTTTCCCAGGCGGGGGTGGATCAGTCGATCGATCCACGATCGGGTCTGACGTTCGTGACCGAGCATCGCCCCGCGCACCAGGCTGGAGACGATCTCCATGACGACGCAGAGGATGAAGATGACCAGGGCGATCCCGAGACCCTTGCCGTAGTTGAGCGCCTTGAACGCGTATGACATCTCGAGCCCCAGGCCGGCGACGCCGACATAACCCAGCACGACGGAGCCACGCAGATTGATGTCGTTGCGGTGGAGCACCGTCGCGACCCAGCTCGGCAGCACCTGCGGAAGGATGCCGGCGCTGAACTCCTGCAGCTTCGATCCACCTGCCGCGCGGATCGCCAGACGCGGACCCTCATCGATCTGCTCGATCGCGTCGGCGAACATCTTCGAGATCATGCCGATCGAGTGGATGCCGATCGCGAGGATGCCGGGGAGCGTGCCGAGCGAGAACATCAGCACGAAGGCCATGGCGAGAACGACATCGGGAAGCGCACGGGTCAGCACGCCGATGAATCGTGCGGCGGCGCGCCATCCGTTTCCCGGCGTCGTGTTGGAGGCTGCGAGGTAGGCGATCGGCACCGAGAGCACCGCCGCGAGCAGCGTGCCGACCAGCACCAGGCCGACCGTCAGGGCGATGAGCCAGGCGAGGTCGCCGGGTTCGGGGAACGAGAGTCCGCCGACCCTGGCCATGAAGTTCTCGGCGTTGCCCCAGCTCTGCACCATCGCGGGAATCGAGATGCCGACCTCGTTCACCGCCATGACGCCGATGACGACCAGGGCGATCAGGGTGAGGGACGCGGCGATGCGCTCGGGCGAGATCGGGCGCTTCGGCGCGCGCTCCGCGACCGACGATGGCGCGGATGGAGCGGGCCGTTCGGCGAGGAGCGTCATCAGACCGTGGCCTTCGCCGGGACGTCGCTGGCGCTGGGTGCCGCACCGGGCGTGGTGGTGGGTGCCGCGGCGGGGACGTCGATCGCGGCATCCGCCAGTTCCACCTGCACCGCGCGGAGTTCGGCGGTGGTGGTGGCGACGCGGCCGTAGATCTCCATGACCTCGGACTTGGTGAGGTCGGTCGTGGGGGTGTCGAGCACGATCTCGCCGTGGCGCAGACCGACGATGCGGTCGGCCCAGGTGATCGCGAGGTCGACCTGATGCAGGCTGCAGACGACCGTGAGGCCCTCGTCGGCGGCGATCTCGCGGATCAAAGCCATCACCTGGTCGCTCGACTCGGGGTCGAGTGATGCCACCGGCTCATCGGCCAACAGGATGTCGGGCTTCTGCATCAGTGCGCGAGCGATCGCCACGCGCTGCTGCTGTCCGCCCGAGAGGGTGTCGCTGCGCTGATAGGCCCGGTCGAGGAGACCGACCCGATCGAGGTGCTCGAGTGCCTGCAGCTTCGCCGCCCCGGAGTACCCCCACAGCCCGAGTCGCGGACCGCGGATGCGGGAGAGGGAACCGGTCAACACGTTCTCGAGCACGGTGAGCGACGGCACGAGCTCGAACTGCTGGAAGATGAAGCCGACGCGGCTGCGCAACCGCCGCAGCGTCGTGCCACGCAGCGTGGGAACGCGCGCGCCGAGGACATCCACCTCTCCGGAGGTGGGGAGCTCGAGACCGTCGAGGTGGCGCAGGAGAGTGGACTTCCCGGATCCGGAGAGTCCGAGCAGCACGACGATCTCGCCGCGCGACACCTCGAGCGAGGCATCCTTCAGCGCGGTGGTCGATCCGAAGGTCTTCGTCACACCGGTCAGGCGGATGACGGTGTCGGAGGCGGGGGCGTTCGAGGCCGGGCTGGTCGGGGCGGGGGCGGTCATGGCGTGGCTCCTGCGGTTCGAGGTCTACGTCTGTGGGTTGTACGTCTGTACGTGTACGTGTGTGGCTCGCTCGGGAATCGGAGATCGATTCCCGAGCGAGCCCGGTGAGGCGAAGCGCGTGGCGCGTCAGAGCATCAGCTCTGGCACTGCTCCGCTTCGGTCTCCTTGCAGATGTCGCGGATCAGGTCGTAGTACGCGTCGTCGACCGGCTTCGTGGCGTAGAACACGCTGCGGAAGGCATCCGTGTCGGCGCTGTCGATCCCGGCGGCGATGATGTCGTCGATGGTGATCTCGGCGAGTCCGTCGATGAGCTTCTTCGACACGTCGTCCGGGAGCGTGGAGGAGTAGACGAGCGGGGCGCCGGGGACCATCGTCTCGTCGATGACCTTCACCTTGTCGGACTTCTCGACCTCGGAGTCCTCGGCGAAGCCGACCTCGCACTCGACGCCTTCACCGACCTTGGTCACGCTGACGTCGTGCTTGCCCGCGAAGACCGGGGTGATGTCGGTCTTGGGGTCGATGCCGGCCTTGAGCAGGTTGTACGACGGGAAGAGGTAGCCCGACGTCGACGACGGGTCGACGAAGCAGACCTTCTTGCCGGCGAAGTCGGCGATGCTCGAGATGTCGCTGTCGACGGGGACGATCGCCTGCGAGTAGTAGCCGGGCTCCTGTCCTTCCGCGGTCACGATCGAGGAGATCGGCGTGAGCTTCGCGCCGTTGTTCGTGGCGGTGACGTAGGTGAAGCCGGAGAACGATGCGACGTCGACCTTGCCGGCGACGGCGGCCTCGATCAGCGCGGCGTAGTCGGTGGACTCGTGGTACTCGACCGTCTTGCCCGTGATCTCGGCGATGTAGTCCATGAGCGGCTGGTAGTTGGTCTCGGTGTCGACCGAGTCGGGAACGACGCCGAAGACGAGGGTGTTCTCGTCGACCGCGAAACCGGTTCCGGTGGAGGTCTCGGCGCCAGGGGTGCCGGTGGCCTCAGCGGAGCCGGAACAGGCGGCGAGGCCGAGCGCGAGGACCGCGACTCCGGCGAGGGCGGGGAGAGCACGAAGCTTCATGAGGACCTTTCAGAGGTGGGAGGGGTGATCCATGGATGACTCTCTCAGGGCAAGTGGCGAGAAATATACCTATCTCGGAAGAGTTCAGAGGTCGTTCATCGGCCATTCCCCTGGATGAACGGTGCACGAATGCATGGCCGCACCCAGTCGCGACGAAGTAATGTACCTATGTGACCGAAGCTGTCTACACCCAGATCGCCGACGACCTGCGTTCGCAGATCGCAGCCGGAATCCTGCGCCCCGGAGACGACGTGCCGACCGAGGCGGAACTCGCCGCGCAGTGGCGCACGTCGCGGGGTCCGATTCGCAATGCGCTGGCCGCCCTGCGGAGCGAGGGACTGATCGAGACGAGCCGTGGGCGCCCGGCACGGGTGGTCGCGCGCAAGGCGAATCAGGCCGTCGACGTCTCGGTGCCGTTCACGCGGTGGGCGCGGGATCTGGGGGTGACGCCGGGTGCGCACACGCAGGAACTCAGCCTGCGTCGCGCCGGAGAGCACGCGGCCGCGCTGGGAGTGGGAGCGGATGACACCATCGTGAGTGTCGTGCGTCTGCGGCTGCTCGACGGGCGACCGACCATGCTGGAGCGCCTGTTCTACACCGAAGTCGCGGGACGGCGGTTGTTCGACGTCGACCTCGATCAGGTGTCGATCACCGAGCACCTCGCCTCGCAGGGGCATCCGATCGTCGGCCTCCAGCACGTGATCGATGCCGTCGCCGCGGACGATCAGGATGCTGCGCTGCTGCGCGTGCCACAGGGAACGCCGATCCTGCGCCTGAGCCGCACCTCCCGCGACGCCGAGGGCCGCATCTTCGAGGCGTCGGAGGATCGCTACCTCAGCGAGGTCGTCCGCTTCACGGTCGCGGCATCCGGCATATCGACCGACGGGCATTACATGCGGGCGGTCGGTGCATGACGCGAGCGGAATCGACTGTCCCCCTCGACCCGTAGAGTCGAAAGGAATCGATACGCCTTCGGAGGGACTCTGATGGGGATGCGCGCGGCCTACACGCTCGTGGACGAACTGACGCTCGACCGGCTGGTGTCGCTCGCGCCCGAGGTTCTCATCTCCACGCTGGAGGACCTCGAGACGGGCGGCGCACCGACCGTGTATCTGGACAAGATGTGGGACGGACTGCACTTCCTCCTCACGGGCGTCTCGGCCACGTCCCCGCGCGATGACGATCCGCTGAGCGAATCGATCGTGGGCGTGCACGTGTTCGGCGGCGAGGACTTCGTCGGCTGCACCGAGAACGACGAGCTCGAGACGATCCTGGCTGCACTCGATTCGCTGGATCGCGACACGGTGATCGGCGGCGCAGACTTCTCGACCTTCGCGAAGGCCGGCATCTATCCGAACGTCTGGAATGACGACCCCGAGGTTCTGCGCCGCGAGCTCGCCGACGCCTGGGATGCTCTCACCTCGGTGCATCGCCGAGCCGCGGATGAGGGCCACCACGTGGTGATCAGCATCCTCTGAGCCGGACTGGGCTTCTGCGGCCGGCGCGCGCGTCGAGGCGGGACGTGCACGCGCGTGCCGAGCCGGGGCGCGCATGTCCGACATAGGCGCGCGCGTCATCCGACACTCCTCGAGCGCGAGCGGCGGGTGGCGCGGGCAGCACGAGAGTCGGGCGGAGCGACAGCCGGTCGGGGCGTACGCCATCGGCGCCGGATGTCCCACCATTCCGGCCCGCGAATCTGCGGAACCCCACCCTGCATCCGGATCTCCCACCCGCTGGACTCCAATGTGCGGTGGTGATGCCAGCACAGCGCGACCCCGTTGTCGGTGCTGGTGGGTCCGCCGCGAGCATGCTCCTGCACGTGATGAATCTCACACCAGGAAGCCGGAACGTGGCACCCGGGGATCAGGCACTCCGCATCGCGAAGTGCGATCGCGCGGCGTTGATGACTCGTGAAGAGACGTTGCGTCGCCCCGATGCCGATGATTCGACCTTCGGGATCGAAGAGCACTCGCTGAACACCACCTCCGCACGCGGTGTGCCGGGCTGTAGCGATGCTGACCGGGGTCGAGACCCCATCGAGATGCGCCCAGCCGCGACCGGTCGCATAGTCTTCCGCGGTCACTGAGACCACGAGAGTCGGCGCCGCGCCTCCTAATCGGGGCATCTCGTCATGTCGAGCCGCGATCCCCAGCGCCATGGCGAGAGCATCATGCTGCTTCTGCGCACGCGAGCGGCCATCGACCAGCCCACTCGCATCGCCGGATGGAAGGTGGTCGTCCGCCGCAGACGATCCCGCCACGTGCTCGCCGACCACGCCCGCATGCCGACCAGCTGCGCCCACTCCCACGCCCGCTCCCGCACGCGCATCCGCATCCGCATCCGCATCCGCATCCGCATCCGCATCCGCATCCGCATCCGAGGGACGAAAGCGAACGCCCGACAGCACGGGGCCATCGACTCGCGGGTTCAGGGTCGCATCCCAGATCCGCTGTAGCTGCGCCGCGACCTCGGGAAGAAGGTCACCGTGGATCGGGATGACGCCATACTTCTCCCGCCCGAGCCTCACACCGCGCACGCGCATCGCGAGTTCCTCTTGCGGTTCGGCACCGTCGGGATCCAGATAGGCCACGATCGCTTGACCGAACACGCGCAGGTCCTCGGGTGTCGCGGGCGGCGCTGCATCGACATGCACGGCGTCTCCCGCCGCCTCCGCGCTTCCCCGGTCAACGACGGTCAGCCCTTGCGCGAATCCGGCCAGCTGCAGATCTGCGCGCCACCGTGCTTCGTCGCCGATACGCCGCCCCGCGTGCTCCAGTGGCCCGGTCGCGGCGAGTAGTCCGGCGATCCCGATCGAACCTTCCACCAACGCTCCCTGCAGCGCCGGCCACAATACCGGCAGGAGTCCACCGGAAGACACATTGAGGTTTCGCCTCACCAACCGCGCCGCTTTCACGACCCGTGAAGCTCCGACCCCATCGGTGCGCAGCACGCGCTGCAACAGTTCATTCATCGACCCACAGCCGAACAGACCGGAGAAACCCGGGTCGCCCGCGCTCGCGGCACGCGCCGGCACGCTCGCAACCGTCTCGACGATCACCGCCTCCACACGCCGGGACACTTCTCCTGCCAGTCGCAGTACCTGCATCTTCGACTCATCCGACAGCGCCCGCAGAGCATCGTCGCGCAGCACCGCATCCAGGTCGGAGGAGACCCGTTCGAGGATGGCCAGCGATTGGTTCATACCTGAAGTCAACTCGGGGCCACGGACATTCGAGGCTGAAATTAGCCAGGTCAAGGCATTATTCCGGAACACAATCCAGCTCCAGTCGCCCTGCACAGGCACGGCCGAAAACAGCTTGTCCACAGTTATCGAAGGCCCGCCCGAGGATGTCCGGACTCCCTGTTAGAAAACCCGAGGAAGAAGAAATCACGCCCTGGAAATCACGACAGACAGGTCCCTCAATGCACGCCGAAACCACGCCGCATCTCTGCCGCTCACGCCTGCACGGCTCGCACCTCCATCGTCCGGCCGAACACGCACGTCGCTCTCACACCGCCAGAAGCACGATCCCGAAGACCACCACCAGCGAGGCCGCCATGCGCCACACAGGACGCGCCTCGCGCAGCACGAACACCCCGAACAGGCTCACGAGCACGACACTCACCTCGCGCAGTGGCGCGACCAAAGCGACCGGTGCGATCTGTATCGCGCTGAGCACGAGGATGTATGACAGTGGGGAGAGCACGCCGAACGCGAGGATCCGACGCCACTGCGCCCGCCCGAGAGCCCAGACCGCGGCCCACCGTCGACGCACCGCGATCGAGTAGAACGGCACCTGCAACAGTGTCGTGCCCACCATGAAGGCGACCGGCGACAGGTTCCACGTTCGCACCACATGTGCGTCCCAGATCGTGTAGACGGCGATCATGACGCCGGTGAGCAGCCCGAACACGAGGCCCAGGTCGAGACTCCGGCGGGACCTCGACGTCAGGCGCCCGCGGTCGACCAAACCGATCGCGACGACTCCGGCGATCACGGCTCCCACTCCGACGAGCGCCAGCAGGGAAGGGCGCTCTCCGAGCAGCACGATTGCGACGATCACCGAGAGGAAAGGGCCGGTGCCGCGCGCGGTCGCGTACACGGTGGAGAGGTTGCCCTCCTGATAGCCGCGCTGCAGCACCGCCATGTAGCCGACGTGAAGGACGGCCGACACCGAGACGCCCGCGGCGAAGGATCCGAGGTCTTCGGTGCCGAGTCCACCCGTGAACGGCACGACCCCGACCCACACCGCGGTGCTGCCGACCGCGCCCCACCACAGGAAGGGAACCCCGGCACGGCTCACGCCGTGCGCGACGATGTTCCATGCGGCGTGAGCGAGAGCCGCAGCGATGACGAAGAGGAAAGCGAGTGCAGACACGGCGAGACCCTTCCATCCGTCGCGAGGCGCGACGAACAGGGTCCTCCGGGCTTTTGTCCTGTCAGATGACGGCTCCCCTGCGGAGGGGAACCGTGGCGCCGCTCGGACCAGTCGGGCGCGAACCCCGGAACCCTAGGCGCTATCGAGATCACGGTAACGCCCGCTGATGAACACCAGGCAAACGGAGCCGCTTCACCCCACCACGAACCAAAGCCCCACTTCACCCCGACCCATCCCCCTCACCTCACCGCGACTACGCTCGAAGCAAGCCCGTTCTCAGGAAGGCACACCATGCCCGTGACCCCGGTCGCCCTCTCCCACGCCGACGATCTCGCCGACTACATCTCGGTCTCGCCGTCGAGCTATCACGCCGCATCGGAGCTCGCCCGGCGCCTCGAGGCCACCGGCTTCACTCGTCTGAACGAGCAGGACTCCTGGCCGACCCAGCCGGGCGGACGTTTCGTGGTCGTGCGCGACGGTGCCGCCATCGCCTGGGTCGTCCCCACGGATGCCGGTGCGACGACCCCGGTCCAGGTCTTCGGCGCCCATACCGATTCCCCCGGTTTCAAGCTGAAGCCGCAGCCGACGACCGGCACCCGCGGATGGCTGCAGGCCGGGGTCGAGGTGTACGGCGGGCCGCTGCTCAACTCCTGGCTCGACCGCGAACTGCGTCTCGCCGGACGGCTCGCTCTCTCCGACGGCCGCGTCGTGCTCGCCGACACGGGAGCGATGCTGCGGCTGCCCCAGCTGGCGATCCACCTCGACCGCTCGGCGAACTCCGGCCTCGCCCTCGACAAGCAGGTCGAGACTCAGCCCGTCTGGGGACTCGGCGACCCGACGCAGGCCGACATCCTCGGCGAGCTCGCCGCATCGGCTGATGTCGACGCGTCCACGATCCGCGGCTACGACGTGATGATCGCCGACACCGCTCGCGGCGCCGTCTTCGGCAAGGACGACGCGTTCTTCGCCGCCGGCCGACTCGACGACCTCGCCTCGGTGCACGCTGGGCTCGTCGCACTCAGCACACACGAGCCCGCGGCGGGGGCGCCGATCGCCGTGCTCGCCGCGTTCGATCACGAAGAGCTGGGCTCCGCATCCCGCTCCGGCGCCGCCGGCCCCTTCCTCGAAGACGTGCTCGAGCGCCTCTACGCCGGGCTCGGCGCCGATGCGACCGATCGCCGGCGTGCGAACGCCTCGTCGTGGTGCCTGTCGAGCGACGTCGGCCACTCGGTGCACCCGAACTACGTCGCGAAGCACGACCCCGTCGTGCAGCCCGTGCTCGGCTCCGGTCCGATCCTGAAACTCAATGCGAATCAGCGGTACGCGACGGATGCCGTCGGCACGGCATCCTGGCGCACGTGGTCCGAACGCGCCGGCGTGCACACGCAGGAGTTCGTGTCGAACAACGCCGTCCCGTGCGGCTCCACGATCGGCCCGATCACGGCGACGCGTCTCGGCATCCGCACGGTGGACGTCGGCATCCCCATCCTCTCGATGCACTCCGCCCGAGAACTCGCCGGAGTCTCCGACCTGCACGATCTCGCTCGCACGGCCCAGGCCTTCTTCGCCGGTTGACCCCCTCACGAGCCCCGATGCCCCACGGCAGTGCCAGGATGTGACCATGACGCAGACCAAGCCCGGCCTCATCGAGCGCGCCGGCATCGAGATCATCCCCGAGTCCGATCGCACCGCCAAGCCGCGCGACCTGTTCTGGCCCTGGTTCGCGGCGAACGTGTCGGTGTTCGGTATGTCGTACGGCTCGTTCGTGCTGGGCTTCGGCATCTCCTTCTGGCAGGCCACGGTCGTCTCGATCATCGGCATCGTCGTGTCGTTCCTGCTGTGCGGACTCATCGCGATCGCCGGCAAGCGCGGATCAGCCCCGACCATGGTGCTTTCCCGTGCCGCGTTCGGCGTGCAGGGTCAGAAGATCCCCGGCATCGTCTCGTGGCTGACCTCGATCGGGTGGGAGACGTTCCTCGCCATCCTCGCGGTCCTCGCCACAGCGACCGTGATCACGCAGCTCGGCGGCGACGGCGAGAGCATACTGCTCAAGATCATCGCGACGCTGATCGTCGCCGCACTGATCGTCGCGGCATCCGTGCTCGGCTATCACACCATCATGAAGCTGCAGTCGGTGCTCACCTGGGTGACCGGGATAGTGACGGTGCTGTACATCATCCTCGCCGCCCCGAGCATCGACCTCGCCGCCGTCCTGGCACGCCCCGACGGCGACATCGGAAAGGTCATCGGTGCGCTCGTGATGGTGATGACCGGATTCGGGCTGGGCTGGATCAACATCGCCGCCGACTGGTCCCGCTACCAGAAGCGCACCGCGGCAGACGGTGCGATCGTCGCCTGGAACACGATCGGCGGATCCGTGGCGCCCCTGATCCTGGTCATCTTCGGTCTGCTGCTCGCCGGCTCCGACGAAGACCTCTTCAACGCGGTGCAGGCAGACCCGGTCGGGGCTCTCGCGACCATCCTGCCCGTATGGGTGCTGGTCCCGTTCCTCCTCACCGCGGTGCTCGCGCTCGTCTCCGGGGCGGTGCTCGGCATCTACTCCTCCGGGCTCACGCTGCTCAGCCTCGGCATCCGTATCCCACGCCCGTCGGCGGCGGCGATCGACGGCGTGATCCTCACGATAGGCACGATCTTCGTGGTGTTCGTCGCGAAGGACTTCCTCGGACCGTTCCAGAGCTTCCTCATCACGCTCGGCGTGCCGCTCGCCTCGTGGGCCGGGATCCTGATCGCCGACATCCTGCGACGCCGGAAGGACTACGACGAAGACGCCCTGTTCGATGCTCGCGGACGCTACGGCGCCTGGGATTGGACATCGATCGGCACCATGATCGTCGCGAGCGTGATCGGCTGGGGCTTCGTCGTCAACAACTTCGCCGCGGAGGCCGAGTGGAACAACTGGCAGGGCTACCTGCTGTTCCTGATCGGCGGACGAGAGGGCCCGTGGGCATACGCGAACCTGGGCGTCTTCTTCGCCCTGGTGCTCTCGTTCCTCGTGACGTACTTCGCACGCGCCGAGAAGATCCGTCGCCAGGAAAGGGCATGACCTCGATCCAGGGCGCCGAAGACACCTGGCTCGTGGTGATCGACCCGCAGGCGATCTTCGCCTCCCCCGACTCCGCCTGGGGATCGCCCTTCTTCGCCGAGGCGCTCCCCCACATCCGCGCCCTCGCCGATGCGTTCGGCGAGCGGGTGCTGGTCACGAGATGGATGCCGACCGCCGACCGCGCGACGTCCTGGGGCGCCTATTTCGCCGCCTGGCCCTTCGCCGATCAGCCCGCGAGCGACCCACTCTTCGCCCTCGTGCCGGATGCGGAGGCCTTCTCCCCGCATCCCACGCTCGACCTGCCGACATTCGGCAAGTGGGGCCCCGAGATCGAAGCCGTCGTCGGACGCGGCGCGCACATCGTGCTGGCGGGGGTGTCGACCGACTGCTGCGTGATCTCGACGGCGCTCGCCGCTGCGGATGCCGGAGCCCACGTCACGATCGCCGCGGACGCCTGCGCGGGATCCACAGCCGAGAACCACGCCGCGGCAGTCCAGGTCATGGGCCTGTATCCGCCGCAGATCACGATCAGCGACTCCGCCGCAGTGCTCGCGTCCCGCTGAGCGACGTCACGTCTCCCGCATTCGCCCGGAAAGCCGGTGACGATTCGCCGAGCCTGTGACGATTCGCCGAGGAATTCGCGGGAAAAGTCCGCAGATCGTCATACTGTCCGCGAATCGTCGCCCACCCGCCCACCGCGCCACCGGGCCACCCGGCCACCCGGGGGTCAGGCCGCACGCACCGCCGCGGCGATGTCCGACGGCGACCCATGCCAGGGCGCTCCGTGTCCCGGTAGCACCCATGAGGCCGAGACCGCGGCCAGTCGGTCGAGCGACGAGAGCGCACGATCCGGCTCATCCGTGAACGGCGCCGGCTGCGCCCCCGTGCGCCCGGTCAGCACATGACGTGTCGTCAGCGCATCGCCCACGAACACGGCGTCGGCGATGGGCACGTGCACGGCGATGCTGCCGGGCGAGTGCCCCGGCATCCCGATCACGACAGGACTGCCCGGCAGATCGAGCACGTCACCGTCGGCGACCTCCGTCACCTCGGTGACATGATGCGTGCGCAGGGCGTTCTTGCGGATGCCGTAGGCGAAGAAGCCGAGCGTCGCCCCGAGCCGCGCGGGGCCTATCGCGGTCTTGGGCTTCTCCCCCGTGCGCACGCGGTGCGCGTCGGCGGCGTGGATGAACACGGTCACTCCCGCCTCGCGCCGCAACCGCTCGGCGAACCCGATGTGATCGCTGTCGCCGTGCGTGAGAACGACGCCGCGGATGTCGGAGAGCGGA
This sequence comes from Candidatus Microbacterium colombiense, assembly GCA_029203165.1. Lineage (NCBI taxonomy): Bacteria > Bacillati > Actinomycetota > Actinomycetes > Micrococcales > Microbacteriaceae > Microbacterium > Candidatus Microbacterium colombiense. The sequence goes on from CP119308.1 coordinate 3,346,097, forward strand.
CGCCCGATCGTCTCCAGTTCGCGCTGCAAATCGTGCCAATGCCCGGGCAGACCGGCGTCGATCAGGGTGATGCCCTCTGACGTCTCGATAAGATACGAGGCGACGATGTCGTTGCCGAGACGGTGCAGGTGCGGGGCGAGTTTCATGACGGATCCTCTCAGGATGATTGCGATGGCTACGTTACGTAGCTATCATGGCTATTGTCAATAGCCATGAGGAGGATGCTGTGCCCACCCCCGAACGCACGTCCATGGAGCAGATCGTCGCCGCGGGCCGCGAGATCCTCGAGGTCGGAGGTCCGAGCGGGCTCACGATGCAGGCCGTGGCCGCACGCGTCGGAGTGCGGGCCCCCTCGCTCTACAAGCGGGTGCGCGACCGCGAAGCGCTGCACACGGCCGTCGCCACGGCATCCATCGACGCCCTCACGGCGCAGCTCGAGCGCGCAGGCGACGACCTCACGGCACTGGCATCCGCCTACCGCGACTTCGCGCATGCGCATCCCGAAGGATTCCGGATCATGTTCACCGCAGCATCGCCGCACGAGGCACTCGAGCGATCGGCGGCTCCCCTCATCCGCGCCGCAGCCGCACGAGTCGGAGACGAGGACGCGCTCGATGCCGCCCGCCTGTTCACGGCCTGGGCCACGGGTTTCCTGCAGATGGAGCTCTCGGGCGCCTTCCGGCTCGGCGGTGACGTCGACCGCGCGTTCGACTACGGCCTGCGACAGCTCCTCGCCGGCCTCGGGCGCTGACCGAGGGCGACGGATCGCCGACTCGATGACGATTCACGGAGGAATCCACGGGTTCTGGTCGGGGAATCGTCACACCCTCGGCGAATCGTCGCCCCGTCCCCCAGCCCCCGAAACCTCAACCCAGACTCACCAGGCCGTCCAGGCCTCCCAGAGTTCGGCATACGGGCCAGGCATCTCGACGAGTTCCGCGTGGGTGCCCGACTGGACGATCCTGCCGTCGTGCATCACGTGGATCCGATCCGCCGTCTCGGCCTGACTCAGCCGGTGAGCGATCACGATGCCCGTGCGCTCACCGATCGCGGCGAGCGCCGCCGCATCGAGCACCTCCGAGTCGGCTGACCCCGCCTCGGCCGTCGCCTCGTCGAGGATCACGACCGATGCCCCCGACAGGGCCACGCGCACGAGCGCGAGATGCTGCGACTGTCCTGCCGTGAGCGGATGCCCCGCCTCACCGATGACGGTGTCGAGCCCCTCGGGCAGCCGCAGGATCCAGTCGGCGTGCAGCTCCCGGATCGTGTCGTCCATTCGCTGATCGTCGGCGTCGCTGAACAGGGCGAGGTCGTCGCGTACGGATCCGGCGAAGACATGCGGTTCCTGACTGAGCATCACAACGGCATCCCGCAGGTCGTGGGGATGCCACTCGTCGATGCCGCGTTCGTCATGCCGCACGGAGCCGGCCCGGGGCGGCAGGGCCCCGGCGAGCACGCGGGCGAGTGTCGTCTTGCCCGCGCCGCTCGCGCCCACGATGGCGATCTTGTCTCCCGGTGCGGCCGACATCGAGACCCGGTCGAGGTCGCTCCGCCCGGGTCGGTGTCCGTACTCCAGACTGTCCACCTCGATCACCCCCGCGCCGCGTGCGCGTCCGGTCGCCTCGCCGTTCCCACGCGGTGCCGGCGAGGGCAGTCCGATCACGCCGAACAGGCGCGCGAGGCTTGCCCCGGCATCCTGCAGTTCGTCGATGCGGAACAGCAGCGTGCCCATCGGGCCGAACAGCCCGAGGAAGTACAGGGCGGCTGCCGTGACGGCTCCGAGGTCGACCGCACCGCTCGTGACCAGCAGATATCCGACCACGAGCACGGCGCTGAGCCCCACGAGTTCCGCGCCGTTGAGGAACACGTTGAAGTCGTTGCGCACCCGAGTGGCCCGCACCTCGAGCGCGATCCCCTGTTCGCTCGCTTCGGCGATGCGCTCGAGATGCACCTCCTCCGCACGGAGCGCGAGCACGGTGTCGACGCCGCGCACCGCTTCGATCGTGCGCTGTCCGCGCTCGGCGACGGCGACCCGATGGGCGCGGTAGACGGGAGCGGAGCGGCGGAGGAACCACCGCAGCGAGAAGTACTGCACGGGAGCGGCGAGCAGGGCGGCCAGCGCGAAGCGCCAGTCCAGGATGCCCATTCCCGCCAGGCTCAGGCCGATGCTGAACAGCGCGGTGAGGAAGGACGGCAGGGCTTCTTCGACGACCTGTCCGACGGCGCGCACGTCTCCGGACAGACGAGACACCAGGTCGCCCGTTCCTGCGGCTTCGATGCGGGCGGTCGGTTGGGCCAGGGCGGTGCGGAAGGCCGCCTCGCGCACCTCACGGATCGTGCCCTGCCCGAGACGCGCGAGCAGGATGCGCCCGACCCAGGTGAGCGCGGCGCCGACGGCCAGCGATCCCAGCAGAACCGAGCCGGAGATCACGAGCGACCCGCCGCCTCCGACGATGTCGTCGACCATGCCGCCGATGATCAGCGGAGCGAGCAGAGCCGCGCCCACACCGGCGCAGAGGGTGAGCACGGCCCCGACGACCAGGCCCCGGCGGCGGCGCAGCATCGACCACAGGCCACGCGCGGTCTCGCGCCGCGAGGCGATGGGAAGCTTCTCGTCGGTCACGCCCCGCTCCTCACGTCGTGCACCTGATGGCACGCCGACAGGAGCGACGCGCGATCGGTGAGCAGCAGGATCGTGCGCCTCTCGGCCGCGAGTCCGGCGGCGACCTGGGCCTCGGTGATCGGATCGATCGCGGTGGTCGGCTCATGCAGCACGATCAGGCGCTGCGGCTGGTGCAACGCGCGGGCGAGCAGCAGGCGCTGCCGCTGCCCTCCCGACAGTCGCAACCCGCGCTCGCCGACCCGCTCCTCGAGGCCGTCGGGCAGTCGGCGCACCACCTCGTCGAAGGCTGCGGCGCTCAGATGCGCCTCGTCGATCCGATCGGCGATGTTCTCGGCCGCCGTGCCACTGAACACGGCAGCGTCGTGCGGGGGCGCGAAGATCACCGCGCGCAGCCCCTCAGGACCGAGCAGTGCGGCATCGACGTCATCGACGACGAGCTCCCCCACGCGCGCATCACGACGTGCGCCCAGGAGACGTGCGAGATCCTCGATGCGATCGGGATCGGCCCGGATGCCTGTCACCTCCCCGTCGACGACGTCGAGGTCCCGGCCCTCGACACGTATCCGCGCCACGACGCGCGGCATCGCCATCGTCGACGCGGCCGCATCGCTCGGGCGGGCGCCGCGAGCATCCGCCGACGCGGCATCCGTCCCTCGTGCATCCTGCGGCGCCGTCTCGGCACGGAACTCCGCGATGCGGGTCGCGGAGCCGTGCTTCGAAGCGATCTGCGCCGGCAGGTATCCCAGCGACTGGAGTGGCCCGCGGATCGTCTGCGCCAATCCGATCGCGGTGACGAAGCCGCCGACGGAGATCGCCCCGTCGAGGGCGAGCCAGCAGCCGAGCACCGCGATGACGGTGAACGCGAGTCCACTGACCAGCAGGTTCAGAGCGGTCAGCCCTGCCGCAGCCTTCTCGGCGCGATAGGCCGCCGCCGCCGCGATCGCGCTCTCCTCGACGTAGCGGTCGGCCGCGCGTGATGCGCCACCCAGAGCGCCGAGCACGCGCAGGCCGGTGGCGAAGTCGGTGCTGACCGCATCGAGCCGAGCGGCCTGTCGCTGCGCCTCGTAGCCGCGACGGCGAAGTCCGCCGCTGACCGCGTGCACGATGAACGCCTGCAGGAGGGTGCCGACCACGACGGCGATCGCGAGGGGCCAGGCGATGAGGAGCAGAGTGACGCAGGCGACCAGCACCGCGGTCGCGGCCGCGGCCTGCTCGGCGATCACCCAGAAGAACCCAGCGGTCTCACCGGCATCCGATGAGGAGATCGTGAGCACCTCGCCCGCGGGCCGGCGCGTGCGGCGGCGCAGCGCCAACCCCAGCACGCCCTGGCGCAGCGCGTGCTCGCCCTGCGCATAGACGCGGGTGCCGGCGCGATCGCCCAGCTGCCACGCCAGGATCAGCACGGTGAACACCCCGACGAGGAAGGCGAGCGCCCAGGCGAGCGCGTGCGGATCGGCTGGGGCGATCGCCCGATCGATCACGACGCCCACGGCGATCGGCACCATGACCTCGGCGAGCTGGTGCCCGCAGAACCCGATGATCGACAACACCGCCCTGACACGACGACTCGCGCCCCAGACTCCCTCACGGAAGACTCCCCCGACGGTGGTCACGGCAGCGTCGCCGAACCGAGCGGCACGACCAGCGGGCTCCCCGCGACCGGATCGGCGATCACCAGGCACTCGAGCCCGAACACCTCCCGCACCAGGTCGACGGTGACGATCTCGCGCGGTTCCCCCTCGGCGACGACCTGACCGTCTTTCATCGCGATGATGTGGGTGGCGTAGCGGGCGGCGTGGTTCAGGTCGTGCAGCACAGCCACGAGCGTACGGCCTTCGCCATGCAGTCTCCGGAACAGCTCGAGCAGCTCGATCTGGTGTGCGATGTCGAGGAACGTGGTGGGCTCGTCGAGCAGCACGATCGGTGTCTCCTGCGCGAGCGCCATCGCGACCCACACCCGCTGGCGCTGACCGCCGGAGAGTTCATCGACCAGGCGGGTCGACAGCTCGGTCGTGTTGGTCGCGGCCAGCGCATCGGCGACGGCGCGCGCGTCTTCCGCCGACCACTGCTTGATGAGCTTCTGATGCGGGTACCGACCGCGCGAGACGAGATCGGCCACCACGATGCCGTCGGGCGCGAGCGAGGTCTGCGGCAGGAGCCCGACCTGGCGCGCGAGCGCCTTGGCCGGCATCCCCGCGATGGAGGCTCCGTCGAGCAGCACCCCGCCCCGCATGGGCTTGAGCAGACGCGCGAGACTGCGCAGCAGCGTGGATTTGCCGCAGGCGTTCGGACCGACGATCACGGTGAACGATCCGTCGGGGATGCGCACCTCGAGCCCCTCCGAGATGACCCGACGGTCGTAGCCGATCGTGACGTCGGCGGCATGCAGGCGTGCCGGCATGGGAATGGTGGATGCCGGAACGGCGGATGAGGTCATGGCCTGGAGTCCTTGCGAGGTTCGGTCATCGGCGTCGGGTCTCGCGGATCAGGAGCCAGACGAAATAGAGTCCGCCTACCGACACCGTGACGATGCCGACGGGCAGTTGCAACGGCGCGAAGACGCGCTGCGCGAGGAAGTCGCTCACCACGAGCAGCAGGGCGCCCGTGACGCCTGCGGCGACGAGACCGACTCCGGCCGACCGGGTCAGTCGACGGGCGATCTGCGGGGCGACCAACGCGATGAAGGCGATCGGGCCGGCGGCCGCGGTGACCAGGGCGACCAGGGCGACGCCGAGCACGATCGCGACCAGGCGCACGCCGGTGGGACGCGATCCCAGCGATCCGGCCGCATCGTCGCCGAGCTCCAGCACCCGCAGCGCAGGGGACAGCGCGAGCACGGCAGGGATCAGCACCGCGAGCACCACCGCCACCGGGATCAGCTGGTCGATCGAGAGCCCGTTCAGGGAGCCGCTCCCCCAGACCCCGGCCGTGAGCTGCTCCTCGGGCGATGCCTTGAGCATGAGGTAGGTGTTGAGCGCGGCGAGCAGCGCCGAGACTCCGATGCCGACGATGATCAGGCGGAATCCCTGCACCCCGCGGCGGTAGGCGAGCACGAAGACGACGAGCGCGGTGGCGATCCCTCCGGCGAGCGCGCCGACCGCGACGGCGTAGTAGCCGCCGCCGGTCACGAGCAGCACGATCAGCGCTCCCGTGTACGAACCGGAGGAGAAGCCGATGATGTCGGGCGAGCCGAGCGGGTTCCTGGTCAGTGACTGGAAGATCGCCCCCGACATTCCGAGCGCGATGCCCAGCAGCGCGGCCAGCAATGCCCGCGGCATCCGCCATTCCCGTACGACGAGCACGGTGCCTCCGTCGGCCGTGCCGAGGAGCCCCGAGACGACCTGATCGAGGGGGATGTCGTACGTGCCGGTGGAGATCGAGAGGATCACACCCGCGACGGCGACGACGGCGAGCGCCAGCGTCACGACGAACGCCCGCAGGGAAGCACTGCCCGACCACCGGCGACCCTGGAGTTCGATACGGCGATACCCGAAGTCGACGACGGCGCCCGCCGCCGCATCCGGAGATGCGGTCGTCGCGGTCGAGGTCGAGGTGGATGTCGATGCCGAGATCCCGGTCGAGATCACAGTGTGCTCACCTTCGTGCGACGGGCGAGGAGGATCAGCACGGGAGCACCGACGAACGCCGTCACGATGCCGACCTCCAGTTCCTGGGGAGCGAGGATCACGCGGCCCACCACGTCGGAGGTGAGGAGGAGCAGAGCGGCGCCGACGGCGGAGAACGGGATGATCCACCGCTGATCGGGTCCGGTGAACCAGCGCACCACGTGCGGCACCATGAGCCCGACGAAGCCGATCGGACCGGCCGCCGCCGTCGCCGCGCCGGCGAGCAGTGTGACGGCGATGATGACCAGCACTCGCGTGCGCAGGACATTCGCCCCCAGCGAGCGCGCGAGGTCGTCACCGAGCGAGATCGCATTGAGAGGTCGTCCGGCGATCGCGCCGAGCAGCAGCCCGACCGCGATGGGGACAGCCACCACCACGAGCGTGGACCAGCCGCGACCGGCGAGGGAGCCGGCGCTCCAGCGCAGCATGTCGTCGAAGGAGTTCGGGTTGAGCATCGTGATCGCCGAGGCGAAGCCCCCGAGCACCGCACCGAGCGCGATGCCGACGAGGGTGAGCCGCACCGGGGTGGCTCCGGCCGAACCGACCGAGCCGAGGGCGTAGACGAGCACGGTCACGATGATCGCCCCGATGAACGCGAACCACATGTACTGCGAGATCGCGGTCACCCCGAGCAGACCGATCGCGATCACCACCGCCACGTTCGCCCCCGCGCCGACGCCGAGGATGCCGGTGTCGGCGAGGGGGTTGCGCGTGAGCGCCTGGATCAGGGCGCCGGCAACTCCCAGAGCAGCACCGACGACGAGCGCAAGAGTCGCCCGCGACATCCGCATCTCGTGCACGATGTACGAGGTCTCGCCAGCGTCCGGATGCCAGAGCGCCTGCCAGATCTCCCCGAATCCGATGCCGCGGGCGCCGACCCAGAGGCTGAGCAGGAAGACGGTCGCGAGCAGCGCGGCCGCGCCCAGGAGGAACAGCGTGCGGGTCAGTGCCGCGCGCGGGTTCCGGGTCGCCGCGGCGACGGAGGAATCTCCGGCCAGGGGGTCGACGGCGGCGGCAGCGACGGCGGATTCGGTGACGGTCATGCGCTCAGAGCCCGAGCTGCGCGAGGCGGGCGTCGTAGAGGTCGCGGAGCTCCTCGTGGTCGGCATCCGCGGACTCCCAGATCGCCTGCAGCCCGGCGACGGTGTCGTCGTCGAGACTCTCGTAGCGCTCCAGCCACTCCTCCTGCCGCTCGCGCCAGTACCCGATCACGGCGTAGCGGTCGGCGGGGAGACCGCGCTCGTGCCGCAGGTACCGACGGGCGTCGCGCAATTCACCTGCTTCCCCGGCGACCCAGACGTACGAGTCGTCGGTGATCGGCAGTGCCCGCAGCACCTCGGTGATCGCGCTGGGCGCGACGCCGTTGCCGCGCCCGATGATCCAGCGCACCGAGAGGGAGCCGTCGCCGATCTCCAGTCGATGCGAGTCCTCGGCGATCTCGACGGCGGCGACCGCGCGCACGCCTGCTGGCAGCTGTTCGCTCAGCCGGGCGAGCGCGGGAAGACCCGTGGCGTCGGTCACGAAGATCTGCTCGACGGCGCCGGTGGGCGGCTCGTAGAGACCCCGCGGATCCCCGAACGCGACCCGGTCCCCCGGCCTGGCCCCGGTCGCCCACGTGCCCGCACGACCGTGGCCGTGCACGACCAGGTCGATGTCGACCTCGCCGGCGGCGGCATCGTGGCGACGGATCGTGTACGGCTCGACGTGATCCTCGACGCCTTCCGGATAGTGCCACACGCCCTCGTCGTCGACGCGCGGCAGGTGCAGCACGCCATCCGATGCCGGAAAATGCACACGAACGAATTCATCACCGATTCCGGTGGTGCGGAAACCCTCCAGTCCCGCACCACCGAAGGTGACGCGCACCATGCCCGGCGTCAGCCGAGTGGTGCGCGTCACCTCTGCGACATGCAAGGCGTTCATCAGCCCTGCGCGTCGACCTTCTCCTGCACCTGCGCGAGCAGGTCCTCGAGGTCGTCGAGGTTCTCCAGCGCCCAGCCGAAGGAGCCGGTCGGCGACAGCGGGATGTAGTCGAAGACCATGTCGTTCTGCACTGCGGGGAGGTTCTGCCAGATCGTGTTGGTCGCGAGGTTGGCACGCCCCTCTTCGTTGCCGCGCATCACGAAGACGGCGTCGGCGTTGGAGATCCGGTCCAGGTTCTCGTACGAGAACCAGTTCGGGAACTTCGCCTCGTTGACCTCGTCATCCGTCTGCTCGCGGAAGGTCGCACCGAGATCGCGCAGGATCGGGGTCGAGAAGTGCGTGTCGGCGTAGGTGCCCCACTCGTCGGCGACCGGCACGAAGACCGTCACGGCCTGGTCGGCGAGGATGTCGGCGTACTCCTCCTTGATCGCGTCACGACGCGCGTCGTACTCGTCGACGAGCGGCTGCAGCACGTCTTCCTTGCCGAGGATCTCGGCGAGGTCGGTCGCGCGCGTGCGCCAGCTCTCGCCGTCGCGGGCCTCGAACGTGATGATCGGGGCGACCTTCTCCAGTTCCGCGCGCAGCGGGTCGTCCATCGTCAGGAAGTCGCTGGTCGCGATGATGAGGTCGGGGTCGGCCTTGGCGACGGCCTCGAGGTTGAGCTCGTAGTACTCCCCGATCGATTCGGCATCGGAGTCGGCGATCGCCTGCGAGTACTGCGTGGGGATCGCAACGCCCTCGGTGTCGGTGAAGTACGTGTTCACGACGCCGACGGGCATCACCCCGAGGTCGATCAGCGCGGCGGGCGTGTAGAAGTCGACCGAGACGATGCGCTCGATCTTCTCGGGGAGCTCGACCGTGCCGAACTCGTTCTCGTAGACGCGGGTCGCACCCGCGGCGTCATCGTCGGCCGGAGCGCTGCAGGCGGCGAGCGCGAACACGGCGGTGGAGGCGGCGAGGATGCCGGCGAGGCGGAGCGCTCTGCGGTTCGGGTGCGCGGAGGCGAAGAGGGACATGGGACTCCTGTGATTCGCAGCGAAAACGCCGGGCGAGATGACCGCCCGGCGTTGGTAAGGGTTGCCTGACCTAAGCTAACGGATCACCCATGCCGAAGAGGGGACGACTTGTACCGGTTTCGGTACAAGGGATCACTCGCCCGGCTGGCGCTCGGAACGCGATCCCCGCACATATTCCGCGGGAGTCTGCCCCGTGAGCTCGCGGAAGTGGTCGATGAAGGTCGATGGGTTTCGGTACCCCACGACCCGCGAGACGGAGACGATCGATCGCCCGTGTGTGAGTTCGCGGATCGCCAGCTGCAGGCGCGCGAGGATGCGCCACTGGGTGAACGACATTCCCGTCTCGGCCTCGAACTGCCGGGCCAGGGTGCGCCCGTGCATCCCGCATTCATACGCCCAATCCGCGGTCGTGCGTTTGTCGGACGGGTCGGCGAGGATTGCGCTGGCGACCATGTGCAGGTGCGGGCTGCGCGGCATCACGAGTTCGAACGACTCTCGAGGCGCAGGCACGAGCAGATCGAGGATCACCCGCTGCACGCGCACGCGGGCCGGCTCGTCGAGCGCGCCCTGCAGGTTGTGGTCGAGCAGCACACGCAGTGGTTCCGTCATCGCGACGCCGGTGACGACCTCCGGCATCGCGGCGGTGTGGGGACCGCCGCCCCGAAAATACGTCGCCCGCACGCGGGCACCGCGCTCGGCCGACGCTCGGTGCACGATGCGCGACGGCACCCACACGGCGAGTGCGGGCGGGATCGCCCAGACGCGCCCTTCAGCCTCCAGCCGCGCCATGCCACCGGCCGACCAGAGCAGCTCGTGCTCATCGTGCACGTGCTCGGGCCACACCACCGGGTCGTCGACGTCGTATTCGAACGTGGTGAGGAGATACCCCGGCGGCACGCGCAGGTGATCGGGTTCCAGCGCCGAAGCGCTCACGCTCCCCGCCGATCCAGACGCGCCCGCACACCGTCGATGACGAGGTCGACCTTGTCAAGCCACCATGAGCTCGGCGCCCCTGGTTCCCCCATCGCGTAGCGCATGGCCTCGAGATACTCCCCCGAGACGACCGGATCGCCGAGCACCTCGCCCGCCTCCGCCATCCGGGCGAGCACCCGCTCGCTGTAGCTCTCGCCACTCTCGGTGGGGCGGTGCAGCGCCTCGATCGTGAGGTAGGAATCGGCCGTCATGTCACCGATCGTGTCGACGATGAGCGCGGCCTCGCGCAGACCGAAGCCGAGTCGCGCCGTGAGGTACTCCACCACCAGGTACGACTGCGTGACGAGCTCCGGCGGCACCGACGACATCAGGCGCAACCGCTGGGCGAGGCCGGGGTGCGCGCGGAACATCTCCCACATCGCCCTGGCACAATCGCGCAGGTATTCGGCCCAGTCGTCGGTGGGATCGGGCCAGTCCCCACGGGTGATCGCCACCGCGGCGGCGCCGTCGAGCATGTCCTCCACGCCGCCGATGTGGCGGTAGAGCGTGGACTGGTCGACACCGAGGCGGGCGGCGACGGAGGTCGTGGTGGCGCGATCGAGACCGAGCTCGAGCACGGCGTCGAGGATGGCCTCCCGCGAGGTGAGCGGAGGGCGTCCGCGGCGGGGTCGATCGGCCATCGCCCCATCGTACCGATCGAGCGCGCACCCCTTCAGATCCTCCACCAACTAAGGCTAGCCTTGCCTAAAGGTCTGCGAGCGCGCTACGCTCGATCTGTTTTGCAATAGATCATTGCAAAAGAGAGGCTCGGATGACCGACACCGCCGACCGCGTCGCCGCGAAAGCAGAGCGCCGCACCGCGAAGCAGAGACAGCGCGTAGCCGACCGGCACATCCTGGGGCCTGTATCCGCGCGCCTCACCGTGGCGAGCGCGATCGTCGCCGTCGCCTCGCTGTGCGCCGTCGTCCCCTTCATCCTGATCGCCGAGGTCTGCCGCGAACTGCTCGCCGGCACCCCGGACTGGTCGCGCGTCTGGGGCCTGCTGCTCACCGCCCTCGGCATCCTCGGCGTGCGCGGACTCCTGCAGTCCGGTGCGCTGCTCTGGTCGCACCTGATCGACGCCGAGCACCAGTTCACGCTGCGGCAGCTATTGGCCGCCAAGCTCTCCCGCGTACCCCTGGGGTGGTTCACCGAACGCAGTTCCGGCGAGGTGAAGAAGCTCCTGCAGAACGACGTCGATGCCCTGCACTACCTCGTGGCGCACGCGAGACTCGAGTTCGTCGGCGCACTCACCCTGCCGCTGGCGACCTTCGGCTACCTGCTCCTCGTCGACTGGCGTCTCGCCCTTCTGCTGCTCGTGCCGATCGTCATCTACGCCTTCGTGATGTCGCGCATCATGGGCTCCGGCTACGCCGCGAAGATGGCGACCTACGAGTCGTGGCAGACCGAGGTGAGCGAGACGACGATCGAGTTCGTCGACGGCATCCAGGTCGTCCGCGCCTTCGGCCAGCCCCGTAAAGGCCACCACCGGTATCAGGCCGCCGTCGACGGCTACGCGACTTTCTTCCAGGCCTGGGTCTCCCCCATCACCCGCCTCGAGGGCATCGGCAGTCAACTGCTCAACCCGGTGGTCGTGCTGCTGCTCATGCTGCTCGCCTCGCTCGGACTGATCGGTGGCGGCCTCATGGAGCCGGCGTCGCTCGTGCCGTTCATCCTGATCGGGCTGGGCATCGGCGGCACCGTGCTCACGTTCGGCTACGGCGTGCAGGCGCTGCGTCTGGCGTCGGCCGCCTCCGTGCGCCTGTGGGAGCTGACCGAGACCGCGGAGCTCGTCGATCCCGCCGAGGGCCCCGTGCCGACGAGCGGCATCGTGCGATTCGACGACGTGACCTTCGGCTACCGCGAGGGCCACCCCGTGCTGAAGAACATCGACCTCGAACTGCACCCGGGCACCATCACGGCACTGGTCGGGCCCAGCGGGTCGGGCAAGTCGACGCTCGCACGCCTCGTGCCCCGCTTCTACGACGTGACCGGCGGACGCATCACGCTCGACGGCCACGATCTGCGAGCACTGCGATCGGCCGACCTGTACCGCGCGGTCGGCTTCGTGCTGCAGGACGTGCAGCTGATCGCGGGCACCGTGCGCGAGAACCTGCTGCTCGCCCGGCCCGACGCCGACGACGCCGCACTCGAGCGCGTCTGCCGCGCGGCGCAGATCCACGACCGCATCCTCGAACTTCCCCGCGGCTACCACTCCGAGATCGGCGTCGATGCCCGACTCTCGGGCGGAGAGGCACAGCGTCTGTCGATCGCCAGGGCGCTGCTGGCGGATGCTCCCGTGCTGGTGCTCGACGAGGCCACCGCTTTCGCGGACCCCGAGTCCGAGGCCGCGATCCAGGATGCGCTGGCCGTGCTCGTGGCGGATCGCACCGTGCTCGTGATCGCGCATCGCCTGCACACGATCGTCGACGTCGATCGGATCGTGGTGCTCGACCAGGGGCGGATCGTGCAGAACGGAACCCCGGACGAACTCCGCGCCGCCGACGGACTGTTCGCACGGCTCTGGGCGGCGAACGAACGGGCGCTCGGCGAGGTCGAGCAGATGGACATCCCGGAACGACGCCAGGCAGTCGGTCAGAACGCAGGCGGTCAGAACGCAGCCGCTCAGAACGCAGTCGATCAGAACGCAGTCGGTCAGAACGCAGAGGTGAACGCATGATCCGCAAGGTCCTGAGGCTGGTCCCCGATCCCTATCGGGGGATGATCCCGCTCTATCTCGCGACGATCGTCGTCTTCGCGCTCGCGCAGTCGGTGGCGTACGTGCTGCTCATGCCGCTGTTGGAGGCACTCTTCCGCGGCGACCTCGGTGCGGCCTGGGGGTGGACCGCGGGCATCGCGGGAGCCGTCGTGATCGTGTTCGCGTGCGGCTACCGTCAGGCCGTGCTGGGGCTGCGCATCGGCACCGGCATGATGCACTCGCTGCAGACCCGCCTCGGCGACCACATCGCCACGCTGCCGCTGGGATGGTTCGGCTCAGCCACAGCCGGTCGGGTCTCCCGCCTGATCAGCAGCAGCGTGAAGGACGCGATGGGCGTGTTCGCACATCTGCTGACGCCGCTGCTCAGCGGAGTCCTGGTTCCGGCCGGCGTCGCCGTGGGCATGCTGTTCCTCGACCCGCGCGTCTCCCTCGCCATGCTGGTGAGCGCACCGCTGCTGTACCTCGTCAATCGCTGGGGTACGAGCGTGTACTCCCGCGCCGAGACCCGGGCGCACGCGGCGGCCGAGGAGTCGAACTCGCGCGTGATCGAGTTCGCTCAGGCGCAGCCGGTGCTGCGCGCCTTCGGCGCCGCGACCACGGGCAACCGCGGCATGCAGGCCGCCTTGACCGCGCAACGCCGCGTCGGACGCGGGCTCGTGTTCGCCTCGGTGCCCGGCCTCGTCGTCTTCTCCTTCCTGGTGCAGCTCACCTTCATCGCCCTGGTGTACCTGGTGGTGTCGTTCGCCTCCGGTGGCACCCTCTCGGTTCCGGCGGCGATCGCCCTGATCGCCGTGAGCTCGCGCTTCATCGATCCGCTCAACCAGGCGGCCGAGCTCGCGACCGCCGTGCGGGGAGCGGCCAACGCCGCCGACCGCATCACCGATCTGCTCGCCGAGCCCACGCTGCCGGAGTCGTCGACGCCCGTACAGCCGCGCAATGCCGGTGTGCGCTTCGACGACGTCACCTTCGGGTACGTCGATGGTGAGCCGGTCATCGACGGGGTCTCGTTCGCCGTGCCGGCCGGCACCACGACCGCCTTGGTGGGTCCGAGCGGAAGCGGCAAGACCACGCTGCTGCGTCTCGCATCGCGCTTCTACGACGTCGGCGAGGGGCGCATCGAGGTCGGCGGGCACGCCATCTCGGAGTATCCGTCGACCACGCTCATGGAGCAGTTCTCGCTCGTCTTCCAGGACGTGTACCTGTTCCATCAGTCGATCGCCGAGAACGTGCGGATCGGTCGGGCGGATGCCTCAGCCGACGAGATCGCGCGGGCCGCCGAGGTCGCCCGCGTCGACGAGATCGTCGAGCGGCTGCCCGACGGATGGGACACCAACGTCGGCGAGGGCGGCACCTCGCTGTCGGGTGGCGAGCGCCAGCGCGTCTCGATCGCTCGCGCCCTGCTCAAGAACGCCCCCATCGTGCTGCTGGACGAGGCCACGAGCGCGCTCGATCCGCAGAACGAGGCGGCCGTGGTGCGCGGCATCCACGAACTCACCCGCGACAAGACCGTGATGGTCGTCGCCCACCGGCTGTCGACCATCCAGCACGCCGACCAGATCCTGTTCCTCGACCGGGGCCGCATCGTGGAGCGCGGCACGCATGACGAGCTGCTGGCTGCGGGAGGACGCTATGCGGACTTCTGGAACGAACGCTCTCGGGCATCCGGATGGCGATTGACGCCGGCATCCGTTCACGCCGATGCCGCCCCTGCCACGACCGCGATCCCGGTGGTGCGATCGGCGACGGTGGTGCGCTGATGGCCGGCAACTGGCAGCGCGGGATGATGCGCCTGATGCGCATCGCGAACCACGAGGTCGAGGTCGTCGAGGTGCACGACTTCACGCCCTGGTATCGGCGCATCACGTTCCGCACGCCGACGCTCACCGACACTCTCGACGTGTTCCCGACACTGTGGCTGCGCCTGTGGGTGCCGCATCCGGCCAAGGGTGAGGGCTTCGTAGTCCAGCGCGGGTACACCTTCGTGCGCGTGGATGCCGCCGCGCGCACGTTCAGCCTGGACTTCGTGCTGCACGACGTGGCGGGCCCCGCGGGCGACTGGGCGAAGCGCGTCGTCGTCGGTGAGCGCATCGAAGCCGCGCTCACCCCAGCGAGGATCGACATCCCCGACGGCACCACCACACTGGTGCTCGCGGGCGACGCGACCGCGCTGCCCGCCATCAACACCTGGCTGGAATCGGTCCCGCCCGAGATCGAGACCCACGTGTTCCTCGAGGAGGAGCACCAAGACCGTGCCGCACTGCCCCGCATCGAGCGGGAACGCGGCACCTGGGAGTGGGTGGTGCGGGAGGGCGATCGGGGCACGGCGCTCGCCCGCGCCATCCGCGCATCCGTCGCACCGGCCGAGGGCGTCTACGCCTGGGGAGCCGGCGAGAAGACACTCATCAAGAACGTGCGCGGAGCACTCCGCGAACATCTCGGCCTCGACCGTGGCCACCATTTCACGCAGCTCTACTGGATCGAAGGGAAGGCCACGGGCTGACGCCACGGGCACCGCACATGAAGAACATCAGCACTCGCCTCCTGCTCACCTGCGCCGCGATCGGCGTGGCGTGCGGCATCGTCCTTCTGCCGATCTTCGGCATCTTCTCCAGCGCCGCGATCGCCGCTGCTCCCCTGCTGTACACCGTGCTCCTGGGCTTCTGGTTCTTCGGCGGCGTGCTCATGCAGTCGATCACGCACCGACCGGGCATGGCGCTGCTGACCTCGGTCATCGCCGGGCTCGTGATCGGGCCGTTCACGCCGTACGGCTTCTCGACCGTGTTGTCGACCGCGACGGTCGGGCTCTGCCAGGAGCTGCCGTTCCTCGCGACGCTCTACCGCCGTTGGCCGGCGTGGCTGTTCTACGTCTCGAACGGGGTCATCGGGCTGGCGTACGCCTTTCCCGCACAGGCGATCTTCGCAAGCGACACCCCGGATACCGTGCGGTTCGCCGTGTACCCCCTCGCCGCGGCGAGCGCCGTCGCGACGACCTGGGTCGCGCGGGTCGTCGCGAAACGTCTGGATCGCACCGGCGTGACGCGCGGGCTCATGAGCCCGGCGCCGCAGCGCGTCCGTGCTGCGCGGGTTGGGGCTGGGCTGTAAGGGGCTGGGCTGTAGGCGGGGCCAGGCAGGCGACTATCGGAGGTAGGCGAATACTCCCACGGAGGCCGAAGCCGCCGGAAGCCGCCTACCCCCGGTCGATCGCCTACGCTCAGCATGCCCGCGGGTCAGATCTCTGGATGCCGTGACCGGAATACTGGCACACTGGGGCGCGGAGAGGGGTTCCATGACTGCGCGCGAGAATGACGCTGAGCCGGATCGCACCGAGAGGGCGCGGCGGCCGTGGCACCGCATGAAGATCGCACTCGGGGTCGTGGTCGGAGTCGTCGCGGTCATCGCGGTCGTCGGCTCGGTCACCCCCTGGCCCTCGGCCATGCTCATCCGCGCCGTGTTCACGAAGGGCGGCGATGAGACGGCCGCCGAGATGGACCGCCACCTGCCCGAAACGACGCTCACCGAGAAGCTCGACGTCGCGTACGGCGATGCCGGAGCCGACACCACGATGGACGTCTTCGCACCGGCATCCGCCACCGGCCCGCTGCCCACGATCGTGTGGATCCATGGCGGCGCGTGGATCTCGGGGGCGAAGGAGAACGTCGACCCCTACCTGCGCATCCTCGCCGCCGAGGGCTACACGACGATCGGCGTCAACTACACGATCGGCCCCGAGGGCGTGTATCCGCTGGCCGTGAACCAGCTCAACGAGGCCCTCGCCTACATCGACGCGCACGCCGACGAGCTCGGAGTGGATGCCGCGCAGATCGTGCTCGCGGGTGATTCCGCCGGCGCCCAGCTCGCCAGCCAGATGGCGACCCTCATCACGAGCTCGGACTACGCCGAGATCATGGACATCACGCCCGCGATCTCCGCCGACCAGCTCGTGGCGACCGTGCTGAACTGCGGCGTGTACGACCTCGCGGCCCTCGCCCGCCTCGACGGCATCGCGGGCTGGGGATTCAAGTCGGCGATGTGGGCATACTCGGGCACCAAGACCTGGGCGGAGGACTCGACCGGAGCGACCATGTCGACCGTCGACTGGGTCACCGCCGACTTCCCCACGACCTACATCTCAGGCGGCAACGGCGACGGGCTGACCTGGCTGCAGTCGATCCCGATGGCCCAGCGGCTCGACGAGCTCGGCGTCGACGTGACCACACAGTTCTGGCCCGCGCCGCACGAGCCCGCCCTGCCGCACGAGTACCAGTTCCACCTCGACATGCCCGATGCGCAGACCGCCCTGCAGAAGACCATCGACTTCCTGAACACCCACACCCCGCGCTGACCCCTGGTGGTGCCGCGGTGCGATCTGGGCCGCGGTGCCGCTGGGCCGACTGAGCGAACAGCGGCGGAGCGAACAGCGGTGGAGCGAACAGGATGCATGGAGGAAGCCCGGATGCCGGGCGAACCTGCCGCATCCTCCCTGCATCCGGCACTTCTCCCTGCACGGTGAACCAACACGGGCGCACCGCGCACCGGCACCGGCACCGGCACCGGCACCGGGGAGCGTGACCGAAGGTAGGTGAAGTCGCGGGCGTAGGACGAAATCGCGCGAATCGGCCTACACTCGCGACTTCGCCTACGTCAACACCAGGCGCCTACCCTCAACACCAGGCCGACCCCGGGGGGGCTACTTCATCGTGTCGAGGATGCCGACCAGGTCGTCGAACGTCGTCAGTGGATTGAGGATGGCGAAGCGCGTGTTGGGGCGTCCGGCGTGCGAGCTGGGAACCACGAACGCACGCTGCGAGTCGAGCAACGCGGCGGACCACCGGTCGTAGTCGGCGCGTTCCCACCCATCCCGCTCGAACACCACGACCGACAGCTCGGGGTCGCGCACCAGGCGGAGCTCCGGCCGGCGCGCGATCTCGTCGGCGATGCGCGCCGTGAGGGCGAGCGTCGCACTGACGGCATCCCGATACGCCTGCACTCCGTAGGTCGCGACCGAGAACCACATCGGCAGTCCGCGCGGGCGCCGCGTGAGCTGGATCGAGTAGTCCGACGGGCTGAAGTCGTCGCCGTCCGTGAGGGTGTCGAGGTACTCGGCGTGCTGCGTGTGCGCCCGCCGCCCGCTGTCGGGGTCTCGGTAGATCAGGGCGCAGCAGTCGAACGGCGCGAACAGCCACTTGTGCGGATCGACGATCACCGAGTCGGCGCGCTCGACACCGGCGAAGATGTGCCGCGCCTCGGGGGCCAGCATCGCGGTGAGTCCGTAGGCGCCGTCGATGTGCAGCCAGAAGTCGAAGTCGTCCTTGAGGGCGGCGATCCCCGCGATGTCGTCGACGATGCCGAAGTTCGTCGATCCGCCGGTCGCCACGACCGCGCAGATCTCGTCGCCGTGCGCGGCGAGGGCCTCGCGCACGGCCTCGGCGCGCAGCCTCCCGTCGTCGCCCGCGGGAACCAGGAGCACATCGGCATCCATCACCTTCGCGGCGGACTTGTTCGACGAATGCGCCTCGACGCTGCAGACGATCTTCCACCGCCGCGGCAGCTCCTTGCCCTGCGCGAGAAGGCGTTCCTTCGCTGATTCGCGCGCCGCGACCAGTGCCGAGAGGTTGCCGATCGTGCCGCCCTGCACGAACACCCCTCCCGCGGTCTCGGGCAGGCCGAACTCGCGGGCGAGCCACGCCAGCACCTCGTTCTCGGCGTGCACGGCGCCGGCGCCCTCCAGCCAGCTGCCTCCGTAGAGCCCGGATGCCGACACCACGAGGTCGAACGCGATCGCCGCCATGGTCGGGGCTGTCGGGATGAACGACAGGTACAGCGGATGACTCGTGGTCAGGCAGGCGGGGGCCAGGATGTGCTCGAACACGCTCAGCGCACGCGGGGCGCCGAGCCCGGCGTCGGTGATCGTCGGACCGACGAGCCTGTTCAACTCGGCCTCGCTCTGCGGCTTGTCGAGCGGCACGTCTGCCGCCAGCATCCGCCGGCGGGAGTAGTCGAGGACGGCATCGATGATCGCGGTCGATTCGGGCGAGGCCGCGTGCATGCGCACAGCATCCATGGGCGTTCCTTACTTGTCGAGGGAGGTCGTATTGGGAAGAGAGCCGTCGAGCACGGCCGAGAGCGCGCGTCGGGCGAGATCGGCACGGTCGCGCGGCGCCCACTTCACCAGCGAGTGGGCGTTCATGCCGTCGACCATCGCCAGCAGCAGCCAGGCCGCGGTGTCGGCGCGCCCCGCAGCGATCTGACCGGATGCCGCGGCACGGGCGAAGACCTGCTCCAAGGCGCTCTGCCAGCCGTCCATCTCCTGACGCACGCGCTGGGCGAGTGCGGCGTTGCGGGTGCCGAGTGCCCACGCCTGCACCCAGATGAGTGTGACGTCGTCACGCGCTGTGTCGAGCAGTGTGTCGATGAGTCCGAGCAGGTTGCCGCGCACATCGTCGGAGTCGTCGAGTGCGGCGATCACCTCGTCGCGCTCGGCGGCCACGATCACTCCGAACACCTCGGCGACGAACGAGTCCATACCCGGCCGGTAGTGCGCCACCAGGGCCGGCGTGACGCCGACGCGCGCGGCGACCGCGCGCACGCTCAGGCTCTCGAGCCCACTCTCGCGGGCGTGCGCGATCGCCCCCCGCAGGATCGAGCGATCGCGCTCCTCGGGCGACATACGCCGGGGAGTCGTACCTGTTGACGTGGTCTTCATCAAGGGCTACCGTAACAGCTGTTGATCACATGTTCAATAGAGTCCACTCGGCAGCGAGGAGATCCCCATGAGCTGGCGCATGCCCGCGGAGACCGCACGTCACGACCGCACCTGGATGGCGTTCCCCGCCGAGGGCGAGACCCTCGGCGCGAGCGACGCCGAGCGCGAGGAGGGCTACGCCACCTGGACGGCCGTCGCGCACGCGGTCGCGGAGTTCGAACCGGTGAGCATGCTCGTCGATCCGAGCGAACTGGCCCGCGCGCGGCGCATGCTGAGCGGGAGCATCGAGATCATCGAAGCCCCGGTCGACGAGTTCTGGATGCGCGACGCCGGACCGACGTTCGTGGTCGATGCCGAGCGCCCCGGCGTGCTCGGCGCGGTCGATTGGATCTTCAACGGCTGGGGTGCTCCCGACTGGGCGGAGTGGCGCAAGGCCGCCCAGCACGCCCGCATCATCGCCGATGTGGTCGGTGCCGAACTCGTGAGCTCGACGCTCGTGAACGAGGGTGGCGGCATCCACGTCGACGGCGAGGGGACCGTGCTGCTCACCGAGACCGTGCAGCTCGATCCGCGCCGTAACCCCTACGCCGATCGCCAGCGCGTCGAGGCCGAGATGGCACGCACGATCGGCGCGACCACCGCCGTCTGGCTCCCCCGCGGACTCACCCGCGACTACGACGACTTCGGCACGAACGGCCACGTCGACATCGTCGCCACGATCGTCTCGCCCGGGCGGCTGCTGCTCCACGACCAGCAGAACCCCGACCACCCCGACCACCTCGTGACCCGCGAACTGCGCGAGCACCTCTCCCGGCAGACGGATGCCGCGGGCCGCCGCTTCGAGATCATCGACCTGCCCGCCCCGGCCACGCTGCGCGACGACGAGGGACCGGTCGACTGGAGCTATGTCAACCATCTCGTCACGAACGACGGCGTGGTGGCGTGCGGGTTCGGTGACGAGCGGGCGGATGCCGCGGCGCGCGAGATCCTGTCGGACGCGTACCCCGGCCGGCGCGTGGTCACCGTCGATGCGCGCCCGCTGTTCGACCGCGGCGGCGGCATCCACTGCATCACGCAGCAGCAGCCGGCACTCGACGGAACGCGCTGATGTTCGACGTCGTCGAGGCGTCGATCGCCGAACTGCGGCGGGCACTCGATGCCGGCAGCGTCACCGCGGCCGACCTGGTCGACGCCTATCTCGCGCGCATCGACGCCTACGACGGGCCTGAGACCGCGACGGCGCTGAACGCGGTCGTGGTGCGCAACCCCGACGCGCGCGCCGAGGCCGCCGCCTCCGACGAGCGACGCGCGCGCGGCGAGACCCACGGCCCTCTCGACGGCATCCCGTACACGGCCAAGGACAGCTATCTGGTGCGGGGCCTCACCGCGGCGGCCGGCAGCCCCGCGTTCGCCGGGCTCGTCGCCCAGCGCGACGCCTTCACGATCGCCCGGCTGCGGGCGGGCGGTGCGATCTGCCTCGGCCTGACGAACATGCCCCCGATGGCGAACGGCGGGATGCAGCGCGGCGTCTACGGGCGCGCCGAGAGCCCGTACTCGGCGGACTGGCTGACCGCGCCGTTCGCCTCGGGGTCGTCGAACGGCTCCGGCACGGCGACCTCGGCGAGCTTCGGCGCCTTCGGTCTCGGAGAAGAGACCTGGTCGAGCGGCCGCGGCCCCGCGACCAACAACTCGCTGTGCGCCTACACCCCGTCGCGCGGCGTTATCTCGGTGCGCGGCAACTGGCCGCTCGTGCCGACGATGGACGTCGTGGTTCCGCACACCCGCAGCATGGCGGACCTGCTCGAGGTGCTCGACGTGATCGTGGCCGACGACGACGAGACCCGAGGCGACTTCTGGCGCGCCCAGTCGTGGGTGCCGCTGCCCGCCGCCTCGGCCGTGCGCCCGGCCTCGTACGCCGCACTCGCCGCCGACGCCTCGTTCGATGGCATCCGCATCGGCATCCCCCGCATGTACATCAACGCCGATCCGGATGCCGGCAGCGGTGCGGCTCCCGGCATCGGCGGGCCGACCGGACATCCCATCGAGACCCGCGCCTCGATCATCGCGCGCTGGAACGACGCCCGCCGCGATCTCGAAGCAGCCGGCGCGACCGTGGTCGAGGTGGATTTCCCGGTGGTGTCGAACTACGAGGGCGATCGCAGCGGCGCACCGACGATCGCGACCCGCGGAATCGTGACCCCCGCGTACCTGAGGCGCGAGATCGTCGACCTCTCGGCGTGGGGCTGGGAGGACTTCCTGCAGGCGAACGGCGACCCCGCGCTGCGCACGCTCGCCGACGTCGACGGGGCGACGATCTTCCCGCATCCGGACGGCGCCCTCCCCGACCGCTACACGGGGTTCGACGACGACATCGCGGAGTATCCGGACTGGGTGCGTCGAAATCCGGGCACCGGAATCAACGACATGCCCGAACTCGCCGACGGGCTGCGCGGACTCGAGGAGACGCGGCGGCGCGACCTGGAGGCATGGATGGACGAGCTCGGGCTCGACGCCGTCGTGTTCCCCGCGGTCGCCGACGTGGGACCGGCCGACATGGACGTGAACCCGGCGTCCGCCGATCGAGGCTGGCGCAACGGGGTGTGGATCGCGAACGGCAACCTCGCCGTGCGGCATCTCGGCGTCCCGACGGTGACGGTGCCGATGGGCGTGATGCACGACATCGGCATGCCGATCGGACTCACGTTCGCCGGGCGCGCGTACGACGACTCCGCTCTGCTGCGGCTCGCGGCAGCGTTCGAGGCGAGCGGCGCTCCCGGTGCACGGCGCGTGCCCCCGCCGCGCACGCCCCGCCTCTGACAGCTCGGAGTCGCGGGGATACACTCGGCGCATGGACAACGGGTCGATCATGTACGGGCTCTTCGTGATCCCGTTCTGGCTCGGTATTGCGTTCGGGTCCATCGTTCTCGTGTTCCTGGCGGTCGCCGCGGTCAATATCCTGATCCGCGTGACGATCGATGGCTTCCTGGCAGCCCGGCGCGACCGCATCGCACAGGCGAGCGTAGAGACCGGAGCGGAGTCAACAGCCGCACCGACATCCTCGCGGTAAACATTTCACTACTGTGACGCTCGCCACGATGGTGATATATTCACCCCATGAGCACTGAGAACGAGCGCGCACTCGAAGAGGGCATCGTCACCGACCTGTCCGGACGCATGACCTACGGGTCGTACCTGTCGCTCGACCAGTTGCTCACCGCGCAGAATCCGGTCAGCGTGCCCGAGCACCACGACGAACTGCTGTTCATCATCCAGCACCAGACCACCGAGCTCTGGCTCAAGCAGCTGCTGCACGAACTGTCGTCCGCGCGCGAGCTGCTCGCCAGCGACGACCTGCGTGAGGCGCTCAAGCGGATCGCGCGGGTCAAGCGCATCCAGGACGTGATGACGCAGCAGTGGTCGGTGCTCGCGACCCTTACTCCCACCGAGTACGCGCAGTTCCGCGGCGCGCTGGGCAACTCCTCCGGATTCCAGTCGGTGCAGTACCGGGCGGTGGAGTTCGCCCTCGGCAACAAGAACGAACGCATGCTGAGCGTGTTCCGCGATCACCCCGCGAACCTCGCCCTGCTCACCGCCGAGTGGGAGAAGCCCACGGTGTACGACGAGTTCCTGCGCTTCGCCGCCCGTCGTGGGCTGCCCATCCCGGTCGAGATCCTCGAACGCGACGTGCGCGAGCCCTACCGCGAGACGGCGGCGCTCGTGCCCGCGATCCGCGAGATCTATCAGGATCCGAATCGGTACTGGGACCTCTACGAAGCGTGCGAAGACCTGGTGGACCTCGAGGACAACTTCCAGTTCTGGCGCTTCCGGCACCTGAAGACGGTGACGCGCACGATCGGCATGAAGGTCGGGACGGGCGGATCGAGCGGCGCCGGCTTCCTGCAGCGCGCCCTGGAGCTGACGTTCTTCCCCGAGCTGTACACGGTGCGCACGGAGCTCGGCGGCTGATGAACGCCGTGACGTTCTTCGACGGCGAGGAATGGCGCGACGGTGTGATCGACTGCGTCGACGGGCGCCCGGCGCTGCGCGACGAGCGCCCCTCGCCCGAGCTGCCCCGACTCGACGGCGTGATCACGGGCGGCTTCACCGACCACCACGTGCACCTGCAGCTCGTCGATCACGCACTCCTGGCCGGTTCTCCGCTCGGCCGCGTGCTCGATCTGGGCGCGAATCCGGCCGTGGTCGCGCAGCTGGCCGTTCACAACTCCTCAAAAGCCACCGGCCCGGAGGCCCCCGGCTCGACGGCTGGCCCCGTTTCCGGCCCCGGAGCTGACGGTTTTGAGGAGTTGTGCACACCTCCCGCGCCGCACCCCGTCCAGATCGACTTCGCCGGCGCGTTCCTCACCGCACCGGGCGGCTACCCCTCCGACCGTGAGTGGGCGCCGGAGGGCTCGGTCCGCGAGATCGCAGATGCCGATGCCGCCGCCAGAGCCGTCGCCGAGATGGCGGATGCCG
This sequence comes from Candidatus Microbacterium colombiense, assembly GCA_029203165.1. NCBI lineage: Bacteria > Bacillati > Actinomycetota > Actinomycetes > Micrococcales > Microbacteriaceae > Microbacterium > Candidatus Microbacterium colombiense. Next base: position 3,370,152 of record CP119308.1, read on the forward strand.
GGGCCTCCTGCATCAAGGTCGCGAGCAACGGCAGCGCGGGCCCGGTGTTCGACGACGACCTGTTCCGCACGATCGTCGATCTCGCCGCCGCGCACGCACTCGACGTCGTCGCCCATGCGGAGGGCCGCGGGGAGGCGCAACGCGTCGTCCGCCTCGGCGCCGCGCGCCTGGCGCACGCGCCGTTCACGGAGCGACTCGACGATGAGGAGATCGCGGATCAGGCGGCCTCCGCCTCGTGGATCTCCACGCTCGCGATCCATGGCGGAGCCGACCTGACCGTCGCCCTCCACAACATCCGCCGCTTCCACGCGGCCGGTGGCACCGTGCTCTACGGCACCGATATGGGCAACGGGCCCACACCCGTCGGCCTGAACGGCACCGAGCTCCGGGCTCTCCGCGACGCCGGGCTCGACGACGCCGCACTCCTGCGCGCACTCGCGCCGGTCGATCCGCGCGGCCCCGGCACCCGCCTCCTGTTCCTCAGCGGCACCACCCCGGAAACCGCCGACCCCCTGCACGCCCGCCCACTGACCCCCGCCGATCTGAAGGTGTGACATGACCGACCCCATCGACAGCATCCTCCTCGACCGCGCCCGCGCGCTCGATGCCGCCGACCCGCTGCAGTCCCACCGCGCCGCCTTCGCGGATGCGCCCGGAGTGAGCGCGTATCTCGACGGCAACTCGCTCGGTCGTCCGCTGCGACATGTTCCTGAGCAGCTCGCCGACTTCGTGCGCGGCGACTGGGGCACGCGTCTGATCCGCTCGTGGGACGAGCAGTGGATGGCGCTGCCGATGGAGCTCGGCGACCGGATCGGCCGCGTCGCCCTCGGCGCAGCGGCCGGGCAGACCGTGGTCGCCGACTCCACGAGCGTGCTCATCTACAAGCTGATGCGCGCGGCCGCCGCGGCCGACCCCGCCCGCACCGAGCTGGTGATCGAGGCGGGCAACTTCCCCACCGACCGTTTCCTGGCGGAGGGCGTCGCCGCCGAGACCGGCATGACGCTGCGGTGGATCGACCCCGACCCGGTGCACGGCGTCAGCGTCGACGACATCGCAGCGGTCGTGTCGGAGCGCACGGCGCTCGTCTCGCTGAGCCACGTCGACTACCGCTCGGGCGCCCTGGCCGACATGCCCGCGATCACCGATGCCGTGCACGCCGCCGGCGCCCTGATGATGTGGGATCTGTGCCATTCCGCGGGTGTCGTGCCGATGCAGCTCGATGCGTGGGGCGTCGACCTGGCCGTCGGCTGCACCTACAAGTACCTGAACGGCGGCCCGGGCTCTCCGGCCTTCGCGTACCTGCGCACGGGCCTGCAGGGCGTGCTGCGCCAGCCGATCCAGGGGTGGTGGAGCGCGGCCGACATCTTCGCGATGGGCTCCGAGTACGTGCCGGCCGGCGACATCCGCCAACTGCTGAGCGGCACGCCGCCGATCACCTCGATGCTCGCGATGCAGGGGATGCTCGACCTGATCGAGCTCTCCACGATCGAGCAGGTGCGCGACAAGTCGATCTCGCTGACCGACTTCGCCGTGCAGGCCTATGACGATCTGCTCGCACCGCTCGGTGTCCGACTGCTGAGTCCCCGCGATGCCGCGCTGCGCGGCGGACACGTCACGATCGGCCACCCCGATTTCCGCGCCGTGACGCAGCGCCTCTGGGCCGACGGGATCATCCCCGACTTCCGCTTCCCCGACGGCATCCGACTCGGGCTGTCCCCCCTCAGCACCTCGCATGCCGAGACCGTGATCGGAGTGCTGGCGATCCGCGACGCCCTGCGCGCAGGATGACGGTGCCGCCGATCGACCCCGTGCGGGACGACATCGATGCGCGTCCCGGAAGCACGGTCTCGCTGCTGCGCACCGTGGTGGGGCTGTTCCTGCGGCCGCTCGGCGGCTGGATCTCCGCGGCCGATCTGGTGACCCTCGCCGGCGACCTCGGCATCCCCGCTCCGCAGGCGCGCACGGTCATCACCCGCCTGAAGCAGAGGGGACTGCTGCTCGCCGAGCGCGAGGGCACGATCGGCTACCGTCTGAATCCGGCGGCGGTGCCGATGCTCGAGCGCGGTGATCGGCGCATCTTCGCCGTGCGGGAGATGCACGACGACGACCCCTGGTGCCTGGTGTCGTTCTCGATTCCGGAGAGCGCCCGCAGCGTGCGGCATCAGCTGCGTCGCCGTCTGCAGTGGATCGGCGCGGGTACCGTCTCACCCGCCCTGTGGATCTGCCCCGGGCACCTGCAGGACGAGGTCGAGCAGATCCTGCACGATCTCGACGCCCGGCAGTGGGCGACGCTGTTCCCGGCATCCGCCCCGCGCACTGCCGTTCCGCTCGCCGAGGCGGCGGCGACGTGGTGGGATCTGGATGCGCTGCGCGCCGAGCACGAGGAGTTCCAGCGCTCGCTCGCGACGCTGCCCGACGAACCGTTCGCCGCCTATGTACGGCTGCTCGATGCCTGGCGCGTGCTGCCCTACGTCGACCCCGGTCTGCCGTCGTCGATGCTGCCGGCCGACTGGCCAGGGCGCCGCAGCATCGAGGAGTTCACGCGCCTGTCTGCGGCGCTCGCAGAGCCGGCCCTCGCGCACGTGCGCGAGGTCACCGGAACCTGAGCGCGCGCCGCTGCCGCCTCGCACGAGCGTGAGTGGTCGCACATGGTCGCCATGGCACTCTCGTAGCGACCATGTGCGACGCCTCACCTGAGAGAGGGGTCGCGAATGGTCGCCTCAGCCCCCTGGTATCGACCATCTGCGCCCCCTCGAACGAGCGACCTCTCGAACGAGCGACCTCTCGAACGAGCGACCTCTCGAACGAGGACAGCGCCGACGGGCAACGCTCTGCCCCACGTCACCCGGCACACGGCGCGGGCGGTGCGGTCGTCGCGCGCACCACGAGCCGGGTGGGCAGTGTCACGTGCATCTGCTCGACCGGGCGACCGGCGAGCAGGTCGAAGACCATGGTCGCGGCGACGCTTCCCAGCCGCCGCATCGGCTGTTGGATCGTGGTGAGTGGAAGAGCGCGGCGCGTGGCCTCGGGCACATCGTCGAACCCGATCACCGAGAGGTCCTCCGGCACACGCAACCCGAGCTCGTGCGCGACGTCGATCACCGCGATCGCGGAGAGGTCGTTCGCCGCGAACACCGCGGTCGGGCGTGAGGGACCGGCGAGCAGGAGGCGCGCGGAGTCCCTGGTCGTCTCGAGCTCGTATCGACCGGCGCGGATCAGATCGGGATCGACCGCGATGCCGGCATCCGCGAGTGCCCGTCGATAGCCGGCATCTCGCAGCCCCGCCGATCGCAGGTCGGGGCGCCCACCGAGGAAGCTGACACGGCGATGACCGAGGTCGAGGAGGTGCCGGGTGGCGGTGAGCGCCCCGCCGAAGCTGTCGGATTCGACCGTGGGGAGATCGGCGCGTCCGGTGTGCGGATCGATCGCGACCACGGGGATCTCCGTCGACGCGCCGACCACGGTCGGGGTGACCATGATCGCCGCATCGATCAGCGTGCCGGACAACCGACTCAACGAGCGTCGCTCCCACCCCTCTCCCGCCCCGCGATGTGAGCCGCTGTACGCCAGCAGATCGAATGCGGTGTCGTGCACCGCGGAGCCCACGCCCTTCAGGATCTCGGCGCTGAACGGCTCGAAATCGGCGAGCAGCACGCCGATCACACCGGTTCGCCGCGCCCGCATGCTGCTCGCCACCAGGCTCGACTCGTAGCCGAGCTCCTGCACCACATCGAGTACGCGCCGCACCGTCGCATCGGCGATCCCGTACCGTCCGTTGACGGCCTTCGAGACCGTCGACACCGACACGCCCGCGGCTTTGGCGACGTCGTGGATGGTGGTGCGACCGGTCATGATGCCTCAGCGTAACCGCGGATCACCCGCGTGCGGAAACTGTTTTCGAAAACGTTTGACGACTCCGTGGATCGCCAGGAGACTGCATCCCGACGCGGTCTCACCCTTGCTGCCGCGGCGCCTGCACCGACGCGGCGCAACTCTCGATGAGGAGAACGATCACATGAACAGCAGAAGGCGCCCCCTTGCCTCCGCGGCCGCGATCGCGGCCATCGGAGCACTCGCCCTGAGCGGATGCACGGCCAGCACCCCGGAGGAGGGCGGCGATGCCGCGATGACCCTCTGGCACAACTCGACCACCGGCCCCGGAGTGGAGTTCTGGGAGCAGACCGTCGCCGACTTCGAGAAGGCGAACCCCGGCGTGACGATCGAGATCCAGTCCATCCAGAACGAGGATCTCGACGGCAAGCTGCAGACCGCGCTGAACTCGGGCGACGCCCCCGACATCTTCCTGCAGCGGGGCGGCGGCAAGATGGCCGCGATGGTCAAGGCCGGTCAGCTCAAGGACCTGACGGATTCGATCACGGGCGGCGCCGCTGACGAGATCTCGGATGCCGCCTACTCCGCCAGCAGCCTCGACGACAAGATCTACGCGATGCCCGTCGCCGTGCTCCCCGGCGGGCTGTTCTACAGCCAGGACCTGTTCGACGAGGCCGGCATCACCGACAACCCCACCACGCTCGACGAGCTCGAGACGGCGACCGAGAAGCTCAAGGACGCGGGCATCGAGCCGGTCGCGCTCGGGGCGAAGGATGCCTGGCCCGCGGCGCACTGGTACTACTGGCTCGCGCTGCGCGAGTGCAGCGCCGAGACGCTCGCGAAGGCGGCGGACGAGATGAACTTCGACGACGACTGCTGGATCCGCGCTGGCGAGGATCTGCAGTCCTTCGCGGCCACGGAGCCGTTCAACGCCGGATTCCTCACGACCACCGCCCAGCAGGGCGCCGGCAGCTCGGCCGGTCTCATCGCGAACCACCAGGCCGGCATGGAGCTCATGGGCGCCTGGAACCCGGGTGTGATCGGATCGCTGACTCCCGACCAGAAGCCGCTCGCCGATCTGGCGTGGTTCCCGTTCCCCGAGGTCGACGGCGGCGAGGGCCAGCCCGGATCGATGATGGGCGGTGTCGACGGCTACTCCTGCTCGGCGGATGCTCCACCTGCGTGCGTGGACTTCCTGAACTTCCTCGGCACCTCCGACGTGCAGACCGCGTACTACAAGGCGTTCAACGCTCCCCCGGTCAACACCGTCGCCCAGGAGGCTGTGACCGAGCCCTACCTGCAGTCGATCCTCGAGGCGTACAACGCGGCACCGTACGCCTCCCAGTGGCTCGACACCGTGTACGGACAGAACGTCGGAAACGCGCTGAACGTCGCGGTCGTCAGCATGCTCGCCGGTCAGGGAACCCCGGAGGACATCGTCAAGGCCGTTCAGGATGCCGCAGCGAAGGCATGAGGCGGCCGCCCGGCTGGAAGTGATCCTTCTGGCCGGGCCCGCCCTGCTCGTCTTCCTCGCCTTCGTCATCTTCCCGGTGCTGATGGCCGCGTACTACGGCTTCTTCAGCTGGCAGGGATACGGTCCGCCCACCGACTTCGTGGGCCTGAAGAACTACCTGACGATCCTCCAGGATCCGCTCTTCCACGACGCACTGCTGCACAACGGATTCATCCTGGTGTTCTCGCTCGTGCTGCAGGGCCCAGCGGCGATCCTCCTCGCCCTGCTGCTCAACCGCCGCATGCGCGGTCAGTCGCTGATCCGCGTGCTGATCTTCATCCCCTACGTGATCTCCGAGGTCGTCGTCGGCACGGGCTGGAGCCTGATGCTGCAGACCAGCGGCGCATTCAACGACCTGCTGAAGAACATGGGGCTGGGGTTCCTCGCGAACGACTGGCTGTCGAACCCCGACATCGCCATCTGGACGCTCATGGTGATCATCACCTGGAAGTACGTCGGGTTCGCCGTCATCCTCTTCCTCGCCGGGCTCCAGGGCATCCCGGAAGAGCTGCACGAGGCGGCCGCGATCGACGGCGCGTCGTACTGGCAGATCCAGTGGCGCATCACCCTGCCGCTGCTCGCCCCGACGCTGCGCATCTGGGCGTTCCTGTCGATCATCGGATCGCTGCAGCTGTTCGACCTCGTCTACATCATCTGGGGGCAGTACATCGCCTCCACCGCCGGCACGTCGACCATGGCGACCTACATGGTCTCGGAGGGCCGTAACGCCGGCAACTTCGGATACGGCAACGCCGTCGCCGTCGTGCTCTTCCTGATCTCGCTGGTCGTCGCACTGATCTATCAGCGCGCCGTCCTCAAGCGCGACACGGAGGGCGCTCTGACCGGAGCATCCGCACGGAAGAAGAGGACCACACGATGACCGCCACGTCTCTGCTCGTCACCCAGCGACCGGGACGCCGCGATCGTCCTGGCAGGCCCGCGAAAGCCCCTCTGCCGTGGGCGAACCCCACGGTGTACTTCGTGGCGCTGATCGTGGTCGGGCTGATGCTCGCGCCGATCGCGTACATCATCATCGGCGGGTTCCGCACGAACGCACAGATCACGACGGACCCGTCGGGCCTGCCGCAGCCCTGGGTGTTCTCGAACTACTTCGACGTGATCACGGGCGGCGTGTTCTGGCGGCAGGTGCTCAACTCCACGATCGTCGCTCTCGCCACCACGATCGGTGTGGTCGCGCTGGGCCTCATGGCCGCCTACGTGCTCGCCCGCTACCGGTTCGCCGGTCGCGGTGTGCTCTACGCGTTCTTCGCCGCCGGGCTCATGTTCCCCCTGACCGTCGCGATCACACCGCTGTACATCGTGGTGCGCAGCCTCGGGCTCATGAACTCGCTCGGCGGGGTGATCCTGCCGCAGATCGCCTTCGCGCTGCCGACCACGATCATCATCCTCGTGCCGTTCCTGCGGGCGATCCCCGATGAGATCCAGGAGGCCGCATTCATCGACGGATGCAGCCGGATCGGCTTCTTCTGGCGGATGGTGCTGCCCCTGTCGATCCCCGGAGTGATCACGACCGGCATCCTCGCCTTCATCGGGAGCTGGAACGGCTACCTGCTGCCGCTGTTCGTCCTGAACGACGCCGCCGCCTTCACCCTGCCGCTGGGGGTGCAGTCCTTCGCCTCGCAGTACTCGGTCGACACCGCGAAGGTGCTCGCCTTCACCTCGCTGTCGATGATCCCCGCGCTGATCTTCTTCAGCCTGTTCGAACGCCGCATCGTCGGCGGCCTGACCGGCGCGGTCAAGGGCTGAGCATGTCGGTCGAAACCCCACAGAAAGAGATGGATGTGTTCTCCCCCACACCCCGGCCCCGATTCTCCGCACGTGTGGAGGATCTCGTCGAGCAGATGACACTCGAGGAGAAGCAGGCGCAGCTCGTCGGATTCTGGGTGGACCAGGGTGATGAGCTCGTTGCGCCGATGGCCGGGGAGAAGAAGACCTCCACCCGGTACGAGGAGGCGACCGCGCACGGCCTCGGCCACCTGACGCGTGTCTACGGCACGCGTCCGGTCGATCCGATCGAGCGCGCGCAGTGGCTGTGGAAGGAGCAGGCGCGCCTGCAGAAGGAGACTCGGCTCGGTATCCCCGCCTTGGTGCATGAGGAGTGCCTCACCGGGCTCGCCGCCTGGCAGGCCGCCACGTTCCCCACTCCGCTCGCCTGGGGGGCCTCGTTCGATCCGGACCTGGTCGAGGAGGTGGGCAGGGCGATCGGGTCGTCGATGCGCGATCTCGGCATCCATCAGGGTCTGGCACCGGTGCTCGATGTCATCCGTGATCCGCGGTGGGGGCGCGTCGACGAGTGCATCGCGGAGGACCCGCTCGTGGTCGGGACGATCGGCACCGCGTACGTGCGCGGCATGCAGTCGGAGGGCGTGCACGCGACCCTCAAGCATTTCGTGGGCTATTCCGCCTCGCGCGCCGGGCGGAATCACGCCCCGGTGTCGGCCGGACGGCGCGAGATCGAGGATGTGCTGCTCCCTCCGTTCGAGATGGCGGTGCGCGAGGGCGGGGTGCGCAGCGTCATGAACTCGTACACCGACATCGACGGAGTACCGGTCGCGGCCGACCCGTACTACCTCGACGAGGTGCTGCGCGGCCGCTGGGGCTTCGACGGAGTCGTGGTCTCGGACTACTTCGCCGTCGACTTCCTGCGCACCATGCATCACGTCGCGGCGGACCAGGCGCAGGCCGCAGCACTCGCGATCACCGCAGGGATCGACGTCGAACTGCCCTCCCCCGACGCCTACACGACACTCGCCGCGCAGGTGCGCGACGGGGCGCTCGACCAGGGCATCCTGGACCGCGCTGTCGGCCGCGTGCTCGCGCAGAAGGAGGAGCTGGGTCTGCTGGATGCCGACTTCACGGGTGCTGACTTCACGAATGCCGCGCCCGACACGGTCGACCTGGACTCCCCCGCGCATCGTGCGCTCGCGCGCCGTCTGGCCGAGGAGTCGATCGTGCTGGTGAGCAATGACGGACTGCTTCCGCTCGACCCGTCGGGATCGCCGCGCATCGCGGTGATCGGGCCGAACGCCGACAGCGCCGAGGCGCTGATGGGCTGCTATTCCTTCGTGAACCACGTGCTCGCGCACCACCCGGACACACCGGCCGGCATCGACCTGCCGACCGTGCTCGACGGGCTCCGTGCCGCGCTTCCGACCGCGACGTTCACGCGCACGCCCGGCTGCGACGTCGAGGGCGAGGACCGCAGTGGCTTCCCCGCCGCGGTCGCCGACGCCGCAGCCGCCGATGTCGCGATCGTCGTGGTCGGCGACCGGGCAGGGCTGTTCGGCCGCGGCACCGTGGGCGAGGGCAACGACGTCGACTCGCTGGAGCTGCCCGGCGTGCAACGCGCGCTGGTCGAGGCCGTCGTCGCGACGGGGACGCCGGTCGTCGTGGTCGCGCTCACGGGTCGCCCCTACGTGCTCGACTGGGCGCTGCCGCACCGCGAGACCGCGACCGGTATGACGGCGGGGCTCGGAGCCGTGAACTCGTCTGCCGCGGCCGCCGGTTCCGGCATTGATGCCGCGCGGCCGGAGCATCCGCGTCCGGCAGCCGTGCTGCAGTCGTTCTTCCCCGGGGAGGAGGGAGGACCGGCCGTCGCCGCCGTGCTGAGCGGCCGCGTGTCGCCATCCGGTCGGCTGCCGGTGTCGCTCCCCCGATCGGCGGGCGCGCAACCGTACTCGTACCTGCATCCGGCACTCGGTGGGCGTACGGATGTGACGAGCGTCGACCCGACGCCCGTGCGGCCGTTCGGCTTCGGCCTCGGCTACACGACGTTCGCACGCACGCAGCTGACCGCCGATGCGACGGTGGCTGCGGGCGACGTGTTCCGCGCCTCGGTGCTGGTGCGCAATACGGGCTCGCGCGAGGGAACCGATGTCGTGCAGCTGTACGCGCACGACGAGGTGGCGAGTGCGGCTCGTCCCGTGGCGCAGTTGATCGGGTTCCGGCGCGTGCACCTGACGCCCGGAGCGGAGCAGCGCGTGGAGTTCGAGATCCCCTCGGATCGCCTCGCGTTCACCGGACTCGACGGCATCCGTCGGGTGGAGCCGGGAAGCATCCGCCTCTGGGTCGGCGAGGCGTGCGACCACGAGGAGACCGTGACGACGATCGACATCCTGCCTGAGGTGTGACGGCCTTGGACGGGGCATGACGCCCTTGGACAGGGCGCACCTGGTCGCCACAGTGCACATGCAACGACCATCGGCGACGACTCGGGGGGCGGAGTGGTCGCAGATGGTCGCCACAACCTGCGCGAAGCGACAACTCGCGACCTCCCCACACAGGGGGAGGGCGCAGATTGTCACCACAGGGCATCCATGGCGACAATCTGCGACCGGTGCAGCGGCAACCCCGGGATGCTGCGCTCAGGCGTCGAGGCCCGCGAGGAAGGCGCGCACGTGCTCACCCAGGCGCACGATGCGCTGGTCACGGGCGGCTTCGCGGTCGAACCCCTCGTAGGCGAGAGGAGGCAGCCGCCGCACGTTCGCGGAGCATTCGAAGTTCGCGCACACGAGTGTTCCGACGGTGTCGCCCTTGCGTCCGGCCGAACCGATCTTGCGTGCGGTGAACAGCTGCACGTCGTTGCGCAGCGTGATGTCGTCGCACCATGAGCACTGCGCCCGGGCGATGACGCGCTGTTCGGCCTGCTGCAGCAGCACGCCGACGAACTCGTCATCGATCTCGGCGATCACGTAGGCGCGGCGCGGGGACTTGGGGTCCGACCAGCCGAGGTAGTCGAGCCGGGAGAAGTCGATGTCGCGGAAACCCGCGGGGAGGTTCAGATCGGAGACCTCTTTGCGGGAGGCGTTGCGGAAGGATGCGCGGATGGCGCGCTCGTCGATGGGACGCATGATGTGTTCGCTTTCGAGCAGTGCTCGCCGTGACGGCGAGAGAGGAGGAGAAGAAGGAGGACGGCATCCGATCGGACGCCGGGTACGACGCGGCTCCGGTGACGGGTGTTCCGCCTCCGGCTGGTCGTCAGCCTCTGCCGCCGGCGCGGGATGCGCCTGCGGCTCCCTTCTTCGCCACGAGGGCGCTCATCGAGAACAGCACCCGGCGAGCCTACACCCGGCTCGTCTCAGCCAGCCCTGAGGCCTCAGACACCTGAAGACTCAGCCGCGGGCGAGCCGCCGCCAGGCCAGCTCAGCCAGCACGGTGGCCTGCAGCGCGAGCACCCCGTCGTCGAAGATCGCGTCGTCGGAGTGCAGCGGCTTCGGGCCGGCCGCGGATGCCGCGCCGAGGAACACCATCGCCCCCGGCACCTCCTGCAGCACGTAGGAGAAGTCCTCGGATGCCATGTAGGGCGCCGCCAGCCGCGTCACCCGCTCGACTCCGGCGACGTCGTCGAGCACGGCGATGACCTCGCGCGTCTCTGCCGGATCGTTGTAGGTGACCGGGTACGACGAGACGAACTCGGAGTCGAGAGTGCACCCGTTCGCCTCGGCGATGCCGCGCAGCAGGGCGGGCAGCTCCTCGCGCACGACGTCGAGCGTCGCCGTCGACAGCGTGCGCACGTTGGCCTCGAGCGTCACGTTCGCCGCCAGGATGTTGCCCGCCTCGGAGTCACTCGAGAGCTTCGTGATCGAGATCACGGCCTGGTCCGTCGCCGGCAATCGGCGAGCGACGAAGGTCTGCACCGCCAGGATCAGTTGCGCCGCGACGGGCACCGGGTCGACCGCCAGGTGCGGGAACGCGGCATGTCCACCACTGCCGCGCACGACCAGGCGCAGCCCGCTCGCGCTGGCCATCATGGCGCCCTCGCGCACCACGAGCTGCCCGGCGGCGACGGCACTGTCGACGTGGATCGCATACGCGGCCACGGCGCGGGAACCGGCGGCATCCAGCACGCCCTCCTCGATCATGATGCGCGCGCCTGCCTGGCCCTCCTCGCCGGGCTGGAACATGAAGACCACGGCGCCGGGGAGCTCGTCACGGCGCGCGGCGAGCAGTCTCGCGGCGCCGAGCACCCCCGCCATGTGCAGGTCATGCCCGCACGCGTGCATCGCGCCGTTGGTCGAGGCGAAGTCGAGTCCGGATGCTTCGGCGATCGGCAGACCGTCCATGTCGCCGCGCAGCAGCACGGCGGGTCCCGGCGCTCCTCCGCGCAGCACCGCGGTGACGGAGCGCAGGTTCTCGCCGAGCGTGATCTCAAGCCCCAGTGCCTCCAGCTCGCGCAGGATGATGCGCTGCGTCTCGGGCAGCTCGAGCCCGGTCTCGACCACGCCGTGCAGTTCACGGCGCACCGCGATCAGATCATCGAGCAGGGCATCGGCAGCAGCGGCGAATCGGGTCATGGAGCCAGTCTGCCCGGTCATTGCACCCGCTCTCCGCGGATCCACGTCTCGGCGACACGTACCGACGCAATCTCGTCGTCGGGCACCGTGAACACGTCGCGGTCGAGCACGGCGAAGCTGCCGTCGAAGCCCGGGCGCAGCACGCCGACGCCCTCGAGCGGCGACAGCAGACGCGCGCGGCCGGTGTAGAGCAGCAGCGCCTGGGGCACCGTGATCGCGGCGTCGGCACCGAACTCGATGCCGTTGTAGGTGCGGCGGCGCACGGCCGCCTCGACCGAGAGCATCACATCGTCGGCCCCGCTCCACGCGGTCGCCGGGCGATCGGACGAGAGGGCCAGCGGCTCGAGCCCCGCATACAGCCGCGCGATCGGATAGGCATCCGGAACCTGCTCCGCCCGCAGCGCCTTCTCGTAGCCGTCGTACTCGGCGAAGAAGAACACCGTGTGCGTCGCGATGCCGAAGACCATCCGCGCCGAACGCAGGCGGGTCAGATAGTCGTCGCTGATGATCGTGGCGTGCTCGATGCGCACGGACGGGATGCCGTCGAGCCACGGCTCTTCGTCGGCGAACAGCTCGACCACGCGGTCGAGCGCCCGGTCTCCCATGGCGTGGATCGCGAGCTGCACCTGATTGCGGCGCGCCCAGTCGGCGGCGGCGAGCACGTCGGCATCGTCGACGAGACGCAGACCGTGGTCGCACGACTCGGGGTAGGCCTCGTGCACCCAGGCGGTGCGGTTGGAGTACGCCCCATCGAGCACGACCTTCACCCCGGCGACACGGATCTGCCCCCGGCGGTCGTCGTCCGACAGATCGGCCAGCGGCGCGGACGGGTCCCAGCCCGGGTACAGCGCGACACGGGTGCGCAGGCCCCGCTCGACCGCCGCCCGGAAGGTGCCGACCGGGTCGTCGATGCGGGTCGACAGCAGATCGCAGACGGCCACGATGCCCCGCGAGGCGAGCTCGTCGCCGAGAGTCACGACGGCGTCGATCTGCTCGTCGCGCGAGGGCGCGGGGATGAACGCGGCGACGACCGCGACGGCGGCGATCTCGGTGAGCACGCCGTTCGGGCTGCCGTCGGGGTGCCGTTCGAAGCGCGCCCCCTCCGGGTCAGCCGTCGCGGCGGTGATGCCGGCGAGCTCGAGCGCACGGGTGTTGCACACGGCCGAGTGGGCGTCGCAGCGCCACACCATCACGGGGCGGTCGCGGCTCACGCGGTCGAGATCGGCGGCGGTCGGCATCTGCCGTCCGGGGAACTTGGTGTCATCGAACCCCCGCCCGAGAATCCACCCGTCCGCCCCGGCGACGCCGTCGGCATGGGCACCGAGCACGGCGACCAGCTCGTCGACCGAGGTCACGGCCGGAGGGAAGCACTCCGCCGCCACGGCCGTTCCGGCGATCAGCGCGGGATGGGTGTGACTGTCGATCAGTCCGGGCAGCACGGTGCGCCCACCGAGGTCGGTCGCCTGCTCGTCGGCCACCTCGGCGGCGTCGCCGATCCAGTCGATCCGCCCGTCGACGATCCGGAAGGCCGAGGCGAACCCGGCCTCGGACTCGCCCGTGAAGACCTGGGCGTTCGTGAACAGCGAGCTCCCGGCCGGCGTCCCCGGCATCAGTGCGTCGATCATCGATGCATCCCCCATCAGAGCTGTCGCCAGGTGAAGCGGCCACCGAGCAGCGTCGCGGCGACCGGCATCCCGCGCAGCGCGTCGCGGTCCGCCGCATAGGGGTCGCCGTCGCTGATCACGAGGTCAGCCGGCTGACCGACCGCGAGGGTGCTGCGAACGGATGCCGCAAGTGCGACGTCGAGCGGCAGCCGCTGCTCGGGGTGCCAGGCGTCGCGGTCGCCGCGGCTGCGGGCGGTCGCGGCGCTGAGTGAGATCCAGGGATCGAGCGGGGCGACCGGGGCATCCGAGCCGAGCCGCAGTGGTGCCCCGGCCCGGTGCAGCGAACCGAACGCGAAGGCGCGGGCCGTGCGGCCGGCCCAGTGGTGGTCGGCCACGTCGCGGTCATCCATCGCGTGCTCGGGTTGCACGCTGGCGATCAGGCCGAGCGCGGCGAAGCGGGCGAAGTCCTCTTCGCGCACGAGCTGCGCGTGCTCGATCACCCCGCGCATGTCGAGGGCCTCGAACGTGTCGAGCACCTCGGTGTTGGCGCGGTCGCCGATCGCGTGCACGGCGGCTTCGATGCCGCCGGCGCGGGCGAGACCGAGCAGACGCCGCAGCTCGGGGATCGGCACGCTCTCGAGCCCGCAGGCGTGCGGGTGCGCAGGGTCCATGCCCGGATACGGGTCCCAGCACCAGGCCGTGCGCGTGTTCAGCGAACCGTCCACGACGACCTTGAGCCGGCCGAACTCGACCAGCCCGCGCTCGTCGACGATGTCGCCCGTGCGCAGCCCCTGGGCGATCGCCGCCTCCAGCCGATCGGGCCACACGGCGATGTCGACGCGGAGTGCGTCGAGGCCCTGGGCGGTGCGCTCGGACCACTCGGTGACGTTGTCGGTGTTCTCGTACTCGACGACGCCGACCACGCCGCGCGCCGACGCCGCATCCGCCGCCTCGCGATAGGCCGACAGCGGCAGATCGCCGACCGCGTCGAAGGAGTGCAGCAGGGCGATCCACGGCACCTCGCGCAGCAGTCCGGTCTCGTCGAGCTCGATGCCGAAGCGCGCCTCGGCCGCCCGGTTCATCCATCCGCAGTGCAGGTCGCCGCTCACGAGCACCACGGGGATGTCGGAGACGACGGCGTCGAGCGCGGCGAGTGAGGCGGGCACGGGCCACAGTCCGTCGCGGAACCCGTAGCCCATGAGGATGCCGTCGGTCAGCGGGGCACCCTCATCGCGGGCACGGCGCACGACGTCGAGCACATCGGCCGCGCTGCGCGTCTCGGTCAGGTCGATCCGACGACGGCGGATGACGTGCTGCGTGAAGTGCAGGTGCGCGTCCCACAGTCCGGGCCCGATCCAGCGCCCGGCACCGTCGACGGTCTCGCCCACCGCGGTCACGGTTCCCGCCGGCGCGATCGCGGAGATCAGCCCGTCAGCGATCTGCACATCGACGGGTTCGCCGCCGTCATAGGGTCGCACGTTCTGCAGGGTGAGGGGGGCGGTGTTGAAGGGGGCGGTGCTCATGGATGCTCCGATCACGCGACGGGGACGGGGACGGTCGTGAAACCGAAGAGGTCCTTGGGGTCTTCGGGCGCGGCGACCAGGTCGATCTCGCGGGCGAGATCGGTGCCGGCGACGCTGGCACGCAGATGCCGCAGCGCCGAGAAGTCCTCGATCGCGAAGCCCACGGAGTCGAAGACCGTGATCTGCGCCGGAGAGGTACGCCCGGGGGCGATGCCGTTCAGCACCTTCCAGAACTCGGTCACGGGGAAGTCGGGCGCGACGTTCTGGATCTCGCCCTCGACGCGGGTCTGCGGGGTGTACTCGACGAACACCGGTCCGCGCTCCAGGATGCGGGGGTCGAGCTCGGTCTTGCCGGGGCAGTCGCCGCCGATCGTGTTGATGTGCATGCCCGGAGCGACATCCGCATCGGTGAGCACCTGGGCCACCGCCTTGTCGGCGGTGCACGTGGTGACGATGTCGGCACCGTTCGCCGCCTCCGCGGCGGAGGCGCATACGGTCACATCGAACCCGCGCGGAGCGAGGTTGCGCACGAGCTTCGCCGAGGCATCGGCATCCACATCGAACACCCGCAGCGTGCGGATGCCGAGCACGGCCCGGAACGCGAGCGCCTGGAACTCGGCCTGACTGCCGGCACCGATCATGGTCATGACGCTCGAGTCGGGGCGCGCGAGGCGGCGCGCGACCATGGCGGAGGTCGCGGCGGTGCGCAGCGCCGTGAGCACCGTCATCTCGGCCAGGAACACCGGGTAGCCGTTGTGCACATCGGCGAGCACGCCGAACGCCGTCACGGTCTGATACCCCCGCGCCGGGTTGAACGGATGCCCGTTCACGTACTTGAACGCGTACAGGTCGGGGTCACTGATGGGCATCAGCTCGATGACGCCGAACGGGGTGTGGTTCGCGACGCGCTCGCTCTTGTCGAACGACTCCCACCGGCGGAAGTCCTCCTCGATCGTGTCGGCCATCTCGGCCATGATCTTCTCGGCTCCGTGCTGCGAGATCCACGTCACCATATCGGCGACTCCGACGAACGCGGTCATGCGTGCTGCTCCTTCTCATGCACCCGCGCCATGCGGGCTGCCAGTTTCGGGTTCTGGTACGGCCCCGGTTCCTGCAGTGCCTCGATCACACGATCGACGACCTCGGCCGGCTTGTCCTGACTCATCTTCTCCTTCGCCTCGAACCGGTCGACCCGCAGGCGGAAGCCCACGGTGCCGTGCACGATGCGTTCGGCGTAGGCGGTGTTCTCGAGCGTCGAGCGCATCAGGAACGGTTCGGGCAACGGGCTCTCGAAGTGCGCGACCAGACGGTCGAGCACGCGCAGGTTCTCGTCGTCCGAGAGGATCTCCGGGGTGCCGTGCAGGTGCGCGACCGCGAAGTTCCAGGTGGGCACGGCGGGCGAGGTGTCGTACCAGCTCGGTGAGACGTAGCCCTGCGGGCCGTAGACGATCACCATCACCTCGTGCGACCCGAGCTCGTGCAGGCGCTCGTCCGGACGACCCACGTGGCTGACCAGCACGACGCCCTCGGCATCCTCTTCCAGCAGCAGGGGGTAGTGCGAGGCGACCAGCCCCGTGCCGGGCACGAAGCTGACGATCGTGCCCCACGGGTTCTCGCGCACGAGCGCGCGGATGCCCTCGACGTCGTCGAACACGTAGTCCGGGGTGTGCCTCATGGCTGTCTCCTCTGCCGCGAGCGCGGCGCGTTCTGTCGGGTGTCGAGTGCGCGGGGGGTCGCGGCTGCGGTGCGCTCAGTCCCAGGTGATCTCCGCCGTGGCGAGCACGACGTCGGAGTCATCCAGGGCGGTGATGAGCGTGCGGTCCTCGTCCGTGCGACCGGCGAGGCGTACCGTGCGGTCGACCAGCATGGGGGCGATCGCGCGCACATCGAGCCGCGTGGCCCGGCGGTGCGGCGCATGCCTGCGCGCGGCATCCATCAGCAGGATGCGGGTGAGCGGACCGTGCACGAGCAGATCGGGCAGGCCTTCGACCTCGCGTGCCCAGATCCGGTCGTAGTGGATCAGATGCGTGTTGAAGGTGAGCGCTGAGAATCGGAACAGCTGACGCGCGTCGAGGGCGACCTCGTCGATCCAGTCGGCGCCGGCGGCGACATCCGGGTCGGTGCGCGGGGCACGGGCGGGCGCGTGGGGGTCGGCCTGCTCCAGGAACACGTCGTGCCACACGCTGCGGATCGCGGGTTCGCCGGCGACCGCGTACTCACGTTCCACGTCGACGAACACGAGACGCCCGCGCGAGCCGTTCTTCTCGACGACCTCGCCCAGGCGCGTGGTCTGCACGAGTTCGTCGCCGACGTGCACCGGGCGCAGGAACTCGGTCGTCTCCCCCGCGTACATGCGCCGCGGCAGATCGATCTCGGGGATCACCCCGTCGCGCGCGGGAGTGCCGTCCGGGCGGAGATCCGCGAGCGGCGCGGCGAACGGGAAGAACACGCCCTCCCAGGCCGCGGGCAGCTCTGAGCCCTCACCACGACGCTCCTCGGCGGCGGCGAACGTGCCCCGGTACGCCTCCACGGTCGCCCCGCGCACGGTCTCGGTGCGCACGACTCCGCCCGCCGCACTCGCGGGAGTCGCCTCGGTCACGGCAGCACTCCGGCGGCGCGCAGGGCGGCGACGCGATCGGCGTCGTATCCCGCCAGGTCCGCGAGCACCTGATCGGCGTGCTCGGCGAGACGGTTGGCGGTGCGGCCGGGGGTCGCGGGAGTCGCGGAGAGCTTGATGGGCTGACCGAACATGCGCAGCACTCCGAGGTCGCCGTAGTCGGCCGACACGATCATGTCGCGCTCGGCGGTGCCGGGGTCGTCGACCACCTCGGCGATCGTCTTCACGGCGGTGAGGGGCACGACGTCTCCGGCGAGCGCTTCGAGCTCCGCTTTCGTACGATCCGCCAGCCAGGCCGCGACGATCGGCTTGACCTTGCGTGCGTAGACCTCTTCGTCGAACCGCTTGCGCATGGTGTCGATCTCGGGGTCGGCCTTGTGCTCGGGCGTACCGAACAGGTCGCAGCTCGCGTTCCAGAGCTTGTCGGTGTACGCGCCGAAGAACACCTGGCCGTCGGCGCAGTCGAACAGCTCGTACGGCCGCACCCAGGCGTGCTCGTTGCCCGCCGGCGTCGCGACTTTGCCGGTCACCGTGTAGTCGACGACGGCGGTCTCGGTCAGCGCCAGGATGCTGTCGACCTGCGCGACGTCGACCAGCTGGCCCTCGCCGGTGGCCTCGGCATGACGGAGAGCGGCGAGCGTGCCGATCACCGCGAACAGTGTCGCCGAGACGTCGCCGATCGTGACGCCCACGCGCACCGGCGGCTGCTCGGGGTAGCCGTTCATCGACCACAGTCCGCCCGCGGCCTGCGCCGTGTTGTCGAAGGCCGGGCGACGCGTGCGCGAGCCGGTGTGCCCGTAACCGGAGATCGCCGTGTAGACGAGCTTCGGGTTGATCTCGTGCAGCACGTCCCACCCGACGCCCAGCTTGTTCATCGTGCCGGGGCGGAAGTTCTCCACCAGTACATCGGCTGAACGAACCAGGTCCTTCAGCACCGCGACCCCGTCGGGGTGGGCGAGGTCGAGTCCGAGTCCGAGCTTGCCGCGGTTGTACTGGGCGTAATAGGCGCTGAACTCCTCGTCGCCGTCGGTCAGGTACGGCGGGAAGCCGCGCGACACGTCGGGGTCACGGGGGTTCTCGATCTTGATCACGGTCGCCCCCAGGTCGGCGAGCATCTGCGCCGCATAGGGACCGGCGAGCACGCGGGAGAGGTCGAGCACGGTGACGCCGGTCAGCGACCCGGGCGCGGGGAGCGAGAGGTCGGTCATGCGGTCGGAACCTCCTGGGCGGTGTCTGTCCTGCTGTCTGCTCTGCTGTCAGCCCGATCCGCTGCCGCGAGTCCGGCGGCGGCCAGAGCCCGCGCCACATTCGACGGCGCGCGGATGCCGCGCACACGGGAGAGCCATTCGGTCGTCGCGGCCAGGGCCGTGAGATCGAGTCCGGTCTCGATGCCGAGTCCGTGCAGCATCCACACCAGGTCCTCTGTCGCGAGATTACCGGTCGCGCCCTTGGCGTAGGGGCAGCGACCCAGCCCGCCGACCGAGGCGTCGAACTCGGCGACGCCGAGAAGCAGCGCGGCGTGCACGTTCGCGAGCGACTGCCCGTAGGTGTCGTGCAGGTGCAGGGCGATGCCGGGAAGCGGGATGCCGGCCGCCAGCGTCTCGCTCACGACCCGGGCGGTCAGCCCCGGGGTGGCGACGCCGATCGTGTCGCCGAGGGCGATCGTGCGGGCGCCGGCGGTGTGCAGCTCCGCGGCCGCCGAGACGACGGTCGCCGTGTCGACCTCGCCCTCCCACGGGTCACCGAACGCCATCGACACATAGCCGCGCACCGGGATGCCCTCAGCGGTGGCGGCGGCGATGACCTCGACCGCGCGGTCGATCGCGCCGGTCCTGGTGGTGTTGAGATTGGCCTTCGCGAACGACTCCGTAGCACTCACGACCACGGCCACCTCGCGCACGCCGGCGTCGATCGCCCGCTGCAGCCCGCGCAGGTTCGGCACGAGCGCGACGGCACGGGCACCCTGCGGCACCTCCACGCCGGCCACGACCTCTGCGGCGTCGGCGAGCTGCGGGATCCAGGTCGGAGGCACGAAGCTGGTGATCTCGAGGTCACGCGAACCCGCGGCGTACAGGCGTCGGCACAGCTCGGCCTTGACGGCGCTGGGGATGATGTCGGTCTCGGCCTGCAGTCCGTCGCGCGGGCCGACCTCGTAGATCGTGACCCGCGAGGGAAGCCCGGCCTGCGGCTGCACCCGCGGGGTCGGAGCGAGGATCGACGGGGACGTCATGCCGATGTCTTCTCTGACCGCAGCTCGGCCAACACCTCTCGGGCGTACTCGACGCGGATCCGACGCTCGGCCACGATGCGTGCCGCGACGTCGCCGATCTCGTCGACGTCGGCACCCGCACTGGCGGCGATCGTGCGGGCGTGCAGGGTCATGTGACCGCGCTGGATGCCCTCGGCGGCGAGTGCACGGCAGGCGGCGAGGTTCTGTGCCAGTCCGACCGCTGCCACCACGCTCGCGAGCTGGCGCGCCGTCTCGACGCCGAGCAGACGCACCGAGGCCTGCGCGGCAGGATGCGCCCTGGTCGCCCCACCGACGAGGCCGACCGCGAGCGGCACCTCGAGCGTGCCGACGAGGTTGCCGTCGGCATCCTGTTCGAACTGCGACAGCGCCGTGTAGCCGCCGCTGCGCGCGGCGTGCGAGTGGCAGCCCGACTCGACGGCCCTGGTGTCGTTGCCGGTGGCGAGCACGACGGCGGTGATGCCGTTCATGATGCCCTTGTTGTGGGTCGCGGCGCGGTACGGATCGGCCTCGGCGAAGGCGCTCGCGGCGACGATGTCGGCGACGACCTGCGCACCGCCGAGCAGTTCGGCATCGAACACCGCGCGGGCGCGGGTCAGGCGCAGCTCGGCCTTGTTGGTGAGGATGCGCAGCAGCGTGCGGGTGCCGGCGTGCTCCGCGATGCGCGGGGCGATCGCCTCGGCCATCGTGTTCACCGCGTTCGCGCCCATCGCATCGCGCACATCCACGTGCAGGTGCACGATGACCTGCGCACCCACCCGGGTCGGGAGCACGCGCACCGAGATGTCGAAGGCCCCGCCGCCGAGCGAGACGAGCACGGGGTCCTGCTCGTTGGCCAGCGCGAGCAGCTCATCGCGCGCCTCGAGCAGGGCGAAGCGGGTGGCGTGCGGGTCGACCGCGTCGAGCACCTGGATCTGGGCGATCATCACATCGCCGGTGTACGAGGTCGTGAAGCCGCCGTGCCCGCGCGCCATCCGGGCCGCGTTCGAGGCGGCGGCCACGACGCTCGGCTCCTCGGTGGCCATCGGGATCAACCGGTCGACACCGTCGATCGTGAAGTTGGTGGCGACGCCGACGGGGATGCCGATCAGCCCGACGACGTTCTCGATCATGTGGTCGGCCTGCGCCAGAGACAGCCCGCTCTGCGGCTGCAGGGCGTCGAGCGCCGCCGTGTCGAGGCCCGCCGCACCGGCGACGAGGGTCAGGCGCTCGTCCGGGGTGTGGTCGCGCAGACCTGAGATTCGGCTGTTGATCGTCATCGGCGACCTTCCTGACGGGCGGATGCCGGATCCTCGGCGCCGCGGTTCTACGACGACACTAGAAGCGGCATCCGTCGCCGACGATGGACGGATCACTCAGCGAACGGGACGCGGTGTATGCGATTGACACATCTGCCGAGCGTCCCCCATGCTCGACACTGAAGACTTCCCCTCTCCCACGCGTCCCGACCGCAGAAGGAGCCTCCATGAGTCGTGAATCGACTGCGATCACCGACCTGCTCGACGCCGCCCACGACAGCGATCTCGTGGGCCCGACCGCCGTCAGCGATGCGCTGGCACGACTGGGCGCGACCGAGCAGGATGCCGCCGAGATCGTCGAGCGCGTGCAGCGCTCGCAGCGGGAGCTGTCGCGTCTGCGCCGCCGCGAGCACGAGCTCTCCGCGCTGTTCTCCAGCGCCCGCGAACTGGCGGAGCTGCGTGACAGCGACGCCGTGCTGGCGCGGTTGGTGCAGCGCGCGCACGAGATGATGGGCGTCGACCTCGCCTACCTGTCGGAGTTCGACCCCGACACCCGTGAGCTGCGGGTGCGCGAGACCAGCGGGTCGGTGAGCGCCTCCTTCCAGACGCTGCGCGTGCCGCCGGGCCGGGGACTGGCGAGCGTCGTCGTGGAGTCCCGGATGCCGCACTGGGTGTCGGACTACTCCGAGTACGCGAAGGAGCGCCACGACTCCGGCATCGACGATGCGGTCTCGGCCGAAGGGCTCGTGTCACTGTTGGGCGTGCCCATGGTCACCTACGACGATGTGCTGGGCGTGCTGTTCGTGGCGAACCGCGAGGCGAAGAGCTTCACCCCCGAACAGGTGGCGCTGCTGTCGTCGGTCGCCGACCACGCCTCGATCATCCTCCAGACCACGCAGACGCTCCGCGACCTGCAGGAGTCCGAAGACGAGAGCCGGTCGAACCTCGCCACCCTCACCGCACACCTGGTCGAGCGCGACCGCGCCAACACGGTGCACCAGGAGCTCGTGCAGGCGGTGCTCGCCGGCGGCGGGTTCGGTCCCGTCGCCGAGACCCTCGCCTCCGCCCTCGGCCGCGCCGTCGCGATCATCGACGCGCAGGAGCAGATCATCGCCGCAGCCGGGCTCCCCCTCGCGGCGAGCATGGTCGCGCTGGAGGATCCCGTGCGCGAGGCGATCGCCGAGAGCCGCCGCTCGGGCTACTGCGTCACGGTGCCGGGCACCGGAGTGCGCGCCGTCGCGGCGTTGTCGGCCGGCAACCGGCACTTCGGCGCACTGCTGCTCGGCGACGGCGACTTCGAGCTGGGTTCCGTGGACCTCCGCACGATCGAACGCGCGGCCCAGGTCGGCGCGCTCCTCGAGCTGCAGCAGGAGGCGGCATCCGGTGCCGACCTGCGCATCCGCAGCGAACTGGTCGCTGACCTGCTCGACGACGTGCCCGAGCGCCGCTCCGACGTCGAGCGGCGGGCGCGCCGCCTCGGAGTCGACCTGCAGGTGCTCGACTCGCTCATCCTTCTCTCGGTGCCCGGCGATCAGCACACGGCCGCGCTGCGGGAGCTCAGCCGCCAGCTCGACGATCGCTCGCTCGTGGGCGAGTACCGCGGATTCGTGGTGGCGGTGCACAGTGCCGATCGCGGCGCGGTCGACGTCGAACGGCTCCGGCGCAGGGTCGCCGCCGCCGTGCAGCATCCGATCTCCGCGGTGTACCCGCGTCCGGCATCCGGCGCTCTCCCCGAGGCGTTCCAGACCGCGATGCGCACCGCGCGACTGATCACGGCGCTCGAGCTCAGCGACGTCACGGCGCAGGTCGACGACTTCCTGCCCTACTCGGCGATCCTCGACACCGACGTGCGGGCGCTCAGCGCGTTCCTGCGCGACACGATCGGCGCGGTCCGCCGCTATGACGACGAGCGCGGCGCCGACCTCCTGGGCACGCTGCGCGCCTTCGTGCGCAACAACGCCAGCCCCACCCGCACCGCGCGGGCGCTCAACTTCCACACGAACACGATCCTGCAGCGGCTCGACCGCCTCGATCACGTGCTCGGTGCGAGCTGGCGCGACGACGAGCGCATGTTCCGCATCGGCATCGCGGTGCGGCTCGACGAGCTGCGCGACCGCCTGCAGACCGGGTGAGGTCGCGCCTCACGAAAACGGAGACGCACCTTCCTGACCGCGGCACGTCGCGGGGCACCGCGCCGTCGCGCTGCGCGGTGGTCTCCGTTCCGGCAGCGATGACAGGTGAGTATGCAGAATGGGGAGATGTACGTGTACCTCGGGTGGTTCTTCCTGGCTGCCGCAGTCGCCGTCATCACGGCTGCGGTCATCGAAGGTCGGACGCGGCCACGGGCGGTTCCGGCGTTCTGGGGCAGTCTCGCGATCTGGGGACTCCAGGTGCTCGTCTCGATGGCGGCCGTGTTCTGGGTCGGCTTCTTGGGGATCTCGACTCCACATTGCGACCAGGACTGCGAGTGGGATCTGCTCGGGAACAACTTCCTGGGGTTCACGATCGCAGCGGCGCTGGTGCAGTTCGTGAGCATCGCACTGATCGTCATCCTGCGCCGCAACCGGAAGGTCTGGATCGTCCCGGCGGCTGCAATCGTGCTCACGCTCCTGATGTGCGTGGCTTCCTCGGCCATCGCGTACAAGGCCATGCTGTTCTTCTGAGCATCCACACTGTCGCGCCTCGCGAAAACGGAGACGAAGCTGACCGGTCGCGGCGCGTCGCTGCGTGACGCGCCGACGCGCTGCGCGGTGGTCTCCGTTTTCGCCCGTGCCTCGTCGCCCTACGTGCGGTACAGGACCGGCATCGACTCCAGCAGCGAGCGGGTGTAGGGATGCTGCGGCGCGTTCATGACCTGCGCCCCCGTGCCCTCCTCGACGATCTTGCCCGAGTGCATCACGGCCACGCGGTGCGCGATGTGGTGCACGACGGAGAGGTTGTGCGTGATGAACAGGTACGTGACGCCGGTGCGCTCCTGCAGACCGACGAGCAGGTTCAGCACCTGCGCCTGCACCGACACGTCGAGCGCCGAGGTGGGCTCATCGAGCACGATGAACTCCGGGTCGGCGGCCATGGCGCGGGCGATCGCGATGCGCTGACGCTGCCCTCCCGAGAACTCGTGCGGGTACCGGTTCACGGCGTCGGCGGGGATGCCGACCTGTTCGAGCGACTCGTACACGCGGATCGCGCGTTCCGCCGAGGCCACACCGGCGGCGACCAGCGGCTCGGCGACCGAGCGGCCGATCGCGAAGCGCGGGTCGAGCGAGTCGTTCGGGTCCTGGAACACCATCTGCACGCGGCGGCGGTGCCGACGCAGCGCCGATCCGCGGATGCCGGTGACATCTCCCCCGTCGAACTCGATGGTGCCGGAGGTGGGCTTGCGCATGAGCAGGATCGCGCGGGCGAGTGTGCTCTTGCCCGAGCCCGACTCCCCCACGAGCCCCAGCGTCTCGCCCCGGCGCACGCTCAGACTCACGTCGTCGAGGGCGACCATGGCGTTGTCGCCGTGACCGAAGCGCTGGGTGACGTTGCGCACGCGCAGCACGTCGTCGGCGCCCGCCGCGGCATCCGTCTCGAGATCGTTCACGATGCCTCCTCCAGGACGGCCGGGACCGTGTCGAAGTCATTGTCGGGCGGGATCACCGCGAGCGGCGATCGCACCGGCACCGATGGTCGGGGGATGCTCTCCAACAGTGCCCGGGTGTACGGATGCTGCGGGTCTTCGAGCACACGCTGCGTGGAGCCGGACTCCACGATGCGCCCGCGGTACATGACCGCGATCCGCTCGCAGAGCTGGCCGATCACGCCGAGGTCGTGGCTGATGAACAGCACGCCCATGCCGGTCTCGTCACGCAGCGTGCGGATCAGATCGAGGATCTGCGCCTGCACGGTCACGTCGAGTGCGGTGGTGGGCTCGTCGGCGACCAGCAGCGTGGGGTCGGCCGCGACCGCGATCGCGATGACGACGCGTTGACGCTGGCCACCCGAGAGCTGGTGCGGGTAGTACGCCATCCGCTTCTCGGCGTCGGGCATGCGCACGAGCTTGAGGATGTCGAGCGCCTTGGCTCGCGCCGCCTTCTTGTCGGCGATCCCGTGAATGAGCAGCACCTCGGCGATCTGCGCGCCGATCCGCATGCACGGGTTCAGCGCCGACATGGGCTCCTGGAACACCATCGAGGCGCGCACGCCGCGCACTCCTGCCCAGTCGCGCTCGGCGGCATCCTTCATCTCGGAGCCCGCGACCGACATCGTCTGCGCGGTGACCGTCGCGGAGTCGGGCAGCAGGCCCATCATCGCCAGCGCGATGCTGGACTTGCCGCTGCCGGACTCGCCGATCACGCCGACGATCTCACCGGCACGCACGCGGAGCGACACTCCCGTGACCGACGGCGGGGCGCTGCCGTACGAGATGCTGAGGTCTTCGACGCGGAGGGCGTCGGTGGCGTCGGTCATGGCGCGCTCATTCCTGTCTGTGTGGGCGGGGATCCGGCGCCCCCACCGCGATCGTGTCGCGGTGGGGACGCCGGCGCGGACTCATTCGGTCAGCCAGGCCGAATCGAGCTTGTAGCGGGAGTAGAACGCATCGCTCTCATAGCCGTGGAGCTTGTTCGCGTCCCAGACCTCGAAGTACACCGGCACCGCGGCCGGCACGACCTCGAGCACCTGCGATGCGGCCTCCTCGGCCAGCTCGCCGATGAGCTCGTTGTACTCCTCGGGAGACGGTGCCGCCATGGCCTTGGTGAGCAGGTCGCGAGCCTTGTCGGCGTCGGGGTTGCCGTCCCAGTGGTTGTACACGCCCCCCTCGAGCAGCACCGGCTGCAGGTAGAACGCCGCGGAGGCACGCGGGCTTCCGGGGATCGCGACCAGGTCGGTCCAGGACTCGCCCGTGGTGAAGATCGGTGCGATCTCCGACAGCGGCGTCGCCTTGAGGTTCAGCGTGATGCCCGCCTCGGCGAGCTGCTGCTGCATCATCTCGTAGACCGGGTGGTGCGACTGTGCCACGTCACCCATGTAGTTGAGCGTGATCTCCGGGTTCGGCTGACCGGCCGCGGCGAGCAGCTTCTTCGCCTCGTCGACATCGCGCGTGTAGTACGGCAGGTCGGCGGCATCCGGGGAACCGGGGTCACCGGCCGGCGGCACGAACGAGATTCCGGCGTTTCCGAGCATCGCGGTGTCGACGAGCGCCTGACGGTCGAGCGCGAGCGAGAAGGCGCGGCGCACGTCGATGTCGGCGAGGGGGCCCGACTCCGGGTTGATGTAGATCGCGAGATTCTGACGGAAGGGCGGGTCACCGAGGGTGAATCCGGCCGATTCCGCCTGTCCCGCAAGGCTGCCGTCGATGAACGACGCGGCCTGCACGCTGCCCTGCTGCACCGCGGCGAGCAGGGTGCTCTCGTCGGGGTACAGCTCGAACACGATCGAGTCGAGGTTGGGTGCCTCTCCCCAGTACTCGTCGTTCTTGTCGAGCGTGACGCTGACGCCCTGCGACCACTCGGACACCTGGAAGGCGCCGGTGCCGAACGTCTGGGTCTGACGCTCCTCCTCCGAGGCCTTGCCGTAGCCCTCTTCGCTCACGATGAAGAAGGTCTGACGCGCCGAGACCGCGTCGAGGAAGGTTCCGTCGGGCTGGCTGAAGTGGAAGGTGACCTCGTGATCTCCCGTGGCCTCCACGCTCTCCATGTTGACGAGGTAGGTGGCGTTGGTGCCGCCGTCCTTGCGGGTCTCGAAGGAGTAGACGACGTCGGACGCGTCGAACGGGCTGCCGTCGGCGAAGGTGACGTCGTCGCGCAACTCGAAGACCCAGGTGAGCTCATCGGGCTGCGACCACTCGGTCGCGAGCGCCGGGTTCACGGTGCCGTCGCTCTCGCGGGTGAGCAGGGTGTCGTACGCGATCGAGTCGATGATCTCGGCGGCGATCGCGGATGCGACCATCGGGTCGAGACCACCGGCGGAGGGTTCGGCGGGAACGCCCCAGGTCAGGGTGCCTCCGGCGACAGGCTCGCCCGCAGCGCCGTCGCTGGGGGTGTCTCCGCCTCCCGCTCCGCATCCGGTGAGCGCCAGGGCGCCGACGACGATGACCGCCGCGCCCATGAGGATTCGCTTCTTCATAGCTGACTCTCTTCTGTGTGGGTAGTGCCTCGGGTTGTGACTGCAGGGGTCGTGCTGTTCTTCGCCGCGCGGCCGGCACGACGCCGTCCGAGCGAGAAGGCGGGTTCGCGTCGCGGGGCGAGCCAGTCCTGCAATCCGTCGGCGAGCAGGTTCCAGGCGGCGGAGAGGAGGATGATGACCAGCGACGGCAGAATGATCAGGAGGGGCTGGACCTGCATGAATCGCGTGAACTCGCTGATCATGCGGCCGGCCGAGGGCTCGGGGGCCTGCACTCCCTGTCCGAGGTAGCTGAGCGCCGCCTCGATCAGCACGATCTGCGAGGCGACGGAGGCGAACTGCACGAACAGCGGGGTCAACACGTTCGGCAGCAGGTGCTCGACCACGATGCGCGGCCCGCGGACACCCGAGAGGCGTGCGGCGAGCACGAAATCACGGTCGCGCATCGCGATGACCGGGGCGCGCATGACCCGGGCGAAGCCGGGCGCGAACACCAGGCCGAGGGCGAGGATGAGCGGCCAGGCGCCGTTACCGATAACGACCCCGACGACGAGGGCGACCAGGATCGCCGGCAGCGCGAGCAGCGCGTCGACGATGCGCATGATGACGGCATCCACCCAGCCGCCCACGTACCCGGCGATGAGTCCGAGCGTGGTGCCGACGACAGCGCCCAACAAGGCCCCGGCACCGGAGATGAACAGGCTGGTGCGGGCGGCGAGGGCGAGACGGGTGAACGTGTCGCGTCCGAGGTTGTCGGTACCGAGGAGGTGCTCCCAGGAAGGGCCCGCCATGGGCGGCCCCGAGCTGATGAAGGGATCGTACGGCGGCCACAGGCTCATCCATCCGGCCAGCAGCAGGATGCCGGAGAGGATGCCGGCGCCGGCCCAGAACGACGGTCCGAAGTTCGGGCGGCGACGCCGGCGACCGGCCGTCGTGGCCAGGGCGAGTTCGCGGGTGACAGTCATCGCGTGTGAACCCTCACTCGTGGGTCGATCAACGGGTAGACCAGATCGACGATGAAGTTGATGCCGACGTACACGGCTCCGATCAGCAGCACGGTCGCCTGGATGATCGGGTAGTCGGAGCTGCGGATGCCGGTGAGGAGCAGCTGTCCCATGCCGGGGAGTGAGAACACCTGCTCGATCACGACGGTGCCGCCGACCAGGGCTGCCAGCTCGATGCCGACGACCGTGGTCACCGGGATCAGGGCGTTGCGCAGCGCGTGGCGTCCGACGAGCCGTGACGGGGAGGCGCCCTTCGCCCGGGCCGTGCGTACGAAGTCCTGCCCCAGGGTGTCGAGCAGCGTGCCGCGCGTGTAGCGGGCGATGATCGCGGCCAGCACGATGCCGATCAGCAGCGCGGGCAGGATCAGCACCCCGATCGCCCGCAGCGGATTGCCCGCCGCTCCCGCGTAGCCGACGAGCGGAAGCTTGAGGGTGAGCGAGTTCACGAGGATCAGCACGGCCCCGAGCACGAACGGCGGGGTGGCCAGCAGCACGAACGACGTGCCGCGCACGATGTGGTCACTCGGGCGGCGCCAGCGGGTCGCAGCGAGGATGCCGGCGGGCAGGCCCAGGATCACACCGAACAGCGTGGCCATGACGGCGAGCGTCAGGCTCAGGGGCAAGCGGGTCGCGATCATGTCGGAGACCTGACCGGGTACCGTGATCGCCGCGCCGAAGTTGCCCTGCAGCACGCCACCCAGCCACACGAAGTACTGCGTGATGGCCGGCTGGTCCAGGCCGAGCTCGTGTCGCAGCTCCGCCAGGGCCGCGGGGTCGGGGTTCGCCGGGTCGGCGAACGACGCCAGTGGGTCGCCCGGGATGATGCGCACCATCGAGAACACCAGCACCGACAGCACGAAGAGCACGAACAGCGAGGACAGCACCCTCGTGAGGATGTAGCGCGCCATTCAGCACCCCGTCTTCGTCGACATGGTCGTCACGGTACCGAGCGCACGATGGGGCGATAACGGTGCGCCGACCCAGCGAACCAGGTGTTTCATGGGTGAAACCTCCATATAGCGGCGATCGGGACGCCGCGGGGGATCAGCGGGCGAGCGCGGGGGCGGCGAAGGCGGAGATGTCGTCGGTCGTCTCGCCGTCCAGTGCGAGCTCGGCCAGGATCCGACCGAACGCCGGGGTGAACTTGAAGCCGTGTCCAGCCGACAGCGCGACGATGATGTCGGGATGCTCCTCCAGCGGACCCAGCACGAATCGGCGGTCGGGGGTGAGCGCGTACTGGCAGGTGACGGTGCGCAACTCGGGCCCGGCATCCGGAATCAACCCGTGCACGAACTCTCCCAGCTGATCGGCGAGCTCGCGCGAGGGCACGAAGGTGCGCTCGGCGGGCGTCATCCGGTTCTCCGACACGTCGCGCGCGGCCTTGACCGTGGGCTCACCGAAGGTCGGGAAGCCGTAGTAGCACTCGTCGTCTTCCCAGATCCACACCGGCAGCCGGTCGGAGCCGAGCGGCGCCGGGTTTTCCGGACGGAAGTAGGTGACCTGCTCCTGCATGATGTCGAGCGGGATCGCGGCGCCCAGCGGCTCCAGCAGGGTGTTCGTCCAGGCGTCGGCGGCCACGATGACCTTCGCCGCGCGCACATCGCCGTTCGCGGTGCGCACGATCACGCCTTCACCGTCGGGCACGAGCGCTTCGACGGCGGTGCGGTCGCGGATGTCGGCGCCGAGCGCACGGGCACGAAGCTGCAGTGTCGCGACCGTGCGCGAGGCATGGGCGATACCGGAGTCGGGCGTGTAGACGGTCTCGACGTTCTCCGGGACGCGGAACTGCGGCCAGCGCGCGTGCACCTCGGTGGGGGTGAGGAGCTCATGCGGCACGTCGCACTCGGTGAGTGCGGAGGTGAAATCGGACGCCTTGTACGGTCCGTCGGTGGGGATGAAGATCACGCCGCCCGTGATGGTGAGCAGGCGCTCGCCCGACTCCTGCTCGAGGTCGGCCCAGTCACGGTAGGCCGACTGCGCGAGACGCACGTACTCGGGGGCGCCGTAGGAGGTGCGCACGATGCGCGAGGTGTCATGCGAGGCTCCGCGCACGTGACCGAGTTCGTACTGCTCGAACGCGACGACCCGGGCTCCGCGACGGGCGAGCTGATACGCGGCAGCACTGCCCAGCGCCCCCATCCCGACCACTGCCACCTCAAAGCTCTCCATGACGCTCCATCCCTGTCGTGTTGTGTGCGATAGCTCAGTGTGGACATCGCCACCCTCCGTCAGCCATGGGTCGACAACCCATGTCGAGGCGACATGAGTGTGTGGTGCACACGGTGCCGGCGAGGCGCGGCGACCGGGAGGGGAGGCGGACCGGGTTCGGGTCGGTCGCCCTCAGTCTCGCCGATGCCGGGCCGCCGCCGCGCACGACGCACTGTCACGGCGCACGACCGTTGTCAATCCCGTGGCCCCGGTTCGCGCGCGATGGAAAGGTGGCTGTTCCATCGACCTTCGACGAGAGGAAACGCCATGAGCGCTGCAGATGACATCAAGAACGCCGCCGAGAAGGCAGCAGGCAAGGTCAAGGAGAGCGTCGGGAAGGTCACCGACAACGAGAAGCTCGAGGCCGAGGGCCGAGCAGATCAGGTCAAGGCCTCCGCGAAGCAGGCCGGACAGAATGTGAAGGACGCCGCCGAGAAGACCGGCGACAACGTCCGAGACGCATTCAAGGAGTGAGACTCTCGCCGGTGGCGGGTCTCACTCCTTGAATCTCGGTTCAGGAGGGGGACCCGCCTCTGGCGGGTCCCACGACTGAGGTCAGACCTTGCGGCTCCCGGTGATTGCCCGGATCAACCAGGCGATCACGGCGATGGCCAGCAGGACCAATCCGACCCACAGCAGGAACTGCAGCGACTGGACGAGTCCGCCGGTGATCGCGAGGATCACAGCGATGACGATGACGATGATGAGGAGGATGTTCATCGGTCTTCCCTTCTATGTGGGGCAGGTCGCCCCGATTGCAGTTCCTCACGCTAGCGGCGGCCATCCGTTCCACCGAGGGGGTTGACGAGGACACCTCCGAGATGCCAAAGGAAGGGCGAAGGCAATGCCAGGACGTCGGAGCAACTCTCTGAAGGACCCCGAACTCTACGAGGAGCTCCGCGACGATGGAGCATCGAAGGAGAAGGCGGCGCGCATCTCCAACGCCGCCGCGAGAGACGGACGCAGTGCCGTCGGACGCCGCGGCGGAGAGCACGGCGACTATGAGGACTGGACGGTCGCCGAGCTGCGCGCACGGGCGAAGGAGCTCGGCCTGAGCGGCTACAGCGGTCTGCGCAAGGCCCAGCTGATCTCCGCGCTCCGAGACCACTAGGTACGGCGATGGCGCGATTCGGCATCGAGGAGGAGTTCGTCCTGCTCGATGAGCAGGCGCTGGTGCCGGTCGCGATCCCCGACGCGGCGAGGGACGACCTCGCCGCGCGGGCGGCCTCGGGGCGCATCATGGCGGAGTACCTCACCTGCCAGGTCGAGTGCGCGACCGATCCGATCCTGACGCGAGACGAGGGGCTCCGGCAGCTCCAGCATCTGCGGGGACTGCTGGGCGCCCATGCCGCACGAGACGGCGCGGTCGTCGCCGCATCCGGCACGCCCTTCGCCTCCACCCGGGTGCTCGCCGTGTCGACGTCCGCCCACTACGACGCGGTCGCCGAGCATCTCGCCCACATCAGTCGCGGGCATGAGGTCAACGGGCTGCACGTGCACGTCGAAGTGCCGGATGCCGCCGAACGCGTACCCGCGATCAACCGCGTGCGCGGCTGGCTCCCCACCCTCCTCGCCCTCACGGGCAACAGCCCGTTCTTCGACGGCCTCGACTCGGGGTACGCGAGCTGGCGCAGCATCGTCATCCGCCGCCTCCCCTCGTCGTGGAGCCCTCCCCTGTTCCACGACCTCGACGACTACCGCGCCCGCGTCGACCGGCTCCTCGCACTGGAAGCGATCGGCGACACGGCGTCGCTGTCGTGGGCCGCGCGCATCTCGGAGCGCTTCCCGACCGTCGAGGTGCGGGTGTTCGACGCGCAGCTGCACCCGGAGGAGACGATGTTCGCCGCTGCGCTCTGCCGCGCGATCGTCGCCACGACGGATGCCGCGATGTCGAGCGCCGGCGTCGACGACATCGACGCGGCGCTCTGGGTCGCTGCCCGGCGGGGCATGGATGCGCGGATCATCGACCCGACCACCGACGGGGTGACGGATGCCTGGACGGCCGCGACCCGACTGCGCGACGCCGTGCGTCCGGCTCTGGACGAACTCGGCGACCTGGCGTTCGTGGATGAGCATCTCGCCCGCATCCGCACAGGGGGAACCGGTGCGGAACGACAGCGCCGTGCGTTCGCGGAGGCGGGTCTCGAGGGGCTGCGGTCGCTGTACCGCCGGGGTGCTCCGGACACGGGCGAGACGTCGCATCCGGGGGCACCGTGATCGCCCGGTGGGGATTTGTGACCATCGCGAGACCCGTGCCGCGGGGATAGGTTTGCCCGTGATGCTCCGGCTGCTTTCGGCCGGGCGACGGGGGGCGGCATGCAGGATTCACGAACGGCGACACAGGTGTACGGGCCGCCGCGGGCGATCACACTCGCCTTCGACGAACCGGAGCCGGCGATCGCCTACGCGGTGCCCGTCGCGGCGATGACGGTCGTGGCCGCCGCAGCGGTGTTCACGGCCCTGGCAGGTGACCTGGTGATCGCGAACGGCGAGGCCACGGCGCTCGCTGTCGACTCCGGCATGCTCCTCGGCATCATGATCCTCGCTGTCGCCGCATCCCTGGCGCAGGGATTCGGTCTCACTGCCGCGACGCTGGCGATCATCGCCCGTGTGGACGGTGGCCGCCTGACGGCACGCGGCGCGTGGTCCGGTGCGCTACGACGCCCCGGCAGTGTGCTGCTCGCGGCCGGATGCACTCTCGCACTCGCCGTCGTCGTGGTCGCACTCGCGGCGTGGGTTCTCCCCGCGATGCCCGTCGTCGCACTCGCCTCGCTCGTCGCACTGTTCGCTCTGGGTATCGTCGCCGCTCCGCTGCTGTTGGCATGGCCGCTGGTCGTGGCGCGACGACAGCGAGTCGGCGCCGCGCTCGCCTGGGCCTGGCGCTCACCGAAGGCTTTCCTCGGACAGTCGATCGAGCCGCTCGGCAGTCCGAGGTTCGCCGTCGTCGTCACCGTCATCCTCACCGGCATCCTCTCGTTCGGCATCTCCTGGCTGGGCGGGCTTCTTCCGAGCGGATGGTGGACGCCCGTCGTGGGTGTCGCGCTCGGGCTCGTACCGGCGGCTCTGACCCAGCTGCTGCTCGTCGGCGTCGCGGTGCGCGGCGTGGCGGCCCGGCTCGCCGGCCCCATCCACACCGATCCCATCCACGCTGACGCCATCCACGCTGACGCCGCAGCGCGTCCCGCGGCCGCCCGGCGCGGCGGCGCGTTGGCCGGCATCGGCGTGCTCCTCGTCCCCGCGATCGCCGCCGGTGCTCTCATCGCCGTCAATCCCTGGCAGGTTCCCGCCTTCGCCGCGGCCGACGTCAAGCGAGTCTGGAAGTCGTCGCAGATCGTCGCGTGGGACGGTGGCACCGTGGTTCTGTCACGGTTGGCGGGCCAAGACGCCCAGGCTCGCATCTGCACGGGTGAGACCTGCGGCCCCGAGCACGAGATGCGTTCGGTGCTGCCGACGGCCATCGCGCCCGCCGGCGGCGGGGTGCTGTCTGCGAGCTGGTTCCCGCTCGAAGGCGCCGATCCTCAAACGGGGAGCTACGAACTGCGGGTGACGCACAGCACACCGGATGCGCTCGCGCGCTGGTCTGATCCTCTCGACGACGACGCGTCCGATGCCGAGAAGTGGGAGGCGTGGCACGGTCTTCCCGGCGAAGCCCGCGTGCTCGGGAGCGTGGATGCGACGTTCGAATCCGGACAGTCCGTCTTCGCGCGCGACAACGAGTCGCGCATGGTCGTCGCCGTCGACACCAGTGCCGAGAGGCCGGTCATCGCATCGGCAGTGCGTCCCGAAGGCCGCGATGCGACGCTGGCCGTCGACTTCTGCGCGGATGCCGAATGCACGCAGAGCACGCGCACCTCGCTTCCCCTGCAGTGGGGATCCTGGAACACGAATCAGACGACTCTCGACGTCGCCGCCTCTGCCGACGGGCGATCCGCGGTCGTCACGCTGGTCGATGCCGCCGGTGAGGACGGCGCGATCCCGTTGCGCGTCCTCACCGCCACGACGGATGGAGACTGGACCACCGAGGCTCTCGATGCCGATGTGCCCGGCGACGCGCTCACCGACCTCGACACGACCTACGGTGCCCAGGTCACGCGGGGGGCCGATGGCCTCCCCATCATCCTGTTCCGCGCCGCCGAGCGGGCAGGTCTCCGGCTCTTCTCCTGCACGGATGCCGCGTGCAGCACCGCCGAGTTCACCGACATCGTGCCGGGGAGCGCGCTGCTGCACACCCCTGCGCTCGCGCTCGATGCGACGGGGCGTCCGCTGATCGGCGTCATCGATGAGGATGCCGCTGTGGCGCTGCTCTCGTGCACCGACGTCGCCTGTGTGACCCGCACGACGACGCCGCTGACCGGCACCGTTCCGACTGAACTCGGCTTCACCGACAGCTTCTCCCTCGCTCTCGACGAGAGCGATCACCCCCTCATCGCCGTCGGAGCTCGACGCACAGGGGCGGCTTCTCCGTCCACATCCAGCGGCACGATCCTCACCTGCGCGACAGTCAGATGCGGCGCTCCCTGATCGCACGCCCGATGAGCGGCCCCCACGTCTGCGGCCGGGGGTAGTGTCGGCCTGTGGCATCCTTCGCACCCCTGCAACGACTCGTGATCTCGATCGCGGTGCTCGCCTCGTTCGTGACCTTTCTCGACGGCACGGTCGTCACCGTCGCGCTTCCGGCGATCAGCGAAGAGCTCGGCGGCGGCATCACGACGCAGCAGTGGGTGGTCGACTCGTACCTCATCACGCTGAGCGCCCTGATCCTGCTGGCCGGGTCCGTCTCCGACGCCTACGGCCGAGTGGTCGTGATGCGCGTGGGGTTGATCGCCTTCGGCATCGCCTCGATCGCGGTCGCCGCGTCGATCGATCCCCTCATGCTGATCATCTCCCGCGCCGCGCAGGGGGCGGCGGGTGCGTTGCTCGTGCCGAGTTCGCTCGCGCTGATCACCGCGACGATGCGCGCCGGGGTGCAGGCGAGGGCGATCGGCGTCTGGACGGCGTTCACCACCGGGGCGCAGTTGATCGGCCCTCTGCTGGGCGGACTGTTCGTCGACTACCTGTCGTGGCGGTTCGTGTTCCTCATCAACGTCATCCCGATCGGCATCACACTGATGCTGCTCGCGCGGCTCCGTCTGCCGGAGCATCCGCGCGGCGCCCGCGTCGACTGGTGGAGCGGCGCCCTGTGCGCGATCGGACTCGGTGCGGTCGTATTCGCGCTCATCGAGCAGCCGAACCTCGGGTGGGACTCCCCCGCGATCTGGCTTCCCGGTGTGATCGGAGCGCTGCTGTTCACCTGGTTCCTGCTGCGTCAGCGGCGCTCGGCCGCGCCGCTCATGCCCCTCTGGCTGTTCCGCGTGCGGGACTTCGGTTGGGGCAACCTCGCGACACTGTTCGTCTACGCCGCCCTGTCGCTGAACGGCTTCGTGATCGGCGTCTACCTGCAGCAGGGCGCCGGTCTCTCGGCGACGGCCGCCGGCCTCGCGAGCCTGCCCATGACCATCCTGATGATCCTCGTGAGCTCGCGCGCCGGTCAGTGGGCGGGGCGGTTCGGGCCGCGCATCTTCATGACGGTCGGTCCTCTGCTCATGGCGGCCGGTGCGCTGCTGCTGCTCTTCGTCACGACAGACTTCTCGTACTGGTGGCAGGTGCTGCCGGCGATGATCGTGATGGGCCTCGGGCTTTCCCTCACGGTCGCCCCGCTCACGGCCGCGATCCTGGGGGCCATCGACGAGAGCCACTCCGGCATCGCCTCGGCCGTGAACAACGCGATCGCCCGTGTCGCAGGTCTGCTGGTCGTCGCTATGCTCTCCACGATCGTCGGCGGCGCGCTCGACCTCGACGGCTTCCACAACGCCGCGTGGGTGACCGCCTCCCTGCTGGTGCTGGGCGGCATCGTGTCGTGGATCGGCATCCGCCGCAATCCGATCGAGACGCCCGGCGCGGTGGCGCCGGTCCCGGCCGGCTCCTGACTCGCGCCGGGAGCCGACCGGGAGCGGTCAGACGGTCGCAGGTTCGGAGGTCGCGGGGGTGACCGTCTCGGTCACGACCGGTCGACGAGCCGCTCGGGCATGACCGAGGGCGGCGAGCAGGAGTCCGCCGACCGCCCAGCACCCGAGCACGAGCCAGGGCATCGTGGCGTCGGCGCTCGGGAAGTAGGAGAGGTCACGCACGAGCGTGGCTGCCGCTCCGGGCGGGAACCACTGCCCGACCGCTCCCCACCCGCCGGGCAGGAACTGCGCCGGCAGTGCGGCGCCGGAGATCGGATTCGCGAACAGCATCATCACGACGGGCCCGACGGCGATGCCCGCACGGCCGATCAGCGAGAAGAATCCGATGATCGGAGCGCCGATCGCGGCGAGCGCGAGCGTGAACGCCGAGGCGTTGAGCCAGAAGTCGCCCTGGATGCTGCCGAACCACCCCTGCAGGATCGACGTGAGCACCACGCCTCCGACGATCGCGTAGATGACCGTGCCGAGGATCCGTCGAGCGGGCCCCGTCACCAGCAGCGAGACCGCGATACCGCCGAGCATGCCACCCAGCAGCAGGGGGAAGAACGCCGACGAGAGGAGCATGCCGTTCGCATCGTCTGCGGCATACGGCACGACATCGGTGGTGGTGAGCACCACCGGCGGAGCGTCCGGCCCGGCGGCGGCCTGGGCCTGTGCCGTGATCGCGGCCTGCAGTGGGGCGGCGAGGGCTGCCACGGGGGCGCCGAGCGCTCCGGCCGCCGACGCGGTGAGCAACTCCGGCTTCTGGCCGAGCACGATGGCGCCGACGGCCTCGCGGTGCTCGATCGCCGACACCGCATCCGCCCGGTCGTCCACGGCGTCGATCGCGAACAGCCCGTCCGCCTTCTCGTCGAGGAGGGTCTGGATGCCGTCGACCGCGGCCGCGGGCCCGACGATGACCAGTGGCACGTCCCGCGGCTCGGCTGTGACGGCAGGCCAGGAGAAGGCCAGGACGATCGCCGTGACCACGGCGGCGAGGCCCAGCGCGATGCCCGTGACACGGGCGATCGGGGTGGGTGCGAGAGCTGTGTCGCTCATCAGAACTCCTTAAAACGAATGTTCGTTCTTTTTACTGAAGAACGATAACACGGCTTTCGTCTCTTTAGAATGGGCGGGTGCCCAAGGTGTCCGAGCAGTACCGCGCCGCGCGCCGCGATGAGATCATCGCCGCCGCCGTGCGCTGCATCCAACGCACGGGATACAGCGGCACTTCGATGGCCGACATCATCGCCGAGACCGGCCTGTCGACCGGCGCGATCTACGGACACTTCGCCGGGAAGCGCGAGATCTTCCTCGCCGTCGCCGAGCACGTTCTCGACGCCAGGCAGGCCGACCTCAGCGCCGCGCGGATCGACGGCTCCCCCCTCTCCCCCGGCGCCCTGATGCGCGTACTGGTCGACGGACTCCGGCGCGAAGCCGTGGGGTCGGTCATCCCGCAGATCTGGGCCGAGGCCGCGGTCGACCCCGACATCCGCGAGATCGCGTCTCGCATCTTCCGTCGCGTCCGCGCACTCATCGAGCCCGAGCTCGCCGCGTGGGCCGCCGCCGTCCCCGGACGGGTCGACGGCGACCCGTCCGCCTGGGCGCACCGCGTCACTCCCGTCGTGCTGGGCGCAGCCCCGGGGTTCCTCGTGCAGCGGGCGGTGTTCGACGGTTTCGACGAAGAGGCCTACCTCGACGGCCTGATCGAGGCGTTCACGCACTGAGCGTTGACCGGGCCCCGGCCCGCGCGCAGACTGGGCCCGCCGTCTCATCCGCAACCGGAGGTCTTCATGAGCACTGCACAGACACCCCTGCCCCCTGTCGTCGATGCCGCCACCTGGCAGCGCGAACTCGATGCCCTCCGCGTGCGCGAGAAGGCGGCGACGCGTGAACTCGACGCGATCGCGGCACAGCGACGCCGGCTGCCGATGGTGCGGATGCCGCAGTACACCCTGGTCGGCGCCGAAGGCCCGGTCCGCCTGAGCGAGGTCTTCGACGGGCACTCCCAGCTGATCGTCTACAACCACATGTGGTCGCCCGGCAACGAGTGGCAGTGCCCCGGCTGCACCGGTTTCACCTCGCAGTTCACGCGGCTCGACGGTCTCGAGCGCTACTACGACGCCCGATTCGTGATCGTGACGAACGGCACGATCGAGGAGGCACTCGCCTACCGCGAACGGGTCGGCAACACCATGGCCTGGTACTCCAGCGCCGACAGCTCGTTCGGGGCCGACGTCGACGCTCCGCCGGACGGCGGCTTCGGCGTCAACGTCTTCCTGCGCGACGGCGACGAGGTGTTCCGCACGTGGCACACGAACGGTCGGGGCACCGAACGCCTGAGCCATCTGCAGGGCCTCGTCGATCTACTGCCCTATGGGCGGCAGGAGGAGTGGGAGGACTCCCCCGAAGGCTGGCCGAAGCATCCGACCTACGCGCAGGGCATGGGGTCGAAAGAGATCGGCGCACTGTACGGGGCGAGGCACTGAGCCCCCGGTCGGGCGCGGTCGCCTGCGCCCTCGTCATCGCTGCCGCCGCGCTCGGGCTCGTCGCCTGCACGGCATCCACTCCCGATGCTCACGCCGGGCATGACGGGGGAACCGACGTCGGGGACTGGTCGATGTTCACCGCCGGCGCCGTGCCCGACTACCAGCTCGGCGGCGCGTACGACCCGACATCCGAGGTCGGCGTCGTCGGCCGCGACCGCGCGGCGGAACCGGCCGACGGCATCTACTCGATCTGCTACGTGAACGGTTTCCAGACCCAGCCGGGCGAGCTCGATCTCTGGGCCGACGACCTGCTCCTGCAGCGCGACGGCGAGCCGGTGTTCGATCCGGACTGGCCCGACGAGGCCCTCGTCGACACGTCGACCCCAGAGCGGAGGAACGGGATCGCCGCGCTCGTCATCCCCTGGATCGAGGGATGCGCCGACGCCGGGTTCGACGCGGTCGAGTTCGACAACCTCGACACGTACACCCGCTCCGATGGCGCGCTGTCGTTCGACGACAACCTCGCCCTCGCGACTCTCCTCGTCGACGCCGCGCACGATGCGGGCCTCGCGGCCGGCCAGAAGAACGCCGCCGAGGATGCCGCCGCGCTGCACGAGCGCGCCGGATTCGACTTCGCGGTGACCGAGGAGTGCGGAGCGTACGAGGAGTGCGAGGCGTACACCGAGGTCTACGGCGACCGGGTGATCGACATCGAATACAGCGACGAACTGCCGCGCTCCTTCGCCGAGATGTGCGCCGATGAGCGGTCGCCGGCATCCATGGTGCTGCGTGACCGCGACCTCACGACGCCCGGCGACGAGGCCTACGTCTTCGAGACCTGCGATTCCTGACGACCGTTCACAGCCGATCCGTTCACGGCCGGCGCCTTTCACAGCCGACGCGTCGTGTCAACGGGCGGGCGGTGCGGGGCGCCGTGCGCGAGGGTGGCTTCGACCACGATCCACCGAGAGGATTCCTCATGACCGACCCCCGCTCGTACCCCGAAGACCAGGGCCCCTTCGATGCCGCCGCCGAGGCGCCGGCCGGTGAGAAGGTGTTCACCGCCGACGACCCGGCCGCGCCCGACGCCGTGCAGTACGACGCCGACCTCGCCGATCCCGAGCCCGACGCCGCATCCGATTCCGACACCGAGTCCGAGTCCGAATCCGACTCAGAGCCCAGACTCGAACCGCTCGAGCTGGGATCCGAGACCGACGTCGATCCCGACCTGGGGCTCACCAACGACTAGTCGGCTCAGACGGCGACGATTCCCTGAAGGTGTGACGATTCCCGGAGGAATTCACGGAATGTCTCCGGGAATCGTCCAGGTCTCGGCGATTCGTCGCCTCAGGTCGCGAGTAGCGGCGACGGCACCCCGACCGGAACGCCCTCGTCGTGCCGCCGCACGGCATCGAGGGCATCGGTGGGGAGCGCGTACCGCGTGGGCAGAGCGAGCCCATGGATCCACAGCACCTCGACCGCACCGTCGTCGAGCTGCGAGACGCACCCGACGGCACGCCTCGGATCGTTCGCTTCGTAGCGGTGGTCGAGAACCAGCCATTCCTTCTCGGCGACCAGTCGTAGCTCGAATCGTGCCTCGGTCATCTCTGACATCTCGGCCTCCCCTATCGAGAGGAGTCTGGTCGCGAACCGCTCGCGGCACCAGCCCCTTGACAGGAGCCGTCGGAACCGCCGGTGCTCTGCGCCGTCCATGGGTGAAGCGGCCGCACAGCACCGGCGTGCGCAGCCAGAGTGGGAGACCGCACCCTCCTCGGGTTCCCGCAACTGCGCAGCATGAACGTATGCGACCCACGATCGGCGCGGCGAGGGGGTTGCCCGGCCGGGCATCGATGCGATATCCGCGAGGTGCCGGGCCGCTACACGCGCGCCGCGCGACGGGTGTTGACCTCGGTCAGCCCGACGATCAGGCCCAGCGCGACCATCGCAGAGACCAGAGCGGTGCCGACCTCCTGCGTGAGCGCGACCGCCAGGACCCCTGCGCTCAGCAGCAGAGCCGTGCCGGCCCAGATCGCCACTGCCCGCGGCCGGCGACCGAACCGCAGAGCGATCACGGCGTTCGTCAGATAGAACAGGGCGATGCCGCCACCCGACGACACCGCGGAGGCGAGCGGCATCCTCTCATCCGGGTGATGGATGCCGGCCGCGATCGCGCCCGAGATCGCGGCGACGCCGGCGACCAGCAGGAACGGCAGAAGGGCGAAGGTGTCACGGATGCCACGGACGTCTCCACGCTCGCGCAGCGACTCGAATCCGGCCGCGAGCGACTCGGCGCTGTAGAGGAAGAAGGTCCAGGCCATCAGCCCGATGATGGCCAGCGACACCGCGGCGCTCAGGCCGGATGCGAGATTCCACGAGCCGTTCATCGTGGCGACGATCGTGAGCACCGATTCACCCAGCACGATCACCACGAGCAGACCGAAGCGTTCCGCGAGATGCTCCACGTTGGCGGACGCGAGCACCCGGTCCGCCCACCGCGACGAGCTCGCGATGAGCAGAACCACCTCGAGCAGGATCGCCGCGGTCCAGGCGGCGAACAACCAGGCCCGCTCGCCGGTCGCCTCGGATGCCGCGACCGCGATCGCCCCGACGGCCACCATCGCCAGCAGCACGCGATCGACAGCTGCCGCCGCGTCAGCCACGGCATTGCGCTGACCACGAAGGTCAGGTTCACCCACGACCACCACACCGACGCGAACAGGGCCAGGAACAGCAGCGGACCCGGCAGGGAGGGACGCTCGTGCAGGCCGAAGGCGAGTTGCCCGACCAGAGCGACGAAGATCAGGTCGAAGAACAGTTCCATCCAGTGCACGCGGCCCGGATCCCGATCCCCTTCTCCGGCTGCCCCGCCGGCGTTGTGCTCGATCACCGGCATCACTAAGGCACGGATGCTCCGGCCGCGGCGACCCTCCCCCTACCTTCGGGGGTCGCCCCGGCCGCGCGACGACCGATCTCTCAGACCACCGACGCCAC
The DNA here is from genome assembly GCA_029203165.1 of Candidatus Microbacterium colombiense. NCBI lineage: Bacteria > Bacillati > Actinomycetota > Actinomycetes > Micrococcales > Microbacteriaceae > Microbacterium > Candidatus Microbacterium colombiense. The sequence goes on from CP119308.1 coordinate 3,411,821, forward strand.
GCGGCGCTGTGGTCGGGACAGCCCGAGCCGCTCGCGGAGCGTGGACTCCTCGTACTCCGTGCGGGTGAGGCCGCGGCGCTGCAGTTCCGGCACCACGAGGTCGACGAACTCGCGGAAGCCCGACGGCTGCGTGAGCGCCTGCACCACGAAGCCGTCGGCGGCGCCGGATTCGAAGCGCTCCTGGATGTCGTCGGCGAGCTCGTGCACCGAACCGACCGCGACGGACTCCCAGAACGACTCGGCGTACAGCTGACGCGGGGTGAGACGCTCTCCCGCCCTGAGCCGCGCGAGCTGCCGATTGGGAGAGTGCGATTCGTTGGAGATGTCGGTGTCGGGCGCGAGCGAGATCACCGCGTCGGGATCGTCGGGCAGCGTCTGTCCGATCGAGTGGGCGACGTCTTCGACGATGATCGCGTCGGGCGTCGAGGCGAGGAGCCCCGCGGCGCGATCCCGCGCCTCGTCCGTCGTCTCTCCGACGACCGGACGCAGCTGCGGGAGGATCGCCAGATCGTCAGGGCTCCGGCCGTACGCGGCCAGGCGTGCCTTGAGCCCGGCGTAGAACCGCTGCGCCTCGGCCAGCGGAAGCGATCGGGCGAACACGGCATCGGCCGTCGCCGCGGCGAGGTCCTGCCCGGCATCCGATCCACCCGCCTGGAACAGCACCGGGTAGCCCTGCGGCGGTCGCGAGACGTTGAGCGGGCCGCGCACGGCGAAATGGTCTCCGCGGTGGTCGGCCACGCGCAGCTGATCGGCGTCGGCGAACAGTCCGCTCTCGCGGTCGGCGAGGATCGCGTCGTCGCCCCAGCTGTCCCACAGCTGCTGCACGAGATCGACGAACTCGCCGCCGCGCGCGTATCGCAGCGCGTGGTCGAGGTGGGCGTCGCCGCCGAAGTTCCGTGCCTCCTCGTCGTAGCGCGAGGTGACGAGGTTCCACGCGGCCCTACCTCCACTGATGTGATCGAGCGAGGCGATCGCCCGGGCCACATGGTACGGCTCGTTGTAGCTGGTGGAGATCGTGGCGGCAAGTCCGATGTGCGTGGTGCGTGCGGCGAGCGCGGCCAGCAGGGTCAGCGGTTCGAGTCGCGTCTGCCCGTAGTGGTCGACTCCCGACGGGAAGCGGTCCCAGAAGTAGAGGCCGTCGGCCAGGAAGATCGTGTCGAACACGCCCCGCTCGGCGGTCGCCGCGAAGTCGGCGTAGTAGTCGATGTCGACGTGTCGGTGCGGCTCGGCGCTCTCATGGCGCCATCCCGATACGTGCGACCCGCCGGGGTGGAAGAGGAATGCTCCCAGGAGCAGGCGACGGGTCATGCGGCGTACCTTCCGGCGGGTCGTTCGAGTCCGAGGTTCTCGCGCAGCGTGCTGCCGGCGTACTCGGCTGGGTAGATGCCGTGGTCGGTGAGCCGCGGCACGATGTGCTCGACGAAGCGCGTGAGCGTGTCGGGCAGGGTCGGCGCCATCAGGATGAAGCCGTCGGCGGCGCCCTGCTCGTAGCGCTCGATGAGATGAGCGGCGAGCGAGTCGGGAGTGCCGATCGTGAACCGTCGTCGCAGCACCTCCCAGGCGAGCTCGCGCAGCGTGTACGAGCGACGCGAGAGCAGATCGGCGATGGCCTGATAGCCCGACTTCGACTGGTTGAACGCGTCGACGTCGAAGTCGAAGGTGAACGGCTCATCGACGTCGCGTTCGCCGAGGTCGACGCCCAGGTAGTGCGCGAGCAGGTCGACCTGCACCCGCTCGGGGGTCAGCTCGGCGAGCTCGCGGAAGCGCTCCTCCGCATCGGCCGCGGTGTCGCCGATGATGGGCGAGAACCACGGCAGCACCCGCAGGTCGTCGGCGGAGCGGCCGGCGGCGACCGCACGCTGCTTGTAGTCGTCGTAGAGCCGCTGTCCGGACTCCAGCGATCCTCCCCCGAGGGTGAACACGGCATCCGCGGTGCGGCCGGCGAGCGCACGCCCGGCCTCCGATGCCCCGGCCTGGAACAGCGGCGGATGCCCCTGCACCGGACGCGGGATGTTCAGCGGCCCTCGCACCGAGAAGTGCTCTCCGCGATGCTCGAGCACGTGCAGCTTGCTGCGGTCGGCGTAGTGCCCGCTCGCCTTGTCGAAGAGGAAGGCGTCGTCGTCCCACCCGTCCCACAGCCCGTTGACGACGTCGACGAACTCCTCGCCGCGGGCGTATCGGATGCCGTGCTCGAGGTGCGCGTCGCGCCCGAAGTTGCGCGCCTCCTCGTCGCTCGCGCTCGTGACCAGGTTCCACGCCGCGCGGCCCCCGCTGAGGTGGTCGAGCGAGGCGAGCTTGCGGGCCACGTGGTACGGCTCGTTGTAGGTCGTCGACACGGTCGCGGCCAGCCCGATGTTCGTCGTGCGCTGTGAGAGGGCGCCGAGGAGGGTGAAGGGCTCGAGCCGCACGTTCGTACCGTGATCGATACCCGAACGGAAGCGATCCCACACGTAGAGCTCATCGGCGAGGAACAGCGTCGCGAACCGACCGTCCTCCGCGGTCTGCGCGAAGCGGGTCCAGTAGTCCAGATCGAGGTAGGCGTGAGGCTCCGAGCCCGGCGCCCGCCATCCCGTGATGTGCTCACCGCCGGGATAGAACACCCCCGCGGCGAAGACCAGGGGCGCGCGGCTCATGCCGCCACGACCGTCCGCGTCGCCGCATCCAGCGCCGGGGCGACCCGCGTGGTGAACAGTTCGAGCGCATCCTTCTGCTCCTCCACGTCGCGGTACAGCCCGTCGAGCTGGAGCTGCACGTGCGTGGTGTGGGCGAAGGCCGCGTGCCCGGCGATCGAGGCGGCGATGTCATCCGCCGTGCCGTAGTGCAGGTTGAGGCGCTCAGCGATCTGCGCGGTCGAATCCGCCCGCGGCAGGAAGTCCTTCGCCCAGTCCCACTTGGCGCGGAGGCCGTCTTCGGCGCGAGCCAGAGCGTCCTCCCGGCTGCGTCCGGGGAAGATCCAGGTCGAGACCCCGGCGCGGGGCGTCGCGCCCGGGGCGAGTCCGCGATGGTAGGCGGCCGCGGCGACCTCTCCCGGCACGACCTGGGTCGTGCCGATCAGCACACCCTCGCCGCGCTGGCCGGTCTCGAACGCGCTCTGATCGGTGAGGGTCGCGTGCCACACGCGGTCGGCGAGCGCCGGGCGCGCCGGGGCGAGCACCTCTCCCTCGTCGGTGACGGCACCGCCGCGGAGTGCCGCGGTGAGCCGGTCGACGGAGGCGAGGTAGGCCCGACGGCTCTGCGTGCGGTCGTCGATGTGTGTGACCCCGAACGCCGACGCCGTCTGCGGCTGACCGCCGTTGGCGAGGCCGAGTTCGACGCGCCCTCCGCTCAACGCGTCGAGCACCGCGGCATCCTCCGCCACGCGCAGCTCGTGCTCGAGAGGCAGCGTGATCGCGGCGGTGCCGAGTCGCAGCCGCGTGGTGCGGGCCGCGAGCACGCCCAGGAACACGAACGGCGAGGGGAGGCCCCCCAGCCGCCCGGCATCCGGTCGCGCCAGGTGGAACTGCCGCACCCAGGCCGACTCCACGCCCAGACTCTCGGCGTGCACGAACAGGTCGAGGTGGTCGAGGTAGGTCTGCTCGACCGCGCCGCGGTGGTCGGCGAGATGGGCGAACAGCCCGATGTGCAGAGGGGCGGATGACGCGGTGGATGACATGGCCGACACGCTAGGACGGTGCCGCTCCGCGCCGGCACGGCTCCGTCACCGGAGGTCAGAGCACGTCATCCGGCGTCATGCGATGTCACGGTCGGCAACTCACCACCGCTGCGCCCCCCGGTGCCCTTCAATGAACCTGTCGCCCTTCGGAGGAGCACACCATGTCGGATACCGCCGCGATCCTCGCCATCGCCCACGCCACCTACCTGCACGGCGCTCGCACTGCCCGTCGCCGCTGGTTCCGCTGGTGGGCGCGCCGGTGACCGACGCTCCCGTCGCCGTGACGAGGTCGACAGGCGGGTGGATCCCCCTCGCCGCGGTCATCGTCTCCGTCGTGCTCTGGTCGACGACGTATGGGTTGAGCGCGATCGCTCTCGTCTCCGCGTCCCCGGCGGTGCTCTCCGAGTTGCGTCTCGTGCTCTCCGTCCCGCTGCTGCTCGCGCTGATCCTGTTCCTGCGACCGAGCCGAGGCGCGGCGGCACTGCGCCGCGCCCTGCGCCAGCCGCGGTCCGCGCTCCTCGCACTCACCGGCGTCGCCCTCTTCTACCTGCCCAGCAACATCGGCCTCACGCTCTCGACGGCGGGCACCGCCTCGCTCATGTCGGCATCCCTTCCCGTGCTCACCGCCCTGATCGCCTGGTGGGTGATCCGGGAGCGCATCAGTGGCCGCATCGGGCTCGGACTCGCCCTGGTCACGGTCGGCGTCGGCATCGGATCGGCCGGAGTCGTGGAGCTGGGCCTCGGCGCCGCGCTGCTGGTGGCGGGGCTCGCCTCGTACGCGCTGTACACGGTGCTCCTTCGACGAACCGGCGCAGCGGCCGATCCCCGTGCCGAGACCGGCACCTCGGATCCGCTCGTCCTCGCGACGGCCACTGCGGTCTGGGGCGCGGTGCTGCTGCTGCCCTGGCTGTGGTGGGAGCTCGCGACCGGCGCCGCAAGCTGGCCCACGGGCGCTCCCGCCTGGCTGAGCGTCGCGTTCCTCGCTCTGATCGTGACCGGCCCGACGATGGCGCTCTACAGCTATGGCGCCGAGCGCGTGCCGGCCACCGTCGCCGGTACCGCGACCGGTGCCGTGCCCGCGCTCGGGTACGCCTTCGCGGTGCTCCTCGGTGAGCCCCTGATCGCCCTGAAAGCCGCCGGCGCCGCGCTCACGGTCGTCGGGGTGCTGATCGCCGCGGCTCCCGCACGACAGAGACCCGCCGTCATCCGCCCACGCGCATCCGTACCCGAACCGCAGAGAGAAACCGCAGTACCCCAGAGAGAAACCGCAGTACCCCAGAAAGAAGGAGCAGCACCATGACCGATGCAGCAGTCCTCGAAGCCCCCGGCATCGCCACGAACGGGCTCGTCCACCTGGAACAACACGACGGCACCGTGGAGGTGTGGGCGGGCGATGTGCGCATCGCCTCAAGCACGCAGGTGATCGAGCTCCACGAGGTCGATGTGCCCGTGCGCCTGTACTTCCCGCGCGCAGATGTCGACCTCGCGCTGCTGCGCCGGGTCGACGGCACCACGTTCTGCCCGTTCAAGGGTGTCGCGAGCGACTACTGGGCGCTCGCGGCGACCGACGACGACGCGCCGGTGGCGTGGTCGTACCCCGAGCCCATCAGTGCGTTCGCGCCGATCGGCGGGCACATCGCGTTCTACGACGCGCTCGAGATCCGTCTCGTCTCCGCAGGGGCGTGACCGGATGACCAGCACGGGGGCAGCACCGCGACGCGTCGACCGGCCGGTCGCCGAGCCCGGGCCTGTCCCCGTGCGCATTCGCCATTCGAAGGGCAGCGGGGCCCTGGGCACCTTCCGCACCACCGGCGACGTGCGTGCGCTCACCCGCGCGGGTCTCTTCCAGCCCGGCTCTGAGGTCGACGTCGTGGTGCGCTTCTCAGCCACGCTCGGCTATCGGGGAAGCCGCGAGGCCTGGCGCGATCTGCGCGGTTTCGCGGTGAAGTTCCTCACCCCGGAGGGCGAGTACGACCTCGTCGGCAACAACTCCCCCGTGTTCTTCCTGCGCGATGAGGCGACGTTCGCCTCTCTCGTGGTCGCGCACAAGATGTACCGCGACGGCGCCGTGTTCGACTACGACCGGCTGTGGGACTTCTGGACCTCTCACCCCGAGACCGCGCATCAGGTGGCGTGGCTGCTGAGCGATCGTGGCATCCCGCGGTCGTGGCGGCATCAGGACGGCTTCGGGTCGCACACCTTCCAATGGGTGAACGCCGCGGGCGAACGCTTCTGGATCAAATACCACCTGCGCACCGACCAGGGCAACGAGTACCTCTCCGAACAGGATGCCGAGCGGATCAGCGGCACCGAGGTCGACCACCAGCGCGACGATCTGCGTGCGGCGATCGAGCGTGGCGATCACCCCTCCTGGACCCTGTCGGTGCAGGCGATGCCGTATGAGGCTGCGCGCACCGCCGGGTTCAACGTGTTCGACCTGACGAAAGTCTGGCCCAAGGCGGAGCATCCGCTGATCGAGGTCGGCCGGCTGGTACTCGACCGCAATCCCGACGACGAACTGGGCCAGATCGAGCAGGCCGCGTTCGCCCCCTCGAGCTTCGTGCCCGGCATCGGTCCGAGCCCCGATCCGATGCTGCTGTCGCGCATCGACGCGTACTGGCGCTTCCACCAGCACCGGGTCAAGGACGACGTCGCCCACCGCGCTCCCGTCGCCTTCACTCCGGCCGGCGCCGACACCGGCTGGGACGACGATCTCGCCCTGCTCGCCCGCGACCCGCATCCCGAACACGACTTCGCGCAGGCCGGCGACCTCGTGCGCCACGTGCTCGACGACGCCGCCCGCGCGCGGCTGCGCGCGACCGTCGTCTCCCAGCTCGCGGAGATCACGGATGCGGAACTGCGCGACCGCGCGCTCGCCTACTGGTCGCGGATCGACGAAGCGGAGGGCGCGGCGATCGCCGACGCCCTCCGCTGATCGGCGGCTCCTCCCGCAGGAGCCGCCGATCCTTCGCCAGACCTAGGCGGCGACCTCGCTGAGTGTTCGCGAGCGGTCGCCGCGCAGGCTGCGGGCGGCATCCACGAGGGATGCCGAGTAGGGATGCTGAGGATCGCCGAGCACCTCGTCGACCGGGCCGGTCTCGACGATGCGTCCGTGGCGGAGCACCGCGACGCGATGGGCGATGCGCCGCACTACCGCGAGGTCGTGCGTGATGAACAGGTACGACACCCCGGTGCGCTCCTGGAGCTCCACGAGCAGATCGAGCACCCGCGCCTGCACGCTCACATCGAGTGCCGAGGTCGGCTCATCGCAGATGACCAGCGGACTGCGGCCCGCGAAAGCACGGGCGATCGCCACGCGTTGCTTCTGCCCTCCGGAGAGCTCGTCGGGCAGCTTGTCGAGCACGGTCGGGGGGAGTCCCGTCGACAGCGCGAGCTCTTCGGCATCCGTCTCGCCGTGGAGCAGCTGGATCGACCGCGTGAGCGTCTGCCGCACGGTGCGCCGCGGGTTCAACGTGGCATCGGGGCTCTGGAACACGAACTGCACGGGCACGGTCGATGAGGGATCGTCGCGGTGCAGGGTGATGGCACCTTCTGCGCGGGCCAGCCCCGCGATCACGCGGCCCAGCGTGGTCTTCCCACTCCCCGACTCGCCCACCAGACCGAGCACCTCGCCCCGGCCGATGTCGAGATCGACGTGGTCGAGCGCGAGCGTCGAGCCGTAGCTCTTGGTCACGCCGCGAACCGACAGCAGCGGCTCGGCGTGCACCGGAGCGGCCGGCCGTGGTGCCGCATCGAGCGGAGGCACCGCGTCGACGAGCAGGCGCGAGTAGTCGTGCCGCGGCTCCTCGACGACCTGCTCGGCGGTGCCGTATTCGACCAGCACGCCGCGCTCCAGCACACCGATCCGCTCGGCGTGGGCGGCGACCAGCGGGAGATTGTGGCTGATGAGCAGAGTCGCGAATCCGCGCTCGTGCCGCAGCCGACCGACCAGTGCGATGACCTCCGCCTCGACGCGGCTGTCGAGGCCCGTCGTCGGCTCGTCGAGGATGAGCAGGCGCGGGTCGGCGGCGAGCGCCATCGCGATCACGACGCGCTGCTGCTGCCCGCCCGAAAGCTCGTGCGGGAACCGGTGCACCAGATGCACGGGATCGGGCAGGCCCACATCGTCGAACGCGGCGAGGGTCGCCGCGCGGGCGGCAGACGCTCCGAGCCCTTGCAGCCGGTAGGTCTCGGCGACCTGACTGCCGACGGTCCTGGTGGGGTTGAGGGCGCGTGCGGGCTCCTGGTAGACGAAGCCGATCCGGCTGCGGCGGTAGTCGCGCAGCGCGCGCGTGCCCAGCTCGAGCACATCGTGCCCTGCCACCACCAGCCGATCGGCGGAGATCTGCGCGCCCGGCGGAAGATAGCGGGCGAGGGCGAACGCGATCGTGCTCTTCCCCGATCCGGACTCACCCACGAGTCCCAGCGCGCCACGGGGCGCGATGTCGAAGTCGACACCGTCGACCGCGCGGTGCCGTTCGCCGTCGACCTCGTAGTCCACTCTCAATCCGCGCACGCTCACCAGGGGCTCAGTCATCGTCGGAAGACCTCTCGGAAGTTGTCGGCGATCAGGTTGAGGGAGACGACGAGGGAGGCGATCGCCAGGGTCGGGAACGCCAGGGTCCACCACGCGGCCTGCAGGTAGGAGCGGTTCTCATTGACCGCGAGGCCCCAGTCGGGAGAGGGCGGCGCCGAGGCCAGCCCGAGGAACGACAGCGACGACGAGATGAAGATCGCTCCCGCGATGCTCAGCGTCGCCTGCACGAGCACCTGCGGCCAGATGTTCGGCAGCAGTTCGCGGAAGATCACGCGCGTGGCGCTCTCGCCCTGGATGCGGGCGCTGGGCACATACTGCTTGCCCATCTCGACCAGCACGGCGGCTCGCACGATGCGGGCGATACCCGGGGCGAAGAGGATGCCGACGGCGATCACGATCGTGAGCGGACTGCCCCCGAACGCTCCGACGATCACGAGCAGGAAGATCAGGGTCGGCAGGGTGAGGAACACGTCGAAGCCGCGCATGAAGAGCTGGTCGATCCATCCGCGTCGGAAGCCGGCGATGAGTCCGAGCGTCGCGCCGATCGTCGTCGCCAACGCGGCGCCGAACGGACCGACCAGCAACGCGGGCTCCGCGCCGGCGAGCACACGCGCGAACACATCGCGGCCGATGCGGTCGGTGCCGAACCAGTGCGCGAGGCTCGGCGCGGACAGGCGTGAGCCGGTGTCGCCGAAGGGATCGAGACCGAGCAGTCGCCACCCCACGGCTGCGAACACCCAGAACAGCACGATGACCGCGCTGATCGTGAAGCTCGGGCGGGCGAGGAGCGCCCTCCACCGGCGTTCGCGCGACGATACGGTTCGTGCCGGTCGCACGGCACGCTCGGTGGCGCGGACGTTCACACTGATGGCCATGTCATTCCCCCTCGTCGAAGCGCACGCGCGGGTCGATGAGCAGCAAGGCGATGTCGGTGAGCAGCAGGGCGAGCAGCGAGATCACGCCGGTCACCATGACCCCCGACTCGAGCAGGAAGATGTCCTTCTCGACCGTCGCCGTCACCAGCAGCGCGCCGAGGCCCGGGTAGCCGAACAGCGTCTCGACGATCGCACTGCCGCCGAGCAGGCTGCCCAGATAGATGCCCAGCAGTGACACGGTCGGGATCACCGCGTTGCGCGCGACATGCCCCACCAGCAGCCGGGGCCCGTGGAGCCCCTTGATCACGGCGGTGCGGTAGTACTGCGAGTCGAGGGTGTCGAGCACGCCCGTGCGGGTCATGCGGGCGAGCACCGAGAGATACCCGAGCGCAAGGGTGACGGCCGGCAGCACGAGGGCCCGCAGCACCTCCCCCGGATCTCCGTCGAGGCTGATCGACGACTGGATGGGGAACCACCGCAGCGTCAGGCTGAAGACGATCAGCAGCAGCACACCGACCACGAACTCGGGCACCGAGGCGAGCGACATGAGCCCGATGGTCAGGGCGCGGTCTGTACGCGATCCTTCGCGGCGGGCCTGGATCGCGCCGAGCGCGAAAGCGACCGGCACCAGGATCACGAAGGCGACGGCGCCGAGGAAGAGCGAGTTGCCGAGCCGGCCCAGCACCAGGTCGCGCACCGGTGCCGCGTAGATCAGGCTCGTTCCCCAGTCGCCGGTCACGAAGCCGACGAGCCACGAGAAGTAACGCTCGATGATCGGCCCCGTGAGTCCGTGCGCCTCGTTCCAGGCCTGCACCTGCTCCGAGGTGGCGTACTGCCCCAGCGCGTTGCGGCCGGGGTCGCCCGGCACGATCTTGATGAGCCAGAACACCAGCACCGAGACCACGAGCAGCACGATCGGCACCTGCAGCAGACGCTGACCGATCAGTCGCGGCACCTGGCTGTGGCGCGAGCGCAGGACCGCCAGCCCTCGTCGGGCGTTCGCCGAGGCGGTGTCGCTCGAAGAGAGGCTGACGGTCACGATGTCACTCCCCCTCGACCGAGATGCCGGCGAAGTTGTAGCCGGCCCAGAAGTCGAGCGGTGCGACGAACTCGCCGGTCACGCGCTTGTTCTGCAGCACCTCCGACCGTGCGAGGGCGGGGATGATGGTCGGCACCTGATCCCACTGCTCCTGCGCGATCTCGGTGATCAGCTGCTGCCGCTCGCCGTCGTCGGTGGTCGCATCGAACGCGGCGACCTTCTTCTCGAGGTCGGCGTCGGTGAAGTTCGACGCGTTCCATGCCGCGCCGGTGGCGTAGAACAGGCCGTAGTACTGCGACGGCACGCGCTTGCCCCAGCTGGTGATGGTGAGCGGTGCGTTGAGCCACGGCGAGTCGGCGCCCTCGGCGTAGTACTGCTCGTCGGAGAGCACGTCGAGCGTCACGTCGAAGCCGTCGATGGCGTTCAGCTGCTGCTGGAGCACCTCGCCGAAGAGCTGGAACGACGTCGTGATGGTGAACGACACCTCGCGGCCGTCCAGCAGCTCCGCGACCTTGTCGAGATCCTGCTCGCGCTGCGGGACGTCCAGCGGCTGCGGCAGATAGTCGGGAAGCACCGGGTAGTCGTCGCCGACCGCGGCCGTGCCGCCGTAGACGTTGTCGACGATGCCCTGCCGGTCGACCGCCCAGGCCAGCGCCTCGCGGATGGTGACGTCGTCGAACGGTGCCTTCGTGACATCGAGATGGATGCCGTAGAAGTAGCTGTAGCCCGCCGAGAGCGTGTCGTAGTCGTCGGCGTTCACGGTCGCGAGCACGTCGGGCGACACGTTGATCCTATCGATCTCCCCCGCCTGGAACGCCAGCGCCGTGGCCTGCGGATCCTTGTAGATCGTGAGCTCGACGCCGTCGAGGTCGATCTGATCGGCGTTCCAGTAGTCGGGGTTCTTGGCGTAGGTGATGCTCTCGCCCACCGTGTAGTCCTCGAGCACGAACTGTCCGGCACCGACGGGGTTCTTGAGCCACGCACCCGGCTCGTAGTCGGCGGGCAGGATGCCGGTGTTGTTGCCGGCGATCAGCCGTGGGAAGTCCGAGAACGGACGCACGAGCGTGAACACGACGGTCGTGTCGCCGTCGGCGGCGACCGAGTCGAGGATGCCGGTGAACGCGCTCTTCGCCGGCGAGATGCTGTCGTCGCCGATGATGGCGTCGAAGGTCGCCACGACGTCGGCGCTGGTGACCGGTGTGCCGTCGTTGAAGAGGGCGCCGTCGCGCAGCGTGAACGTCCACGACAGGCCGTCGTCGGATGCCGCCCACTCGGTGGCGAGCCGCGGCAGCGCCTCGCCGTCGGCCGTGAAGCTGACCAGCTGCTCGGTCACGAGACCGGTGATGAGCTGGGCGTCGCTGTCGGCGACGGTGAGCGGGTCGAGCTCGGCGCCGGGGTCGCTGATGCCGATGCGGTAGATCGCCTCGCCGGCCTCTCCGCCGGTGGTGGCGGGAGCGGCGGTCGCGCACCCGGCGAGGGCCAGCGCGGCGACGCCGAGGGCGGCCAGGAGCGAGAGGGATCGGCGACGGCCGGGAGGAAGGGGGCGGTGGAGGGTCATGTGCGGTGTCCTTGGTGTCGGGAGGGGAGCGCTAGCGCGCGAGGGGCTCTGCCGTGTCCACCTGGACGCGGTCGGAGTAGAAGGCGACGTACCCGGCGATGGGCTGCAGGTACTCGAACGGCGTCGGGTACGACCAGGCGACGTCGGTGGCGGGGTCGCTCGCGAGCGCCCAGTAGTCGTCGGCGTCACCCTTGACCGGGCAGTGGCTGCGCGACTCGGTCGGCTGCAGGAGCGTGAAGTCGACGTCGTCGCGGGGCAGGTAGTAGCGGTCGTCGTGACCGGTCTCGCGCAGCACGATCGCGCGGGATGAGTCGGCGATGGCGTGTCCGCCGGCGGTCACGCGCACGCGATGCGCGGCGGGTTCGGTGGTCACGGTGTGCGTGCGCTCGGCAGCGGTGTTCGACATGGTCGCTTCTCCATCGGGTGCGGGGGGACGACGCTGTGTCGCGCCGTAGAGACATCAAAGCGCCAGGGATGGATGCTGCGCCGTGAGGTTCCGCATGATGTCGACACATGTCGCCGCATGTCGCGTTCGGGAGAGCGTGGGACCCCGACGAATCGCCGAGGGGATGACGAATCGCCGAGGAATCGACCGAAAAGTTCGGCGAATCGTCCAGGTGTCCTCGAATCGTCAACCAAAAGACGACGATGCCCGCCGGAGTCCGGCGGGCATCGTCGTTCGATGTGGTGATGTATCGAGGCGGTGGATCAGACCAGCGCGGCGCGCAGACCTGCCGCTGCGGCTCCGACGTCCGGGGCGCCGTAGATCGCTCCGCCGGCGACGGCGATCTGGGCGCCCGCGGCTCGCACGGCGGCGATGGATGTGGCGTTGACGCCGCCCGCGACCGAGAACGGCACGCCGGCGGCGCGACCGGCCTCGAGCAGACCGTCGAGCGAGTAGCCCTCCTTCGCCTGCTCGTCGAGTCCGGCGTGCATCTCCACGAACTCGGCGCCGAGGGCGACGACCTCCTTCGCGCGGGCGGCCTTGTCGGCGACACCGATCAGGTCGACGACGATGCCCTTGCCGTGCTTCGACGCCGCCTTGACGGCGCCCACGATGGTGCTGTCGTCGGCCGAGCCGAGCACCGTCACGAGGTCGGCGCCGGCGGCGAAGGCGATCTCGGCCTCGAGCTCTCCGGCATCCATCGTCTTCAGATCGGCGAACACGACCTTGTCGGGGTGGGCCTGCTTCATCGCGGTGACGACAGACAAGCCTTCGCTCTTGATCAGCGGGGTGCCGAGTTCGAGGATGTCGACGTGCGGGGCGGCCGCCGCGGCCAGGTCGAGCGCGGCCTCGGTGGTGAGGGTGTCGATGGCGAACTGGATCTTCATGGTCCTGCTTTCGTGTGGAGTCGGCCGGGCGGCCGGGGATCATTCGAGGTTGGAGTGACGCGGCCACAGCTCATCGGCGGACAGGCCGCTGCGCTGCCAGAGCGTGTGGAACAGGGCGTCTCCGAGCAACACGACGGTCTGCTCGAAGAGACTCCCGGCGTACTGGGCGGATGCGGCCCCGGAGCGGTCGAGCTTGCCCGCCGCCGGCACGGTCACGACCACGGACGACAGCTCGGCGACCGGCGACTCCGGGGCGGTGGTGATCGTCGCGACCACAGCGCCGAGGCTCTGCGCCGTGGTGGCTGCGCGGACGATCCCGGGGGTCGTGCCGGAGCCGGTGGCCGTGAGCAGCAGGTCGCCGCGTTCGATCGCTGGTGTCGTGGTGTCGCCGACGACGAACACCGTGAGGCCGAGATGCATGAGCCGCATCGCCGTCATCCGCAGCGCGAGGCCGGAACGCCCGGCACCCAGGAGGAACACCCGGTCGGCGTCGCGCGCGGCCTCCGCGAGCGCGGTGATCGCGGCAGCATCCGTGTGTGCGAGGGCGCGCAGTGCGGCATCCACCTCGCTCTGCACGGTGCGGATCGCATCGACGACGGTGAGGGTGGCGGTGCTCATCTTCCGATTATCGAAACGATCGCTGCACCACGGACTCCGCCGAATGGCTGGAAGGTCTAGCCGTTCGGCTAACACTCCCCGATCGGCTAGTTTTGCTGCATGGCCACCACCGTCACCTCGCAGGCCGCCGTCACCTCGCAGGCGGCGCGCGTGCGTTCGTCGGAGATCGCGCGCACCCTCGCCGAGCAGTCCGACCGGCACGCCGTCACCCTCGAGTCGCTCCTCGCCGTGTTGCGCTCCTCCCGACTCGGCGATCAGGCCGCGCGCCAGAACGCGATCGAGGTCGCGGCGAACGCCCTCGTCGAGCTGCGGACCACGTCCGATGTGCGCGAGAACGAAGTACTCGAACCCGTGGTCGGGGCCTTCGCGCGGTTGAAGAGTGACCTGCGCCCCCTCGTGCGCTTCGGGCGCCTCGACGTGCAGTTCGTCGAGCCGCCCGCGAACGGCCGTGCCCTCCCGGGTGCGGTCGCGCTGTCTGCTCGCGCGATCGTGCGCAATGCCGTGCTCGCGTTCGCGGATGCCGACGAGGCCCGCCGTGTGCGCATCCAGTGGGACTGCGACGGCCTCAACCTGCTCATCGGCATCCGCGATGACGGGCGGGGCGAACTCAGCGCGCACGACGACGCCCTGCGCCGGATCGCGGAGCAAGTCAGCGCCACCGACGGCACCCTCCGCGTCTCGTCGACCCCGGGCTGGGGCAGCGACCTCACCATCGTGCTGCCGTTGGACCCGCCGCCGACGCTCGCCTCAGGAGTCGAGGATGCCGTCGACCTCAGCGATCGCGAGCGTGAGATCCTGCGCCACCTGAGCACCGGCGCGCGCAACGCCGAGATCGCGGCCGAGCTGCGGGTGAGCCCGCACACGGTGAAGTTCCACGTCTCGAAGCTGCTGCGCAAGACCGGCGCCCGAAACCGGGCCGAACTGGCCGCCCTCGCCCGCTGAGGTCTCAGGGTGCCCGCCGTCGCGCGGTGGTTCAGACCCCCGCGCGCACGCTCTCCAGCGAGGGGTAGTCGGTGTAGCCCTCTTCGGTGCTGCCGTAGAAGAACTCCGGGCGCGGCTCGTTGAGCTCGGCCTCCGCGCTCCAGCGCTGGGCCAGGTCGGGGTTGGCGATCGCGAGACGACCGGCCGAGACGGCATCCGCCGAGCCGTCGGCGATCAGAGCCTCGGCCTCCTCGCGGGTCGTCTCGACGCCGAAGCCCGTGTTGATGATGAACGGTGCGCCTGCGGTGCGGCGGATGTGCTGCACGAACTCGCCCCGCGGCGCGGCGCTGAGCACGTCGACGAATGCGAGTCCGAGCGGTGCGAGCCCTGCGGCGACCGCGGTGTAGGTGGCGAGCACATCGGCGTCGTCCTCCTCCAGCACACCCTGGATGTTGTGCTGCGGAGACAGGCGGATGCCGGTGCGATCCGCCCCGACCGCTGCCGCGACGGCGGTGGTGACCTCGATCGCGAGGCGCGCGCGGTTCTCGGGGGATCCGCCGTACCGGTCCTCGCGGATGTTCGACACCGGCGAGAGGAACTCGTGCACGAGATAGCCGTTCGCGCCGTGCACCTCGACGCCGTCGAGTCCCGCGGCGATCGCGTTTCGCGCGGCCTGTGCGAACTGCTCGATCACGACGGGGATCTCGTCGGCGGTGAGGGCGTGCGCGACCGGGAGTTCGGCCTTGCCCTCGGGCGTGCGCGTCTCACCGGGCGCTGCCAGCGCGCTGGGCGCGACGACGCGGGGTGCGCCCGAGATCGCCGGGTGCCCCACCCGACCGCCGTGCATGAGCTGCATCACGATGGTTCCGCCGGCCTCGTGCACGGCATCCGCTATGAGTCGCCATCCCTCGATCTGCTCCGGGGTCTCGATGCCGGGCTGGCCCGGGTACGACTTGCCCTCGACGACCGGCCAGACGCCCTCGGTGATGATGAGCCCGATGCCCGCGCGCTGCCGGTAGTACTCGACCATCGGGGCGGTGGTCACACCGTCGTCGTCCGCGCGCGTGCGCGTGGTCGGTGCCATGACGACACGGTTGGACAGCTGCAGGGCACCGAATGTGGCGGGCTCGTAAAGACTCACAGTGGGAGGTAAGCCTCCGGGTGAGCGGGGTATTCCCACCCACCCGGTCGTCTCAGCGCTTCGGCAGCTCCACGGTCTCGTTCTCGGCATCCAGGGGCTCTCCCGTGATCTTCGACTTCACGAAGCTGAAGATCGACGCGATCCTGCCGCCGGGGCTGTCCCAGTACTCGGCCGATTCCGCCGAGAACTTCAGCAGCCCGACATCCGGGTCGTCCGGCCCGTTCGTGAACCAGGCCTCGACCGTCGGGCTCCAGAGCTCGTGCACCTTCGCCCGATCGTCGACGAGCCCGGCCGTGCCCGACAGGGAGACCCAGGCATCGTTGGAGCTCAGCGAGACGCCCACACGCTTGTCGGCGCGGAGGTCGGTGACGAAGGTGGCGCCCTTCGAGACGAGGAACCAGAGGTCTCCGTCGAACTCGGCATCCTGCACCGTGAGCGGGTGCGCCACGAGGCGATCCTCCGCGTTGCGGGTGGTGAGCATCGCGAAGCGGAAGTCCTTGATGAGTTCTGCGACCCGCTGGACGGGTGTGGTGTCGGTCATGACGATCGTCCCTTCTGCGCCGCGGGGTGGCGGCGTCGCACACATCATCGATCGAACCGGCGGCGCCCACGAGGGGCTTGCCATCCGATCACCGCGGCGTTAGCGTCACCCGTTCGCGTCGTCCGCCAGCTCCCGCACGAGGTCGCGCAGCGCCGGGTCGGTCCAGTAGTCGAGGTGCCACCGCACCGGCTGCGTCGGCCGGATCGGGTCGACCGCGTCGACGTTGCGGATGTGCTTCTTCGCCTTCCACACCTCGGGCCAGAGCGGACTGCCGATCGGATCCGTCAGGCGCCAGACGTTGGCCCACACGTGCGTCCTGCCCAGCACCACGCGGGTCTGATCGTCGTTGAAGTGACGGGGGAAGAACGTCGAGTACAGCGTGAGCAGCGGCGAACCGCTGGTCACGAAGCGCACCCGGCCGCCGAGGTCGTTGACGTGCCGCAGATACCAGTAGCCGATCACGGTGCCCTGCGAGTGACCGGAGTAGATGATCGGCCCCTGCCAGTCGGTCAGCGTCTTGTCGAGCTCGCTCACCACGATCTCGCGGTAGCTGAGACCGGCGAGCGGATGCCAGGCGATCGGGAAGAAGCCGAGCACGTCGGCGACCGAGTCGAAGAACTCGCGCACGACACGGATGCGCCCGACGAACAGCGCGAACACGATCGCGAGGATGCCGAGCACGAGCGCGATCGAGAGCAGCCAGGTGGCCAGCCCGTTGTCCCAGGTGGAGGTGTCGACGACCCGGGGGATGCCGTTCGTGAAGCCGACACTCACATCGTCGAGCTCACTGTCGACGAGCCACAGCGAGGCGATGACGCCGAGCCACAGCACCCCGGTGACCGGAACGATCAGCCAGAGCCGGTCGGGAAGTCGGGAGATCATGATGTGGATGAAGCGGAAGCCCCGCCATGTCCACCGGGTCGGCGCGGTGAGATCGGGCAGCCAGGGTCGCGCCGCCGACGCCTCGTTCGCCGACCCCTTGCCCGCGCTGCAGACCGCGAACACGAGCACGAAGAGCACCAGCCCGGCGATCGCGATCGCCGGCATCAGGTTCGCGAGCGAGAAGGTGCGCAGGTTCAGGTCGTACGACGAGACGACGAGGTGCGGCTGCGGGGCCAGCCGGTGGATCGACGATCGCCAGTCCGGGTTCAGCGCCAGCAGCGGGTACAGCGCCCAGTAGACCCATTCGATCCCCATCCGCAGCGCCGCCCCGTACCCCGAGAGCAGGAGCCAGCTCCCGGTCACGAGGATGCTCGCCCCCACTGCACTCGCCGGTCCCCGAGTCATCCGGCCCTTCGCAGAACGGGCGAGGATCGCCGCGCGGATCAGCAGCACGCACCCGAGCACCACGCTGAGGGCGAGACCGCACACGAGCACGATCGACAGGACGTCCGGATGCGTCGTGATCACGGACCAGTTGTCCTCGCCTCGGAAGCACGCGGGCACCTCGGTCACGTCGACCTGGCATCGGCTGTCCGCGCTCCAGTACGCGAAGGGCCCGGTCCCGGTGAGGAAGGCGCCGAAGTCGACCTCCGTCGTCAGGGTCTGCCCGGGGCGGTACACGCGCAACGCGGCGGCCACGGCGAGGATCGCGACGATGTGGATGACACCCACCCACGGTGGCGAATAGGCGCCCCGGCCGCGATCCGCCCCCACCCCGCGCAGCCCGAACTGGCGCGCGAGGATCGTGAGCACGAGCACCGCCGCAGCGGCACCGACGATCAGGGTCGACGCGAGTCCGGGGTCATAGCCGACCGGCGACACGTGCCCCACGATCGTCTCGAGGATCGCGATCAACCACACCAGCGCGATGCACGAGATCGCGACGCCCTGGATCGCGGACACGGCGACCACGGTGGTATCGCGCTTCGGTTCCGCGTCGCTCGACGCACCTGATCGTGACTCGCCCCGACGCCATCCCATCTCGGCGGCGACGTTGAGGAAGGTGAACGGGAGGGCTCCATACCAGAGCGGCCCGGTGAGCCCGCGGTTCGCGCGCGACCAGTTGAAGAGCCACAGGGTCGTCTTCTCCGGCACACCGCCGACCACGAAGGTGTCGGTCATCGACGACCCCTTCAAGGGCAGCCGCTCCCCCTTGCCCAGCGACGAGTAGTCGTTCTGCCGGTTCACCCCGTGCACGCGGATCTCGAGCACGCCTTCCCGATCGGCGGCGGACTCGACGGACTCTTCCCGATTCTCGACGTACATCGCCCACCTCTTCCGATTCGGACGGAGGGTCTGCCCTCCGTCCCCCAGGAGCGGGCAGGCCACAGCGAGGCGAATCTCTTCCCCAGTGTTCGGCGCACATCGTGATGACGCCGTGTGAGCAAGAAGATAGACCCGCCAGGGGGCTGTGTCCAGAGTCATTCGCGCGAAGGCTCCGGGTCGCGCGAACCCGAGCGTCCCGGAGAGAATGGATGCATGTCCCCGAAGCCCCCGCGGCGACTGCTCGCCTCCGTCCGCAGGATCGTGCACACCGACCCCGCATCCGTCGCGCCCACCGAGGCGATGCCGGTGATCGACGAGCGCATGGTGCCGCGTGTGCTCGACCTCGCGACCCGCCTCGGTGAGGCGATGTTCGCCGTCGGAGCGTCGGCACACGAGGTCACCCTCGCGATCACGCGCGTCTGCGACGCCTACGGCATGCGCGGGGTGCAGGTCGACGTGACGTACAACTCGATCACCGTCTCGTTCCACCTCAGCGGGGAGGTCTGGCCCGAGACCCTGGTGCGCGTCGTGCGGGTCGCGGCTCCCGATCACGCGAAGCTCCAACGGGTGCAGGCGCTGGTCTCCGACATCCGCGGCGGGCTCGATCTGGAGTCGGCCCGCACCGCGTTCCGGGTGATCCGCCGGGTGCCTTTCCGCTACCAACAGCCCGTCGTCGTGGTCGCCCGCGCGATGCTCGCCGTCGGCGTCAGCATCCTGCTCGGCGCCTCGCCGATCATCGTCGGGCTCACCTTCATCGCAGCCCTCGGGGCGGCCGTCACCCAGGCCGGACTCGCGCGGCTGCGGGTGCCCCTGTTCTTCAGTCAGATCGCCGGAGGTTTCGTGACCACCGTGGTCGCGGTCGCCGTGTCGGCGCTGGGAGCCGCGGGGATCGAACCGTTCGTCGGCATCCGCCCCTCCATCATCGTGGCCTCCGGCATCGTGCTCATGCTCGCGGGGCTCACCGTGGTCGGCGCCGCGCAGGACGCGATCGACGGCTTCGCGCTCACCGCGGGTGGGCGCATCCTCGACCTCACGATGCAGACGCTCGGCGTGGTGATCGGCATCCTCGTCGGGCTCGAACTCGGCGGGGTGCTCGGCTTCACGATGGACCTGCCCGACGACCCCGCCCCGTTCGGGCCGTTGCTGAGCGTGTTCGCCGGCGCCATCATCATCGCCGTCGCGGTGGCGGTCTTCAACGGCGGCGGCATCCGGATCATCCTCGTCAGCGCGCTGCTCAGTGCGATCACGATCGCCGGGTACACCGTCGGGACGGCGCTGAACCTGCACCCGGCGGCTGCGAGTGCGATCGGCGCGCTCCTTGCGAGCTTCATCGGTGTGCTGATCGCGCACAATCTGCACGTTCCATCCGTGGCGGTGACGACGGCAGCGATCGTGCCACTCGTGCCCGGTGTCGCGGTGTTCCAGGGGCTGCTCGAGATGGTGCACACCGGCGGCTCCGCGTCAGACGTCGTCGGTGCGGGCAGCTCGCTCATCTACGCCGCGGTGATCGGCGTCGGCCTCGCCTCGGGCGCATCGCTGGGCCTCTACCTCGGCACCCCCGTGCGCGCCACCCTCGGCAGCGTGACGAAGACCCGCGCCCGCGTGCGGCGCTGAGGCGCCCGGAGGTCAGTTGATGATCTCGCCGCGCTCGTCGGCCCGGAGCTCGGCCAGACGCGCGTGCCAGCCGGCGAGCGCCTCGGGCGTCAACCGGGTCCAGTCCGTGACCTCGCCCGTGACCCGCAACGGCTCAGCACTGCGGTAGGAGCGTGTGGGATTGCCCGGGAACTTCTTGTCGGTCACGTTCGGGTCGTTCTCGAACGGGCCGGTCGGCTCGACGAGGTAGACGCGCGGCTCCCGGTCTCCGGGCGCCAGCTCTGCCGCCAACCCCGCTCCCCCGGGCAGCGCGGTGAAGTACACGTGGTTCATCACGACCTCGGGGCGGTAGTTCGAGTTGAACCCCGCGGTCAGCAGATCGCCGCCCCGCAGGTCCGCCTTGGTGCCGTGATAGAACGGGCCCTCATCCAGTGTCTGACTCACCCCGACAGCCTAGGCGGGTGCGGCGTCAGCGCGAGGCTCGGTCATGAGAGGCGCCGTCATGAGAGGCGCCGTCATGAGGCGCCGTCATGAGACGATGCCCGGGATGGATATCGCGCTCGAAGAAGAACTCCGCTCGCTCCGTGCTCGCGCCTACGGGCCGAAGGCGGACATCTCGCAGGATGCCGCCGCACTCCGCCGTCTCGACGAGCTGGAGACGCTGCGGCGCGAACGGATCACGGCGCCGATCGCGCCCACCGCCGACGCCGGAGAGCTGCCGGAGGACGACCTCTGGGACGAGACCGACAGGGAGGTGCGCGCGCTCTTCGCGCCTGCGCCCGAGGCGAACCCGGAACCCGGCGCGATGCACGGTCAGGTGCTCGCCGCGCCGACGGACTCCGCGGATGCCGCGCACCCGGCCACCGACCGCACGCCGCGCCGTCGACGACTGCTGTGGGTCGCATCCCTCGTCGCCGCTGCCGTCGGCGGCGCGGGCCTCACCGCGGCCGTCGGCGTCATGCTCCCCGTCTCGACGTCATCGGGCGCTCCGCAGATCGCCACGTTGGAGGCGAACTCGTCGATCACGATCCCTCAGGGGTTCTTCGGTGCGGCCGCCGACACCCAAGCCTTCGAGTTCCACGGACTGACCCTGTTCCAGAACGTGAACAACGGAATCTTCGGCAACGGCAGCGCGTCGAGCGACCCGACGTCGAGCTGCTTCGTCGTGCTGGGAAGCGACCAGGTTCCGGCCCCGGAGGAATTCGACTCGTCTTCCTGGGGATATGAGGGACCGGTCTATTCCGCGTGCAGCACCGGGGTGTTCCCCGCCGCGGTCTCCGTGCCGTTCGACGGCGACTCCCCCGAAGAGCTGAGCGCGCAGTTCCCCTCCGGTCGTGCGCTGCAGTTCGTGCTCGACGGCGACCGGATCGGCGTCTTCCTCGACAGCAAGCCCGCGAGCACGCCCGAGAGCACCCCCGGCAGCGAGTCCGCCGGCGAGTAGCCTCGCAGACCGGCCGCGGCTCAGGTCGTGACGGCCGTGATCACGGCGGGAGCGACACCGGGGCGCCCCACCGCCGACACTGTCAGCGTGCCGGTGACCGGGGGCGGCGTGGATCCCGGGTACTGCACGGTCAGGGTCAGGGTCGAGGTGCTCTCCCCCGGCGCGGCGCTGCCTGTCCACACCACGACGAGCGTCGAGCTGTCGCCCGAGACCAACTGCCACGCTCCGGCGCCGGCCAGTCCGACCACGAATCCGCCGGCCGACATCCCCGAGACGCTGAGCGTGAGTGAAGTGAGGGGCACCGACGAGACGTTCCTGGCCGTCACGTAGGCGAATCCGGGGAAGACATTGGCCGGCGGGAGTGTGACCGTGCTGCTCACCGGCAGGGACAGCTCGATGGGCGCGGCGGCTGCGCTCGCGGCGGCGAGGGGCGCGGCGACGGCCACGGCGATGACGGGCACCGCCCATGCGGCGGAGGCGATGACGGAGCGACGCGAGAGTGACCGTGACTCATTTTGGTTGAACACGCATTCAACCTATATGCAGAGGGTGCCCATCCGGTCACTCCTGGGGAGGGTCCTCCCTGCGAACGGCCGCCGGAACTCCCCGATCGAGAGGCACCACGGTGTTCAAGACGACGAGCGCGATCGCACCGACCGTCGCGATCACTGCGGGGATCCAGAAGAGGTGCGGGAGACCGAGCCAGGTCGACCCCACGCTGCCGAGGAAGCCTCCCACCGCCGCATTGATCGCGTAGGCGCTGAGGAAGACACTGGTCGCCATGCCCACCCGCGTCGGCACAAGCCGCTGCGCGACCGTGATCCCGAGCACGCCGAAGGTCGCGATCACTCCCGCCATGAGCAGTTGCCCGAGCACGAGGGGGACGATGTGCGGGGTGACCCACCCGGCCGAGGCGTACGACGCGTGCGCCGCGATCGCCATCAGCGCGCCGACCATGAGCACGCGGGTGACGCCGAATCTGCTGGCGAGCCGGGCGGCCAGCGGCATGAGGAGAACCTCGATGAGGGGCTGCAGGCCGATGATCGCACCGCGGATGCCGGGGTCCATGCGCAGCTCGCCGTCCATGTAGAGCGGCAGATAGGCGAGCTTGACCGTCTCGCCGCACATGATGAGCACGTAGATGCCGGTGAAGATCATCAGCGGCACCAGTGAGCGCTGCGCCCTCCTCACGTGCGTCGGCGCGAGGTGCGCGACGGCGGCCGCGCGCGCTTCGGCGGTGGGCGACTTCACCCCGAGCAGAGGGACGATCGACAGCAGCACGCTGATCCCGGTCACGAGCAGGAGGGGCCGCAGTCCGATCACGGTTCCGAGCACCGCGCCGATGACCGGTCCGACGATCCATCCGAAGGCCATCGCCATGCGCATCAGCGCGACGACCTCGTTGTCGGCCGGCGTGGGAGAGCGGGTGAGTTCGTCCCGCACGGCGGCCTGCAGCTGTGCGGCACCTGCGCCGGCCGTGCTCAGCAGCAGCATGTTGATGACGAACGGCATCCACGGCTGCATCGCGAACGCCATGAGCACCCACCCGGCGAAGCCCAGGAGCGCACAGATCTGGAACACCAGCAGTCGCGAACCGGCCCGATCGGAGAGCGACCCCACGATGAAGCCGGCGATCGGGGCGGCCAGGTTGGTCAGGAAGTACAGCCCCGCCTGGGCCGGGGTGAGGTGGAGCTCGCCGACGAGGAACAGCGTGATCTGCGGGATCGTCACCGAGATGCCGATACCCGAGATGACGAGGCTGACGAAGGCCCCGCGCAGCAACCGCGAGCGCAGGATGTAGTGCGAGGCGGAGATCGGTGGGACCGCGGGCTCGCCGGTCTCGGAGTGCGCAGCCGTCACGCGGAACATCCTCGCTTGCAGGGGTGGGGAAACCACATGATACCAAGAAGGACCGGTGGACTGATTCCGGATCAGGCTGCGACGTACTCCTGCCGCACGCGGCCTTCGGTCGCCAGTTCGATGTGCGAGAAGTCGTGGTCGGAGTTCAGGATCACGGCGTCGTTGGCGATCGCGTACGCGGCAATCAGACAGTCGAAGGCGCCGGCGGCGCGAACGAGTCCTGAATCCCACAGTGCCTGCTGGATGTCGAGGGATACCTGCTCATCGGGGTGTGCCCACGCCGGAAGCAACTCGTCCATGTCTTCACGCAGCTCGGCGTATTCGCGCGGATCCCGCGCGGAATGGCAGTACTCCAGAACCTGCGGTGGGCAGGTGATGATGAGGTGGTTCGGGGACAGCGCACGGAGCCGGTCGGCGATCCCGGCACTCGTACCGGCTTTCTGCCAGATGCTGTTGTCGACGAGGTACGTCGTCACGTGGTGGCACTCGTAACCGGGGCGATCGTCGGTGCGTCGATCTGATCAGGCGTGAACCGGCGTCCGATGATGCGCTCGACAGCCGCCGGCTGGCGTCGCACGGCGATGAGAGTGCGAAGCGCGAGGTCAACGGTCTCCCGGTTGGACGTGGTACCCGCCAGCTCCTTGGCCTGCTTCAGCTCGGCAGGATTGATGTCGATCGACGTGACGGTCATGGCGCCCCCTCCGAGGTTCTTGTATAAGCCACTATACAAGATGGCTTCGTCGGGCCGTGCTAAACATGCACCAAGAATGCGCCCCACCCCGGATACGGAAAAACCCCCTCGCGAAGAGGGGGTTTCCATGGCGGTGACGGTGGGATTTGAACCCACGGTAGGGGGTTACCCTACACAACTTTTCGAGAGTTGCACCTTCGGCCGCTCGGACACGTCACCGCGGAACAGCTTACGCGACACGGGGCGAGTGCGCGAATCGAGACGAGGCCCCGCGCGGCGCCATACTCTCGCGGGTTATGCACGGCACGGCCCCGGGCGCGTGGACGGCATCCCGGTTAGGCTGGCCTAAGCACCCGACGGAAGGATGCGCGCATGGGCTTCATCATCTCCGAGGCGTTGGCCGAGACCGGCTACGTCGTCCTCGACGACCACGACCAGTCCGCCGACCCCGCCGAATGGCTCGATGTCGAGTACGTCGGCTGGCGCTCGTCCGGCATCACCCGCTTCGCCCCACTGGCGAGCTATGCGGGCGATGTCGAGTGCAACGGGTTCTGGAACCACACGCCGCCGCGCGCCGACAAAGAGGGCGTCTGGGTGGCGTCGCAGGTCGCACTCGCTCCCGTGCTGCAGCGCCGCGCGCAGGAACCCGGCGTCGGCATCGGCCGCTGCCGCGTGATCGAGCTGCAGCCCAACGAGTACGCCGATGCGATCTACAACCTGCATCAGGACGACAACAACCGCCTCAACGACGAGGGCACCGGATGGGTCGTGCGCGGGTTCTTCAACCTGACGGATGACCGCGAGTCGCTGCTGATCCTCCGCTCCGACCGCTTCGACCCCGCGACCGAGGTGCGCCTTCCGCTGCGCAGCGGATCCCGCATCATCGTCGACACGCAGCGCTTCTGGCATGCGGTCTGGCACCGCGGCACCTCCCCGCGCTACGCGCTCATCACGTCGTGGACCTCCGGCCCGCAGCTCGACGCCTACATCGCCGCGAACCACGGCGATCCGCATCCGCCGACCGTGACGCTCGACGCCGCGTTCGTCGACGCCGCTCAGGTCGAGATGCATCGACGGATCGAGGAGCGCCGCCGCGCGTTCGAGGCCCAGGGCATCGTGATGCAGCCTCCCACCCCGCTCTACGGCTGAGCCCCACCCCGCTCCTACGCCCCCACTGCATCCCACACCAGTCGCAGATTGTCGCGATCTCCGAGCTGAAGCGGCAGATCGCGACCGCCTCCAGCCGCATCCACGCGGGCGAAGCGACCATTCGCGACCGTCGCTCGAGAGGGAGCGGGACCGACCACCTCCAGCCAACCTCGCCCCGAGCGGCCCGTCAGACCGTGCGACCGGCCTCGATGCGCACCACGCGGTCGACCGTGCCCGCGGGCGGATCGACGTGCGAGATCAGCAGCACCGACTGGCCACGCGTCGCCCCCAGCAGGTCGTTGAGCAGGGCATCGGATGCTGCGGGGTCCACCCCGGCGGTCGGCTCATCGAGCACCAGCACCGGGAAGCCGCGCAGCAGCGCCCGCGCCAGAGCGATGCGCTGCGCCTGACCGCCCGACACGAGTGCCCCGCGGTCACCGACGCGCGCATCGAGCCCGCCGCGTTCGCGCACCCAGTCCCCCAGCCCGACCCGACCGAGCACCTCGACAAGCTCGTCATCGGTCGCGGTGTCGCGGGCGAACAGCAGGTTCTGCCGGATGTCCTCGTCGAACAGCTGCGGAGTCTGCTCGCACAGACCGACCACACGGCGCAGCGCCGGCCCCGAGAGCGCCGCAGCCTGGGTGCCGCCGATCGTGTACTCGCCCTCGACCCGCAGGAACCCGACCAGTGCCGCCGCGAGCGAGCTCTTGCCCGCGCCGCTCGGGCCCGACACGAGCACGCGTTCACCCGGCGCCACGTCGAGATCGATGCCGCGCAGCCCGGCGACTCCCCCCGGCCATGTCGCCCGCACGCCCCGCAACCGGAGCGCGGGAGTCGTGCCCTCGCCCGACGCGAGCGTGTCGCTGCCATCGTCGGCGCGGAGCTCCTCCGGCATGCGCTCGGGCAGCACGTCGACGATGCGTTCAGCGCTCACCCGCACGCTCCGCCACGATGCGGCGGCGATCGGCACGGCGCCGAACACTTCGAACACGACCATCGGCACGAGCACGGCGACGGCGAGCCACGGCCCGTCGATCGCCCCGGTCGCGAGTCCCGGAGACGCTGCGGCGATCGCCCAGACCGACGCGGCGCCGGCCACCGCCGACACCACTCCCGCCGCGACCGCCTGCGCGAGCGACGCCCTGCTCACGACACGGCGCAGCGCGGCATCCGCATCCGTCACCCGTGCGCGCGCCTGCTCTTCCGCCCCGAAGGCGAGCAGCACGTCGAGGCTGCCGATGTAGTCGACGAGGGATGCCGACAGCTCCGCGCGTCGAGCGGAGACGAGCGCCTCGGCCCGGGAACCGAACAGCCACCCCATACCGATCGCCACAGCCGCGGCGATCAGCAGACAGGCGGCGAGCGTGAGGGCGGCAGGAGGCGCGACGATCGCGATGAATCCGACGGCACCGATCGCGACGAGACCCGACACCGCGAGCGGCTGCACGACACGCAGCGGCAGGTTCTGCAGGTTGTCCACGTCATCGACCAGCGCGGAGAGCACGTGACCGCGGTCGGTGGCGCCGAGGCCGGCCGGGGAGAGCGGGATGAGACTGCGCACCAGATCGGCCCGCGTGGTGGCCAACTGGCGCAGCGCCGCGTCGTGCCCGCTCAACCGTTCGAGGTACCGGAAGACGGCACGCGAGACCGCGAAGAAACGCACCCCCACGACCGCGATCGAGAGGGGAACGAGGGAGTCGACGATGGATGCGCTGACGATGAGCCATCCGCTCACGGCCAGCAGACTGACCGCCGCTCCCGCCGAGACGGCACCCCACAGAAGTCCGGGCAGGAACCGGCGCACCGGCGGCTGGGCCAACTGCAGCACCTCGCGCACCCGCGCGCGCCGCGACGTCTGAAGACTCATGCGGAGACCCCCAGCACGACGACCCGGTCGGCGATGTCGCGCGCACTGCGCCGGTGGGAGACGAGCAGGATCAGCGCACCGGCATCCGCCCGACGGCGCAGCGACCGCCACAGCCGCGCTTCGGTCTCCGGGTCGAGCGCGCTGGAGGGTTCGTCGAGCGCGAGCACCCGGTGCGGATCCTGGGCGTGCCGATACAGCGCCCGGGCGACCGCGACGCGCTGCGCCTGTCCGCCCGAGAGCCCCGCGCCCTGCACGCCGAGCTCGAGGTGCGGGTCGATGCCCTCGGCGCATGCGTCGTCGAGCGCCGCACGGATGCCCGCGGCGTCGGGCTCCGGGTCGCCGAGCGCGATGTTCTGGGCCACCGTCCCCCGCATCAGCCCCGGCGCTTGACCTGCCCAGGCGAGCCAGCGGGCGGGGTCGAGCTCCTGCACGTCGGCTGCTCCGACCGACGCGGAGCCCGAGAAGTCCGCCGCTCCGCGCAACGCGGCCAGCAGCGACGACTTCCCCGCCCCGCTCGGCCCCTCGATCAGGGTGATCGTGCCCGGTCCTGCGGCGAACGACACCGGCGGGAGGTCGCGAACCTGCAGGTCTTCGACGCGGAGCCCCGGTGTCGCGGTTCGCAACTCCTCAAGAATCGACGCATCCGGTCGGCCGAGCGGCGTGTCGACGGTTACCCCGCCCGTTCTTGAGGAGTTATGAACCGCCACGCCCGCCACGCCCGCCGCCCCCGCCGCCACCGCCGCCCCCGCAGCACCCGCCCCCGCGGCCTCGTCCAGCACGGCGAAGATGTCCTCGGTCGCCGCGACCCCCTCGGCGGCGGCGTGGAACTGCACCCCCACCTGACGGATCGGCAGGAAGGCCTCGGGCGCGAGCAGCAGAACGAACAATCCGACCTCGAGCGTCAGATCGCCCGACAGCAACCGAAACCCCACCGACACCGCGATGAGCGCGACCGCGAGCGAGGCGAGCAGCTCCATCGCGAAGCCCGAGAGGAACGAGAAGCGCAGCACCTTCATGGTCTCGCGGCGGTAGTCGTCGGCGGTCTGCTCGATCCGGTCGGCGGCGCGCTGCTCCCGGCCGAACAGCCGCAGCGTCGACAGCCCCTGCACGGTGTCGGCGAAGCGCACGGCGAGCCGCTGCAGCGTCTGCCACTGCCTGGTCTGCACGGTGCGGGTCGCGATGCCGATCAGGATCAGGAAGAGCGGGATCAGCGGCAGCGTGATCGCGGCGGTGAGCCCGCTCGGCCAGTCCTGCCACCACATCACCGCGAGCAGCACCGGCGTCGCGATCACGGTGAGCACCAGCTGCGGGATGTAGCGCGCGAAGTACGAGTCGAGCGCCTCGAGCCCGTGTCCCGCGGTCACGGCGAGCGCGGTGCGGTTGCGCTGTGCGAGCCACCCGGGCCCGAGCGCCCCGATCGCGCGGATCAGCGCCGCGCGCAATTGCATCCCGGTCTTCGCCGCGGCGCGGGTGCCGGCCGCATCGGATGCCGCGATCAGCAGTCCGCGCAGCAGGGCGGTCGCGAGCAGCCACAGCAGGGATGCCGTGACATCACGCCCCGCGATCGCTCCGGTGACGGCATCCGTCAGCAGCCAGGCGAACACGACCGTGACCGCGGTCTGCACCACGCCGATCAGCGCGGATGCCGCGAGGAAACCCCTCGCGGCACCCGCGTAGCGCAGCAGTCTCGGGTCGACGGGTTTCACGCGTGGACCGCGGCCCCCTCGATCGAGCTCCGGGTGACGCGTTTGCGGAAGACCCAGTATGTCCAGGTCTGGTACGCGATCACGAGCGGCAGGGCGATCAGCGCGGTCCAACTCATGATCGTCAGCGTATACGGCGTGCTCGAGGCGTTCGCGATCGTGAGGCTGTAGGCGGGGTCGATCGTCGACGGCATCACGTAGGGGAACAGTGCGGCGAACAGCATCACCACGGCGAACAGCACGGTGAGGATGCCGGCGAAGAACGCCCATCCGTCGAGCCGCCGCAGCGAGAACACGACCGCGCTGAGCAGAGCGACCGCGGCGACCGCCCCGGTGCCGATCACGAGCCACAGCAGCGGTGCTTCGCGTCCGGCGGCGAGCGCGATCGTCCAGATCACGGTTCCCGCGGCCGCGAGCACGGTCGGCGCCGCGGCCCGAAGTGCGAGCTTGCGCGCATCCTCGTGCACCTGACCGTCGGTCTTCAGCGCCACGAACAGCACGCCGTGCAGGAAGAAGATCAGCAGCGTGGTGACCCCGACGAGCAGCGCGTAGGGGTTCAGCAGCGCGAAGAATCCGCCGACGTAGATGTGGTTCTCGTCCAGCGCGACACCCTGCACGATGTTGCCGAAGGCGACGCCCCACAGCAGCGCCGGCACGGCGGAGCCGATCACGATCATGCGGTCGAAGCCCGCTTTCCACTTCGCCGATTCGCGCTGGTGGCGGTACTCGAATGAGACACCGCGCAGGATCAGCGCGAGCAGGATCAGCAGCAACGGCAGGTAGAACCCGCTGAAGAGCGTCGCGTACCACTCGGGGAACGACGCGAACAGGCAGGCGCCGGCGACGATGACCCAGGTCTCGTTGAGGTCCCAGACCGGGCCGATGGTGTTGATGACCTGGCGGCGCGAGACGTCGTTCTTGCCGAGGAACGGCAGCGACATCCCGACGCCGAAGTCGAAGCCGTCGAGCACGAAATACCCGACGAAGAGGAAGGCGACGATCCAGAACCAGAGTGTTGCGAGATCCATGATGTCCCTTCCTCTCAGTACACGACCGACGGCAGCTGGGCCGTCTCGTCATGGGGTTGCTCGGTGGTGTCGGGACCCTTCTGCGCGGCCCGGATGATGAGGCGGATCTCGACCACGGCCAGGGCGGCGTAGATCGCGGTGAAGGCGATCAGCGAGATCAACACTTCAACGCCGCTCACCCCCGGCGAGACGCCGTCCTGTGTGGTCATGAGTCCGAACACGATCCAGGGCTGTCTGCCCATCTCGGTGAAGACCCAGCCCATGATGTTGGCGACGAGCGCGAGCGGGAACGACCAGATCGCGAGCTTCCACATCCACGGTGCCGGCGGCTTCTTCGCGCTCTTGCGCGTGAGCCACAGGCCGATCACGGCGACGAGGGCCGCGGCCATGCCCAGGCCGATCATCCAGCGGAACGCCCAGTAGGTGACCCAGAGGATCGGGGCGAAGTCGGTCAGGCCGGTGTCGGCGTAGGTGGTGGCGTACTCGGCGTTGAGATCGTTGATCCCGTGCACGCAGGCGTCGAAGGTGTGCGTCGACAGCAGCGAGAGCAGATAGGGCACGCGGATCGAGAACAGCTCGGAGCTGCCGTCCGGTGTGCCGAGCGTGAACAGGCTGAACGACGCATCCGGTCCGCACACCGTGTTGAACGTCGCCTCGGCCGCGGCCATCTTCATCGGCTGCGCGGCGTACATCGCGAGTCCGAGCTGGTCACCCGTGAGCACCACGCCGGCCGTCGAGAAGATCATCGCCCACAGTCCGAACTTGAGCGAGATGCGCATGGTCTCGAAGTGCTGGCCCCGCGCGAGGTGCCAGGCCGAGACCGAGATGACGACACCGGCGGCGAACATGAGCGCGCCGAAGATCGTGTGCGGGAAGGCGGCGAGCGCGACCGGATTGGTCAGCAGCGCCCAGAAGTCGGTGAGCTCGGCGCGGTTCGTCTCGGGGTTGAACACGTAGCCGACCGGGTTCTGCATGAACGCGTTCGCGGCGATGATGAAGTACGCCGAGAGGATGCTGCCGATCGAGACGCACCAGATCGTGGCCAGGTGCAGCTTCTGCGGCAGCTTGTCCCATCCGAAGATCCAGAGTCCGATGAAGGTGGCCTCGAAGAAGAAGGCGAGCAGTCCCTCGAACGCGAGCGGTGCGCCGAACACGTCGCCGACGAAGCGCGAGTAGTCCGACCAGTTCATGCCGAACTGGAACTCCTGCACGATGCCGGTCACGACGCCCATGGCGAAGTTGATCAGGAAGATCTTGCCGAAGAATCGCGTCAGGTGGAGGTACTGCACCTTGCCGGTGCGCACCCACGCGGTCTGGAAGATCGCGGAGACCAGTGCCATGCCGATCGTGAGCGGCACGAACAGGTAGTGGTACACGGTCGTGAGCCCGAACTGCCATCGGGACAGGACCAGCGGGTCGAGCCATTCCATGGGCCACTCCTCTTTCTCCGCCGTGCACTGATCGGCGCTGCTGCCACGCTAACGACGGGCCTGCGGCCCTCGTGGGGCTGCCGGCCGTGAATAAGACAGATGCTCGCCTAGGCGGCGGTCATCTCCGTCAGACGCAGCTGTACGGTGCACTCCGCCGGGAGGGCGGAGGGGCGCACGGCCTCGGCGCCGAGCGGCCCACCGGCTTCGGTGAGCACCCCCTGCATGAGGCCGAGGTGCACGGTGCACAGCATCGGACGGTCTTCGGCGCGACCCGCAGCGTGCGGGCACGGGCTGAGATCGACTGTGAGCTGCTCGTCATCGACGACGGGCTCGAAGCCGCTCTCCTCCAAGTGTTCGATCAGGGCGTCCAGTTGGTAGGTCGCGTCGCGACCGAGGACGGATGCGGATGCCGGGAGCACGCGGCGCAGCAGGTCGCCGCGTTCGGCGGCCGCCTTCGCCTTGTTCCGCGCGATGGGGCTGGATGCGTCGGGGGCGCCGGTCGCGGCACTGTAGAGCGTGCGGGGACGACCGCGGGTCGTGCGGTGCTCGGTGGCCTGGATGACGTAGCCACCCTCGATCAGCCGTTGCAGGTGCTCGCGCACCGTGTTGGGGTGCAGCCCCGTGGCCTCGCACAGCTCGCCGATCGCGCGCTCGGGGCGCGACTGCAGCAGGTGCAGGAGCTGCACCCGGGAGAAGGTCGAGATCGGCCCGCAGACGGGCCCGGCGTTGGCCATGTCTCCATTATGACCAGGCCACCGACGCCGGCCCGGCGATCCGGCCGTGAATAATGGCCCCGCCGATAGGGATGTCAGATGCCGGCGATAGCCTGGGAGCATGGCCACCCGAAAACCCGCTCCCCCGGCGTATGTCTGCACGGAATGCGGGTGGACGACCGCGAAATGGGTCGGCCGCTGCGGCGAGTGCCAGCAGTGGGGAACCGTGCAGGAGCAGGCCGCACAGACCGGCATCCTGAAGCGCGTGACCGCGATCGCGCCCACGGCCGATCGCGCCGCGCGACCGATCACGCAGATCACCACGCAGGATGCTCCGCGCCGATCGAGCGGCGTCGGCGAGTTCGACCGGGTGCTCGGTGGGGGCGTCGTGCCGGGTGCGGCGATCCTGCTCAGCGGCGAGCCCGGCGTGGGCAAGTCGACGCTGCTGCTCGAGGTCGCCGCGCGGGCGGCGCGTGGCGGACGACGCGTGCTGTACGCGAGCGCCGAGGAGTCGCCCGGCCAGGTGCGGCTGCGGGCCGAGCGCACCGGAGCCCTGCACGATGAGCTGTACCTGGCGAGCGAGACCGACCTCGCCACGATCCTGGGTCACATCGACGAGGTGCAGCCGCAGCTCGTGATCGTCGACTCCGTGCAGACCGTGTCGTCGTCGATGATCGACGGTGCCGCCGGCCAGCCCAGCCAGGTGCGTGAGGTCGCCTCGACGCTGATCCGCATCGCGAAGGACCGCGATCTGCCGATCATCATCGTGGGGCACGTGACGAAAGACGGTCAGGTCGCAGGGCCCCGTGTGCTCGAGCACCTGGTCGATGTGGTCTGCCACTTCGAGGGAGATCGTCAGACGTCATTGCGCTTCATTCGCGCGCTCAAGAACCGCTTCGGCCCGACCGACGAGGTCGGCTGCTTCGAGATGACGGGCGACGGCATCGCCGAAGTGCCCGATCCTTCCGGACTCTTCCTGTCGCAGGGCGCGACCGAACCGGGCACCTGCGTCGCGATCTCGCTCGAGGGCCGCCGCGCGCTGCCCGTCGAGGTGCAGGCGCTGACCGTGCCGAGCAAGGCGCCCAACCCGCGGCGGATCGTGCACGGCGTCGACTCCTCGCGGGTGGCGATGGTGCTCGCGATCCTCGAGAAACGTGCAGGCATCCCCACCGGCGAGCTCGACGTGTATGTGTCGACGGTCGGCGGCGTGCGCTTCACCGAGCCGGCGGCCGACCTCGCCATCGCGATCGCGGTCGCGGGATCGATCCAGAACAACGCCGTGCCGCGCACGGTCGCCGTGGTCGGCGAGCTCAGCCTGGCGGGAGAGATCCGTCCGGTCACGCAGGCGGCGCAGCGCCGATCCGAGGCCGCGCGTCTCGGCTACGAACAGGTCGTCGACGACCGGTCGAAGACCCTCCGCGCGGCGCTCAGCGACGTGCGGGCGCGCAACACCGGTCGGCGCCCCGATCGCGACATCCCGCCATTCTGACCGCTGACCTCCTGCGTGCGAGGTCGGCGATGAGCCTCAGGCGTCGAGTGCCTTGAGCAGTTCCTCGGGCAGGGCCTGCATCGGGTGGGGGCCCGCGATGTCGAGGAACACGGTCGTGATCGGATGCGCCGCGAGGAACTTCCGCAACCAGGCGGCGTCGTAGATGCCGACGCCGGGGGGCAGGTTCGACGGCTTGTTCTTCGCGTCGCTGAACAGCAGCAGCGCCAGGTCACCGGTCGCACGGTCGCGGTAGGTCCACACCTCGCCGCTGTCGAGTGGATTGTCGCGGGCTCCGGGCGAGATCAAGGGCACGACCGTCGTGCCGTTGCGCAGGGCCAGTGCGACGGCGGCGATGTCCTGCTTCTCGAGCGCAAGCGCGAGCGCTTCGGAGCGGAACTCCTCGGGGGCGGGCTTCTTGCCGGACTTCGCCTTCTTCGCTGCCATGACTCCAGCTTATGCAGGCCGACAGCCGTACGCAGAACGCGGAGGGGAGACGATTGGGGCCCTCTCGAGTCCCACATTGGGGACTGGGGTACTCGAGAGGGCCCTCGAGCTCTCGAGCGGCGATGTCGAAGCGCTGGGGACGCTGTAGTTCGACGCCACTGGGGATGGCATATGCCGCATGATCCCGAGAGCCGATCTCAATGGTATCCCAAAGAACGGCCCCTGTCAGCCCCTCGACGAGCATTGGGAATGAAATCAGACACTTCCGCACACAAAGTCGGAATATTCGCCGTGTTTCGAAGCTCTCACGCCGATTTCGCTTCGAAGTGCGGACGATTCCGAAGTATCAGTACAGCAGGATCTGCTTCGAACTGACGCTCGTGAACCCGCCGATCGAGACTTCCACGTGGTACGAGGCCCCGCCACCGGGCGCCCGCTGCCGGTTCTCCTGGTCGCAGGTCTCGACGCTCGAGCGCGTGCGATCCCACGTGACAGGGTCCTTGCTGGTCACCGTCGCGCCCGCGGTGAGGGTGGCGATCATGCTGCTCGGGTTCTCCTGGCAGTCCGTCGAACGCCACCACACGTCGGATCCGCTCATCACCGTGAACACCTGTGTCGTCGACCCGACATCCATCGTGCAGTCTGTCGCGCTCGTGTTCGTCAACGAGATCGACACCTTCGGCAGCACACCCGCGGCGTACGTGTCGGCGTCGGTCACCGCGTTCACCTCGATGTCCGCGGCGGCGCACGCCACGATCGCCGGCGTCGCGGGCGCCGACGGGTCGGCCGAGGGCGACGCGGCATCCGTCGTGGGCGTCGATGACGGCGTCTCACTCGTCGGCGGCGTGGACGCCGGTGCGGTGCCGGCCTGGGCCCAGGGTTGCGCGATCACGAGCCAGATGCCGATCCCGATGGCCGCGAGCAGCAGGATCAGCCCGCCGAAGAGGACCACCCGACGCCGACGGTAGACAGCAGCAGAGGGGCGGACCATTCCTCCAGGTTAGTTGAGCACCCTGATCATCCGCGTGTTGCCGAGCGTGTTCGGCTTCACATGCGCCAAGTCGAGGAACTCCTCGACTCCGGCGTCACCGCTGCGCAGCAGTTGGGAGTACACATCGGGGTCGACGACCTGTTCACCGATGGGCGTGTAGCCGCGGCGTCCGAAGAAGTCCACCTCGAACGTCAGGCAGAACAGTCGCGACAGACCGAGCGCGGTGGCGTTGGCCTCGAGCCGGTCGACGATGCCGCGTCCGACGCCTCGGTGCAGCCAGTCGTCGCGCACGAGCAGAGTACGCACCTCGCCGAGATCCTCCCAGATCACGTGCAGGGCTCCGCAGCCGATCAGCTCGCCGTCGGCCTCGGCCACCACGAACTCCTGCACCGAACCGTAGAGCACGGCGAGATCCTTGCCGAGAAGGATGCGCTGCTCGACCATGGGCTGCAGCAGACTCCGGATGCCGACGACGTCGGCGCTGCGCGCCGGTCGGACGATGTACTCGCTCACACCACAAGCCTAGAACCCACGCGCTGGGAGAACGACGAAGGGGCGGATGCCGCAGCATCCGCCCCTTCGTGATCCGGAGATTACTCGCCGCTGGCGATGGCCAGGTCGGGAGTGGCCGCGATCTCGCCGCCGGTGTTGACGCCGACCGAGATCTTCTCGCCGCGCGGGCCGTGCTCGAACTGGAACTCGCCGTCCTTCACGTCGACCTTCACGTGGTCGCCCGCGGAGAGTTCACCGTGCAGGATCTTCTCGGACAGGCGGTCCTCGATCTCACGCTGCATCGCACGACGCAGCGGACGAGCACCGAGAGCCGGGTCGAAGCCGATCTCGATCAGACGCTCCTTCGCGGGCTGCGACAACTCGATCGTCATGTCGCGGTCCAGCAGACGCTCGCTCAGGCGCTTGGTGAACAGGTCGACGATCTGCACGAGCTCGCTCTTGGAGAGCTGCGGGAACACGATGATGTCATCGACACGGTTGAGGAACTCGGGCTTGAAGTTGCGCTTGAGCTCCTCGTTGACCTTGCCCTTCATCCGCTCGTAGTTGGTCGCGTTGACGCCCTCAGCCTGGAATCCGACGGGTCCACCGGCGATGTCACGCGCACCGAGGTTGGTGGTCATGATGATGACGGTGTTCTTGAAGTCGATCATGCGACCCTGGCCGTCGGTCAGACGACCCTCTTCCAGGATCTGCAGGAGCGAGTTGAAGATGTCGGGGTGGGCCTTCTCGATCTCGTCGAAGAGCACCACGCTGAACGGCTTGCGGCGCACCTTCTCGGTGAGCTGGCCGCCCTCTTCGAATCCGACGAATCCGGGAGGGGCGCCGAACAGACGCGAGACCGTGTGCTTCTCACCGAACTCGCTCATGTCGAGCGAGATGAGAGCGGCTTCGTCGTCGAACAGGAACTCG
The DNA here is from genome assembly GCA_029203165.1 of Candidatus Microbacterium colombiense. Classification (NCBI taxonomy): domain Bacteria; kingdom Bacillati; phylum Actinomycetota; class Actinomycetes; order Micrococcales; family Microbacteriaceae; genus Microbacterium; species Candidatus Microbacterium colombiense. The sequence continues at coordinate 3,448,064 of CP119308.1, forward strand.
GCGAGCGCCTTGGCGAGCTCGGTCTTTCCGACACCCGTGGGGCCGGCGAAGATGAACGAACCAGAGGGACGCTTCGGGTCCTTGAGGCCGGCGCGCTGACGACGGATCGTCTTGGACAGTGCGGCGATGGCCTCTTCCTGGCCGATGACGCGCTGGTGCAGTGCCTTCTCCATGAAGACGAGTCGGCTGGACTCCTCCTCCGTGAGCTTGAAGACCGGGATGCCGGTCGCCTGGGCGAGCACCTCGGCGATCAGCCCCTCGTCGACGACCGCGGGGGTCGAGACGTCACCCGAACGCCACTGCTTCTCGAGACGCAGGCGCTCGGCGAGGAGGTTCTTCTCCTCATCGCGCAGCGATGCGGCCTTCTCGAAGTCCTGCTCCTCGGAGGCGATCTCCTTCTGCTCGCGCACCTTGGCGATCTTCTCGTCGAACTCGCGCAGCTCCGGCGGGCTCGAGAGGATCGACAGACGCAGGCGTGCGCCGGCCTCGTCGATCAGGTCGATGGCCTTGTCGGGCAGGAAGCGGTCGGAGACGTAACGGTCGGCGAGGTTCGCCGCCGCGACGATCGCGCCGTCGGTGATCTGCACCTTGTGGTGCGCCTCGTAGCGGTCGCGCAGCCCCTTGAGGATGTTGATCGCGTGGGGCAGGCTCGGCTCGGCGACCTGGATCGGCTGGAAGCGGCGCTCGAGCGCAGCATCCTTCTCGAAGTGCTTGCGGTACTCGTCGAGCGTCGTGGCACCGATCGTCTGCAGCTCGCCACGGGCGAGGAGCGGCTTCAGGATGCTGGCGGCGTCGATCGCGCCCTCGGCGGCACCCGCACCCACCAGGGTGTGGATCTCGTCGATGAAGACGATGATGTCGCCGCGCGTGCGGATCTCCTTGGTGACCTTCTTGAGGCGCTCCTCGAAGTCACCGCGGTAGCGGGAACCGGCGATGAGCGAGCCGAGGTCGAGCGAGTACAGCTGCTTGTCCTTCAGCGTCTCGGGCACATCGCCCTTGACGATCGCCTGGGCGAGGCCCTCGACGACCGCGGTCTTGCCGACGCCGGGCTCACCGATCAGGACCGGGTTGTTCTTGGAGCGGCGAGACAGGATCTGCATGACCCGCTCGATCTCCTTCTCGCGACCGATGACCGGGTCGAGCTTGTTGTCACGCGCGGCCTGCGTCAGGTTGCGCCCGAACTGGTCGAGCACGGCGGAGCCGCCCTGCGCACCGGCGGGCGAGTCGTTGCTCTGCGCGCCGACGGCTGCGGGCTCGCGTCCGGGAGCGCCGGAGAGCAGCTGGATGACCTGCTGGCGGACCTTGTTGAGGTCGGCGCCGAGCTTGACGAGCACCTGCGCGGCGACGCCCTCACCCTCGCGGATGAGGCCGAGCAGGATGTGCTCGGTGCCGATGTAGTTGTGGCCGAGCTGCAGGGCCTCGCGGAGGCTGAGCTCGAGGACCTTCTTGGCGCGCGGGGTGAAGGGGATGTGGCCGGTCGGCTGCTGCTGACCCTGGCCGATGATGTCCTGCACCTGCTCGCGCACGGCGTCGAGGGAGATGCCCAGGGACTCCAGTGCCTTGGCGGCGACGCCCTCACCTTCGTGGATGAGGCCGAGCAGGATGTGCTCGGTTCCGATGTAGTTGTGGTTGAGCATCTTCGCCTCTTCTTGGGCGAGGACGACCACACGACGGGCTCGGTCCGTGAATCTCTCGAACATGCTGTGACTCCTTATTCGCACGGGGCGAAGACGCTTCTCGCGCCTGTACATCGAGAGTAACCACCGCGCGCGGCGGGTATGCCCGTGTTCGCCGTCGGCGGAGTGAGGGGGTCGCCCTGCCGGAGAAGCGGCGGGGTTGACGGGCGTTATCGACAGTCGTTATGTTAACGCTTATCGCTAATAACGACTATCGATAAGGAGCGATCATGAACCCGACCAAGCAGAACCCACTGTCCCGCGGTGACACGGGCGCCCTCATCGCGTTCTGCGGCGCGGGAGTCGCGATCGCCACCACCATCACGATCCTCTCCGGCGTGCGCATCGCGGAACTCGCCAGGGGCACCGACGTACCGGTGCTCGTCGAGTTCGTCGGCCAGCGCGTCGAGATCCCGCTCGGCGCCGGCGGCACCGGTGTGGTGCCCGTCGAACTCGATCGCGCCACGATCACGGCGCCCGAGCTGCCGATGATGGCGACCGTTCCCGGCATCCTCGGGCAGATCATCCAGATCATCACCATCATCGTCGTGATCGGGAGCCTGATCCTGCTGGCGCGCAGCATGCTGAGCGGGCGCATCTTCGGTCGCGGACGCACGACGCTCGTCGCCACGGCCGGAATCACCGGACTCGTCGGATTCGCGATGGTGCGCTTCTTCGAGAACATGCTGGCCAACGCCACCGTTGCCGCCGTCACCGATACCGCCGATGCGAACGCCGTCATCAGCGTCGAGCCGTTCACGTTCATCCTCGCGGCGTTCGTGGTCGCCCTCATCACCACGGTGTTCGTGATCGGCGATCGCCTGCAGCGCGACACGGAAGGACTCGTCTGATGTTCGGCTACTCCTCGAACGAGCTCTGGCCCTCGCTCCTCTTCATCGCCGCGGGGCTCGCCGTCGTCGCTGTCATCGTCGGAATCGTGGTCTGGCGAGGGAAGCGGCGCGGCAGCCGCACTCTCGCCATCGACGCCGCCCTCACGGTCTCCGGATGGTGGGTCACCCTGTCGGCGCTGGGGGCGATCGTCATCGTGCTGAAGGTGTTCACGGCCGACTTCGCCGAGATCGCCTCCACGTCCATCTGGGTGCCGTGGCCGCAAGATCTGCCGTGCTCGGATGAGTTCGAGCCCGTCGGCGCGGTGCTCAACTGCGGGGGCGGGACGATCTCGAACATCACCGTGGGCGGTGCGTCGCTCGGGTTGCGGGCGCTCGCGGGCGCCGCGCAGCTCTCCAACCTCGCGTTCACCACGATGCCGGCCGCGATGCTCATGGTCATCTGCTTCCAGACTCTCCGGGGCCGCACGTTCTCTCACACCGTGTCGCGTGCTCTCACGATCGGTGCGGTCGGCGTGCTCGTGTTCGGGGTCGCGTCCGACCTGCTGGGCGCGATCGCCGCGACGGCCGCGCTCCGCGAGGTCTTCCCGCCGGACAGCCAGTGGTATCCGATGACCTTCTCCCTCAACGTCACACCGCTCCCGTTCGCCGCGGCCCTCGGCCTCATCGCCCTCGCCGCCGTGTTCCGTCAGGGCCTCCGCCTGCAACAGGAGAAGGAAGCGCTGCTCAAGGACACGGAGGGGCTGGTGTGACTCCCGCCGACAACGACGACGAGCTCACCGGCATCCACTGCCGACTCGATGAGCTGCTCGTCGACCGCGGGATGACCCTGACCGAGCTCAGCGCGCGGGTCGGGGTCAGCATCGTCAACCTGTCGGTGCTGAAGAACGACCGAGCCCGCGCCATCCGCTACTCCACGCTCCGCGCGATCTGCGAGGCGCTGGAGTGCGAGGTCGGCGACCTCCTCGTGCTCGCTCCCCGCTGACTCGGGCGGAATCTCAGGTGGCGGGCGGGGGCGTCGGCGCGGCGGATGCCGGGGCCAGCGGCTCCACGACCACCGCGGTGCCGTAGGCGCAGATCTCCGTGAAGTTCGCGATGGATCCGGCGTCGAAGCGCATCGCGACGATCGCGTTCCCGCCGCGCTGCTGCGCCTGATCCCACATGCGCCCCATCACGACCTGCCGCGCCTCGTACATGACCTGCGTGTACTCCGGGATCTCGCCGCCGCCGAGCGAGCGGAAACCCGCGGTGAACCCCTGGCCGAAGTCGGTGGAGCGCACGGTGAGCCCCATCACCTCACCCAGGACCTGAGTGATGCGGTAGCCGGGCACGTCGTTGGTCGTCACGATGAACATGAGGACATGGTGGCAGAGCGATGCCCGATGCGGCAGCCCCGCGTGCGCGCCGCGCGGCATCCGCCCACGCCCCCGCTGAGCGTCCACGCCCCCGCCGAGCGGCGTCAGCAGGCGGGGGCCTCGGCGCTCAGGAGGGGTCTCGGCGCGGCAGATCGGGTCGGGATGCCGGCGACGGGCGAGCCGGACGAGCCCGGCGTCAGGCGCGACCGGACTGACGGGTCGCGCCTCGGGTGTCGAGCGCGAGCTCCTCGGCATCCATCGCGGCGATGAGCTCGCGCATGAGCTCCTCGTCGAGGTCACCGGCGTCGCGCTCCTGCAGCAGGATCTCGCGGCGCACCTGCAGCCAGCCGCGGGACAGCGCGACGAGGTCGTCGTACGACGGCCGGGTCACGGCGTCCTCCACCGCCTGCGCGGCATCCGTGTCCTTCTCGACCCTCGTCATGCGTTTCGTGAAGGCATCGAACACGCTCAGGTCGACCTCACCGTACTTCGCCTCCCACTCCACGCGTTTCTCGGCCAGGTACGCCTTGCCCGCCTCGCGGCTCTTCTCCTTGACCGCGGCGAGCGCCCGCTCGTCGTCGTCATGATCGACGTCGCCCTCGATGCCCAGGCGGCGGATGAGCAGCGGCAGCGTGAGGCCCTGGAGCAGCAGCGTGCCGACCGTCACGATGAAGGCGACGACGACGATCGCGTGCGACGCCTCGGTGTTGAGGGTCGCGAGGTCGGCCGCGGCGAGCGCGACCGCGAGCGTGACCACGCCGCGCATGCCCGCCCACGAGATCACGGCGCTGTCCTTCCAGCTGAGCTTCAGCCCGGCCATCTGCTCGCGCACGATCTGGGTGCGCAGCTCATCGGCCGTGCGCTCCCCCCAGCGACGCGATCGACGATGCCGCTTCTCGAACTCGCCCGACTCGACACCGCGATCCCAACGTTCGAGCCGCTTGCGGTCCTGGAAGTTCGCCCACGCGCTCGTGGGGTAGATGTACAGCGGTCGCACGATGAGCACGACCAGCAGCACGGCGCCGGCGAGCAACAGGATCTGCTCGACGGATTCGCTGCCGAGGTCGCGCAGCACACGCGGGAACTGCAAGCCGATGTAGGCGAACACGAAGCTCTCCAACAGCAGGTCGGCCGAGAGCCACAGGGGCTTCTCCTGCTGGCGGGTCGTGTAGTCGGTGCGCGGGGAGTTGAACCCGACGTACAGGCCCATCGCGACGACCGCGAGCACGCCCGAGCCGAGCAGGTGCTCCGCGATCGCATAGGCGCCGAACGGGGCGAGCAGTCCGAAGGTGCCGTTCACGACCGGATCGCTGATGCGCATGCGCAGCTGATGCAGCACGATGCCGAAGAGCAGACCGATCACGACGCCGATCACGACCGCCAGCAGGAACTGCCACACGCCGTCCCAGACCGTGAGCGTGGCACCCGCGATCGTCAGCGATGCGAACACCCGATACAGCGTGAGCGAGGTGGCGTCGTTGATCAGGCTCTCCCCCGAGAGCACCGTCATGATGCGGCGAGGAAGCCCCAACCGGCGTCCGATCGCGGCGGCGGAGACGGCGTCGGGCGGGGCGACGATCGCGCCGAGCAGCAGCGCGCCCGGCAGCGTCAGCGACGGCATGATCCACCACGCGAGGAAGCCGACCGCGAGTGTCGTGATCAGCACCAGCCAGATGCCCAGGCGGCGGATCTGCGGCAGGCTGCGCTTGAAGCCCACGAACGACACGTCCAGCGCCGCCGAGTAGAGCAGCGGAGGCAGGACGAGACTCAACAGCACATGGCCGTCGATGTCGAGATCGGGGATCACGGGCAGGAAGGATGCCGCGAGCGCGACAACCGTGACCAGCAGGGGCGCGGGCCAACCTCGCCAGCGCGCGAACGCGGCGACGGCTACTGCTCCGACGAGGACGTAGAAGATCCCGGCTTCCATGAGTCCCACGGTAGCGGGGGAATGCCGACAGGCGGACGGGCGTTGCACGCAGGGATGTCCGATACAGCACTCTCCGTCCTCGATCTCGTCCCGGTGCGCACCGGCCAGACCAGTGCCGAGGCGGTTGCCGCCTCCCTGTCACTCGCCGCCGCCGCTGACCGTCTCGGCTACCGTCGCTACTGGTTCGCGGAGCACCACAACATGCCCGCGGTGGCATCCACGACGCCGCCGGTGCTGATCGCGGCCGCCGCATCGCGCACCGAGCGCATCCGTCTGGGCTCCGGCGGCGTCATGCTGCCCAACCACGCGCCCCTCATCGTGGCGGAGCAGTTCGCCGCCCTCGAGGCCATCGCTCCGGGGCGCATCGATCTGGGCCTCGGCCGCGCGCCCGGAAGCGACCCGGTCATCACGCAGCTGCTGCGCGGATCGGGCACGACGAGCGATGTGGAGCAGTTCCCGCGCAACGTGCAGGACATCGCGGCACTCGTCTCGGGCGAGGGCGCGACCGTGCGCTTCACCTCCGGCGGCGAGTACACGGTGCGCGCGACCCCCGCGGCGACCGGCGCTCCCGAGGTGTGGCTGCTGGGCTCGAGCGACTACTCGGCTCAGCTCGCGGCATCCCACGGCCTGCCCTACGTGTTCGCGAACCACTTCTCCGGGCAGGGGCTCGAACGGGCGCTCGACCTGTACCGCGCGGGGTACCAGCCCAGCGCGGAGCACCCCACACCGCGCACCTTCCTCACCGTGAATGCGGTGGCGGCGCCGACCGTCGAGGAGGCCGAGGCCCGCGCCCTGCCCCAGCTGCGGATGATGTCGCGCCTGCGTCTGAACAAGCCGCTGACCGCGCTCGAGACCGTCGAGGAGGCGATCGCCGCCGGGATCGCCGAGGCCGATGCCGCCACCGATCAGGTCGTGAAGGATGCTCGGTCGCGCTGGTTCGTCGGCACCGGCGACTCGGTCGCCGCCGAGGTGCGCGAGTTCGCCGCCCGGTGGGGTGTCGACGAGGTCATGCTCTCTCCGGTCGCCGGGGCGTACGACGCCGAGCCGATGGCGTCGGCCGAGGGCCGAGCCCAGACCCTGCAGCTGGTGTCCGCAGCGCTCTAGCCACTCCCCCGGTGCGCGCCGCCGTCGCGGCGCCGAGTGAGGCTGGTCATCCGCCGCGGACGGGCGTAGCCTCGGCAGCAGAGAGGGGTTCGACGATGAGCACCACCAAGACACTCGCACTCTGGGTCGCCTACGGAACGAACGGCGTTGTCGGCAGCATCCGGCACGACGACGAGGGATATCAGGTCACGATGGCGGGGGCGGATGCCGCAGCCGGCACGTTCCCGAACCTCGCCGCGGCGAAGGGCGCTCTGCACGCGCGGATGACGCCGGGCAGCGCGCGGCCGACGTTCCAGGAGCACTGAGCGCGCGAGAACCGAGCGTCAGTTACTCCGCGGGCTCGCCGCTGAGGATGCCGCGCAACCAGTCGCGGGCCTCGACGAAGATGTCGTCGGCGTAGCGCTCCGGATAATGCACGATCTGACGGTCGGCGCGCGGGTACGAGCCGAGGAACACCACGCGCGGGCTGAACCGGCGGATGCCGAGCAGGGCGTCGGCCATCCGCTCGTGCTCGATGTGCCCGTCGGCGTCGATCACGAACCGGTAGCGTCCGAGCTCGTCGCCGATGGGCCGTGATTCGATCAGCGACAGGTTGATGCCGCGGGTCGAGAACTGCTCGAGCATCTCGAGCAGCGAGCCCGGGTGATCGTGGGGCAGTTCGACGATCAGCGAGGTCTTGTCGGCACCGGTCGGCGCGGGCGGCGTGGTGGTGCGGGTGACCAGCACGAAGCGCGTGACCGCCTGCGCGTTGTCGCCGATGTCGGATGCCAGCACCTCGACGTCGTAGTGGTTGACGATGCCGGGGGCGGCGATCGCGGCCTGTGCCGGAAGCGTGCCGTCGAGCACGCCGATGGCCGAGGCGACGTTGCTCGCCGCCGGCACGTGCGAGTGCGAGGCCACGTGCGCACCCAGCCAGCCGTGGCACTGCGCGTAGGCGACGGGGTGGGCGGCGATCACGTGCACCTGGTCGAGGGTGGTGCCGCGCGGGGCGACGAGCACGAAGTTCACCGGCACCAGGTACTCGCCGATGATGCGCAGACCGGGCAGCGTCGCGAGAGCATCCTGCGTGGTGGAGACGCCGCCCTCGATCGAGTTCTCGATGGCGATCATCGCCGCGTCGCTGCGTCCCTCGAGCACGTCGGCGAGCGCCTCACCGACGTTGTGCACGGGCCGCCAGTTCTGGCCCCGGGCCTCCGCCACCTGATCGAGTGCCGCCTCCGTGAAGGTTCCGGCCGGGCCGAGATAGCTGTAGGTGCGGCGTTCAGTCACGCGTTTCACCTTAGCCCTCCTCCTCTAGGAGGAAACCGAAGTTTCACCTGCGGCGGAATCGGGGCAGACTGTGTGCATGACGAGCCGTGCCGGCCTCCCCGCGGAGGAAAGTGACCTCATCGATGTCGACGAGCTGATCGCCGCCTACTACGACCGCATCCCGAAGCCCGATGTCGCCGCCGAGCGCGTCGCGTTCGGCACGAGCGGTCACCGCGGCTCCTCGCTGTCGGGCAGCTTCAACGAGAACCACATCCTCGCGACGACCCAGGCGATCGTCGACTACCGGGCGGCTCAGGGCATCACCGGCCCGCTGTTCCTCGGCCGCGACACGCACGCGCTCTCGTTGCCGGCCGAACGCACGGCGATCGAGGTGCTGCTGGCGAACCGCGTCGATGTGCGCGTCGACTCCCGTGACGCGTGGGTGCCGACCCCGGCGCTCAGCCACGCGATCCTCACCTACAACCGCGACCTGCCCACCGACTCCCCGAGCCGTGCCGACGGCATCGTCGTGACGCCGTCGCACAACCCGCCGCGCGACGGCGGTTTCAAGTACAACCCGCCCCACGGCGGTCCCGCCGACACCGACGCGACCGGCTGGATCGCGGATCGCGCGAACGAGCTCATCGCGAACGGGCTCGAGGGCGTGAACCGCCGACGCTTCGGCGATGTCGACTGGGACTCGATCACGGGCTACGACTTCCGCGACGCCTACGTGCGCGATCTGCCCACGATCATCGACATCGACGCGATCCGTCGCGCGGGCGTGCGCATCGGCGCGGATCCCCTGGGCGGAGCATCCGTGGAGTACTGGGCGCTCATCAAGGAGATGCACGACCTGGACCTGACCGTCGTGAACCCCGAGGTCGACCCGACCTGGCGCTTCATGACGCTCGACTGGGACGAGAAGATCCGCATGGATCCGTCCTCCCCTTCGGCGATGGCCTCGCTGGTCGCGAAGAAGGGCGACTTCGACGTGCTCACCGGCAACGACGCGGATGCGGATCGCCACGGCATCGTGACCCCGGATGCCGGGCTCATGAACCCCAACCACTACCTGGCCGTCGCGATCGACTACCTGTTCTCGCACCGCGCCGAATGGCCGCGGGATGCCGCGATCGGCAAGACGCTCGTGTCGTCGATGATCATCGACCGCGTCGCCGAGTCGCTCGGCCGCCGCCTGCTCGAGGTTCCCGTCGGGTTCAAGTGGTTCGTCCCCGGGCTGCTCGACGGCTCCGTCGCGTTCGGCGGCGAGGAGTCGGCCGGCGCATCGTTCCTGCGCAAGGACGGCTCGGTCTGGTCGACCGACAAGGACGGCATCCTGCTCTGCCTGCTCGCCGCCGAGATCATCGCGGTCACGGGCAAGACCCCCTCGGAGCGGTACGCCGAGCTCGAGGCCGCGTTCGGCTCGTCGGCGTATCAGCGCGTGGATGCTCCGGCGACGCCCGAGCAGAAGGCGACGCTGGGCAAGCTGGCACCCGAGTCGGTGTCGGCGACGACCCTGGCCGGCGAGGAGATCATCGCCAAGCTCTCGCACGCTCCGGGCAACGGCGCGGCGATCGGCGGGCTCAAGGTGCAGACCGAGCACGCCTGGTTCGCGGCCCGCCCCTCGGGCACCGAAGACGTGTACAAGCTCTACGCCGAGAGCCTGCTCGGACCCGAGCACCTCGCCGAGGTGCAGTCCGAGGCGCGCGCGGTGGTCGCGGCGGCCCTCGGCGGCTGACACCACGGCGGGACCTGCCTAGCCGTCGATCTCGAAGACGGGCTCGCCCCAGCCGATCGTCCGCTCCCTGGCGACCTCGATGCCCGCGGCGGCGATCAGTGTGAGCACCTCGCCGCGAGTGCGGAACCCGGAACCGTGTAGGCAAAACAGCTGCAGATCCTCTGCGGCATCGTGATCGTCGATCTCCTCGGGAACGAGCAGGTGCTCGACCACGAGCATGCGTCCTCCGTCGCCGACAGCGGCGTGCGCCTGCTGCAGCGCCCGCACCGCATCATCGTCGGGCAGAGCAGTCAGCACTCCTCCGAGCACCACGGTGTCACCCTCCGGCCACGCCTCGGTCGCCGAGCCCTCGTGCGGGTGAACGTGCGCTCGGGCTGCCTCGGGCAGTGCGGCGAGCGCGGCATCCGTTCGCGATGCCCGCACGATCAGCGTCACCTCCGGTGCCGATGCTGAGGAGAGTGCGTCGGCGAGAAGCGTCGCGGCCCCTGCCCCTCCCGCGGTCACGCGCTCCCCCGCGGCGAAGGAGTATTCACGTGCGAAGGCCGGGCGCAACCACTCGAGTTCCTCGGCGGCGGCATCCTCGAATCCTTGAGCAACCTTCTCCGAGGTGTCGGCGAGCTCATCGGGCGTTCCGCCCAGCGTGCGTCGCGACACGGACGACCCCTGCTCGACCGCTTCGAGTAGGCCGTCGAACACACGCACGAGACCGCCGACTGGATGCCGCAGGTCGAGTTCCTCCGCCACCTCCTCGTCATCGAGCACGGCGCCGAACTCCGTCACGGCGAACACCCCGTCGCCCTGGTCGTCGAGCACGTCGATCGTGGAGAGGTAGCGCAGCAGTTTGCCGAGGCCCGCAGCATCCGCACTCGTCGCCGCGCTCAACGCCTCGACCGACACGCGCCCTGCACGGATCAGCGGAACGACGCCGAGGGTGACGGCCACCCGGATCGCCCGGGAGGGCAACGGATCGACGAGCTCGTGCATGCGGTCGATGAGATCGACCTCGCTGTCAGGATCGGGCAGCCCCCCGGTGCCCTCGAGCTCGTCGACCTCGGTGCGACGCCAATAGCCGGTCACCTCGACGCGATCCGCTGCGAGCCCGCGCTCTTCGCGCAGCCACCGACGCAGAGGTTTGATCGACAGCGTCTCGCCGGCCACCCAGGCGAACGGATCACCGTCGCGCCAGGTCATCGCCTGCACGGCATCCGCGAGATGCGTGGTGGTGCCGGCCGGAACGGGTCCGCGATGCACCCAGGTGACCGTGGTGCCCTCCTTCATCTCGATCGCCTGCTCATCGCTCGGCCCCCCGACCTCGATGAACACCTCGGTCGGCGTCCCATCCGGCACCTCCTCCAGCCAGCGCGCGATCGCCGGGATCGCCGTGTCGTCACCGGCGATGAGCAGCCAGTCCGCGCCGACGGGTTGCAGCAACGACATCTTCGGGCCGGCGATGTGCACGCGGTCTCCGACCTCGCACGAGCGCGCCCAGGTGGATGCGACCCCCGTGCCGTGCAGCACGAAGTCGAGTTCGAGGCGCCCGAGCTCGGCGTCGAAGGAGCGCACCGTGTAGGTGCGCGCCACGGGACGTGGATCACGCGGCCACTCGATCACCCGGTCGCGCTGGACCGGCAGATGCAGTTCACCCGTGAGCGGATCGGCGAAGAAGACCTTGATCTCGTCATCGAACCCCTCGGTCACCAGCGGGGGCAGCTCGTGCTCGCCGTCATGGAAGCCGGCAAGCTGAGGCCCGCCGAGCACGATGCGACGCATGCTCCCCGAGATGTCGAAGGCGTCGATCACCGACAGCTCGCGGAGCGTGATCGGCTCGATCACGGAGGGACGGATGCTGCGCGCCATCGTCGCCGCCTCTCAGTTCGCCGCGTCGGCGAGAACGGGCACGACCTTCTCGAGCGCCCAGGGCAAGCCCAGCGGCGAGGGGTAGGCGATGGGCGATGCGACATCGTCGCCGATCACCCCGTAGGCCCCGCGCTTCACGACGTCGAGGCTCTGGAAGAGCGGATCGGATTCGAGTTCGGCACGCGTCAGCAACCCCTCGCCGCCGAAGGGGTAGCCGATCACGAGTACGTCGGCCTCGAGCTTGTCGATGTTCTCCTTGCTGAGCCCGGCGTTGTCTCCCGTGAACTCTGCCGCGATGTCGGGCAGCGTGAAGCCGAGATCGGTGAAGAACGACACGTCGCTCCCCTCATACGAGGAGTACGTGATCTGGTCGGGATGGATGACCGCGTACGTGATCGTCTTCCCGGCGAACTCCGGATTCGCCGCCGCAGCGTCGGCGAAGGACGCACCAACCTCGGCGATCGCGGCATCCGCCTCGTCGGCCAGTCCGAGCGCGCAGCCCGCGAGCTCGGTGCGGTCCGACCACGTCATGGCGTCGAGTCCGTCCTCGCTGGTGTAAGCGATCACGGGCGCGATAGCGGCGAGCTTCGTGTAGTCCTCGTCGAGGCTCCACCCGCTCGTCGCGAGGATCGCGTCGGGAGCGGCTGCCGCGATCGCCTCGAAGTCGATGCCGTCGGCCGGGTCGTACGAGTCGAGCTCGAGTCCGCGCTCGTCGATCGTCTCCTGCTGCCAGGCGCCGAGCTCGTAACCGGGGTAGATCACCGGTTCGACGTCAAGGGCGAGCGCGATGTCGAGGTCGACATCCGTGACGACGGCGACCCGCGTCGGCGCCTCGTCGAACGTGCTGCTGCCGAACGCGTGCGTGAGCGTGTACGGGAAGGTCCCGCACACGCCCGACGCCACGGTCTGCTCGGTGCCTGTGCAACCCGCCAGGGCGGCGACGGACACCACGGCGACGGCGCTCGCCGCGATCAGACGACGGTGGTTTCTCATGATTTCTCCTGGGTGGTCGGCGCGGACGAGTGCCGCCCGCGCGGAAGGATCAACGGGGATCCGGTATCGGGGTCGGGAATGATGCGGGAACGCAGACCGAAGACGTCCTGCACGAGCTGCTCGGTCAACACGTCGCCGGGCGCCCCCTCGGCGACCAGCCGGCCCTCGCTCAGCACAAGGAGACGATCGGCGTAGGCCGCGGCCTGCTCGAGGTCGTGCAACACCATCACGATGCTCTTCGCCGAGGAGCGTCGCAGATCGATGAGAAGGTCGAGCACCTCGATCTGGTGCGCGATGTCGAGGTAGGTGGTCGGCTCGTCGAGCAGCAGCAGAGAGGTCTCCTGCGCGAGCGCCATCGCGATCCAGACACGCTGGCGCTGGCCGCCGGAGAGCGCATCGACCGGGCGGTCGGCCAGGGCCGCCGTACCCGTCACCTGGAGGGCGTGCGCGACGACGCGGAGGTCCTGATCGAGCGAGCGTCGGAACGCCCGGCCATGCGGGTGGCGTCCGCGCGAGACGAGGTCCGCGACCGTGATGCCCTCGGGCGCGAGTGGACTCTGCGGCAGCACACCCAAACGCTGTGCGATGGCTCTGCTGGACAGCGTGTTCAGGGCCGTGCCGTCGAGCAGCACCCGCCCGCTCTGCACCGGGAGCAGCCGGGCGAGAGCTTTGAGCAGCGTCGACTTGCCGCTCGCGTTGGGACCGACGAGCGCCGTGATCGAGCCCTCGGGAAAGGCGACGTCGAGGCCGTCGATCACGAGACGGGAGTCGTATCCGACGCTGATGCCCTCGGCCCGGAGAATCTCGGCAGGCGGCGTCATGCCGGCGATGATGTGCGGTGTGCCGGTCATGATGGTCTCCTCCGACCGTGGACGAGCAGGTAGATCAGCGCGGGGGCACCGATCACGGCCGTGATGCTCCCGGTGGGCACCGGCGAGATGAACGGCGCGGTCTGCGCGATCAGGTCGGCGGCCAGCACGATCACGGCTCCGACGAGCGCGGCGGCGACCGCCGCATCCGCGCGCCGGACCAGTCGTGCGGCGAGAGGGCCCGACACCAGCGCGACGAAGCCGATCGGGCCGGTGATGCTCGTCGCGATCGCCGCCAACCCGGCACCCAGCAGCAGGCTGGCGAAGCGCAGTCGGGAGACACGGGTACCGAGCGCCGCCGCGAGATCGTCGCCGAGCGCGAACGTTCGCAGCCCCCGCGACGCGGCTGCCAACCCGGCGCCGCCGATCATGAGCGTGAGCGCAAGCGCCCAGACACCCGGCCAGTCGGCACCGCCGAGCGATCCGATCATCCAGCGCAGGGCGCGCTCCACACTCATCTCGTCGGCGCGGGTCACCAGGTAGGTCGTGACCGCGCTCGCGCACGCCCCGATACCGATTCCCACGAGCACGAGCCGATACGGGCTCACCCCACGGTGCCAGCTGAGCAGGAACACGAGGGCAGCGACGCCGACGGCCCCGACGACGGCGCTCACCTGCACGCCCACCCCGACGACGCCGAGGGTGAGCACGGCAGTGGCCGCCGCAGAAGCGCCCGCAGAGATGCCGAGGATGTCAGGGGTGGCCAGCACGTTGCCCACCAGCCGTTGGTACAGGTGCCCGGCGAGTCCGAACAGCGCACCCGCGAGCAGTGCCACGAGGGCGCGCGGGACGCGCGTCTCGAACACGACGTAGGCGGCGAGCCCGTCTCCCCGTCCGAACGCCGCCGGGATCATGTCGGCGAGCAGGATCTCTGCCGAGCCCGCGATCAGCACCTCAGCGGCGGCGAGCATCAGGATTGCGGCCCCCAGGCCGACGCAGACCAAAAGCATGCGCCTGCGTTGCTGCCGTCTGTCGCGGTGCAGGAGCGACAGGAGAACCGCCGAGTCGCTCATGCCGGCACCACCCGCCGTCCGCGTGCGAGGGCGACGAAGACGGGCGCCCCGATCACCGCGGTCGCGATCGCGACCTGCAGTTCGCCGTTGCCCGGCACCAACCGGCAGGCCACGTCGGCGATGAGCAGCAGGGCCGCACCGCACAGCGCACCGTACGGCAGCAGCCAGCGATGGTCGCCACCGACCAGTAGCCGGGCCGTGTGCGCGCCGATCAGGCCGACGAACGCCACGGGGCCGACCGCGGACGTCGCCGTCGCGCACAGCACCACGGCGACCAGCGCTCCACCCAGCTGCCAGCGTCTCACGGCGAGGCCGAGCCCCTCCGCTACCTCCTCACCGAGCGCGAGCGCATTGAGCGGGCGACCGAGCGGCACCGCGAGGAGCAGGCCGCACAGGGCGAACGGCCAGATCTCGTCGATGACTCCCCCACGCCCGTTCAGCTGCCCTACCGACCAGTAGTTGTAGTGCGCGTACACGGCGGTGTCGCGCACGATGAGCAGCGTGATCAGAGACCCCAGGATCGCCGACATCGCCGCACCCGCGATCACCAGACTGATCGTGGTGCTAGCGGCGAGGCTCGCCAGCCGGGCGATCGCGAGCACGACGGCGGCGGCCGTGACGGCTGACCCAGCCAGGGCCCACCAGAAGTACGACGACGCGCCACGCACGCCGAAGAACAGGATGCCGATCAGCACGGCGAAGGCTGCGCCGAGCTCGATGCCGAGAACACCCGGATCGGCGAGCGGGTTGCGCGTGAGCGCCTGCATGATGACACCGGACGCGCCGAGGCTCGCTCCGACGAGCAGCGCGAGGATCGCGCGCGGCATCCGTTCGGTGGTGATCACGAGCGCCTCGTAGTCGTCCGCAGGGCGCACCCCGAGGAGTGTCTCGACGACGGTTGTCGGCGCGATGTCGCGCGCACCCAGTGCGAGGCTCAGCACGACGCCCACCAGTGTGAGCGCGATCAGGCCGAGCAGACCCCACAGCCGGCGGCGACCGCGCGTCGCGACCAGCACATGCAGCCGATCATCGAGAGCGGTCGGATCCATCGAGATCCGGGCAGCAGCAGAGGGCACGTGATGAGCGTAGGCTTACCTAACAACCCCCTCTCCCACTCAGCGATCGAGGAGTCCCATGGAGCGCTCACCCGTCGTCGCGCCTGATCTCGACGACGTGGAGCACTGGGGTCATCCTCCGCATCTGCACATGTGCGGACAGCTCGTGACGGCCATCACCGGCTCCGGCGTGCTGCGCATCGATGAGCAGGACTGCACCTTCGACACGGCGACCGCGATCTGGGTACCGCCACGCGTGCTGCACTCGGGCGAGTTCGCCGCCGATCTGCTGCCGCTCGCCATCGACCTCGACGACGCGTCCCTGCCACAGGAAACGCGGCTGGTCACCATCGATGCCGATCTGCGATCGCTGCTGTTGGCCTGGGCACGCGATCACGACAGCGCACGCAACCGCGACCGCGAGACCCGGATCGCCACCGCACTGCGGAGTTCCCCGGCGCTGCGCCGGCCCCTGCGACTGCCCACCGGGTCATTGACCCGACCGGTGATGGAACACCTTCGCCTCACCCCCGCCGTCGTCCCCCCGCTCGCGGAGTGGTCACGCCGGCTGCATGCCTCGGTGGCCACGATCCGCCGAGCCTTCCTCTCGGAGACCGGCTCACCGTACTCGGAGTGGACCACGCTGTTCCGACTGGAGTTGTCGATCGTGCCCCTGCGCGCAGGAGAGCCGGTGGCCGCCGTCGCGCGATCGATGGGCTTCAGCTCGAACGGCTATACACTCGCCTTCCGCCGGTGGACCGGCCAGACGCCCTCGGAGTACCGCGCGACCCTCGGTCGCTGACCCGCCACGCGGCGCCGATCTCAGGTCAGCGGCGTGCCAGCGCAGCGCCGGCGTCGCGCAACCAGCGCGCGGGCTCCGCGAGCGCGGCGGCAGAAGATCCTGCGAGGTCGGTGAGCGAGGCGGATGCCGCGAACAGCGCCGTGTCGGCATCCGCGGTGATGCGCCCGGCTGCGAGCAGGGCGACGGCCCCGGACTCCGCGGCGAGCGACGCCAGGAATGAAGGCACCTTGCCGTCGCCGGACTGACCGTCGTACGAGCCCTCCCCCGTGATGACGACATCAGCCCCGGCGATCGCTTCGGCCAGTCCGATGAGTGCGGCGACCTCGGCCGCTCCGGGCGCGAGCACCCCACCCCAGACCACGAGCGCGCCTCCGGTCGCTCCGGCCGCGCCACTGCCGGGAAGCGCGGCATCGAGCCCGAGCAGTTCGGCGAGCCGGGCGAGAGCACTGTCGACGCGCGTGATGTCCGCCTCGGCGACGAGCCCCTTCTGCGGACCGAACACGGCGGCGGCACCCCGCGGCCCGGTCACCGGGTTCGTCACATCGGTGAGCACGCGCACCTCTGGCGCCGGGCGCAGAGCGCTCAGATCGACCGACGCGATGTGGTCGAGTCCGCGTGCTCCGCGCGGCACGGGCCGGCCCGCCTGATCGAGGAATCGTGCGCCGAGGGCGGTGAGCATCCCGGTGCCCCCGTCGGTCGAGGCGCTCGAGCCGATGCCGACCACGAGACGCGAGACGCCGTGGTCGAGAGCGGCGGCGATGGCCTGGCCGAACCCGGTCGTGTCGGCATCCCAGGGGCGCAGCTCGTCCAGCAACTCGATGCCCGAGGTCGAACCCAGGTCGACGACCGCGGTGCCCTGCGGCGCATCGTCGGTGGGCGGCAGCAGCAGCCAGGCCGACTCGATCGGCCTTCCGGCGGGTCCGTCGACGGTCACGGGCATGCGGCGGGCTCCGGGCACGGCCGCCGCGAATGCCGCGACGGTCCCCTCTCCGCCGTCTGCCATCGGGCGGTGCACGAACTCCGCCTCCGGTTCCACCGAGGCCCAGCCCTGCGCGAGCGCGGCGGCCGCATCGGCGGCTGTGATCGTTCCCTTGAAGCTGTCGGGCGCCAACACCACGCGGGTCATGACCGCACCCCCGGCGTGCTCTCCCGCACGATGACGTCGAGCGGCAGCGGAGTCTGGGCCCAGTCGGCATCGACCGTGGCGCGGAAGGCCTGGTAGCCGACCTCACTCAGCGGCACCCGCACCGTGCTCAGCGCGGGCGACACGTCGCGGGCGCTGGGCACGTCGTCGAAGCCGCACACCGCGATGTCGGCGCCGACCTCGCGGCCCGCCTCCCGGATCGCCGACATCGCACCGATAGCGACGACATCGCTGATGCCGAAGACGAGGGTTCCCGCCGGCACGCCGTCGCGGAGCGCGTCGGTCATCTCGGCATCCCCCGACTCGCGGCGGAAGTCGCCCCGGCGAACCTGATCGACCGTCCCGCCGCCGGCTTCGAACCCGCTGCGGAATCCGGCCAGACGCTCATCCGAGGTGCGCACACCCTCGGCCGCGCAGAGGGCGATCGCCGACCGATACCCGAGCGCGGCCATCCGTCGGCCGAGGTCCGTGGCTCCCGCGCGGTTGTCGATCTCGACGTGGCGCCCGTTCCCCGTGGCGCCGAAGTCGACGATACGACCGCCCACGCGGGCGAACTCGGCGAGCTCCTTGGCGGTGTCGCCGTCGGCCGGAGCCTGCACCGGGGATGCGGCGAGAATGAGTCCACGTGGTCGCTGTCCGCGCAGCGCGCGCACGATGCGCGCCTCGCGGGCGGGGTCGCGTTCGGTCACCGCGATCGTGACGACCAGGCCCTGCTCGTCGGCGCCGCGGGCGACCCCGGAGGCGATCAGGCCGAAGTAGGGGTCGGCGATGTCGGCGACCAGCAGGGCGATCACGGGTGACGATCCGCGGGCCGTCGCCTGCGCCGAGACGTTGGCCGTGTAGCCGAGTTCGGATGCCGCACGCTCCACGCGCTCGCGGAACGATTCGGCCACCGTGCGCTCCGAGCCGTTCAGCACCCGCGACGCGGTCGCGAGCGAGACACCGGCGGCATGCGCCACGTCATGCAGCGTGGCCGCGGCACTGCGTGCAGACCGGGGCGAGCGTCGGGAAGGGCCATCCGTGCGCGACGCGGGCGTTTCCATGCCCAGAGCCTATCGGGGAGCACGCGTCCGGCCCGCGGAGGGCAGATGCGGGGACACCGCCGCCGCGAAGCTCTCGACCGTTCGGCGCACGACGTGGGCGGGGTCATCCGCCCAGACGTCGGCGTGGAAGATCTCCACCTCGATGTCGCGGTCATAGCCCGTGGCGATCACAGCACGGGTGAGCGCCTCGAAATCGATCACGCCCTCGCCGGGATAGTGACGCGACAGCAGCACATCGGCGGCCAGCGGGGTCTTCCAGTCGCACACCTGGTACGTCGCGATGCGCCCCTCGCGACCCGCGCGCGCGATCTGCTCCGACACCTGCGGGTCCCACCAGATGTGGAACGTGTCGACCGCGGCTCCGACCACGTGCGGCTCGAAGTCCGCGGCGATGTCGAGCGCCTGGCCGAGAGTCGACACCACGGCACGATCGGCGGCGTACATCGGATGCAGCGGCTCGATCGCGAGTGTCACCCCTGCGGCCTCGGCGTCGGAGGCGAGCGCGCCGATCGCATCGCGCACGCGCTCCCGCGCCCCGATGAGGTCGCGTGATCCGGCCGGCAGCCCGCCGGCGACCAGCACCAGCACAGCTGTCGAACCCGCGGCACCGGCGGCGGCGAGCGTCGCGGTCTCCTCGATCGCCCTCCGGTTGTCATCCAGCGCCGCAGCGCGTTCCGGGCCCGCGGGGAGCGTGAAGAAGCCTCCGCGGCAGTGCGTCGAGAAACGCAGGCCGGAGTCGTTCAGCATGCGCGCGGCCACGTCGAGTCCGACCTCGCCGACGGGCTCGCGCCAGAGCCCGATCGACGACACCCCGGCCTCGGCCGTGACGCGCAGTGCCTCGGCCAGACTCGCGTGCTTGATCGTGGCCTGATTGATCGACAGGCGCGGATCCACGGCGGTCATGCGTCGATGCCGTTCAGTCGCAGCATCCCGTGCCAGCGCTCGCGCGCGAGTTCCGGCTGCTCGAGTGCGAGTGCCGTGTTCGCCAGCTCGACGATCCGGCTCAGGTGCGGCAGGCTCCGAGCGGAGTGGAGGCCGGCGACCATCTGGAAAGCGGGCTGGTGCCCGTTCAGCCAGGCGAGGAACGCGACACCCGTCTTGTAGAAGAACGTCGGTGCGGCGAACACCTGACGGCTGAGCTCCTCGGTCGGCCCGAGGATGCGCAGGTACCCCTGGGCGTCTCCGGCGTCGAGTGCCTGGATCGCCACCGACGCCACGGGGGCGATCGCGGCGAAGGCGCCGAGCAGGGCGTCGGAGTGGCCGTCGCCCTGACCGACCTCGTCGCCGCCGATCAGGCCGACGTAGTTGAAGTCGTCACCGGTGAACATGCGCACGCCGCGGGTCGATTCGAGCGAGTGCAGGCGCTCGCGCACCGAGATCTCGGATGCGGCGTCGAGCAGGCTCATCTTCACACCCGCGACCGCTCCGGGGTTCTCGGCGATGATCTCCAGCAGCACGGCGGACGCGGTCTGCCAATCCGAGGCACCGAAGTATCCGGCGAGCTCCGGATCGAAGGCCGTGCCGAGCCAGTGCAGCACGACCGGAGTCGTGGCCGACGCGAGCACCTCGCGGTACACGCGCCGATAGTCGTCAGCACTCGTCGCGACCCGGGCCAGATGCCGGGAGGCCATGAGGACCGGGCCCGCACCCTGCTCCTCGGTGAAGTGCAGCTGCTCCTTGTACGCGTCGATCACCTGGTCGAGCGAGAGGTGGGATTCGCCGACGTGGTCGGTGTTGACCCCGACCACGACCGAGCCGCCCTCTTCCCGGGCGACCTCGGCGCTGCGCGCGATCAGCTCGCGCGTCGCCGCGGCGTCGAGGCCCATGTTCCGCTGGGCGGTGTCCATGGCGTCGGCGACGCCGAGCCCCCACGAGTACACGTGTCGACGGAACGCGAGCGTCGCATCCCAGTCGATGTCGGCGGGCTGCCCCGGGGTGTTGTCGGCCGAGACGCGCGGCACCACGTGGGCGGCGGCGTACGCGATGCGGCTGCGCAGGGGCGATGCCGGGCGCGCAGAGGCGCCCGAGTCGTTCAGCGCGACGTCGCGGGTCTCACCCGAGGCGTCCAGCAGGCGGAGGGTGCTCATGCGCGCCTCAACCCAGGGTCAGCGGCTCGAGGGCGATCTTGCGACCCTCGGCGCTCGAGGTGAGACCGGCCTCGGCGAACTGCACGCCGCGGGCTCCCGCGAGCAGATCGAACGGGTAGTGCGTGCCCAGCACGTAGGAGGTGAGGTACTCCTCCCACTGCTGGCGGAAGCCGTTGAGGAACACGTCGTTGGTCGGCACGTTCTGCCAGTCCGCGTCGTAGTCGCGGGTGTCTTCCAGGTCGGGGTTCCACACCGGCTTCGGCGTGGCGTTGCGGGGCTGGATCTTCGCACCGAAGAGCCCGACCACGGCCGACCCGTGAGTGCCGTCGACCTGGAACTCCACGAGCTCGTCACGGTTGACCCGCACGGTCCAGCTCGAGTTGATCTCGGCGACGATCCCGCCCGCGATCTCGAAGATGCCGTAGGCGGCGTCCTCCGCGGTCGCGGTGTACTTATCGCCGTTCTCGTCCCACCTCTCGGGAATGTGCGTCGCCGCCTGTGCATAGACGCTGGTGACCTCGCCGAACAGGTTCTCCAGCACGTAGTTCCAGTGCGGGAACATGTCGGAGATGATGCCGCCGCCGTCTTCCGTACGGTAGTTCCAGCTCGGACGCTGAGCGGGCTGCCAGTCGCCCTCGAACACCCAGTAGCCGAACTCGCCGCGCACCGACAGGATGCGACCGAAGAAGCCAGAGTCGATCAGGCGCTTGAGCTTCTGGAGGCCGGGCAGGTACAGCTTGTCGTGCACCACGCCCGTCTTGACCCCGGCGCTTTGCGCGAGGCGCGCGAGCTCGAGCGCCTCGTCGAGGCTCTCGGCGGTGGGCTTCTCGGTGTAGATCGCCTTGCCGGCCGCGATGGCCTTGCGGATGGCGGTGGCGCGGGCCTTCGACACGAGGAAGTCGGCGTAGACCTCCCACTGCGGGTCGGCGAGGGCGGCATCGAGGTCGGTCGTCCAGTCATCGATGCCGTGGAGAGCTGCGAGCTCGGCGAGCTTCTGCTCGCTGCGGCCGACGAGGATCGGCTTGACCGTGACACGGGTGCCGTCGGGCAGCTCGATGCCGCCCTGCTCGCGGATCGCGAGGATCGACCGCACGAGGTGCTGCCGGTAGCCCATGCGCCCGGAGACGCCGTTCATGATGATCCCGATCTCGCGGGTGCTCGCCTGTGACATCGATCGTCCGTTCTCTGTGAAGTCGCCGCGCCCTTCGTGGGTAAGCGCTTTCCGAGATCATGACACGAGGCAGGGCGGTTCCGCAACAGCGCGCATCGCCTGGGCGGCGGGCAGCCGACAGCAGCGGGCGGCTAGCTGCGGGCGGTGCTGGCGCGCTCGATCAGCGCGGTGGAGACGATGGATGCCGAAGCCTCGGCACCGCGGTCGCGCCCCTCGATGTCGGCGACGAGCGCCTCGACGGCACGGTGCGCGAGAGCGGTGAAGTCCTGACGGATCGTGGTGAGCGGCGGGCGGTAGTTCGCGGCATCCGGAACGTCGTCGAAACCGATCACGCTCACGTCGTCCGGCACGCGGCGACCGCTCTCCGCGAGCGCCCGCAGCAGTCCGAGCGCCATCTGGTCGTTCGCGCAGAAGACCGCCGACACGTCGGAGAGATCGGATGCCGCGGCGAACCCCGAGCTCGCACTCCAGTCGCCTCGCACCACCTCGGGGGCGGCGATCCCGGCGTCGGCGAGAGCGTCGCGCCACCCGCGCTCCCGCTCGGCCGCGGCGAACGACCCGGCGGGGCCGGCGAGATGATGAACGACCTCATGGCCGCGCGCGAGGAGGTGCGCGGTCGCCGCAGCCGCGCCGCCGGCATGGTCGCTGTGCACGGCCTGGAAGCCGGCGTCGGCCAGCGCATCGACGACGACCAGACGCAGCCCGTCGGGGCGATCCGCTGCTGGCACCAACGCCGACGCCTCGTTGAGCACGATGGCCCCGTCGACCTCCTGCTCGGCGAGCCGCCCGAACGCCTCCGCCACACTCGCCCCCGCGGTGACGAGGGTCAGTGCGTAGCCGCGTTCGGCTGCAGCCTCGGCCGTCGCCTGGAGCATGCGGGAGTTGCCGACCGTGGCGAGAGTGGTGACGACCAGTCCGATCGTCTGCGAACGGCCGGTGCGCAGGGCTCGCGCCGCGCGGTGCGGGCGGTAGCCGAGCTCGGCCATGGCCTGTTCGACGCGGGCGCGCGTGGCGGGATCGACCCGCGGGCTGTCGTTCACCACCCGCGAGACGGTCTGACCCGACACCCCGGCCCGAGCCGCGACCGAGGCCATCGAGACGCGTCCGGTCGAGGCGCGGCGGCGGCGTGGCGCGCGGGCGAGGCCGAGCTCCCTGTCGACACTGTCGTCGGTCACCGGCATCCCCCGTTCACAACTCCGCTGTTCACAAACTCCGACGTTCAGAAACTCCGCCGTTCACAACTCCGGAATGTTGACGTTACCACGACCTCCGTCGTACCATGTTTACGTGAACACGCATGAATCTCCTGAGTTGCGGACCGAGAACCTCGGTGCCGGCGTCGTGAAGCGCGCGACCGTGCTGGCCGATGGCCGCGACATCATCTACTACGACGACCCCGACACGACGCTCGGACCGGAGCGCGCGGTCGATGCGCGCACCCTCGACCCCCGACCCGACACCGCGACGATGCGGCTCGACGTGCTGACGGGCGACTGGATCACGGTCGCCGCGAACCGCCAGAACCGCGTGATGATGCCCGGCGCCGACGCCGATCCACTCGCTCCGCAGACGCAGACCAACCCCTCGGAGGTGCCGTCGCTGTACGACGTCGCCGTGTTCGAGAACCGCTCGCCGGCGTTCGGCCCCGCACTGGCCGAGGCCCTGGGCACCGCCCCGCAGGCCACCAATCCCCCGCGCGGCCTCGACGATCTCGCCGCCCTCGGACTCGGACGCACCCGCACCTCGGTCGGACGCTGCGAGGTCGTGTGCTTCAGCCCCGAGCACTCCGGCTCGTTCGGCACGCAGAGCGTCACCCGCGCGCGCACCGTGATCGAGGCGTGGGCCGACCGCACCGCCGCGCTGTCGCAGCTGCCCGGCATCGAGCAGGTGTTCCCGTTCGAGAACCGCGGCGAGGCGATCGGCGTCACGCTGCCGCATCCGCACGGCCAGCTCTACGCGTACCCCTACGTGACCCCGCGCACCGCCCGCCTGCTCGAGTCGATCGATCGCACGGCGCCGGATCTCTTCGCGCGCGTGCTGGAGTTCGAGCAGGCCTCCGAGCGCGTCGTGTTCCGCGGCGAGCACTGGACCGCCTTCGTGCCCTTCGCCGCCCGCTGGCCCCTGGAGGTGCACCTGATGCCGCACCGTCACGTGCCCGACTTCGCCGCCACCAGCCAGGCCGAGCGCGACGAGCTCGCGCCGCTCTACCTGCGCCTGCTGCGCGGGGTCGACGCGCTCTACGACACCCCGACGCCCTACATCGCGGCATGGCATCAGGCTCCGGTCAACGTGGGCCGTGACACCGTGCGCCTGCACCTGCAGCTCACGAGCCCGCGCCGCGCCGCCGACAAGCTCAAGTTCCTCGCCGGCTCCGAGGCCGCGATGTGGGCGTGGGCCGCCGAAGTGCCACCGGAGCAGGGCGCCGCCCGCATCCGCGAGGCCATCGCCCGCGCCGAGGAGGCCTCCGCATGACCGCCGCCCAGAACACCGCCCGCGCGCTCTTCACCGAACTCACCGGGCGGGAGCCCGCCGGCATCTGGTCCGCCCCCGGCCGCGTCAACCTGATCGGCGAGCACACCGACTACAACGAGGGCTTCGTGCTCCCGTTCGCGATCCCGCACCGCACGGTCGCGGCGGTCGGCACGCGCGATGACAGCCGCATCCGCGTGGCCTCGACGTTCGCCGACGACCCTGTGGAGGTCGCACTCGACGAGCTCGACACGATCTTCCCGACACCGTCCGGCGCCGAGCCGGCCGTGCCCGAATGGGCCGCGTACCCGCTGGGCGTCGCCTGGGCGCTCCGGCAGGCCGGGGTCGCCGGGGTCGGCGTCGACATCGCCATCGCCTCCGATGTGCCGGTGGGCGCCGGGCTCTCGTCGTCGGCCGCGATCGAGGGGGCCGCGGCATCCGCCCTGAACGACCTGTGGGATGCCGGGTTCGACCGCGTCGCCCTGGCCCGCATCGGCCGCCGCGCCGAGAACGAGGCCGTCGGGGCCCCGACCGGGATCATGGACCAGATGGCGTCGATGCTCGGCGAGCCCGATTCCGCGATCTTCCTCGACTGCCGGTCGTTGGAAGCGCTCCCGGTGCCGGTGGGCGCCGCAGCTGCGGGGCTCGCGATCCTCGTGATGGACACCCGCGTCAAGCACGCGCACTCCACCGGCGGTTACGGCGAGCGCCGGGCGGCGTGCGAGCGGGGCGCCGCGATCATGGGCGTCTCGAGCCTGCGCGACGTATCGGTGGCCGACCTCCCGCGGGCCGAGGAGCTCATGGACGACGTCACGTTCCGCCGTGTGCGGCACGTCGTCACCGAGAATCAGCGGGTGCTCGACACCGTGCAGGTCATGCGCGAACAGGACGCCCGGGCGATCGGCGAGCTCCTCGTCGCCTCGCACGCCTCGATGCGCGACGACTTCGAGATCTCGGTGCCCGAGCTCGACACCGCGGTCGAAGCCGCACTGGCCGCGGGTGCGATCGGCGCCCGCATGACCGGCGGAGGCTTCGGCGGAGCCGCGATCGCGCTGATCGAGCAGGATGCCGTGGAGTCGGTCTCGGCCGCGGTCGACGCGGCCTTCGCCGACGCCGGCTTCGCCGCCCCGCACCTGTTCACGGTCGTCCCGTCCGCGGGCGCGCACCGCGACGCCTGAGACAATAGACGGGCCCCGTTCGGGGCACCCCGCCCAAGAACTTGACACCTCACGTCGGAATTCGCCCGCGACACCGACACCAGGTGTCAACTCCGCACCGGGGCCCCACCAATCCCCGAGCTGACACCATGAGAACCGCCGCACGAGCGGCAGGAGAGGAACGCAATGTCCTGGATCGTCACCGGCGGCGCCGGTTACATCGGAGCACACGTCGTACGTGCTCTCGCGGATGCCGGACTCACCCCCGTCGTGCTCGATGACCTCTCCAGCGGTGTCGCGTCGTTCGTGCCGGAGGGCGTGGCGTTCGTGCAGGGCAGCATCCTCGATCGCGAGCTCGTGGAGAAGACCCTCCGCGATCACGACGCCGAGGGCGTGATCCACGTCGCCGGCTACAAGTACGCCGGCGTCTCGATGCAGCGCCCGCTGCACACCTACGCGCAGAACGTCGAGGGCACCCGCGTGATCCTCGAGGCCATGCAGGCCGCGGGCGTCGCGAACATCGTGTTCTCGTCCTCCGCCGCGGTGTTCGGCACCCCGGATGTCGCGCTCGTGGTCGAAGACACCGCGAAGAAGCCGGCCAGCCCCTACGGCGAGTCGAAGCTCATCGGCGAGTGGCTGCTGCGCGACCAGGCGATCGCGACCGCCGATTCCGAGACCCCGCTGCGGCACACCTCGCTGCGCTACTTCAACGTCGTCGGATCCGCCGACCCCACGGTCTACGACGTCAGCCCGCACAACCTCTTCCCGATCGTGTTCGAGGCCCTGATCGCCGACAAGACGCCCAAGATCTTCGGTGACGACTACGCCACCGACGACGGCACGAACGTGCGCGACTACGTGCACGTCGGCGACATCGCCGCGGCCCACGTCGCCGCCGCGAAGCGCCTGTCGGCGGGCGAGCCCATCGAGCCCGCATACAACCTCGGCTCGGGCGACGGGCTGAGCGTGAAGCAGATCATGGATGCCGTCGCCCGCGTGACCGGCATCGACTTCACGCCCGAGATCGGTCCGCGTCGTCCCGGCGACCCTGACCGGATCGTCGCGACCGGAGAGCTCGCCGCCCGCGACCTCGACTGGACCATGCGCTACACCGTCGACGAGATGGTGCGCACGGGCTGGGAGGCCCGACGCAACGCCGGCTGATGCCGATACTCAGAGGTCGCGCGCGCGGATCGGGTAAAGCCAGAAGCACACCCACGCCAGAGCGGTGAACCCGAGCGGGATCACCGCGAGCATGACCCTGATCGCGCCCTCGACCGTGTCGGGCTGGGCGTCGTCGAGCGTGGCGTCGAACCCGGATGAGGTGAGCACCACGGCCGCGACGATCGCCTGCAGGATGACGGATCCGCGCACGACGAAGCCGTTCACGCCGAAGTAGGCCCCCTCGCGGCGGAGCCCGGTGCGCACGGCATCCTCATCGATGATCTGCGCGAGCATCACCTCGAGCAGCTGCAGCAGACCGCCCACCCCCACGCCCACGCCGATCCCGACCAGCGCCGCGCCGAGCACGGACGTGGGGATCAGGTAGCCGAGCACGGCGACGCCGAACACCGCGACGCTCCACAGCACGGCGGTGCGTGGACTGGTACGACGCACGACCGCGCTCCACAGCACGATCGAGGGGATCGCGGTGACGAAGATCGCCCCCAGCAGCAGGCTGCTCTCCCCCTCGGCGGCGTGCAGCGAGTACCGCACGTAGAACGGCACCGAGGCGAGGATGACGGCGATCGAGGTCTGCACGAACAGCGACCCGAGCACGTACGGCACGAAGGCCCTGTTCGCGAAGGTGTAGGTCAGCTGGTCGCGGAAGCGCATGGTCTCGGTGGCCGTCTCGGATGCCTCCGGCACCCGCCGCTCGATCATGCCCCCGGCGAAGGACCACACCAGCAGCACCAGGCACACCGCTCCAAGCACGAGCGCCATGCCCGGCCAGCCGATCGACTCGTACAGCAACGGCGCCCCCGCCGTACCCAGCACCATGCCGAGGATCGCGAAGATCTGTCGCGGCACGTTGCCGCGGGCGCGTTCGTCGGTGGTGCGGAAGATCTCGGGGAACAGCGCGGAGATGTTCAGGACCACCACCACGAAGGCGATGTCGTAGACCGCGACGACGATGAGGAACCAGACGATCAGTCCCACCGTCGGCAGCGCGGGCGGCATCCAGATCAGCACGAATCCGACGACCAGTGGCACGATGCCGAAGCCGATCCAGGGGATGCGACGGCCCCACGGGGTGCGGATGCGGTCCGACAGGGCCCCGATCACCGGGTTCAGCACGGCGTTGATGATGCCGTGGGCGATCATCGCCGCTGCCACCCATCCGGCCGGAACAGCGAGGTGCGAGACGTAGAAGTAGACGACGAACGCCGAAAACGTCTGCGCCATGAGCTGGGTGGGGAACCCGGATGCACCGAACGCGATCGACTGCGCCCCGGTCGGGGCGGCGTCGAGGCGCCGATCACGCAGGCGCGTGGCGAGGGACGTCATCGGGTGCTCCGCTGCAGATCGCGGAGCGCCCGCCAGCCGATGCGCACGAGGCCCTCGTCGGCGATGGCCTGTGCCACCAGCGGATCGGCCAGCAGTCGCGCTTCGTACCCGCGTTTGGTGGCGGCGTAGTCGACGGCGGCCCGCAGCTCCTCGGTGTCGGTCATCGGATGCAGGTAGATCTCGGTGACCCCGGCGGGGACGGCGCGCAACAGGGCGATGAATCCGTCACGCACGCGCTCGTAGTCCTCGACGGCGTCTGTACCCTCGCCGACGAGTTCGAACGGATGCGACCACAGGCGGTCGATGATCTCGACACCCAGCGCATCAGCGGCCGAGGTGGCGTGCGCGAGCGTGGCCTCGCTCACGCCGTCCATGCTGCGCGGCAACCGGAACGGAAGGCCGTGGCGGGCGGCGAGCGCGAACACCTCGCCGAGGAAGTCGCGTCCGGTCGCGAGACCGTAGACCGAGCCCATGTGGTTGTCGAGATGGGTGACGTCGACACCCGCGTCGAGGGCGGTCTGCAGCTGCGCGGCGAGCTCGGCCGCGACATCCTCCGTCGATGCCTGGCTCTCGACCGCCACGACCTCGGTGGGGAAGAAGCCGTCCGCATCGACCAGAGTGGTGCCGGTCCCGGTGAGCGGACGCCAGCGATAGCGCGACCACTCGCTCGTGAGCACGAGATGCACGCCGACGTCGAGATCGGTGCGGGATGCCGCGAACGCCAGCGCCTCCGGCGCCCAGGAGCACGGCACCATCAGGGTCGTGGAGTCGATGGCCCCCGCGCCCAGCAGCTCCACGATCGCGGTGTTGGCCGCGTGGCACATGCCGAAGTCGTCGGCGTTGAGGATGATCGCCCTCGCACCCGGGGCGAGCCCGAGGCGGTCGGTGAGATCGGAGGGTGCAGTCATCGTCGACTCCTGTCGGGGCAGGTCAGCGGAGGGTCTTGCCGGCGGGCTTGTGTGCGAGCTTGTGTGCGGGCGAGAGGATGCGGGTGAACAGTGCGGCGCGCAGCGCGGATGCCGCCTCGCCCACCGCGCCGATCAGCGGGGCCTCGATGCCGAAGGACGCCGTCACGAACCGCACGGGCAGCTGCGCGGAGTACTCCTCGGCGATGCGGTCCACGGCATCCACCATCACCGGGTGGGACGCACTGCCGCTCAGCACGAAGGCCTCGGGATCGAGCACGAGCGTGATCGTGCCGGCGATCAGCACGAGCCGGCGCGCGACCTCGGTGACGATCTGTGCGGCCACCTCGTCGCCACCGGCGGCTGCGTCGAGATGATCGCCGAGCAGGGCGTCGGGGTCGCCGCCGAGCGTGAGCGCGAGATCGCTCACCACGGCGTCGTTCACGACCGGGGCGCCGATCGGCAGCGGGCTCTGCGGCAGGTACATGATCTCGCCGGCCACGCCGGATGATCCGCGGTGCAGGGCGCCGTCGATCACGATGCCCGCGCCGAGCCCGTCGTCGACCAGCATCAACAGGGCGAAGCTGGAGAGTCCTGCGACGGCCGCGTCGGTGAGCTCGGCGAGAGCGGCCAGGTTCACGTCGTTCTCGATGCGCACCTCGCAACCGAGGGCGGCGGCGAGCGCGGAGCGGAAGGCCCCGCCATCCGGACCCTCATCATTGCGGATGCCGCCGTCCGCTGTCACGACGCCGGGCACTCCGACCACGGCCGCGTACACGGGACCTTTGAGCACGCGGCGACAGCCCTCGACCAGCCGCACGATGTGCCCGACGCGGTCGTCGGCACGGGGAAAGTCCTCGTGCGCCTCTGCACGCACCGCGCCGGAGGGATCGACCAGCACGACGTGGGCGGTGTGATGGTCGGCATGGACGGCCGCGGCGAATCCGAGCTGTGGATGCAGCGCGACCCGGCCGGCCGCAGGCCCCCGGGTGTCGCGGTCGACGCCGGCGGGTGCGACAGCACCCGCGCCCTCCAGCATCCGGAGCACCTGGGTCACCGCCGTGCGGGACAGACCGGTGTCGGCCATCAGCTCCGCCCGGGTGTGCGGGCCGCTGCGGGCGAGCGCTTCGAGGATCGCTCGACCGTTGAGCGTGCGGAGCAGAGTCTGAGGCCCTGCGAGTGGCCTGGTCATGGAGGTCCCCCGGGATCGGCTCCGCTCAGCTTGCCACATCGCGTCGCACCGGGGGCCCGTTCCGGCGGATTAGGACCCGCCTGGTTCAGTCCAGGGCCGTCATCACGTGCTTGATGCGGGTGTAGTCGTCGAAGCCGTACTGAGAGAGGTCCTTGCCGTAGCCGGAGTGCTTGAATCCGCCGTGGGGCATGTCCGACACGAACGGGATGTGGGTGTTGATCCACACACATCCGAAGTCGAGGTCGCGCGAGAAGCGCATCGCACGGGCGTGATCGGTCGTCCATACCGACGATGCCAGCGCATACGGCACGTCGTTCGCCATCTCGAGCGCCTGCTCCTCGGTCTCGAACGACTGCACCGTGAGCACGGGGCCGAAGATCTCGCCCTGCACGGCCTCGTCGTCCTGGTGCAGGCCCGACACGATCGTGGCCTCCCAGAAGTAGCCGCGGTCGCCCTGGCGCTTTCCGCCGGTCTCGATCGTGGCGTGGGCGGGAAGACGCTCCACGAATCCGGCGACCTGTGCGAGCTGCGCCGCGCTGCTCAACGGCCCGTACAGCACGCCCTCCTCCTGCGGCCCGCCGGTGCGGGCATGAGTGCGCGCCCGGGCGACCAGCGCCGCCACCAGCTCGTCGTGCACCGAGGAGTGCACGAGCACCCGGGTCGCGGCGGTGCAGTCCTGGCCCGCATTGAAGAAGGCGCCCGTGATGATGCCCTCCACGGCCTTGTCGATCGAGGCATCCGGGAACACGATCGCCGGCGCCTTGCCGCCCAGCTCCAGGTGCACGCGCTTGACGTCGTTCGCGGCGGACCGTGCCACAGCCATGCCCGCCCGCACGGAACCGGTGATCGCCACCATCTGCGGCGTCGGATGCTCCACCAGCGCCACGCCGGTGTCGCGATCGCCGAGCACGACGTTGAGTGTGCCGGCCGGCGTGTGCAGCGCGACGATCTCGGCGAGCAACAGCGTCGTCAGCGGCGTGGACTCCGCCGGCTTCAACACGACGGTGTTGCCGGCGGCGAGCGCGGGGCCGATCTTCCACACGGCCATGTTGAGCGGGTAGTTCCAGGGGGTCACCTGACCGATCACGCCGATCGGCTCGCGGCGCACGAACGAGGTGTGCCCGGCGAGGTACTCCCCCGCGGCGCGTCCCTCCAGGCTGCGGGCCGCACCGGCGAAGAACCGCAGCTGGTCGATGGACTGCATGATCTCGTCGTCGACCAGGCTCGCGCGCGGCTTGCCGGTATCGCGCGACTCCAGATCGGCGAACTCCTCGGCCCGCGCGAGCATCTCGTCGGCGATGCGGAACAGCGCCAGCTGGCGGTCGGCGGGCGTGGTGTCGCGCCACAGAGGGAAGGCTGCGGATGCCGCGGCGTAGGCGGCGTCGACGTCGCCGGCGTCGGACACGGGGAGTGATCCGTACTCCTCTTCGGTGGACGGATCGACGAGCGGCAGAGCGCCCGATCCGGCCACGGGAACGTAGCGACCGCCGATGAAGTTCTGCAACGTCTCTGAAGGCATGCCCTCATGGTAGCGATGTGCTTTCGAATTCTGAAGCACTTTCCATTCCAAACAACTGAATCAGTTGCCAGAGCATGCTCAACCTGTCAATATCGACACATGAGCACCACGCCGAAGCAGCCCGCCCTGGACGACATCTCCAAGCGGATCGTCGAACTGCTCCAAGAGGACGGTCGCCGCCCCTACGCGGAGATCGGTCGCGAGGTCGGACTCAGCGAGGCCGCGGCCCGTCAGCGCGTGCAGCGGATGACCGAAGCGGGCATCATCCAGATCGTCGCCGTGACCGACCCGATGCAGCTCGGCTTCCACCGCATGTCGATGATCGGCATCCGCGTGTCCAGCGATCCGCGCGCGATCGCCGAGGAACTCACCAAGATCACCGAACTCGCCTACGTCGTCGTCACCCTCGGCACCTTCGACATCCTCGTCGAGGCGGTGTGCGAGAGCGATGAGCACCTGATCGAGCTGATCGCGACCCGCATCCGCACGATCCCGGGCATCGCACACACCGAGAGCCTGCTGTACGCCGGCCTCTACAAAGACCTCTACAACTGGGGCACGCGCTGAGCGCGCCCTCTCGCACATCGGAGTGATCATGGGAACCACCGTCTTCGAGCGTCAGCAGCCCGCACAGTCCGTCATCGACGAGGCCCTGCGCGACACCACCTTCGGGGTGTTCTGGCTCGATGATGTGGAGCGGCCCACCTATCCGTCGCTGTCGGGGTCGGTGCACGCCGACCTCGTGATCGTCGGCGGCGGGTACACCGGGCTGTGGACGGCGATCCGCGCCAAGGAGCGCAACCCCGAGCAGCGGGTCGTGCTGCTGGAGGCCTCGCGCGTGGCGTGGGCGGCGTCTGGTCGCAACGGCGGCTTCTGCGAATCCAGCCTCACGCACGGGCACGAGAACGGGGTGAACCGCTGGCCCGAGGAGATCGACCGGCTCGAGGAGCTCGGCCACGAGAACCTCGACGGCATCGAGCAGACGATCGCGCGCTACGGCATGGACACCGACTTCGAGCGGACCGGCCAGCTGGCCGTGGCCGTCGAGCCCCACCAGATCGACTGGCTGCGCGAGGAGGACGGGTTCCTCGATGCCGCCGCCGTGCAGGCCGAAGTGCACTCCGAGACCTTCTTGGCCGGATCCTGGGACCGCGACGGGTGCGCCATGGTGCACCCCGCCAAGCTCGGGCTGGAGCTCGCTCGCGTCGCCACCGAGCTCGGTGTCGAGATCCACGAGCGCACGATGGTGCGATTCGTCGAGGGCGACGGCAGCTCGGCGATCAGCCTGGTGACCGACGGCGGACGCGTGACAGCGGATGCCGTGGCACTGGGCACGAACGTTTTCCCCTCGTTGCTCAAGAGAAACCGCCTGATGACCGTGCCGGTCTACGACTACGTGCTCATGACCGAGCCGCTGTCGACCGCGCAACTGGCATCCATCGGCTGGTCGAACCGCCAGGGCCTCGCCGACAGCGCGAACCAGTTCCACTACTACCGCCTCACCGCCGACAACCGCATCCTGTTCGGCGGATACGACGCGATCTACCACTACGGCGGCAAGGTGCGCCCGGAGTACGAGGATCGGATGGAGAGCCACCGCCGCCTGGCCTCGCACTTCTTCACGACGTTCCCGCAGCTCGCAGGGCTCTCCTTCACGCACCGTTGGGCGGGCGCGATCGACTCGTCGAGCCGCTTCTGCGCGTTCTTCGGCACCGCCCGCAAGGGGCGCGTGGCGTACGCGACCGGCTTCACCGGGCTCGGCGTCGGGGCGGCCCGGTTCGCCGCCGACGTGATGCTCGACAAGCTGTCGGGGGTCGAGACCGAGCGCACCGCGCTGAAGATGGTGCGCGAACGCCCGGTGCCGTTCCCGCCGGAGCCCGCCGCCGCGATCGGCATCAATCTGGTGCGCGCGGCGATGAATCAGGCCGACCACCGCGACGGCAAGCGCAACCTGTTCCTCAAGACGCTCGACGCCCTCGGCATGGGATTCGACTCATGAGCGCACTCGCCGCGGGCACCGGTGTGGATGCCGCTGGCGTCACACTCACCCATGAACCTCTCCCGGCCGAGGAAGTGCGTCAGGGCAACCCGACGACGGGCACGCAGGCGCTTGCGGCGCTGGGCGGGGTCGAGATCGGCATCTGGGAGATGACGCCAGGCACGGCCACCGACACCGAGGTCGACGAGGTGTTCGTCGTGCTCTCAGGGCACGCCACGATCGCCTTCGACGACCCGGCCCTGCCCGCACTCACAGTCGGACCCGGCTCGGTCGTACGCCTGGCCGAGGGGCAGCGCACCGCATGGACGGTCACCGAGACGCTGCGCAAGATCTACATCGCCTGAGGCGTACTCGCCTCCCCAGCTCGCCGCGGCCCAGTGAAGTTGACACCTGTTGCCGCTATGGCGCTCGGATGGCGACATGAGGGGCCAACTTCTCGCGCAACTGATCCCCGGAGTTGACACCTGTTGCCGCTATGCAGCTCCGATAGCGACATGAGGTGCCACATCCGCACGCACGCACGCACGTCCTGGGGCCCTCACGTCCTCAGGCCCTCAGACCCTCAGGCCCTCCAGCCCTCAGGCCCTCCAACCGTGTCGCGCGAGAGCCTCTCTCACCACACGTACCGCGACGGGCCGAGCACCGCGGACATGCGCAGAAGTGAGTCGGACGACCTCGTACCCTTCCGCAACATACGCCGCATATTTCTCGATGTCGCGGTTCCATTGACGGCGTGACGTGCGGTGGTGGTCGCCCTCGATCTCCACGAGCACCTTCCACTCCGGGTAGGCGACTTCGGTCACACCGATCAGCTCGCCTCGACGATCGCGGACCACCATGTCCAGCGTCGGCATCGGGAGTCCCGCGGCGGCAGCATCCAATCGGAATTCCGTCTCCAAGGGTGAGGCACTCGCGGTGCACACCTGCGCGACCGCGGCGCGGAGTCTGTGCACACCGCGCCGGGTTCCCGCCGCCGCAGCGGATTGCAGCTGTTCGATCGTCGCAAGCGCTCGATCGGGTCGACGGCGAGCGCTCGCATCACGAGGGATGTGCACCGCGGCATCTCCCACGACGACGAGCTCGCGAACCGACAGCTCATCGCCCAGAGTCGCCCACGTCGATGCAGGACTCGCCAGCCGGAGCCCGTCCCTGTCGCGCACGGTGACGAGGTGAGCCGCGACCTGCCGCCCGGCGATGCCGCGCCGGCGCGGAGCCCGATGAGGCGCGGGGACCGCCACCTCCAGCGGTCCATCGCACTCGACGGGTAGCTGCCAGATCCCGGCGGCTGTGCGTCCGCAGAAGAACGCATGGGCCACCATCAGCGGGCGATACATCTGAGCACGAGCCAGCGTCCTTGTGCGCATCGCTCGGTCGCGCGCGAAGGGTTCGAGGTCTACTTCCTCCTCTTCGCCCTCATCGAGGGATGCGATCGCAAGCAGCCCTCGATGCACGTGGACGAGATCGCGCGCCCGCAATCGCCGCGCCGTGACGCCGGCCGCCCGCGCCTGTTCCGGCGTGAAGACAGGGCCGAGGGAGCTCGGGAGCGCAAGAGGTGGTCGAGACATGCCCCGATCCTGCAGGCGGCGACAGACCTTCGGATGCCGTCGCCCCGGCATCCGAGGAGGACTCGTTTCTGAGGCCACCTGTGCAGAAATAGTGCCCCTCCCGCTTCCCTGCCATCGGCCTGGCTGGGCACCTCAGCCCGACTTGGCACCTCACGCCGCTATCCGAACCCCAGACCGACAACAGGTGTCAACTTCGCCGCTGCGCCCCAGCCCGACTTGGCACCTCATGCCGCTATCCGAGCCCCAGACCGACAACAGGTGTCAACTTCCTCGCACAGCGCCCAGCAGCGGGCGCACCGAGGCGTAGGCATCCGCGAGGTCGCGGCTCGGGGTGTCGTACACGCGCGCGATGCCCGCCTCCCCCTCGTGCCGTGGCCACCCCGGGTCGCCACCGGTGATGAACGCGACCGCGGCGCCGTGCACCTCGTCAGCGAGCGCCTGCGGAGGGTTCGGGCCGGCGAGAGGCTCCATGGCTGGGCCGTCGAGGCAGTCGAAGAAGAACGGCACGTCGAGGCAGTGCTCGGCGAAGCCGAAGCGACCGGAGGGCCACGCGAACCGGTACACCCAAGTCGGCGCAGAACCCCGGTCGGCCAGCACCTGCAGCAGCGGAGCCCGGAACATCCGGTCCGTCAGCAGGCGCCCGGCAAGGCGCGCGGTACCGAGACCGGCGACGTCGGTGTTCGCGGCGAGATACTCCCGCCGCGCACTGTTCGGCAGGCCCAGTCGGTTCAACAGCGGGCCCCGCGGCACCCAGCGCAGCGCCCTCGCAGCCGAGGAGAACGCCATCGTGAACTCGTCATCGGTCGCGCCTAGCACGAGCGGCTTGTCGGCGCCGACGCCCGCGGCGAGCGACTCACGGGTCGACCGGGGCAGCAGATCGCCGTCGATCGTCGGGCCGAGCGGCAGACCGTCCTCGACCACGCTCCCGATCGACGACGGACCCAGCCTCGTGGCCTTCTTCTGCAGCGCGAGCACACGATCCTCGTCCAGCGAGGCGAACCCCGACACGGTCGGCTCGACCCCGGCCCTGGCAGCCAGCGCTCGACCGAACGCCTCGGCACGCGCGGCGGCCACATCGGCGAGCGCCGCAGACAGCGCGTAGACCCCGTGGAACAGATGCTGTGCCTGCTCCATCCCCAGCAGCGTCAGCACCGCGCCGCCGCCCGCGGACTGCCCGGCGATCGTCACCCGTGCGGGGTCACCGCCGAACGCCGCGATGTTCTGTTGCACCCACTCCAGCCCGAGCAGCCAGTCGCGCACGCCACGGTTCGACGGCGCATCCTCGATCCACCCGAAGCCGTCGAACCCGAGCCGGTACGAGATCGACACCGTCACGACGCCGTCGCGGTTGAAGTTGCGTCCGTCGTACCAGGTGCTCGCCGGGGAGCCGGCGAAGTAGCCGCCGCCGTGGATCCACACCAGCACCGGCAGGCCCTGCGCGCGCGGGGTCGGATCGGGCGTGAAGACGTTCACGTTGAGGATCGAGTCGCCCGCGACGCTGGGCTCGGGGATCAGCGTCACCCCGGGATCGCCGCGCTGCGCGGTGGCGGCGAACTCGAGCGCGTCGAGCACCCCCTCCCACGGCGACTTCGGCACGGGAGCCTGGAAGCGCAGCGGCCCGATCGGCGCCTCCGCGAACGGGATGCCGAGGAACGCCGCCGAACGCGGATCACCCCTGCCGCCGGTGGTCGGACGCCAGCGCCCGCGCACCCGCCCCGCGCCGGTCTCGACCTCGACGAAGTCCGTATCGGTCATCACAGCATCCTTCCGCGAGCGCAGAGCGCTCAGCCGGACGTCACCTCGGCGTGCGGCATCCGTTCGCTCATCACCCGCACGGCCTCGGGGTTGTCGTCGACGAGCACCGCGTTCCGTCCGAGTGCCGATGCCACCGCGCCCGTCGTGCCACTGCCGGCGAAGAGGTCGAGTACGCGGTCACCGGGGCGGCTGGACGCACGGATGATCCGGCGCAGGATCCCCTCCGGCTTCTGCGTCGGATACCCGGTCTTCTCGCGGCCGGTCGTCGGCACGATCGTGTGCCACCAGACGTCGGTGGGCAGTTTTCCGCGCGCGGCCTTCTCCGGCGTCACGAGCCCGGGCGCCATGTAGGGCTCCCGGTCGACCTCGTCGGAGTCGAAGTAGTACGTCCGCGGGTTCTTCACGTAGACCAGGATGGTGTCGTGCTTGGTGGGCCAGCGCCGGCGCGACTTCGCCCCGTAGTCGTACGCCCAGATGAGTTCGTTGAGGAAGGAGTCGCGCCCGAACACGGCGTCGAGCATGACCTTGGCGTAGTGCGCCTCGCGGTAGTCGAGGTGCAGGTACAGGGTGCCGTCGTCGGCGAGCAGCCGCCACGCCTCTTCCAACCGCGGCATCAGGAACGCGCCGTAGTCGTCGAACCGGTCGTCATAGGTGCGCAGCATGCCCCGCACCCGCTCGTACGCGTGGCCGTGGAACCCGTGCCGGATCTCGGTCTCACCGGCCGGCTGTTCATAACTCCTCAAAGAATCCGCGCCGGCCTCGGCCCCTCCCCGTGACTCCGCGGCGGGGGCCGCCGCCACCCCCGGTTCTTGAGGAGTTGTGGACGCGCGGCGGGCGGTGACCACCTGCCGCTCCTGGGCACGCCCGGTGTTGAACGGCGGATCGAGGTAGATGAGGGTGAAGGTTGCCGAGGGTAGGGTCGCCGCCGCGACGAGGTTGTCGCCCTCGATGATCGTGACGGCGCCGGGCGCCTCCGTCGGAGAAATGCTCTTGCCTCGGCCGGATTCGAGGGATTCGGCCGAGGGAACTGCTTTCGGCCGAGCCTCGGGTCCGTCGCCGGCTGCACCCATCGAAGGGTCGGTCACGGCACCCGGTGCAGCCACGCGTCGGTGGCGAACTTCGACTCGACGAGTGCCTCGGCGTCGGCGTACTCCTCAGGCGTGATCGCCCCGGTCTCGGCATCCGTGAGCGAGCGGAAGGTGCCGATGAAGCGGTCGATGATCTCGGCGCGTTCGAGCCCGGTCTGGCTGCGCAGCGGATCGACGCGCTTCGCGGCCGACGTGGTGCCCTTGTCGCTCAGCTTCTCGCGGCCGATGCGCAGCACCTCGGTCATCATCTGACCGTCGATGTCGTACGAGAGCGTCGCGTGGTGCAGCACTCCGCCGTTGGCGAGGCGCTTCTGCGCGGCCCCGCCGATCTTGCCCGTCGGGCTCGCGATGTCGTTGAGCGGCTGGTAGACCGCGTCGATGCCGAGCGAGCGCAGCGCCTGCAGCACCCAGTCGTCGAGGAAGGCGTAGGAGTCGGCGAAGGTCATGCCCGCGACGAGGGATGCCGGCACGTAGAGCGAGTACGTGATGATCTGCCCTGCGGCCATGAGCATCGCGCCTCCGCCGGAGATGCGGCGCACGACGTCGAAGCCGTGTCTGGCCGCGCCCTCGGGGTCGACCTCGTTGCGGTACGACTGGAAGGAGCCGATGACCACGGCCGACTCGTCCCACTCCCAGATGCGCAGGGTGGGGCGGCGGCGGCCTTCACCCACGCGGGCGGTGAGCACCTCGTCGAGCGCCAGGTTCATGCGCGGCGAGACGGCCTTGTCGTGCACGATCTCCCAGTCGAAGTCGCGCCAGCCCGGAGCGGTCACGAGCGCACGGCGCACGGCCGTTCCCACCGCATCGGGGGTGAAGCCGAGCAGTTGCGCACCGGCGGGCAGAGCCTCACGCACCGCCACGGCGATCGCGGTGGCATCCGTCTCGACCGGCAACCCGGTGACCGCGGCGTTGATGTCGTCGAGCGCCGAGTCCGGTTCGAGGAAGAAGTCGCCCGCGAGGCGGAACCGCGCGATCCGACCGTCTTCGACGTCCAGGTCGACGACGACGAGCTTTCCCCCTGGGACCTTGTATTCACCGTGCACGGTTCCAGCTTAAGTCCGCACCGCCCCGCACGGCGTGACCGCGCGTCAGCGGCCGAGCACGACCGCCCGCTCACCGGCACGGATCGGGATCGAGTAGCGGTTGCCCTCCGGCGGCAGCGGGCACACGAACTGGTCCGAGAACGCGCACGGCGGCAGGTAGGCGCGGTTGAAGTCGATCACGGCCGTGCCGTCCTCGTCCGGCTCATCGACCGGCAGGAACCGGAACCGATAGGTCTCGCGACCGTTCGTCGCATCTCCGAACACCGCGCTCAGTCCGCCCTGCGAGGAGCGCGTGACCGTGAGCTGGTGCTCCTTCCCGCGCAGCGTGAAGTGCAGGCGTCCGGCGATGGGCGACTCCCGCGCGTCGCCGTCGACCGTGGTGATCACGACCTGCTCGCCCGGCGTCGGCTCGAAGCGGGCGGGCACCCGCCAGGCACGATCCGGACGATACACGTCGATCGCGCTGAACCGCTCCCGCTCCAACCGCGCGGGGTTGTACACGCGCAGCGCGACGGTGCCGTTGCGGGTGAAGCGTCGCAGCTCCCGTCGACCGAGCCGCAGCGTCTGCACGCCGCGGAGCGCCACGCTCTCGCCCGACTGTCCGAGATCGCTGCCGTGGATGCCGCCGTCGCCGGTCAGAGCCCACAGGCCCGGGATGCCGTCGACCGCCGCGGGCATGGTGATGAGCCAGTTGGTCGACTCGAGCGCGGCCGGACCGTACTCGGCCCCGGCATAGCGTTCACGCGACGCGTGCCAGTCCTGCCAGTCCTTCTCGAAACTCATCGGAGCCGTTCCCTCCCGTGCGAGGGCGCCGTGCAGGGGCCCACCTCAGCTCGTCCGCGGAATGTTGACCCGAATCTATGTCGGGCCACTCCACGGTCGTGCGATCGGTGTCACGGGGCTTCACCGGCTGTCACGCGCGTTCACAGCGCGTAACACGGCGACCCGGAGGAATGGCCGGTCGCCCACCGGGCCGGCCTCGGTCTGAGGCCGGTACCGCCCTCAATCGCGGGGCGGAACGTGCTTGTCGAGCCAGGAGAGCACGTCGGCGCGCACTTCGTCCTGCTGCAGCTCGTTGAAGATCTCGTGCCGCGCGTCGGGGTAGACCAGCGTCGTCACGTCGGTGAGGCCCGAGCGCGTGCGGTACTCCTCGGCGAGCTTGTGCACGCTGCGCGGCCCACCCACCGGATCGTCGCGTCCGACCAGGAGCAGCAGCGGGATGTCGCCGCCACGGGAGACCAGGTCCTTCGCGGGGCGGCCGTAGAGCTTCGCGGCCTCGATGGGCCCGAACAGCTTGAGCAACGGCACATCGGTGGTGAGTGGATCGTCAGCGAACTCCTGCCAGACCGCGGGGTCACGGCTGAGCCACTCGAATCCGGTCGCATCCGGCCCCGCCCAGCGCGCGTTCAGCGGCGCCGCGTTCAGCGATCCGGGCATGCGCAGTGCAGACCCCGAGAGGATGACGGCATCCCACGCTTCGGGATGGTCGTTCAGCAGCATCTGCGCGAGGAAGGATCCCCACGAGTGGCCGAGCAGCACGAGCGGCAGATCGGGGTTCTCGTCGCGGATGATGCCGGTGAGCTGCCACACCGCCTCCACCGCGGCCCGCAGTCCGCCCTTGCCCAGACGCCCGAGGCCCGCCGGGCCCTCATGCTGCCGGATGCCGGTGCGCCCGTGCCCGCGGTGATCATCGGCATACACCGAGAAACCTGCGCCGGTGAGCGCGGCGATCAGGGTGCCGTAACGCCCCGCGTGCTCGCCGACGCCGTGCAGGAGCTGCACGACACCGCGTGGAGTTCCTTCCGCCGGGTGGACGTCGTAGACGATGGCGATGCCGTGGGCATCCGTGAACTCTCGCGTATCCGTCACGCTGAGAGCCTACCCATGGCGGAGAGGACCGGCTACAGGCCGAGGGCCGCCCGCACCCCGAGGGCGATGTCGCGATCCGTGACCTCGTAGCCGCCGACGCCGTCGGACGCCGACCCCATGCGCACCCCGCCGTCTTCGCGCACCGCGCGCTTGGCGGAGAAGTGCAGGGCGTCGACGCCGATCGCCGCCAGCGCGGGCGCTGTGGCGGCATCCACACCGCTGCCCGCCATGATCTCGATCTCGCCCTCGGCGGCGACGACCAGCGCCCGCAGCGTGTCGATGCCGTCGATCGCGGCCGAGGCACCGCCCGAGGTCAGCACGCGGCGCAGCCCCAGACCGCGCGCGGCGGCGAGCGTCGCCACGGGGTCGGCGGTCACGTCGATCGCGCGGTGCAGTGTGACGGGAGCGCCGTCGGCCGCATCGCGGAGCCGGGTCATGGCGTCGAGGTCGAGGAGCCCGTCGGCGTCGAGCGCACCGATCACGACGCCGGTCGCACCGGAGGCGAGTGCGAGGCGCACGTCCCGCTCGGCGGTCGCCAGCTCGTCGGCGTCGTAGTGGAACCCGCCCGCGCGGGGGCGGATCAACACGTGCACCTCGGGCCCGGCATCGTCAGCGACCTCGCGGGCCGCCTCGACCGCGAGCTCGATCGTCGCCTGCGAGGGGGTCAGCCCTCCCAGCGCGAGCGCGGTGGCGAGTTCGACGCGCGCGGCGCCGACTTCTGCGGCGATGCGCACTCCGGTGGGGTCCTGCACGGCGAGTTCCAAGGCGAGCGTTCGGGTCACGCCTCCATTCTGCCCGGTGGGCGCGGCGGCGACGGCATCCACCGCCCGCGGCGGAAAAAGGTTAGATAGACTAACTAAGTAATGACTGCTGCCGAAGATCCCGTCCACCTGACCGCCGTCGATCTGCGCATGGCCACTTTCCGCCTCGCCCGTCGGCTGCGCTCCGTGCGCGCCACCCATGGCGTGAGCGATGCCCAGCTCGCCGTCCTGGCGACGCTCCGCATGCGCGGCCGCCTGACGATCTCGGCTCTCGCCGAGCACGAGCGGGTGACCGCTCCCTCGATGACGAGCACCGTCAACGGACTCGAGGAGCAGGCCTACGTCGTGCGCACCCCGGATGAAGACGACCGGCGCCGCGTGCAGGTCGACATCACCGAGTCCGGCGTTGAGATCGTGGTGGAGACCATCCGCCGTCGTGACGAGCTGCTCGCCGGCATGCTCGCCGAGCTCGACTTCACCGCCGACGAACTCGAGACGCTGCGCGCCGCGAGTGCCCTGATGCGGAGGGTGACGGACCGATGAGCGCCATGTTCCGTTCCTTCGCGAACATCAACTACCGCATCTGGT
Source organism: Candidatus Microbacterium colombiense (assembly GCA_029203165.1). Lineage (NCBI taxonomy): Bacteria > Bacillati > Actinomycetota > Actinomycetes > Micrococcales > Microbacteriaceae > Microbacterium > Candidatus Microbacterium colombiense. Next base: position 3,490,418 of record CP119308.1, read on the forward strand.
TCGCCGGAGCCCTCGTCTCGAACGTCGGCGGATGGATGCAGGCGACCGCCCAGGACTGGGTCGTGCTCACCGAGCTGACCGACAACGACGCCACGGCGATGGGCGTCACGATGGCCCTGCAGTTCGGTCCGCCGCTGGTACTCGTCAGCCTCACAGGGTGGGTCGCCGACCGGTTCGAGCGGCGCCGCATCCTGCTCACCACCCAGACGCTGCTGCTGGGCCTCGCGATCGCGGTCGGCGTGCTGCTGCTGAACGGCGTCATGACGCTGCCGATGATGTTCTGCTTCGCGCTGGGCTTCGGCATCGTGAACGCGTTCGACGCCCCTGCACGCCAGGCGTTCGTCTCCGACATGGTCTCGAGCGGCGACACCTCCAACGCCGTCGCGCTGAACTCGGCATCCTTCAACCTGGCGCGCATGATCGGACCGGCCGTCGGCGGTCTGCTGATCGTGGCGATCGGTTCGGGCTGGGTGTTCATCGTCAACGCCGCCACGTTCCTGGCGATGATCCTGGCGCTCATGATGCTGCGCACGAGCCTGCTCGCCCCGCGCCCGAAGCACCGGAGCCGTGGCGGCCTGGCCGCTGGATTCCGCTACGTCTGGGGCCGCAGCGACCTGCGCGTCGTCTTCGTCACGGTGTTCCTCATCGGCGCCTTCGGCATGAACTTCCCGATCTTCGCCTCCACCATGGCGATCGAGTTCGGCGCCGGGGCCGACGGCTACGGCGTGCTCAGTTCGGTGCTCGCGATCGGCTCGCTCGCCGGCGCGCTGCTGGCCGCGCGCCGCGACCGCGCCCGGGTGCGCGTGGTGATCTTCGCCGCGGGAGGGTTCGGTGTGGCGGCGTTCGTCTCTGCGGCGATGCCGAGCTACGTGTCGTATGCCGTGACCCTGATGTTCACCGGCTTCATGATCGTGACGCTGCTGACCACGGCCAACGGCTACGTGCAGATGACCACCGACCCCGCGCTGCGCGGACGCGTGCTCGCGCTCTACATGGCCGTGATCATGGGCTCGACCCCCGTGGGCGCTCCCATCGCCGGCTGGGTGGCCGACGAGTTCGGCCCGCGTACCGCGATCATGCTCGGCGGCACGGCGGGCTTCGTGGCGTGCGCGATCGGGGCGATCTGGGTGTTCACCTCGGGACGCCTGCATCGCCATGAGAACCGCCGATTCCTGCTCACGCTCGATGAGACGCGCCCCCTCAGCGTCATCGACGAGGTCGACCCGGTGGAGTTCAGCGACGAGGCAGCGGTGACCACCCCCATCCGCTCCCCGCGCCCGAAGGACTGACCTCCCGACCGCACCCGATATACCGTTGAGGGATGAGCGGACCGGAGAACGACGCCCCGCAGGTCGATGCGACACCCCCGACGACGGGGCCGACAACAGAGACGGATGCCGCGGCGGGTGCACCCCGCCGTTCCCTCCCCCCGGTACAGCGCTGGGTCTTCTGGCCCGCGACCGCGATCATCATCGCCTTCGTGGCGTTCACTCTGGCCGCGCCCGACATCGCCGAGGCGCTGTTCGGCACGATCCAGTCGACGATCGTGAACGCCTTCAACTGGTACTACGTGCTGATCGCCGCGGTGTTCGTGGCGTTCAGCCTGTATCTCGGGTTCAGCCGCTTCGGCGACATCAAGCTGGGCCGCGACGACGACGAGCCGGAGTTCTCGCTCATGTCGTGGTTCTCACTGCTGTTCGCCGCCGGCATGGGCATCGGACTGGTGTTCTACGGCGTCAGCGAACCCCTCACCCACTTCGCGACCCCGCGCCCCGGCGTCACCGGCACCCCCGAGCAGCTGGCACAGGCCGCGCTGGGTCAGACGTACCTGCACTGGGGCGTGCATGCCTGGTCGATCTACGTCGTGATCGGCCTCGCGCTGGCGTACGCCATCCATCGCCGCAAGCGTCCGATCTCGATCCGCTGGACCCTCGAGCCGCTGCTCGGCAAGCGCGTCGAAGGCGGATGGGGTCATGCGATCGACGTGATCGCCCTGGTCGGCACCCTGTTCGGCGTCGCGACCTCGCTCGGCCTCGGGGTCATCCAGATCAGCGCCGGCCTCAGCGCCGCCGGACTCGCGAAGCCTGACGAGGGCACGCAGGTCATCATCATCCTGGTCATCTCGGTCTTCGTGCTGATGTCGGTGCTGTCGGGTGTGACCAAGGGCATGAAGTGGCTGTCGAACGCCAACCTCGTCATGGCGGGGCTGCTCGTGCTCTATCTGCTCGTGGTCGGCCCCACCGAGTTCCTCCTGCGCGACTTCGTGCAGTCGATCGGGTACTACATCCAGAACTTCGTCGGTCTCTCGTTCAACGTCAGCGCCTTCCAGGGCACCGCCGGCGAGGAGTGGCAGGCGCAGTGGACGTCGTTCTACTGGGGTTGGTGGATCTCGTGGGCGCCATTCGTGGGCATCTTCATCGCGCGCATCTCGAAGGGGCGCACGGTGCGGGAGTTCGTCGCCGGCGTCATCCTCGTGCCGACACTGCTCGGCATCCTCTGGTTCGCCGTACTGGGAGGTTCGGCCCTCGCGATCGAGCTGAAGGATCCCGGCACGCTCACCGGCGCCGACGGCACGGTCGACCTGCAGGGGGCGCTCTTCGGTCTGCTCGAGCACGTTCCCGGGTCGACGATCGTGAGCCTGGGCGCCGTGCTGCTGATCGCGATCTTCTTCGTGACCTCCGCCGATTCCGGCGCGCTGGTGATGGGCATGATCGCGACCGGCGGCCAGCAGAATCCCAAGCGCTGGATCCGCACGTTCTTCGTCGCCGTCACCGCGGCCCTCGCGATCGCCCTGCTGCTGGCCGGCGGACTGACCGCACTGCAGACCGCCGCGATCACGATCGCCCTGCCGTTCAGCGTGGTGATGCTGCTGATCTGCTGGTCGACCGTCGTCGCCTTCACGCGCGAGAGACGCGCGTATGCCCGGGCGGAGCGTGCGCAGCTGATCGACAAGATCGGTGACTACTACGGGCTCGAGGTCGAGTCGCGCGACGAGGGCGGCGTGATCGGCGCCCAGCCGCGGTGGATGCGGTCGCTGCAACGGCGCCTCGGGCTGCCGGTGGCTCCGACCACGCCGATCCGCATCCCGGCGCAGCTGCTGAGCACCGAGTCGAAGGCGGATGCCGGTCCGGCCACCCTCGACGTCGACGACCTGGTGTCGTCGGATGAGCTCTCCGGCCACGACGACCCAGACGTGCCGTCGCACGGCGAGGACGAATCGCCCCGATACCCGCGCTGAGCGCCTGCCGACTGAACCCGCCTAGCCCTTCGGGGCGGTGTCAAGGGGGGTGCCGTGCGCAGCATCCCGGACGTACCGTCGCGACATGACTGAGAACAGCGACACCACACCGCACTCGCAGGACCCCGCAGAAGGCGCGACCGACGTCGACGGCACCGAGGGCCACGACCCCCAGGGCGGCAGCCAGGGCGGCGCCATCCAGGGCGACAGCTCGCACGGAGACTCCCCACACGGGGCGATCCAGGGCGACGCCGGCCACGGCCACGCGACCGACGGCGCGATCCAGGGCGACGCGAGCCGCGATGAAGACGAGCCCGCCCCGCTCGGCGGCGACGCCACGACCGAGGATCAGCTCAGCGCCGACAACCCCGCCGAGGAGGACACGCTCAAGCTGCTCGACCCCGACAACCCGCCCGCCTGAGCGGACGGTTTCGGGTTCGGGTTCGGGTTCGGCGACGATTCGCCGAGGAGATGACGAATCGCGGAGGAATCTGCACGATTCGTCGGCGAATCGTCATCGGTTCCGTGAATCGTCGGGCCCGACGGACGGATGCCGCTACGCCCCGAGCACGACCCGAAGCTGCTCCACGGCCCAGTCGAGTTCGGTCGCACGGATCACGAGCGGCGGCGCGATGCGGATCGTCTGACCGTGGGTGTCCTTCACGAGCACGCCGCGATCGAGAAGCTTCTCCGCGATCTCGCGCCCGGTTCCCTTGGCCGGGTCGATGTCGACGCCCGCCCAGAGCCCGGCGATGCGCACCGTGGTGACGCCCTTGCCGATCAGCGGCTGCAGTGCCTCGCCGAGGTGTGCACCGAGGGCGCGGGCGCGCTCCTGGAACTCCCCCGACTCGAGCATCTCGACCACGCGCAACCCGACGGCCGCAGCCAGCGGGTTGCCCCCGAAGGTCGAGCCGTGCTCGCCCGGGCGGATGACGCCGAGCACGTCCTCGTTACCCACGACCGCGGATACGGGAAGGATGCCGCCGCCGAGCGCCTTGCCCAGCAGGTACAGATCCGGCACCACACTCTCGCGGTCGCACGCGAACGTCTCGCCGACGCGGCCGAGTCCGGCCTGGATCTCGTCAGCGATGAACAGCACGTTCTTCTCGTCGCAGATCTCGCGGATGCGGCGCAGGTACCCCTCCGGCGGGATCACGACCCCGGCTTCGCCCTGGATCGGCTCGATCAGCACGGCGGCCGTGTCGTCGGTGATGGCGGCGGCGATGGCATCCGCATCCCCGTAGGGCACCACGTCGAAGCCCGGGGTGTACGGACCGAAGCCCTCGCGCGCCGACTCGTCGTCGCTGAAGCTGATGATCGTGGTCGTGCGTCCGTGGAAGTTGCCGGCCGCGACGATGATGCGCGCGCGTCCGTCGGCGATCCCCTTCACGCGGTAGCCCCACGCGCGGGCCACCTTGATGCCGGTCTCGACCGCTTCGGCTCCCGTGTTCATGGGCAGCACGAGGTCTTTGCCGCAGAGCTTCGCGAGCGCGGCGGCGAAGGGCTCGAGCCGGTCGCTCTCGAACGCGCGGCTGGTGAGCGTGACGCGTCCGAGCTGCTCGGTGAGGGCGGCCACGAGAGCCGGATGCCGGTGGCCGAAGTTGACCGCGGAGTACGCGGCGAGCAGGTCGAGGTACCGCTTGCCCTCGACATCCGTCACCCAGGCGCCGTCACCGCGGGCGATGTTGACGGGCAGCGGGTGGTAGTTGTGGGCGACGTGCGTCTGCGCCGTCCCGTCGCGGCCGGTCACTCGGCACCGCGCAGTTCGAGGGTGCAGCACTTGATTCCGCCGCCGCCGAGCAGCAGTTCGGAGAGGTCGATCAGGATCGGGTTGTAGCCGCGCTCGCGCAGCTGCGTCTCGAAGCCCTTCGCGCGCGGCGAGATCACCACGTTGTAGCCGTCGCTGGCGGAGTTGAGCCCGAACACCGAGCCGTCTTCGTCCGACACCAGGATCGCGTCGGGGAAGCGCTCTTCGAGGATCGCGCGGCTGGCGTCGTCGAAAGCGCCGGGGAGGTAGGCGATGTTGGCGCGCTCCGGGCCGCCGTTCTCCTCGCCCTGCACCGGGTCGAGCACGGCGATCGCGGTGTCGAGGTGGTAGAAGCGCGGGTCGACGAGGTTCAGCGAGACGACCTCACGGCCGAAGACCTCGCCCACCTCGCGGTGGCTGTCGCCGGTCGAGCGGAAACCGGTGCCGGCGAGGATCACGTCGCCCACGAGCAGGAAGTCGCCCTCGCCCTCGTTGACCTCTTCCGGGATGACGGTGTCGTAGCCGGCGCCGCGGAACCAGTCGGCGAACGCGGGGGCTTCACCGGCGCGCTCCACGAAGCGGAACTTCGGCACGTACGCCCGGCCGTCGATCAGGAAGCCGCCGTTCGCGGTGTAGACCATGTCGGGGTAGTCGGCGAGGGGCTCGATCAGCTCGACCTCGTGACCGAGCTCGAGGTACAGGTCGTGCAGCTTCTGCCACTGCGCGACGGCCTTGGCGGTGTCGGTCGGGTTCGCCGGCTCCATCCAGGGATTGATGGAGTAGTTCACCGTGAAGTGCTCCGGCTTGCACATGAGGTAGCGGCGGTGGTGCGCAGTGCGGGCCGGCAGGGTGGTGACGGCGGTCTCAGGCGTCGACATGATGCTCCTTTTACGAACAGAACACGGCGGACGCTGTCCAGGGGCCCGGCGGTCCTTCGACCCGCCGCTCGATGAGAGCCGGCGCGGGGAAGATGCGACTCGGGCACGCCAGACCCCATTGTGTCATCCGCCGCCTGTGCCCCGCCAGAGCGCACGCCCGCGTGCGCCCCTCAGTGAAGTTGGCACCTCACGCCGCTATCACGACCGAACAGCGACAACAGGTGCCAAGTCCGCGCACGCCGCTGACGCGAAGTTGACACCTATTGCCGCATACGAAGCCTCAGAGCGACAACAGGTGTCAACTTCACGGGGCGCTCCGCCACACGTCCACTCACTCCACGCGGACGACGACCTTGCCCACCGTGTGTCCGGCCTCGACGTGCTCCAGCGCCGCGCGTGCGTCTGCGAATGCGTACTCGCGCTCGATCACGGGCACGATGCGCCCTTCGGCCGTGAGCTCCAGCAGTGTGCGCAGCACCTCGGGTCTGGTGGATGCGGCGAGCGGACGGATGCGGCGGCGCGAGCCGATCGACAGGGCTGCGGCCTTCAGCATCCGCGGTATCGGGCCGAGCACGTGCCCGCCGTCACCGGTCGCGAGCACGACCGTGCCGCCCGGCCCCACCAGGCGCTGCAGCTGGCGCAGCGGCATCCCTCCGGCGATGTCGATGACGGCGTCGAAGTGTCCAGCCGGCAGCCCGCTCAGGGGTTCGCTGCGGTGATCGAGCGTGCGCACGGCGCCCAGTCGCTCGACGAGGGCGGCGTTGCGCGCGCCACACGTCGCCCACACCTCGGCGCCACGCAACGCGGCGAGCTGCACGGCGAGGGTGCCGACGCCTCCGGACGCCCCGATGATCAGCACCCGCGGCGCACCCGTTGTGGTGATCCCGACACCGGCGAGGTCGAGCGCCTGCCACGCCGTACCTCCGGCGACCGGCAGGCACGCGGCGAGCTCGGCGGCGACATCGGCCGGCCGCGGCACGAGCCGCGAGGCGGCGACCCGGGCGTACGGGGCGAGCCCTCCACCGCCGGCCAGCTCGCCGATGACCTCTTCCCCGACCTCGGCCCCCACCACGTCGGGTCCGACCGCGACGATCGTGCCCGCGACATCCATCCCCCGCACCGGATTCTTCGGACGGGTGAGACCGAAGATCGGACGCACGAGCAGCGGATCGCCCAGCAGCAGGCGCACATCACCCGCGTTGAGCGCCGTCACCCGCACCCGCAGCAGCACCTCGCCGCGACGCGGCACCGGCAGGGGCCGGTCGGCGAGAGTCGTACCGGACGCGGGGCCGTAGGTCTCACGCTGCCACGCGCGCATCGTGTCGCTCATGCGTTCACCTCCGGGTACTGGAAGAGCTCGTCGAGCCCCACGCCGAAGGCGCGAGCGATCTGGAACGCGAGCTCGAGCGTCGGAGAGTACTTCTCCTGCTCGATCGCGATGAGGGTCTGCCGGGTCACCCCGACCGTGCGCGCGAGCTCGGCCTGGGTGAGACCGGCGGCTTCGCGATGCAGGCGGATGCTGTTCGAGACGAGTGTGGGCTTGACCATCACACCAGCCCCCGGCGGTAGGCGATCACGCGGGCGACGCCGCCGATGAGCGCGGAGATCGCGAAGCCGGCGAACATGGTGTTGGCGATCCAGAAGACGTCGGCGCCCACCGCGCACAGGGCGATCACGCCGAGTCCGGCGATCACCACGAAGCCCTGCTCGACGCGTCCGCCCATCCTGCCGATGTCGCGGTCGCGGATGTCGGATCGGCCCGCACCATCCGGATCCTTCATGCCGGCGATGATCCCCCAGCCGACGCTGATGACGATGGTCGCGACGATGCCGCCGCCGATGACCCACAGCATCAGCGGGAACCAGTCCACGTCGGTGAGCGGACCTCCACCGGCCTGCTGCAGCACCAGCACGACGTAGACGATCATGACGATCGGGCTCACGATGAGCCCCGACCACGCGTTGCGTTCCTCGTAGACCATGACGACTCCCGTGTAAAGAATTATTGACACGCTCAGAGTACGTCGGGCTGGCCCAGCGTGTCAAGAATTCTTTACACGCACCCTGTGGCGGTCATCGCCAACGGACTATTCGAGCCCCTCGGAGGATTCGGCCAGCCAACGGATCGCCACCTCGTCGCCGCCTTCCGCGGCTCGCCACAGCCACGTGCGTGCCTCCTTCTCGGCGTCCCGCTCGTGGAGGATCAGATACAGGTTGTACGCCGAGTGCGGGTCGCCGAGCCGATAGCCGCGCTCGAGAAGCTCGATCGCCTCGCCCACATCCCCCTTGCTCTCCAAAAGATTGGCCAACGGGAGGTGGCTCTCGACCTCGTCGAGCTCGACTCCCGCTCGGAGCACCCGCTCCGCCTCCTCGGCGCGGCTCCGTCGCAACGAGGAGATGCGCCAGATCAGCACGCGCACTCGGGTAGGCACGTGCACCACGACGAAGAAGCGGCTCGGCCTCGACACGATGGTCCTGATCCCATTGCCAATGGCCGAGAACGCCGGCCGGGAGATCCGCATCCTCGTCGTCGAGGTCGAGGCGGGCGAGGAACTCCTGCAGCAGCGCACGCGCGTGCCGCAGGTCGCCGCGGTCGCGCTCCAACCACGCGAGGTCGTAGTAGCCGATCAGGTAGTCGGCGTCGATCAGCGCCTGGAACACCTCCGCCGCATCGGCGATGCGCCCCGCGGCCTCCAGGGCCGTGCCGTAGGCATCGCCGGTCTCACCATCGCGGGCCTCGCGCCACGCGCGTTCGAGATCGCCGAGGTCGGTCACCGAGCCCTCAGATCACGTCGGCGAAGGTGCGGTCGGGGTTGCCGTACCGGTGCGCGGTGATCGTGATCGACTGCTCGTGCACGAACGGCAGCAGCTCGATGCGACCGGCCGAGGTCACTTCGCCGTCGTACACCGCGAGATCCGGGTCGCCCTCGACCGCCGTCGACAGCGCCCCGCGCAGCGCGGCGACCTCCTCGCGCGGCCCCACCAGACGCACCCGGTCGACGCGCGGGACCGGCGTCTCCGTGGGCTCGACGACGTCGGCGCGGCGCAGCATCCGCTCGATCCACTCCTCATCGCTCTCGATGAACACGGGAGCCTCGAGGTCGCCCAGCGCATGCCGCACGGCCGCCGGCAGACCCACCGGCGTCGACAGCGTGAACCGCGCCCCCGCGCGCACCGCCGCGAGCACGGTGCGCAGCAGATCCTGCAGCCGCGCATCCGACGACGCTCTGATCTCGACCGGCAGCGGACGGTAGCGGAACAGGTTGCGCTCGATGCCGAGGCGCGACACGTCACGCACCTGACCGAACTCGCGATCCCACGCGAGGGCGTCCGACAGCGCCGCGCGCCGCAGCCACTCGAAGGAGTCGAAGTCGAGCGACGGCTGCGCCGACTCGATCAGCCCGGTGATCCGCGAGTCCAGTCCGCGCAGATGCAGGGTGCTGGATGCCGTCGCCCCCGACTGAGAGCGCCACGTGCCGAGACCGATCAGATAGTTGGGCCCGCCGGCCTTCGCGCCGGGGCCGACCGAGGATCGCTTCCATCCGCCGAACGGCTGCCGCTGCACGATCGCCCCGGTGATGCCCCGGTTCACATACAGATTGCCCGCCTGCACCCGGTCGAGCCAGAAGGCGAGGTCGTCAGGATCCTGAGTGTGCAGGCCCGCGGTCAGGCCGTAGGCGACGGCGTTCTGCATCTCGACCGCCCGAGCGAGCGTCGGCGCGTGCATGATCCCGAGCACGGGGCCGAAGAACTCCTCGAGGTGGAAGCGCGAGCCGGACTGCACGCCCACCCGCACCCCGGGGCGCCACAGCCTGCCGGTCTCGTCGTCGACCGCGACCGACGGCTCGATCAGCCACTGCTCGTCGCCCTCGAGCTCGGTCAGTGCCCACGCCAGCTTCCCCTGCGGCTTCTCGATCACCGGGCCCACCTCGGCGAGCGGGTCGCTCGGCCAGCCCACGTGCAGCGAGCGCACGGCATCCGCGAGCTGTCGGGCGAACCGCTGCGAGCGTCCGACCGGGCCGACGAGGATCGCGAGCGACGCCGCCGAGCACTTCTGCCCCGCGTGCCCGAATGCGCTCTTCACGAGATCGGCGACGGCCAGGTCGAGGTCGGCCGACGGTGTGACGATGATCGCGTTCTTGCCGCTCGTCTCGGCGAGCAGCGGCAACTCGGGGCGCCACGATCGGAACAGCGCGGCCGTGTCCCACGACCCGGTGAGGATGACGCGGTCGACACTCTCGTGCGTGATCAGCGCCTGACCGAGCTCTCCCTCCTCGATGTCGACGAGGGTCAGCACATCGCGCGGGATGCCGGCCTGCCAGAGCGCTTCGGCCACGACCGCGGCGCAACGGCGCGCCTGGGGGGCGGGTTTGAACACCACGCCCGATCCTGCGGCGAGCGCGGCCAGCACTCCTCCGGCGGGGATGGCGATCGGGAAGTTCCACGGCGGGGCGACGACGGTGACGGATGCCGGCACGAACGCCGCCCCCGAGATGGCATCGAGCTCGCGCGCCTTCGCGGCGTAGTACCTGGCGAAGTCGACGGCCTCGCTGACCTCCACGTCGGCCTCGGCGAAGACCTTGCCCGTCTCGGATGCCGCGACCTCGATCAGTTCGCCGCGGCGGGACTCGAGCGAGGCGGCGGCTCGCAGCAGCACCTCGGCCCGGTCGGTCGCCGGGCGAGCGGCCCACGACGCGGCGGCGTCGTGCACCTGATCGATCCGCTCGTCGAGCACGGCGGGCTCGACGACGTGCGCCGCGGCCAGGGTGTCGTCGCCGGCGGTCGAACCGGCGATGCGTTCGCGCACGTCGCGCGCCCATTCGCGGTTGGACGGGAGTGCGGGGTCGCTGTCGACCGCGTTCGCGAATCCCGGTGCGCCACCGGCATCCGCATCCAGCTCGCGCGCCGAGTACACGGCGGTCTCGAGGAAGGCTTCGCCGTCGGATCCGCGGGAGATGCCGAGCACGGCCTTGGTCAGGTCAGCTTCGGGCGCCGGGGCCACCGGCACGGGTCGCACGGCTTCGTGCATGGGGGCGAGTCGGTTCTGGGTGCGGCGCGGGCCCTGCCAGAACGTCGGCTCGACCGAGCGGTCGAGCGCATCGAGGAAACGGTCCCGCTCGCGCACGAACAGCACCTCGTCGTCGTCGAGGCGGAAGGCGGCGGAGAGGAAGTTCTCCGACGAGGCGCTCTCTTCGAGCCGCCGCACCAGATAGCTGATGGCCACGTCGAACTCGGCGGGCGCGACCACCGGCACGTACAGCAGCACCGGCCCCACCTCGCGGGAGACGGCCTGCACCTGCCCCTGCGCCATGCCGAGCAGCATCTCGAACTCGACCGCCTCGCGCACGCCGCGCTCGCCCGCGAGCAGCCAGGCGTGGGCGATGCCGAACAGGTTGTGACCGGCGATGCCGAGGCGCACGGCCGCGGTGTTCTCCGGCTGCAGCGCCCAGTCGAGGCAGCGCAGGTAGTTGGCGTCGGTGTCGAGCTTCGTGTCGTAGGTCGCGGGCGTCCACCCGTGCATCTTCGCCTCGACCTGCTCCATGGCGAGGTTGGCCCCCTTGACCAGTCGCACCTTGATCGGCGCACCGCCGTGCTCGACACGCTCGCGGGCCCACGCGGTCAGCTCCTGCAGGGCGGGCAGCGCATCGGGCAGGTAGGCCTGCAGCACGATGCCGGCTTCGAGGCGCTGCAGCCGCGGATCTTCCAGCAGCCGCGTGAACACCGCGATCGTCAGGTCGAGGTCGCGGTACTCCTCCATGTCGAGGTTGATGAACGTCGAAGTGTCGAGGGCCGTGAGATACAGCGGCAGCAGACGCTCGACCACCTGATCGACGACCTCGTCGAACGCCCACATCGAGATGCGGCTGATGATCGCCGAGACCTTGACCGAGACGTAGTCGACGTCGGGGCGGCGGATCAGATCATGGATGCCGTCGAGCCGGCGTCTCGCCTCGGCCTCACCCAGCACGGCCTCGCCCAGAAGGTTGAGGTTGAGACGCGAACCGGACTCGCGGATCTTCTCGATCGCCGGACCGAGTTTCGCCGGACGCGCATCGACCACGAGGTGTCCGACCATCTCGCGCAGCACGCGGCGGGCGATCGGCACGACCGGGGCCGGCAGGATCGGCGCGACCCCTCCGCCGACGCGCACGGCACCGCGCAGGTACCAGGGGAGGAATTCCGGCACGATCGGCGCCAGCCGGTGCAGTCGGGATGCCGCGGCCCCCAGGCTCTCGGGACGCATCACGCCGTCGACGAAACCGAGGGTGAAGGGCAGTCCGTTGGGGTCCTGCAGCACGCCGGCGAGCCGTTCGGCCGCGGGATCCACGTCGACGGCTGCCGCCTCGATCACCCACCGTCGCGCGAGTTCGACGGCGCGTTCTGCGAGGGGTGCGGATGCACCGGCATCCGACGGCGACGGCGACGACTCGACCATCCCCTCAGCCTAGGACTCCGCCTGTCTCCTGCCCGGCGCCTCGCCTGGAGCCACGCCGCCCGGGCACGACTTCGGATGCGACGGACGGCGCGCCGGGGAGTCACGTGTCGCGGCGGCGCGGCGGCGGTGAACTCCGTAGCTGTGCCCGCGGGGGCTCAGTTCCAGACGCTCGGCGCGGACGTGCGCGTCGGAGGCAGTGCGGATGCCGCGGCCCAGTCGTGGATCCACGTGTCGATCTCCGGCAGTCCTTCCGGCTTGCCGAGGGTGGCGAACAACTCGTCGTGCGGCACGGTGCCGCCGCTGCGGCGCAGCATCCGGGCCCGCACGATGACCTTGGCGTAGACCTCTCCGTTCACCACGGCCCGGTGCTCCAGGAACAACGCCTTCTCGTCGTGGCCGATGAACCGCGACTGCACCTCGAAGCGCTGCCAGAGCTCGAGCGACTTGCGGAAGGTCACCGTCTCGCTCGAGACGACCGCGTACCAGCCGCGCTCGTTCATCGCGTCGAACAGGCCCGTGCGGATGAGCAGGTCCCACCGGCCGAGGTCGAACAGCGACAGGTAGCGGCCGTTGTTCATGTGCCGCAGGATGTCGATGTCGGTGGGGAGGGTCGTCAAGCGGATGCTGCCGACGGCGTTCGGGTCGAGGGTCTTGCCTCGACGGACGCGGCGCCGAGCGCCGAGGATCACCAGGAGGGTGCGCCAGATCACGTTCACGAGGATCGATCGTAGCCAGAAGCGCATGAATCGTGAATACAGTTGTCGGTTTCCTCCAGGCGCCGCGAGGGGGCGCGGTGCGGCATCCGTTCGATTTCCTGATCCAGGAAGCCACGCGTAGAGTCGCGACATGAGCGCCGAAGCCCAGCCTGAAGTCATCGTCCGTCCGGTCCGTGATGTGGATGCGGAGGCCCTCGGTCGCGTGCACGCCCAGTGCTGGCACGAGACCTACGACCACCTGATCAGCAAGGCCGCGCTGGAGAAGGTATCGCCTCGCCGCATGGCCGAACTGTGGACGCACTGGGCCTCGCAGGGCCCCGAGTTCACCATGAACGCCGCGCTCGTCGACGGCGAGATCGTCGGCTTCGCCGGCTCCGGCCCCGCTCGCGACAAAGACGCCCCGGCGTTCCGCGAGCTGTACTTCATCTACCTGCTCGACGCCCTGCACGGCACCGGCATCGGCCAGAAGCTGTTCGACGCCGCCGTGCAGAAGGACGAGCCGCTGTACCTCTGGGTCGCGGAGGACAACCCCCGTGCCCACCGCTTCTACACGCGCAACGGCTTCGCGCTCGACGGCGCGACGCACACCGAGCCCTTCCTCGGCGAGACGTTGACCGAGGTGCGCTTCACGCGCTGACCCCGCGGTCGCGTCGGGGTCGCGGCGGCGGTGTCGCCGGTGGTGTCGCCGTCGCCGAGACCCCCTCCGAGCATCGAGGCCCCCTCCCAGCAACGTGACTGGGAGGGGGCCTCGGCGGTGTGCGGGGGTCTCGGCGGATGCTGCTCGGCGGATGCTGCTCGGCGGATGCCGCGGTCAGCGGCCGGAGACGTTGCCGAACGTCTTCGCGATCGGGGCGAGCACCAGCGGCCGCGCGGCGAACCATCCGCCTGCGATCACCACGAGCGATGCGACGAACACCCAGAAGCCCGTCCAGCCGACGGCGTCGGACGACGCGTACATGTGGTTCAGGTTGCGCAGGAATCCGGTGAGGAACACCAGCGCGACGTGTCCGATGATGAACACCACGAAGTAGAGCATCACCGGGAAGTGCAGCGCCCGCGCCCACTCCACCGGGTAGGCCTTCGACAGGCGCTCGGCCTTCTTCGGCCACAGGCCCGACATGCGGAACCCGGTGATCGCGGCCAGCGGCGCGGCGATGAACACGGTCGTGAAGTACGCGAGCTGCTGCAGGCTGTTGTAGTTGACCCATCCGTGCTCGGTCGGCCAGTCGAAGGAGACATACTGCAACGCCGCCGACAGCGCGTTGGGGAAGACCTCCCAGCTGGTCGGCACGATGCGCACCCAGTGGCCGGTGACGATCAGCAGCACGACGAAGACCACGCCGTTGACGAGCCACAGGATGTCGAGCGCCTGATGGAACCACAGCGTGAGGCTGATCTTGCCCTTGGGGTTGTGACGCGGCGCCCAGAACACGGTCGGCCGCTTCTCCGAGCGCACCCGCAGACCCGAGCGGATGATCAGGACCATGAGGAACACGTTGAAGAAGTGCTGCCAGCCGACCCATGGCGCGAAGCCGGGCGCGACGGCGATCGCCGGCTCGTACGCTCCGGGGAAGGCGGTGAGGAAGTCCTGCATCACGGGCACGCTCAGCAGCGTGCGCACGAACGCGATCGCGGCTCCCGCAAGCACGCCGAGCGCCGCGGCGCCCATCAGTGCGGCGATGGCCTGCGTCCAGGTCGGACGACGCCGCGCGGATGCCGGCGCCTCGCCGATGCGCCGCGGGGCGCGACCGTTCCACACCGTGCGGGCCCAGGGCAGTGGCGTGTCGATGTCGGTGGCCAGCACGCTCGTGCGGGGCGCGACGACCGCGAGGTCGGCGGCCGGATCGGTCGAGGCCAGCGCGACGGGTGACAGCACTTCGAGATCGGATGCCGCGGCGGACAGGTGGCCGGCCTGAGCGGGGACGGTGCCCGCCGGCGGCCAGGGCTCTCCGCCTGCACGCCGCGGAAGTCCCCGTCGGACTCCGGCCGTATCGGAAGCGGCTGCGGAAGCGGCGGTCGGTGCGGATGCCGGAGCGGACACAGGCGCTGCTGCCGGAGCAGTTGTCGGAATTGCGGATGCGACGGCCGGAGCGGACGATGCCGACGCCGGCGCGGATGCGGCAGGCGTAACGGATGATGCGGCGGCCAAAACAGACCCGGCGGGCGGCCAGGCCTCACCCCCGGGCACGCGCGGCAGCCCGCGCCGAATGCCCGAACCGGCATGCGTCGGCGCCACCACGGCTGTCACGACGGATGCATCAATCTGCGACGGCTCGACGGCCGGTACCGGCTCCGACACCGCGACCGACACCGATGCCGCGACGTCCACCACGGCGGCGGCACCCACCACCGCATCGGCACCCTCGACCGACGGCGGCCAGAGATCTCCCCCGGCCACGCGCGGCAGACCGCGCCGCAGCATCCGTGTCGTCATGGCTACTTCTTCCGCGCCTCGAGAGCGGCGATCACCTGGGGCACGACCGTGAAGAGATCGCCGACGATGCCGAAGTCGGCCACGTCGAAGATGGGCGCCTCGGCATCCTTGTTGATCGCGACGATCGTCTTCGACGTCTGCATGCCGGCGCGGTGCTGGATCGCGCCGGAGATGCCGAGAGCGACATACAGCTGCGGTGAGACCGAGACGCCCGTCTGGCCGACCTGGTGCGACTGCGGGATGTATCCCGCATCGACCGCGGCCCGCGAGGCGCCGATCGCGGCGCCCAGCGCATCGGCGAGCTCCTCGACGAGCACGAACTTCTCCTTCGACGCGAGTCCGCGCCCGCCCGACACGACGCGCGTCGCGCCCCGCAGCTCGGGACGGGACGACGCCACCTCGACCGCCGCGATCTCCCCGGCGGTCGCCACGGCGGCGCCGGAGGGCGCGACGTCGAGCGCGTCGATCGCGGGAACGGCGACAGCGGTCGCCCGCGCTTCGATCGCGCCCTGTCGCACAGTGATGACCGGCGCACCGAACGTCGGGGCCGAGTCCACGAGGTACGCCCCGCCGTAGACGGAGTGGTGCGCGACGATGCCCTCGTCGTCGCGGGAGACGCCGATCGCATCGACCGACAGGGCGCTCCGCGTGCGCACCGCGAAGCGTCCGGCGACATCGCGCCCGCTGATCGAGTTCGACACGAGCACGGCATCCGGCTTCACCCGCTCGAACGCGGTCTGCAGCGCATCGACGATCGGCACCGTCAACACCGTCGGGTCCGCCTCCGCCGTCAGCACGGTGGCGGCGCCCGCCGCGACCGCCTGGTCGACGGCGGTCTGGGAGCCGCCGACGATGAGTGCGACCGGGGATCCCACGGTGGATGCCGCGCCGATCAGTGCGGCGGTGCTGCTCGCGGCGCCCCCGGCGGGGTCGACGTCGATCAGGACGAGGATCGGGTTCTCGGTCGTCATCTCACACCAGCCTGTTCTGCACGAGGTAGTCGACGAGTTTCCGACCGGCATCGCCCTCGTCGGTGATCTTCACGCCGGCGGCGCGCGGCGGCTTCTCCGAGACCGCCGTCATGATCGTGCGGGGCGCAGCGGCCGGATCGGCCGAGACGCCGAGGTCAGCGAGCGAGAGCACCTCGAGGGGCTTCTTCTTCGCGGCCATGATGCCCTTGAAGTTCGGGAACCGCGCATCGGGCAACGCCTCGGTGATCGAGATCACAGCGGGGAGCGCGGCCGATACCTGCTGCGCTCCGGCATCCGCCGCGCGAGTGCCTGCGACCGTGTCGGCGGTGATCTCGACGGAGGAGAGCGCCGTCGCCTGGGCGTATCCGAGGTGCTCGGCGAGCATGGCCGGCAGCACTCCGCCGGAGCCATCGGTGGACAGGTTGCCCGCGATCACGAGATCGGGTTCTGCACGACGGATCGCCGCCGCCAGCACCTCAGCGGTCAGGCCCAGGTCGGCACCGGCCAGTTCGGCATCCGCGATGTGCACAGCGGATGCCGCACCGATCGCGAGCGACCGACGGATCGACGCCGTCGACGTCTCGGGCGCCATCGAGAGCGCCACGACATCGACACCCTCGTTCTTGTCGGCGTGACTCAACGCGACCTCGAGCGCACGCTCCGTGATCTCATCGAGCACCACGTCACCGGCGCCGCGGTCGGCGAGTCCGGTCTCGAGATTCAGCTTGCGGTCACCATAGGTGTCGGGCACCTCTTTGACCAGGACGACGATCTTCATCGATTGCTCCTCACGACTCTCACGATTCTAGCCCCGCGGCACTGAGTGCCAGCATGTGTGCGACGGCGGCCCAGCACTCTCGTCGCCTTCCGGCGCGCGCCCTCCGCCCGGCTCCGACCGGCGCCGGTACCGTAGAGGCGTGACCCGATCCCGACCGCTCCCGGTGGATCCGCTCGCCGAGGCGAAGCGGCAGTGGATCGCGCACGGATGGACGGATGCCGCCGAGGGCATGGCCGTCGTCACCTCGGTCATGCGGGCGCAGCAGCTGATGCTGGCGCAGGTGGATGCCGCGCTGAGGCCGTTCGCCCTCAGCTTCGCGCGGTACGAGGTGCTGCGACTGCTGGCGTTCAGCCGCGCAGGCCGACTGCCCCTGTCGAGCGTGGTGGCCCGGCTCCAGGTGCATGCCACGACCGTCACGAGCACAGCCGACCGGCTGGTGCGCGACGGGCTGATCGTGCGCGAGCCGCATCCGCACGACGGCCGCGCGGCGATGCTGGCTCTGACCGACGACGGCCGAGAACTCGTGGAACGCGCGACCGTGGCACTGAACACGGGAGTGTTCGCCGACACCGGGATCAACCGCGCCGATGCCGCCGAACTCGTCGCGATCGTCGCGCGCCTGCGCCGCAACGCCGGCGACTTCACCGATCCGCGCCCGCACCCCGAGCCGCTCTGACATGGCGCGGTTCGAGCTCGAACGCGTGATCGCCGCGCCTCCGGCCGCCGTCTTCGCCGCATCGCTCGATCCGGAGCTGCACGTGCGATCGATGGCGCGGTACGGCGAGTCCATGATCGAGGCCCCGGCGGGAGGTCGGTTCAGTGAGGGATCGACCGTGACGTGGCGTGCCCGGCACTTCGGCATCCCGTTCCGCCTGCGCACCCTGGTGTTCGACATCGATCCACCTCGCGGGTTCCGCGACCGCCAGATCGCCGGTCCGTTCGGCGCCTTCCTGCACGAGCACGTGTTCGAGCCGCACCCTGACGGGACGCTCCAGCGCGACACCGTGACGTTCCGCTCGCCGCTGGGCCCGATCGGGCGCGCAGTCGATCGGATGTTCCTGCGGGCGTACATGCAGCGGCTCATCGCCGAACGCAATGAGCTCATCGCCGCCGAAGTCGAGGGGCGCGGGCGTACTCTGACGGCATGAGCGAACTGCGTCTGCATACCGTCCTGATCGGTCGAGGCCCCGCGGCGGCGATCGTGCTCACCGATGACCAGGTCGCGGCCCTCGGCGGGGGCAAGGCGTTTCCGGTCGTCGTCACGATCGGCGGCCACACGGCGCGGCTCCGTGTGGCGCGCATGGGCGGCGAGAACATGATCGGCTTCAGCAAGGCCGTGCGTGCCGACCTGGGCGTCGAGATCGGGCAGGAGGTCGACGCCGTGATCCGGGTCGATGCCGCCGAGCGCACGGTCGACGTGCCCGCGGCACTGGGTGAAGCGCTCGACGCCGACCCCGCGGTGCGCGCCGCGTTCGACGCACTGTCGTACACCGTGCGCAAGGAGCACGCGCGGAGTGTCGCCGAGGCCAAGCAGGAGGCGACGCGCGAGCGGCGGATCGCGAAGATCGTCGAGTCTCTCCGCGCCTGAGCGTTCACAACTCCTCAGAATCATGGGAGATCAGCGCCGATTCGGCACCATGCTCCCGAACTCTGAAGGTTCTTGAGGAGTTGTGAACCGCGCATCAGCGGTTCTCGAACCGGGGCGCGCGCTTCTCCCGGAAGGCGGCCATGCCCTCCTTCTGATCCGCGGTGTCGAACAGCGCCGCGAACGCACGCTTCTCGTGCGCCAGGCCCTCGGCCAGCGTGGTCTCCATCGCCGCGTCGAGCGCCGCCTTCGCGGCGTACACCGACGGCAGCGACTTCGAGGCGATGGTCTCGGCCAGTTTCTCGGCCTCCGCTCGCAGATCCGCGGCCGGTACGACTCTCGACACGAGCCCGGCACGCTCGGCCTCTTCCGCTCCCATGAACCGACCGGAGAGCACGAGCTCGGCGGCCTTGTAGTACCCGACCGCTCGGATCAGCCGCTGCGTGCCGCCCATCCCGGGGATCACGCCGAGGTTGATCTCGGGCTGCCCGAACTGCGCCGTGTCGGCGGCGAGGATGATGTCGCACATCATCGCGAGCTCGCATCCGCCGCCCAGCGCGAAGCCCGAGACGGCGGCGATGACCGGAGTGCGCACCGCGGCGAACTCGTGCCACACGCCGAAGTGATCGGTGGCGAGCATCTCGCCCCCGGTCATCCCCTCCATCTCCTTGATGTCGGCGCCCGCGGCGAACGCCTTCTCCGACCCGGTGACGATGATCGCTCCCACCCCGTCGTCGGCGTCGAACGCGAGCGCGGCAGCCGTGACCTCCTCGGCGAGCAGGCTGTTCAGGGCGTTCAGCGCCTCCGTGCGGTTCAGGGTGATCCACCCCACGCGGCCCCGTTGCTCGACCAGGATCGTCTCGTACTCGGTCATCGTGCGGCCCTCTCGATCATGGACATCTCCGTCGTGGACATCTCCGGCGTCCACTGTGCCACGGTCGCCGTCGCGCTCACACCCTGTCCCCGCGGATGTCGGTGATGATGCCGGAGAAGTCCCTGCTCGCGCCCTCACCCGCGGCGAAGGCGGCATAGAGCTGCTGGGCGAGCCGCCCCATCCGCGCATCGGTCCCGGTCTGCTCGATCGCCTGGAGCGCGAGCCCGAGGTCCTTCGCCATCAGGGCACCGGCGAATCCCGGCTGATAGTCGCGGTTCGCGGGACTCGTCGGCACGGGACCGGGCACGGGGCAGTTGGTCGTGATCGACCAGCACTGACCGGATGCCTGAGAGACCACGTCGAACAGGGCCTGATGCTCCAGGCCGAGCCGTTCACCGAGCACGAAGGCCTCGGCGACCGCGATCTGCGAGACCGCCAGCACCATGTTGTTGCAGACCTTGGCCGCCTGGCCGAGCCCCGGACCACCGCAGTGCACGATCCGCTTACCCATGATGTCGAGCAGCGGGAGGGCAGCGGCGAAATCCTCGTCCGACCCGCCGACCATGAACGCGAGCGTGCCGTTCTCGGCGCCCACCACCCCGCCCGAGACGGGGGCGTCGATGTGCCGATGCCCCGCGGCGAGCGCGAGCGCGTGGGCCTCCTGGGCTTCGTCGACAGCGATCGTCGACGACTCGATGAAGAGTGTGCCGGGTCGCGCGGCGGCGAGGAGTTCCGCGCGGTACGCCTCGAGCACGTGCCGGCCGGCGGGGAACATCGTCACGACGACGTCGGCCTCGATGACGGCTGCGGCCGCGGTCGCGGAGATCGGGATGCCGGCTGCCCGGGCCGCGTCGATCGCCGCGGGCACCAGATCGAATCCGTGCACCTCGTGCCCGGCCGCGACGAGGTTCCTCGCCATCGGAAGCCCCATGTGCCCGAGGCCCAGGAACGCGACGACCATCGGGGATGCCGACGCGGTCATGATGCGCCCCGCATCGACTGCGAGCCGGAGGGCCGCAGCATCTCCCGACCGACGATCAGCCGCATGATCTCGTTCGTGCCCTCGAGGATCTGATGCACCCGCAGGTCGCGCACGACCTTCTCGATGCCGTAGTCCTGCAGATACCCGTAGCCACCGTGCAGCTGCAGCGCGCGGTTGGCCACGTCGAAGCCGGCATCCGTGGCGAACCGCTTGGCCATCGCGCAGCGCATCGTGGCATCGGGCGCGTGCGCGTCGACGGCTTCGGCACCGTCACGCACCATGAGCCGGGCGGCCTGCAGATCAGTGCGCATGTCGGCGATCGCGAACAGGATCGACTGTTTCTCGGCGAGCGCCTCACCGAAGGCCACACGCTCGTGCACGTACTGCACGGCACGGTCGAGCGCCCATTGCGCGCCGCCGATCGAGCAGGCGGCGATGTTCAGCCGCCCGCCGTTGAGCGCCGACATCGCGATCGCGAACCCTCGACCCTCCTCGCCGAGCAGAGCGGATGCCGGCACCCGCACCCCGTCGAGCACGACCTGTCGCGTGGGTTGGGCGTGCCATCCCATCTTCTTCTCGAGCGCTCCGAAGCTCAGCCCGTCGGCATCTCCCGCGACCAGGAAAGCGCTGATGCCGCGGGCACCCGGCTCCCCGGTGCGCGCCATCACGACGTACACGGCAGCCTCGCCGGCGCCCGAGATGAACTGCTTCACACCCGTGAGCACGTAGTCGTCGCCGTCACGGACCGCGCTGGTCGCGATGTTCGCCGCGTCGGATCCGGCGCCCGGTTCGGTCAGGCAATACCCACCGAACTCCGACATCGCGGTGAGGCCGGGGAGCCAGCGGTCGATCTGTTCGGCGCTGCCGTAGGTGTCGATCATCCAGACCACCATGTTGTGGATCGAGATGTACGCCGCGACCGCCGGATCGCCCTGGGCGAGTTCTTCGAAGATCGCGACGGTGTCGACGCGGGCGAGTCCGGTGCCGCCGGACTCCTCGCGCACGTAGATGCCGCCGAGGCCGAGCTCGCCGGCCTTCCCGAGCGACTCGCGCGGGAAGAGGTGCTTCTCATCGCGCTCGGCGGCGAACGGGGCGAGCTCGGTCTCGGCGAACTCGCGGACGGCGCCGAGGATCGCCTCGCGCTCCTCCGCTGTGGTGGTCGTCGTCATCATGGTCATGTCTCGTGTCCTTGCGCGAGTGGCGATCAGTGCATGGTGGGGATGACGAAGCTGGCGCCCTCGCGGATGCCGGACGGCCAGCGACTGGTCACCGTCTTGGTCTTCGTGTAGAAGCGGAACGCGTCGGCTCCGTGCTGGTTGAGATCGCCGAAGCCGCTGCGCTTCCATCCACCGAACGTGTAATACGCGATCGGCACGGGGATCGGCACGTTGACCCCGACCATCCCGACCTCGACGCGGGCCGCGAAGTCGCGCGCCGTGTCGCCGTCGCGCGTGAAGATCGCGACACCGTTGCCGAACTCGTGCTCGGAGGCCATGCGCAGCGCCTCCTCGTAGTCGGCCGCCCGGGCGATCACGAGCACCGGGCCGAAGATCTCCTCGCGATAGATCGCCATGTCGGTCGTGACGTGATCGAACAGCGTCGGCCCCAGGTAGAAGCCCTCCTCGTGCCCGGCGACGGTGAAGCCGCGACCATCCGCGAGCAGCGTGGCGCCCTCGTCGATCCCCTGCTGGATGTATCCCTCGACCCGCTCGACCGCCGCCCGCGTGACGAGGGGTCCGTAGTCGACATCGGCTGCGAGAGACGGGCCGATCCGCAGCTGCGTCACGCGCTCGACGAGCTTCGCGGCCAGGGCATCGGCCGTCTGCTGACCGACCGGCACCGCGACCGAGATCGCCATGCAGCGCTCGCCGGCCGATCCGTAGCCGGAGCCGATCAGGGCATCGACGGTCTGATCGAGATCGGCATCGGGCATCACGATCATGTGATTCTTCGCACCGCCGAAGCACTGGGCGCGCTTGCCGTGCGCGGCCGCGGTGGCGTAGATGTACTCGGCGATGGGCGTCGAGCCGACGAAACCGACCGCGCGGATGCGGTCATCGGTGAGCAACGCGTCGACCGCCTCCTTGTCTCCGTGTACGACGTTGAGCACTCCGGCCGGGAGTCCGGCCTCGAGGAACAGCTCCGCCAACCGCACGGGAACAGAGGGGTCGCGCTCGCTCGGCTTGAGCACGACGGCGTTGCCCGCGGCGAGTGCCGGTCCCGCCTTCCACAGCGGGATCATGGCGGGGAAGTTGAACGGCGTGATCGCCGCGACCACGCCCAGGGGCTGACGCATCGAGTAGACATCGATGCCCGCGCCGGCGCCGGTCGAGTATTCGCCCTTGAGCAGATGAGGGGCGCCCGCCGAGAACTCGATGACCTCGAGCCCGCGCTGGATGTCGCCCTTCGCGTCGTCGACCGTCTTGCCGTGCTCGCTCGCGAGCAGTTCTGCGAGCGGCGTCATCTCGCGCTGCACCAGATCGAGGAAGCGCAGCAGCACGCGAGCCCGCTTCTGCGGGTTGGTCGCCGCCCACTCGACCTGAGCGGTCTCGGCGTTCGCGATCACCTTGCGCACCTCGTCGGCCGAGGCCAGCGGCACACGCGCCTGCACGGCGCCGGTGCTGGGGTCGAACACGTCGGCGAAGCGTCCGGCATCCGGAGTGAGATGCGATCCGCCCACGAAATGCGGGATAGTACGAGTCATTTTGTGATGTCCCTTCGTGCCTTCATTGGCACTATGACGACTTTACTCCGACGTCCGCAGATTTACTAGGACGTCCTTGCACTTTCGTCGCCGAAGAAGCGCGTTCGCCGTCCGTTCACCGAGCGGCCACATCGATCGATTACAACTGCACTTGCGCGGAGAGACTCAGACCGGACGGGTAGTCACGGATTTCCGCGCCGCGGAGAGCGATCAGCTCCCGCCGCGGTGCCCACACCGCACAGACCCCCGCCGAATCGGGTCGGCGGGGGTCTTCTCCGTCTTCGGAGGTTCAGAGAGCGATCAGAGACGTTCGATGAGCGTGGCGTTGGCCATGCCACCGCCCTCGCACATCGTCTGGAGCCCGTATCGGCCTCCCGTGGCCTCGAGATGATCGACGAGCGTTCCCAGCAGCCGCGTGCCGGACGAGCCCAGCGCATGCCCGAGCGCGATCGCTCCCCCGCGCGGATTGAGCTTCGCGGGGTCGGCCCCCACCTCCGACGCCCACGCCAGCGGCACCGAGGCGAAGGCCTCGTTGACCTCGTAGGCGTCGAGATCGTCGATCGAGAGTCCGGTGTTCTCGAGGATCCTGCGCGTCGCCGGGATCGGACCGGAGAGCATCATCAGGGGATCGTCACCGACCACCGTGAACGCATGGAATCGCGCACGCGGCACGAGGCCCAGCACCTCGGCCCGCTCTGCGCTCATGAGCAGCGCGGCCGATGCGCCGTCGGTCAGAGGCGAGGAGTTTCCCGGGGTGATGCGCCAGTCCAGCTCCGGGAACCGGGCGACCATCGCCTCCGTGCGGAAGGCGGGCGACAGAGCGGCGAGGCCGTCGGCGGTCGTTCCCGCACGGACCGTCTCGTCGAAGGTCGCCCCCGGCGCCTCGGGCACGGCGACGACGGTGCGATCGAAGAATCCCTCCTGCCAGGTCGCCGCCGCACGCCGGTGGGACTCCGCCGCATAGGCGTCGAGCTGATCGCGAGCGAGCCCCCAGCGCTGGGCGATGAGTTCGGCCGACACCCCCTGGTTCACCAGCCCGTCCGGATACCGCGCCCGGAGCCGCGGCGAGACGGGCGATGCACCGGCCGCCGACGAGCCGAGGGGCACGCGGCTCATCGACTCCACTCCTCCGGCGATCACGATGTCGTACGCCCCGGCGATGATGCCCTGCGCCGCGATGTGCACCGCCTGCTGACTCGATCCGCACTGCCGATCGATCGTCGACGCAGGCACTCGCTCGTCGAAGCCGGCCGCGAGCACCGCCTGGCGTCCGATGTTCATCGACTGCTCGCCGACCTGGCTCACGCATCCCAGCAGCACGTCGTCGATCTGCGCAGACTCCAGCCCGCTGCGCTGCAGGAGCGCGGTCAAGACTCCCGCAGCGAGATCGACCGGATGCACCGCCGACAGCGCACCTCCGGGCTTGCCCCGCCCGACCGGAGTGCGGACGACATCGACCAGAACCGCTTCGCTGCGTGTAGTCATGCCCCCATTGTGCGCCCTGTGCACGGCCGCGGGCTCGAGTCCGGCGGTCGGTCGGGACGCCCGACTCAGGCGTCGGGCTGCACGAACCCGTCTTCGACTGCTCGGCGGAACAGATCGACCTTGGTGAGCGCCGGTCGCCCCACCGCCGCGTACTTCCCGCGGATCCGCCGCACATGATCGAGCACGGTCTCCCGCGACACGAACAGCGACTGCGCCACCCGCTCCGCGGTCTCACCGGCGGCGTACAGCGCCAGCACCTCGGCCTCTCGCGTCGAGAGGTTCACGCGCGCCGGCATCGCCTCCGGTCTGCCGATGCCCGCAGCCCAGTCCGCGCCCGGCGTGAGCTGCCCCCGGGCGGCCGCGCGGAGCGTGGCGACCAACTGCGGCGCCTCGTCGGACTTCTTGACGACCCCGACGGCACCTGCCCGCGCGGCTTCGCGGATGAGCACGGGTTGCTCGTCTCCGACGTAGGCCAGCATCCGGGCTCCGGTCCACGAGAGCGCCGCGATGTTCTGCGATGGCGTCGACCCGTCCGACAGCGTCAACCCCAGCAGGATCACGTCCATCCGCTGCCGGAAGGCGACGAGCTCCGCCACCGTCTTTCCCACCGCGACCACATGCAGTCCCGGATGGCCGTTGATGATCGCCGTCGTCCCCAGAAGCATCGCCCGATGATCATCGACGATTCCCACACACACGACCATTCGACTCCCGTTCCCCAATTTGTCTGCTTTCTTCGGCCCGAATCCCCGATCTGCGGGCCGACCCCAAGAAGAAGGCTGCGGGGGGATCGCTCTCCCCGCAGCCTGAGGGCCTCCGGGGAGGAAAGACCCTGTGTCGGCGAACCTGCCGCCAGTCAAGGGTTACCGTCGCGTACGACACGTCACAAGGAACCGACGCGCATTCCCCCGCAAGTAGGGGCGACAGAAGCGCATACGCCGAAACACGCCGGAGGAAGCCCCCCGGCTCCCTCCGGCGCTCCTGCGCGTCCCCCCAGACGCGGGCTGCTTTCCCGAGCAGTCCGCGACGCGCGTCGGCGCCCGAGTCGACGGCGCCACTGCCGCCACCTCGGATGCTCTGATCGCCTGCATGTCGTCGATCGGTCTCACGTCGATCCGTGTGCTTCCCCGGTCTCACCGGAACGCACCGGGCGTGCACTCCTGAAGAGGAGACGTGCGAACATCGCCTTCCTCACGCGGTTGCCGCCGAATCCCCTACTTCTGGGGAAGCACGGCGAGACGCACGACGGAAGCCCCGGCCGACGTACAGCGCGACCACCAGGACGGATGCCAGGAACACCGGGATCCACCAGGGGAAACCGGGCCCTCCGGATGCGGCTCCCGCCCCCAGCAACGACGCAGGAGGGGTCGGTGTCACGCGCTCGCCGGTTACGAGGATGCGGTGGGAATTGATCCCCAGCGGGGTGCAGGTCACGAGCGTGACGAGATCGCGCCCGGCCTCCGCCTGAAGGCTCAAGGTGTCGGACGGAGCCACGACGGCGATCTCGACCACCTCGTAGGTGAGCACCTCGCCGAAGGTCGTCAGCGTGAACCGGTCGCCCCGCTGCATGCGATCCAGATCCGTGAACATCGTCGCATCGGCCAAGCCACGATGCGCAGTGATCACCGCGTGGGTGTCCTCTCCCCCGACAGGGAGGGAGGTTCCTTCCAGGTGACCGGCACCGCGCAGCAGGGTCGCCGGGTCCGTGCCGTGGTAGATCGGCAGATCCACGTCGATCCCGGGGATCTGGATGCGCGACATGACCCCGGTGCGCGTGTGCAGGATGCTGTCGTAGTCGAAGCCGAGGTCGGTGGCCGCATCACTCGTCGGCACGCTCGCACCGGCCCCCACGAGCGCCCCGGAGGAGAGCGCGGCGTTGTACCGACGCGCCTCCTCGAGTTGCGCGGCCGGCCCCGGATCGGCGTCGGCGGCATCCGCGCGGTACCCGTCGACGATCAGCGACTGGTTGTAGGCCGAGAGCCAGCTCGCCGCGGGCGAGTAGAGCAGCACCGCCACTCCGGCGAGCGCGAGGAGTCCCGTGACGATGCGCAGGATCGCCGAGCTCCGACGCCCCCTGTCTGTGCGAGTGTTCCGCTCACCGTTCGTCACGGCGTCTCCGCTCCGCGGCGCGAAAGAGTCCGGGTCGGCGGCCTCGACACCACCGCCCCGGACGATCATGGGCCGCTCAGACGTCTGCTGAGCGGCGTCGGCGGGAGACCAGCACTCCGCCGAGCGCCATCGCGACCAGCGCGATGCCGGCGATGGTCAGCGCGAGCTGGCCATCGGCTCCGGTGAACGGCAGGGTCGGAACGCCCTGCTGCGTGTTCGGGATGTCGATCAGCGCGACGGTGCCGTTGTCACCGGCGGCGACCACGACCTCGGTGAGGGCGGCGGCGCCGACCGGGAGCACGAAGCCGGCGGGAGCGGCGATCTCCTTCAGCACGTAGCAGCGCTCCGTGTAGTCGTGGCCCGGCTCGTTGACGTCGGTGACCGTGCCGTCGGCGGCGACCTCGAGCTCGGTGTCGCCGATCCACAGACCGGGGAATACGACGGAGCCGTCAGCGGCCGACGAGACCACGAGCGGCGTGGTGGCGCCGGGCTCCGTGACCGCAGCGAGGGTGCCGATGTCGGCGATGCAGCCGGCGGCATCCGTCGTTCCCTGGTAGATCTCGAACCGCGCCCCGGCGAGGCCGTCGGCGTCGTCCGCCGCGTTGACCTTCTTGGCGGTCAGGTTGCCCCAGCGGGTGCTCGTCTCGTTCGTCGGCGAGCCACCGGGGCCGTTCGGGGTACCCGGCGTGAGCTCGAAATCGTTGACGTTCACGTACGCGATGTTGCGGATCTCGCCGACGGTGTTCGCCGCCGCTTCGAATCCGATCACGACGTTCGTTCCGGCCTGCAGTTTCGCCAGCCCCGCCGCGGTGAACGTGACCGTGAGCGTCTGCCCCGACCAGGCCGGGGTGTAGTCGGTGCCCTGCACGAAGGCCGCACCGCCAGCGACGACGGCAGTCACCGTCGACAGCGCCGTGTTCGGGGTGAGCGCCGCGTCGAGCGTGTCGGTGAGCGCGAACCGGTCATAGGTCTCGCCGTCACCGAGCGCGGGGACCTTGGTCGTGACCTGGAAGTCGATCGGCGCACCGAGGGCAGCCCCGTTCTCCTCCTGTCCGACGATGTTCTTGCGAGGACCTTCGGCCACCGTGTTCTTCGGATACACGTGCACGTCGTAGACCCACTCGCCGTCCAGCGGGGCGCCGTCGACGCCCTCGTTGACGGCCGGCGTCGGGATCGTCACGAGGAACGGCGTGGCGGGAGCCACGACACCGGCGGGGGCATCGATCTCGCGCACGAAATACGGCCCGGTGGCGAGCGTCGGAGTCGAGACCGTGCCGTCGGCGCCCGTGGTCACGGTCTGGCAACCGGTGAGGTCGAGACCGGCGAGCGTCGACCCGGTCTGCGCGGCCTTCTTCTGCGCGGCGGTAATGGCGTTGAGCACATCCCACCCGGCATTGGATCCGTCGAAGAGGTCGACGCCGTCGATCAGGCAGTACTCGAAGACGACGTCGGCGATCGGAGCACTGTCGGGCTGAGTGCCGGTGCCGTCGGGATTCGCCGCACCGTTGCCGGGGTTGGCGAACTTGTGGATCGTGATCGATCCCGTCTGGTCGGGGTCGATCGCCGCGGCGTTCGCGGCCGCCGCCGTGGTGAGCACACCCAGAGCCCCGAGCGAGAGGGCGGCGCTCAGCGCCACCACTCCACGCACGCGGGGGTTCGCAGTCGTGAGAGTCATGTCAGTCCTTTCATGCATCGCCGGTGGGCGATGTGGTCGTGGTGCGGCGTCGGCGACGATGCTGTGCGATGAGGAGTCCGAGTGTCAGCAGCAGGAGACCGGCTCCGAGCACCAGGAGTGCGTCGGTCCCCGTGCCGCCGGTGAACGGCAGTTGCGGCGTCGTCTGCTGCCGATTGACGATGTCGTCGAGCACGGTGACCTGCACATCTCCTCGCACGATGACAGTGCGGGGAGTCTGGTCGAGCACGAAGCCGACCGGCGCCTTGGTCTCGGTCAACTGATATCCACCCGGGATCAGTCCGGGCACGAGGAACTGCCCGGCCACCGGGTCTTTGTCCGGTCCGCCGCACGGCGTCTGAACGCAGTCGACGATCGTCAGGGATGCACCGAGCGGTTCGCCGTCGATCAGCTGACGGAGCGTCCATTCCGCGCCGGCCAGCAGCCCCGCATCGGGCGAGTCATCGACCTTGTCCCACCGGAGAGAACCGGAGAGCGGGTTCACCACGGTCTTGTCGAGGAACACGTTGCGCAGTTCCCCATGGGCGTCGTCGTTCACCGTGACGGTGTACGACACCCGCACGGTCTGGCCCGCAGTCAGCGCCCCGGTCCAAGTGAGCCGCTCGGTCGCGGCATCGAACACCGCGCTGCCGATCGCGGGAGTGACGACGATGGATGCATCATCGAACGTCGCGTTGTCCACGACGTCGGAGAGATCATCGGACACCGAGAACGGGTTGCTCGCCACGGCTCCACTGTTGGTGATCGTCAGCGTGTACTTCACGGTGTCGCCCGGGTTGACGAGCGCTCCATCTCCCTTGTCGACGGTCTTGTCGACGGTGAGGATCGGATGCTCGACCACGACGCCCGGCTCGACGAGGAGGTTCTTCAGCGTGCCTGTCGCATCGTCGTCGACCTTCACGGTGTAGCGGATCGTGGCCACCGTGTTGCCCGCGAGCGGCGCGGTCGGGCTGGACGACCAGGTGAATCCGGTATCGCCCGCCGCGTACTGAACTTCACCGCACGAGTTGGCCGTCGGCGCGCACGTCACCACCGGCGGCGTCACGAGCGTGGCCTTGTCGAGCACCTCCGACATGTCATCGGTGACCTCGCCCCCGGTCGATGTGTTCGCCGTCGCGTTGGAAACAGTGACGGCGTAGGTGACCGTGTCGCCCGGCTTGACCATGGTTCCCGCCACCGGATCCGCAGTCTTGCCGAAGGTGAGCGCAACGGCGGGAACGGTCGTCGTGGCGCACGACTCGTGATTCGCGTTCGGTGCCACGCAGGGGTGCAACGGAGTGACCGGTGTCTCCCCGTCAACGCCCCAGCGGTTGACGAGGGTCGCCCCGTCCTGCGCCACGCGCACGGCCACCGTGAAGCTGTACAGCTGGCCGAGTGGCATGTTCGCCAGGTTCCAGGTCACGACGCCTCCGGCGTGCACCCCACCGCCCGACGCCGACACGAACGTCGCACCGGCCGGGAGCGTGTCACGCAGGGTGATGTCGGTGAGGTCGCGGCCGCCGTCGTTCACGGCCGTCACGGTGTAGGTCAGGGTGTCCCCCACGTTCGCGGTCGCCTTGTCCACGATCTTGTCGATGGTGATGTGGCTGAAATCCTGGCGGGAGATGCCGACACGTGCCGTCTCGACCGGAGGAAGGGTCTGTCCCGTCGCGGCATTCTTCTGCGCGGTGGCGAAAGTGTTCCAGGCGGCGTCGCTCGCGTTCGCGAGCGGCGGCGTCGTCATCCCGATATCGATCGAGAAGCCCTGATCGAACGCGTAGGTCGTCGTGGAGACGAACTTCAGTGCACGCACGCTCGACAGCAAGGTCGCACCAGGGCTCGCCGGCATGGCAATCCAGTCGTCGGCGCACCCGAGGTTCTGGGCGTTCGGAAGCACCTCCGCACGACAGGGGTTGACCGACGTCGAGTAGTACGCCGTCATGCCGGCAGGTAGCGCAGAGATGCTCGTCAATGTGGGGCGGAACGTGCTCCCCCGCTGCTGCTGGAGCGTTCCGGCGACCGTGCCGGTGTCGCCGACCCGCGGGAGGAGATCGTACGCGACGACGCCGTTCATGCTCGCGATGCTCTTGTTCGTCCACCCCAGACGGAAAGTCGCGTCTCCCCCGGCCGCGGCCACGTAGCCGATGGCAGGGAAGGTCTTGAAAGCGGTGTCGAGACTGCCGCGGACGGACTTGGTGACACGCACTGCAGCCGACATCGGATCAGGGTTGACGGTGAAGTTCGTCGTCGCTGAACACGCCATGCCCGCACCCGCGGTTCCGGCGACTCGGGTTCCCGTCGTGCAGATGTCACCGGTCTGAGGATCGGAGAGATTCACCGTCGCCGTGTTGCTGTAGTTGCCGGGGAACGGCGGGACGGACGGGACCAGGATCTCGAAGCGGAGACGGTCACCCAACGGGCCCGGTCGTAGGAGCGCGTTGATCGTGGTTTTCGGAACCGTGACCGTCAGGATAGTCCGGCCGGTGGCAGGATCGATCGACGTCGTCGATGTGATTCCGAGGTTCATCGTCCAGGAGCTCGTCCCGTACTTCCAGACGCGTGCGGTGACGGGTCCCGTCACCGTCCATCCGGCCGGCAACGTGTCGGTGTAGGTGAGGTCGCCGGATGTCGGCCCCGGCAGGAACGTCTCGCTCGAGAACTGGAAGCCCTTGTCGGTCGGGACGTAGTACTTCGTCACCCCGATCTGCGGCCCTTGCTTGACGTAGATGCTGCCGATCGACGTCGTTCCGGTAGCGAACGCGGCCGCATCCCCGACGAGATAGGAATTCACGCCACCGCGATTGCGGATCACGTTGCCGCCACTGCGGGCCTCATCCACATACCCGCCGACATAGATGTCGGTTCTGGCACTGGTCATCCCGGCAGTGCGCGGGAAGATCAGCTCCGCGACGCTGCCCACCGCGCTGTTCGGAACCCGATAGGTGCGGAACGACGGCCCGTTCGCCTGCGCCTCGCCGCTGTCTCCCCCCCGATCGAGGTCGATCACCGAGCCGTCGATCAGGCGGGCACGCACGACGAGCGCGTCGGGCACCCCTACCCCGCCGGCGCCGGCGCGCGTGTCGATCGTGATGAGGGTCGGGTTGAAAGCAGGATCCGTGCAGAGCGTGCCTCCGACCGGGTAACTGGAATAGAGCGCCCCGGACACGTTCGTGTTGCAGGGCATGGGATCCGTGAGCGCGAACTGCATCCCGGATGCGGGTAGGTCGACCCGCATGCTGTACACGGCCTCGATCCGGAAGTCGGTTGCCGATGAGGGAAAGACATAGGCCGAGGGCGAGGGCGTTGCCGCGACCCCCCGGCCGAGCCAGGCACCCGGGTACGTCGCAGAGCGGTAGCCATTGAGATTGAGGTCGTACGCACCATCGCCGACGGTGTTGAGGAGCGGTCCGTAACCGAGCTTGGACACGGTCGCGCCGGGCAGGGATGCAACCACGGTGATGCTCGCCGATGCACTGCTCGTCACCGTCCTGTTGCTGAGGGAGGTGCCCGTGGCGCTCACAGTGTTGACCAGAACGGTCCCGTCGGCCACGTTCGCATTCACCTTCGCAGACACGGTGACCGGAACAGCGAGTCCATTCCCCTGGGAACACCGCTCACCGACTTGAGCGGGAGTGAGTGTAAACGTCACGGTCTGCCCGGCAACCACCGCTCCGGTAGGAGAGCTGGAGGCATAGGTGAGACCTGCCGGGAGTGTGTCGACCAGCACGAGTTTCGTGAGGTCCTCGACCCCGGTCGAACCCGCTGCCAGCGGACAATCCCACCACAGGGTGTAGTTCACCGTGGCGCCCGGGACGTAGAAGGCCACGTCACTCGTCTTGCGAACATCGATGGATGGCTGGGCTGTCGCCGTCGATGTCACACCCGGTGCCGTGACGGTGGGGGTTCCGTCGCTGAACGTCATGGTGGGCGTGAGCGTCCAGTTCGTTCCGTTCGGCGTGGTGTGGTTCGGCGGCGTGATCGTGATGCCGACGTTGCCCGATGTGCCCTGCACGAGATCGTCGAGTTCGATCACGAGCACACCGGCGACGATCGACCAGTTGCGGATGAGTGCGTTCGCACCGACCTTCACGTCCATCCCGGCCGCGGCACCGAGGGGGATCCGGATCACCGGGTTCTCCGCGCAGGGATCGGCGTTGACGTTGCTGCACGCGTAGGTGACGTTGTAGCCGAACGCGACGCCGGATGCCTGCGACGAGGGAGTGAGCGCCGTGATGCTCATCGAAGGCTGCGAGCTGGCATCAGCACGCGCGGCGCTCGGGGTCTGCATCCCGATACCCACCGCGAGGACGGCGACGATCCCCACGATTGCGCGAACGACGCGCGCCCAGGACCCGTCGGTCGTCATCCCCGTCAGCGCTCGCTGATCCCCAGGTCGCTTCTGCATCTCTTCTCCCCGTCCGCGGCGCGCGAGTAGAAGCGCCCCGGAATAGGAGACTGCATATCGCGCCTACGATCACGCCTTCCTGCCCGAATCCCCTAGAGCTGGGGGATCATCGCCGACTCGTCGAGAACCCCGCCGGGCGCATAGAATCGTCGTCGCGCCGTCACCCTGGCGCATCCGCCGTTCGGCGCCCGTGATCCGGCCGCCCTGCATCCGAGGTTCCGTCATGCCCAGCGATCCCATCACCGTGTCCATCCGCCGCGAGGTCGATCCCGCGCGCATCACCGAGGCCACCGCATGGGTGCAGACCGGGGTGAACATGGCGAACCGCTACGCCGGATTCCTCGGCTCCGGATGGGTGCGTGCCGGCGAGGAATCGCAGATCTGGCACATGCTCTACCGCTTCTCCAACGAGAAGACCCTCGTGGCCTGGGAGAAGTCGGAAGAGCGCGAATGGTGGCTCTCGATGGGCGAGGGCTTCATACGCAGCGAACGATCCCGCAGGCGCAGCGGGATCGAGGGCTGGTTCGACGAACCGACCACCGGCACGATCACGCTTCCGACCGCCGAGGGCACCGCGAGCGTCACCGTCGTGAAGACTCCGCCGCGCTGGAAGCAGGCCGTGACGATCTGGCTGGGCTTCTTCCCGGTGAACGTGGCGTTCGCCTATGCGATGAGCCCGGTGCCGGGCTGGGACGGGCTCCCGATCTGGTTGCGCGCACTGTGCACCACGATCGTGCTGACCCCGATCATGACGTACTGGGTGCTGCCCTGGGTCACCCGCGCCCTGCGGAGCTGGCTCGCTCGCTGATCGCGCTCAGATCACGCCGACCGAGGTGAAGGCGAGTTCGGCTGCGCCCAGCAGTAGGCGATCGGCCGCGAGGGATGCCGGGAGGATGCGCAGTCCCTCGACGTTCTCGGCCATCGCGCCGGTCGCGACGGCGGTGGCGAAGCCCTCGGGATCGCCCTCGACGAGCATCGCGAGGAAGCCGCCGAGCACGACTACGGAGGGGTTGAGGATGTTCACTGCATCCGCAATCGCCTGCGCGAGCACCGCACGCTGGCGGCGGCACTCCTCCTGCACCTCTCCCGGATCTCCGGATGCCCCGGCGAGCGCATCGGCCAGCGCGAGATCGTCGGCCGTGTGGAGCCCCAGTGCGGTCAGCAGGCGCGCGCGGCTGACCGCATCTTCGAGCACGGCGCCTTCGAGCACGGCGGCCTCGCCGGCATCCTGCGCGTCCCCCTCGGCGGCACGCACGCGGTTCTGTCCGAACTCCCCGGCGTACCCCCCGACTCCCCCGACCGGCAGACCGTGCACGATGATCCCGCCACCGATGCCCGACGGTCCGCCGTTGAGATAGATGACGTCGTCCGCACCGTCGGCTGCGCCGAAGAGATGCTCGGCGAGGGCGCCCAGGCTGGCGTCGTTGCCCACGGCGACAGGCAGAGCGGCGTGTTCGGCGATCAGAGCCCGCAGCGGCGCATCGACCCACCCCAGGTGCGGTGCGTTGCGCACCAGACCGTCGGCGGCGCGCACCAGCCCGGGTACCGCGACGCCGATGCCCACGAGCCGCACGTCGCGCAGCGCGCCGACACGCCAGCGTGCGATGACTTCCGCGACGAGCTCGGCGGTCGCCGCCGCGCTCAGCACGGCGGCGGACTCGATCCGCTCGCGCACGGCGATGCGGCGGGCGAGATCGACCGCGGCGATCTCCACGGCATCCACTTCGGGGTTCACCGCGATCACGACTGTCTGCGCGGAGGCCTCGACCACAGGTGACGGGCGCCCCACGCGCCCGACCGGGTCGGGGTCGCGCTCGATCACCCAGCCTTCGACGACCAGTTCTCCGACGAGATCGGCGACCGTGGATCTGTTCAACCCGGTCGCCGCGGTGAGCTGCGCACGAGACTGCGCGCCGCCGAGGTGCACCAGTCGCAGGATGCGGGCGAGGTTGCGCGCGCGGACTCCGTCGCCCGAGTCCTTCGGCGCAGCATCCGTCGTCACATCGTCCTCCGTCTCGGGCCGGCGTCTCAGTCTAGAAGGCTGGACATCGTCGGATCCAGCATATATGTTGTTGCTCACAACAATTAGGACTGCCGCCGCGTGGCGTCATCTGCAAAGGAGCATCATGAGCCTCACCCCCACCCGTGCCGACAAGTTCTCGTTCGGCCTGTGGACCATCGGATACAACGGCACCGATCCCTTCGGCGGTCCCACGCGTCCGGCCCTCGACGTGGTGCACGCCGTCGAGAAGCTGTCCGAACTCGGGGCGTACGGGCTCACGTTCCACGACGACGACCTGTTCGCGTTCGGATCGACCGACGCCGAGCGCCAGACGCAGATCGATCGGCTGAAGGGCGTGCTCGCCGACACCGGCGTGGTCGTGCCCATGGTCACCACGAACCTCTTCTCCGCCCCGGTCTTCAAAGACGGCGGCTTCACCTCGAACGACCGCCAGGTACGCCGCTTCGCGCTGCGCAAGGTGCTGCGCAACCTCGACCTCGCCGCCGAGCTGGGCGCCCAGACCTTCGTCATGTGGGGCGGGCGCGAGGGCGCGGAGTACGACTCCGCGAAGGACGTGCGCAGTGCGCTCGAGCGCTACCGCGAGGCCGTCAACCTGCTCGGCGACTACGTGACCGACAAGGGCTACGACATCCGCTTCGCGATCGAGCCTAAGCCGAACGAGCCGCGCGGCGACATCCTGCTGCCCACGCTCGGCCACGCGATCGCCTTCATCGACTCGCTCGAGCGCCCCGAACTCGTCGGCGTGAACCCCGAGGTCGGCCACGAGCAGATGGCCGGGCTCAACTTCACCGCCGGCATCGCGCAGGCCCTGTTCCACGGCAAGCTCTTCCACATCGACCTCAACGGTCAGCGCGGCATCAAGTACGACCAGGACCTCGTGTTCGGCCACGGCGACCTGCACAACGCGTTCTCGCTCGTCGACCTGCTCGAGAACGGCGGCCCCGGGGGCGTTCCGGCCTACGACGGCCCGCGCCACTTCGACTACAAGCCCTCGCGCACCGAAGACGAGTCCGGCGTCTGGGATTCCGCAGCGGCCAACATGCGCACCTACCTGCTTCTCAAGGAGCGGGCCGCGGCCTTCCGCGCCGATCCCGAGGTGCAGGACGCACTGGCAGCGGCGCGCGTCGCCGAGCTCGCCACCCCCACACTCGGAGAGGGCGAGACCTACGACGCTCTGCTCGCCGACCGCAGCGCCTACGAGGACTTCGACGCCGATGCGTACCTCGGTGGCAAGGGCTTCGGCTTCGTGCGACTGCAGCAGCTCGCGACCGAGCACCTGCTCGGCGCCCGCTGACCCGCTCATGGCTCTCGCGCTCGGCGTCGACTCCTCGACGCAATCGTGCAAGATCGTCGTGACGGATGCCGCGACCGGCGCCGTGGTGCGCAGCGGTCGGGCATCCCATCCCGACGGCACCTCGGTCGACCCGGAGTTCTGGTGGCAGGCGCTCGTCGCCGCGATCACGGATGCCGGCGGGCTCGACGACGTCGAGGCGTGGGCCATCGGCGGCCAGCAGCACGGCCTGGTGGCGCTGGATGCCGCGGGCGCCGTGATCCGCGATGCCCTGCTGTGGAACGACACCCGATCGGCGGATGCCGCGGCCGACCTGGTCGCGGAGTTCGGCGCGCAGGAGCTCGCCGACCGCACGGGACTCGTGCCCGTGGCATCCTTCACCATCTCGAAACTGCGCTGGC
The DNA here is from genome assembly GCA_029203165.1 of Candidatus Microbacterium colombiense. Taxonomy (NCBI): domain Bacteria; kingdom Bacillati; phylum Actinomycetota; class Actinomycetes; order Micrococcales; family Microbacteriaceae; genus Microbacterium; species Candidatus Microbacterium colombiense. The sequence goes on from CP119308.1 coordinate 3,527,147, forward strand.
TGCGCGATCACGAGCCCGAGAACGCGGCGCGGGTGGCGGCGGTGGCGCTGCCGCACGACTGGCTCACCTGGCGACTGCGGGGATACGGCCCCGCGGGGGCGGATGCCGCGCCGCTCGGCCCCGTGCTCGACGAGCTCATCACCGATCGCTCCGACGCCTCGGGCACGGGGTACTGGAGTGCGGCGACCGGGGAGTACGACCGCGCCCTGGTGGTCGCGGCTCTGGGGCATGACGTCGTCCTGCCCCGGGTGCTGGGCGCCGACGAATCGGTGGCGGACGCCGCAGGCCGACGTGTCGGTGCGGGGGCAGGTGACAACGCCGCGGCCGCCCTCGGGCTCGGCGCTGGTCCCGGCGACGTGGTGGTGTCGATCGGCACCAGCGGCACGGTGTTCGCCGTAGGTTCGCAGCCGTCGTCTGATGCCTCAGGCATCATCGCCGGCTTCGCGTCGGCGGACGGTCATTTCCTGCCGCTCGTCTGCACGCTCAACGCGGCGCGGGTGCTCGACGTCACGGCGGCGCTCCTCGGCGTGGATCACGAGGAATTGAGCCGTCTCGCACTGTCGGCATCCGCTGGCGCCGCGGGCTTGGAGCTCGTGCCGTACTTCGAGGGCGAGCGCACGCCCAACCTGCCCGATGCGACCGCGACCCTCAGCGGCATGACGCTCGCATCGACCACGCGCGAGAACCTGGCGCGCGCCGCGGTGGAGGGGATGCTGTCCGGGCTCGGTGCCGGACTCGACGCGCTGCGGGAGTCGGGCGTGCCCCTGCGGCGTGCGCTGCTGATCGGCGGCGGGGCGCAGTCGGAGGCCGTGCGGGCGATAGCCCCTGCGGTGTTCGGCATCCCGGTGGAGGTGCCCGAGGCCGGGGAGTACGTCGCGCTGGGCGCCGCCCGGCAGGCCGCCGGGTTGCTCGCGTAGTCGGGTTGCTCGCGAGGAAAGGGCGGTTCCCTCCTCCTTCACCGGTCAGGCGGGCGATAGACCCTCGATCAGCAGCTCCATGGCCGCCCGCGACTCCGCCTCCCAGAGAGGGCGATCGGCCGTGGATCCGATGCCGTGAAGGATGACCAGAACGGCCCCGGAAGGGATGTCCGCCCGAATCGCCCCAGCGGCGGACGCCCTCGCCATCAATTCGCCGACCGTGCGCTCCAGCTCGGTCCCGCCGTCGGCTTGCACGTCGGGACCCACCAGGGCCGCAAGCGTGCGCGCCAAGGCCGCATGCGCGATGACATAGTCCGCGAAGCCACGCAGGAATGCCGCGAGAGCCTCCCCCGGCGGACGCGTGGAGGCGCGGGCCCGGGCGCAGAGCGCGGTCACCTCATCCTGGTACACGGCAACAGCGAGAGCTTCACGCGTGGGGAAGTGACGGTACAGCGTCCCCACGCCGACACCAGCGCGGTGCGCGAAGTCATCGAACCGCAGCTGCTCGTCGCGGTCGAACGCCGTACGCGCCGCCGCCACGATGGCGTCGCGGTTGCGCCGGGCATCGGCACGCATCGGCCTCTGTTCAGGCATCCGTCCCCCTTTGACAATCGGAGATGATTTCCGTATCTTAGCATTCGGAGATAGTCTCCACTTAATCGATGACCGGGAGGATCGCGATGCGCATTCTGATGTTCGGCCGCGGCGTGATCTCGACGATCTACGGTCAGGCTCTCCATGAGGCAGGGCACGACGTCGAGTTCTACATCCGCCCCGGACGCGCTGCGGTGTACGGCGACGAGGTACGACTGGATCTCATCGATGCGCGACGATCCCCTCTCGGTACACGGGTTCGCTCGTCGGCGCCTGTGCGCTTCAGAGAGACCCTCGATCCCGGGGACGGGTTCGACCTGGTCATCGTGAGCGTCGCCCATCATCGTCTCGCTGCTGCGACCACTTTCCTCGGACCGCGAGTCGGCGACGCGACCGTGCTCGTGTTCGGCAACGTCTGGGACGAGCCTGCGGCTGCGACCGCATCCCTTCCCGCTGCACAGGTGATGTTCGGATTCCCGCAGGCAGGCGGCGGATTCGGCGACGACGACGTGCTGCACGGCGCTCTGATGCGTGGCGTCATCCTGGGAATGTCCGGCGCCTCGCCGACCGCGCGGGAGAGAGACGTGCAGACAGCGTTCCGGAGCGCGGACCTGACCGTCCGCGTCGAGCGGGACATGCGGGGATGGCTGTTCCTGCACTTCGCCGCCGATGTCGGCATGCACGCTCAGGGCCACCGTCACGGCGGGTTGGCCCGAATGATCGGCCATCGCCCGGCACTGCGAGATGCATTGCTGACCGCTCGGGAACTGCTGCCGATACTCACCGCTCGCGGGGTCGACCTCGCTCGGCACCGACGTGCCATGCTCCCCTATCGCATGCCGACAGCGACCTCCGCCGCCATGGCCTGGGCCACCCGCCGCTTCTCGATCGCGCGGGCCAGCCTGGCGGCGCATACCGATCCGGATGCCGACGAACCCCGCGCCGTCCTCCACGACGCGACGCGGGAAGCCCGCAGACTCGGGGTTCCGACCCCGCGCCTCGACGCTGCCCTCGCGGCGAGCCCGCGCACCGCGAGCCGGACGACTTAGACGGCGAAGATCCGCCAGGATGCGGCGTGCGTCGCGCCGGGCTCCAGGGTCACCAGGTCGACGCCGGAGTTGAAGGCGTCGGGCGGACACGTCATCGGTTCGACCGCGAGTCCGATGCGATGCGTCGCGGGGATCGCGGGGGTGTCGGCGGTGTGCACCTGCACCCACGGGCATCGCTCGTCCCACGCGATCGCGACGCCGGTGCCGGCATCCGTCGTCAGGCGCACTTCGGCGATGCCGCCCACCTCGGCGAGCGACGTGAACGCGTGATCGATGAACACGTCGCCGATCGGTCTTGCCGTGCGGAAGTCCCATTCCGGATGCTCGGTCACCGGCTCCACCGCCACCGGGCTCAGCCGATCGGGCGTCACGGTGAGCACCTCGGATGCCGGAAGCTCGAGTGTCCAGTCGTCGACGCGTCCGGGGCCGGCGACCAGGTACGGATGCGGACCGGTGCCCCAGGGCGCGGCATCCGCCCCGATGTTGTGCGCCGTCACGGTCTGGCGCAGCCCGTCGGCGTCCAGTCGATACTCGGTCTCGACCTCGATGCGGAACGGGTAGCCGGTCTGCGGCTCGATCACCGCGGCGAGCGCGACGCGGTCGTCGAGCACGAGGCGGTCTTCGAACTCGACCCACGCGAGGAGTCCGTGCAACGCCTGCGCGCGCGACGGTTCCGTGAGTGGCAGCTGGTGCTCGACGCCGCCGAATCGATACCGTCCGTCGACGATGCGGTTCGGCCACGGCGCGAGGGTCGCACCGCGGTAGCCCGGTCGCACCTCATCGGCATCGAAGGGCACGACGAGGTCGCGTCCGTCGAGGGCCAGCGATCGCAGTGATGCGCCGACACTTGCGATCTCCGCCACGTAGCCGTGGCCGGCGATGCGCAGCTGACGACCCGAACGAGGGAGTGTCACAGGCCCTGCGCCAGACGATAGTAGGCCTGATTCCAGCGGACCTGCTTCTGGAACTCGGGCAGCGTGGTGCTGTCGTCGATCACCAGCAGCTCGACCTCGGCCATCTCGGCGAAGTCACGGAAGGCGTCGATACCGACCGCGGTCGACATGACCGTGTGGTGGGCGGCACCCGCGGTGAGCCAGGCCGCGGCGCTGGTGGTGAAGTCAGGCTGCGGCTTCCACACCGCACGTCCGACCGGGAGCTTCGGGAGCGAGGCCCGCGGTGGCACGTTCTCGACCACGTTCGCGGTGAGCCGGAAGCGGTCGCGCATGTCGCTGAGGGCGACCACCACGGCGGGGCCGGGATCTGCGGTGAACACCAGACGCACAGGGTCATCCTTTCCACCGATGCCGAGCGGGTGGATCTCGAGCGTGGGCTTCGCGGTCGTGAGCGACGGCGACACCTCGAGCATATGCGCGCCGAGGATCAGCTCATCCCCCGGCGTCATGTCGTACGTGTAGTCCTCCATGAGGCTCGCGCCGCCGGGCAGCCCCGAACCCATCACGTTCGCGATGCGCACGAGGATCGCGGTCTTCCAGTCGCCCTCTGCTCCGAAGCCGTATCCCTCGGCCATGAGGCGCTGCACCGCGAGGCCGGGCAGCTGCGTCAGCGCACCCAGATCCTCGAACGAGGTCGTGAAGGCGCCGAAGCCACCCTCCTCCAGGAAGGAGCGCAGGCCGATCTCGATCGCGGCGCCATCGCGCAGCGACTGGTACCGCTCGCCGCCACGGCGCAGTTCGGGCGCGACCTCGTACAGCTCCTCGTACTCGGCGACGAGGGCGTCGATGTCGGACGCGGATGCCGCAGCGACGGCATCCGCCAGCTCGTTCACGCCCCAGGTGTTGACCTGCACGCCGAAGCGCAGCTCGGCCTCGGTCTTGTCGCCCTCGGTGACGGCGACGAACCGCATGTTGTCGCCGAAGCGGGCCAGCTTCAGACCACGCGAGGCCGCAAGTCCCGCCGCCGCGCGCTGCCAGGTGCCCAACTCACGGCGCAGCCGCGGGTCGGACGCGTGACCGACGAGGGTCTTGCGCGGCACGCCCAGACGCGTCTGGATGTAGCCGAACTCGCGGTCGCCGTGCGCGGCCTGGTTCAGGTTCATGAAGTCGAAGTCGATGTCGGCCCAGGGCAGCTCGACGTTCGCCTGCGTGTGCAGGTGCGCGAGCGGCTTCTTCAAGGCGTCGAGCCCGGCGATCCACATCTTCGCGGGGCTGAACGTGTGCATCCAGGCGACGAGCCCGATCACGCGGTCATCGGCGTTGGCCTCCAGCGCGGTGCGCTTGATGGCGGCGGCATCCGTCAGCACCGGCTTCCAGACGATCTTCACCGGCACCTCGGACGACTCGTCGAGCAGGCGTGCGATCTCCTGCGACTGGGTCGCGACCTGGGCGAGCGTCTCGGGGCCGTAGAGGTGCTGACTGCCCGTGAGGAACCAGACCTCGTAGCCGTCGAGGGAGGTGGTGAGAGCCATGGAGGTGCCTTTCAGGGGTGGGTCGCTGAGCGTGTCGAAGCGTCAGAGCGAGGCGACGGCGGCGGCCTCGACGGCCAGCCCCGCCCGGTAGCGGTCGAGGTAGGAGGTGAAGCCTGAGACATCGGCCGGATCGGGGTCGGCGACCGAGATGGACGCCGTGGCGAAGACCTGCCCGTCGAGGTACTCCCCCAGCGTGGCACCGTCGGCGTGCGCGAGGTACGAGGCCAGCACCGCGATGCCCCAGGCCCCGCCCTCCGAGGCGAGCTCACCGACCGCGACCGGCGCGGCGAGAGCGCCCGCGAGGAAGCGCTGGGCGACTCCGGCCGTGCGGAACATGCCCCCGTGCGCGAACATCCGGTCGAGGCCGACGCCCTCGGCAGTCAGGGTCTGCATGCCCAGGGCGAGCGTGCCGAACACGCCGTACAGCTGAGCACGGACGAAGTTCGCGAGGCTGAAGTCGCTGTCGGGCGTGCGCACGAAAAGCGGCCGCCCTGCGGTGAGCCCGGCAATCGGCTCGCCGGCCAGGTGGTTGTAGGCGATCAGCCCGCCGGCATCCGTCTCGCCGACGAGCGCCTCACGGAACAGCACGTCGAACACCGCGTCGTCGTCGAGGGGCTGGCCGGCCGCGGCGGAGAAGCGCGTGAAGAGCCCGGTCCATGCTGCGAGCTCGCTCGCGCCGTTGTTGCAGTGCACCATCGCCACGGCATCCCCGGCCGGGGTCGTGACGAGATCGAGTTCGTCATGCGCCTCGGACAGCGGGCGCTCCAGCACCACCATCGCGAAGATGCTCGTGCCCGCGCTCACGTTTCCGGTGCGCGGCGCGACGGCGTTCGTGGCCACCATCCCGGTACCCGCGTCACCCTCGGGCGGGCACAGCGGGATGCCGGCACGCAGTGCACCGGTGGGATCGAGCAGGGCGGCGCCGGCGGCCGTGAGGGCACCGGCATCCGCGCCCGCCACCTTCACGTTGGGGAGCAGAGCGGTCAACGGCGCGGGCAGGCGGTCGCCCACCAGTGCGGCGTAGTCCGCGAGCATCCTGGCGTCGTAGTCGGCCGTCGCCGAATCGATCGGGAACATGCCGGAAGCATCGCCGACTCCGAGCACGCGCTCGCCGGTCAGCTGCGTGTGCACGTAGCCGGCGAGGGTCGTGACGAAGTCGAGCTGCGGCACGTGCGGCTCCGCATCGAGCACAGCCTGATGCAGGTGCGCGATCGACCAGCGCAGCGGGATGTTCACGCCGAGGGTCTCGCTGAGCTCGGCAGCCGCAACGCCGGTGTTCGTGTTGCGCCAGGTGCGGAAGGGCACGAGCAGCTCACCCTGCGCATCGAACGCGAGGTAGCCGTGCATCATCGCCGAGATGCCGATGGCCCCGAACGTGTCGGGACGGATGCCGTGCTGCGCCTCCGCGTCGGTCACGAGGTCGGCGTAGGCGGCCTGCAGCCCGGTCCAGACCTCATCGAGGGCGTAGGTCCACAGCCCGTCTTCGAGACGGTTCTCCCACGCGAATGACCCGGTCGCGAGCACCTCGGTCGCGTCGGGGCCGATCAGGCAGGCCTTGATGCGCGTGGAGCCCAGCTCGATGCCGAGGCTCGTGCGGCCGGCGGCGATGTCGTCGCGGGCGCTCATCGGCGGGCATCCGCACTCTGGCCGTACACGTTCTGGTAGCGGTCGTACAGTCGGTCGATCGCCTCCTGCGGGATCGGGATCAGCGGACCGGCCTCGCGGGCGACATGCACGGTGCGGGCGACGTCCTCGACCATGACTGCGGCCTTCACTGCGTCCTTCGCGTCGGTGCCGATCGTGAACGGTCCGTGGTTCTGCATCAGCACCGCGCGGGAGCGGTGGCCGCTGAGGGTCTCGACGATCCCACGTCCGATCGAGTCGTCGCCGATGATCGCGAACGGGCCGATCGGCACCGGGCCGCCGAACTCGTCCGCCATGGCTGTGATCACGCAGGGGATCTCCTCGCCGCGCGCCGCCCAGGCCACCGCGTAGGTCGAATGCGTGTGTACGACGCCGCCGACCTCCGGCATGTTCCGGTAGACGTAGGCGTGGGCTGCGGTGTCGCTCGACGGCGAGCGGTCGCTGCCCGGTGTGCCGGAGATGACAGCACCGTCGAGGTCGCACAGGATCATGTTCTCGGGCGTGAGGTCGTCGTAGCTCACGCCGGACGGCTTGATCACGAACAGGTCGGCGCCGGGCACGCGACCGGAGACGTTGCCGCCCGTCCAGACGACGAGCCCGTAACGCACCAGTTCGCCGTGCAGGCGGGCGACGTCGGCGCGGACTTTCCGGATGGACGCGTCGATGGCGGGGGTGAAGGCGGGGGCTTCGTTGCTCACGGCGGACCTCGAGGTTCTGTGACCGGTCACTGTGACCGGTCACAGAAGTGTGTCATGCGATTCGGTGACCGTCAAGGCGAGCGTCACGGCGACCGGCTCGCGCGCCGCCCGTTCATAACTCCGGAAGAACGTAGGCGCGGCGCGGCGCGGGCCGCGTGTTTCCGGGGGTCCGGTCGAGACGGGTGCGGATTCTTGCGGAGTTATGAACGCGCCCGGGCGGAGCCGCGCGATGCCGGGGCGGAGCCGGGCGGGTTCAGCTGCGCGGAGGGGCGACCGAGGCGCGGGCGACGAACTCCGGCGCGACGGGCGCCAGATCGGCCGCCTGATCGTCGGACCCGCCGACGATCACCGCGACCGCGCGCCGCGCGAGTTCGTCGAAGTCCTGCCGCACGGTCGTGAGCTTCGGCCAGTAGTACGCGGCATCGGGGATGTCGTCGAACCCCACGACGCTGACGTCGCCGGGCACCGACAGCCCGGCCTCGTGCAGTCCGCCGAGCAACCCGAGGGCCATCTGATCGTTCGCGGCGAACACGGCCGTGACTCCCGCCGCGCGCACGGCATCGACTGCGGCGTACCCCGAGCCCGCCGACCAGTCCCCCGCAATCACGGGGCCCGCGCTCAGCCCGCGCGCGGCGATCTCGGCGGCGAACCCTTCGGCACGCGATTCGGCCTCGAGCCAGTCGACCGGGCCGGCGAGGTGCGCGATGCGGGTGTGTCCGGCGTCGGCCAGCGCGGCGACCGCGAGACGCGCGCCCGCCGCCTGATCCACCGAGAGTCCGGGTGCTCCCCGACCGGCCGAGTGCAGCGTGATCACCGGCACGTCGATGCGCAGATCGTCGAGCGCTGCCAGGGTGCGGGCGTGCGGCGCGACGACCACGATGCCCTCCACGCCCTGTGCGACCAAGTGGTCGACGGCCGCGACGACGGCCGCCGCGTCTCCCGCGTCCGCGAACGCCGCGCTGACCCAGTACCCCGCATCACGCGCCGAGGCCTCGAGTGCGGCGATGCTGCGCGACGGCCCGTACTGCAGCGCGTCGGAGGCGAGCACGCCGAGCGTGCGGGAGCGGCGAGTGCCCAGCGCGCGGGCCGCATTGTTCATGCGGTAGCCGAGCTCCGCCATCGCCGTGCGGACGCGTTCCAGCGTCTCGGGGGCGACGTCGGGGTGGTCGTTCAGCACTCGCGACACGGTCTGACGTGACACTCCGGCGCGGGCGGCGACGTCCCGCACGCCGACGGTTCGGCGGGGCTCGCTGCTCGTGTCGCTCACGCCGACCACTGTACGACGACGGATGCCACCGACTCGCCGTCGTGCCACTCTGGTGACATGCGCATCGCACTCACTGGTTCATCCGGCAAGCTCGGCAGCGTCGTCGCACGGGAGCTCCGCGCGCACGGCTACGAGGTCATCGGCATGGACGTCGCGGGCACCCGCGGCCCCGACTTCGTGCAGGTAGACCTGACCGACTACGGCCAGGTCATCGATGCTTTCACGGCCGTGGGCGACCGGCACGACGGCATCGACGCGGTCGTACATCTGGGTGCGATCCCGGCGCCGGGCATCCGCAGCGATGTCGCGACCTTCCACAACAACATGCCCGCCACGTTCAACGTGTTCTGGGCCGCAGTGCGGCTCGGCATCCGCCGCATCGTCTACGCATCGAGCGAGACCGTGCTCGGACTGCCGTTCGATGTGCCACCGCCCTACGTCCCGGTCGACGAGGAGTACCCCGCACGGCCGGAGTCGGTGTACTCGCTCGTGAAGACGCTCGAGGAGCAGTTGGCGCGGGAGCTGGTGCGCTGGCATCCCGAAGTATCGATCACGGCCCTGCGGTTCTCCAACGTCATGGTCCCCGAGGACTACGCCGAGTTCCCGGACTTCGACGCCGACGCCCTCCGTCGCAAATGGAACCTCTGGGGCTACATCGACGCCCGCGACGGCGCCCAGGCCGTGCAGCGAGCGCTGGAGGTCGCCGCTCCCGGGTTCGACAACTTCATCATCGCGGCTGCCGACACCGTGATGTCACGGCCGAACGCGGAGCTGCTCGCCGAGGTCTTCCCCGATGCGCCGGTGGCGCGCGAGGTCGCGCCGAACGAGACGCTGCTGTCGATCGACAAGGCACGGCGTGTGCTCGGATTCGACCCGCAGCACTCCTGGCGCGACCACGTCTGACCGGACAGACTTTCCCCACCCGTCCTGAGACGGGTTCCCTCCGGTCCTCTGCCCTGTCTTGACCCGTGTCCCGGCGCTACCGTGGAGCCATGCGATCGACTCAGCGCCCGCCCCGCGCCCTCCGTTTCGGCCTCATCGGCATCGCAGCGTTCAATCTGCTCTCGGCACTGGCCGGCATGGTGGGTCTGACCGTCGGCGGCGGAATGGGGATCCCGCTCGACTGGATCGAGGGGAGCATCTTCGACTCCTACGTCTGGCCCGGCGTGATCCTCGGGGTCGTGGTCGGCGGGGTGCAGGCGCTCGCGCTGGTCGCGCAGTTCCGCGGCTACACCGTCGCCTGGGGCCTGCACGCGACCGCCGGCCTGACGATGATGATCTGGATCTTCGTGGAGATCGCGATCATGCTCGTGTGGTCGCCCCTGCACGGCATCTACTTCATCACGGGGCTGGTCCAGACGATCCTCGCGGTGCTCGCGCTCGGCGCCTGGCCGCGGCCGTTCCTGGCGCGGACACCACGCTAGAGACGCTCCGGTCGCAGACGCAGCCGCTATTCCTTCTTGCGCGTCACCGCGCGCTGCAGCAGCACGAACACCAGCAGGATGCCGCCCGTGATGATGGTGGTCATCTCGGGCGGGATGCCGCCGTCACGAGTGATCAGCACGGTCATGAGCCCGAGCACGAGGGCTCCGACGACCGAGCCGAGCACGTAGCCGTAGGCCCCGGTGAGCACCGTGCCGCCGATCACCGCGGCGGCGATCGCGTCGAGTTCCCATCCGATTCCGGTGATGTTCTGCGCCGTACCGAGGCGTGCCGTGTAGAGCACGGCGGCGAGGCCGGCGAGCGAGCCGCTGATCACGTAGACGAGCACCTTGGTGCGCGCGACCGGGAGACCCATCAGCAGTGCGGAGTTCTCGGATCCGCCGATCGCGTAGACCGTACGCCCTGTGCGGGTGCGGTGCAGCACGAAGAAGGCGATGAGCACGACGACGATCGCGATGATCACCGCCGGCGTGATGACCAGATCGTTCACCTTCGGTCCGTCGATGATCTTGATCTTCTCGGCGATCAGACGGATCGGCGAGTCCGCCGGGAGCTGCTCGGGCTTGGTGCTCAGCAGCGAGGCGAGACCGCGCCCGAGGAACATCATGGCGAGCGTCGCGATGAACGGCTGCACGTTGAAGTACCGGATCAGCACACCGGAGACGAGTCCGAAGAGCCCGCCGATGACGATCATGAGCACGATCACGACGAGCGGATCCCACCCTGCGTTCGAGAGCATGACCCCGGCGACGGACGAGACCGCGATGACCGATCCGACCGAGAGGTCGATGCCGCCCGTGAGGATGACGAAGGTGAGCGCGACGGCGAGCACGATGAGGTGCGCATTGTTGATCAGCAGGTTCGACAGCGTGCTCGCCTGCACGATCTTCCCGTAGGCGATCTCGCCATAGACGATCATGCCGACGAAGATGATCACCGAGGCGATGGTCGGCACGACCGAGGGATTCGCCGTGAGCTGGCGCCGGATGCGATCCACGAAGCTCGGGCCGGCACTCTGGACTGGTGCTGCGGCGATGACACTCATGCTGCCGCCTCCTTCACGATCTCGACTCGCGGCGAAGGGGGCTGTGCCTTCCTGCGACGTTGGAACCAGCTGCGCACCCGCTCGGACTGCAGCAGGCAGATGGCGACGATCACGATCGCCTTGAATGCCGGGGTGGCCGACGACGAGACGCCGAGGAACAGCACCGTCTTGTCGAGGGTCGCGATCAGGAGGGCGCCGACGAAGGCGCCGCTGAGCGAGAACTTGCCACCGGCGAGCGAGGCGCCGCCGATGACCACGGCGAGGATCGCATCCAGCTCGAGCTGATAGCCGGTACGGGAGATGTCGACGGTCATGACACTGCCGACCGACATGACCCCGGCGATGCCCGCGAGGATGCCGCTGAGCACATAGGTCGTCAGCAGGAGGCCTTTCGGCTTGATGCCGGCCATCCTGCTCGCCTTGGGGTTGATGCCGATGGCTTCGATCATGAGGCCGAGAGCGCTGCGGCGCACGACCCACGCGACGACGAGCACGATCACCACGGCGAGCAGGAACACCACGGGGATGCCGATCACGAAGCCGTTCGCGATCCAACGGAAGGGATCGCTCGACGCCGCGGTGTTCTGTCCGCCCGTGATGACCTTGGCGATGCCTCGTCCGGCGAGCATCAGCACGAGCGTCGCGATGAAGGGTTGGAGCCCGACGTAGGCGACGAGGATGCCGTTCACCGCACCGAGGATGGCGGTGACCAGCAGCGCGAGGCCCACAGCGGAGAGGGCGACGCCGACCGAGCCCGAGTCGTTCGCCGCCGCGAGGAACTCCATCGACACGGCTCCGGCGACGGCCATCAGCGAACCGACCGAGAGATCGATGCCGCCGGTCGCGATCACGAGCGACATGCCGACCGCGATCATCATGATGGGTGCCGCCTGGCGGAGGATGTCGATCAGGTTGCCGACGAGGTTGCCGTTGTTCGGGTTGATCGAGATCGCGAGATAGGTCGGATCCTTGAGCACGTTCAACGCGAGGAGCGCGACGATCGCGACGATACCCCAGAAGAACGGCTTGCGGATCAGGTCGCGCCACACGGACGCACGAGCGGATGCGCTCATCGGGTCTCCCCCTCGACGGTCTCGGGCTGCACATCGGAAGCGGCGACGGGAGCGGCGTGGACGACCTCGATCACGTCGAGCTCCTGCTCGAGGGTGGTCGCCGCGGCCTCCACTCCGTGGGCGGCGATCACATCGACGATCTCCTGCGCCGTCACGTCGGGTCCGTTCTGGATCTCGCCGATCTTGCTGTGATCCTTGAGCACGACGATGCGCTCGGACAGGCGCACGACCTCTTCGAGCTCGGAGGAGACGAAGACGACGGCGACCCCTTGGTCGGCGAGCTCCGCGACGGCCTCCTGGATCTCGGCCTTGGCGCCGACGTCGATGCCCCGGGTGGGCTCATCCAGGATGAGTAGTTCCGGCTCGGTGGCGAGCCAGCGCCCGAGGAGCACCTTCTGCTGGTTGCCGCCCGACAGGTTCTTGATCATCCGCTCCGGATCGGCCGGACGCACGTTGAGCGCGGCGATGTACTTGTCGACGATCGCGTCCTGCTCCTTGCGCGGCATCGGCCGCGCCCACCCGCGCTTGGCCTGGACGGCGAGGATGATGTTCTCGCGGATCGTGAGATCGCCGATGATGCCCTCGTCCCGCCTGTTCTCGGTCGAGAAGGCGATGCGGTGCGCGAGAGCGGCAGACGGCGAGGAGAGGTCGACCTTGCGCCCCTTGACGGTGATCCGGCCCGACTCGGTGCGGTCCGCGCCATACAACAGCCGCGCGAGTTCCGTGCGTCCGGAGCCGAGGAGCCCGGCGAAGCCGACGACCTCCCCCGGACGGATGTCGAGGTCTGTGGCGTGCACGGCGCCGGAGCGGGAGATGCCGGAGGCCGAGAGGAACGCCGCTTCGTCGGCGTCGCGCGGAGTGGTCCGACGGTTGCCGCCGAGCGACTTCAGCGTGTCGAGGTCCTTGCCGATCATCCGGGAGATGAGGGCATGCCTGTCGAGGTCGCGGGTGAGGTACTCGCCCTCGTACTGCCCGTTGCGCAGGACCGTGAGACGGTCGCTGATCGCGTAGATCTGGTCGAGGAAGTGCGAGACGAAGAGGATCGCGACGCCCTGGTCGCGCAGGGTGCGCATCACGGCGAAGAGGCCCTCGACCTCTGCGGCGTCGAGGCTGGACGTCGGCTCATCGAGGATGAGGACCTTGGCCTTGATCGCCATGGCGCGGCTGATGGCGACGAGCTGCTGCATCGCGATCGAGAGAGTCGAGAGAGGCTGGCGGGTGTCGAGGTGGTCCAGCCCGAGACGGGCGAGCGCCTCGGTGGCGGCGTGATGTGTGGCCCGCCAGTTGACGCCGAGGACTCCGCGCACCTCGTGTCCGAGCATGACGTTCTCACCGATGGTGAGGTTGGGGGCGAGGTTCACCTCCTGGTAGACGGTCGAGATCCCGGAGGCCTGCGCGTCGCCCGTGCCGCCGAAGCTCTTCTCCCGACCGGCCACGACGATCGATCCGGCGTCGATCCGGTAAACACCGGTGAGGGCTTTGATCAGCGTCGACTTACCGGCGCCGTTCTCACCCATGAGCGCGTGCACCTCACCCTGGAAGAGGCGGAAGTCGACTCCGTCGAGCGCCTTCACTCCGGGGAATTCGATGGTGATCCCGCGCATCTCGACGATGGGCAGTTCTTCGTTCATCGTTGTCTCTCCGTCTGTCCGGTCCCGAGGGCGGCGCGGGTGGGCGCCACCCTCGGGATCACGGGGTGGTGCTCAGTACTTGCGGTCCGCCAGAACGGCCTTGGCCGCTTCTGCCGAGTCGAACGCCTCGCTCGGAACGATGATGTAGGACTCGACCGAGTCGCCGGCGAGAGCCTTCTCGACGACCTCGAGTGCGGTCTCACCGAACAGCGGGTTGTACTCGTGAACGTAGCTGAGCTGACCGTCGGCGAGCGCCTGCATCGCGTTCTTGGTGCCGTCGATCGTGGCGATCTTCACATCGGTGCCGATGACCAGACCGGCTTCCTCTGCAGCCTGGGCTGCGCCGAGACCCATCTCGTCGTTCTGGGCGAAGACGAACTGGATGTCGTTGTTGTTGGCCTTGAGCATGGTCTCGAAGACGCTCTTGCCCTCTTCGGCCGACCAGTTGGCGGTCTGCGCGTCGACCTTGTTCAGCGAGGAGTCGCCGAGGCCTTCGTCGAAGCCCTGGTTGCGCTCGTTCACGACGCCGACACCGGCAGGACCCTCGAGGACGACGTAGTTGCCACCGTCGGGGAACTCGGCCGCAGCCCAGGTCCCGACCTCCTTGGCGACCTCGACGTTGTCGGGCGCGATGCGGGTGACGTAGAGGCTCGTGTCGTCGGGCTCGATACCGCGGTCGAGCAGGATCACAGGGATCTCAGCCTCCTGCGCGAGCTTGAGGGAATCCTCCCAGCCGCTGGCCTCGGTCGCCGACAGGAGGATCACATCGACGTCCTCGTCGACGAACGACGTGAACGCATCGATCTGCGACTTCTGGTCGAGATTCGTGGCGGGCGCGTACTTCAGGTTGAAGCCTGCCTCTTCAGTGAACGTGTCCTGGATGTTGCTCTCGTTCGCCTGACGCCATGCGCCTTCGGGTCCGACAGCGACGAATCCGACCGTGGTGAGTTCGCCGGAATCGCCGGAATCGCCGGCGCCACCGGAGTCTCCGCTCGAGCATGCGGTCAGGCCGAGCGCGAGCGCGCCGACGGCGACGAGTCCCAGAACTGTACGAGTGCGCTTCATTGCAGACATTTTGATCTCCTCCTCGAGATTCCGGGTCGTTTCCCGGGGTGGACCGTGCCGGTCCGAGTGTGATGACAGAACGCCTGGAGGGGCGTCGCGTTGATTATGTTACCGGGAACAATTTTCGGAACACAAGCATTCGCAGAGGTTCTGGAGCCGTTCGTGATGAATTCGTTGTTACCGGACACACATCAGTCGTCCAGCCGATCCAGTTCAGCCGCGATCAGCTCTACGACACTGTCGACCGTCACCGCGGGGCCGTTGCTGAGCTCGCCGATCTTGTCGCGGTCCTTGAGCACCACGATCCGGTCGCTGAGGCGCACGACCTCTTCGAGCTCAGACGAGATGAAGACCACTCCCACGCCGTCTCCGGCGAGCTGGCTGACCCGGCGCTGGATGTCGAGCTTCGCCGCGATGTCGATGCCGCGCGTGGGCTCGTCGAGGATCAGCACGTGCGGCCTGGTCGCCAGCGCACGTGCCAGCAGCAGCTTCTGCTGCGTGCCCCCGGAGAGATGACCCGCCGGCCTCCCCAGATCAGCGGGGTCCAGGTGGAGAGTCTCGACGTAGGTGTCGGCGAGCGCCGCGATCTCCGAGGGCGACAACGGCCTCGTCCATCCGCGCAGCGCCTGCAGGGAGAGCACGATGTTCTCGCGCGCACTGAGGTCGGCGATGATGCCGTCGACCCGTCTGTTCTCGACCGACATCGCGATGCGGCTCTTCAGCGCAGCCGACGGGCTCCTCAACTGCACGCGGTCACCGTCGACGCTGAGCTCACCGCTGTCCGCGCGGAGAGACCCGCCCAGCAGCGAGGCGAGTTCGGTGCGCCCCGAGCCGCGGAGCCCCGCCAGTCCGACGATCTCTCCCCGGTACACGTCGATGTCGGTCGGATCCAGCTCCCCGCGGCGACCGACGCCCGTCGCCCGAAGCGCAGGTTCTCCATCGGCGGCGTAGTGGTGCGCCTTGCGCTCCGAGCCGAGCGCGCGCAGCGCCTCGAGATCCTTGCCCAGCATCTGCGAGATGAGGTCCGCCCGCTCGAGCTCGCGCGTGGGAGTCTCGGCGATGAGGCGCCCGCCACGCAGAACCGTCATGCGGTCGCTGATCGCGAACGCCTGCTCGAGGAAGTGCGAGACGAACAGAATCGCGACGCCGCGGTCACGGAGCCCCCTGATCACGCGCATCAGCAGATCGACCTCTACTCGATCCAGGCTCGACGTCGGTTCGTCGAGGACGAGGATGCGGGGGTCGTCGACCATCGAGCGGGCGAGTGCGACCAGCTGCTTCTGGGCGGGCGACAGCATCGTCATCGGCGTCCGCGGATCCATGTCGTCCAGACCGAGCCGGGAGAGCGCATCCGCGGCATCCGCTCTCGTACGCTTCCAGTCGATGCCGAAGCGTGCGCGGCGTTCCCGTCCGAGCATGACGTTCTCCGCCACGCTCAGCGTCGGTCCGAGCTGGGTCTCCTGGAAGACCGTCGCGATGCCGGCCGCCCTCGCATCGGCGACGCCGGAGAACCGACGCTCCTCCCCCGCGACAACGACGGTGCCGGCGACCGGGGTCCGTGTTCCGGTGAGCACGCCGATCAGCGTCGACTTGCCGGCGCCGTTCTCGCCCATCAGCGCGTGCACCTCGCCGGGGAACAGCCGGAAGTCGATGTCGTCGAGTGCGACGACATCGGAGAACTCGACGCGGATGCCGGTGAGTTCGACGATCGGGACCGGGGCGCGCGTCGCCATCAGCGCACCTGCCGGGGAGCCGCACTGGAGCCGCGGGCGACGAGCTCGGTCGGGATACGCGTCAGCTGCGGCAGCTCGCGCTCTTCGAGAGCGGCGCGGAGCATCTCGACGACGGCAGCGCCGAGCGCGGCGAAGTCCTGCCTGACCGTGGTGAGCGGCGGCAGGAAGTGGCGGGCGAGCGGCACATCGTCGAAGCCGACGACGCTGAGGTCCTTGGGAACCTCGAAACCACGGTCGTGCAATCCGTGGATGAGGCCGATCGCCATGTCGTCGTTCGCGACGAAGACGGCCGTGTAGTCGGGCAGGCGGGTGAGCCCCTTCGCGAAGTCGTAGGTGAAGTCGGCGGTCCAGTCGCCGACGACGATGGGGCGCTCCCGGATGCCCCAGGACTTGGCCCTGGTGTGGAACGCACGTTCGCGGGCTCGGGCGTCGAGCCAGTCGAGCGGTCCGGCGATGTGGAGGATGTCACGATGCCCGAGAGCGACGAGATGATCCACCACGAGCGAGGTGCCCGCGTGCTGATCGATCGAGACGGTGAGGAAAGTGGGGTCGGCATCCGCCTTGACGACGAGCATCGGCACGCTCAACGAGATGCGCCGGAGCGCTGCCACCGACGACGAGCGAGGGGCGATCACGCACAGCGCGTCGACGCCCTGGGTGGTGAGGTTGTCGACCGCGTCCTGCGGCGAGAGAGCCTCCCCCTCGTGCAGGGCGACAGCGGTGACCGAGTATCCCGAGGTGCGTGCGGCCATCTCGACGGCCCGCAGGATGCTGGTGGGCCCGAACGAGACCGCGCTCTCGATGATCACGCCGATGCGGTGGGTGCGCTGGGTCGCCAGAGCCCTGGCCACCATGTTCGGGCGGTAGTCGAGCTCCTCGATCGCCTCGAGCACGCGTCGACGCGTGTCGGGCTTGATGTTCGGGTGACCGTTCAGCACCCGCGACACCGTCATGTGCGAGACACCGGCGCGATCCGCCACATGGCGGATGCCGGGCTTGTCGGAGCCGAGGCTGGGCATGAGCACCTCCGTCGGTCCCGCCTGCAGTGATGTTACCGAGAACAGCCTCAGGCGTGCAATCGGAGGCTCAGACGCGCCGGGGACCCCGGACCCGAGGCGCCGCTGTCGACGCACGGACGCGGAGTTCGGGTTGGATCAGCTCCCGCTCCCCGGTCTCCTCGCCCTCGATCGCCGCGAGCAGTTCGCCGATGACGACCTCGCCCAGCAGCGCGAAGTGCTGACGTACCGTGGTGAGCGGGGGCTGATAGTGCCGTGCGTCCGGCACATCGTCGAACCCGACAACGCTCACGTCCTCCGGCACGCGGATGCCGCGCTCCGCCAGGCCGTGCATGAGACCGAGCGCCATCTGATCGTTCGAGACGAACACCGCCGTCGCCTCTCCGAGCTCGAGTTCGCGGCCGAAAGCGTAGCCGGAGTCAGAGGACCAGTCACCGATGAGCGGAGGCACGACGGATAGCCCCTCTTCTTCGAGCGCCGCGCGCCAGGCCTCGGTACGGGCCTTCGCATCGAACCAGTCAGGTGGTCCTGCGATATGCAGAATCGTGCGATGCCCGAGCTCGAGCAGATGACGCACGGCCGCCTCCGCCCCGGCCCGTTGGTCGACGGATGCCGTGTGCATCTGCCCGTCGGGCTCCTCCCTCACGACCAGCGTGGGCACAGCGATCGCCTGCTGGCGCAACAGATCGAGCGAAGAGGCACGCGGCGCGATCACGCACAGAGCATCGACGCCCTGCGTCACGAGCTCTATGACACCGCTGTCGACCCGCCGGTCGTCTGTATCGCCCACCGAGAAACTGCTCACGGCGTAACCGCTCTGCCTGGCGGCATCCTCGATCGCCCGCAGCACACTGCTCGGTCCGTAGAAGCCGGGGTTGTCGACGATCACGCCGATCCGCATGGCCCGGTTGGTGGCGAGGGCGCGGGCTATCGAGCTGCGAGTGAAGTGCATCTCGTCGATCGCGGTCATCACCTTGTCCCTGGTGGACGCGCGGATGTTCGGGTGCCCGTTGAGCACACGTGACACCGTCATGTGCGAGACTCCCGCACGAGCAGCGACGTCGTAGATGCTCGGCTTGCGTGAACCGCCGACAGATGCGGAATCGGTGGTCATGGAACCCCCCTCGCACGATGACCGCTAACGGTACAACGATAGTGCGCGAGGGGAGTGTCGGCCGGTGCCATCTCTCGAGATGTCCCGAGCGATGCGGCGAGGCGGAAGCCTGCCCCTTCCTGCTGTGGGGGCAGCAGGAAGGGGCAGGCGGTGGGAGAGGGCGGTCACCGCAAGGAAGCGGCGACCTCACCTCACTCCGTCTCGGTCTCCATCACCGAGCGGCCTCGGCGACGCAGGACCCAGAATCCGGATCCGAGCGCCAGCAGCACCACACCGAGCCACGCCGCCGTCAGTGACGCACTCGCATCACCTCCGGTGTTCGCGAGGGAGCCGTCGGTACCGCCGGTTCCACCGCCGGCAGAGGGACCACCGTCGGTACCGCCACCGGTACCGCCGCCGGTGCTCGCCCTGGTGACCGTGATCGGCAGCCGCGCGAGCTCCGTCTCACCGTCACGCAACACGATGTGGTGCGCTCCCGCCGTCATGTCGGCGGGGACCGTCACGGTCGCCTCGATCCGACCGTCCGCCGTCGTCGCGCTCGCGAGCGCACGGTAGGTGCTCTCGATACCGATCTCGACCTCGGCAGCCGTCACGCCGGTGGCGGTCACGGTGACCGAGCCGCCCGCCGCGACCGTAGAGACCGACAGCTGCGCGCTCAATTCGGCGCCGGGGCTGTCGTCGATCGCGGTGAACGCCCAGTTGTCGACCTCGAACAGGTCGGTCCCGGCATCCGTGCCCTCGGCACCGGCGAAGACGAAGAACACATCGTGCTCGCCCGTCGCCCCCGTGACCTCGGCCTCGACCGTGGTCCACTCTCCGACCGTGCCGCCGACGGGGATCTCCGCCACGACGGGTCCGTCGACGTCATCCAGACGCACCTGGATGCTACTCCCGGCAACCAGCGGCTTCACCTTCGCAGACACCTTCTGGGCGCCGGAACCGAAGTCGACGCCGGAGATGCCGGAGAAGTCCCCGTCATCGACGCCCGAGAGCACCATGTTGCCCGAACCGTTGTGCTCGGGGAACTCGACCGAGGCGGCATCCGTCTTGGTCGTGGTGATGCCGAGCTGCCAGGCAAGGGTCTCCGCCTCGAAGGTGCGGTACGGGTCGAAGCTCTCGACCTGCGCGACGCCCGCCTTGGTTCCGACGATCGGCTTGATCGTGCCGTCCTGGTTGAACTCGAGTTTGTCGATGTGCACCGAGCGGTAGCCCTGCGTGGCACCGGGGGTTCCGAGCGCAGCTGCCCACGCCGCCCCGCGCGTCTGCGCGTGGTACGTGAAGTAGGTCTCACCCTTGTAGGTGAACATGTCGGAGTGGTTGTTGCCACCGTTGCCCGCTCCGAAGAACGTGCCCTGGTTCTGGAACGCCACACCCGCGTACTCCGAGGAGCCGAGCTTCATCGGATCATCGGTCATCATGTAGGCGATCGCACCACGCGACGGGTACAGCCCCGGCGCCTCGTTGACCTGGAAGTTCGACGAGTACGAGTAGTAGTACTTGCCGTCGCGCTTGAACATGCTCGAGGCCTCGAACATGCCGGGGGCGTCGATCTCGACCGGGTCGCCGTCGAGGGTGACCATGTCGTCCATCAGCTTCGCGACGCGGGTCGACTTCGGGTTCTGCGGCCCCTGCACGTTCGGCGAGGTTCCGATCTGCGAGTTGCCGCCGAAGTACAGGTAGCCCTGTCCGTCGTCATCGATGAACACTTCGGGGTCGAAGAGCCACATTCCTGCGGGGAAGCCGCCTTCGGCGATGTATTCGCGCGAGACCGTGTCGGGGATGATCTTCTTGCCCAGCGGGTCTTCCCACGGGCCGAGCGGCGATCCGCCGACGACGACCGCCGTGCCGGTTCCGCTGTCGCAGAAGTAGAGATAGACCTTGCCGTCCTTCTCGATCGCAGCCGGAGCCCAGGAGTTGCGGGCCCACGGGGCGGCACCGCCCTCGCGAGCCACCGGCACCGTGCCATGGTCGACCCAGTTGACCATGTCGGTCGTCGACATCACGTTGAGCCGGGTGATGCCGCCATAGCCGTTCGACTGCGTCGGCAGGCCGTTCTCATCCTTACTGTTCAGGTCGTACTGCTGGGTGTCATCGGTCGAGTAGACGTAGAGACGACCGTTGTAGACGAGGTGGTGCGGGTCGGCGCCGAACTTGTGCCCGACGAGCGGGTTGTGGTCCCCGATCGGCTTGGTCTGCACCTTCTCCAGACTCGTGAAAGCGGGTCCCTCCGGCGCATCCGCGATCTTGACGAGCGAGAGCTCGTCGATCAAGAAGTCCTGCAGTGCGGCAGAACCCCACGGAGTCTCCACGAACAGCCAGCCCGCGGCGACGTGCTTGGCCTCGGCCGTGAACTCCTGCGAGAACGTGCCCCATTCGCCCTTCGTGAAGGTGTGCCCGTAGTCGGCGCAACCGTTGAAGTTCGTGGGGCAGAACGTGAAGTTGAACTGCTGGGTGGCGTTGCCCTCGTCGTACTTGAGCTTGCCGGTGAGCCGGTAGGAGGCACCGAGTTCGATCTTGTCCGCGACGCTCGCGAAAGGGCCTGACTGGGTGTTCTCACGGCCCGCCACCTTCAGCGAGTGAGCTCCGCTCGCCGCATCGTCGCTGAGGCTCAGCGTGCCGCCGCGGGCGTTCGTCCAGCCCGTCAGGTCGGAGACGAACCGACCGTCCGGAAGCAGGTTGCCCGGCACCGCCGGCGGCTCGGCGACCGCAGGGGCCCCGCCGTCGGTGGTCAGGGAGACGTCGTCGATCACGAATGACTGCACGTCGGTGTTCCAGGGGGTCTCGACGAACATGATGTCGTAGTCGGCCGTCAGCGGCGTGAAGGTCTTCTCGACGGTGGACCACTCGCCTGCCGTCGCCGTCGTGGACCCCACGACGTCACAACGGCTGCGCGTCGAAGTGCACAGCACCACGTTGAAGCTCTGGGTGGCGCGTCCGGCATCGAACTTGAGCGAGAGCGAGAGATCGTAGGACTGATCGGTCTTCAGCAGACCGGTCACCGTGGCCGTGGGGCCGGACTGGAAGCTGGAACGATCGCTGATCGCGAGAGACTTCGCGCCGGTGCGCGCATCCGTGCTCGCACTCAGCGTCCCGCCCAGGGGCGCGGTCCACCCCGAGAGCCCGCTCTCGAAGGTGCCGTTCTCGATGATGTCCGACGGCGCGGCGAATGCCGCCCCCGGCAGCCCGACGGCTGTCACCGATGAGGCGATGAGGGCGGCGACCCCCAGCAACGCAGCGGGGCGCGATGCGGACCGGCGACGGTGCCGATCGGTGGATCTGAGATGTGATTTCACTGCTGTTCTCCTTGTGGATCGATTCGCTCGAAGGCGCGCGGGCGCGCACCGATGGCGGCCTTTCCCTCGCGGGAGGAGGCCGTCGAGGGGTGCCCTCAGGCGAAGGTGGGAAGCGACCGAGAGATCCCGTCGCGGTGGATCGCCGCGGGGCGGCTCCGGTCCCCTTATGGGGTCGATGGGAGTGCGCGCAGGTGGGTCACGCCGCGTGATGTCCGCGGCGAGGGATGCCTCCACCGTGCGGGTGCGCTCAGCGTGCCTGTCGAGGATGCCGCTGCTGGTATCCGCGTACCGGACGACGGCTTACGGCACGGTCACCGTGCCGACGGAGATGGACTCCGGTGATGCTCTTCATGCACTCTCCTCCTTGAGATACCGGAGCCTCACGCAGCGCGGGTCCGGGCGGCCCGGGCGGGCCGTGTGATGATCACTGCTCACATGATGTTACCGGTAACAGATTTCAGAAAGCAAGGATGCGGCGCAACGGACTCCTCGATGGGCGGGTGAAGACTCCGCGGACCGAGTCAGCCACGTCAAGCGACCCCGTGCATCCGAAGGCGTCTCGAGATGCCGCATCCGCCCCGTGAAGGTGACACATCGCGCCCCTTCTCGACCTGAAGGTGTCGCGGGGTGCCCCATCGTTCGCCGCGAGGCGACGTTATGCGACCACCCCGAGGTGGGCCTCGCGGCCTACAGCCCCAACCGCTCCAGGTAGGGGTTCACGAACCGACGCTCGGGGTCGTACGTGGCCGCGAGCGCGGCGAAGTCGTCGAAGCGCGGGTAGCGCGAGCGCACCTCGGCACCGTCGAGCGTGAACACCTTGCCCCAGTGCGGGCGCGCGGTCTCGGGCAGTGCGGCCTCGATCGTGGGGAGCAGCGCCCGGACCGCCTCTTGCTCGGGCTTCCAGGTGAAGTGGATGCCGACGGCATCGGTGCCGTACGACGAGCTCAGCCACAGGTCGTCCGCGCGCACGGTGCGGATCTCGTTGACGAGCAGCAGCGGTGCGATCTGGCCGGCCAGCATCCGCACCGCCTGGATCGCCGCGACGGCATCCGCGCGCGGCACGAGGTACTCGCTCTGCAGCTCGGCGCCAGCCGACGGCGTGTACTCCAGCTTGAAGTGGGTGAGGCGCTCGAACCACGGCCCCGCGACCCCGAGCTGCTCGGTGCAGGCGATGGGGTCGACGCCGAGGATCGGATGCCGCTTCGCCGCCGCCGGCTCCGCGCCCAGACGCTCGAACAGAGACTCCCGCGCGGCCTCGCGCGCCTCGGGCTGACGTTGCTTGACCCAGATCTGGTCCACGAAGTCGGTGCGCTCCCAGGTCGAGAAAAGGCTGACGCTGGTGCCGATCGACGTGACCTCGTCGAAGTCTGCGAGCACGGCATCCCAGCTGGGGTGCTCGAACACGAACTGCGAGACCAGGTACGTCGGTTCCACGTCGAGCGTGACATCGAGCACCACGCCGAGCGCGCCGAGGCTCACGACGGCGCCGTCGAAGTCGTCGTCGCCCCGACGCAGCGTGCGGATCTCACCGGACGCCGTGAAGATCGTGAGCGCGCGGACAGCGCTCGCCAGTGACCCGATCGCGTCTCCCGAGCCGTGGGTTCCGGTGGCCACTGCTCCGGCGATCGAGATGTGCGGCAGCGAGGCGAGGTTCGCGAGCGCGAGCCCCTCGGCCTCCAGCAGCGGCGCGATGTCGCCGTAGCGCAGGGCGCCCGAGACGCGCACGGCATCACGCTGCCCGTTCACCTCGAACACCGCGGGCAGGCGGTCCAGCGCGATCAGCGTGCCATCGGTGTCGGCGATGTCGTTGAAGCAGTGGCGCGATCCGAGCACGCGCACCGGGCCGCCCTGCGCCAGGAGCGCGCGCACCTCCTCCACCGATGTCGGATGCGCGAGCGTCGCTGCTCGATACGTGAGGTTGCCCGCCCAGTTGCGTTCATTCATGTCGAGACTCCTTCTCCACCCGCCGTGGTCCTGTCGCAGTCTATGCGCGGCTCTCACCGAGGGCTCGAGATGATCCGCTCCAGCCGTTCGCGACGCACGCAGTTCTCGAATGCGAAGGCATCCGCGAGCGATTCCGCCTCGTCCGCGCTCACTCCGGTGAATGCGCGCGCGTAATCCCCCACCATCGCCTCCGCGAGCATCACGTGACGCACGTGCCCGTGGATCCACCGCCGCGCACCCCAGGGGAACGGCGCGAAGTCGGGGAACTCGGTCTCGAACAGCCGCTCCAACGGCTCGAGCACGTCACGCACGCTGGCGTCGGTCGAGCCCCATGAGTCGACGCCGAGCCGGCTCTTCTTCTCCAGCACGGGTGCGATGCGACGCATGTAGTCCGAGTCCGGATCGGTGCTGACCCCTCCCTGCAGTCCGATGTCCTTGTAGGTCCACAACGCCCAGCTGGCATCGTGACGCGCATAGATCTCGAGCTGATCCTCCAGCAGCTGATAGCGCTGCTCATCCCGTGCTGGCTCCCCCGTGTACACCGGCCCGAACTCCCCGACCCAGATCGGGGTCCCCGTCTCGCGCATGTAGGCAGTGCGCTGCAGGAACGTCTGTTCGACCTTGTCGCGGTCGATGTACTGCCCTCTGCTCACCCCGGGATACGGACCACCGTCCGCGAACCCAGGAAGGGCGTAGTCGTGCGCCGTGTAGACGCAGTTCGGCAGCGGGTCACCGAGCTGGTCGAACTGCGTGGAGTAGCGGTTGCCGTCCAGGAACAGGATGTGGTCGGGATCGATCGCGCGGATCGCCGCCTCGAGTCGTCGATAGAACGGTCCGATCGTCGTCCCCTCGGCATCCCCCG
This sequence comes from Candidatus Microbacterium colombiense, assembly GCA_029203165.1. Taxonomy (NCBI): domain Bacteria; kingdom Bacillati; phylum Actinomycetota; class Actinomycetes; order Micrococcales; family Microbacteriaceae; genus Microbacterium; species Candidatus Microbacterium colombiense. Next base: position 3,551,960 of record CP119308.1, read on the forward strand.
GCTCGTTGATCGGGTTGTATCCCGCCACCCACGGATTACCGCGGTAGCGCTCGGCGATGCGCTCCCACAGGTGCACGACCCGGTCCTGGAACTGCCGCTGCGCCCAGAAATGCGCCCACTGGGTCGGGTTGTCGCTGTGCCAGTGCTGGTTCTGCGCGCCCGGCACGGCGTGCAGGTCGAGGATCGCGTAGATCCCGTGCCGAGCGCACGTCTCGACCGCGCGATCCAGCAGCACGAAGCCCTCCTCCTTCATGACGAACGGCTCGGCGTCGTCTTCGAAGTGTCGGTAGTTGAAGGGGATGCGCACGGAGTTCATGCCCAGGCTGCGCACGTGCGCAGCGTCGGCATCGGTGAAGAACACCGAGAGGAACCGAGAGAAGTACCTCTCGTACGCCTCGTCACCCAGCACCCGGCCCAGCGCTTTGCGATGCTGCGTCTCGGTGCCCGCGTACCCGGTGATGAAGTTCTCCATGTTCATCCACCCGCCGAGCCCGAACCCCCGCAGCAGCGTCGGGCGATCCCCGTTCAGGATGCGTGTGCCGTCGACACGAAGGACCGCAGCTGTCACCTCACCCGCATCCTGAAGTGTCATCGCACCGTTACCGCCGTCCACGAGACGGCGGGCAGGGTGATCGAGATCACACCGCCGTCGACCTGCGCCGACGTGTTCTCCTGCATGCCCACGCGCTCCGGGTCATCGATCGTATTGCGCGCATGGATGTCGTCGTCCTGCAGGGTCTGAGCCGAGGTCACCGACACGGCGCCGAGCCGGCTCACGTCCACCTGCACAGTGACCTCTTCGGTCAGGCTGCGGTTCACGAGGAAGATCGCCGTGTCACCGCTCTCCTCATCGTGCGTGGCGACCGCGTCCACGAGAGACACGTCGCCGTAGGCCGAGGTCTCGTAGGTCGGTGCCTCGAGACGCACTTCCAGTGCACGTCCCCGTGCGAGACGGGAGGTGATCGCGAAGGGGAAGAAGGTCGTCTGACGCCAGGACTTGCCGTTCGGCTCGGTCATGATCGGGGCGATGACGTTCACCAGCTGCGCGAGGCTCGCGGCCGTCACCCGGTCGGCATGACGCAGCAGAGAGATCAGCAGGTTGCCGAACACGACCGCATCGATCACGGAATACGAGTCCTCGAGCAGGCGCGGAGCGATCGGCCAGTCGTTCGCGTCGGTGATCTTCTCGACGTCGTTGAAGCGCGACTGGTACCAGACATTCCACTCGTCGAACGAGATGTTGAGCGTCTTGTCGCTGCGCCGCAGCGCCTTCACGTGATCTGCCGTAGCCACGACAGCCTCGATGAACCGGTCCATGTCGACCGCGGATGCCAGGAAGCTCTCGTAATCGCCCCCCTTGGGCTCGTAGTACGCGTGGCAGGAGATGAAGTCGACCTCGTCGTAGGTCTCCTCCAGCACCACCCGCTCCCACTCGCCAAACGTGGGCATCGACGCACTCGAGCTGCCGCAGGCCACGAGCTCGAGATCCGGGTCGATCATGCGCATCGCCCGCGCCGTCTTGACCGCCAGCCGGCCGTATTCGTGCGCGGTGGAGTGGCCGACCTGCCAGGGGCCGTCCATCTCGTTGCCCAGGCACCACATGCGCACGTTGTACGGGTCCTTCTTGCCGTTCGCGATGCGCTTCTCCGACCAGAACGTCCCGGAGGCGACGTTCGTGTACTCGAGCACATCGAGTGCCGACTCGATGCCGCGAGTACCGAGGTTCACGGCGTACATCAGCTCGCTGCCGATGCCGTCGGCCCAGCCGGCGAACTCGTCGAGACCGATCTCGTTGGTCTCGATCGAGTGCCAGGCCAGATCCAGTCGGCGGGGCCGCTCGGTGCGCGGCCCGACGCCATCCTCCCAGCGGTAGCCCGAGATGAAGTTCCCCCCGGGATAGCGGATCGTGGAGACCCCCAGCTCTTTGACCAACTCCTTGACGTCGCCCCGGAAGCCGTCGGCATCGGCCGTCGCATGACCCGGCTCGTAGATCCCCCCGTAGACGCACCGTCCCAGGTGCTCGACGAACGATCCGAAGAGTCGTCTGTTGATGTCGCCGACAGTGAAGTGCGGGTCGATGGCGAGTCGTGCGTTGATCATTTTCACCTTTACGTGGAGAGAATCTGCGTGGACAGAGCGGAGGTCGCCGCAGCAGGGGCTACTTGAGACTTCCGATGGAGAGCCCACCCTGCCAGTACTTCTGCAAGGTGAGGAACGCGATGACCAGGGGGATCACCGAGACGAGAGAGCCGAGGATGATGATGCTCCACAGCGAGGTGCCGCCGGCGTTGTTGGCGGAAGCGATGCCCTGCCACATGCCGATTCCGACCGTGACGGGGAAGAGGCGGTTGTCGGACAGCATCGCCAGCGGCAGGAAGTAGTTGTTCCAGGAGGCCACGACCGAGAGCAGCAGGACTGTGACGATCGCGGGGCGCATGAGCGGGAGGGACACCTGCAGGAACGTCCGCATCTCCCCCGCGCCGTCCACGCGCGCCGCGTCCAGCAACTCGTCCGGCACGGCCTCGCGGGTGTAGATGTTCATGAGGTACACCCCGAACGGGTTCAGCAGCGTCGGGAGGATCACGGCCCAGATCGTGTTCGTCAGCCCCAGCTGCGAGAACAGGATGAAGGTCGGGATGACCAACGCGGTGGTGGGAACCATGACGGAGCCCAGCAGCACGGCGAAGCTGAAGCTGCGCCCCCGGAAGCGGAACTTCGCGAATCCGTAGCCCGCCATCACCGCGAGCACCGTGGCACCGATGCCGCCGACGAAGGCGTACAGTGCGGAGTTCAACATCCAGCGGGCGTAGATGCCGTTCTGGAAGCTGAACAGCTCGACCAGGTTCCCCCAGTAGTCGATGTCACCTGAGAACCACAGCGAGCTGCCCCCGCCGAAGAGCCCGGCGGCGTCCTTCGAACTGTTGACGATGACCCACCAGAACGGGATCAGGAAGTACACGACCAGGAACCCGAGGAGGACCTGAAGAGGCAGGTGCCGGCGGCGCGCGGCGCGACCGGAGTCGGTGAGGGTCGTCATGACAGGAAGCTCCCGCGCTTTCGGGTGATGAACATGAAGAGGTAGACGCAGACGAACACGACGGCACCGAGGGCGAAGGAGATCGCCGAACCGTAGTTGTAGTTGGCCAGCGCGAAGGCCTGTTGATAGGCGTACATGTTCGGCGTGAGGTCGGACGGTATGGCTCCGGAAGCCAGATATCGCAGGATCTGCGGTTCGTTGAAGAATTGCAGCGTGCCGATCAGCGCGAACACCAGGATCAGCAGCAGAGCGGGCGCGATCAGCGGGATCTTGATGCGCAGGGTGATCTGCCATCCGCTCGCACCGTCGATGCGCGCGGCTTCGTAGAGCGTCGGATCGATGCCCTGCAGTGCCGCGTAGATGATGATCATGTAGTACCCGGCCCACTGCCAGGTCACGATGTTGAGGAGCCCGAAGAAGATGAGGTCGCGGCTGAGCAGGTCCGGGCCGGCCATGCCGAAGATCCCGAAGATCTCGGCCATCGGCCCGAAGCTCTTGCTGTACAGGAAACCCCACATCAGCGCGCCGATGACGGCGGGGATGGCGTAGGGCAGGAAGATCATGAGGCGCGAGAAGCGCGCGAAACGGCTCACCACGGCGTCGAGGATCAGCGCGACCCCGAGCGACACAGCCATCTGCAGCGGGATCAGGATCGCCGAGAACCCGATCACGAAGCGGATGCCGTCGAGGAAGTTCTGATCGGTGAAGGCCTTGACGTAGTTGTCGAACAGGACGAAGGTCGTCCCGCCGATCAGCTTCGTCTGGAACAGGCTCAGATAGAGCGCGTAGAGCAGCGGAGTGACGAGCAGCGCGAGGAAGACGATCGCGAATGGTGCGACGAACGCCCAGCCCACTCCGCCGCGGGCGGAGCCGCCGCGTCGACGCGGACTGCTGCTCTTCTTCGATGTCTTCGGGCGAACCGCGATATCGACGGTCATGGATGACTCCTGGATCTAGAGGGAGGGGAGGACGCGGCGGGCCGCCCGAGTGTACGGACGACCCGCCGCGCGCAGGATCACTTGACCGTGAAGCCCTGCTCTTCGGCGTACTTGACAACCGATTCCTGGAGCGCGTCAGCAGCTTCCGCGCCGGAGACGGACCCCTCGTTGATCGACGCGAGCTGCTCGTTGAAGGCGTCGAAATAGTACGCACCGAACGGCGTGTACGTCATACCCGTGTAGCCGTTGGCCGCCGGGACGTAGACGTCCTTGTTCGCCAGTTGCCCGTCGAAGAACGGCACAGCGTAGTTCTCGAAGTCGGGTGAGTTGAGCGCGGCGAGGTTCAGCGGGAAGATGACCTGGTTCTGCCATCCGTCCGTGAGCGAGGCCTCGTCGGCGTAAACACCGAATGCGACCTTGGCCGCGAGCTCGGGGTTCTTCGCCTGGCTCGTGACGGAGAACGCGGAACCGCCCCAGTTGACATAGGTCGGGTCGGCAGAGTCCCATTGCGGCAGCGGAGCAGTAGCCCAGACACCGGCGTCCTCACCCTCGCCGACACCGGCACCCGTCAGGTACCCGGGAGCCCAGGCCGCCGAGATGTAGGTGGCATAGTCGCCGCCGATGACACCGGCGATGTACTCGGGAGTGAACTGGTCCTGCGTTCCGACCAGACCCTTCTCCACCAGCCCGTCCCAGTAGTCGAGCACCTCCTTCGACGCGCTGTCGTTGAGGTTGATCGCGATCTTCTCGGGGTCGGCGGCGTCATAGGTGAAGGGCTCAGCACCGTTCTGGTACTGCAGCGCCATCATGACGGCAGGAACGTTGGCGCCCAAGTCGCCGAAGAGCGGACCGCCGGCGTCCTTGACCTTCTGCGCCGCGGCCTCGTACTCGGCCCAGGTGGTGGGAGGAGTGATGCCGTAGGTATCGAAGATGTCCTTGCGGTAGATCATGCCCATGGGGCCGCCGTCGACCGGGACGCCGTAGACCCCTTCTCCGACGGACACGTCCTTCCAGGCACCTTCGCTGTAGTCGGCCTTCACGTCTTCGTAGCCGAAGGAGGCGATGTCGACGATCGCATTCTGCACCTGGAAGGTGGGGATGCGGTCGGCCTCGATCATGACGACGTCCGGTGCGCCCGTACCGGCGGTGATGGCGGTCTGGAACTTGTCGTATTCATCGCCGCCCTGGCCGACGTTCGTCCAGCACACCTGGACGTCGTCGCTCGCCTTGTTGAAGTTGTCGACGACGAGCTCCATGTTCGGATACCACGCCCACATCGTGACGACCGGAAGATCCTTCTTCTCGATCGTGTTGGTGCAGTTCGTGGCCTCGTTGCCGCCGCCCGCTTCGTCACCGCCGTCGGCGCACGAGACGAGCCCGCCCGCGAGGACGAGAGTGAGTGCCGCAGCGAGAGCATGTTTCGTCTTCACTGTGTTTCCCTTCGGATACTGGACTTCATTGTTCAATGCCCCACCCGGTCATCGGGACGCGAAGTGGTTAGGATTACAACGTTGTATTTCTAACGTTGTAATCCTACCGCAGGCGGTGCCTGCGGTGTCAACGGAGACGAGGCCGGTATACCGGCATACGTCTAGTAATCAACAGGCGCGGGGCCGAGTTCGTCCAGCAGCTTCGCCATGGCGGCGTAGGCGCGGTCCCGGTAGGCGACCAGCTCCGCGCTGCGCTGCGGAGGAGTGGCGAGGAATCCGCTTCCGCTCTTGACGCCCAGGTCTCCCCGCGCCACCCGCTCGCGCAGGACCGACGGTTCGGCGAACCGGTCGGGGTACGCCTCGCCCAGCGAGCCGTAGCAGAACTCGTACACGTCGAGGCCTGCGATGTCGGCGATCGCGAACGGCCCGAAGAAGGGCAGCCGGAAGCCGAACGTCGTGCGCGCGATCGCGTCCACGGATTCAGCGGAAGCCACGCCCTCCTCGACCAGACGCGCCGCCTCAGTGAACAGCGCATACTGAAGCCGGTTCAAGATGAAGCCGGTGACGTCGGGAACCTCGACCCCCTGCTTGCCGCACTCCGCGAGCAACGCGATCATGCGCGTCACCACGGGTGCGTCCGTCCCCGCGTGCGGGATCACCTCCACGCCGGGGATGAACGTCGCCGGGTTGCTGAAGTGCACCCCGAGAAAGCGCTCCGGTCGCTCCACGGCCTCGGCGAGCGAGGCGATCGAGATGGTCGAGGTGTTGCTGCCGATCACGGCCGCAGCCGGCGCCGCAGCGCTGATCCGGCGCAGGGTGTCGTGCTTCACGGACAGGATCTCGGGCACGGCCTCTTCGATGATGTCGGCGTCCGTCACGGCATCCTCGATGCTGGCGGCTGCCCGCACGGCATCGTCGATGCGCGCGGTCGCTCCCGCAGGGAACAGCCCCTGCTTCTCGAACTGCTCGGCTTCACGGACGATGCGCGCGCGACTCTCCGCCGCGCGCTCCGCCGTCACATCGGCCAGCATGACCTCCCGACCGGAAAGGGCGATCACCTGGGCGATTCCTCCCCCCATGTAGCCGGACCCCACCACGGCGACGCGTTCGCTCATGCCGACTCCTCCTTCTCCAGCTGATCGATCAGCTCCACCTTGGCCGAAGATGCCGACTGCGGGTCGAACGTCAGTCCCAGCCATTCGTCCACCAACGTCTTCGCCAGCTCCGGTCCGATGACCCGCGCACCCAGCGCGAGTACCTGCGCATTGTTGCTGAGCACCGAACGGGCGACCGAGTAGCCGTCGTGCGCCGTCACCGCGCGCACGCCGCGCACCTTGTTCGCGGCGATCGCCATCCCCAAGCCCGTGCCGCACACCAGCAGGGCCCGGTCGGCTCGCCCTTCCGCGACCATCCTCGCCGCCTCGGAGGCGACCCGCGGGTAGGGCGTGTGGCCGTCCACATCCACCCCGACGTCGACCACACTCTCCACGCGGGAGTCGGTCTCCAGCAGATCTCGCAGGACCTCCTTGTACGCGTACCCCGCGTCATCCGCGCCGATGACGATGTTCCAGCCGCTCACGATCGCTCTCCTTCTCGCTCTTCCGTTCCTGTATCGACGCGGGACGCGACGACCTCGACGACCAACGCGAAGGACACCGCCCCCGGATCAGGATGCCCGATGCTGCGCTCCGCCAGGGGACGCGCGCGCCCCTTGCGGGGACGCAGTGCCGCGGTCGCCTCCGCTGCCACAGTCGCCGCGGTGCCAGCGGCACGGAGTGCTTCCTCCACCGAGGACCCCTCCGCGATGGATCGCCGCAGCTCTGCTTCATAGGGCAGGAGCGCATCGAGCATGGTCTTGTCTCCGGCCTCTGCGCCCCCGAGCGCGACGATCCGCTCCCGCGCCGCGGTCACCGCATCCGCCAGTGCGGGCGCACTCTCCGCACCCGCGGCCTCGGCGATGCGACCGAACGTGGACAGCGCTGCTCCCCACAGCGCCCCCGACGTGCCCCCGGCGACCTCCGACCACGACTCGCCCGCCGCCGCCATCAGGGCGGCGAGCCCGTGCTCCGCAGACGCAGCGGATGCCGCGGCCACCGCCGCCTCGAGCCCCCGGCTCATACCGATGCCGTGGTCACCGTCGCCGGCGATGGCATCGAGCGCCCCCAGGTTCTCGGACTCCGCGATCACGGCGTCGCGCGCGGCCGACAGCAGCTCACGCGCCAGGGCGGCGGCCCGCTGAGACGCCGCGGATGCCGGCTGCCGATCCACCACGTCCGCCTCGACGGATCGCTCGCGATTCAACGCCTTCGCTTCTGCGGTCGCAGATGACGCGACCGCGCCGCGACGGAACGCCGGTGACGCGGCGGGGGCATCCCACAGCGTCTCCAACTCCTCGTCCAACCAGAGCAGGGTGACCGAGACGCCCCCCATGTCGAGGCTGGTCACAAGCTCGCCGCACAGTGGGCTGGCGACCGTGATCCCCGCGCTCTCGAGCGCGCGATGCAGGTATCCGAACAGGACGAAGAGCTCTTCGTACTTCACCGTCCCGAGACCGTTCACGATGAGCGAGACGCGGGAGCCCGCACCGGTCGGTCGCTCCTCCAGCAGCGGCTCGAGCAGGGTGCGCGCGAGTTCCTCCGCTCCCTGCACCGGCACATCGCGGATGCCGGGTTCGCCGTGGATGCCGAGCCCGATCGACATCATCCCCTCGGGAACTTCGAACAGGGGCTCGATCGTCCCGGGGACCGTGCAGCCCGAGAACGCCACACCGATCGTGCGGGTGCGGTCGTTCGCATGGCGCGCGAGCCGCTCCACCTCGTCGAAGGAGTCGCCCCGCTCTGCGGCGGCACCGGCGATGCGGAAGACGCAGAGGTCTCCGGCGATACCGCGGCGCTTCTCGGCCTCGTCCACCGGCGCGCTGGCGATGTCGTCGGTCACCAGCACCGTGCGTACGTCGAGGCCTTCGTCACGGAGCCGGCGCTCGGCCTCCCCGAAGTGGATCACATCTCCGGCGTAGTTGCCGTAGCTGAAGAGCACACCACCGCCCACCTCCACCGCGCGGGCGACCTGCACGGCCTGGCCCGCCGACGGTGAGGAGAAGATGTTGCCGCACACCGCAGCCGCGGGCATCCCGACTCCCACGATCCCCGCGAAAGCGGGGTAGTGGCCGGACCCGCCGCCGACGATGACCGCGACCTTGCCGGGTTCGAGCGCAGAGCGTCGGGCGATGCCGCCCTCGACCCGGCGCAGTACGTCCGCATGCGCGAGCACCAGACCGTCCAGCGCCTCAGCGACGAAGGTGTCAGGATCGGAGAGGATGCGGGTCATGACGCGAACTCCGGCAGCTGCTGGGCGACACGGCTGGTGCCGGGCGCGTAGTCACGGCGAGGGAGGATGCGTCCTCGCAGATAGTCGCGGTTGGCGGCGCTCATGCTCAGTCCGTCGCCACCGTAGTGCTCGGTGCAGATGACTCCCTGGAACCCGTTCTCGATCGCCAGCCGGAACGCGGAGCGGTAGTCGATGAGGCCGCTCTCGAGGTAGGCCGGCATCGTGGTGACCGCGCCCGAGGCCGGATGCTCATCGCGCGTGTAGTTCTTGACGTGCCAGAAATTGGTGAACGGCAACGTCTTCGCCAGGACCTCGCGCCAGTCCTCGATCGGCTCATGCAGCCGGATCAGGTTCCCGACATCGGGGTTGAGCCCGACCTCCGCCATCCCGATGTCCTCGACCAGGCGCACCGCCGAGTCCGCAGTCCCCAGATAGGTGTGCTCGTACATCTCGAGCGAGAGGAGGATGCCGAGGTCGGCCGCGTGCGCACCGAGTTCACGGAACCGCCGCACCGCCAGGTTCCAGGCCTCGGCGTCATCAGGGAGGTCGCGGTGCCCCTCGACCGTCCAGAACCACAGCTGCTCCCGCTGGCGACTCGTCAGCGCCTGGTGAAGCCCGACCGATACGATCCCGATCCCGAGTTCCGCGGCGAAGTCGAGCGTGCGGTGGCTGTAAGCGAGGTTCTCCTCGCCGGACTCACGATCGATGACACTCCGCCGGATGGCCGAGACGGAGGCCGCCCGCAGGCCGGTCGCATCGAGCGCGGCCCGGAACGCCTCGCGACCGTGCGCGTCGAGATCGCCGTATCGAAGCCAGGAGTCGGTCAGGTCGACATGGGTGAACTCGGCGTCCGCCACCTCCTGCAGGGTGGCGCTCCACTCCTGCCGGAGTGCGTCGTCGTCCGCACTCAGCGGCAGCTGGGCCGTGAACGGCAGCATGGCGGCCGCGATCGGCCAATCGTCGGCGGTGAGCGCCATCATCCATCAACTCCATCGAATCGGATATCATGCACGATACACGGTCATGATTGTCTCGTCACCCATCCTTCGCACAGATCCGGCTCCGAGGGCGCGACGAAGCAGCCGCCTCCGCGCGCGATTCGGCGCCGCTCAGGGCAGAGCGGATCACCCGAGCGCACCGTGTTCAGTAGCGGACGAGAAGAGCGAAGAGGTCAGATGTCGAGCTCCGCGAGCGCGCGCTCCCGCACTCCGGAAAGGTGAGCGTGCATCGCGTCTTCTGCCGCATCCGCATCGCCCGACGCGATGGCGAGGGCGATCGCGCGGTGCTCGGCGACCGTGTCGGCGGCATCCGTGACCCCACGACCGGAGAACAGACGGAACCTCTGCACATGACTGCCCAGCGCATCATAGGCGTGCAGCAGGAAACGGTTCTGGGTGCCGGCGACGATCGCGCGATGGAACTCACGATCCGCCTCGTAGTACGCGCGGAATGAGTCGAACTCCTCGCCGAGCGGTGCCGTCTCCAATGCGATGACGCTCGCGTCGAGCTCATCGATGAGCTCGTCCCGCGCCGCCCGCCGCGCGGCGGTGGCCGCCACAGCCGGCTCGAGCAGCAACCGCGCGTCGATCAGATCCGCGAGCTCCGCGGCGGTGAGCGCCGGCGCCACCCGGTAGCCCCTCAGCGCCAGCCGCTGCACCAATCCCGTGCCCTCCAGACGTGTGAGCGCCTCGCGGACCGGGCTGCTCGATACGCCGAACTCCCGCGCGAGCGCATCGATGCTCAGAGGGGAATCCGCCGGCAGGTGACCATCGATGATCAGGCGGAGCAGCTGGTCGTGGACATCGTCGACCACCAGGCGTGGACTGATCCGCTCAGGGCGGGCAGGTCGGCGTGACTCGGTCGGCATTGCGCCATCCTACGGGGCACCGCATGCCCGGCAGTGTCCTGCCGCGCGGTCCACAGCACCGCGCGGGGCGGAAGCTAGAGTATGGGGAATGTGCCGCAGCGGCGGCACGGTGCGCGATGGGTGGGTCATGGGTTCGACGATGCACGACGTCGCGCGCCTCGCCGGCGTGTCGATCAAGACCGTCTCGAACGTCATCAACGACTTCCCGCACGTGCGACCTGACACACGCGACCGCGTGCAGGCCGCGATCGACGAGCTCGACTACCGCCCCAATTTGTCCGCCCGCGGCCTCCGGTCAGGCAAGACCGGCGTCATCGGTCTGGCGGTGCCTGCGCTTCGGGAGAACTACTTCGCCGAGCTCGCCGATGCGGTCATCCGCGCCGCGGATGTGCGCGGTCTCGGAGTCGTCGTGGAACAGACGAGCGGCGAGCGCTCTCGTGAACTCCAGGCTGTGAGCGGCGGACGGCTGCGACTGACAGATGGCCTCGTGTTCAGCCCTTCCGCCCTCGGGCAGAGCGATGCGAGCGCGCTCGACACCGATTTCCCCCTGGTGCTGCTCGGCGAACGCATCTTCAACGGGCCCACCGATCACGTGGCGATGCACAACACCACGTCTGCGCGAGCCGCCGTCGAGCACCTCATCGACACGGGCCGCCGACGCATCGCCATCATCGGCGCCGAAGAGCAGCGCGGCATCGAAGTGAGCTCGGCGAGTCTGCGTCTGGACGGCTACCTCGAAGCACTCGATCAGGCGGGTATCCCCGTCGATCAGCGTCTGATCCGTCCCAGCATCCATTGGAACCATGCCGCCGGAGCCGAGACGACCCGACAGCTCATCGACGAGGGCATCGCCTTCGATGCGGTCTTCGCGCTCAACGACTCCATGGGGCTCGGCGCCCTGCGCGCGCTGGGTGAGAGCGGGATGCGGGTTCCGGAGGATGTGGCCGTGATCGGCTTCGACAACACCGACGAGGCGCACTTCTCGGTGCCGTCACTGACGAGCGTCGATGTCGGCCGCGAGCAGATCGCCGCGTCTGCCGTCGACCTGCTGATCGAGCGCATCGAGGAGAAGGGCGACCGGCGCCCACCGCGCACCGTCACTCCCGACTTCCGGATCGTACGGCGCGAGTCGACGGGCTTCCCCGGCACACGCCACTGACCTGCGCCCGCATCGGAACGGGGCACGCTTCCCGCCTCGGACCGCCTCACGGGCAGTCAGGAGGGATCGCCGGATCTCGCCCCCTGCGCTGCGGCGACGGCCGCATCGATGCGTGCCTGCACGCGTGCAGCCGAGCGCGTGCGCAGTCGATGGAACAGAAGCACCCCTGATACCGCGAGCACGATGTGCACGAGCTGCGACCACGGCACGGTCCACGCCGTGAACGACTCGACGCCTGCCTCCATCGTCCCCTCGATCTCGTCATCACCGACCGCATCCGGCGTCGCGACCGCTCGTCCGTCCACGAAGAACACCGGCCACATCGGCATCTCGACCTGCGCGGCGACGGACTGCCCCGGCAGGATCTCCCGTTGCGGATCAGCGGCCTGGTCGCTGGCGACCAGGCCGAACGGGCCGGCGGCATCGACGACCGTCTGCGCCCCCACCCGCACGTTGCCGGTGTTGGTCAGGTCGTAGCGCACGGTCAGGATGCCCGGAGCAAACGGATTCCACGACGGCTCGTACGACGCCTGCAATGCCTGCGGTCGCACACCGGTCATGATGTCGCCGGACACTCGCAGATGCACGCGCACACCGACACGCGAGGCGAGCTGGACCTCCGAAGCGGCGTCGGGGAGCAGCTCGGCGACGATTCCTGCGGGATGGTCACCAGGCGATGCATCCGCGGGGATCTCGATGCGCACGGAAACAGCCACCGTCTCTCCCGCGGGGACACTGACCGCGAAGCCGCCATCCTCTCGGGGCGTGGCTCCATCGACCGCGCCCAGCGCCACCCATGCTCCCCCGTCGACCGAATCCTGCCCTGCAGGGATCAGGTCGAAGCTGCCGTCGCGTCCGACGACGCCGTCACTCGCATAGACGGCGAACGTCGCGGGCTCGGCGCCGAAGTTGGACAGCGCAAGACTCTCCGCCACGAACGCCCCCGGTTCGACCCGGTGCCGCAACGAGACGCGACCGTCGGGCGCACCGCCCTGCGCCGGTTGCAGCGCCCAGGTGGTACCCGCGGTGGGATCGTCTGCGGGGTCGGCGGCCTCCGTCGGCGCTGACGGTCCGTTGATAGCCGGCGACGGGTCGGCGGTGACCCCGCCGAATGCGATCGGGACCATCGGCTGCCCGAAGATGAGTGCGAGCGCGAGTCCGGTCGCGCCGAGAGCGGGAAGCGGGTGCAGGTTCATGGGTGCTCCAAACCGTCGTGCGGCCGGACGATGAATCGACCGGCCGCACGGTTCCGGGTTCCGCGGTCAGTCGACCGGGAACAGCGAGATGGACAGGATGCTGGAGTAAGACCCCGGCTGTGTATCTACGGGCACCTCCAGCTGCAGACCGGCTCCGAGCTTCGCGGAGCCGAAGCGACCGTCCGATGACGCACTTGCCAGCTCGCCCGAAGCCGAGAGTCCCAGGCCGCCGTCCAGCGCAGTGGTCAGTGACTCCCCCGCGGACAGACCGGCCCGCGGCGTGAGCACCTTGGGCGCCCAGCCCAGATGATCGGCCTGGATCGTCTGACCGAGCGAGGTGAACGGCTGCGCCTGCGCGGCGACGGTCCATCCACCCAGCCCCGCTTGCTGCGCGGTGCGGGAGTCGGTCACAGCGACCTCGGGCAGTTCGCCGGTGAACCGCAGGCGGTCACCGACGTTCTGCGGTGCCGACAGGGCGATCCCCGCTCCGAAATCGGCGACGGTCATCGCGAGCACACCGTTCTCCCCTTCTGCGATCGCCGCAGTCACGGGGATGCCCGATGCCGTCTCGGCCGCGAACAGCTTCGGCGCGAAGTCGATCAGCGCCTTCTGCCACACGTCCCAGCTGTGCGGACCGGGGATCGGCGGGTGGAACTCGTGCGCGATGCCCCGGCTCTCCAACGCCGTGATCAGCGACATCGTGTTCTGATAGGTGAAGTCCTGGATGTCACCGGTGTAGACGGCAAGGAGCTTCGTTCCCGCGTTGATCGCCTCGACGTTCGCGTTCGCCGGCGGAGCCGTGAACGCGGAGAACGCACCGATGTAGGCGAACTCGCCCGGATTGGCGTAGAGCGTGCTCAATGCATGACCCGACCCCATCGACAGTCCGGCCAACGCGCGTTGCGAGGGATCGGAGCTGACGTTGTACGCGGCCTCGGTCGTCGGGATCAGCTTCTGCATGATCTCCTTCGGATAATCCACTCCGTTGCCGTTCGCCATCACCACGACCATGGGACGGATCGTTCCGTTCGCATAGTGGTTGTCGAGGATCTGCGCGGCACGACCGACCTGGATCCAGTCGCTCCACGTCTGTCCGCCTCCATGCTGGAGGAAGAAGACCGGGTACGGCTCTTCACGGTCGGAGTCGTACCCCGGCGGCGTCCAGACGTACGCGGAGCGGTCCTGCGCGCCGGCGAGCGTCGGGTAGTTCATGGTCTCGACCGCGCCGCGCTGCTCCGGCGCCACATCTGCGGTGAACGCACCGCGGATGCCGTCGCCGGCCACGAAGAACGTACTCCAGTTGGCCTCGGAGGTCACGGTCGTCGGGTTGCCGGCATCCTTGTGATCGACCCGATCCACGACGAACTTGTAGTAGTACGAGCCACCCTCGAGCGGTCCGAGCGTGAGACGCCAGCGGTCGCCGACCTTCTCCATCGGGATCCGCAGCCAGCTACCGGCTGGCGCCCAGTTCGCCCAGATCGTGACGTTCTTCGCGGAACTGAACTCGGTTCCGGTCTCGAAGGTCACGACACCGTGTTCATCGACCCACGGCGTCGGAGTGGTACCGGTCGCGGGAACAGAGTGCGCACCGTTCAGAGCTCGGTGCCCTGCACTCATCCCGTGGTCGTCGACATCCTGGAACAGCCGCGAAGCGAAATCATGGAGCGAGTCCTGCCAGGTCTCCCAGATTCCGCCGTAGCTCGGGTTCACGCCATCGAACTCGTACTCGACACCGGCGGCGTCGAGCTTCGCGGTCAGTGCGACGTTCTGGTTGTACGACCGGTCCGTGGTGTTGCCGACGTAGAGCCGGATGAGGTCGGTGCCGTCGTTGATCTGCGTCGCCTTTGCCGCGTTGATGCTGCTCACGAGACTGCCCGAGAACGAGCCCACCTTCGAGAACTCTCCCGGATCCGTGACCATGAGGTTCAGCGCCTGGGAGGCACCCCGACCGATACCGGCGATGGCTTGGTCGGCCGCGTCATCCGAGATGTGGAACTCGCCACGCGCTGCGGGGAGCAGATTGTCGAGGACCTCGGAGCGGACATCCGTCGAGTTGCCGTCGCCCATCACGACGACCATGGGCTCGATCTTCCCCTCGACCGCGAGGTTGTCGAGGATCTGCGCCGCGCGACCGAGTTCGGTCCACTCGCTGTGCGCCTGACCGGCATCCTGCAGGAGGTAGAGCACCGGGTACTCTTCGGCGCGGTTGGCGTCGTAGCTGGGCGGTGTCCACACCTGCGCGGAGCGCTCCTCCCCGGCGGTGGCGCTGTCGTAGCTCAGCGTGTGCAACTCTCCTCCCGCAGGGACATCCGCCTGCCAGGCAGCCGAAGCCCCGCCTATGAAGAACGTGCTGTACGAGGGCTTGGCAGTGACGGCCTGTTCCGCCGCCGGGTTGCGGAACGTGATCAGCTTCTCAGTGCCGGCGACCGTGGCCTTGTACTGGAAGTAGTACTGACCGGGCTCGAGCGGTCCGATCGTGGCGGTCCACGAGCCTCCGCTGAGGCCGAGGTTGAGCTGGGACCAGCTGTTGCCCGGACCGAAGTTGCCCTCGACCGCGAGCGAGGCCGGTGCGCTACCGACCTGGCTGCGCACGACCGAGTCCGGCACCGTGAACCGGTAGAGCCCGTCTGCGGGCTGGGATATCCAGGGGTCCGCGGGGGTGGCCTCGGCTGCTGCCGCGGGTGCGACGGCCAGCAGCGAGCCGGCCCCCACAGCGGTCGCCGCCAGTAGTGCGACCCAGCGGCTGCGACTGCCGCGGGAAGAAGCACTTGTTCGAGTTCTCATCACCTTTGATTCCTCTCGTGTCATCCGCGCACAAGACCGCACGCGGCTCGGAGCACGCTCTTTCGAGCAGAGTCCTCAGCGGGATCACGCCGGCGCGTGGATAGAGCAGATTTACAACGTCGTAATACCGCTGCCTGACAGCATGTCGCGCCAATATTCTGGTGTCAAGGCACAATTACGACGTTGTAAATCTGGCACAGAGAATTCCGGTCGCGATATGTCAGCCGAATCAGCGAATTAGGCTGGCATATCGCGACCGGAGCAGGAGGTGACGCTGGCGAGGATGCTCAGCCGGCGGCTTCCTCCGGGCGCTCCTGCACGTCGACCGCGGCCGTATCGGGCACGTAGGCGTCGATGTGCCGCTCGTCGGGCCCGTTGTACAGCGACAGCGGACGGATCAGCGCGTTCGCCGACTGCTGCTCGATGATGTGCGCGGTCCACCCGGTGATGCGCGCGGCGACGAAGAGCGGCGTGAACGTGAGCGTGTCGAACCCGATGAGGTTGTACGCCGGGCCCGAGGGATAGTCGAGGTTCGGGTAGATGCCCTTGCGGGCGACGAACTCGCTCTCGAGCGTGTCGTACAGCTCGCCGACGGCGGGCTTGTCGTAGTGCGCGACGAGCGTGTCGAGCGCTGCCTTCATCGTCGGCACCCGCGAGTCCCCGCGCTTGTAGACACGATGCCCGAAGCCCATGATCTTGCGCTTCTCGGCGAGCGCGGCGTCGAGCCAGCCCTCGACCTGGTCGGCCGTGCCGATCTCGTCGAAGATGTGCATGACGGCCTCGTTCGCCCCGCCGTGCAGCGGCCCCTTGAGGGCGCCGATCGCCCCGACGACCGCGGAGTACAAATCGCTCAGGGTCGAGGTGATCACGCGCGCCGTGAAGGTCGACGCGTTGAACGAGTGCTCGGCGTACAGGATCATCGAGCGATTGAACGCGTCGACCACCACATCGTCGGGCTCTTCGCCGAACGTCAGCCAGAGGAAGTTCGCAGCGTAGTCGAGGTCGTCACGCGACTCGATCAGGTCGAGCCCCCGACGCCGGCGCTGCCCGTACGACACGATCGCGGGGAGTGCGGCGAACAGGGTGAGGCTGCGCTCGAGGTTCTCCTCGGGAGTGCCGACGGCATCCAGCACATTGCTGATGCCCGCGGTCTCGATCGCGCCGATGACGCTCACCGCGGTGCGCACCTCGTCCATCGGATGCGCGTCGAGCGGCAGGCGATCGATCGCGTCCTTGACTGCCGGCGAGAGCGCGCGGTGCCTGCGCTCGGTCGCGCGGAAGGCCGCGAGCTCCTCCGGCGTGGGCAGCTCGCCGTTCCACAGCAGATAGGCGACGGCCTCGAACGGCTGCGTCGCCGCCAGTTCCTGCACGGGGTACCCGCGGTAGAGCAGGCTGTTCGTCTCGGGGTTGACCTTCGAGATCGCCGTCGTGTCGACGACGACGCCCGCGAGGCCCTTCTTGATGTCCGGCTCGGTCATGGTCACTCCTTCGTGATGGTGAAGTTGAAGACCCCGGAGTCGAAGTGGTTGTACGACTCGTAGTCGATGAGGTCGTAGAGATCGGCGCGGTGCTGCATCTCGCCGAGCTTCGAGGTCAGATGCCCCTCGTCGTTCAGAGTATCGAGCGCACGGCCCGCCGCGCCCATCGCGATGCGCAACAGCGACACCGGCCAGATGACGATGCTCACCCCGGCGCTCTGCAGCTGCGCGGCGGAGAACAGCTCGCTCTTGCCGAACTCGGTCATGTTCGCCAGGATCGGCACGTCCAGCGCACTCGCCATGGCCTCGAACTCGGCCAGCGTGCGCATCGCCTCGGGGAAGATCGCATCCGCCCCGGCATCCACCAGCGCCTTGGCGCGGTCGATCGCGGCATCCAGTCCCTCCACGGCGCGGATGTCGGTGCGCGCCATGATCAGGAAGTTCTCATCGCGGCGCGCGTCGGCGGCGGCACGGATGCGCTTGATCGCCGTGTTCTCATCGACCACGCTCTTGCCGTCGAGGTGGCCGCAGCGCTTGGGGTTGACCTGATCCTCGATGTGCGCGCCGGCGAGTCCCGCATCCTCGAGCTCCTGGATCGTGCGGGCGACGTTCATCGGCTCGCCGAAGCCGGTGTCGGCATCGACGATCGCGGGCAGGTCGGTCATGCGGGCGATCTGCTTCGCGCGCCCCGCGACCTCGGTGAGCGTGGTGAGGCCGATGTCGGGCAGCCCGAGGTCAGCGGCGAGCACGGCGCCCGAGATGTAGACGCCGTCGAACCCCTTCTCGGCGATGAGCCGTGCGCTCAGTGGGTTGAACGCCCCGGGGAACCGCAGCAGCTCGCCGCTCGCGAGCCGTTCGCGGAACAGGCGGCGCTTCTCGGCCGGGGTGGTGGTGGAGTACAGCATCAGATGCTTCCTCTCATGCGGTCAGCGTTCACAACTCCGCAAATACTCCGAGCCCTGCGGCCCGCCACGCCGTGATTCCGCGGCGCTCCCGTCGACATACCGGTCGCGGCGCCAGATTCTTGAGGAGTTGTGAACGACGCCGCGTGCTGACCCAGCATCAGAACAGTCCGGCCGGGGCGGGGGCGGCCTCGAGCAGGCCCGGCTTCGCGACGATCGACAGCTCTGTGACCTCTGCGGCCGTGAGCTCGGGAAGCCGCTGCACCAGGGCGAGGAAGCGCTCGATCTCGGCCGGCTCCAACACGGGCTCCGCGAGCAGACGGAACTTCGCGATGTAGTCGTCGCGGGCGAACGGCCGGGCGCCGAGCGGATGCGCGTCGGCGACCGAGATCTCATCGACCACGGTCGAGCCGTCGGTGAGGAGGAACTCCACCCGACCGCCGAACGCCTTCACATCGGGATCCTCGGAGTGGTAGCGGCGCGTCCACTCGGCATCCTCGGCCGTGGTGATCTTGCGCCACAGCGCGACCGTGTCCTCGCGACCGGCCCGCGACGGGGCGTAGGAGTCGACGTGGTGCCATCCGCCGTCCTGCAGCGCGACCGCGAAGATGTACGGGATGGAGTGGTCGAGCGTCTCGCGGGATGCCGTCGGGTCATACTTCTGGGGGTCGTTCGCTCCCGAACCGATCACGTAGTGCGTGTGGTGGCTGGTGTGCAGCACGATCGAGGCGATGTTCGCGGGGTCGCGCAGCGCCGGGTTCTCGGTGCCGAGCTTGCGGGCGAGGTCGATCCACGCCTGCGCCTGGTACTCGGCCGAGTGCTCCTTCGTGTACGAGTCGAGGATCGCGCGCTTCGGCTCTCCGGCAGCAGGCAGCGGCACCTCGTAGGCGGCATCCTTGCCGTCGAGCATCCAGGCGATCACACCGTCTTCGCCCTCGTAGATGGGCGCCGGGCTGGTCTGTCCGCGCATCGCCCGGTCGACCGCCTCGACGGCCATCTTCCCGGCGAAGGCCGGAGCGTGCGCCTTCCAGGTCGAGATCTCGCCCTTGCGGCTCTGGCGTGTGGCTGTCGTGGTGTGCAGGCCCTGGCCGACCGCCTGGTAGATCGTCTCGACGTCGAGTCCGAGCAGGGTTCCGATACCGGCCGCGGCCGACGGCCCGAGGTGCGCGACGTGGTCGATCTTGTGCTTGTGCAGGCAGATCGCACGCACCAGGTCCATCTGGATCTCGTACCCGGTCGCGATGCCGCGCACGAGCGCGCGTCCGTCCTTGCCGGCGTGCTGGGCGACCGCGAGGATCGGCGGGATGTTGTCACCCGGGTGCGAGTACTCCGCGGCCAGGAACGTGTCGTGGTAGTCGAGTTCGCGCACGGCCACGCCGTTCGCCCAGGCCGCCCACTCCGGGCTGGTGCGGTGATCGAGCGCCGCGCCGAACAGGTTCGAGCCCGCGCCGCCGGTCGAGACCGGGTGGCTGAACGCCTGCGCGCGGGCGGCGTTGATCGGCGCACGGGTGAGGGATGCCGCGGCGACCGACGCGTTGTCGATGATGCGGTTGATGATCATGTCGACGACGGGCTGCTCGACCTCGACCTGGTCGGCGGCGACCTCGGCGATCTTCCAGGCGAGCTGGTCTTCGCGTGCGAGGTTCTCGTCGCTGCGGTGCACGCGGACGTGGTGGGTGACGGTCATGGTCTTCCTTCGGTCGCGGAATCGGGGAGGGAGTCGAGGATGCCGGTCAGCGCGTTGTGCAGGTGCACGTGCGTGGCGTGGGCGGCGAGGTCGCCGTCGCGGGCGGCGAGGGCCTGGGCGATCGTGCGGTGCTCTGAGGCGGATGCCGCCAGCCGATCGGGCTTGTCTCGCGCCATGCGCCGGACGCGGACGAGGTGCGTGCGCACGGTGCGCAGGGCAGAGGCGATGTAGTCGTTGGCCACCGCGGCGTCGAGTGCGACGTCGAACCGGGCGATCAGCGCGTAATAGGCGTCGCGTCCCTCGGCAGCTGTGAGGTCGACGTGGGCGAACTCGGCGGCGAGCGCGGCGAAGTGCGTGGCGTCCCCACGGGTGGCGGCGAGGCGGGCGGACGTCTCCTCCAGCGCGCGGCGGATCTCGAACAGCGCGCGGATGTCGTCGGCATCCAGATCCGCCACGACGGTGACCCGCGGGGACTGCTGCACGACCAGTCCGTCGGCGGCGAGCCGGCGCAGCGCCTCGCGCATCGGCGTGCGGCTGACGCCGAGCCGATCGGCCTGCTCGACCTCGCCCAGCACGACGCCGGCGGCGAGCGCTCCGGACTGGATGCCGTCGAGCAGTGCCGCATACGCGCGGTCGCCCGCCGTGGTGCGCTCCGCAGGCAGGGTCATGCCCTCAGTGTATACACAAAGGGGCGGCCGGTGACGTGAATCTCGCCGTCAGCCATAATTCGTATACATTAGGTCGTCTTCGTCGGCAGCGGCTCGACGAACTCCGCGGCCGCCGGGGCGGGCTCGCCGAGCTTGACGACCACGACCCCGGCGAGCACGAGCACCCCACCGAACATCTGCAGCAGATCGGGCAGCTGACCGAGCAGCAGCCAGCCGAACAGCAGCGCAGCGACGACCTCCGCCAGAGCGATGAAGGAGGCGAGACGCGAGCCGAGCATCCGAGTCGAGACGATCCCCAGCATGTACGCGAGCGCGGTGGCGATGAGGCCGATGGCGAGCACCGGCACGAACCACGGCACACTGCCGAAGCGATACTCGATGTCGTTCGTGGTCCATGCGATCGGCAGCACACCGATGAGCCCCGCGACGGCGAGGCCGATCGCGCCGAGCAGCAGTCCGCCGCCGGCGAGAGCGATCGGCGGCAGACCGGTGTCGGCCTTCGCGGAGAGGATGAAGTAGGTCGCCGCCCCGACCATCGCGCCGAGGGCCCACAGTATGCCCGCGCCGTTCACTGTCGCACCGGTGAGGATGTCGAGCATCAACACGAGGCCGACGAACGCGACGACCGCTCCGAGGATGCTGCGCCGACTCGGCCGTTCGCCTCGGCGCACCCACAGCCACAGCACGACGGCGATCGGGGCCGTGTACTCGATCAGCAGCGCGATGCCGACGTCCATCACCGCGACCGCCTGGAAGTAGCAGAGCTGTGTGGCCGCTACCGCGAGCAGCCCGTAGGCGGCGATCATCCCGACATTGCGGCGCAACACACCCCAGCGCCCGCGCAGCGACAGGATCGCAGGGATCAGCAGCACCAGCGCCGCGACCCAGATGCGCGCCGTGACCGCGGCGCCCGGCGTCCATCCCGCATCGATGAGTCCGCGCGCCCATCCGCCCGACATCCCGAAGGCGAAGGCGGCGCCGATCGCGAGCGGGAGCCCGAGGCGCACTCCCTGCGACACGACAGTGTCATTGTTCACGGTGCTCATGAGATGTGACGCTACTCGGCACGGATGTAAGGTGTCAACATGATCTTCACCGATGACACGGAGGATGCTCTGCGCGCAGCCGTCTGGCTCGTGAACTCCGCAGAGGATCCCGACACGCTCACGGATGTCGCCGAGGAACGCGCGTTCTTCGACGAGTTCCCCTACACGGGACGCCTCGACCGCGACGAGGCGGAGGTCGCATCCCTCCGCGCACTGCGGGCGCCCCTGCGCACCATGCTGCTCGCGCCGCGCGACGAGATGGCCGAGCACGTGAACGCCGCCCTCGCCGCATCCCGCGTCGCGCCGCGCCTGGTGCGCCATGGGGACATGGACTGGCACCTGCACTCCATCGCCGACGATCGCCCTCTCGCCGAACGCGTGCTGATCGAGACCTCGATGGCGCTGATCGACGTGATCCGTGTCGACGAGGGATCCCGCATCTCGGTCTGCGACGACGACACCTGCGAGTCGCTCGCCCTCGACCTCTCACGCAATCGCTCCAAGCGCTACTGCTCGACCGTGTGCGCGAACCGCAACGCGGTCGCCGCCTACCGCGCCCGTCGCGCGGAGGCGTAGCCCGCAGCTCAGTCCATCTCCACCACGCCGTCGAACAGGCCGATGTGGTTGCCGTCGGGATCGACGATCACGGCCCAGGCGCTGGTCTCGGTGATGGGCTGCTTCTCCATCGCCACCGAGCCTCCTGCGGCGAGCGCCTTCACGATCGTGTCATCGATCGAGTCGACCTCGACGTACGACCGCGGCTGGGTGAAGCCGTCACTGCGCGGCGCGAGTCCGCCACCCGACAACTGGTTCGGCCCCCGCCACATCGGGTACCCCTCGAACCCCGGCGGCTCGGAGATGCTCCAGCCGAACAGCCCGGCGTAGAACGCCTTCGCCGCATCCAGGTCTCCGACCGGAATGTCGATATGGGTGATGTCTCCGTGCGCCATGATCTCCCTTTCGCCGAGTGGACGCAGCCAGTATGCGCCGCCCCTCCGACACGCGGAACCCCGACGTCCTCACGATTCCCGCGCACTCGCGCACACGACCCCCGCGAATGCGCATCCCGGCCTGGACTGCACCTGTCATAACAGGTATGCTCACTTGTTATTACAGGTTGTCGCACGCAGCCGAGCAATGACGCCCACGCTCACGAGGAGCCCCGAATGCCCGAGTTCCACACCCCGCCGATCTCTCCGATGGCGATCGCCTTCGATGCTGAGAACCTGACGCTCTCCCCCGCGGGCCCTACGCTCACGCGCCGCATGTCGGATCTCGAAGGGCTCTTCCTCGACGCCGATGCCTGGGCCGCCGCATCCGCCGACGACAACCCCGTCGTCTACACGGTCGTCAGCTCTCCCGTGCCCGAGATCGACCGCGAGCTGCCGCAGTCGATCACCACGATCATGCCGGGCGACACGTCCGGCGAGCTGTGGATGACCAAGGGACACCAGCACCCGAACCACCAGGGTGAGATCTATCTCGCACTGCAGGGACGCGGCGGGCTGCTCATGTTCGACGGCGAGCGCACCGAATGGCTCGACATGCTGCCGGGCACCATCGGCTACATCCCGCCGGGCTGGGCGCACCGCTCGGTCAACACCGGCGTCGAGCCCTACGCCTTCCTCGCGGTCTACCCGGGCGGCGCGGGTCACGACTACGGCTGGGTGCTGGAGCACGGCATGGGATCGCGCGCCTATCGCGGCGCCGACGGCGCCGTCGACCTGCGCCCCTACGCCTCTGCGCCCACGGAATAGTCTCCGAGCATGATCATCGCGCACGACCTCGGCACCACCGGGAACAAGGCTTCGCTGCACCACGACGACGGCCGTCTGATCGCCTCGGTCACGGTTCCCTACCCCGCGCATTTCGCGGCCGGGGGCATCGCCGAGCAGAACCCGACCGACTGGTGGGAGGCTGTGGTCACCGCCACCCGCGACCTGCTCGCCCGCACCGAGACGGCGCCGAGCGCGGTCGCCGGACTCGTCGTGAGCGGACAGATGATGGGCGCCGTGCTGCTCGACGCCGACGGCGAGCCCGCGCGGCCGGCGATCATCTGGGCCGACACCCGCGCGGGCGCCCAGCAGCGCGAGCTCGAGGCCGCCCTCGGCGCCGAGCATGCGTACGGCATCCTCGGCCACCGACTGAACCCCACCTACTCGGTCGAGAAGATCATGTGGGTGCGCGACAACGAGCCCGAAATCTGGTCGCGCGTGCGTCGCGTCTGCGTCGCGAAGGACTTCATCGTGCTGCGGCTCACCGGGCGCCTGGCGACCGATCGCTCCGACGCCTCCGGCACCAACGCCTACGACCAGCGCACCGGCACCTGGTCGGACAAGGTGCTGCAGGCCGCACGCCTCGACCCCGCACTGTTCCCCGAGGTGCTGGAGTCGACCACGGTCGCCGGGACGCTGACGGATGCCGCGGCTGCCGCCCTGGGCCTGCACACGGGTGTGCGCGTGGTGATGGGCGGCGGCGACGGTCCGATCGCCGCGGTGGGCTCTGGTGTGGTCGCCCCCGAGGACGGCGCCTACGTGTGCCTGGGCACCTCGTCATGGATCTCGTTCGCGGCCGACCAGCCGCTGCACGACCCCGCGATGCGCACCTTCACGTTCGACAACGTGGTGCCGGGGTCGTTCGTGCCGACCGCCACGATGCAGGCCGGCGGAGCATCCGTGCAGTGGATCGCCGAGGCCCTGTCCCTCGATCCCGCCCACCCCGAGACGGGTCGCCTCACCGCCGAGGCCTCGGCCGACGTCGACACCGAGGGCCTGTACTTCCTCCCCTACCTGCTCGGCGAGCGCTCACCGCTGTGGGATCCCGATGCCCGCGGCGCCTTCGTGGGCCTCGCGCGCCACCACCGCAGGGAGCACCTCGTGCGTGCGGTGCTCGAGGGCACGGCGTTCAACCTGCTCACCTGCATCCAGGCGTTCCGCGCGTCCGGTGCGACGATCGACCGCATCGATGCCGTCGGCGGCGGCGCACAGAGCGACGTGTACCTGTCGGTGCTCGCCGATGTCTGGGGAGTTCCCGTTCGCCGCCGCACGATCGTCGAAGAGGCCAACAGCCTCGGCGCGGCCGTGACGGGAGCCGTCGGGTTGGGTCTCGCCGAGTTCTCGGCGGCCCGCGCACTCAGCGAGGTCACCGACGAGTTCACCCCGGATGCCGGGCGCCACGCGGTCTACGCCGAACGTCACGCCCGCTTCAGCGACGCGTACACGGCGCTGGCTCCCTGGTTCGCGGGGAAGCCGTTCGCCGGAGAACCCCTCGTCGGAGGGTCGCGCTGATGGGCGTCATCCTCGTCACCAGCCGCTCGTTCTCCGACGGCGACCTCGACCTGGTCGAGCGTGCGAGCCGCGCCGGCCATCGCATCCTGCGCGGGCCCGCCCACCACGACCTCGACGAGCTCCGCTCCCTGCTCCACGGCGCCGACGCCTGGATCGCCGGCACGGGAGAGGTGACCGAGGCGCACCTCGCCGCAGCTCCGAAGCTCAAGGTGATCGCGCGCTACGGCGTGGGCACCGAGGCGGTCGACCTCGACGCCGCCGGACGCCGCGGCATCCCGGTCACCAACACCCCCGGCGCGAACGCGGATGCCGTCGCCGACCACGCCGTGGGCCTGATGCTCGCGATGCTGCGCTTCATCCCCGACGGTGACCGCCGGGTGCGCGATGGCGACTGGGGTGTGCGGCGTGGACGGGAGCTGGGTGCCGCGACGGTCGGCATCGTCGGTTTCGGCCGCATCGGCCAGGGCGTCGCGAAGCGGCTGAGCGGCTTCGGCTCGCGCATCGTCGCGGCCGACCCGTACCTGCCCGCCGATCTCGTGCGTGCGAACGGCGCCGAGCCGGTCGAGCTCGACGAACTGTTCCGCGAGGCCGACCTCATCACGCTGCACGCCCCCGGTGGTCAGCTGCTCGTCGACGCCGCGCGGCTGGCCGGCATGCGCCGCGGCAGTGTGCTGGTGAACACCGCTCGCGGCGACCTGGTCGACGAAGCCGCACTCGCCGACGCACTTCGAGCCGGGACCCTTGCCGGTTTCGCCGCCGACACCCTGTACGGCGACACGGCGGCGAGCGCGAGCCCGTTGCTGGCCACCGACCTCGCAGACCGCGTGATCGTGACCCCTCATCTCGGCGCCCAGACGACCCAGGCGGTCGACAACATGGGCTCCCTCTCGCTCGACGACGTCATCGCCGTGCTCAAGGGCGCAGAGCCCGCCCACCCCGTGATCGCTCGCTAGGAGAACCGATGTCCTCTTCCCTCACCACCGCTGCCGCCCCGGCACAGGCTGCCGCGACCGCCGGATACATGGGCTTCGTCGGCGTCAGCACGGCATCCTCGTCGATCATGCAGGTGTTCCCCCGCTGGGCCGACGTGCTGGGGCTCCCCACCCGTGAACTCGTGGGACACGATCTGCCGATGGATGCCACGCCCGCGCAGTACATCGCGATGGTCGAGCAGATCCGCGACGACCCGAATCACCGTGGCGCCCTCGTCACCACGCACAAGATGAACGTGTACGCCGCAGCCTCCGACCTGTTCGCCGAGCTCGACCCGTTCGCCGTGTCGTGCAGCGAGATCTCCAGCATCTCCAAGCGCGGCGACCGCCTGATCGGCCGTGCCAAGGACCCGCTCACTGTCGACCTTGCCCTCAACGACTTCCTGCCGTCCGACCACTTCGCCCGCACCGGCGCGGAGGTCGTGATCCTCGGCGCCGGTGGCTCGGGCACCGCGCTGAGCTGGGCTCTCGCGGAGCGGGCGGATGCGCCGTCGAAGGTCACCGTCACGGCCCGCGACGACGAGAAGCTCGCCCATCTGCGGGCCGTGCATGCGCAGCACGGCACGCCCGACGGTCTGATCACATATGTCCGCACTGACACCCCGGAGGAGGCAGCGGCACTCATCGCTGGCACTCCGGCCGGCTCGCTGATCGTCAACGCCACAGGACTCGGCAAGGACCGCCCCGGCTCGCCGCTGCCGGATGACGTCGTGTTCCCCGAGAACGCGGTCGTGTGGGAGTTCAACTACCGCGGCTCACTCGAGTTCCTGCATCAGGCGCGCGCGCAGGAGGCCGCCCGTTCCCTGCAAGTCGTCGACGGCTGGCGCTACTTCATCCACGGCTGGTCGCAGGTGGTCGCCGACGTGTTCGAGCTCGAGCTCACCCCTGAGATCGTCGAACAGCTCGCCGAGGCCGCGGAGTTCGCACGCCGATGATCCGCACGGTCCTCGGCGACATCGACCCGGCGCTGCTCGGGGCGACGAACTATCACGAGCACCTGTTCCAGATCACGCCGCTGCTGCCGGGCGACGAGCTCGACGACGAGCCGAGGTCGACCGCCGAGGCGGGGCTGCTGCGCGACAGTGGATTCGCCGCGATGGTCGATGCGACCCCGATCGGTCTCGGCCGCGACCCGGAGGCGGTCGCGCGCATCAGCGTCGCGACCGGCCTGCACGTGGTCGCGACGACCGGACGCCACCGCGAGGCGCACTATCTCCCCACCGACCCGACGCGGACGTGGGATGCCGGCCGGCTCGCAGCCCGGTTCATCACCGAGATCACCGAGGGGATGCCGCAGGCGGATGCCGCACCCGACGGCCCCCGCGCCCAGGCTCCCGACGGCTCGCCTGTGCGCGCGGGGATCCTCAAGGGCGGCATCGACTACTGGCACATCAGCGACTTCGAGCGCACCACGCTCGACGCCCTCGCCGCCGCGCACCGGGCGACCGGCGCCGCGATCATGGTGCACCTGGAGTTCTGTACGGCCGCCCACGAGGTGCTCGACCTGCTCGCCGCCGAGGGTGTGGCATCCGAGCGTGTCGTGCTCGCCCACGCCGACCGCGACCCCGACCCGGGTCTGCACGTGTCGCTGGCCGAGCGCGGTGCCTTCCTCGGCTACGACGGGTTCGCTCGCCCGCGCACCCGGTCGGATGCGGAGCTGCTCGCTCTCACGGCCGCCGTGGTCGCTGCCGGCGGCGGTGATCGGATCGTGCTCGGCGGCGACGTCGCCCGACGCAGCCGGTACAGCGCTTACGGCGGCATGCCCGGCCTCGCCTACCTCGGCGAGCGGTACGTCCCGCGGTTGCGTGCGCTGATCGGCGATGCAGCCGTGGAGCGGATGCTCGTCGCCACTCCCGCGCGGCTTCTTGCTCTGTCCTGACCCTGCATCCTTCCGAGACCCATCACGCAACGAGGAGAACGCATGTCCGAGCCGACCATCCTGCACGCCACGTTCACGGCACGTCCGGGGTCCGGTGACGCCGTCGCCGCGTTGCTGCGCGACTTCGCCGAGGGCGTACGTGCCGAGGAGGGGAACGTCGTCTTCGACGCCACACGCCTCGCCGACGACTCCGACCGCTTCTTCGTGTACGAGGTCTATCGCGACGACGAGGCCTTCCAGGCGCACCTCGCGTCGCCCGCGGGTGTGCCCTTCAACGCCGCACTGCAGGAGCTGATCGCGGAGCCCTCGTCGCAGCTCACCTTCCTCCGCCGCATCTGAGCCCCCGCGCCCCGCGGCATCCTGTCCGCCGCGCGAAGTCCTGTCTCCCCGCGCGGAGTCCTGTCTCCCCGGCCCGCCGTCGCCCGAAGTTGACACCTTTTGTCGTAATCGCGCGCCCATTCCGACACTAGGCGCCAACAACACGGGGCGCCTGCGCACGAAGTTGACACCTCTTGTCGCCATCTCGCGGCTATTCCGACACCTGGCGCCAATGAGTTCGCCCGGTCAGGCCGCCGCGCACTCTCCACGCACAGACCCGCACGCGTTGCAGGGAGAAAAGCAGGATGCAGGGAGCATCACCAGCATCCGCCCTGCATCCCACACATCACCCTGCAATCAGCGCGCCGCACCCCGCAAGACCCCACACCCACACAAAAGAAGGCCCCCCACCTGAAGGCGAGGGGCCTCTTCACGAACTCAGATCACTCGTAGAGAACCGCAGCGATCTTCGGGTCCTCGATGTTGGTCTTGTCGTACCAGTACGAACCGGTGTCGTAGAACTCGTCGACGTCCTTGCCGTTGGCCGCGTCGTATGCGGCCTGAACGACCTGTGCGCCGATGCCGATCGGGTCCTGCGTGATGGCGCCGGCCATCGTGCCGTCCTTGATGGCGTTGATCTGCGCTGCTCCGGAGTCGAAGCCGACGATCGTGAG
The DNA here is from genome assembly GCA_029203165.1 of Candidatus Microbacterium colombiense. Taxonomy (NCBI): domain Bacteria; kingdom Bacillati; phylum Actinomycetota; class Actinomycetes; order Micrococcales; family Microbacteriaceae; genus Microbacterium; species Candidatus Microbacterium colombiense. The sequence goes on from CP119308.1 coordinate 3,580,629, forward strand.
CTTGCCCTTCTCGAGGCCGAGCTCGTTGACCGCGTTCACGACGCCGATGGCGGAGCCCTCGTTGGTGCCGTAGATGCCCTTGAGGTCGGGGTGCGCCGCGATCATGGCCTTGGCGATGTCAGCCGACTTCAGGTGGTCTCCGTCGCCGTACTGGATGTCGACGATATCGATGTCGGGGTAGTCCGACTCGATCTTCTCGACGAAGCCGTCACGACGCTCGACACCGGTCGAGTTGATCTGCGAGTGGCCGACGATGGCGACCTCGCCCTCGCCGCCGATCAGGTCGGCCATGTGCTCTGCGGCCAGTGCGCCGGCGACCTTGCTGTCGGTGGCGGAGAGGCTCAGGCCCACGTCGCCGTCGCAGGGTGCGTCGAAGTACACCACGGGGATGTCCTTGTCCTTGGCCTGCTGCAGCGGGGTCACGCATGCCTCGGGGTCGAGGGCGGCGTAGGCGATCGCATCCGGTCCCTTGTCGATCGCGGTCTGCAGCATCTGCAGCTGGGCGTCGATCTCGGTCTCGGCAGCGGGGCCTTCGAAGGTGATGTCGACGCCGAGCTCGGCGGCGCGCTCTTCGGCACCCTTCTTGACGGCCTGCCAGAACTGGTGCTGGAAGCCCTTCGAGACCATCGCGATGTACATCTTGTCGCCGCTGCCGCCGTCGCCACTGCCGGCGTCGCCGCCGCCTGTGTCGCCCGCGCATCCGGCCATGACGAGTGCCGCCGAGGCGACGAGTGCCGCAAATGCGGTCTTCTTGCCGAACTTCATGGAAACTCCATTGTTTATGTGGGTTCCGGCCGGAGCCGGGGATGTGGACATTCCTGGTGCTGTGTGCCGTGCGGAGGGTTCCGCGGGGTCGGCTTGAGCCGATCGGAGAGCAGCGGGCACGAGTGCCGCTCTCCGTGGTCTGCGTCAGTGCGTCAGGTGCGGGAGCGGTTGCGCAGCGAGTCGAAGAAGACGGCGATCAGCACGACGACACCGATCACGATGTTCTGCCATTCCGGCTGGATCGACAGGATGCGCAGGCCGTTGACGAGCACGCTCATGATCAGCGCACCGATCACGGTGCCGAGGATCGATCCACGCCCGCCGAGCAACGAGGTGCCGCCGATGATGACGGCCGCGATCGCCTGCAGCTCGTAGCCGGTGCCGATCTGCGGCTGGGCCGATCCGAGGCGGGCGGCGATCACGACGCCGGCGATGCCCGTGAAGGCACCGGCGAACATGTAGACGAGGATCGTCCAGCGGCGCGTGTTCACACCGGAGAGACGGGTCGCCTCTTCGTTGGAGCCGATCGCGAAGGTGTAGCGGCCGAGCAGCGTCTTCGACAGCACGAGCCAGGCGATGACCGCCAGGATGCCGGTGATGAGCACGGCGTTCGGGAGACCGGGGATCAGCGTGCCGATCGCGAAGGCCTGCTGGAATCCGTTGGCCGCGTCGAAGTAGATCGGCGCCACGCCGGAGATCACGAGGGCGAGTCCACCGGCGATCATCATCATCGCGAGTGTCGCGATGAACGGGGGAAGCCGGAGGAACGTGATGTTGACGCCGTTGATCAGGCCCATGAGCACACCGGTGAGGATGCCGCCGATCACGCCGACCCACACGGGAAGCCCGAGCTTGGTGACGAACACACCGGTCATCACGGCGGCCAGCGCCATACCGGTGCCGAGCGAGAGGTCGATGCCGCCGGTGATGATCACGAAGGTCGTGCCGAGCGCGAGGATCGCGATCACCGCGGTCGACAGCAGCACGGTGGTGATGTTGCTGACCGTGAAGAAGCTGGGGCTGGCGATCGCGAAGAACACCACCAGCACGACGAGCGTGCCGAAGGCGAGCGACTGCTGCGCCTGCTTCTTGAGGAACCCGACGATGTCGCGCTTGTCGGTGTTCTCCGACACCGCCGTCTGGATGATCGTCGTCGTCGACGATCCGGGCTGCTGTGGAGCGCTCATCAGTCTTCCTCCCCGTGGGCTGCGAGTTGCATGATCTTCTCCTGGCTTGCTTCCTCGTTGCGGAGGGTTCCGGTGATCCGGCCGTTGGCGAACACCGCGATGCGGTTCGCCACCCGAAGGATCTCCGGCAGCTCCGACGAGATGACGATGATGGATTTGCCCTGCTCGGCGAGCAGCTGCATGAGGCGGTAGATCTCTTCCTTGGCGCCGACGTCGATTCCTCGGGTCGGCTCGTCGAAGATGAGCACGTCGCAGTCGCGCATCAGCCAGCGGGCGATGACGACCTTCTGCTGGTTGCCACCCGAGAGCAGCTTGACGACCTGGTTGACCGAGGGCGTCTTGACCCGCAGCTGCTGGACGTACTCCTTGGTGCGGTTCTTGGCCTTGCTGTCGCCCATCCAGCCGATGGCGTTGGCGTAGGAGCCGAGCGAGGCGAGCACCGTGTTGAACGTCACGTCCTGCTCGAGCATGAGCCCGAGCAGCTTGCGGTCCTCGGAGAGGTAGCCGACGCCGTGCTTGACGGCATCCGCGGGCTGTCCGATCTTGATCTGACGCCCGCCGATCGTGACGGTGCCGCCGTCACTGGGGTCGGCGCCGATCACGGCCCGGGCGGTCTCGGTGCGGCCGGCTCCCATGAGTCCGGCGAAGCCGAGGATCTCGCCCTGGTGCAGCTCGAAGGAGACGTCCTTGAGGAGCGTCTTGGTCGAGAGCCCTTCGACCTTCAGCACGATCGGGTCGTTCGCGTGCTCACGAGCCTGCGGACGCGTTCCCTCGTCGATCGGACGGCCGACCATCATCTCGATGATCTTGGGGATGCTGACCTCGGACTTGTCGAGTGATCCGATGTATGTGCCGTCGCGCAGCACGGTGACCCGGTCGGCGAGGCGACGCAGCTCGTCCATGCGGTGCGAGATGTAGACGATGCCGGTGCCCCGCGCCTTGAGCTGTTCGATCAGCACGAACAGCGTCTCGACCTCGGAGTCGGTGAGGGCGGAGGTCGGCTCGTCCATGATCAGGACCTTGGCGTTGAACGACAGGGCCTTGGCGATCTCGACCATCTGCTGCTCGGCGACCGTGAGCTCCCCGACCGGCTGGCGGGGGTTCAGGTGGATGTCGAGTCGCGTGAGCAGTTCCGCGGTCTGCGCGTTGAGCTTGCGCTCCGACAGGAACGGGCCCGTCTTCGGCTCGCGGCCTACGAAGATGTTCTGCGCCACGGTGAGATCCGGCATCAGGTTGAGTTCCTGGTGGATGATCGTGACGCCGAGCTCCTGAGCCTGGAGCGGGCTGGTGAGCTCGACCTCCTGGCCCTCGAACGTGATCGTGCCCTCGTCCTTGGTGTAGATCCCGGAAAGGATCTTCATGAGCGTCGACTTGCCGGCGCCGTTCTCCCCCACGAGTACGAGCACCTCACCGGCGCGCACCTCGAGGTGCACATCCTTCAGCGCCTGCACACCGGGGAAACCCTTGCTGATTCCCTCGACTCTGAGAATGGGATCGCTCATGTGCTCACCTGCTTCCTTGGAGGTCCCGTTTTCCTGCGCCTGCGGTTCGGGCCGCAAACATCGGATCAATTCTGTACTCACGCCGCGTCCTGCGCAAGTTGTATCTAAATGTATCTAACGTTGGGCCGGATAGGAAGACCTGTAATAACATCTTGGCCACAGGTTCCGATCCGGCCCATCGGATGACGTCAGTGCAGACGGATCGAGTCCACCGCGACGAGCTTGTCGCGGATGAACGCGTTCGCGTGCGCGCCGAGTTCGGTGTTGTCTGTCCAGAGGTTGCGCCAGATCCCGAGCATGCGGCTCAGGTCGGGGGCGACGACCTGCGACGAGAACGACTCGAAGACGATCGGGCCGTCGTAGCCGATACGGCCGAGCGCCTTGAAGAAGGTGTCGAAGTCGACCGTTCCGGTGCCGAGGTAACCGCGGTGGCTCTCGCCGATGTGCACGTACTGCAGGCTGGGCTCGGCATCCAGGACCGGCGCGAACATATCCGACTCCTCGATGTTCATGTGGTACGTGTCGAGGTGGATGCCGAGGTTCGGACGATCGACCTCCGCCAGGAACTCGATCGCCTGCCGCGCCGTGTTGAGCACATTGGTCTCGTAGCGGTTCACGACCTCGAGCGCCACGGACACCCCGCGCTCGGCGGCGTGGTCGGCGACCTTGGCGATCGCACGGCGGCTGCTCTCGAGCCCCTGGGGCGTGACCGGCTCCATGTACTTCTTCATGGCGCTGTAGATCACGCCGCAGAAGTGCTGTCCGCCGAGGTCCGCGAGCACGTCGACCGCGCGCAACAGCAGCGCCTCGCCCGCGGCCACGACGGCCGGGTCGGAGCTGGTGACATCGGTCGCCTCGGAGAGTCCGAGCGAGGCGCTCACGGCGAGACCGTGTTCTTCCAGCGCGCTCTTCGCAGCCTCGACGTCGAAGGCGAACGGATCCATCAGCGGGAACTCGATGAGGTCGAAGCCGGCCTCCTTGGTCTTCTCCACCGAGAGGCGGATGCCGTCGGCATCGAAGTTCCCGGTCCAGACGAGCCCATGGCATCCGATGTTCATGCGATCCCTCGGAGGCGGGTGTGCGGCACCGTCGCCTCGACCGAATTGGCACGTGCCAAGTTGATCTGCGGGACACGCTACGTCGGCCCTCCCGAGCTTGTCAAGAACTTTCTTGGCACGTGCCAATCGGTGGGATACTCTGATGCTCGGTCGCGCGTCCACCTGCGCGCAACTGAGCAGAAGGAGTAAGGATGCCCGCCAGCGTGAAAGACGTCGCCGCGCTCGCCGGGGTCTCCTCCTCGACCGTCTCGAACTACCTGAACCACCCGCACGTGCTCGGCGAGGCCAGCCGGGAGCGCGTGCGCGCCGCCATCGACGAGCTGGGCTACGTGCCCAACGAGTCGGCGCGACAGCTGCGCGCCGGCTCCAGCAAGGCGCTTGCGCTCATCCTGCTCGACGCCTGGCTGCCGTACTTCCACGATCTCTCGCGCGGGGTCGAAGACGTCACGCGCGAGGGCGGGTGGTCGCTCTTCTTCAGCAACAGCAACCGCGACGGCGAACAGGAGCGCCGCAACATCGAGATGTTCGAAGCGCACCGCGTGCAGGGCATCGTGATCTATCCGCTCGACGACGTGGTGCCGCAGCTCGAACGACTCGCCGATCGCGGCATCCGCTCGGTGGTGGTCGGCCCGATCGCCCCCTCGACGAAGGTGGCGTCGGTTCTGTTCGACGACGTCGGCGGCGGTCGCCTGGCGGGCGAACACCTGCTGTCGATCGGACGCCGACGGATCCTGTTCATCGGCAGCCCCACCGTGAGTCAGTCGAACGACCGACTGCGCGGGCTGCGCGCCGCCGGCTCGGCGGCATCCGTCTCGGTGCTCGACGTGCAGAACCTCGTCACCGAGGACGGGCTGCGCGCCGGGGAGCAGATCCTCGCGATGACGCCGGAGGAGCGCCCCGATGCCGTCTTCGCGGCGAACGACATGGTGGCACTCGGCGTGCTCACCGCGCTGTTGCGCCACGGCATCCGCGTGCCCGAAGACATCGCGCTGGTCGGATTCGATGATGTCGACCAAGCCCATCAGAGCGTCGTTCCGCTGACGAGCGTGCGTCAACCGGGGTACGCGATCGGCCGGGCCGCCGGTGCCGCACTGCTGCAACAGCTCGCCGACCCGGGTGCGCCGCCGCCCGCACCGACGCCGTTCTCGGCCGAGCTTGTCGTACGCGAGTCGACCGTCGGGCGCTGACCGGGCCGGGTCTCTCCCGCCGCGCGTTCACAACTCCTCAACGAACGCTCGACAGTGGCAGGGAACCTCGCCGTCACCGCGGAATCTCGCGTCACCTCGCCCGGGCGGTCCCGAGTTTTGAGGAGTTGTGAACAGCCCGCCGCCCGCACCTATGCCGAAGCGTGCCCCACGACGCCCTTCCGCAGCAGCGCGTTGCCGTATTTGCGGGTCTCGCCCGTGCGCACCAGGAGGTACGCACTCTTCGCGACCTCGTAATAGGCGAAGCGCTCGACGAAACGGGTGGTGTCGACCGTGGTCCCGGCGGCCGCCATGAGCTCGTGCTGCACGTCGAGCACGTCCCCGTCGGCCGAGGTCATCAGGTCGATTCCCGGCGCGTCATCCAGCGGAAGTACGCTGCGGATCGCGGCCACGACGTCCGGGGTCGACGTACCGGGCAGATCGACCACCCGCGCGCCCAGGCCCCAGGCGGGGAAGTGCGCGTCGGCGATCACGACCGAGTCGGAGTGCCCCATCCGGTCGAGGTGCAGCAGCAGCTCGCCGGTGAGCAGCGGGTTGATTCCTTCGAGCACGACGGCTCCTCTCGTTTCAGCGTGCGGGCGGTCACGCGCCCGCGGGGATGAGCCCTTCGGCGGCCAGGTTCTGCCACAGTGCCGCGGGGATCTCGAGCGCCGCGTACTCCGCGTTCTGCACAAGCTGTGCCGGGCGGCTGCCGCCGACCACGACCGACCGCACTTCGGCGGCCTGCAGCGGGAACTGGATCGCCGCGGCGGGCAGCGGCACGTCGTGATCGGCGCACACCGCGGCGATCCGCACGAGTCGCTCCCACAGGTCGTCCGGCAACTGCCCATACTCGTAGCGTCCGTCACGTCGCGGCTCGTTGGAGGCCAGCAGTCCGGAGTTGAACACGGATGCGGCGACGATCCCGGTCCCGGTCTCCCGGCACGCGGGCAGCACGTCGACCGCGGCCGGCTGTTCGAGCAGGGTGTACCGACCGGCGACCATGATCAGGTCGAGATCCGCCGAACGCACGGAAGCGGCGAGCGCCTCCGACACCATCGAGCCGATGCCGATCGCGGTCACGCCCCCCTCGTCGCGGAGTTGCTGCATCGCGGGCAGGGCCTCGGCGAGCGCGAGGTCGAGGTCGTGCCGCTCGGGGTCGTGCAGGTAGAGCAGGTCGATGCGCTCGATGCCCAGCCGCTCGCGCGATTCCTCGACGCTGCGACGGATGCCGTCGGCCGAGAAGTCCCACATGCGCTGCAGGTCGTCGGGAACGTGGAAGTCGTTCGCGGTGTCGAGGCCGCCCTCGTGGTCCGGGTTCGGCCGCAGAAGTCGGCCGGCCTTGGTCGACAGCACGAACTCGTCACGGGGCTTGGTCTGCAGGAAGGCGCCGAGCCGGCGCTCCGACAGCCCGAGGCCATAGTGCGGGGCGGTGTCGTAGAAGCGGATGCCGCTCTCCCACGCCGCGTCCAGCACGGCCCAGGCCTCGTCGTCACTGAGCGGCCGGAACAGGTTGCCGACGTTCGCGGCCCCGTATCCGAGCGTAGGCACGTCGAGGCGGGGCGCGCGGGGTTCAGGCGACGACATGCGCGCCCGTCCACGTGTATGCGGCGATGCTGTCGGCCTTCATCTCCATGCTCGTGCCCGGCGCGGTCGGCGCCATGTACGAGCCGCCCTGAATGTCGGTGGGCCCGACGAAGTGCTCATGCAGGTGGTCGACGAACTCGATCATGCGACCTTCACGCGTGCCGGTGACCGCGACGAAGTCGAACATCGACAGGTGCTGCACGGCCTCACACAGTCCGACGCCGCCGGCGTGCGGGCAGACCGGCACACCGAACTTGGCGGCGAGCAGCAGGTTGGCGATGTTCTCGTTCACCCCGGCCACGCGCACGGCGTCGATCTGCATGACCGAGATGGCCTCGGCCTGCAGCAGCTGCTTGAAGATGACGCGGTTCTGGGCGTGCTCACCGGTGGCGACACGGATGGGCGCGATGCCGCGGGCGATCTCGGCGTGGCCGAGCACATCGTCGGGGCTCGTGGGCTCCTCGATCCAGGCGGGGTGGAACTCGGCGAGCGCGTTGACCCACTCGATCGCCTCCGACACCTCCCAGCGCTGGTTCGCGTCGATCGCGATCGGGAAGTCGGGACCGCACACCTCGCGCGCCTTGCGGAAGCGGCGGATGTCGTCGTCGAGGTCGGCGCCGACCTTGAGCTTGATCTGTGTGAAGCCGTCGGCCATGGCCTCGCGGGCGAGGCGTTCGAGCTTCTCGTCGGAGTAGCCCAGCCACCCGGGGCTGGTGGTGTAGCCGGGGTAGCCGGTGGCGATCAGTTCGCGCTCGCGCTCGGCGCGGCCAGGCTCGGCGGAGCGCAGGATCTCCAGCGCCTCCTCCGGGGTCAGCGCGTTGGTGAGGTAGCGGAAGTCGACCAGGCCGACCAGCTCCTCCGGCGTCATGCGGGCGAGCAGCTGCCACAGCGGCAGCCCGGCACGCTTGGCCTTGATGTCCCACAGCGCGTTGATGACCGCGCCGATCGCCATGTGCATGACGCCCTTCTCGGGCCCCAGCCAGCGCAGCTGCGAGTCGCCGATGATGTCGCGGAACGTGCCGCCCATGTCGTCCAGCAGCGGTTCGATCTCGCGCCCGACCAGGTGTCCGGCGAGCGCGTCGATCGCGGCGACCTGCACGTCGTTGCCGCGGCCGATCGTGAACACGAACGCGTGGCCCTCGATACCGTCATCCGCATCGGTGCGCACGATCACGTAGGCCGCGGAGTAGTCGGGGTCGGGGTTCATCGCATCCGAGCCGTCGAGACTGAGCGACGTGGGGAAGCGGATGTCGGTGGTGTCGAGTGCGACGATACGGCTCACGGGGGTCCTCTCCTGCGCGATCGAAATCTCACGCAGATCTCTTGGAGTGTAAACATCCGATGTCTATACTGTCAACGAGACAGGCCGCCTCCGAGCGGTCCCCCGACGAATCAGGAGAAACATGAAGTTCGCGCGGCTTGGCGACCCAGGGACCGAGATCCCCGTCCTCCTCGAGGGCGACCGCTACCTCGACCTCCGCTCCCTGACATCCGATGTGAACGGCGATTTCCTGGCCGGCGACTTCCGTGCTCGCGTCGCCGCAGCGCTGGCCGCCGACGAGCTTCCCGAGCTCGAGGATGCCGCATCCCTCCGCATCGGCGCACCGATCTCCCGGCCGAGCGCCGTGATCTGCATCGGCATGAACTACGCCGCACACGCCGCCGAGTCCGGCTCCGAGCCGCCGACCATCCCGATCATCTTCCTCAAGACCCCGAATACCGTGGTCGGCCCGAATGACGCGGTCACGATCCCCCGCGGCAGCGAGAAGACCGACTGGGAGGTCGAGCTCGGCATCGTCATCGGCGCCCGCGCTGCGTACCTCGACTCCCCCGAGGAGTCGCTCGCCCACGTCGCCGGTTTCGTCGCCGCGAACGACGTCTCCGAGCGCGCCTTCCAGATGGAGGTGTCGGGCGGCCAGTGGTCGAAGGGCAAGATCGCCCCCGGCTTCAACCCGACAGGTCCCTGGCTGGTCACCCCCGACGAGGTCGAGCATCAGGCACTCGGCCTGCGCAGTTTCGTCAACGGCGAGCCGCGTCAGGACTCGAACACGAGCGACATGATCTTCACGGTCGAGCACATCGTGCATCACCTGTCGCAGTACGTGACCCTGGAGCCGGGTGACCTCATCCTCACCGGCACGCCGCAGGGTGTCGCACTGTCGGGCAAGTACCCCTACCTCGCCGCCGGCGATGTGGTCGAGATCGAGATCGACGGCCTCGGCCGTCAGCGCCAGGACTTCGTGGCGTGGGAGGCACAGCGATGACCGCAGCACTGGACGGACTCGTCGCGATCGTCACGGGCGGAGCCTCCGGGCTCGGCGCCGCGATCGCCCAGAGGCTGCATGCCGACGGCGCGCAGATCGCCGTGCTCGACCGCGACACCACCCACGCCGACGAGAAGTTCGCCGCATTCACGGCCGACGTCTCGGACCGCGCGAGTGTGGATGCCGCCGTCGCCGCCGTAGCCGAGAGGTTCGGCCGCATCGACATCGTCGTGAACAATGCGGGCATCGGCGCGCAGGGCGACATCGCCGCGAACGACGACGACGAGTGGGCGCGTGTGCTGTCGATCAACGTCACCGGCATCGCCCGCGTGACCGCGGCGGCACTGCCGTGGCTGCGCGAGTCGCCCTCCGCGGCGATCTGCAACACGGCATCCATCGCCTCCACCACCGGGCTGCCGCTGCGCGCGCTCTACAGTGCGTCGAAGGGGGCCGTGTCGGCGCTCACCCGCGCGATGGCCACCGATCACCTGCGCGAGGGCATCCGCGTCAACGCCGTGAACCCCGGCACCGCCGACACCCCGTGGGTCGGACGACTGCTGGACACGGCATCCGACCCCGCCGCCGAACGTGCCGCGCTGGCCGCCCGTCAGCCGCATGGCCGTCTGGTCAGCCCGGACGAGGTCGCCGGCGCCGTCGCCTACCTGGTGTCGCCGGCATCCGGCTCGACCACCGGCACCTTCCTCGAGGTCGACGGCGGCATGGCCCGTCTGCGCCTGCGTCCCGAGTAGCCCGCGACGCCCCGTCGCACGCCCGCGGCTTCGCCCGACCCGACGGATTTGGCACCTGTTGTCGCTCTGAGCACGCCACAACGACAACAGGTGTCACATCCACCTGCACTCACCCGACGCAGTTGGCGCCTGTTGTCGCCACACGCCTCAGCCGCGCAACCACCCCAGGATGCCGCGGCGGCGCGGCGCCGGATCGGTGAACACCGACGGGCGCGCGTCGGTCCGGTAGAAGCTCTCAGCGTTGCCCCACAGGATCGCATCGACGTCGAGGTCGCGAGACTGCGCCCAGCCGATCACGGCATCCGCCCACCGCGTGCGCCCGTTCGGCTGGTACGTGGCAGATCCGTCGGCCGGAGCGTGCGGGTCGCCGTCCTCCGCGGGACCGATCACCGACACCGGCCAGTCGCTGCCCCACAGGAGCCGCTCCGCGCCGAACGCGTCGGCCGCGGCATCCAGGAACGGCTCGAACTGCTCGGTCGTCCAGTCGCCACCGGCCTCACCCGGAAGCCCCGAGAGCTTGCAGAAGACCTCGGGATGCCGCGCCAGCTCGTCGAGATCACGCAGCCACGCCGTCGCGGGCGCCACCGGAGCATCCGCCGTGCCGACCTCGGGTTTGCCGAGGTGGTCGAGCACGATCCGCAGCTCCGGGATCGCTCCGGCCAGACGCGCGAGCTCGGGCAACTGCTCCGCCCGCACGCACGCGTCGAAGGTCCAGCCGTGCGCCGCGACCTCACGCGCCCCGGTGACGAACGCGGCCGACACCGCCGTCCCGTCGGGTTCGCCTTGCAGGTTGTGCCGCACTCCGGTGACGAGCGGCTCGGCGGCGAGCCCCTCCAGGTGGGCGGTCGTGTCGGTGCCGCGGTCGAGGCGCACGCCGGCGACGATGCCCACGACGCCCAGCTGTTCGGCCATTCCGGCCACCCATCGCACCTCATCGAGGAAGTCGTCCTCGACCGTCTCCGCCTGCACGAACACGCACTTCTCGACCGAGGCGCGCTCCACACGGGCGTGCGCCAGCTCGGTGTCGGCGAAGCGCCAGGCGAGGGCACCCTCGAGCCACGTGTACCGGAGGACCTCCGGATCCCAGAGATGCAGGTGTGAATCGAGAACGCGCATGCGACCATCCTGCCTCAGACATCCGATCAATGGCTAGGATGACGCCATGGCTGTGACTGACGAGGCGATCGAGAAGATCAAGGCGATGATCGTGTCGGGCGAGCTCGCACCCGGCGATCGACTCCCGCCCGAGAAGGAACTCTCCGAGCGTCTCGGGCTCTCCCGCAACTCCATGCGCGAGGCCGTGAAGGCGCTCGAGGTCATCCGCGTGCTCGACGTGCGACGGGGCGACGGCACCTATGTCACCAGCCTGGAGCCGCACCTGCTGCTCGAGGCGATCTCCTTCGTGGTCGACATGCACGACGACGACTCGCTGCTCGAGATCTTCGCGGTTCGCCGGATGCTGGAGTCGCAGGCGACCGGACTCGCTGCGACGCTCGGCACCGACGACGAGATCGCGGAACTCGTCGGAGAGGTCGCCGGCATCGACGCCGCGGTGAGCCTCGACGAACTGGTCGATCACGACATCCGCTTCCACCGCGAGATCGTGCGCATGGCGGGCAACGCATACCTCGCGAGCCTGATCGAGAACCTCAGCAGTCAGACCGTCCGCGCCCGTGTGTGGCGCGGACTCACCGAGGGCGGCGCGGTCGAGCGCACCCTCTCGGAGCATCACGCCATCGCCGATGCGATCGCCCAGCACGACTCGGCGCTCGCGACCTCGCTCGCCACGGCGCACATCGCCGGGGTCGAGCGGTGGCTGCGGCAGGCGGCGTCCGCCTAGGCAGGCGCGTCCGCGGTTCATAACTCCTCAAGAGTTTGCCCCGGGGCTCACCCCGGCCGCACAGAGCCGCGGAATCACGCCACCTCTCCCGGAGGCGTGCGCGACCGTTGAGGAGTTATGAACGCACGCGACGCGAGAGTCGCAGCGCTCAGGCCCCGAGGCGCACCATCGCGGCGTCGAACTCGGCCGCCGAGCTGTCGCTGACGTCGTGGAACAGCACCTGCTCGATCACGTCGGGCGCTGCGGTGAAGTACGGAACTCCGGCCAGGCGCAGCCCGGTGATGTCATCCGCAGAGCGCAGCGATGCCGCAAGCACGTTCGATCCGCTGCCGGCGCACACCTCCTGCATGCGCGCGATCACGTGGTCGCCGTCGATCCCCGCATCCCGCATCCGTCCGAGGTACGGCGCGATGTACTGGGCACCGATCGAGGCGCACGCCAGCGCCTGCGCGATCGAGTACACGGCGGTGACGAGCACGGTCGCGCCGTCGCGGACCAGAGCGGATGCCGCCGCGAAGCCGTCGGCCGTCGCCGGCACCTTCACCGCCACCCGGTCGCCGAGCGCGCGGATGCCCTCGGCGTTGCGCAGGAAGGATGCCGTGCCTCCTCCCCAGGTCTGGAAGAAGATCTCCTCCGCGCCTTCCGCTTCCCACCGCGCATAGAGGTCGGGGATCTCGGCCGCCGTGCGACCTCCCCGTTCGAGGATCGTGGGGTTCGTGGTCACGCCGTGCACCACGCCGGCGGCGAGCAGTCGCGAGACGCGATCCAGGTCGGCGCTGTCGACGTAGAGGCGGGGTGCGATCGCAGGCATCGGGTCTCCTTGCAGGCAACCTGTCGTTACAGGTTCGGCTTCGGCTAATGTAATGACAGCCGCCGACGATGTCAAAGACACCGATGGCGCGCACGCATGCTGTCGAAGAAGATCAGGAGCGACATGTCCCTCGCACACCCCGCTGACCGTTCCGGCGTCGTCATCGTCGGAAGCGTCACCGCTGATGTGACCACGTTCTCGCAGCGGCTCCCGGCCCGCGGAGAGACCATCCTGGGCGATGAGTTCACCCTGATGCTCGGCGGAAAGGGCGCGAATCAGGCCGTCGCCGCCGGGCGCTCCGGTGCCCGCACGAGCTTCGTCGGCTGCGTGGGAGACGACCTGTTCCATGACCTCGTCGTGAACGGACTCGCGGATGCCGGAGTCGACCTCGCGCACCTGCGCACCGTGACCGGCCCGACCGGCATCGCCCACATCCGCGTCGACTCCTCCGCGCAGAACGACATCGTGATGGTGCCGCTCGCGAACGCCGCACTGAGCACCGAGCAGATCGACGCGGCCCTCGCCGCCCTCGCCTCGACCACCTCGGTGCTGCTCACCCAGCTCGAGACCCCGTCGGCGCTGACCGCCCACATCACCGCCCGCGGACGCGAGCACGGCATGACCGTGATCCTCGACCCCGCTCCGGCAGCGACCCTCCCCGCCGAGGTGTGGGCCAGCATCGACATCGTCACACCGAACGAGACCGAGGCCACACTCATCAGTGGGATCGAGGTGACGGATGCCGCGTCCGCCGAGCGCGCAGGCCGCTGGTTCCTCGCACAGGGCGTCGGCGCCGCGGTCATCACCCTCGCCGGGCAGGGCTCCTGCGTCGTCACGGCCGAGGGAGCGACCGTCGTTGCGCCGTTCCCGGTGGAGGCCGTCGACACGACCGCCGCCGGCGATGCCTATGCGGGCTATCTCGGCGCGGCGCTGGCGAACGGCAGCACGCTCACCGACGCCGTGCGCCTCGCGACCGCCGCCGGCGCCCTGACCGTGACCAAACAGGGCGCCTCACCCAGCCTGCCGCTGCGGGCCGAGGTCGACGCCTTCCTCGCGGAGCGCGAGACCGCGCCCGTGGCGAACTGACACGCACCCGCACCGAACCGAGGAGCATCCGATGCGCAAGACAGCAACCACGATCAACCCTGCACTCTCCCGGGTGATCAGCGAGACCGGACACACCGATCTGCTGGTCGTGACGGATGCCGGACTCCCCATCCCCCCGGGATCGGAGCGGATCGACCTCGCCTACCGTCCGGGCGCGCCCGCCTTCCTCGACGTGCTCGACACCGTGCTCGCCGAACTCGTGGTCGAGGGCGCGACGGTGTCGGCCGAGGTCGCAGAGAAGAGCCCCGAGGTGCTCGAAGCGCTGCGCGAGCGCTTCGACGGCATGGGGTTCGAGATCGAGCTGATCCCGCACGTCGAGTTCAAGAAGCTCACCCACGGCGCCCGCGCGTTCGTGCGTTCGGGCGAGTTCACGCCGTACGCGAATGTGATCCTCCACGCCGGTGTGGCCTACTGAGATGACCGACACCGTGCTCGACGCCACCGGCACCGCCTCCGACTCGGCGGGCGCCGACCAGATCGACCGCCACTCGGCGGCTCCGATGTACGACCAGCTGCGACAGCTGATCATCGACGGCATCTCCCGCGATGGCCTGCAGCCGGGAGATCCGCTGCCCGGCGAGCACCGCCTGTGCGAGCGCTATGGCATCTCGCGTACGGTCGTGCGTCAGGCCCTCGCCCAGCTCGAGCACGAAGGACTCGTCGAGCGCGTCAAGGGCAAGGGCACCTTCGTGTCCCGCCCGCGCACGAGCGAGAGCCTGGTGCACACGCTGGTCGGACTCTACGACGACGTCGAACGTCGCGGCGGCCATGTGCACAGTGATGTGCTGCAGCACGAGCGCACGAGCGCCGACGAGGAGATCGCCCTGGCGCTCGACGTGCCGGTCGGGTCCCCCGTGGTCGTGCTGGAGCGTCTGCGTCACGTCGACGGCGAGCCGTGGTCGCTCTCCACGACCTGGATGCCGGAGGCCGTCGGTGCCGTGACACTGGATGCCGACCTGTCCGAGGCGTCGCTGTACCGGTTGCTCGCCGACAACGGCATCGTCGCCACGAGCGGCGTCCGTTCTGCGGAGGCAACGGTGGCGACGCACGAACAGGCGCAGCACCTCGGCGTCAGTGCCGGCTCGGCCCTGCTGCGCCTGCGCAGCGTCAGCCGCGGCGAGGACGGTGCACCGATCGAGTACTTCGTGGCGTACCACCGCGGCGATCGCTCGCGCTTCGAGTTCCAGCTGCAGCAGGAGCAGTCGCAGGCCTCTCTCCTGCACATCGACGGCGACGGCGGCGCCTCCCGCGCCGGCACCGTGAGCTGAGCGGCTGTCAGCCCGGCGCGAGCGTGTGCCGCCGGGTACCCTCGAATTCATGACCTCCTGGACCAGCACCGCGATCGCCCTGCTGGAGGCCGACGCCAACCGCAGCGCCGACACGCACCTGCACCTGTTCCCGTTGCCGCCTGAGTGGGGCATCGACCTGTACCTGAAGGATGAGTCGGTGCACCCGACCGGTTCCCTCAAGCACCGGCTCGCCCGCTCGCTGCTGCTCTACGGCCTGGTGAACGGGCGCATCCGCGAGGACACGACGCTGGTGGAGTCGTCGAGCGGTTCCACCGCGGTGTCCGAGGCGTACTTCGCGCGGATGCTGGGCCTGCCGTTCGTGACGGTCGTGCCGCGTTCGACGAGCCAGGAGAAGATCGACCTCATCGAGTTCTACGGTGGTCGCTGCCACTTCGTCGACCGCGCAGAGGACATGTCGCCGGAGGCCCAGCGCCTGGCATCCGACTGTCACGGACACTACCTCGACCAGTTCACGTTCGCCGAGCGCGCGACCGACTGGCGCGGCAACAACAACATCGCCGAGAGCGTGTTCAGCCAGCTGGCGCAGGAGCGGCATCCGATCCCCCGCTGGATCGTCGTGGGCGCCGGCACCGGCGGCACGAGCGCGACCTTCGGCCGGTATGTGAAGTACCGACGGCATGAGACGCAGATCGCCGTGGTCGACCCCGAGGGCTCCGCGTTCTACGACGGGTGGGCGGGCACGCCCGACGCCCCGCCCGGACGCCCGAGCCGCATCGAGGGCATCGGCCGCCCGCGCGTCGAGGCCTCGTTCGTGCCGAGTGTGATCGACGAGATGATCCAGGTGCCCGATGCCGGATCCATCGCGGCGATCCGGATGCTGCGCGAGCGCACGCTGCACTGGGCCGGGGGCTCGACCGGCACCAACCTCTACGGCGCGTTCCAGCTGATCGCGCGCATGCGGGCGGCCGACGAGACGGGCAGCGTCGTGACGCTCATCTGCGACAGCGGCATCCGCTACGCCGGCACCTACTTCAACGACGAGTGGGTCGCGGGCCAGGGCTGGGACCTCGCCCCGCACCGCGCGCGCCTCGATGCGTTCCTGGAGTCCGGCGTCTGGGCCGAGTGACCCGCGACCGTCGTTCACAACTCCTCAAAAACCCAGCAGATCCCGCCGAATCAGAGCCGATGCGGTGTCCGCACCTCGCTTCTTGAGGAGTTGTGAACCGAGACGCCGGGCTACGCTGGCCGCATGACTACTCTGATCCTCACTGTCGCGGGTGCAGACCGACCCGGCCTGGTCGCCGCGGTCGCCGATGTCGTCGATGCGCACGGCGGAAACTGGGAGAACAGCTCGCTGGCCGAACTCGCGGGCACGTTCGCCGGAGTGATCGAGGTTTCGGTTCCGGCCGAGCGCGCCGACGAGCTGCAATCCGCGCTGCGGGGACTGCAGGGACAGGGCCTCCTGACCCTCGCGGTGCTCACCGGCACCGCCGACGCCGCGACCGACGACGAGCAGCTGCTCGGCATCCAGGTATTGGGCAACGACCGCCCCGGCATCGTGCGCGAGATCTCCGGCGTGCTGAGCGCCCATGCCCTCAGCATCGAGGAGCTGGCGACCGAGACCCGCGATGCCGCGATGGCCGGAGGCCGCCTGTTCGAGGCATCCGTCACCGCTCGCGTGCCGACATCCGTCGACCTCGACGCCCTGCGCGACGACCTCGAGCGCCTGGCCGCCGAGATCCAGGTCGACATCACCCTCGGCTGACGCTTCCCGGGCGCAAAACGGAGACAGTTCGCCGTCCGCCCGGCGCGCCGACCGATGACGCGCCGCACACATCGCAGCTCGTCTGGTTTTTCGCCCGACTCAGTCCTCGACGTCGGTGTACTGCCGCACCCAGTACTCGGTGTAGGCGACGTGCGACGAGGCGGCAGCGGATGCCGCGACCGGATCGGCCGCGGCGAGTCCGCGCAGGATGGCGCGGTGCCCGGCGTCGGAGTGCAGCTTGAGCTCGGCCGCGTCATCCGCATCCGGAATCCGATAGGCCCGCGACCGTGAGCGCAGCACGTCGATCAGGCTCGTGAGCGCCTCGTTGCCGGCGACCCGCGAGATGGTCATGTGGAAGTCGTGGTCGAGGCGTGAGTGGTCCTCGAAGTCGTCGCTCGCCTCGATCTCGCGCAGGATGCCGTCGAGCCGCTCGATGGTCTCGGCGTCGACACGGGCGGCGGCGAGCGCAGCGGCATGCGGCTCGAGCACTCGTCGCAGCTCGGTGAGCTCAAGCACCCCGGCCATGGGCAGCAGTCCGACGGTGAGCGAGAGGCTGCCGATCAGGTCGGCGGCGCGCAGTTCGCTGACGTAGCTCCCGGAACCGTGGCGCGTGTCGAGCACGCCGAGGGCCGCGAGCATCCGGATCGCCTCGCGCAGCGACCCGCGCGAGACGCCGAGTCGCTCGCAGAGCTCCCCCTCGCTCGGCAACCGGTCTCCCGGCTTCAGGGCACCGTCGGCGATCAGCGTGCGCAGTCCGTGCAGCGCCGTGTCCAGTGCGCTCATGGTCATCCTCCCCGATGCCGTCCAACCTTCTGCGAGTCTGTCGGATGCCGTCGCATCGACAAATTCGTATGACAACTATGTTTCATCTTCACCTTTTCATAGCGATTTCGGAACTCCTGTGGCAAAGTTGTGCAACAACTCGCCCGACTCCCCGATGAGGATCCATGCCCGCACTCCCCTTCCCCGCACCGCTCACGCTGAACTCCGGCGTCAGGGCGCGGGACGCGTGGCCGCTCGACCCCGCCGTCATCCACCTGAACCACGGGTCGTTCGGTGCGGTCCCCACCGCCGTCGTCGCCCACCAGGACGCCCTCCGCCGCCGGGCCGACCTCAGTCCCGTCGAGTGGTTCCCCCGCATCGGCGAGCGCGTCGGCGAAGCCCGCGCACGCACGGCGCCCTTCGTCGGAGCCCGCCCGGAAGACACCGTCTTCGTGCCGAACGCCTCGGCTGCGGCGACCGTCGTCTACAACGCCCTGCAGCTCGAGGCCGGCGACGAGATCCTCGTGACCGACCAGGGCTACGGCGCGATCACGATGGGTGCGCAGCGCCTCGCCCGCCGCTTCGGCGCGAGCGTGCGCACGGTCGCGCTGCCGCTGCTCGCCTCGGACGACGAGATCGTGCAGCTCTTCGCCGACGCGGTCACCCCGCGCACCCGGCTGATCGTGATCGACCAGATCACCTCCCCCACCGCGCGGATGCTGCCCACCCGCCGCATCGCCGACGACGCGGCCGCCCGCGGCGTACGCACTCTGGTCGACGGAGCCCACGCCCCCGGCCTCGTCGCCGATGCGGCCGCCCACGCCGGCGGCGACTGGTGGTTCGGCAATCTGCACAAGTGGCCGTGCGCCCCGCGCGGCTCCGCGCTGCTCGTCACCACCGCTCCCGACCGCGACGAGCTGTGGCCGCTGATCGACTCCTGGGCCGCGAACGACCCCTATCCGGTGCGCTTCGACACCCAGGGCACGATCGATGCCACGACGTATCTGAGCAGCCCGGCGGCGATCGACTTCATCGAGAGCGAGTTCGGCTGGGCGAACGCCCGGGTGGCGATGGCGCAGATCGCGGATGCCGGCGCCGAGCTCATCGCCGAGGCCCTACGCCCCTACGGCGACGAGGACCCACTCACCCCGCTCCCCTCGCCCGTGCCATCGATGCGCCTCGTGCGTCTGCCGCTCGGACTCGGCGCCACGCGCGAAGAGGCCGACGAGCTGCGCATGGAGCTGCTCGACGAGACCGGGGTCGAGACCGCGTTCACGAGCTTCCGCGGCATCGGCTACTTCCGCCTCTCGGCGCACCTGTACTCCGAGGCCTCCGACTTCGAGGCGTTCGTCGAGCGCTGCATCCCGCAGATCCTGCAGCGCGTCGGCATCCGCCCCGCCGCATCCCTCGTCATCCCCTGAACCGCACGCCCCGCACCAGACCGCACCACCCCCGCACCACCCCCGCACCACCCCCGAACACCAGCACCACCACACAACTGAGAGGCACATCGTGAAGCACAAGATCTTGACGACCGCCGCCGGATTCGGCACCGTCGCCGTCCTGGCGCTCACCGGCTGCTCGGCAGGCAGCGGCCCGTCGGCTGACGGCACCGTCACCCTGCAGATGGTCGAGAGCCTGACCAACCCCGCCCGCACCGAGCTCATCCGCGGCCTGCTCGACGAGTTCGAGAAGGACAACCCGAAGATCAAGGTCAACCTGGTCTCCCCTCCGACCGAGCAGGCCGACGCGAAGATCCAGCAGATGCTGCAGTCCGGCAAGGGCGTCGACCTCCTCGAGGTCCGCGACATCACGGTCGGCCCGTTCGCGAACAACGGCTGGCTCTACGACCTCGGCTCCGACCTCGAGAAGTGGGACGGCTGGGACGCCCTGACCGACAACGCGCAGTCCGCGTCGGTCGCCGCCGACGGCAAGAGCTACTTCGTGCCGTACGGCTTCTACGGCCTGTCGCTGTTCTACCGCACCGACCTCGTCGCCGATGCCGGCTTCGACGGTCCCCCGCACAGCTGGAAGGACCTGCTCGAGCAGGCCAGCAAGATCCAGGACCCCTCGAACAACATCTACGGCTACGCCTTCCGCGGCGGCGCGAACGCGAACAGCAACGTGGTCGCCGCGATCGAGGCGTACACGATCGACGACCTCGACGTCGATGACGCGTTCCTGATGGAGGACGGCTCGACGATCTTCGCCGCCCCCGAGGCGCAGGATGCCGTCGACGACTACTTCGACCTCTTCAAGGAAGCCTCTCCGCCCTCCGCCGTGTCGTGGGGTTACCCCGAGATGGTCGCCGGCTTCACGAACGGCACCACCGCGTTCCTGCTGCAGGACCCCGAGGTCATCGCCACCGTGCAGGACTCCTCACTGACCGAGGACCAGTGGGACACCGCGCCGCTCCTGGTCGGCCCTTCGGGCAAGGCCGCACAGCCGCTGGCCGTCGCGGGTTGGGGCGTCGCCGAGAAGAGCGAGAACAAGGAAGCGGCAGTGAAGCTGGTCGAGTTCCTCTCATCGGCCGAGCCCGCCACCGAGTTCGCGCAGGCGAACAGCCTCGTGCCGATCATCACGGATGCCGCGGACGACGACTTCTACTCGACCGGCCCGTGGACGAGCTACGTCACCATGACCGAAGACCCCGACACCTACGTCAACGTACGTCAGCCCCGCGGGGTCAGCTGGTGGACCGAGTGGATCCAGAAGTCCGACCAGGACGTGCAGAACGTGCTGCTGGGCAACATGTCGACCAGCGACCTGCTCGACTCGTGGGACACCTTCTGGACCGAGAAGTACGCCGCGGAGAAGGGTTGATCCGTGGCATCCGCACTTCGTGAAGGAGGCTCCGTCGGCACCGCTTCGAAAGAAGCGGCCGGCGGGGCCTCCCGCGGCCCGCGCCGCCGGCCGTTCCGCGGCAAGCACGCGCTGACGCTGCTGGCCTTCCTGGCCCCGGCGATCATCTTCGTGTGCTGGTTCACGTACTGGCCCATGCTGCAGGGCGCCCGCATGGCGTTCCACGATTGGAACCTGTGGGATCTCACGTCAACCCCGTTCGTGGGCTTCGACAACTTCGTCGCGGTCTTCCAGGACCCGGCGTTCCCGGTCGTGGCGTGGAACTCGATCCTCTGGGTCGTCGGCTCGCTCGTGCCGCAGCTCGTGATCGGCTTCCTGATCGCCCTGGCTCTACGCAAGCGGTTCCGCTTCCGCGGGCTCTACCAGGCGCTCGTGTTCTTCCCGTGGGCGGTCTCGGGCTTCCTGATCGGGATGCTGTTCCGCTGGATGTTCAACGCCGAGTTCGGCGTGGTCAATGACCTGCTCATGAAGGCGGGGCTGATCGACGCTCCACTGCCGTGGCTGGCCGACCCGAAGCTCGCGATGTTCGCGGTGATCGTGGCGAACATCTGGTACGGCGTGACGTTCTTCGCGATCATGATCCTCGCCGCGCTGCAGTCCGTCCCCGACGAGATGCTCGAAGCCGCGAGCCTCGACGGCGCCGGCAAAGCCCGACAGCTGTTCTCGATCATCATCCCGTACATCTCCGTGACGCTCCTGCTCACGGTGTTGCTGCGCGTGATCTGGATCTTCAACTTCCCCGACATCATCTACGCCATGACCAACGGTGGACCGGCGAACCAGACCCACATCATCACCACGTGGATGATCAACTTCACCCAGCAGGGCAACTACGGCATCGCGAGCGCGATCGGCCTCATCGTCGTGGCCTTCCTGTTCGTGTTCTGCGCGTTCTACCTGATGGCGATGCGGAAGGCCCAGCGATGACCGTCACGACACCGACCGGCACCACGATGACCGAGACCCGGCGCATCACGGTCCCCAACGCCGCCAAGGCTCCCCGCTCGAAGCGCAAGATCACCGTCGGGGGTGTCATCCGCATCGTCGGACTCGGCCTGTGGCTCGTGATCACGCTCTTCCCGCTGTACTGGATCGCGCTGACCTCGTTCAAGTCGTCCAGCACGATCAACTCGTTCCCGATCGAGTACTGGCCCAGCGAGCCGTCGCTCGAGAACTACGTGAGCCTGTTCCAGCAGAGTTCCTTCGGGGTGTTCCTCGGCAACTCGGCGCTCGTCGCGATCATCGCGGGAGCCGTCGCGACGCTGATCGCCCTGCTGAGCGCCTATGTGATCGCCCGCTTCGAGTTCCGCGGCAAGGGGGCGGTGCTGATCGCGTTCCTGCTGACGCAGATGATCCCGGCGTTCATCGCGCTCGGACCCCTGTACTCGATGATGACCGACCTCGGGCTCGTCGACACCAAGCCCGGGTTGATCCTGGTCTACATCGCGGTCTGCATCCCGTTCTCCACCGTGATGCTGCGGGGGTTCTTCGAGAACGTGCCCGATGCGCTCGAAGAGGCGGCGATGATCGACGGATGCTCCCGCCTGGGCGCACTGTTCCGGGTGCTCGTGCCGGTCATGACCCCCGGCATCATCGCGGCGTTCATCTTCAACTTCGTCAACTGCTGGAACGAGCTGTTCCTGTCGGTCGTGCTGATGAACACGGACGCGAACCGCACGGTTCCGTCGGCGCTGAACGGCTTCATCTCGACGTTCAACATCGACTGGGGTTCCATGAGCGCCGCCGCCGTGCTGACGATCCTGCCGACCATGGTGATGTTCGCACTCGCGAGCCGCTGGATCGTGCAGGGCCTGACCGCCGGCGCCGTGAAGGAGTAGCCCGCGCGCCCGACCCTCGGGTCGCCGAGACCCCCGGTGAGCGTCGAGACCCCCTCCTGCAGACGTCAGCAGGAGGGGGTCTCGGTGCGCAGAGGGGGTCTCGACGCGCAGGCGCCGCGACCCGAGCCTCAGACCAGGCGCGTCTTCGGCGAGGTCGAGTACGTGGCCTCGGCGTCGCGGTTGACCGTGTCGCCCAGGGCGGCGTCGATCGCGGCCAGGGTGTCGGCGTCGAGCTTCACGCCGGAGGCCTTGACGGTCTCGGCGAGCTGCTCGGGCCGGGATGCTCCGACCAGCGCTGCGGCGACGTTCGGGTTCTGCAGCACCCACGCGATCGCGAGCTGCGGCATCGACAGGCCCGCCTGCTCGGCGATCGGCTTGAGCTTCTGCACGGCGGTGAGGATCTCGTCCTTCAGCAGCGCCTTGATGAAGTCGGCGCCGCTGTGCGGGTCGGTCGCGCGCGATCCCTCGGGAACCGGCTGGCCCGGGAGGTACTTGCCGCTGAGCACGCCCTGCGCCATCGGCGACCAGACGATCTGCGAGATGCCGAGCTCTTCGGATGCCGGAACGACCTTGCCCTCGATCACGCGCCACAGCATCGAGTACTGGGGCTGGTTCGAGATGAGCTGGATGCCGAGCTGCTTCGCGAGCGCGTGCCCTTCGCGCAGCTGCTCGGCGGTCCACTCCGAGACGCCGATGTACAGCGCCTTGCCCTGGCGGACGATGTCGGCGAACGCCTGGAACGTCTCCTCCAGCGGAGTCTCGTAGTCGAAGCGGTGCGCCTGGTACAGGTCGACGTAGTCGGTGCCCAGACGCTGCAGCGAACCGTTGATCGACTCGAAGATGTGCTTGCGGCTCAGGCCCGTGTCGTTGGCGCCCTTGGGGCCGGTCGGGAAGTAGACCTTCGTGAAGATCTCCAGCCCCTCGCGGCGCTGTCCGGCGAGGGCCTTTCCGAGGATGACCTCTGCCGCCGTGTTGGCGTAGGTGTCGGCCGTGTCGAAAGTGGTGATGCCCACGTCGAGCGCCGCGTGCACCGTCTTGAGTGCGGCGTCGTCGCCGACCTGAGAAGCGTGGGTGACCCAGTTGCCGTACGTGATCTCAGAGACCTTGAGACCGCTGTTACCGAGGTAGCGATAGTTGACCATGCACCAACGCTACCGGCCGCATGGGCCGCCGAGGGCCGGATGCCGTGACCGGTCTCAGGCGAGTACGCCCACGTCAGCCCGCGACGGAGGGCACGACGCGGGCGCGGCGAACGTGCAGGACGCCTCCGACCGCCGCGGTGAGCGCGGCCAGGACGCTCACGAGGTACAGCGGCATGGCCCAAGGAGAGTATTCCGCTCCGCTGATGCCGAAGGTGTCGGCAAGGGCCATGCCCGCTCCGAATGAGGCGACGAAGTAGCCGAAGGTCCCGAGCATCAGAAGGCCGAGCATGGACATCGCCGGCACGATCGGCGGCGCCTTCCTGACGATCGAGATGACGGCCACCCCGATCGACAGGGCGACCCCGACTCCCAGGATGAACAGGACGACATCCGGCCGCAGGCTCTCGCTGGCATCGGACATCTCGGCGTGGATCTGGTCGAGGGTGAGCCCCGGGGCGGCAGCCAGCGGATTCAGGACCAGGATCTGCGCTGCGGCGAGCGCCGCATACGCGATGACGGCGACGACGCCGGCGATCGAGATCCAGAGAGTGTGGCGCGGCATCCGTGTCATGCGGTCATCCTAGGAACGCTCGCTGAGAGCGTCCCGGTACTCGCGCCAGGCGGCTCCGAGGCGACGGATGCCCTCGGTGAGCACCTCGTCCGGCGCCGTGAACGGGATGCGGATGTGGTCGTCGGGAGAGACGGATGCCGCGAACGCCGCGCTCCCCGCGATCGAGACGCCGTGCGTCGCCGCGACGCGGGCCAGCGCGGCCGACGAACCGAGCGGCAGCGCGACCCACAGCGACAGTCCACCTCGGGGCGGGTCGTAGCGCCAGTCGGGAAGGTGCTCCGACATCAGCTGCTCCAGCAGCCGCAGTCGCTCCTGGTGGATGCGGGTGTTCTCGCGCCGCAGATCATCGGCACGTGCGATGAGGTCGAGGGCGATCAGCTGCCCCGGCACGCTCGTGGATTGGTCGGCGAGCTGCCGGGCGCCGCGCAGGCGCCGCACGAGCACGGGGTCGGCGCGCAGCCACCCGATCCGCAGACCGGCCCACGCCCACTTCGACACCGACTCCACGACGATCACGGGTGCATCCGGCCGCTCTGCGGCGAGAGTGGGCGGAACGACGCCGTCGAAGGAGATGCCGGCGACCACGCGGTCCTCGATCACCGGCACACCCCACTGCGCCGCGAGTTCGACCAGTCGATGCCGTGCGGCGGCGGGCAGTCGCGTGCCCGTGGGGTTCTGGTGGTGCGGGTTGACGGCGATGAGCACGGGGCGCAGTCGCGCGATCGCGACCTCGAGGGCGTCGATGTCCATCCCGTCGACGCCCATGGGGATGCCGTGCACCGTGCCGCCGCGCAGCCCGACCGAGTCCGTGACCCCCGGCCAGGTGACGTCCTCGGCGAGCACGACGTCTCCGGGGCCGACGAGGGCGTTGACGACCAGGCTGATCGCCTGTTGTGCTCCGTGGGTCACCAGGATCTGCTCCGGCGTGGTCGGGGTGCCCTCGGCGCGGTACATCTCCGCGATCAGTTCACGCAGCACGGGGAGCCCGGCCGGGTCGGTCTCCGGCAACAGCGCCAGGTCGAGGCGGGGCTGATGGTCGCGGATCAGCTGCACCGCGAGCGCGGGGATCTGCGGCACGGTGCGCAGCAGATCGATCGCGTTGGGCAGCGCCGAGAACAACGCCTCACCTCGTCCGGGACGCAGCGAGGACGCGGCCGGTGTCGCGCTGCCGGCGATGCGCGTGCCGCTCCCCTGACGCCGTTCGACCAGACCGTTCTCGGCGAGGTCGGCGTAGGCCGCGACCACGGTGCCCCGTGACACGGAGCTCGCGGCGGCGAGGGTTCGCTCCGCGGGGAGCCGGTCGCCCGGTCGCAGCTCACCCCCGGCGATCAGTCCGGCGATGCCCTGCGACAGTCGGGTCGCGAGTGTGCCGTCGCCGTGCGTCCACCGTCCGAGTCGGGCCGACAGACCCTCGGAGGAGACTTCTCCGGCGCGCACGAGCGTGGATGCGGCGCTCGTGGCCGATCCGTGGTCCACTGGCGCAGTATTGGCCCTGTGATCGGTGCTCATGAGAACCGATTCTGGACCAATGGACACATCTTCGGCGACAACTCAGCCAACTCTTGGACCAATCGACCCCGATTGGACCATTACCGCGCTCGTCGAATGGCTCAGCGATGACGTCCGCGCGCACGACCCCGCTCTGCAGCATCCGCTGACCCGCATCGAAGCAGCGGTGACCGGGTCGTACTGGGCAGGCACCCCGTCGACGATCGCGCTGATCCGCTCGCTCGTGGATGCCGTCCGCGCCGACCCTGCGCTCCGCGACACCCGGATTCGGGATCTCGACCGACAGGAGGCGCGAGAGCTGCCGAGGCTGACCGAGCGGATTCCTCAGCTCGCCTGACGTCTCAGCCGACCGTCGGAGCGACCAGCTGCTCCTGCTCCTCGAGCGTCTGCGCCTGCGCACGCTTCTCGGCCCGTTCGCGTTCCTGCGTCTCGGCCGCCTCCCGGCGCTCCGCACGCGTCTGCGGTTCGCCGGTGCCGGCATCCGTCTGGATGCCCTGCGATTGCTCGGTCACGATGGCCGCCCTGTCGCGGAAGCCCTCGGCCGTCACCTTGTCGAGCGCGACCTGTTTGCGGATCGCCGCGGCCTTCTCGTACAGGCTCGGGTCGCCGAAGCTCGTGAGCACCTTCACCAGCACGGGCAGCAGCTCGATCATGAAGAACAGTGCCGCGATCAGGATGTGCGCCCACAGGATCGTGGGCTCCTTCTCGCTGAGCCGGTTCAGTCCGCTGATCTGGCTGAGCAGCCCGATCGCGCCGGCGTTACCCTGGGCCACGGCATCCGCTCGCGTGTTGTACGCCGCGAGCGCCTGGTCATACGTGGTGCGGGCGGCGGGCAACTGCGAGTTCGCCTGCTCGCGGTTCGTCGACTCCGAGGTGGTGGTGTTCTCCTTGGCCGCGGTGCCGGCGGCGGCAAGCTCCTCGTTGGCGGTACGCAGCTGGGCGGCCAAGGCGTCATAGGTCTGCTGGGCTTCGGCGAGCTGGGCCTGCGCGGCATCCGAGCTCGCCCCTTCGCCGTTGACCCCGGTGCAACCGGGCACGGTGCCGGCGCCCTCGCCGGTGAGCTCGCACTGGTAGAGCGTGCGCGCCTGGTCGATGACCGCCTGCTGGGCGGTCATCTTCGCGGTGACGTCATCGACCGTGGCCTGCGCGGCCGATTCGGTCGCCGACGACGAATCGGTGCCGGCGACGATTCCCGTCGCCGCCTGGTTCTCGAGCTCGGCGACGCGGGCGGTCGCGGCATCCAGCGCCTTCTTCTCGGGACCGGTCTCGAGCGCATCCTGATCGGACTGCGACTGGGTGATGTTCGTCGAGGCGACCTCGCGGGCGATGTCGTTGTGGAACACCTGGAGCACGAGCGGCTCGGCGACGACGAAGCCGATGATGGCGGCCATGATCACGCGGGGGATCGCGAGGCCGATGAGCTTCCAGACGTTCCTGGTCGAGGTCATGGTCGTGGTGAGGAAGCGATCGAGGTTGAAGATGATGAGCGCCCACACGATCGCCAGGGGCACGGCGAGCCAGATCGCGGCCTGCACCCCGGTCGTCAGTGCGAACAGCATCGAGATCGCCGAGACCAGAGCGGTACCGGCCAGCACGAAGAACATCTGCACGAAGCGCGGCGTCTCGCCGGGCACGCGATCGAGGATCTCGGCCTCCGCCCCGCCGAGGATCGCGAGTGTCCGGGCGCGGGATCCGGGGGTGCGGGGCGTGCGGATCTTGCGGGCGCGACGGGCGCGGGGCTGACGCGGCGGCTTCACGGATGCGGCATCCGGGGCGGAGTCAGAGGTGGCATCCGGGGTCGAGTCCGACGGCGCAGGGACCGGGGTCTCGCGGGTCTGATCGTCGGCGCCGGTGGGCTCGAACTCGCGCAGGAAGTCGAGGTCATCCGTGTCAGCGTTCGGGTCGCTGTCGAGGATGATCCGACCCTGCGAGTCGAAGCGACCCGGTCGATGGGCGGAATAGGGCATCAGACCAATGTAGGGAGGTGCGCCTGTGCGTCCGTTGCGAGAGTGCCCTGAACCATTCACAGGAATGCGCTGCTCCGGCCGGGCGGGCGCGGGTCAGCCGAGCAGGCGGTCGACCGTCGAGGCGTGCGCGGCGAGGGCGTCGTCGAGCGTGAAGTGCCCGGCCGCCGCGAGTGTGCCCAGCCCGTGGATCAGTCCCCACAGCGCCACGACGTCTCCCGCCCGATCGAGCCCGGCCGCAGCGGCTCCGTCGGCGAGCACCGCTTCGAGGCCGTAGATCAGCGGTGCCATGGTGGCGGTCGGCGAACCGGGAACGCACACCGTCGGGTCGTACACGGCGTCGAAGGCGTGCGGATGCTCGACGGCGAAGCCGATATACGCGGAGCCGCCGTCGATCAGCACATCGCGCGGAGTCGTCGCCCCGGATGCCGCGGCTCGGACCTGCTCCAGAAGATCGGCCATGCTGCGCTCCGCGATGGCCTTGAGCAGACCGAGCCTGTCGGCGAAGTGATGGTAGGGCGCGTTGTGGCTCACGTTCGCTGCACGGGCGACCTCACGCAGGCTGATGTCGGCCGCCGGCATCCGCTCCAGAAGCTGCATCGCGGCATCCTCCAGCGCGCGGGCGAGGTCGCCGTGGTGGTAGCCGTCCTTGGAACTTGACATGCGCAACATCCTCTCCTATCTTGACAGTGTCCACCTGCTTGACAGTGTCCAGATAGGAACCCACACATGCCTGCTCTCGTGATCGACGGCCACCCCGACGCTCGCTCCCTGACCGCCGCCCTGGCGCAGCGCTATGCCGCAGGTCACGGCGACGCGCGCGTGCTCGCCCTGCGCGATCTGGACTTCGACCCGCACCTGCGCTTCGGCTACCGCGAGCGGATGACACTCGAACCCGACCTCATCGACGCGAAGCAGGCGCTGCACGATGCCGACACCATCATCGTCGCGACACCGCTGTGGTGGGGTTCGGTGCCCGCGGTGCTCAAGGGCTTCTTCGACCGCGCCCTGCTCCCCCAGCAGGAGTACCGCTACACGACGCTCGGCCTGCCGGTGGGACTGCTGTCTGCTCGCCGTGGACGCCTGCTGCTGCTCGCGGACACCCCGTGGTTCGCACTGCCCTTCACCGGGCTGCCCGCGCAGACCCAGGTCGTCCGCAACACGATGCGCCTGTGCGGCATCCGCTCCGTGCGCACGCACCGCATGCTGGGGGTCAAGGATGCCGCCGAGCCCACCATCACCCGCTGGCTCGACCGCGCCGAGCGCCTCGGGACCGCTGACGCCCGCAAGACCCCTGATGCCCGCACCCCTGATGCCCCCACCCCTGATGCCCGCAAGAATTTGACACCTGTTGTCGCAATTCCCGCACCAGAGCGGCAATAGGTGCCAACTCGGCGTCCGTGACGTCTAGGAAGTTGACACCTGTTGTCGCCATTCGTGCGCGAGAACGACAACAGGTGCCAACTCGAACTCGCGGCGCCAACTCAAGCAAGCCGCCCAGCGCAGACTCACACCCCGAGGTGCGCCGCCAACTCCGCATCGAACACCTGAGCCTCATCGAGGTGCGGGGCGTGCCCGGCATCCGGGAGCACGACCTCGCGGTACTCGCCTCCGGCCGC
Source organism: Candidatus Microbacterium colombiense (assembly GCA_029203165.1). Taxonomy (NCBI): domain Bacteria; kingdom Bacillati; phylum Actinomycetota; class Actinomycetes; order Micrococcales; family Microbacteriaceae; genus Microbacterium; species Candidatus Microbacterium colombiense. Next base: position 3,609,965 of record CP119308.1, read on the forward strand.
GGCATACCTGTCGAGCACGGCGCGCGTCTGCGTGATCATCGGCTGCGGGGGCGCGACCTCGGCACCGGGCCACCCGGGGATCACGCCGAGCAGCCCCAACTGGTTCAGGTCGAAGAACGAGGCGTCCGAGACGATGGCGTCCTTCTCACCGCGGATCCAGAGGATCGGAGGCTTCACCGCGAGATCGACGATGCCCGAGAGATCGAGATGCTGCGGAGCCATCGTGTTGAGCACACCTCGAGTGCCCGCGGCGAACCCCGGCCAGTTCTCCGAGGCCACGCCGTCGCCCGGATAGTTGTCGATGCCCGTCGTCGTCGTGAGCATCGACGCGACCCAGGCGTCTTCGTGCGCGGCCTGCAGTTCGGGCTTCGCGACGTACGCCGTGCGGTAGACCGTGCGGGGAGACGTCTGCTCCTCCGCGGTCGTGTCTCCTCCCGCGAGTCGAGCCACGAAGTCGGGGTTCGCGCCGCCGCCACCCGTGCCCGCGCCGTCGGCGTCGTTGCGCGCTCCGTCGGCGCCGTGCGTGCCGCCGAAGCCGTAGGGCGACACCGGCGACTCGAGCGTGAGCGACTGCACACGCTCCGGCGCATCGAGGGCGACCTGCAGCACGACGCCGCCGCCCATGCTCCAGCCCACGAGGTGCACCGCGTCGAGGGCGAGGGCGTCGAGCACGGCCCGCACGTCGTCGGCGAAGTCGCGCAGTCCGCGCGTGGCGTCGACCGGCGCGGCCTCGCTGTCGCCGAATCCGCGCAGGTCGATCGCGAGCGCGCGCACCCCGGCCGGCAGCGCGAGCATGGTGGGCTGGTAGAAGTGCGACGATGACACGTTGCCGTGCACGAACACCACGGTCGCGCTCGGAGAACCGGCGTCGGCCGCCGGACGCTCGAGCACGTTCGCGGTGTAGCGGTCGGTCTCGACGCGGTGTGCGTGGATGCCGTCGAACAGGGCAGTGGACATGGCGACTCCTTCGTCAGGTGTTCGGGTGGGATATCGCGGCCGCGGCGACAGATGCGGCGCCGCGATCGGCGAACAGGATCGTGTAGTGGTTCACGTCGTCGACCTCGATGATCTCGAGCCCGGGCACGAGGTCGCGGAAGCCCGCGAGGGCGCCGGGCGCGTACAGCGGCTCGGCGTCAGTCAGCCCGCGCGGGGCGCGCAGCACGGTCACCGGCATCCGCAATGACCGGAGCGCGTCGAGATACCACTCGGGGCCGTAGAGCTCGGCGCCGTCCTGCAGCATCGCGGCGGCGACAGCGGATGCACGGCGGTGCGGCGCTTCCCCGTCGAGGTCGTAGCGCGCATAGGCCTCGACCGCGGGCGACCAGTCGCCGAGGAACGCCGGATGCTGTCGCCAGAAGTCGAGGTAGGCGTCATCGTCGGCGAACTCCATGGCCAGACGCTGTGCCGCGGGGCCGAGCAGCGCCCCGATGTCGAGATCACTGCCGTCGGATGCGCCCGCGGGCAGCGCGAGGGGGAATCCGCCGTCGACCAGCACCAGACGGGACACGAGCTCGGGGCGCGCAGCGGCCAACGCGACCGCGGCGAACGCCCCCATCGAGTGCCCGAGCACGGTGCGTGCGCCACCCCCATCGGCGTCGAGCACCGCGGCGAGGTCGGTGGCGTGCTGCCGCAGTCCGTGCGGACCCGGCAGACCGTTGCTGCGCCCGCGCCCACGCAGGTCGGGCGCGAGCAGACGATGACGTGAGAGGTGTGCGGCGACGGTGTCCCACGAACGTCCGTTCGCCGTGATGCCGTGGATCGCGAGCAGCGCCGGCCCGGCATCCGCGGCTCCGAACGTCGACAACGCCAACCCGCTCATCGCGCGCTCCATCCGCCGTCCATCGCATACGAGGCACCCGTGACCGACGCGGCGCTGTCTCCGCAGAGCCAGAGGGCGAGGTCCGCGACCTCGGCCGGCTCCAGCAGTCGCTTGATGGCGGACTCGACGAGCATGACCTTCTCGACCACCTCGGACTCGGGGATGCCGTGCACCCGCGCCTGATCGGCGATCTGCTTCTCGACGAGAGGCGTGCGCACGTAGCCGGGGTTGAGGCAGTTGCTGGTCACACCGTGGGCCGCACCTTCCAGTGCCGTGACCTTCGAGAGGCCCTCCAGCGCGTGCTTGGCGGTCACGTAGGCCGACTTGAACTCGCTCGCCCGGATCCCGTGCACCGAGCTGATGTTGACGACCCGCCCCCAGCCCCGGGCATACATGCCGGGCAGCACGGCGCGGGTGAGCAGGAACGGTGCGGTGACCATGATGTCGATCATGCGGCGGAAGACGAGCGGGTCGAAGTCGATGATCGGCGCCACGGTCTGGATGCCGGCGTTGTTCACCAGGATGTCGGCGTCGAACGTGCGCTCGGCGAGAGCATCGAGATCGGCCAGGTCGACGACGACGGCCTCTCCCCCGACGGATGCCGCGACCCGGGCGGCGCCGTCGGCGTCGCGGTCCGCGACCAGAACGTGTGCTCCGGCATCGGCGAGGGCGACGGCGCACGCGGCACCGATCCCGCTGGCCGCGCCCGTGACGAGCGCGGTCCGTCCCTTCAGATCGGTGCCGCGGGCGTTCCCCGGCGGCGTCATCGTCTGTGCACCTGCGCCGTTGCCATTCCTGCACAGTAGTTCAGCTTCTCGCAGGGTCGCCAGCACTCCGGATATGCAAAACTGCAGAGATGATGGCGCATATTCCCACACCCCCGCTCAGGGCTGACGACCTGCTCGTGCTCCTCGCCGTCTCGCGAAGCGGACGGTACACGACCGCCGGTGAGCGACTCGGCCTCAACCACACCACGATCGCCCGACGCATCGCCGCGCTCGAAGCGCAGCTGGGCGGCCGAGTCCTCTCCCGTCAGGACGGCGGGTGGGAGCTCACACCGCTGGGCACCCGCGCGCTCGCCGCCGCCGAGCATGTGGAGCGTGCGCTCGGCGGACTCGACACCCGCGACGACGCGCGCATCGAGGGGCTCATCCGTCTCTCAGCGACCGACGGCTTCAGCGGCTTCGTCGCCGCCCCCGCGATGGCGGCTCTTCAGGAACGGCACCCCGATGTGCGGCTCGAGATCATCACCGGCACCCGGCAGGCGTCGCAGAACCGCGCCGGAGCCGACCTCGAGGTCGTCGTCGGGCGTCCGCAGGTACGCCGCGCCCGCGCCATCCCCCTCGCCGAGTACGCCCTGGGCCTCTACGCGAGCCGCGACTATCTGCGACGGCATCCGACGCCCCGGACGATCGACGACCTGGCGGGCAAGCCACTGGTGTACTTCATCGAATCGATGCTGCACGTCGACTCGCTCGACGATGCACGACGCGCGGTTCCCGGCATGACGGATGCCGTGGCCAGCACCAACGTGTATGTGCACGTCGATGCGACCCGCGGTGGGGCCGGTTTCGGACTGCTGCCCGCGTTCCTCGCCGATCCGCACGACGACCTGGTGCGGCTCCTGCCGGACCTCGTCGCGCAGCGCCTGCCGTACTGGCTGGTCGCCCGTCCCGACGCCCTGCGCCAACCCGCGGTGGCCGCGTTCCTGGAGGTGCTGCAGCAGCGCCTGACCGCCGTGCGCCCCCAGCTCCTCGGCGAGCGCTGAGCCGGGAGCTTCGGGCTCAGGCCAGTGCGGCGGCGGCTGCCTCGTCGTCGGTCGTCGCGACGAGTTGCCCGCAGGCGCCGTCGATCTCCTTGCCGCGGGTGTCGCGGAGGGTCGTCGGCACACCGGCGTCGTTGAGGCGACGCACGAACTCGGCCGTCACGTCCTTGTCGGACGAGGTCCAGATCGAGCCGGGTGTGGGGTTGAGCGGGATCGGGTTCACGTGCACCCATCCGCGTCCGCGCTGGTTGAGCTTCTCGGCCAGCAGGTCGGCGCGCCAGGCGTGATCGTTCATGTCCTTGATGAGGGCGTACTCGATCGACACGCGGCGACCGGTCTTGGCGTAGTAGTCGTAGGCGGCGTCGAGGGCCTCGTCGACCTTCCACCGCGAGTTCACCGGGATGAGCTCATCGCGCAGGTGGTCGTCGGGCGCGTGCAGGGAGAGTGCGAAGGTGACCGGGATGCCCTCGTCGGCGAGCTTCTTGATCGCCGGCACCAGGCCCACGGTCGACACGGTGATGCCGCGCGCGCTCATGCCCAGACCGTCGGGCTGCGGTGCGACCATCGACCGCACGGCGTCCATCACACGCTTGTAGTTCGCGAGCGGCTCACCCATGCCCATGAAGACGATGTTGGAGACGCGCTCCATGGAGTGGTCGTCGGCCTTCTTGCCGCCGAGGCCGCCCTCGGCGATCAGCCGGTTGGCGCGGACGATCTGCTCGACGATCTCGGCCGTCGACATGTTGCGCGTGAGCCCGGCCTGACCGGTCGCGCAGAACGGGCAGTTCATGCCGCAGCCGGCCTGGCTCGACACGCAGAGCGTGATGCGGCCGGGATAGCGCATGAGCACCGACTCGACGAGCGCCCCGTCGTGCAGACGCCAGAGGAACTTGATGGTGTCGCCGCGGTCGGTCTCGAGCCGGCGCACCTCGGTCAGCAGCGGCGGCAGGAGGCCTGCGACGAGCTGCTCGCGGGTGTCGGCCGGGAGGTCGGTCATCTGCTCGGGGTCGGACGTGTAGTGGCGGAAGTAGTGGGTCGACAGCTGCTTGGCGCGGAAGCCCGGCAGCCCGAGCTCCTTCACCTTCTCGATGCGCTCGGCGGGCGTGAGGTCGGCGAGATGCACGGGCGGCTTGCCGCGCTTCGGGCTCGCGAACTGCAGCAGCGGTCGCCCCTCGGCATCCTTCTGCTGCGTCCACCCCTCCGTCTTCGGGCGCACCTGCGGTGTCGCGGGACCCGTGGAACGGATGCGAGTGGGCTCAGTCATACCTTCCAGGGTACGGGGTATCGGATGCGAGAGCCCTGGGGTCGCGGGGCAGGCGTTCGTAGACTGGCGCCATGGACATCGTCGGACTCGCCTGGATCGTCGGGATCGTCATCGCCGCCGTGGTCGTCGTGATCATCCTGAGAGCGGCCTTCCGAGGGATGCGACCGAAGGCTCCGGAGGCGCAGGTGTACACGCCGAGCACCGCGACGCCGCGCTCGCCGTCGGCGTCGTCCGCTCCGTCGACCCACAGCGCACTCACCCCGGCGGTGACCGCCGAGATCGACGCCCTGGTGGCCGCTGGCCAGAAGATCCAGGCGATCAAGCTCTACCGGGAGCACGCGGGCGTCGGCCTGAAGGAGGCGAAGGACCGCATCGATCACTGGTCGATCAGCACCAGCTCTCCGCACTCCGCCGCCGTGTCCCACGCCGGAGCCGCACACACCTCGATCACCCCGGTGGCGGCGTCGCCCTCGTCCGTGCGCGCCGCGTTGCCCCCCTCCGTCGCACGTCAGGTGGATGAACTCGTGCGCGGCGGTGCGTACATCGTCGCGATCAAGATCGTGCGCGAGCACACCGGTCTGGGACTCAAGGAGTCCAAGGCGATCATCGACGCCTGGCAGCCACGCTCCTGAGACCTCCGCTCGACCGGGCGTCCTGCACCGTGAATGACCCGCGATCGTGCGCCCTGCACATGGTGCGCCTTCCGGCGGCACTCCTAGGCTGACCCCATGACGTCGTACGACCCCTCCTCCCTGCTCGCCGGCCGCACCATCGTGCTGATCGGAGGCGGATCGGGCATCGGTCTGGAAGTCGCTCGGCGTGCGATCGCGCTCGGCGGTTCCGTCGTGCTCGGCGGCCGCACCGCCGCGCGCCTCGAGGCCGCCGCCGAGTCCCTCGGCGAGCGCGCCACCTGGGCCACGGTCGACACCGGTGACGACGCATCCGTCTCGGCATTCTTCGAACCGATCGCCGCGGTGGATGCGCTCTTCACCACGGCCGCGGACTACGTCGTCGGATCGATGCGCGACCTCGACCCCGCGCAGGCGGCGTCACCCTTCGCCTCCAAGTTCTGGGGTCAGTACCGGGTGGTCCACGCCGCGCTCGACCGGCTCACCGCCGACGCGTCGATCGTGCTGATGTCGGGCGCGGCATCCGTGCGTCCTCCGGCCGCAGCTCCCGCGTATGTGGCCGCGAATGCCGCGATCGAAGGGCTCGCGCGCGGCCTGGCCGTCGAGCTGGCGCCGGTACGGGTGAACGCGGTCTCCCCCGGAACCATCGACGGCAACCTCTGGGCCCATCGCGACGACGCCGTGCGCGAGGCGGCGTTCGCGCAGTTCAGCGCCGACACGGCGCTGCATCGCCCCGGCACCGAGGCGGAGGTCGCCGGCGCGGTGATCCACCTCTTCACCAACGGCTACACGACCGGCTCGACGCTGTACGTCGACGGCGGGTACTCGCTGCGCTGACCGACGCTGCCGTATCCCCCCCGCTCAGCCGTCGGTCGACGCCAGCACCGTGCGGCAGGCGAGGTGCAGCGCCAGTCGCGTCTCGGCATCCTGCAGATCGACGGCGAGGATGCGCTGGATGCGTTGGATGCGCTCGGTGACCGTGTTGCGGTGGATGCCGAGCACCGACGCGGTCTCCACGATCGACGACTCCGCGTCGAGGTAGCTCGCGAGGGTACGCAGGAGGTCGCCGGTCGTCTGCTCACGCAGCGGCGCCAGGAGTTCGAGCGCCGCAGGCTGGAAGGTGTCGGTCTGGGTCCAGGCCAACAGCAGCTGCGCGAGTCCGAGCCGGTCGACGTGCAGGAAATGACCGGACTGCGGGCGCGACCCCGCGAGGCGCGCGGCGTCGCCCGCCTCCGACAGCGAGCCGGTGATCCCCGACGGTCCGTGCAGCACCCGCCCGACGCCGACGTGCGTCGGGAAGTCGCCGTTCCATCGCAGCTGTGCGCGTCGCACCGCCTGTACGGCCGCGGTCACCTCGGCGAGCGTCGGCTGTAGCGCGAACGTGAGCCACGCCGCCCATCCGTCGCTCTGCTCCACGACGTCGGCATCCAGCCCCTCGCCCCGCAGCGCCTCGACGATCTCGTACCGCATGGCCACGATGTCGACGTCGGCGCGGGTCACGACGCGGATGCCGATGTGCCACCCTTCGACGCGCCATCCCAGTTCGAGGGCCCGGCGCAGCGTGCTGGCGGAGGGCGCATCGCCGGACTCGGTCAGCTCGCCGATCAGAGCGGTGCGCCAGCGGGCCTCGCGCTCATCGACCACGCGTCGTACCGAGAGCCGGTGCCCGACGGCGAGGGCGATGGCGGGCAGCGCCAGCCGGACGGCGGCGACCTCCGAGGCAGCGGCCGCGGGCAGCGACACCTGCAGCCAGGAGGGCGCGATCACACCGGACTGCACCGGCACGGAGGCGACCACTCCCTCATCGACCTCTTCGAGAAGAACCCCGGGCAAAGACGCCCGGGCGTCGGAGGCGCGTGGCACCGCGGCGGTGCCGTCGAGCGGAGCGAGCACCCGCCCCGCGGCGTCGATGTGCACGACCGGACGGCCGAGGTGGTGCCCGGCGGCGTGCAGCACCTCGGCGACCTCGGGACCTGCCTGCTGCACACCGTCGATCAACGCGGTGATCATGCGGATCAGGGCGGCATCGCCGCCGGACAGCCGATCGCGGAGGGCGAGCGATGTCTCCCAGGGGTGGGCGCAGGCCAGCAGCACGACGTCGAGCCGATCGGCCAGCGCCCGCGTCGCCGCGGTCACCACGCTCGCCCGATGCACGACGAGCACGGCGACGCGTGCATCGGCGGCACGGCGCAGTGCGGCATCGAAGCGCCAGTCGGTCTGCACGGTCTCGTCGAGCAGCACCATCACGTCTTTCGGCTCCGCGGCGAGGATGCCGGCGAGCTCGGCACTGTGCGTGGCGCCGATCGTGTCGACCAGAGGGTCGGTCGTGCCGGCCACGCGCTCGACGTCGGAGAGGGAGGGATGCTCCAGCACCGCACTCAGCCGGAGTCCGCGCCGCCCCGCGGAGGTGCTCGTCACCATGGCACCACCTCGTGGTCGAACCCGAACGCCGCGGGCGAGATGTGCGCCATCCGCTCGGGGTTCTCCACCCACCATCCGGGGGCGGGAAGGGCGAGGATCGCGACGTCCAACCCCGTCCGCACGTCATCCACCGCCACGATGCGCCGCTCGGGGATCGCCATCAGGGTGATGATCGTCGGGGCCGTCGCCACCATCTCGCCGTCGCGCTGCGCCAGGATGAACTCGTTCTCCGCCTCGATGCGCAGGATCGATCCGGACGCCGCGTCGCGCACCGTGACCGTGGTGTGGTCGAAACCGCCCAGGTAGGCACCGGTCTCCGAGTCCAGCACGCGGCCCGCGCCGAGGAGTCGCCCACCCACGGCCTGGGCCATCTCGTGTGCCGTGGCGGATGCCGGGGTCGCGGCGAGCGCACCGCCGATCCGCAGCGCCCTCTCGAGCGTTCCCGTGACGACGCGGTCCCGCAGCTGCGCCGTGGTCTGGAACGGCAGGGCGAGTGCGCCCCATCCACTCGTGCGGGCCACGAACTCCCGCAGGAGGCGCTCGACCTGTGCGGCATCCACATCGTCGAGCACGATGACCTGACCTCCGGGCCCCGTCACCGCGCACGGCACGAGCGCTCTGTCGGCCGCGACCAGGCTCACGATGTCGAGCCGGGGCAGCGCGCGCCCGGCCAGGTCGGCGTCGAGGAGGGGCAGCCCCATCTCCACAGCCGGGACGATCGGGGTGAAGCCGTTGACCCCTGCCATCTCGATCGACATCAGCGCCGTGGGGGTGCCCCCGGTCCAGCGCTGGAGCGCATCGACGGCGTGTCCGATCTCGCCACCCGAGGGCAGCTTCTCCCGCAGCAGCGACGTGGAGCCGATGAAGCCGATCGGGGCGACCAGATCGTCGTCGCCCAGGTCGTCGATGCCGATGGTGCGAAGCCCCCGATCCACGATCGCCGCCCGGGCAGCCGGCGCGAGCAGACCGGGGTCGCCACCACCTCCCGAGCCGAGCAGCAGCAGGCCGGTGGCCAGCGCGCCCAGTCGGTCGACTCCGAGGTCTCGGTTCACGTGCACACGCTACACCGGCGCCCTGCCCTCACCCGGCCGTCGCCGTCACAGGAGAACGCACGGGGTCGACGTCGTAACCGAAGTAGCGCGGTCCGACCAGCGCGATGCCCGCGTCGGTGTGCCAGCGCTCGTCAGACGGGCAGGAGATCACGCGCACACGTTGGCCGTAGCGCAGCGTCTCGGTCGTGATGGGCTCGCCCGTCTCACTGTCGAGCACCATGATCAGATCCGGTGTGGAGACGACGGGTGTGCCGTTGCGCGTGGCGAGCAGATGCTCGTTCTGGAACCCGAGCACGAGCTCGTGGCCGAGATCGGCGTCGAGCCCCTCGATGTGCGCCTCGCCACGCGCGAACCCGGCGACGGTGCGGCGCGACACGTCGACCACCTTGCCCGACAGCAGCTCGGCCCCACCGAGGCGCTGCACGACCGCGGTCACGGGATCCGACAGCGATGCGCGCGCCTCTTCGACCAGGGTGCCGAGTTCGTGGCTGAGCGACAGCGTGCGCGGGATGAACGAGTCCCGCACCTGCGCCCCGGTCATGGCGTAGTTGGAGACGATCATCGAGCTGCCCATCTGCACCGCGACCGGGCGGGTGAGCCGCTCGGCCCAGGTGTTGTCGATCGTGTCGACCACTCCGACGTTGCCCTTCTCATCGGCGAACGACATGGGCGTGCACGAGATGCCCGCCAACGTGGGCATGACCATCTGGATCTCGGGGAACGCGCGCCCCATCCCGTCGCCGTCGACCAGCGGGAGGCCCAGCTGGGCGGCCGCGACCATGGGGATGGTGGAGTTCGCGCCGCCGACCTCGATGCACGCCACGTGGGTCGGCGTCACCCCGAGGTAGCGGGCCAGGGCGAGGATCGCCGACGACAGCTGGTCGACGGTCGGCACCTTCTCGACCATCACGGTCGGCGCCCCCATCAGGGCGACCGGCAGTACGACGGCGTCATCGGGCAGGTCCTGCGGATCCACGAGCGGCACGGGACCGTACTGCCGGATGGCCTCGGCGGCGAGCAGACGGCCGATGTACGGGTCGCCGCCGCCGCCGGTACCGAGGATCGCCGCTCCTCTCGCGATCGCGGGCAGGACGTCGGCGGTGATCGAGGAGAGTCGCTCAGACATGCGTGGCCTTCCGAAGGTCGAGGTCGCCGACGGCCTTCGCGCGGATGCGGATGGCGTTGCCGGGCAGGTAGGGGATGGGGAGTTCGTCGAAGTCGACGATCGAGACGCTCGACGGCCGGGCACCGGCAGCCACTGCGCGATCCACGGCCTCCTGGCGGGCTTCGTCGAGGCGCGCGGATCGGGTGGACTCGGTGACGCTGAACACCCGGTCGACCTCGCCGCTGACCTGGGCGATGGCGGCGCCGACGGCGTTCGCGACCGCGAAGTTCTCCGGGCGGTGCACTGCCCCGAGGCCCGGCAGCGCATCGGGGAGCAGGATGGATCCGCCGCCGACCGCGACCACCGGGAGGGGTTCGACGGTGGTGCGCATCCGCTCGACGGCATCCGTGACACGGGCGACGATCGTGGCGAGGGCGTTGTCGACCAGGGAGCGGTCGAGGTGTCGCACGAGACCGCGGTCGCCGATGTCGGAGTAGCCCGCGGCCACCGCGATGTCGGTCGTCGTCAGGGTGTCGCCGCCGAAGACCAGGGCACGCTTCGTGAGTTCGTAGCCCACCGAGTCCGGGACCGATGCTCAGACCGTTGTCGCGCACGAGCGAGCCGCCGCCGATGCCGATCGAGTACACGTCCGGCATCCGGAAGTTCGTCCGCACCCCGGCGACCGAGATCTCGGCCGTGGCCTCACGCGGGAAGCCCCCGGTGAGCACGCCGACGTCGCTCGTCGTGCCGCCGATGTCGACGACCGCGCAGGTCTCCAGGCCCGAGAGCAGTGCGGCGCCGCGCATCGAGTTCGTCGGCCCCGAGGCGAAGGTCGCGACCGGGTAATTGCGGGCGAAGTCGACGCTCATGAGCGTGCCGTCGTTCTGGCTGAGGTACAGCGGCGCGGTGATGCCGAGCGATCGCACCGCCCGCTCCAGGCCCGTCCACGATGTGCGCGGCGAGCTCTCGCAGCGCGGCGTTGATGATGGTCGCGTTCTCGCGCTCCAGCAGTCCGACCCGGCCGATCTCGTGCGAGAGCGAGATCGCGACATCCGGTCCGAGCTCCGCCGTGAGGATCTCCGCAGCCCGCAGCTCGAACTCGGGATTGACCGGTGCGAAAACCGAGCTGATGGCGACCGAGCGCAGACCACGGGCGCCGATGTCGGCCGCATGCCGGCGCAGCTCGTCTTCGTCCAGCGGCGCGATGACGCGTCCGTCGAACTCGTGCCCGCCGTGGGCGAGATAGCCGGTGCCCGACACGGCGCCCGACCAGCGCTTCGGGCCAGTCGACGAACGGAGGGAGCGAGGCGGTGGCCGGCAGCGCGAGGCGCACTGCGGCGGTCGGCGCGAGCCCCTTCGCCTCGATGAGCGCATTGATGAAGTGGGTGGTGCCGATCATCACCCCCTCGATGTCGTCGGGGGCGAACGGGGCCAGCCTGTCGAGGCCCGGCGATCGCCGTGACGATGCCGCCCGTCACATCCTTGCTCGTCGCTTCCTTGATGCCGACGACCACCCGGTCGCCGTCCATGAGGACCGCGTCCGTGTTGGTGCCGCCGACGTCGATGCCGATTCTCATCGTGTTTCCTTACTGTGGGGAGAGCGGGGAGCGGCCTGCGAGTGGTTTCCTCCAGGCCGAGCGGGTCAGGAGAGGGCGCGGTCCGCCGTGCGGGGAGCCGCGAGCGCCTGCTCGGTGGTCGCCGAGCCGTAGCCGCGGATCCACCCGAGCTTGCCCAGCACGACGTAGAGCACGAAGGCGGTGATGACGGCGTTGAGCGAGCCCAGACCCCAGGTGACGAAGTAGCCGACGAAGGCGGAGACGATCCAGATGCCGATCGACACCGGCACCCACTGCGGCGCCCTGGCCGGCAGGACGCCCGCCTCGCGGGACTCGTCGAGGTCGCGGCGCCAGTTCTTCACCACGAAGTACTCGGCGATCATGATGCCCACGATCGGCGGGAACGCGACACCGAGCACGATGAGGAAGTTCGTGAAGTACCCCAGGATGCCGAACGCGGCGAGCACCGATCCGACCACGCCGATCGCGATCGTGACGACCGCGCGGTTCACGCGACGGCCGAACACCGTGTCGATGAAGTTCACGACGCCGAGCCCGGAGCTGTAGAGGTTCCAGTCGTTGATCTTGAAGGTGCCCAGCACGATCACCAGTACACCGACCCAGCCGACCGACGAGATGAGGATCGCCGAGACGTCGGCGGTCTTCACCGCGTGGGCGAGCAGCACACCGGAGAGCCCGACCAGGTATTCGCCGACCGTGATGCTCACGACGGTCTGCTTGACGACGTCGGCGGTGGAGCGGTTGTAGCGGGTCATGTCGGGCGAGATGAGCGCGCCCACGATGAAGCTGCCGGCGATGATCGATGCCCCGGCGAGCAGCGAGAGCGGCGGGCCGGGCGCCGGCTGCGTCACCAGCTCGCCGATGTCGTGCCGCTGCAGTTCGGTGATGACCGCCCAACCGACGAGGATCAGGAACAGTGGAACGGCGATGTTCGCGACCCACTGCATGCCGTGGAAGCCGAGACTCACGACCGCCGTGATGAGGAAGCCGAACAGCAGCCCCCAGGTCCACTCCGGCAGCCACGGCATGATCGCGTGCAGACCGGATGCCGACACCGCCGACTGGATGCCGAACCAGCCGATCAGGCTGACCCCGATCGCGAGACCGATCAGCGCGGAGCCCGCGTGCCCGAAACCGGTCCAACGGGACAGGAGCGAGGTGTTCAGCCCCTCGCGCTGCCCGATGATGCCGGTGAAGATGCACACGACCTCGAGGATCACCGCGCCGATCGTGATCGCGAGCATCGCGTCCCAGAACGGCATCGCGAAGCCGAGCGTCGCCGCGACGACGAACGAGCTGAGTGCCGAGAGCTGTCCGAGTCGCTGCGTTGCGATCGCGAACCAAGAGACGCGTGCGGATGCCGGGACGCGGGAGAGCGAGTAGTCGTCATTGGAAGAAGAAGTAGCCATGGTGCCTCCTCGGGAGAGAGTTGCGAAGCCTGCTTTCTGCGAACATAGACAGCGGCTGAACGGAGCACTACGTGCAGAATGTCGTTTCGGTTGTGTGAATCAGTGCAGTCCGCACAGGCCGCTCGTATCGCCGCCCCCTTCGTCGCCGCCCGTCACCCAACTTGTAATGACAAGCTGGCATCGGCGAGAATGGATGCATCCGACCCCGAGGAGCCCCATGTCTGATCGTCTCGACCGCGCCCGCACGACCGGCATCCTCGCCGTGCTGCGCGCCCCCTCCCCCGAGCTGGCACTCGAGGCATCCGAGGCGATCATCCGCGGCGGGGTCACCGGTATCGAGGTCACCTTCTCGACACCCGATGCGCCGGCCGTGATCCGCGAGCTCATCGCCCGTCACGGGGATGCCGCCTACATCGGCGCCGGCACCGTGACGACGCCCGAGCAGGCCGCGCTCGCCGCCGACGCGGGAGCGGAGTTCCTCGTCAGCCCCGGCACGCTTCCCGCACTCACCCGGTCGATGCTCGACACCGGCCGCGTGGTGATGACCGGCGCGATGACCCCGACCGAGGTCATGGGGGCGCTGGAGCTCGGCGTCGACGTCGTGAAGATCTTCCCCGCCTCCCTCGGCGGACCCTCCTACCTCGGCGCCCTGCGCGGACCGTTCCCGGATGCTCCGCTCATGCCGACCGGTGGCGTGAACCCCGACAACCTCGCCGCCTGGTTCGCGGCGGGCGCTGTCGCGGTCGGCGCCGGCGGAGACCTGGCGAACGGCGCCTCGATCACGGGCTCCGATTGGGCCGACATCGAGCAGCGAGCCGCCCGCTTCGCCGCCTCGCTCGCCGCCGTCCGGGCCTGAGCGATGCCGTCGCGCCGGTGATCGCGCTCGACCCCTGGGCCTGGGCGGCGCTCGCTCTCGCCGCGGTGACGATCGGCATCTCCAAGACCGCGCTGCCCGGCGGCAGCATCCTCGCGATCGCGCTGTTCGCGACCGTGCTGCCCGCGCGCACCTCCACCGCCGCGATGCTGCTCCTGTTGATCGTCGGCGACGTGTTCGCCCTCATCACCTACCGACGCCATGCGCACTGGCCGACCCTGCTGCGGCTCGCCCCCGCCGTGATCGCCGGGCTGCTCGCGGGGTTCGCGTTCCTGGCGCTGGCCGGTGACGGCATCGTCCGTCGCGCGATCGGTGTGATCCTGCTGCTGATGATCGCGGTCACGCTGTGGCGACGGTGGCGGCAGAACCGCACCGAGGCCACCGCTCCCGCACCGGGAGGCCTCGTACTCTCCGGCGTCTACGGCACACTCGGCGGGTTCACGACGATGGTCGCGAACGCGGGCGGACCCGTGATGTCGATGTACTTCCTCGCGACTCGGACCCCGGTGCAGGTGTTCCTCGGCACCTCGGCCTGGTTCTTCGCGATCATCAACCTGATCAAGGTGCCGTTCCTCGCCGGCCTCGGCCTGTTCGAGGGGCACGTGCTGCTGATGGACGCCCTGCTCGCCCCGCTCGTCGTGATCGGCGCACTGGCCGGCATCCGTCTGGCGCGCCGCATGGACCAGCGCCTGTTCGACCGCATCGTGATCGCCCTGACGATCGCGGGCGCGCTCTACCTCTTGTTCTGACGAGCTCGCTCTGTTCTGACGAGCTCGCTCTGGGAGGACCCGCGTGCTCAGCCCGAGCGCTTCGAGGCGCTGTAAAAAGTCGCAGATGGTCGCATCCCAGCGCCGATTCCGGCACTTCGCGACCCCTCCCCCCTGGAAGGGGTCGCATGTGGTCGCGTCAGACGAGCGGATGCGACCAGATGCGCCCTTCGCCAACCTGCGGGCTCAGCCCAATAACCACGTGCGCACTCAGCCCAGGAAATAACTGCGGGCTCAGCCCAGGAACCACCTGCGGGCTCAGCCCAAGGACCAGGCCAACGCTCAGTCGAGGAAGATGTCCGGGAACAGTGCGCTGTCGGGCGTTCCCGGGATCGCGGCATAGCCCGAGAAGTCGGTCACGCCGTCCGCCTCGAGCACGTCTTCCACGATCAGTGTCTGTCCGGTGTACTCGCGCGCCGGCTTGAGCAGCACCGCGTAGGCCGCATCCGCGTAGATGTCGGGCGTGCGGCTGGCCGCCATGACCTTGTCACCGCCGAGCAGGTTCTGCACCGCGGCGGTCGCGATCGTGGTGCGCGGCCACAGGGTGTTCGCCGCGATGCCGTCGCGGGCGAACTCCGCCGCGAGCCCGAGGGTCGCGAGCGTCATCCCGAACTTCGCGAGCGTGTAGCCGGTGTGCGCGCCGAGCCACTTCGGTGTGGGGTTGAGCGGCGGGGACAGCGACAGGATGTGCGGGTTCTCGGCATCCTTGAGGATCGGCACCGCGGCGCGCGAGAGCATGAACGTGCCGCGCACGTTGACGTCCTGCATCAGGTCGTACTTCTTCGCCCCCAGGTCGAGCGAACGCGACAGGTCGATCACGCTGGCGTTGTTGATGACGATGTCGATGCCGCCGAACTCGCCCTGCGTCTTCATGACGGCTTCGGTGATGTCGTCGTCGTCGCGCACGTCGCCCACGATCGGCAGCGCCTGCCCGCCGGCGGCGCGGATCTGCTCAGCGGCCGTGTGGATCGTGCCCTCGAGCTTCGGGTGCGGGGTGTCGGTCTTCGCCAGCATCGCGATGTTCGCCCCGTCAGCCGCTGCGCGCAACGCGATCGCCAGGCCGATGCCGCGGCTCCCGCCCGACATCAGGATGGTCTTTCCTGCCAGAGTGCTCATGTCTCTCCTTACTTCGGTGCCATGCGGATCGCGCCGTCGAGGCGGATGGTCTCGCCGTTGAGGTAGCCGTTCTCGACGATGTGCTGCCACCAGCGCGGCGTACTCGTCGGGGCGCCCGAGGCGCGAGGGATGCGGCACCTGCTGGCCGAGGGAATCCTGCGCCGCCTGCGGCAGACCCCATCAGCATCGGGGTCTCCATGATGCCGGGGGCGATCGTGCACACGCGGATGCCGTAGCGCGCGAGCTCGCGCGCGATCGGGATCGTCATCGCGTGCACCCCACCCTTCGAGGCGGAGTAGGCGGGCTGTCCGATCTGCCCGTCGAAGGCCGCGACACTCGCGGTGTTCACGATCACGCCGCGGTCCCCGTCGATGAGCTCGTTCTTCGCGATCACCGCCGAGGCCTGCGAGACGACGTTGAAGGTGCCCACGAGGTTGATGCGGATCACCCGCTCGAAGTCGGCGAGCACGGCCGGGTTGCCCTCGCGATCGAGCACCTTGGCCGGCGGCGCGATGCCCGCGCAGTTCACGACCACGCGCAGGGGGGCCGCGGCCTGAGCCGCTGGCGACGGCGGCCTGCACCTCTTCGACGCTCGTGACGTCGGCCGGCACGAAGACGCCGCCGAGTTCGTCGGCGAGCTGTGCGCCCTGCGACGAGGGGAGGTCGATGATCGTCACGTGCGCGCCCGCGGCGACGAGTCGCCGGGCCGTGGCGAGCCCGAGCCCGGAGGCCCCGCCCGTGATGAGAGCGCCCTGACCGCTGATCTGCATCCTGTTCTCCTTCGAACGTCGCCGACTACCAAGTCCGAGGATAGTCGTGCGACGCAGTCTCATCCAACGTGAGCCTGGGTGGCACGAGTGTGCACGCCCGAGCGTGCCGGGTGTCAGGATGGACGGATGGACACCCCGTCGGCGCAGATCCCCCAGGGCCCCGTCGAGATCCCGCAGCGCGTGCGCGATCTCGCCCGCGGCGCCCGCCTGACGCCGGTCTGGCGCAACGGCATCGGCGGGCTGACGTTCCGCACCGACGACGGCCGCTACATCAAGTGGGGGCCGCTCGACCTCGAGGCCTCGATGCGCGACGAGGCGGAGCGGATGCGCTGGGCGCGGCGCTGGATCACCGTGCCCGAGGTCCTCGATCAGGGTGCAGGACGACGCCGAGGAATGGCTTCGTCACGGTCGCGCTCCCGGCCCGCAGCGCGGTCGATCCCCGCTGGGCCGAGCATCCCGAACAAGCTCGTCCGCGCCGTCGGCGAGGGACTCCGCGCCCTGCACGACGCCCTCCCGGCGGACGAGTGCCCGTGGGAGTGGAGCGTCGCCGCGAGGCTGGCGAACGCGGCCACCCGCGACGTGCGGGTGCCGGCTCGACCTGCGCGACGCGCCCCCGATCGATCGACTGGTCGTCTGCCACGGCGACGCCTGCATGCCGAACACCCTGCTCGACGACGCCGGCCGCCCGGTCGGATTCGTCGATCTCGCAGCGCTCGGCACCGCCGACCGCTGGGCCGACATCGCCGTCGCCTCGATGAGCACCCGATGGAACTTCGGCCCCGGATGGGAAGACACCCTGATCGAGGCGTACGGCGTCGAGCCCGATCGCGAGCGGCTCGCCTACTACCGAGACCTCTGGAACGAGACGTGAGTGTGACGCCTCCCGCGAGGCCGCGGGTGCTCGGCCCCGTCATCGACGACATGACCCGCTGCGTGCACTATCGGGGCGCGACCGACATCATCGCCATCCGTTTCGCGTGCTGCGGCGAGTACTACCCCTGCCATCAGTGTCACGAGGAGGCCGCGGGGCATCCGGCCCAGCAATGGGCGACGAATCAGCACCACAGGGAGGCGATCCTCTGCGGCGCGTGCGGTCACCAGCTCACGATCACCGAGTACTTCGCCGCCACCGCCTGTCCGCGATGCGCGGCACTCTTCAACGAGGGATGCGCGTTGCACCGCGACCACTACTTCGAGCCGGATCCGGGCTAGCTCCAGACGAAGCGGAAGGTTCCTGCGGCCACCGCCGCCGTGAGCGCGAGCGCCATGATCGCGATGCCCCCGAGCAGGGCGACGGCGTCGCGCGGATGCAGCCGTGACGGTCGCGACCAGGTGCGCGGGATGCCGGACCCGAAGCCGCGCGCCTCCATCGCGAGCGCCAGCTTCGAGCCGCGGCGCACCGCGAACACCAGCAGGACGAACGCCATCGAGAAGAAGCGTCTCAGCACACCACGATCCCCCACTCCGCGGGCCCGGCGCGCGAGTCCCATCGTGCGCCAGTCGTCGAGGAAGAGCCCGAGCATCCGGGTGCCGGCGAGGATGCCGAGCACGAAACGGCTCGGCAGTTTCGCGACCTGGGCGAGAGCATCCGCGAGCTGGGTGGGATCCGTTCCCCCGAACAGCAGGATCGTGGGAAGTCCGAGCGCGATCACACGCAGGCTCACGGCGATCGCCAGCGCGATCGAACCCTCGCTGATCGTCGCGAAACCGAACGTGAAGTAGATGTGGCCGGCAGGTTCTGCGTACAGCAACATGCTGATTCCGGCGATCGGCGCGAAGATCATGATCGGCAGCAGCCGTGTCAGCACGGTGCGCAGCCGAAGACCGGTCAAGGGCAGGCAGAGCAGCTGCAGTGCGATCGCGGCCAGTGCGCTCGTGACGTCGATCGATGCGAACAGGGGCACCGACAGCAGCACCGCGAGCACGAGTTTGGTCACCGGGTTGACACCGTCGAGCCACACCGTCCGCGCCGTCGCCGTGGCGGTCATGAGGCCACCGCCAGTTCGATCCGATGCCCGCCCAGATGACGGATCACCGCGGCGTCGTGCGTGACCGCGATGATCGACCTGCCCCGCGCGATCTCCTCCTGCAGGAGCTCGACGAGAGAGATCCACCCCCGTCGGTCCTGCCCGAACGTCGGTTCGTCGAGCACGATCACCTCGGGTGCCCCCGCGAGCACGGTCGCCACGGACAGTCGCCGCTTCTGACCGCCCGAGAGCGTGAACGGATTGGCGAGGGCGAGCGGGGCGAGCCCCAACCTGTCCAGCAGCTCGTCGACCACGGCGTCGGTGTGTGCCTGGTCCCATCCGAGCGCGCGCGGACCGACCGCGAGTTCGTCCCGTAGCGTCTGCGTGAGGAATTGGTGCTCCGGCTCCTGGAACACCATGCCGATGCGGGTCAGCAGTTCGCGCGAGGTCCAGCGGATCGGACGCACACCGCGACGCCCGGCGAGCTCGGGCGCGGCGCGCACCTCGCCCGCGTGCTCGGGGATGAGCCCTGCGAGCGTCAGGGCGAGCGTCGACTTGCCCGCGCCGTTCGGGCCGCTGATGACCGTGGCGTTGGCGCGAGGCAGGCGCAGATCGAGCCCGGACTGCACCACCACGCGCGGCTCCCGCGAGACCGCCAGTTCGGATGCCGTGAGCACATCGGCCGCCGGAACCGAGGTCAGCACGGGCAGGTCGATGCCCCGGTCGGGCACCCAGACCCCGGCATCCGCGAGCGCGGCGCCGTGCTCGACGAACACCCGCTCGGGGGCACCGTCCGCGAGTAGCCCGCCATCAGCGGCGAGCACGATGACCCGTGTCATCAGGTCGACCCAGACGGGGGTGCGATGCTCCACCACGATCAGTGTCGCTCCCGTCGCGGCGACGGCGTGCTCCACGCTCGCCCGCACCTCCCCCACACCTTCGGGATCGAGATTGGCCGTGGGTTCGTCGAGCAGCAGGAGTCCGGGACGCATCGCCAGCACCCCGGCGAGCACGAGGCGCTGCTTCTGTCCGCCCGACAGCGCCTTGGTGGGCCGGTCCAGCGGCACATCGAGCCCGACCGCCTCCAGCGCGTCGGCGATGCGGCCGGGGATGTCGGATGCCGGAACGCCGAGGTTCTCGCATCCGAAGGCGATATCGTCGCCGACCTTGGAGAGCACGATCCCGGCATCCGGGTCCTGCAGCACCAGGCCCACCTGCCCGCGGCGCGACTCCGGCGCGGCACCGTCGACACGCAGGGAACCCGTGCGTTCTCCCTCGTCGTCGTCGCCGAGCACCCCGGCGAGACCGGCGAGCAGAGTCGACTTGCCCGCACCGGAGGCACCGAGCAGCAGCACCCGCTCGCCCGGCTCGATCGTGAAGCTGACGTCGGCGACCGCCGGTCGCTTGCGCCCGGCGTATCGCCAGCCCCAGCCCGCAGCCTGCACGCGGGCCGGGGCGGCGAAGGTCACGCTCAGACCTCGCGCACGTGCTCTCGCCCGACGGCGAAGCGGCTGAGGGCTCCGGTCACCGCGAGGGCGCGCACGAGCAGCCACCCCACGACACCGGCCAGGATCGCTCCCGAGACGACGACGCTGACGAGATAGATGGTGTTGAATTCGAGCGACTTCAGGATGTTGGGCGAGCTGCCGTAGAACAGTTCGAAGGTCCAGGCGGCGACTCCCGCGCCGACCCCCGCGAGGGCGGCGACGGCGATGCCGAAACGACGGTAGAAGAACAGCGCGAAGATGATCTCCGCGCCCAACCCCTGCACCAGTCCCGAGAGGATCGTCGAGATCCCCCACACGTTGCCGATCAGCATCGACACGATCGCGGCGACGAGCTCGACGACCAGCGCGGCACCGGGCTTGCGGATCACGAGACCGCCCACCACACCGCCGAGCAGCCAGATGCCGACGGCGATGCCGCCGAGGCCGGGGGTCAGCGCATCAGCCGCACCGAACCAGGCGTAGCCGATCGTGTTCCAGCCCCAGAAGACGAGGCCGATCGCGACACCGAGCACGGCGGCGACGACGATGTCGACGACGCGCCAGCGCCAGACCGGCGCGCGATGAAGATCCTTCGAAGCGGCGGATGCCTGCTGCGCGGATGTGGACGTACTCATCTGAACTCCTCCCTGCGCTGGCATGACCCAGATCAGGTTCGACGGTCGAAGCGCGATTCGCTCCCTCTCAGCCCGGCTCGCCGGACTCCCGTGGTTGTGCTCCCGATCATACCCAGTCCGGTCGCCGCCGTGTCTCCGGCGGCATGGAACCGAATCGGTCGATGAATTCGGTAACTTAGGCAAGTGACCGCTTCCGATTCCGCCGAGGCCACCGCGGCCGGCGCCGCCGACGGCGCTGCGCCCGATGCCGCCGCCGACGCTGATGCTCCCACCGACGCGGCGGAGGACGTGGGCGTCGCGGATGACGCAGGCGCCGAGGAGGTCGTGCCCCCGGAACCGGTCGCGGATGCCGATGCCGATGCGGTCGCGGATGCGGATGCCGATGCCGATGCCGCAGACGTGCGCTGGTCCGACGATGCCGCTGAGCTGATCGTCCCGCCCGAGGCCCGCTGGGCCGATGACGAGGTGCCCGCGACGGCGCTGACCTGGGTCGACACGGCGACGGTCGCCGGCACCTCCCCCACGCCGACGCTCGACGCGCCGGCAGAGTCCGAGACGCGCGCGGGGCTGCTGCGCGGTGCGAAGCTGCGGCCGGCCATCGCCACCCCCGGCCTCCTCGTGCCGCTCGGTGTGCTGGCCGGTCTGATCGCCGTCTATGCCGGCGGCACGCTGATGTGGCCGCTGCACGAGGTCGCCCCGACGGTCGCCGCGGTGGAGTTCACCACCGTGCCGGCACCCGCGGCGACAGCGACCTGGCCAGGGCAGGGCAGCGCGGCGATCGGCGTCGGTGGCATGCCGACGACGGCGTCCATCCCTGACGCGGTGAGCATCGCGAGCATCACCAAGGTGGTCAGCAGCCTGATGGTGCTCGATCGCATGCCGCTCGCGCTCGGAGAACAGGGCCGCGAGTTCTCGTTCACCTACGGCGACAGCCTCGACTACTGGTCGTATCGGAGCGCGGATCAATCGGCGCTCGATGTGCCCGTGGGCGGAGTGCTGACCGAGTACCAGCTGTTGCAGGGCACCCTCCTGGGTTCGGCCAACAACTACATCGATCGACTGGCCTCCGAGATCTGGGGATCGGACGAGGCCTTCGCCGACGCCGCCGCGACCTGGTTGCGAGACCGCGGCCTCACGGGCATCACCGTCGTGACGCCGTCGGGCTTCGATGAACGCAACGTCGCGACGCCCGCCGCGCTCGTCGCTCTCGGCGAGTACGCGATGAACAATCCCGTGTTCGCCCAGATCGTCGGCACGAAGTCCGTCGACCTCCCCGGAGCGGGCACGGTCACGAACACGAACGGGATGCTCGCCGACGCGGGCGTGGTCGGGATCAAGACCGGCACGCTGGTCGGCTGGAATCTGCTGACCGCCAAGGACGTCGCGATCGGCGACACCACGGTGCAGCTGTATGCCGCCGTGCTCGGGCAGGACGACGACAAGCAGCGCCTCGCCGCGACCCGCTCCCTGTTCGCCGAGGCCGAAGCCGCCCTGCAGGCTCAGGGTGCTGCTGTTCCGAAGGGCACGGTCGTCGGCCAGGTGAAGACGGTGTGGGGCGAGAAGATCGACGTCGTCACGGCATCCGACGCCGACGTCGTGCTCTGGAACGGTGCGACCGCCCAGGCGACGCCTGCGTTCTCGTTCGGCTCCGAGCGGGAAGCCGGGGAACGCATCGGCACCCTGACCACGACGGGCCCCATCGACAGCACGACCACGACGCTGGAACTGGCCGACGACATCGACGGGCCGAGCCCGTGGTGGCGGCTCACGCACCCGCTCGACCTGCTCGGCCTCGACAGCTCGCGGGAGTAGTCCTCCCCCTCGAGAGCGCAGACGACGAGGCCCCGTCCGGATGATCCGGACGGGGCCTCGTCGGCGTGCGGTTCGTCGAGCCTGGACTCGTCGAGCCTGGACTCGTCGAGCCTGGGCTGCAGACGCTCAGGCGGAGCGATCCGTCCCGTCGGTCGTCGGCTTCTCGACGACGGCCTCGGCGGCGGCGACCTCGGATGCCGGGAGCTGCGCCCCGACCGATGCCCCCACGACAGCCTCTACCGCAGCGTTTTCGGCCTCGCCGCTGACGACGACGGGGGTGGACCCGGTGAGGGCGTCCTCCGCGTCGAGGTCGGTCGCGGCCTGCTCGAACTGCGACTGGTACAGGCGCCAGTAGGCACCCTGCGCCGCGATGAGCTCGTCGTGCGTGCCCTTCTCGACAATGTCGCCGTGCTCCATCACCAGGATCAGATCCGCATCACGGATCGTCGACAGACGGTGCGCGATCACGAACGACGTGCGTCCCTCGCGGAGCGCGGCCATCGCGTGCTGCAGCAGCAGCTCGGTGCGGGTGTCGACGGCCGAGGTCGCCTCATCGAGGATGAGGATCGACGGCTGCGCGACGAATGCCCGGGCGATGGTGATGAGCTGACGCTCACCGGCCGACACGTTCGCGGCGTCTTCGTCGAGCACCGTGTCGTAACCCTCGGGGAGGGCGTGCACGAAGCGGTCGACGTAGGTCGCCTTGGCGGCCGCGAGAACTTCGTCATCGGTCGCCGTGGAGCGTCCGTAGCGGATGTTCTCGCGGATGCTGCCGGCGAACAGCCACGGGTCCTGCAGCACCATGCCGGTGCGCGAACGCAGGTCGTCTCGCGTGATCTCAGCGATATCCTGACCGTCGAGCATGATCCGCCCGCCACTGAGCTCATAGAAGCGCATGATCAGGTTGACCAGGGTCGTCTTGCCGGCACCGGTGGGACCGACGATCGCGACCGTCTGCCCCGGTTCGACCCGGAACGAGAGGTCCTTGATCAGCGGACGATCCGGCGTGTACGAGAACTGCACGTTCTCGAACTCGATGACGCCCTGACCTTCGACGAGCTCGGGAGCATCAGTGTCGTCCGCCTCCTGCTCGTCGGCGTCGAGCAGCTCGAACACCCGCTCGGCCGATGCCGTGCCGGACTGCACGACGGCGGCCATGCCACCCAGCTCAGACAGCGGCTGCGTGAACTGCTGCGAGTACTGGATGAACGCCTGCACGTCGCCCAGGCGGAGCTGTCCGTTCGCGACCATCAGGCCACCGAGCACCGCGATGCCCACGTAGCTCAGGTTTCCGACGAACATCATCGCCGGCATGATCACGCCCGACAGGAACTGCGCCTTGAAGCTCGCCTGGAACAGTTCCTCGTTCTCGGCCTGGAACTTGTCGAGTGCGTCCTTCTCGCGTCCGAAGACCTTCACCAGCGCGTGGCCGGAGAATGCCTCCTCGACGCGGGCGTTCAGTCGACCGACCTTGCGCCACTGGGTTCCGAACGCCTTCTGTGAGCGCGGTCCGATGACGCCGAAGATCACGCCCATGAGGGGCAGCGTGACGAGGGCGACGAGCGCGAGCTGCCACGAGATCGAGAACATCATCACGAGCACGCCGATCACGGTGAGCACCGAGGTGAGCGCACCGGAGAGCGACTGCTGCATCGTCTGCGTGATGTTGTCGATGTCGTTCGTGACGCGCGAGATCAGCTCACCGCGCTGCACCTTGTCGAAGTACGCGAGCGGCAGGCGGTTGATCTTCGCCTCGACCGACTCGCGCAGCCGCCACATGGTGCGCACCATGATCACGTTGATCACGTAGCCCTGGACCCAGGTGAGGAACGCCGCGACCACGTAGATCGCGAGGACGGCGGTGATGACCCACCGCAGAGCGTCGAAGTCGATGCCCTGACCGACCGTGAAGTCGCCGAGCGCCCCGACCTGGTTCGCGAAGTCGTCCTGACCCGCGCTGCGCAGCGCGTCGACCACCACGTCCTGCGACGTGCCGGCCGGGAATCCGGGGAAGTCGTCGGTCGACTGCCCGAGCTGGATGGAGATGAACCCCTTGTAGACGAGGTTCGTCGCCTCGGCGAGCACCTTGGGTGCGGCGACCGTCAGCACGACGCCGATCGCGCCCAGGATCGACACGAAGACGAACCAGATGGCGGAGGGCCGGAGCAGACCGATCATGCGGGCGAAGCTCGGTCCGAAGTTGTCGGCCTTGCCCGGTGCGACGCTGTCCCAGTCGCCGGAGTTCTGACGTGCCTGCTCGGCGAGCTCGGCCTCGTACTGCTCCTCCGCGGTCAGCTCGACCTCGGCCACCGCCGCCTTGCCGCGTCCGCGGCCGCGGCCGCGCGTGGGCTTGTCCTGTCCTGCGTTCTGCTCGCTCATGCGTCCACCCCCAGCTGCGACTCGACGATCTCTCGGTAGGTGTCGCTGGTCTGCAGCAACTCCTCATGGGTGCCGACGGCGATCATGGTGCCGCCTTCGAGCACGACGATGCGATCGGCATCCGTGATGGTCGAGATGCGCTGCGCGACCACGATCTTCGTCACGTGCGGGAGCTCGCGCCACAGCGCCTGTCGCAGACGGGCGTCGGTCGTGAGGTCGAGAGCCGAGAACGAGTCGTCGAAGACCAGGATCTGCGGCCGATGGACGATCGCTCGCGCGATCGCCAGACGCTGACGCTGGCCGCCCGAGACGTTCGTGCCGCCCTGGGCGATCCGGGATTCGAGGCCGTCAGGCATCTCCTCGACGAAATCGCGACCCTGCGCGACGTCGAGAGCCTCCCAGAGCTCTTCATCGGTGGCGTCCTCCCGGCCGTAGCGCAGGTTCGACGCGACGGTGCCCGTGAAGAGGAACGGACGCTGCGGCACCAGGCCGATGCTGTCCCACAGCGACTCGACGTCGGCCTCGCGCACATCGGTACCGCCGACGTGCACGGCGCCGCCGGAGACGTCGAACAGACGCGGGATGAGCGAGACGAGGGTCGTCTTGCCCGATCCCGTGGAACCGACGATCGCGACGGTCTCACCCGGCTGGGCGGCGAAGCTGATGCCGGTGAGCACCGGGGAGTCCGCTCCGGGGTAGGTGAACTCGACGTCGTCGAGCGCCACGGATCCGGGGACCGGGAACTCGGTGACGCCGTGCTCGGGGCGGATCAGTGTGGACTCGGAGTCGAGCACCTCGCCGATGCGCTCGGCCGACACGGCGGCGCGCGGGATCATCATCGCCATGAAGCTCGCCATGATGACGCCACCCATGATCTGGCCGATGTACTGCATGAAGGCGAACAGCGTGCCGACCTGCACCGTGCCGTTGTTGACCTCGATGCCGCCGAACCAGATGACCGACACCACGGTCACGTTGAGGATCAGCATGAACAGCGGGAAGAGCAGCACGAACAGCGACCCGACCTTGCGACCGACGTCCATGATGTCGGTGTTCGCGCCGCGGAAGCGCTCCTCCTCGATGCGCTCGCGCACGAAGGCTCGCACGACGCGCACTCCCGTGAGCTGCTCGCGCATGATGCGGTTCACGTTGTCGAGCTTGCCCTGGTAGCTGCGGAACAGCGGCACCATGCGGCCGATCACGAGCGCGGCGAGGATCAGCAACAGCGGCACGGAGACCGCGATCAGCCAGCTGAGGCCGACGTTCGTCTGGATGGCGAAGATGATGCCGCCGATGGCCAGCAACGGCGCGGTGACGAGCATCGTGGCGCCCATCATCGCGAGCATCTGCACCTGCTGCACGTCGTTCGTGTTGCGGGTGATGAGCGAGCCGGCACCGAACTGCGAGACCTCGCGCTCGGAGAACCCGCTGACCTTGCCGAACACGTCGGCGCGGATGTCTCGACCGGCACCCATCGCGGCGCGGGCGGCGAAGTAGGTCGCGGTGATCGACGCGATGATCTGGCCCAGGGACACCGCGAGCATGAACAGCCCGGTGCTCCAGATGTAGCCGGTGTCACCGCGGGCGACGCCCTTGTCGATGATGTCGGCGTTCAGGCGCGGCAGATAGAGGGTCGCGGCCACGCTGGCGAGCTGGAAGACCAGTACGGCGAGCAGGAGCCATCGGTATCGGGAGAGATAACGGAGGAGGATTTTTCCCAGCACAGGCGGACTTTCTAGGAAGGATGGAACGGCGGATTTCTCGGCAGACGGATGCCGACCGACAATCGGCCACAAGAAAGAGTGCCACGAACCACCGACATTCGTATCCCCCTAAAGGGGGACCTTCGCTGACAGCGAACCGTTATCTCCCACGGCCTGCGGTTTCTGCACCCCGGAGAAGAAACAGGTGCCAACTCCCTCGGCATCCCCCGCCCCGACTTGGCACCTCACGTCGGAATCGCGGCAGTACACCGACAACAGGTGCCAACTCGAGGCCGCGAAAGCGGTGCAGCTCAGCGAGAACTCAGAACAGGGGATGCTGCGGCACGTAGGCCCGAGCGTCTGCGCCCGCGTCGGGGGCGAGCTCGGCCAGCGTCGCCGGCTGCCACCGGGGATTGCGATCCTTGTCGACGAGCTGTGCACGGATGCCCTCGACGAGGTCGGGATGCTCGTTCACGAACCACAGCACGCGGCGGTACTCGCCCTCGAGCGCCTGACGCAGGCCCGACACATCCCGCGCCTCGCGCACCGCGTCGAGCGTGACGACCAGACCGGTGGGCGCGAGGCCCTCGAGCAGGTCGGCGATGGCCGCGGCATCCGTCGTGCCCTGCGCGTGAAGACGCTCCACGATCCCGGATACGTCGGGGGCGGAGAACGCCTCGTCGATCGCCTCGCGGATCTGCGGGAGTTCCGTGGGATCGGGGGTCTCGTCGAACAGCAGCACGATCTCGCTGGGGCCGGTCGGGTCGGCTCGGAAGGCCAGCGCCTCGCGCAGCGCATCCAGGCGCTCGGACGGCACCACGTGGTCGGCGAAGCCGAGGTAGACGGCATCCGCGCCGTTCATCGTCGATCCCGTGAGGCCGAAGTACTCCCCGAACCGTCCGGGGGCGTGGCCGAGCAGCCAGGTTCCTCCCACGTCGGGCGTGAAGCCGATGCGGGTCTCCGGCATCGCGAGCTTGGAGCGTTCGGTGACGATGCGGATGGCGGCGTGCCCGGCCAGCCCGATGCCGCCGCCCATCGTGATGCCGTCGGCGATCGCCACGACCGGCTTCGGGTACTCCGCGATCATGGCGTTGAGGGCGTACTCGGCACGGAAGAACGCGGCGGTCTCGTCGGCGCGACCCGACACGATCTGCGCGTGCAGCGCCCTCACGTCTCCCCCGGCGCACATTCCGCGCTCCCCTTCACCGTCGATCATGACGATCTGCACGTCTGTGTCGTCGCGCCACGCGTGCAGGGTCGCGGTGAGCGCCTCGATCATGCCGAGATCGAGCGCGTTGATTGCTTCGGGGCGGTTCAGGGTGAGGCGTCCCAGCGCTCCTTCCGTGCGGATGAGGACACGGGGAGCAGGTGTGGAATCGGTCACGGGAGCCAGGCTACCCCGATCACAGGAGGGGGGAATGTGCATGAAATACGCGATCCGACGGCTTTTCCGGCAGGATAGAGGGAAGTGCCCAATGCAAGGAGAGGTCGCGGATGCCCGACGGACAGGTGCTCGAGTTCACGCATGTGACGAAGCGCTTCAATGAGGTGACCGCCGTCTCCGACCTCTCTGCTCGTGTCGAGCCCGGTGCAGTCACTGCTTTTCTCGGCCCGAACGGCGCCGGCAAGACCACCACGCTGCGCATCCTGCTCGGCCAGGTGCGTGCGACCTCCGGCACCGCGACGATCGGCGGTACCTCGTACGCCGAGCTCCGCCAGCCGCTGCGCACGATCGGCTCCGTGCTCGAGGAGACGGTGTACCGCCCTCGCCGCACGGCCAGCCGACAGCTGACGATCGCCGCGAAGGCCAACGGCATCCCGCTGGCGCGTGTCGGCGAGGTGCTCGGTCTGGTCGGACTCGCCGGCGAGGAGGACTCCCGGATCGGCGGGTTCTCACTCGGCATGCGCCAGCGCCTGAGCGTCGCTCACGCCCTGCTCGGCGACCCCGGAGCGCTCGTCTTCGATGAGCCCGCGAACGGACTCGACCCCGAGGGCATCCGGTGGATGCGCCTGCTGATGCGCCGTCTGGCGGATGAGGGCCGTACCGTACTCGTCTCCTCACACGTGCTGAGCGAGGTCGAGCAGGTCGCCGACAACGTTCTCGTGCTGTCGAAGGGACAGCTGGTGCTGTCCAGCGGCATCGAGCAGCTGGCCGACCCGAATGCGGGCTCGGTCGTCGTGGATGCCGCCGATCGCGCCGCCCTGACGACGGCGCTCTCGACGGCCGGTTTCGACGTCGAGGTGCTGCGCTCCGGTCTCACCGTGCGCGGTGGGGATGCCGGAACGGTCGGAGCCGTCGCGGCAGCCGCCGGGATCGCCCTGAGCACGCTGGTGCAGCGCGGCCCCACGCTGGAGGACGTCTTCATCGAACTCGTGCGCGGCGGAAAGCTGGAGCCGCGCGCCTCCGCCGCGGCATCCCAGCTCGTCGCTCCCCCGACGCCGACGGCACAGGAGCCGGCGGAGGCGGAGCAGCAGGAGCAGGCGGAGACCACCGCGATCACGATCGCCGCGGATGACGCCGAGGTCGCCGAGGTGGCGGCGGTCGCCGCAGCCGTGGCCGACACCGCACCGTCCGACCCCGTCGCCGCAGCCGCGATCGCCGCCGACATCGATGCCTCCGTCCACGACGCGATCGACCACGACGTCACCGAGGCGGAGATCGAGAACACCGGCATGGATGCCGCCGTTGCCGTCGACGAGAGCGCAGAAGCCGACAAGTCTGTGGCCGAGAGCGCTCCTGCGGAGGAAGCTGCTGAGACTGAGCCCGAGGCTGAGGTCGAGGAGCCGTCCGTCGAGGACGCTGAGGACGCACCCGTCGCGCCGTCGTTCGACCAGATCCTGTTCGGCACTGCGGCTCCCGTCACTGCCGAGACGTCTACTCCGGCCTTCGCTCTTCCGTCCGACGGGCAGACGCACGACGTCGAGCAGATCTTCGCCGATGCCGGGGCGTCGGAGTCGGAATCGAACGCTGAGGAGTCTGCCGCAGAGGCTGCCCCCGCCGACACCGCCGACGATGCGAACTCCGACGATGCGAACTCCGACGACCAGATCGACGGGGAACCGTCGGGGATCGAGATCTTCGATGATCTCGGCGGAGCAGGAGAGTCGGCATCCGACGAGTCCGACGACGCCGAGGCGACCGACGACCCCCGCTCCGCGGCCGTGAGCTCGATGCTGGCCGCAGCGGCCCGGGCCTACTACGAGGACGAACCGAAGGACTACCCGCTCGGAGATGCCGAGACGTCCGACGACGCCTCGCCCGAGACCCAGTGGAGCGTCGCGTCCACCGGCGTGATCGACACCGTGCCGGCTACGGGCTCCGAGGAGCCGGGCGCGCCGGATGTCTCCTCCGACGAGAGCCATCGCAGTGGCGAGCACGAGCACCACGAGGGTGAGCACCACGAGCACCACGAAGGTGAGCACCGTCAGGACTGACGGCATCCGCTGACGAGAAAGCCCTCCGCGACCATCGGTCGTGGAGGGCTTCTCTGTGAGTATGCGGGTCAGGCCGGTCGGGGCCGGATCACAGGGCGACGACTGCCCTTCGAGACCGGAGTGGGCGCCGTGGCGACGATCTCCTCGACGTCGGCCGCCTCGGTCGACACGTCCAGGCGCAGTGCCTGCGTGAGCGCGAGTCCGTGGCTGGTGGTGAGGATCAAGCGCCGGTACTGCTCTTCACCGTCGAGGTCGATCACCACACTGGGGCGGCGACGGCGGATCAGCACGAAGTCGAGGCTTCCCGCCGCTTTCCAACTGCCGGCAGCGAGGATCCCCGGGATGTGGGTGCCGGGATTCGGCACTCCACGCAGCCAGGTCCAGGCATCGTCGGTCAGCTGGACTTTGGTGATCGTGTCGCGCACGATCCGGAGATTGTCCCGGTGAAAGGTGGCTGCACGCTCGATCGGCGAGAGCACGACCTCGAGTTGCGTCTGATCCAGGAGCAACGTCACCATGACTCCAGTCTGCCAGCGCCGCCCTGCCAGTTGTCTGGAAGTTGCTCACAGGAACACAACGATCCGTTGTCGGAAGCCACCAGCGCGGGCGCCCCGTGAACGTGCGGCCTTGTGGATAACTTCTCTGGAGTGTCGTACATATGTTCTAAAATAGCAGCATGACATCGACCTCCTCCGACGAGCCGGATCAGCGCGCGGCGTTGCTGGATGCGTGGGTCGAGAAGCGTCGACAGATCGCGCGGCTCGAGTCGGAATCCGCCGAACTCCTCGCCGATCGCCTGCGCCTGCGTGATGCCGACGCCCGCGAGAATCCCTACCATCGCGACACGATCCATCGGTCGATGGTCGCCGAGTATTCGGCTGCCGGTCGCGTCGCGCAGGGCAGCATCGAGTACGCGTTCAGCGACGCGGCCTTCCTCGATTCCGACCACCCTGCGAGCCGGGCGTCGTTCCGCACGGGGGCGATCACGGCGGCGCATGTGCGGGAGATCGTGCGCGCCGGATCGGTCGTGCGAGAGGCTGTACGGGAGGGCAGAGCGGATGCCGCGGCGCTGGGTTTCTACGACACCGCTGCTGCGGTCGCCGCCGAGCAGGAGACCCCAGCACGCACCCGTTCGCTGGTGCGACAGATCGCCGCCGCTCTGAGCGGCGACACGCTGGTCGACCGCCATCGCCGCGCCCTGTCCGAGCGACGCGTCACGATGCGCTCCGTCGACGACGGCCTGGCCCTGCTCACCGTCGTGCTCCCCGAGCACTTGGCGGCCGCCATCGTCGACCGACTCACGCAGCTCGCCCGTCAGGTGATCGCGACGCGAGACGACATCGAGCCGAAGAGCATCTTCGGCTCGCACGACACCTTCGCCACAGACCCGCTTCCCGATGCGCGAACGATCGACCAGGTGCGTACGGACCTCCTGACCGATCTGCTGCTCGCAGCCGATCCCAGCGAGGTGGCGGGCGCGGGCATCGATCGCGTTCAGGCGCACATCCAGGTCACGGTGGCCGCCTCCACGCTCATCGGTGCCGACGACCGCCCAGCGGAACTCGACGGATTCGGGCCGATCGATCCCGATATCGCCCGCGATCTCGCCGGGCGCAACGGCGGCTGGTCACGGCTGTTCCTCGATCCTTCCGGGATGGTCACCGAGACCGACACGTACAGCCCGACCGAGGGCATGCGTCGGTTCCTGCGCGCGCGCGATCAACACTGCCGCTTCCCGGGCTGTCGGATGCCGGTGCGCCGCTGCCAGATCGATCACAATCACGACCACGCGCGGGGCGGACGCACGAGTCTGCGCAACCTCAGTCACTTCTGCACCGGACACCACGTGCTGAAGCATCCCGATCTCGACGAGCGCCACCGCTGGACCGCGCGACAGCTACCCGACGGAACCCTCGACTGGGTCAGTCCGCTCGGTCGCCATTACGGCGATCCGCCACCCCGCCGGGTGATGTTCGTATGAGGATGCAGCATCAGACGAGCGCGCCCCCTACGTACGCAGCGTCAGGCGTGCGCGGCTGCCGCAGCCTCAGCCGCGGCCGGAAGCGCGGCCTCGATGCGCTGCAGCTCGTCCTCGCCGTGAGCCGCGGTGAGGAACCAGGCTTCGAAGACGCTCGGCGGAAGGGCGATGCCCTGCTCGCGCAGAGAGTGGAAGAACGGGGCGTATCGGAACGACTCCTGTGCCTGCGCCTCGGCGTAGTCGCGCGGCGCGGAGGCACGGAACGACGCGTTGAACAGGCTGCCGGCGCGGGCGACAGCGTGGGTGACACCGGCGTCCGTCAGTGCGGCGTCGAGAGCGGTGGCGACGCGATCCGCAGCGGCGTTCACCGTGGCGTAGACCTCGGGCGTCGCCAGCCGCAGGGTCGCCAAGCCCGCCGCGACCGAGAGCGGGTTCCCCGACAGCGTCCCGGCCTGGTACACGGGGCCGAGCGGGGCGAGCAGGTCCATGACCTCGGCGCGACCACCGAGCGCGGCGAGCGGCATTCCTCCGCCGACGACCTTGCCGAAGGTGAAGATGTCGGGAAGGTAGTCCTCGCCCGCTTCGGCCTGCAATCCCCAGAATCCGGCAGAGTGCACGCGGAAGCCCGTGAGCACCTCATCGAGGATCATCAGCGCACCATGCGCGTGCGCGGTGTCGGCGATCAGCCGGTTGAACCCGGGCAGCGGAGCGACCACTCCCATGTTCGCCGCAGACGCCTCGACGATGACCGCCGCGATGCGCGCGCCATGCTCGGCGAAGACGGCCGCGAGCGCCTCAGGGTCGTTGTAGCCGATCACGAGGGTCTGCGCCGCGATCGGTGCCGGCACACCGGCAGAACCCGGCAACGCCAGGGTCGCGACACCCGATCCGGCTTCCGCGAGCAGGCCGTCGGAGTGGCCGTGATAGTGGCCGGCGAACTTCACCAGCAGATCGCGACCCGTCGCGCCACGGGCGAGGCGGATCGCGGTCATGGTCGCCTCGGTACCCGTCGACACCAGGCGCACACGCTCGATCGGACGCGTCTCACCGAAGCGCACACGGTCCGCGATCACGGCAGCGAGCTCGACCTCACCCTCCGTCGGCGCGCCGAACGAGAGACCACGGGTCGCGGCTTCCTGCACGGCCGCCACGATCTCCGGGTGGGCGTGGCCGAGGAGCGCAGGCCCCCACGACGCCACGAGATCGATGTACTCGGCGCCCGCGGCATCCGTCACCCGTGCACCCTTCGCCGAGGCGAGGAAGCGAGGGGTGCCACCGACCGAACCATAGGCGCGCACCGGAGAGTTCACCCCGCCGGGGATCACCGCACGGGCAGCGGAGAAGAGGTCGTCATTGCGATCGGTCATGATGTTGCTCCGAGGATTCGGGGCGTCTGCTCAGTCGCGCAACCAGCGCGCGGCCTCGGTCGCCCAGTAGGTCAATACGGCATCGGCGCCCGCGCGACGGATCGACAGGAGGGACTCCAGGATCGCGGCCCGACGGTCGATCCAGCCGTTCGCGGAGGCAGCCTCGATCATCGCGTACTCGCCGGACACCTGGTATGCCCAGACCGGAATACTGACGGTGTCGCGCACTTCGCGGAGTACATCGAGGAAAGCCATCGCGGGCTTCACCATGACGATGTCGGCGCCCTCGGCCTCATCGACGACGGCCTCGCGCACACCCTCGCGGCGGTTGCCCGGATCCAGCTGATACGTGCGGCGGTCGCCCGTGAGTTGCGAGTCGACGGCCTCACGGAAGGGGCCGTAGAACGCACTGGCGTACTTGGCCGCGTACGCCAGGATCAGCGTCTGCGTGAAGCCCTCGGCGTCGAGTGCCGCACGGATCACCGCGACCTGACCGTCCATCATGCCCGACAGCCCGAGCAGCTGTGACCCGGCGCGCGCCTGAGCGATGGCCATCGATGCGTACCGCTCGAGAGTCGCGTCGTTGTCGACGGAACCGTCCTCGGCGAGCACGCCGCAGTGGCCGTGATCGGTGAACTCGTCGAGGCACAGGTCGGTCTGCACGACGAGGGCATCGCCCACCTCGGCGGCCAGTGCCTCCGTCGCCACGTTGAGGATGCCGCGGGGGTCGTCGGCTCCGGAGCCGCGCGCATCGCGCACCGACGGCACGCCGAACAGCATCACTCCGCCGACACCGGCCTCGGCGGCCTCGGCGGCTGCCGCACGCAGCGAAGCGAGCGAGTGCTGCGCGACACCGGGCATCGACCCGATCTGCACGGGTTCGGTGATGCCCTCGCGCACGAACATCGGCAGCACGAGCTGCCGCGGCTGGAGCGAGGTCTCGCGCACCAGGTCGCGCACCGCCGGCGACTGGCGCAGGCGCCTCAGGCGGACATCGGGGAAGCTCACGGCGCGAACTCGTCGGCCGCGTGCGGGAGTGTGAAGTGCGAGACGGCGTCGATGAGCGCATCGACGGTCTGACGATCGGCGACGACCGAGACCGGCAGACCTGCCTTCGCGGCGTCACGAGCCGTACGGGGTCCGATCGCGGCGAGCAGCGTCTCGTCAGGGATCTCGGGGAACTGCTCACGCACCTGTTCCGCGACCGATCCGCTCGTGATGAGGATCGCGTTGATGCGGCCGTTCTCGACGTCGCGCTTGATGCGATCCGTCACCGGCACACCGACCGTGCGGTAGGCGACGACGCTGTGCACGTCATGGCCGGCATCCGACAGCAGCACGCTGAGCACGGGTTTAGCGATCTCGCTACGCAGCGCCAGGATGCGTCGGGGATCGGTCTCGAGAGCGATGAGCTGCTCGGCCATCCCCTCGGCGGAGTTGTCCTGTGCGGGCACGAGGGCGACCTCGTAACCCACCGCCTGCAGCGCGGCGGCGGTGGTCTCGCCGACCGCGGCGATCCTGGTGTTCGGCGGAACCACGGCGCGGTGGGCGAACAGCACGTCGACGGTGGTGGCGCTCGTGACCGTCAACCAGTCGAACTCCCCCGCCGCGAGCTGCTCGAGCGCGAGGTCGAGGGCCGCCTGGTCGGTGGTGGGCGCGAAGTTGATCAGCGGCGCGACGACCGGGATCGCTCCCTGGGCACGCAGACTGGCGGCGACGCCGTCGCCCCACGGCCCTCCGCGGGGCACGAGGATGCGCCAGCCGTCCAGTGGTCGGTCCTGCTTCGAATCGGATGTCATGAGGAAAGATGCTCTCGGGAGACGAGGTCGGCCGCCCCTTGATCGAGCAACCGACGGGCAACAGTCAACCCGAGCTCGCGTGCTGCGTGCATCGGGCCTGCACCATCGGCAGCATCCGCTCCATTGCCACTGCCGTTCCGACGAATATACTCCCCGTTCAGGTCTTCCGTGACGTCGAGGCCGATTCGGCGGTCACCTTCGGGCGAATAGACGACGGTTCTGACCCGCACGGAGGTGCCGTCGACGACCGCGTGCGCGGCCATCGGAGCCTGGCATCCCGCGTCGAGTCCTTCGAGGATCGCGCGCTCCACCGTGATCGCCAGACGCGTCGGACCGTCGTCGAGGGCCGACAGCGCCGCGAGCAACTCGGGCGGTGCACCGACGGTCGTCTCCACCGCGAGTGACCCCTGGCCGGGAGCCGTCGGCCATTCCGCGAGACCGAGGTCTTCGCGACGCAGAGGCGAGTCGGAACCGAGCCGCGACAGGCCGGCCGCCGCGAGGATCACGGCATCCAACTCACCCGACGAGACGCGAGCCAACCGGGAGTCCACGTTGCCCCGGATATCGACGACACGGGCGTGCGGCGCCCGTCGATGCACCTGTGCCACACGACGCGGGGCGCCGGTGCCCACGGTGCTTCCGGAGTGCAGTTCATGCAGCGCGACGCCCGTGCGGGTGAGCACCACGTCTCTCGCATCTTCGCGCGTCGGTGTCGCCGCGATCACCAGGCCATCGGGAATGGCCGTCGGGAGATCCTTCAACGAGTGGACGAGGAAGTCGCACTCCCCCGCGAGCAGTGCTTCGCGAAGTCGGGTGGCGAAGATGCCCTGCCCACCGATCTCGGACAACGAGGCACGGTTCGTGTCGCCCTCCGACGTGATCGGCACGAGCTCGACGGAGCGGCCGCTGACCTTCTCGAGGGCGGCGGCGACATGACCGGACTGCGCCTGCGCGAGTGCGCTGCGCCGGGTTCCCAGACGGATCGGAGTGCTCATCGCGCGCCTTACTGGAGGACGTCCGCGATCTCGTCGAACCGGAGCCTGCGGCCCGTGTAGAACGGCAGCTCCTCCTTCACGTACAGACGAGCGTCGGTGTACCGGAGGTCGCGCATGAGATCGACGAGCTCGGTGACGTCATCGGCCTCGAGCGGCAGGATCCACTCATAGTCGCCCAGCGCGAAAGCCGCGACGGTGTTCGCGATGACTCCGGTGAAGGCGGCACCCTTGCGTCCGTGATCGGCGAGCATCTTGCGACGCTCGTCCTCGGGCGCCAGGTACCACTCCGGCGTGCGGACGAACGGGTAGAGGCACAGCCAGTCCTTGGGCTCGACACCGCGCAGGAAACCGGGCACATGCGCGCGGTTGAACTCGGCATCGCGGTGCACGCCCATGACGTTCCACACCGGCAGCAGCGAACGCAGCAGTTCGGTGCGACGCAGTCGGCGCAACGCCTTCTGCAATTCCTCGGCGGTGTCTCCGTGGAGCCAGACGAGCAGATCGGCATCGGCCTTGAGCCCGGAGACGTCATAGAAGCCGCGCACGGTCACTCCGGAATCCTCGACGTAGGAGACGATCGTCTCCAGCTCCGTCGAGTCGGACTCGGTGACGGGAACATCGGGATTGCGTCGCCAGACCGCCCAGAGGGTGAAGCCGGACGGGTTCTCTTCGCGCACTTCGGACATGCCCCCAGTCTGCACTCTTTGCGAGACGCCCGCGAACGCGGGCATCTCGTGGATCGTCGCCGCGGAGGGCGAGCGGGTCAGCGCGAGAGCGCTCGGGCGATGGCCCAGACGGCGCCACCGACGACAGCGGCGATTCCGACAGCCGCCGCGACAGCACCGAGCGGGTTGCGGTCGGCGAACACGCGCGCCTTGGCAGCGGCTCGCACAGAGGCCTTCTCGACGCGGCGAGGGATGTTGCCCTTGACCTCGATCGCTGCGAGAGCGGCCTTCAACTCAGCGCGCGCCGAAGCGACGGGGTCGACGATGCCCGCCGGAACGGCGGTCCGAGGGAGGTTGTCAGAAGCGGTCATCGCCGGCGTCCTTCACGATTCGGATGTCTTCGGCCACGGCCTGGGCCGGGTTCTGTCGAGCGAGCACCTTGCGGAACTTCAGGATGCCGAGCAGAGCGAACAGCAGCACGGCGAGGATCAGGATGCCGAACACCGCGATCGCGGAGAGCCACACGGGCCACCACGACGAGAGGCCGGCGATCGCGAACACCAGGATGACCGGCACCGCCCAGAACAGGAAGAACAGGGCGACCAGGAACCACACCGATCCGATACCGGCGTCCTTCGCCGTCCGCGAGATCCACGCCTTGGCCGAATCGATCTCGGCCTTGACGAGGTTCGTGACGAGCTCGGGGAGATCGCCGAGGAGGGTCAGCAGTCCGTCGTCAGCCCGATCCCGGTATCCGCGAGGCATCTCAGGCGCCCGTCTTCTTCGCCGGGGAGGTCTTCGCACTCGTGCTCTTGGCGGCGGCGCTCCTGGTGCTGGTGCTTCGCGTGCTGGTGCGCTTGGCCGATGCGCTCGTCGAGGTCGCCTTCTTGGCGGCGGCCTTCGCTGCGTCGGCGGCATCCTCTGCGGCATCCGCGACGTCCTCGACGGCGTCCTTGCTCTTGGCGATCGCCGAGTCGAGCTTCTCGCCGGGCGTGCCGTTACCCTGCACGGACTTCACGATCTTCATCGCACCGTTCCAGAGGGCGCCGGGCACCGCAGCGGCCTTGTCGCCGACGAAGCTCTTGGCCTGCTCGACGCGCTCCTGCACGGGATCCAGCTCCCACACTTTGAGCCACTGCGTCTTGATCTGCTCGTAACGCTCCCGTCCGGCACGCGTGCCGAGGACGTACCCCACGCCGAGTCCGACGACGAGTCCGATCTTCCCCTTCATGGGGTCTCCTCACCTTGTTCCGGTCGAGCCGCAGGCTTCGATCCCCGTCGGCCAGGTATCCAGCGTAACCCCGTATGCCGATTTCGGCATCTAAACGTCAGGGGGTTGACAGGTGAACCCGTCTCACTCCCACAGAAGCGCGCGGCGAAGTCGATCGGCCTCGCCCACCGCATCCGGCACGACCTGCGCGAGCCCCGTTCCGGCGAGCCAGGCGCCGACCGCGGCGAGACCCGGTGTCTCCTGCACGGCCGCGCGCGCCGCCGCCCGACGTTCACCGGAGCCGATGATCGAGGCGGGCTGCGACTGCACGTACCGCGAACGATCCGCTGCGACGAGCGTCGACGCGGCGAGCGGAACGCCCAGAAGGGCGGACGCCTCGCTCAACGCCAGTCGCGCGGCGGCCTCGTCGTCGAGAGCGGCGGTCGCGGCCGGCTCGCCCTGGGCGCCGAACGAGACCCGCACGACGTGTCGGCGACCGGCGGCTGCGCGCACCCACTCCCACTTCGCGGTCGAGTGTGTGAGGGCTTTCGCGGTGTGGCTGCCCGGCACGGTGAGCACTCCGGTTCCGCGCGGCGCGGCATCGAGCGCGGGAGCGTCGAGCAGCAGGGTCACGATCTCGATCTCGGGAGCCGCGGCGGCGACCGCGGTCGACAGGGCCGGGACGGACTCGGCGAGAAGCGCACGGGCGACGTGCTCCTCGGTCGCGACGATCACGGCGTCCGCGGTGAGCACGTGCCGGTCATCGTCCTGCGGCACCCCCTCCTCCGTCTCGGTCTCGGGCTCGGGCTCGGGCTCGGGCTCGGGCTCCTGGGGGCGTGCCACGACGGTCCAGAGCGCGTCGTCGCGCGTGACGCCTTCGACGCGAATGCCTGTGTGCACGACGACATCGAGCCGTTCGAGATCGTGCAGCAGTGCGTCGACCAGCGTGCTCATGCCGCCGAGCAGACCTTCGACGGCCGCCCCGGGCGCCTTCGCCGCTGCCTTGGCCGCGGCCTTCGCCGACGCTGCCTTCGACGCTGCCTCGTCGCGCAACGCCTCCACCGCACCGGACAGCGACCCGACACGCGTCAGCGCGGAGTTCAATCCGGGGGCGGCCACGTCGACATCGACATCGTCCGGCGACGCCGAGTAGACGCCCGTCGTCACCGGTGCCACCAGACGATCGCGCACCTTCGGGCCCATGCGCGACGCGACCAGGCGACCGAGGCTGGCCTGATGGCCGATGGTGAGCGGCGGGCGCACGCGGTCGAGGTAGGCGCGCCACGCGCCCGACCAGCCGATGACGCGGCGCACGTCGTCCTGGAAAGGATTGGCGGGGATGCCGAGGATCCCGCCGACAGGCAACGGGGCGGCTCCCACGCCGGGGATGCCCGCGAGCCACGCGCTTCCGGCCGCGGGCGCGACGATCCGGTCGGTGAGCCCGAGGTCCTGCAGCAGTGAGCGCACGTGGCCGCCGCGCGTCGCGAAGCTCTCTGCCCCGGCATCGAGCACGACGCCGTCGAGCTCGGTGCGACGGATCGCGCCGCCCACGGCATCCGTCGCCTCCAGCAGCGTGACCCGCATGCCGACCTTGGCGCACTCCAGTGCGGCGAGCAGGCCGCCGATCCCGCCGCCGATCACGACCACGTGCTTCTCGGCCGCGCGCGCCGCGAGATCAGCCGGTGTCGACGACTCAGTCATGCGCGTGCACGAGCTCGACGATGCGCGTGAGCTGATCGGGGTCTGTCTCGGGCGGCACGCCGTGTCCCAGGTTGAGGATGTGCGCGCGCGCCGCACGTCCGCGCTCCAGCACGTCGCGCACATGCGCCTCGAGCACGGGCCACGGCGCGGAGAGCAGCGCGGGATCGATGTTGCCCTGCACCGTGGTGTCGGGGCCGAGAATTGAGGCAGCCTCGTCGAGCGGCTGACGCCAGTCGACACCGACGCCGTCGACCGCGCCGTCCAGTCGCATGTCGGCGAGGAACGGTCCGGTGCCGACGCCGAAGTGGATCTTCGGAGCGTCGACCCCTTCCAGGGCGGCGCGCGAGTGCGGCGCCACGAACCCGCGATAGTCGGCCGGGCTGAGCGAACCCGCCCATGAATCGAAGAGCTGCACGGCGGATGCTCCGGCGACGCTCTGCGCACGCAGGAACACCCGTGAGACCTGAGCGAGCCAGCCCGCCAGACGGTTCCAGGCCTCGGGGTCGCTGTGCATCATGGCCCGTGCGCGGAGGTGCTCCTTCGACGGTCCACCCTCGACCAGGTACGCGGCGAGCGTGAACGGCGCACCGGCGAAACCGATCAGCGGGGTGTCGCCGAGTTCGGCCGTGACCAGGCGGACGGCCTCGGAGATCGCGGTGGAGTCGAGCGACTCCGGGTCGATCGCGGTGATCCGCTCGACGTCGGCGGTCGAACGCACGGGGTTCGCGAACACCGGCCCGCGGCCCGGCTCGATCTCGACGTCGACGCCGGCGAGCCGCAGCGGGATGACGATGTCGCTGAAGAAGACCGCGGCATCCACCCCGTGCCGGCGCACGGGCTGCAGCGTGATCTCGGCGGCGAGGTCGGGGGTCAGGCAGGCGTCCAGCATCCGGGTGCCGACGCGCAGTTCTCGGTACTCCGGGAGGGATCGACCGGCCTGCCGCATGAACCAGACGGGGGTCTGGGCCGGACGATCACCGGCGAGGGCGCGCAGAAGAGGGGCATCGGAAAGGGCCATACCCCCATCCTCCCATCCGGGTTCTCTGAGTACGCGGAGAACCCCTGCGCGCACTCCGGTACAATCGAAGGGTGCTGCTGTGTGTCACGGCGAGTCACAAGACCGCCTCCTTCGATCTCCTCGAACGACTGAGCCGCACCCCCGACGGCGTCGCCCCCACTCTGGTGGGGATGACCCCGTGCGTGCAGGGTGCGGTCGTTCTGGCGACCTGCAACCGTTTCGAGGCGTACGTCGAGATGGATGAGCCGGTCACCGCCGCCGGCGCGATCGGCGTCGAAGCCGTGCTCGAAGCGGTCGAATCCGTCACCGGAGTCCCGGCCACCGAGCTCGACGGCGCCTACGCCGTGCACTCCGGTCGCCGCGTGGCCGAGCACCTCTTCTCCGTCGCCTCCGGGCTCGAGTCGGTCGTCTCCGGCGAAGGTGAGATCGCCGGGCAGGTGCGTCGCGCACTGAAGTCCGCACGCAAGGAGGGCACGACCTCCCCCGAGCTCGAACGCCTCTTCCAGCGGGCCAGCCAGGCGCAGCGCAAGGTCAAGAACGTCACCGCCCTCGGCCGCGCCGGGCGTTCGCTCGTGCGCCTCGCGCTCGAACTCGCCGACAGCCGCATCGCCGACTGGTCGGCGGAGCGCGTGCTCCTCGTCGGCACCGGCGCCTATGCCGCGGTGACGCTCGCCACACTGCGCGAGCGCGGCGCCGTGAACATCTCGGTCTACTCTCCGTCAGGGCGTGCCGACATCTTCGCTGCGAAGCACGGCATCCGCCCGGTCTCCGCAGAGGACTACGCGCGCACCGCGGCCCGCTCGAGCCTGCTGATCACCTGCACGACCGCCACCGAGCCGGTCCTCGGACCCGCACAGCTGCAGGCCCCCACGGGACCGGCAGCGATCGGATGCCCGGTCGGCTCGCACAACCAGCTCGTGGTCGACCTCGGCATGCCGCGCAACGTCGACCCCGCCGTCGCCACGCTCGAAGGCGTCGCCCTGCTCGACCTCGAGACGATCCGCCTGCACGCCCCTCTCGAAGAGCTGCAGGCGACGGATGCCGCACGCTCCGTCGTGCGGGAAGCGGCAGACACGTTCCACGTCGTCGGCGCCCGCCAGAGCGTCACCCCCGCGGTGGTCGCCCTGCGTTCGCACATCTTCTCGCTGCTCGACTCGGAGATCGATCGAGCCCGCGCCCGCGGCGACCAGGACGGACGCGTCGAACAGGCACTGCGCCACCTGTCGGCTGTGCTCCTGCACACGCCCACGACCCGCGCCCACGAGCTCGCCGCGGCCGGACGCGCCGACGAGTTCACGGCCGCCCTCGGCGCCCTGTACGGCATCACGCCCGAAGCCGTGGCCGACGACGCGGATTCCGCCGCCTCCGCCTGACGCCGCACGTCCCGAGGTGGGACACTGAGGGCATGGCCCTTCACATCACCGGAGACACCGCCGCCGACGCGCTCCTGACCGACAATCCGCTCGCCCTCCTGGTCGGGATGCTGCTGGACCAACAGGTTCCGATGGAGACCGCGTTCGCCGGCCCCCTCAAGATCGAGCAGCGCACCGGCGCATCGGATGCCACGGCCATCGCCGCCATGGCCCCGGACGAGTT
The DNA here is from genome assembly GCA_029203165.1 of Candidatus Microbacterium colombiense. Taxonomy (NCBI): domain Bacteria; kingdom Bacillati; phylum Actinomycetota; class Actinomycetes; order Micrococcales; family Microbacteriaceae; genus Microbacterium; species Candidatus Microbacterium colombiense. The sequence continues at coordinate 3,652,280 of CP119308.1, forward strand.
CCTCGAAGCGTTCCGCCAGACACCCGCCGTGCACCGGTTCCCCGGATCCATGGCCACGCGCGTGCAGACCCTGTGCCAGACGCTCGTCGAGGACTGGGGCGGCGATGCCGCCGCGCTGTGGACCCAGGGCGATCCGTCCGGCGCCGAGGTGCTGACGCGGCTGAAGGCACTCCCCGGATTCGGCGAGCAGAAGGCCAAGATCTTCCTCGCACTGCTGGGCAAGCAGTACGGATTCACCGGCGAGGGCTGGCGCGAGGCCGCCGGCGCCTACGGTGAGGACGGATCGTTCCGTAGCGTGGCCGACATCGTGTCGCCGGAGTCGCTCGCGCAGGTCCGCGAGCACAAGAAGGCGATGAAGGCCGCGGCGAAGGCGGCGAAATGAAGCCGACCGGCGACGACGTCGCGGGTCTGATCGCCCGGGCGAAACCCGCGAAGCGTCAGCGCGACGCCGAGACGCTCACCGCTCTGATGCAGGAGATCTCGGGCCGCGAACCGCAGACCTGGGGCACGATCATCGGCTTCGGCTCGTGCCACTACCGCTATCCGACGGGCACCGAGGGCGACAGCGGTGTGCTCGGCTTCGCACCGCGGTCTGCGGCATCCACCGTCTATCTGCTCGACGGTGTCGACGCCCACACCGAGGCGTTGGACCGGCTCGGCCCGCACACGCGTGGCGCCGGATGCCTGTACATCAAGGACCTGGAGCTCGTCGATCTCGACGTGCTGCGCGGCATCCTCGAACGCTCCCTCGCCTGGGTCGAGGCCGGCGGCACCGACGACATGCAGCTGACCGTCACCGGGTGAGGCCGGGGGCGTGGCCGGCCCTCAGGCCCGCCACGCCGCATCCGCTCAGGCGCCGCGCAGGCGCTCGGCGAGGTAAGTGTGCAGCTCGTCGATCGAGACGCGCTCCTGCGCCATGGTGTCGCGGTCGCGCACGGTGACGGCACGGTCCTCGAGCGAGTCGAAGTCGACCGTGACGCAGAACGGGGTGCCGATCTCGTCCTGGCGACGGTAGCGGCGGCCGATCGCGCCGGCGTCGTCGAAGTCGACCGACCACGAGGCACGCAGCGTGTCGGCGACCTCACGGGCGAGCGGTGAGAGCTTCTCGTTGCGCGACAGCGGCAGCACCGCGGCCTTCACCGGCGCGAGGCGCGGGTCGAGCTTGAGGACGGTGCGCACGTCGGTGCCGCCCTTGGCGTTGGGCACCTGCTCCTCGCGGTATGCGTCGACGAGGAACGCCATCATCGCGCGCGTGAGGCCGAACGACGGCTCGATCACGAACGGCGTGTAGCGCTCGCCCGTGGCCTGGTCGAAGTACGTCAGGCTCTGGCCCGAGGCCTCGGTGTGGCTGGTCAGGTCGTAGTCGGTGCGGTTGGCGACACCCATGAGCTCGCCCCACTCCTTGCCGGTGAAGCCGAACTTGTACTCGACGTCGATCGTGCCGGCGGAGTAGTGCGCGCGATCGTCTTCGGGCACGTCGAACTGGCGCATGTTCTCCGGGTCGATGCCCAGATCGATGAACCAGTTCCAGCAGGCCTCGACCCAGTGCTCGAACCACTCCTGCGCCTCGGCGGGAGGCGTGAAGAACTCGATCTCCATCTGCTCGAACTCACGGGTGCGGAAGATGAAGTTACCGGGCGTGATCTCGTTGCGGAACGCCTTGCCGACCTGACCGATGCCGAACGGCGGCTTCTTGCGGCTCGCGGTGAGCACGTTCGAGAAGTTCACGAAGATGCCCTGCGCCGTCTCCGGACGCAGGTAGTAGAGGCCGGACTCGTCGTCGACGACACCGAGGTAGGTCTTCACCAGACCGGAGAACGACTTCGGCTCGGTGTACTGGCCCTTGGTGCCGCAGTGCGGGCACGGAACGTCGGCGAGACCGTTCTCGGCCTTGCGGCCCTTGCGCGCCTCGAAGTCCTCGATCAGGTTGTCGGCGCGGAAGCGCTTGTGACAGCTCAGGCACTCCACCAACGGGTCGGTGAAGGTGGCGACGTGACCGGATGCCTCCCACACGCGCTTGGGGAGGATGATGCTGGAGTCGAGGCCGACCATGTCGCCGCGGCCGCGCACGAACGTCTGCCACCACTGCCGACGGATGTTCTCCTTGAGCTCCGTGCCGAGGGGGCCGTAGTCCCAGGCCGAACGCGAACCGCCGTAGATCTCACCCGCTTGGAACACGAACCCGCGGTGGCGGGCGAGGGCGATGACCTTGTCGAGGCGGGACTGTTCGGCCATGGTGGCTCCAATGGTCGGATGCGAGTGAGGGTGCGGCACGCGGATGCCGCGGCATCTCCAGTCTATCCGCGGGCGACTCGTGCGCGACGGCGTCGAGGACTACCGTCGAAGCATGAGCACACCGCATCCGACGCGTCCGGCGCGCGACCAGGACACCCGCTTCTTCGGTCAGCCGTGGTCGCTGGTGCACATCTTCGGCGTCGAGATGTGGGAGCGGTTCAGCTTCTACGGCATGCAGGGCATCCTGCTGATCTACCTGTACTACTCCGCCACGCAGGGCGGGCTCGGCATCCCGGAGGCGGTCGCGGGCGGCATCGTCGGCGCCTATGGCGGCTCGGTCTACCTCTCGACGATCCTCGGCGCCTGGCTGGCCGATCGCCTCTTCGGCTCCGAGCGGGTGCTGTTCGTCAGCGCGATGGTGATCGTCGCCGGCCACATCGCCCTCGCAGTGCTGCCCGGGCTGCTCGGCGTCGGCGTCGGGCTGGTGCTGGTGGCACTCGGCTCCGGTGGGCTGAAGGCCAACGCGACCTCGGTCGTCGGCACGCTCTACGCACCCGACGACACGCGCCGCGACGCCGGATTCTCGCTATTCTACCTCGGCATCAACCTCGGCGCGTTCCTCGGGCCGATCCTCACCGGCATCCTGCAGTCCACACTCGGCTTCCACTACGGCTTCGGGCTCGCCGCGATCGGCATGACACTGGGCCTCGTGCAGTACACGTTCGGGCGCAAGGCGCTGCCCGACTCCGCCCGCGCGGTGCCGAACCCGCTCCCCTCGAACCGGTACCCGGCCGTGATCGGCATCGCGGTCGCGGCCGTGGCGGTCATCGCGGTGCTGGTGCTCACCGGGGTGATCCGCGCCGACAACCTCGTCGACATCGTGATCGGCCTGACCGTGATCGCCAGCGTGGCCTACTTCGCCGTGATCCTGAGCAGCAAGCGGATCGACAGCACCGAGCGCTCCCGCGTGTGGGGATTCCTGCCGCTGTTCATCACCAGCGTCGCGTTCTGGTCGCTGTACCAGCAGCAGTTCACGGTGCTCACGGTCTACTCCGACAAGCGCCTCGATCGGATGCTGTTCGGCATCGAGATCCCGGTGTCGACGGTGCAGTCGATCAACCCGGTGTTCATCATCATCCTCTCGGGCGTCTTCGCCGCGATCTGGACGCGACTGGGCACGCGGCAGCCGTCGACGCCGGCGAAGTTCGGCCTCAGCGCGATCATCATGGGCGTGGCGTTCCTGCTCTTCCTGCCGTTCGCCGGCGGAGGCGAGAACTCCACGCCGCTGCTCGCGATCGTCGGCATCCTGTTCGTGTTCACGGTCGCCGAGCTGCTGCTGTCGCCGGTCGGACTGTCGGTCGCCACCAAGCTCGCGCCCGCGGCCTTCCGCACGCAGATGGTGGCGCTGTTCTTCCTGTCGATCGCACTGGGAACGGCCATCTCCGGCTGGCTCGTGCAGTTCTACGACCCCGACAACGAGGTTCCGTACTTCTCGCTGCTCGGCGCCATCGCGATCGCGGTCGGCATCGGTCTGCTGCTGTCGATCAAGCCCGTGATGCGGCTGATGAAGGGCGTGCGCTGAGAGCATCCCTCGAGCGTTGTCGGATGCCGGTGCGAGACTGACGCCATGGAACAACGTGTCAGCTTCATCACCCTCGCCGTGTCCGATCTCGCCCGCAGCCGGGCGTTCTACGTCGACGGTCTGGGGTGGGAGCCGATCTTCTCGGGCGACGACGTGCTGATGTTCCCCGTGGCGGATCGGCTGATCCTGTCGCTGTGGTCGATCGAGGGCTTCACGGCCGAGATCGGCGAGGCGCCGGCATCCGGGGTCGCCCCGCTCACGCTCGCGCACAACCTCGCCACCCCGGCCGAGGTCGACGATGTGCTCGCCGAGGCAGCCCTGCTGGGTGCGACGGTGAGCCCCGGTCAGCAGCGGGTGTGGGGCGGGTACTCCGGCTACTTCACCGATCCCGACGGCTTCCGCTGGGAGATCGCGGTCAACCCCGGCGAGACCGGGGACTTCGTGCTGCCGCCCCGCTGAGCGCGCTCAGGCCGTGAAGAGGTAGCCGCGCTTCACGTCGAAGCCGGCGATGCGGAGCCCGCGGCCGAGGCGCTCCTCCATCTCGGCGCGCAGGCGCGTGCGCCACTCGTGCGCGGCCGCAGGGTCGGACAGACGCAGGGCCTCGATGTCGTCGGGGATCTCCAGCGTCTCGACGACCGCATCGGCCGCCGGGGGCTTCGCGATGTCGGCGAGCGCCCACTCGACGTCGAGGCGATCGCTCTCGTCGCCGGCGTCACCGCCGCCGAAGATGCCGTAGACGTTCACCGCGTACCCGGTCACGCGGGCGCCGAGAACCGTGAGGAAGAAGTGCGCGTTGCGGGCGACGAGCGGATCGAACGTCCAGGTGATGCGGCCCACATCGCGGGAGAACGCCCACTGCCGCTGGTGCTCTTTGAGCTCACGACCCCAGCCGCGTCCGCGGTACTCGGGGATCAGCGCGGTGATGTGGGAGTGCATCGCCCGGCGACCGGGCTCACCGAAGAACGCGACAGACGCGCCGACCATGCGCTCCTCGTCGCCCTCGCCGTCGAAGAGTCCGACGATGTAGTTCCCCGATTGCTGCAGCGCGCGCAGGGTGCCGGCATCCACGACGCGCTGCGGGCCCCGGATGGAGTCGAGCAGCCCCTGCGCATCGAGAATGAGTTCAACGGTGTCGAGATCTCGGATGGTTCGCACGCGCCTAGTCTGCCCCTCCGAGGGGAGATCGCAGAATCGGATGCTCGATCCCCCGTCCTCAGCGGCTCGATCCGGCCCCGGTGTCGGCGGGCGCCGATAGCCTGGGTCGGTGGGTGCGAACGACGACAGAACCAGAAGACGACTCTCCCGCACCCCTCCGAAGTGGGCGATCGTCGCGGTTCTCGCGTTCGCCGGGCTCTGCTCCTCGTTCATGTTCACGCTGGTCGTTCCCCTGCAGGCCGAGCTTCCGCAGCTGCTGAACGCCTCCCGCGAAGACACCACCTGGGTCGTGACGATCACGCTGCTGGTCGCCGCCGTCGCCACCCCGATCTCCGGTCGCCTGGGCGACATGTACGGCAAGCGCCGCGTCGTGATCGTGCTGCTGGCCCTGCTGATCCTGGGTTCCGTGATCGCCGCGCTGTCGGGCTCGATCGTCGGCGTGATCATCGGCCGCGCGCTCCAGGGCGCCGTCACGGGCGTGGTGCCCCTCGGCATCGCGATCATGCGCGACGTGCTGCCCATCGAGCGACTCGGCACCGCGGTCGCCCTGATGAGCGCGACGATGGGAGTGGGCGGCGCGATCGGCATGCCGGTGGCGGCGCTTCTCGCGCAGAACGCGGACTGGCACTGGCTGTTCTGGCTCGCGGCGGCTCTGGGCGTGATCGGGCTGGTGCTCGTGCTCGCCATCATCCCCGAAGACGTGCTCCGCTTCCCCGGGCGGCTCGACGTGCTCGGCGCGATCGGCCTCGCGATCGGCCTCACCGGCATCCTGCTGTTCGTCTCGCGTGGCGCCGAATGGGGATGGACCGCGCCGCTCACCCTCACCTGCATCATCGGCGGCATCGTCGTGCTGCTGGTGTGGGGCTGGTACCAGCTGCGCACGAAGGACCCGCTTCTCGACCTGCGCGTCGCGGCGCGCCCCGCCGTGCTGTTCACGAACGTCGCCGCGATCGGCATGGGCTTCGCGCTCTTCGCATCGAACGTCACGTTCCCCCAGCTGCTCGAGATGCCCGTCGGAGCCGGCTCGGGCTTCGGCCTCGACATGGTCGCCGCATCGCTCGTGATCATGCCGGCCGGTCTCGTGATGATGGTGATCTCACCGTTGTCGGGCTGGCTGGAGCGCACCGTCGGCCCGCGTCCGCTGTTCACGGTCGGTGCGGCGGCGATCGTGCTGGCCTACGTGTTCGTGCTGCTGTGGTCGAGCGAGGTGTGGCACATCTTCGTCGCGAACATCTTCATCGGCATCGGGATCGGGTTCAGCTTCGCCGCGATGCCGATGATCATCATGCGTTCCGTGCCGGCCAACGAGACCGGCGCGTCGAACGGCCTCAACGCGCTGTTCCGCTCGGTCGGCACGTCCAGCGCCTCAGCCGTGATGGGCGGGGTCCTCGCCGCCATGAGCGTGCAGGTCGACGGCATCACGGTGCCGACCCGCCAGGCGTTCGAGGTGTGCTTCTGGCTCGCGATCGCCGCCGGCACCATCGCGGTCGTGCTGTCGCTGTTCATCCCGAAGCAGCGCGCCAGCGAACAGCATCCGTCCCTGCCCTGAACCTCTCAGGGCTCAGCGCTCAGCGATCAGCACTCAGCGAGATCGTGCGCGGATCCGGGTCGCCGTCGTTCGGCAGCCTCAGACGCGCGGGGATCGGCCACGCGAGGGTGAACTGCGCGGTCGCCGGACGCGTCATGTCGCCGAAGTCGTCGGCCTTCACCACGATGCGCCCGGGCACGCCGTCGCGGTCGGGCGTCACCTCGAGCAGGCGAACCCGCAGCGGACGGTCGCCCTCGCCGTCGAGCATCCACGCGTCGGCGAGCCAGGCGATGCCGTGCTGCTCGAGCGCCGCCTCGGCGTCGAGCCACTCGGTCGGGCCGGTGACAGATCGTCCGAGCAGGTCGACCGCCGCCCAGGCATCGCCGACGGGATGGATCCAGCCGAGCAGCTCACCGTCGTCGCGACGGTGCGGAGTCCAGTCGGGGCGCGTCATGGCTCGATGCTAGCGAGCCTGTCCAGTCAGAGAGTGACCACCAGCCGCCTCGCACCGCCCGTGGCATCCCATGCCGTCTCGACCTGGGATGCCGGAACAGCTCTCGAGGCGGTCGTGATCGTGCCGTCCGCGATCACCCGGACGATCTCGGGAAGCTCGGCCACGAAGGCCGCCCGACCGACCGATCCTTGTCCGCTCCCCACGATCGTGAGTCCGGAAGAACGAAGCGCGGCCGACGGGATCGCTGCGTCCTGTCCCGCGGACGATCCGATGGTGATCCAATCGAGCCGCGTCCCCCGCGCCGCTCTGGCCGTGACGATGGCGCGCATGGCATCGGCGGCCGGGCTCCCCCAGACGTAGTCGAGCACGACATCGACATCGGCAGCGGCGCGGCCGATCGCATCGGCATCCTGCACGGGAACGATCTCGTCGGCGCCGAGCGAGGGCAGCTCTACGAGCTGCACGGCGTTCCGACCGCTGGCGATGACGTGCGAGGCCCCGAGGTGCTTCGCGACCTGGATGGCTGCCGAACCGGCGGCACCCGTCGCGCCGAGGACCAGCACTCGCGCACGGGGTGTCCAGGCGATCCGGTGACGCAACGCAACCCAGGATGACATGACCGGGTTGGCCGCCGCGGCGACCGCCACAGGGTCGGCACCGTCGGGAATGACCACACTGGCCCGCGGATCGACGGCGACGCGTTCTGCCATCGACCCGCGCGTGTCGCTGGCCACCACGAAGTAGCGCGTGGTGCCGTCCGGAAACCGGCCGACCCCATCCACTCCCGGGATGAGCGGAAGTGAGCCCTCGCTCGCGTAGTGCGATCCGTCCGCCTGAGAGCGGACGCGGGGGTGGATCCCTACGGCGAGAACATCGACGACGACCTCGGCGCCTTCCGGCTCCGGCTCGCTGAACGACTGCCACACGGGTGCGGAGCCGAACGCGGTGACGACTGCTGCGTGCATGATCATCCTTCTTTCATTCGTATTACGAAGCAATCTAGTTCGTAATACGAATCTCGTCAAGCTATGCTCGAACCATGCGGCGCGACACTCAGGACGATGACGATCTCATCGACGCACTCGGGCAGACGGCGTTCATGACGATGGGAGCACTGACCGGAATCGCCGCCGACGCCGGCCTCTCACTGACTCAGCTGCGGGTGCTGGCGATCCTGCGGGATCGACGACTGCGTATGAGCGACCTCGCCGAGTACCTGGGGCTGGAGAGGTCGACGATGACCGGACTGGTGGCGCGCGCGGAGCGCAAAGAGCTGCTCGCCCGCATGCCGAACGAACAGGATGCGCGCGCTGTCGATGTCGTGCTCACCGACCGTGGCCGCGCCGTCGCCGATGCGCTCAGCGTCTCCCTGCGCACCACACTGCTCCCGCTCACCGAGCGGCTGCCCGGAGACGATCGCAGCGCCCTGACCGAGCTGCTGCGTCGGATGCTCCCCTGACCCCGTCAGCCGGAACGTCCGGCACAGGTCAGTGCGTGTACTCCATCAGTTCGACGCCGAGCACTCGGAAGGCGTCGTGCGCGCGCAGGCGATGCGTGATCGAGAGGTCGTCGAAGCAGACGATGAGCGAGTAGGCGACGCCGGCCCGCGGGCCAGCGAGCACACCCGCCTCGGCGCGGACGCCACGATCGCGTCCGGTCTTGTTCACGAAGAGCAGGCCGTGGTCGTCGTGGTCGTGCGCGAACGGGTCAAGGCCCGTGGATGCCGCGACCAGGCTGAGGTCCTGATTCAGACTGAGCCACTCCGACACCTGAGCGCTGACAGCCGCATCGACCACGGCGGAGTTCACCAGCGCGGAGAAGAGCCCGGCCAGTTCGCGCGTCGAGCCGACAGCGACCTGAGGCGCGTCATCCGGCCCGCGGCGATCGCGGAACCGGTCCAGGAGAGCGGTGCGCCGCAACCCGAGGGATTCGATGCGCTGCCGCACCCGGTCGTGCCCGACCTTCTGCAGCAGGGCGTTCACGGCGATCGGGTCGCCCGCCGTCGCCGCGAGCACGGCCAGGTCTTCCAGGGGCAACGCGGGCGCGTGCAGGTGACGCCACAGACCGGATGAAGACACCGCATCGACGCTCTCACGCTCGATGATCTCGAGCGGATCGAGCTCCCCGCTCTCGAATGCCGCCGCCACCTCGATCAGCAGCGGTACAACTCCGAGGCCGCCGACCGGCATCGTGACGTGGTCATCACCGGCGAGCACGTGCTCGTGACTGTCGAGGTCGACCACGTGCACCGAGACCTGCGCCCCCGAATCGACGAGCGCTTCGAGTGCCCGCAGGGTCGAGGTGAAGGATCGACGCCCCAGCGCCGCACGTCGCGGAAGGCGCCTGCCCGGTCGCTGCGAGCGTCGCAGCATGGCGTTCGAGCCGTCGACGGGCTCGGGGGCCGAAGGTTTTGGCGCGCCCACGCAGGATCCTTACCGAGGGGGGTGGAAAGGGGACGCCGAAGGGGCACGTTCCCCAGCGGCAGGGCTATCGTAACCCCGCCCGATGGGGATCACTCACAGAGTGCGGCGATTGGTCACCAGATGGTCACACGGGCCTCCGGCGCCAGCCAGAGAGCATCCGCATCGGCCACCTCGAACGCCTCGTAGAAGGCGTCGATGTTGCGCACGATCTGGTTGCAACGGAACTCGTTCGGCGAGTGCGGGTCGATCGTGAGCAGTCGCAGCGTCTCGGCATCACGGCTCTTCTGCTGCCACACCTGGGCCCACGAGAGCAGCAGGCGCTGCACCCCGGTGTACCCGTCGATCACGGGCGCCTCCGCGCCATCCAGCGAGAGCTCATAAGCCTTCAGCGCGATGCCGAGACCGCCCAGGTCACCGATGTTCTCGCCGATCGTGAGCGCACCGTTGACGTGGTGCTCCGCGTCGAGGCCCTCGGGCACGAGCTCGTCATACTGGGCGATGAGCGCCTTGGTGCGCTCCTCGAACGCAGCACGGTCGGCATCCGTCCACCAGTCCTCCAGACGGCCGCTGCCGTCGTAGCGGCTGCCCTGGTCGTCGAAGCCGTGGCCGATCTCATGACCGATCACCGCGCCGATGCCGCCGTAGTTCGCGGCGGCGTCGCGGCCGGCATCGAAGAACGGGTACTGCAGGATGGCCGCGGGGAACACGATCTCGTTCATCGACGGGTTGTAGTAGGCGTTCACCATCTGCGGCGGCATGTGCCACTCGTCGCGATCAATGGGCTTGCCCACCTTGTCGACGTTGCGGTCGTGCTCGAAGATGGCGGCGCGACGCACGTTGCCGAACAGGTCGGCGCGGTCGATCGCGAGAGTCGAGTAGTCGCGCCAGACGTCGGGGTGGCCGATCTTCGGCGTGAAGGCGTCGAGCTTGGCGAGGGCGCGTTCCCGCGTCTCGGCCGTCATCCACTCGAGGTCGACGATGCTGTGGCGGTAGGCCTCGATCAGGTTCGCGACGAGTTCATCCATCGCGGCCTTCGCCGTCGGCGGGTAGTGGCGCTCGACGTAGACCTTTCCGATCGCTTCGCCCAGGGCGCTCTCGGTGACCGAGACGCCGCGCTTCCAGCGTTCGCGGATGCTCGGCACGCCGGTGAGCTCGGTGCCGTAGAACGAGAAGTTCTCGAGCACGAGATCGTCGGTGAGGTACGGGGCGGCGGCGTGCACGACCTGCGCGCGCAACCAGGCCTTCCAGTCGTCGAGACGCTCGGCGACGAGCAGCGTGCCGAGACCTTCGAGGAAGCTCGGCTGCGAGACGACGGCCTCGTCGAACGCGGCGGGGTTCGACGGGGCGACCGCCTCGCGCCACGGGGTGAGATCCACGCCCGCGAGCGCCTGGATCTCCTCCCAGGTCTTCAGGTTGTAAGTCGCGACCGCGTCACGGCTGCGCACGTTGTCCCAGTGGTGGCCGGCGAGCTCGGTCTCGAGCGCGATCGCGCGGTCGGCGTCGCCCGCGGCATCCGTGATCCCCCCGAGGGCGAGCAGGCGCTCGAGATGCGCGCGGTAGCTCGCACGGGTCTCCTGGAACGTGTCGAGGCGGAAGTAGCTCTCGTCGGGCAACGACAGCCCGGACTGCACGATGACGGGAACGTAGCGCTCGGGGTTGCCCGGGTCACCGTCGGTGTAGAAGCCCAGGAGGTGCGCGCGGCCGTCGCGGTCGTAGGCGCCGACCGTGCGCAGGAAGCCCGGGATGCCGTCGATCGCATCGATCTCTGCGAGCGTCTCGGCCAGTGGAGTGACTCCGGCGGCGGCGATGCGCTCGGTGTCCATGAAGCTCGCGAACAGATCGCCGATCTTCGCCGCGAGAGTGCCGGCCTCGGCGGACTGCGACTCTTCGATGATCGCGCGAACGTCGGCCTCGGCCTGTTCGGCGAGAAGGTGGAACGACCCCCACCGGGCCTTGTCGCCCGGGATCTCGGTGCGGGCGAGCCAGGCGCCGTTGACGTGGCGATACAGGTCGTCCTGCGGGCGGATGTCGGAGCTGAACTCTGCGGTGGCCAGGCCTGCGGGGAGAACGTCAGTCATGCGCTCCACCCTATGACCAGCCTCCCCCATTGCGCACGGAACGCGTCACGAGACGCCCACACCCACACACATACACTCCGCGGACTCCTCCACGTTCGAGTTGGCACCTGTTGCCGCTATGACGAGGAGATTCCGACGAGAGGTGCCAACTTCCGCATACTCCCCCGACTTCCAGCGTCCGTGCCTGCCCATAGGCTCGGAGGATGACCACGCGCATCTCCCTCAACCGAGAGATCCTGCGCCTCGCCGTGCCCGCGCTCGGAGCGCTCATGGCCGAGCCCGCGTTCCTGATCGTCGACGCCGCGCTGGTCGGGCACCTCGGCACCACGCCACTGGCCGGTCTCGGCATCGCCGGCGCCGTGCTGCAGACGATCGTGGGTCTGATGGTGTTCCTCGCCTACTCCACGACTCCGGCCGTCGCACGTCGCTTCGGCGCCGGACAGCCGGGCGAGGCGGTCACGGTGGGCATCAACGGCATGTGGCTCGCGCTCGGACTCGGCTCGGTGCTCGCGGTGATCGGGGCGGTGTCCTCTCCCTGGCTGGTCTCGCTCTTCGGCGCGGGGGATGCGGTCTCGGCGCAGGCGAACGACTACCTCGTGATCTCGATGTGGGGTCTGCCCGCGATGCTGATCGTGTTCGCCGCCACCGGCTTGCTGCGCGGCATGCAGGACACGGTCACTCCGCTGTGGATCGCCGGACTCGGCTTCGGCGCGAACGCCCTGCTGAACGTGGTCTTCATCTACGGCTTCGGCTGGGGCATCGCCGGGTCGGCAGCGGGCACGATCACCGCACAGTGGGGCATGGTCGCCGCCTACGTGCTCGTCATACGCCGCCTGGCCACGAAGCACAGCGCGTCGATCCGCGCCCAGCGCGACGGAATGCGCAACACCGCGCGCTCCGGCGGGTGGCTGTTCCTGCGCACCGTGAGCCTGCGGGTCGCACTGCTCGCCACCGTCGGCATCGCCACCGGCCTCGGCACACAGGAGCTCGCGGGCTGGCAGATCGTCTTCACGATCTTCTCGGCGGCCGCCTTCGCTCTCGACGCGCTCGCGATCGCAGCACAGGCACTGATCGGCAAGGAACTCGGCGCCGGCGACGAGCAGCGCGTGCACCGCGTGCTCGGACGAACCGTCGCGTGGGGCGCCTGGTTCGGCGTCATCGTGGGCGCCCTGATTGCGGCGCTCTCGGGTGTGCTCGGCATCGTGTTCACGGGCGACCTCACGGTCGCGACCCTGGTGCAGCCGGCATTGATCGTGCTCGCGGTCGCCCAACCGATCGCGGGCGTGGTGTTCGTGCTCGACGGCGTGCTCATGGGCGCGAACGACGCCCGCTACCTCGCGATCGCGGGCGGCCTGAACCTGGTGCCGTTCCTGCCCGCGCTGTGGATCATCGCGGCCGTGGGGGTCGACGGCAGCGCCGGACTCATCTGGCTCTCGCTCGCATTCTTCGGCGTGTACCTGCTCGCGCGTCTCGCGACGCTCGGGTGGCGGGTGCGTTCAGGCCGCTGGCTGTCTGCAGCCGCCTGACGCCGCCGCCGGACTGACTCAAGGCCACACGCTCATCGGGCGAAGCGGCGGCACCATTCATACATGATCACGGCGGCTGCGGCGCTGGCGTTGATCGAGCGCGTCGAGCCGTACTGCGTGATCTCGACGTGACCGGATGCCGCGGCGAGCGCTTCCGCTGAGAGTCCTGGCCCCTCCTGACCGAACAGCAGCACGCAGCGTTCGGGGAGGTCCGCATGGTCGACCGGAACAGAGCCCTCGACGTTGTCGACCGCGATGATCGGGATGCCCTCGCTCGCCGCCCAGGCTGCGAAGGTCTCGACGTCGTCATGGTGCACGACGTGCTGGTAGCGGTCGGTGACCATCGCGCCGCGCTTGTTCCAGCGGCGCCGTCCGATGATGTGCACGGTGTCGGCGAGGAACGCGTTGGCGCTGCGCACGATCGAGCCGATGTTCATGTCGTGCTGCCAGTTCTCGATCGCGACATGGAACGGATGCCGCTGCGTGTCGAGATCCGCGACGATGGCCTCCATCCGCCAGTAGCGGTAGCGATCGATCACGTTGCGCGTGTCGCCGCCCTCCAGCAGTTCGGGGTCGTACTGCTCCCCCTCGGGCCAGGCCTCCGCGCCGCCCGGCCAGGGCCCCACGCCGTGCGTGGTGCGCTCGGGCGTGCTGCTCTCGGGCGTCTGCTCTTCCATCCCGCCAGGCTATCCGGACGGATCGCAGAATAATTTTTAGGCACACCGAAATATCCGCTAAGATTTCGGCATGCCTAAAAATTCCGAGCTCGCCGAGGCGCCCGTGACCCGCACCGCCCCACCCCGCAGTCTGTGGCTGCTCGGTCCCGCCCTGGTCGCGGGCGTGGCCTACCTCGACCCGGGCAACGTCGCCAGCAACATGACCGCCGGCGCGCAGTACGGTTACCTGCTGGTCTGGGTCGTCGTGGCGGGCAACGTGATGGCGTGGCTCATCCAGTACCTCTCCGCGAAGCTGGGCGTGGTCACGGGGCAGAGCCTTCCCGAGTTGCTCGGCTCGCGCCTCAAGAATCGATGGGCGCGACGCTCCTACTGGTTGCAGGCCGAGCTCGTGGCCATGGCGACCGACCTCGCCGAGGTGATCGGTGGCGCGGTCGCCCTGAACCTGCTGTTCAACGTGCCGCTCCTGCTCGGCGGAGTCATCACGGGGGCCGTGTCGATGATCCTGCTCGCCGTGCAGAGCCGCCGCGGACCGAAGCCGTTCGAGTTCGTGATCATCGCCCTGATGGCGATCATCACCATCGGTTTCGTCGCGGGCGTCTTCGTCGCGCCGCCCGACCCGGCGGGGGTGGTGGGTGGCCTGATGCCGCGCTTCGAGGACACCGGGTCGGTGCTGCTCGCGGCATCCATCCTCGGTGCCACGATCATGCCGCACGCGATCTACGCCCACTCCTCCCTCTCCCGCGACCGCTTCGGCGCCAGGACCTCGCACGCCGGCGACGAGGCCGTGCGCACCGAGACCTCCCGCATCCGACGGCTGCTCACCGCCACCCGGTGGGACGTGTCGATCGCGATGCTCATCGCGGGGTCGGTGAACCTGGCGATCCTACTGCTGGCGGCGGCGAACCTCGCCGGCGTCGAGGGCACCGACTCGCTCGAGGGAGCGCACGCGGCACTGGCCGCCGGGCTCGGGCCCGTCGTCGCGACGTTCTTCGCGGTGGGCCTCCTCGCCTCGGGGCTCGCCTCGACCTCGGTCGGTGCGTACGCCGGAGCCGAGATCATGCACGGGCTGCTGCATGTGCGCATCCCGCTGCTCGCCCGCCGACTGGTGACACTGATCCCCGCCCTCGTGATCCTCGGCATCGGCGTCGACCCCACGCTCGCTCTGGTGCTCAGTCAGGTCGTGCTGTCGTTCGGCATCCCGTTCGCGCTGATCCCGCTCGTCGCCCTCACCGCGCAGCGCCGCACGCTGGGCGTGTGGGCGAACAGGGCCTGGACCACCGCGGCCGGCATCATCGCCTCGGTGCTGCTCATCGCGCTGAACGCGGCACTGCTCTGGCTCGTGCTGACCGGCGCCTGAGGCACGGATAGGCTCGGAGTCATGTCTGCCGAGATCGCCCGTCGCAACGTCCGCATCCTCACCTGGATCGGCATCGCGACGGGCGTGATCGGCGGTCTGCTGGTCGCCTTCCCGAAGGTCGTCGGCGCCGGTGGCCCGTGGGTGCAGCTCGCACTGGGCATCGCGACCCTCGTGCTCGCGTTCCGCGCACGCAAGATCGGCATCGCCGACATCGAGGGCTTCGATGGACGCCTGTCGCTCTTCGCCGCCCTGCTCGGCTTCCTCGTGGTGTTCTTCGCCGGTCAGGCCGCCTTCGGCATCCTCGTCGCCGTGGCGAACCCCTGATCACCGACCCCTGACCGCTAGGCCGTGACAAACCCCGTCACCAGGTACAGCACGAGCGACAACCCGGCGGCGATCCCGGCGTAGGGAAGGATCGCCAGCATGAGGTTGATCGGTTTGATGCCGATCGACCGCGAGGCGAGGATGATGCCGTCGCCGTAGAGGCACGTGGTGCTGCCCAGCGCGGCGCCGGAGAACACCGCCGCGCCCGCGAGGATCGGATCGGCCCCGAGAGCGATCGCGAGCGGAAGCACCACCGGGGTGATCACGGCGGCGAGATCCCAGAACGATCCGGTCGCGTACGCGTAGATGCCGCACACCGCGAACACGATCGCGGGCAGCAGCGCCGGGGTGAGCACCGGCTCGGTGACCTGGATCACGAACTCGGCGAGCTGCAGGGTGACGTTCATCTCCTGCACCATGAAGGCGAGAACCGTGAGGATCATCACGAACAGCATGCTCTCGATACCCTCGAGCGCGGCATCCAGCACCCCACGGATGCTGAGTCGACGCTGCAGGAGCACGATGACGACGGTGACGGCCAGCGCCGCAGCGGTGCCGGCGACCACGTTCGCGTTGGTCATGATCGTCACCCCGACCAGAACGACCATGGCGATCAGGAAGCCCCACGGCTGCGGCTTTCGCGTGGTGTCGGTCGAGGTCGCGAGTGCCGTCGCGACCCGCTGTGCCGTCGAGCCGTCCGGGTCGTCGGCGCGCAGCTCGCTCAGCAGCGCCACACCCTCGGCGCGGCGCTCCTCGTCGGTCGTGCCGATCGGGAAGACATCGCCGTCTCGCTCCGCCCGCAGCGCATCGCGTCTGATCACGCCGAACTTCGGCAGCCAGCCGATGCTCATCAGTAGCGCGACCGCAAGCGCGGCCCAGCCGAAGAAGATGTACGGGATGGCCTGCAGGTAGGCGCCGAAGCCGGAGCCGTCCACCGTGACGCCCTGCGCCTCGAACAGGCCGGAGAAGAACAGCGCCCACGTCGACACGGGGATCAGCACGGCGATCGGCGCGGCCGTCATCTTCATGATCGCGCCGAGCTGCGTACGCGGCACCCGGTAGCGGTCGGTGACCTGCTTCATCGAGGTGCCGGTGGTGAGCACGTTGAGGTAGTCGTCGACGAACAGCACGATCGACAGCAGGAAGGTCAGCACGGTCGACTTGCGACGCGAGGTCACGAACCGCTCCGCCCACGATGCGAAGTCGGTGACGATGCCCGACTTCTCGAACAGCATCATCAGGATGCCGAACAGCGCGACGATCAGCAGCAGCCACTGCGCGGTGGCGTTCGAGAGCGCCTTGCCGGTGTACTCGACCCAGATGTCGAAGCCGCCCCAGCCGCCGAGGATCAGCGCTCCGGCGACGGTGCCGCAGAACAGGGCGAAGAGGGTGCGACGGGTGGCGACCGCGACGACGAGGATCACCGCGATGGGGAGGAGGGCGAGAGCGCCGAATTCTGGCATGGAAGTCACCTCAGTGTGAAGGGCGAGCAGAAGTCTTGCAGGGGTGCGGGGGCGAGTCCCGGGTCAGGACTCGACGCCGCCGACGACCGTCCCCTGTACGGGCAGATCGGGGAGGTCATCCGGGGAGACGTGCAGCGGGTTCTCCGCCCACACGGCGTAGTCGGCCCGGAAACCGGGGGCGATGCGGCCGAGATCGGCGTCGCCCTGGGCTCGGGCGGCGCCGATGGTGTAGCCGTGCAGCGCCTGGTAAGGAGTGAGGACCTGCTCCGGCTCGAAGACCGGGGCGTTGCGGTCACCGGGACGCCGACGCAGCATCGCCCACGCGAGGCCGATGCGTGCGTCGTTCTGCGCGATGGGCCAGTCCGAGCCCAGGGCGAGGGGCGCTCCGGCATCCCAGTAGTCGCGCACACGCCAGGCGCGGGCGGCACGTTCGTGCCCCAGCTTGCGCGACCAATCGTCCGAGCCGTCTGCCTTGCGCCACTGCATGTGCAGCGGCTGCATGGATGCCGTGATGCCGGCGGCGGCGATCCGCGCGACGTCTACGTCCGTCGTCGTCTCGAGGTGCTCGATGCGATGCGGAGCACCGGTGGCACTGCGCACTCCGGCAGCGAGGTACGCGTCGACGACCTCGCCGACCGCTCGGTCGCCGATCGCATGCGTCGCGACCTGGAATCCGGCGTCGGCGTACCGACGGACCGTACGGGCGTAGGCCGCGGCATCCTTCCAGAACGGCTCCCGCCCCTCACCAGCGGTGTCGGGCTCGTACAGCCATGCGGTGCCGGTCTCGACCACACCGTCGGCGTAGAGCTTGACCACACCGCCGCGCCAGCGATCGCCCCGGCGGTCACGCACTCCGAGGTTGAGAGCCGTCCGTTCCGCATCGAACCCGGGCTCATGGTCGATGGCCGAGACGATGCGGATCGGGAGGCCGGGGCCCTGCTCCAGCGCGTCCAGCAGCTCGAGGGTCGCGAAACCGCCGTCCATGATCGTTCCGCCGGTGAGGCCGGAGCCACGGAGTCCGCGCAGCAGCTCGTGCCCGACTGCCAGTGTCTGCGCACGACTGAGCGCGGGGGCACGCAATCGCACCGGCTCATAGGCGCCGAGTTCGCGTAGCTCGCCGGTCGGGGATCCGTCGGAATCGGTGACGATGCGCGAGGAATCCTCGAAGTCGCGGGCGCCCGTGATCCCGGCCCGGCCCATACCGGCACGGCTGGCGAGCGCGGTGTGGCCGTCGAACAGGATCAGCAGCGTCGGGAGCCCGCGCACGGCATCCTCGATGGCCTCGGCCGTCATCGGGAGGTCGTGAAACACGTCGTAGTCGACGTTCCACCCCCGCACCCACGGATCGGCGTCGGCGGCGAGCGCCCGATCCGCCTCGGAGCGGAGCGCCGCGAGCAGGGCGGCGCCGGAGGTGATGCCGCCGAGGTCGATGCCGGCGGTCAGCTCGATCCCCTGGATCGGATGCAGGTGTGCATCGATGAGCCCAGGCGTCACGGCCGCACCGCCGAGGTCGTGCACGACGGTACGGGGTCCCCGCAGTTCGCGCACCAGCGCGTCGTCGCCGACGGCGAGGAAGCGGCCGCCGCGCACGGCGAACGCTGTGGCCTGCGGGCGGCGCGGGTCCATCGTGACCACGTGCGCGCCGGTGACAATGGTGTCGACGTCGAAACCGGTCATGACTGTGCTTTCGTCAGTATTGAAAGAGTTTCAATAAAGTAGCAGACACAAGAGCAGAATCGAGCACGATGACGAAAACTCCGCGCAGCGTCGGTCGCCCGTCGACACAGGTGCTCACCGAGGAGAGCATCCTGAAGGCGGCGTTCCGGCTCAGCGCACAGCGCACTCCGCGCCAGTTCACGATGACCGCTCTGGCGGAATCGCTCGGCGTGCGCACCTCAGCGCTCTACCACCACTTCGCCAATCGCGACGCCGTGATCCGGGCGATGCGCGGGCAGGTCAGTCGCGCGCTCGTCTCCCCCGTGCTGCATGAGATGGCCGTGGAAGACGCGCTCCTGGCCTGGGCACACAGCTACCGTGACGCCGCCATCCGCGCCCCCGAGGCCATGGTGATGCTCGCTATGTCTCCGATCGACGCGGATGAGGCATCGTTCGCCGACTACGAGCAGATCGCGCGCCTTCTCACCGACGATGGCTGGCCGACCGAGACAATCGTCGACACGATCGTCGCTCTCGAGTCCTTCATCATCGGCTCCGCACTCGATGCCCTCGCGCCGGCGGACAACATGTCGCCCCAGCACCTCGCATCCGAGTTCCCCGTCTTCGCGGAGGCAGAGTCCGCCCGCGCGCGCCTGAGCGACGCCCCCGCCCGCCGCACCTTCGAGATCGGGGTGCGCGCCCTGATCCGCGGCCTGACCTCGTGGGCCCGCGACCCCCTGATCTAGACTGTTCCGGTGGCATCTCCGGCAGCAGACGACTACCTGAAGACGGTGTACGCGCACACCGAATGGCAGGACGCACCGATCACCCCGTCGGTCTTGGCCGCCAAGCTCGGCATCGCACCGTCATCAGTCACCGAGATGGTGAAGAAGCTCGCCGCCGCGGGTCTCGTCTCACACGTGCCCTACGGCGCGGTGCGGTTGACGGATGCCGGCACACGCCGCGCCCTCGCGATGGTGCGCCGCCACCGACTCGTCGAGACCTGGCTCGTGCGCGAGTTCGACTACGGCTGGCACGAGGTGCACGACGAGGCCGAGGTGCTCGAGCACACCATCAGCGATCGACTGCTCGAGGGCATCGATGCCCGCCTCGGTCGCCCACGGTTCGACCCGCACGGCGATGCGATCCCGGATGCCGACGGACGAGTGGAGCGCGAGCCGTTCGTGCTGCTCGCCGACGCCCTCGAGGGTCATGTGGGTCGCGTGCTGCGCGTCAGCGACGAGGACCCGGAGATCCTTCGCGCGGTCGAGGCCGCGGGGATCGCTGTGGGCGTCGAGGTGTCGGTGACATCGGGCGGCTTCTCGGTCGACGGCACACAGGCCGAAATCGTGCACGCAGCAGATGTGATCTGGCTCACGGCCTGAGGCTGCGCCGTAGCCGTCCACCGGACCGATACCTGCTCCCTCTAGGCTGTGCACATGGCACACCGCGACGACATCGAATGCTGGCTCACCGACATGGACGGCGTGCTCGTCCATGAGAACGACGCCATCCCCGGAGCATCCGAGATGCTCGCCGGGTGGGAGCGCAACGGCATCCCCTACCTCGTGCTGACGAACAACTCGATCTTCACGGCGCGCGATCTCTCCGCACGTCTCCGCGCCAGCGGACTCGTCGTTCCCGAGGAGCGCATCTGGACCTCCGCTCTCGCCACCGCCGACTTCCTCGCCCAGCAGCTGCCCGGCGGCTCCGCGTTCGTGATCGGCGAGGCCGGCATCCTCACCGCGCTGCATGAGGCCGGGTTCATCATGACCGAGACGAAGCCCGACTTCGTGGTCGTCGGCGAGACGCGCAACTACTCGTTCGAGGCGATCACCAAGGCCATCCGCCACATCAACGCGGGCTCGCGCTTCATCGTCACCAACCCCGACGCCACCGGCCCCAGCGCCGAGGGGCCGATGCCGGCGACCGGCGCGATCGCGGCGCTCATCACCAAGGCCACGGGCAGGGAACCCTACGTGGTCGGCAAGCCGAACCCGATGATGTTCCGCTCGGCGCTCAACAAGATCGGCGCGCACTCGAAGAAGACGGGCATGATCGGCGACCGCATGGACACCGACATCGTCGCGGGCATCGAGGCGGGCCTGCACACGATCCTCGTGCTCACCGGCATCAGCGACCAGACCGAGATCGAGAAGTACCCGTTCCGTCCCGACGAGATCGTCGACTCGGTCGCCGACCTGCTGCCCACCGTCACCAACACCATCCCGACGCTCGACGAGGACTGAGATGGGAGCACTCGACGAGGGCGAGCGGGTCAGGGCTGCGGATGCCGCGACCTGGCGCGCCTGGCTCGAACACCACCACGAACGCCCCTCCGGGGTCTGGCTGCTGAGCGTGCGCGGCAAGGATGCCGGCGGCGTGGGGTACGAGGATGCTGTGCGCCAGGCCCTGTGCTTCGGATGGATCGACGGGCCCGTGCGCACGTTCGATGATCAGACCGTCGGGCAGTGGTTCTCGCCGCGGCGCGCGTCGAGCGGGTGGGCCGCGACGAACAAGGCGCGGATCGCCGACCTGGAGGCGACCGGTCAGCTCGCCGCCGCCGGCATCCGTGCGCTCGACGTGGCCAAGGCGAACGGCGCCTGGGAAATGCTCGACGGACCGGAAGCGGGGATCGAACCTCCCGCACTCACTGCCGCTCTGGACGCCTCACCCGCGGCGCGAGTGAACTGGGACGCCTTCCCCCAGTCGGTCAAGAAGCTCGGGTTGACGCACATCGCGATGGCGAAGCGGGAGGCGACGCGCGACGCGCGCATCGCGAAGATCGTGGCGGATGCCGCGGAAGGGAGACGACCATGACGCAGTCGGACCTGCTGTTCCTGGTGGTGTTCCTGATCCTGCTGAGCAGCCTCACGGTGTTCATCGTGCAGCTGGTGCGCTCGCGGCGCCGCGGATCGAGCGACGACGACGGCCGCGCCGGCTGGTGGGAAGGCCCCTGGGACGACGACGAGCGACGCCCGCGCTGACCTGCCTTTCTCTTGTTCCCGAGCGCCGATCGCCGAGCGCACGGGAAGTCGTCGAGTGCACGGCCTACTTGCGTCGCCAAGTCATGCAGTCGGCAGGACGCCGTGCACTCGGCGCTACGTAGCCCGCGCGTCAGGACCGCAGCGTGAGGCTCGTGAGGGCGGCTACCGGTTCGGTCAGGCGCAACGGGCCGGCGCCCGGAGTGATCGTGCCGAGGATGCGCGGTGCTCTCGCTCCGGTGCCGCCGGGGATCACCGCGGCGACGCCGTGCATCGTGCACCAGCCGATCAGCGCGAAGAGCACCGCCTCCTTGTTGTCGGCCGAGGCCCCGAGTTCGTCGGCGAGCACCACATCGACCTCGGGGAGAGCGTCCCGCAGTCCCTGCATGATGAGCGGGTTGCGGCATCCGCCCCCGGAGACCGCAAGGTAGCCGACGCCGGCGGCCCGCACATCCTGCGCAACCGTCTGCACCGTGAGCTCGGTGAGGGTGCGCACGAGGTCGGGCGTCGAGATCTCCCGGCCCGACAGGTGCGCGCGCACGTAGTCGAGGTGGAAGTGCTCTTTGCCGGTGCTCTTCGGCGCGGAGAGCGCGTAGTACGGATCAGCCAGCAATGCGGTGAGTAGCGCCTCGTCGACGGCGCCGGAGCGGGCGATCGCGGCATCGTCGTCGTAGCCGAGGTCGTTCAGTGCACGGTCGACGACCACCGCGTCGACCAGGGCGTTCGCCGGGCCGATGTCGTAGGCCGAGATGCCGTCTCCGACGACGGTGATGTTCGCGATGCCGCCCAGGTTCAGCGCAGCCGACGTGCCGGCCCGACCGCGCAGCAGCAGCTCGTCGAGGAACGAGACCAGCGGGGCGCCGTGACCGCCGACGGTGATGTCGCGGATACGTACGTCCGACACGACCGGCGCACCCACCTTCTCGGCGATCCACGCCGGCTGACCGATCTGCAGGGTGCCGAGTGCGTGCCCCGCGTCCACCCAGTGGTACACTGTCTGGCCGTGGGTGCAGACGGCGTCGACTCCCCCGACGGATGCCGCAGCACCCGCCGCGACCTCGGCGAACGCCTGACCGATCAGGGTGTCGAGTTCACAGACCTCCGCGAGCGTGGTCTGTGAGGGCGGCAGCGCGGCGACGAGACGGGCGCGCAGCTCTGGAGCGTACGCAACGCTGTCCTCGTGCAACACGGTGCCGTGCAGCGCACCGTCGCTCTCCTGAAAGTCGACGACCGTCACGTCGATGCCGTCGTGTGAGGTGCCCGAGAGCAGGCCGAGTACGCGCATGCGCAGTCCTTCCGTCGTCTCCTCCGAGGGTAGCCGGGTTTTGTTAGGAGCGTGTACGGAAAGGGGCGACTGCTCCTGCACCGTTGCGGGTTCACCCGGGCTTTCCGCAGTCCCCGTAAGCGGCAGAATCCCGTACCCCTGGATGTGTGGGATTCCGGCTAGCGTCCTGGTGTGCCCCTCGGAAGCGGCGCAGAATGGAGGGGTGTTCGTGTCCGCAGAGATCATCGCGATCATCATCAGCGCGGTCGGCCTGATGCTGACGATGGGCACGATGATGCTCGCCGGCTTCGCCTGGTGCGTGCGCAGGATCGACGCGGTCGACCAGAGACTCGGCGCTCGGATTGACGCGGTGGCCGCCGATGTCAACGAGCTGAAGATCTCCGTCGCGGAGCTGAAGATCTCCGTGGCACGCCTGGAGGGGCCGCCGCGACACCTGCTCGTCGCGACGCGCTGATCCCGCCGCGTCAGCGGATGACGAGCGCTGCGGCGCCGATGAGCGGTCCTTCGTCGCCGAGCCCCGAACGCACGACCCGGGCACGACGGGAGTACTCGTGCGCGGCGCTCGCGGTGAGCGCCTCCTGCACCAGATCGATGTAGTCCGCGGAGACGCGGGAGAATCCACCGCCGATCGCGACCATGTCGAGGTCGACCAGGGTCGCGGCATCCGCCAGAGCCTCACCCACGGCTTTCGCCGAACGCTCGATCGCCGCGCGGGCGATGGCGTCGCCGGCGGCGGCATCCCGAGCGAGATCCTCGCCCGTGGCTCCCGACCAGCCCTGCTGCTGCGCCCAGGCGGCACTCGCCGGGCCGGAAGCGATCTCCTCGAGCGTCAGGCCGCCCTCACGGCGCACCTGCCCGAGGTGTCCGGCGTTACCCGTCGCTCCGGGGATGTACGCGCCGTTCGCGACGAAGCCTCCACCGACGCCGGTCGAGACCACGATCGAGAGGGAGGCGCCGGCGTTCTGCGTCGCACCCAGCCACGCCTCGGCGAGCGCGAGCGCACCGCCGTCGTGGCCGAGCACGGTCGGCACCGCACGGCCCAGGATGTCGGATGCCGCAGATCTCACGGCCTCCTCGAGGCCGAAGCCGCGGGCGAGAGGCATGTTGACGGGCATGATCGACCCGGCAGCACGATCGATAGGCCCGGCACTGCCCACTCCGGCGCCGACGATCTCGGCATCCGAGGGAGCCGCGGCGAGCGCATGGGCGACGATCGCGCGCACGGCATCCGTCAGCGAATCGAGGGTTGCCTCGCGGCCGGTCGCCTGACGGCTGCGGCTTCCCTCGACGAGCGTGCCGTCCTCACGAACCAGGGCGGCTTCCATCTTCGTGCCGCCCACATCGACGGCCAGTGCGTAGCGGGTCACTGGGGGTCGAGTCCCAGGTCGTCGAGGTCGAAGGCGGCTCGCCATTCGAGGCCCTCGGCTTCGATCGCGGCCTGCGCCCCGGTCTTGCGGTCGACGATCACGGCGACGGCGACGATCTCGGCGCCTTCCTTGCGCAGAGCCTCGACGGCCTTGAGTGCCGACTGTCCGGTGGTCGAGGTGTCTTCCAGCACGACGACGCGCTTGCCCTTGACGTCGGCGCCCTCGATCTGGCGGCCGCGGCCGTGGTCCTTCGGCTCCTTGCGCACGACGAACGCGTCGAGCGGACGGTCTGCCGCGACCGAGGCGTGCAGCACGGAGTTCGCGATCGGGTCGGCGCCGAGCGTGAGTCCACCGACGGCCACGACGTCGAGGTCGCCGATCAGGTCGAGCATGATGCGCCCGATCGCGGGGGCGGCCCGGTGGTCGAGCGTGAGCTTGCGCATGTCGACGTAGTACGTCGCCTTCTTGCCGCTGGAGAGGGTGAAGTCGCCGTGGAACACCGCCTCAGCCTTGATCAGGTCGAGGAGTGTCTGGCGGTCTGTGTCGAGTGCGGTCACGGCATCCAGTGTAGAAGGCGCAGGCTTCGTGTTCCGCGGGAAGTCTGCGTGTCCGATGCCGCGACTCCGCTGTCCGATGCCGCAACTAGGCTGGACGCATGCGCTTGGCCACCTGGAACGTCAACTCCATCCGCACTCGTGTCACCCGCACCGTCGAGTTCGCCGTGCGCGAAGACATCGACGTGCTGGCGATGCAGGAGATCAAGTGCAAGCCCGAGCAGTTCCCCTACGGACCGTTCGAAGAGGCCGGGTACCACGTCGAGGTGCACGGACTGAATCAATGGAACGGCGTCGCGATCGCGAGTCGCCTGCCCGTCACCGACGTGCGCACGGCGTTCGACGGCATGCCCGGTTTCGCCAAGGGCCATGAGGGGCCGGATGCTCCGCTCGAAGCGCGTGCGCTCGGCGTGATGGTCGACGGCGTGCGCGTGTGGAGCCTGTACGTACCGAACGGCCGATCGCTCGACGACCCGCACTATGCCTACAAGCTGCACTGGCTCGAAGCTCTGAAGAATTCCACGGCGGCCGAGCTGTCGGCGAACCCCGACCTGCCGCTGGCCCTGGTCGGCGACTTCAACATCATCCCGTTCGACAAGGACAACGGCGATCCCGACATCGTCGAGGGCGTCTCGACCCACGTCTCCCCGGCCGAGCGCCAGGCGTTCTTCGCGTTCCAGGATGCGGGCCTCACCGACGTGGTGCGCCCGCTGCTGCCTGAGGGCTTCACGTACTGGGATTACCAGCGGCTCAAGTTCCCTCGCAACGAGGGCGTGCGCATCGACTTCGTGCTGGGCTCGCGAACGCTGTCCGAGGCCGTGCGGGGTGCGTCGATCCACCGCGACGAGCGCAAGGGCGAGCAGCCGAGCGACCACGTGCCGGTGGTGGTGGACCTCGACTTCGGCGGCGCTGATGACGACGACGACATGCCGATGATCTTCTCGTGAGCACGCTCTTCTCGTGACTCCCGGAACGCAGCCATGACGGTCCGCCTGATCGCCACGGATCTCGACGGCACGCTGCTCGACCCGTCCTCGGCTGTCACCGCCCGCACCCGCGCCGCTCTCGACGCGGCGCGCAGCCGCGGCATCCATGTGGTTCCGGTCACTGCCCGGCAGCCCATCGGCCTGCGGGCGATCGCCGGAGATGCGGCCTTCGACGGCTGGGCGCTGTGCAGCAACGGCGCCTATGCGATCCACCTCACCGATGCACGGATGCTGTTCGCCGAAGAACTGCCGGCAGAGACCATCCGCACCCTCGCCGAGGCGCTGCGAGCGAGCATCCCCGGCCTGCTCTTCGCCAGCGTTCGCGAGGGTGGCGAGACGTTCGTGGCCCAGCATGGCTACGCCGAGATCGCCGACCTCAGCGACCACAAGCGTGATCCGAAGACCATGGGCGGGGTGCCGCTCGAGCAGGTGCTCGCCGCTCCCAGCCTGAAGTTCGTGATCCGGCATCCCGAGCTCGCTCCCGCTGCGCTCTTCGACACGCTGCGATCACTGGGTATCACCGGCTTCGAGGCGACATTGTCGGGCGCTCCCTTCGTCGAGGTCATGGCCGAGGGCGTGACCAAGGCCACCGGCCTCGCCCGCCTCTGCGCGCACCTCGGTGTCGATCGTGCTGACGTCGTCGCCTTCGGCGATGCCCTCAACGACGTCGAGATGCTGCGCTGGGCAGGGCTCGGCGTCGCCATGGCCGACGCCGAGCCGGTCGTGCAGGATGCCGCCGACGAGACGACCGCATCGAACGCCGATGACGGCGTCGCCCGGGTGATCGAGCGGCTTCTCGGCTGAGGCGCTACGAGATCAGGCAGCCTCAGGGCATCGCTCGCGCGTGTACCCAGACGGTTCGCGTGAACTCCCAACCGAGGGTTCTCTCTCGAGGCGAGCGCCCGCACGAGTACTCGACCCCGTATTCGTCGCCCCACGGGCTGCCGTCGTATGGGCACCGATACTCTTCACGGTCGTTCGGTATCGCCCAGTATTCTCGGGCGAAGACGTAGAGGGACGGCGGCTCGTACGGCTCGAGAATCGGAAGCGCGTCCAGCGGTGGCAGCTCCATGTCCAGCGCGACGCTGTCTCCCCAGGGAACTGCGAGACGTGCGTCCATTCCCGCCGGCAGTCTCCGCGCACACGCAGACAACAGCTCAAGGCTCGCGTTGGCATCGAATCCCGCTTCGGGTGTCTCGCCGAGAATCTCGTCGAGGTGGTCGGCGACGAACAGACGCGTCGCCGAGTCGAGCGTCGCGACGCTGCGCGCTACCCATTCCGAGACACGTCGCTCATTCACAAGCGAGCCTCCGTCCGTCACGCAGGGGCCTCGCAGGGATCGTCACGATACTGGTCGGCGTCAAGGGATGCGTCGATGGATGCGAGAAGCGTGAGCCATCGGCGGTCGACGTTGAACCCGATCTCAGCCGCCGGGTTCGAGACTTGTTGGACGATCTGAACCGAGCAGATCAGTTCGGGTTGCGATGCGATCCTGTCGGCGATCCGTTCCACGTGCCCATACAGCCCGTCGAGGCTGCGCTGCACCGATAGTCCGTGACCGGCCGATGAGTACCGCGTCCAGGAACTGGCTCGCCGTGGACGCTCCATGACCATTCGAGGCCTTCTGAACATCTCCCCGACCGACCATCCCTCATCAGCATCCTCCCCCGTGATGCGAGTGATGTCCGCAAGACTGAGAGTCTCGCTCGCGATATTGAAATAGGCGAGACTCACACCGATTCGAACGGTCCCGTGCGGGGAATACTTCGCGTTCATGCTTCGGCCCTCCCAAGGACTGAATGTCACTATCAGCACTCCGATGCTGTTCGATAGATTCACGCGCCTGCTTTACTGACGCAGAGCTACTCAGCGCCTCTCTTGGTGATCCATGCCACCTGGTCATCCTTCGCATCCTCCGGGTTTGCCACGCCATCCAGGATGAGTTCGATCCGATATTCACCCTCCCCGAACTCCCACACCTTGAGAGCCCAGGTTGCTTTGCATATTTCACCATCTGGCATCAGAATCAAGAGGGAGGTTGCCTGCTTCCCGACCTGCCAGGTGCCACTTACTGTCACTGGGTCATCCCAGGCAAGATCGTCGATTGTAGCTGCACCGGTTGGAGCGCAGAGCAGATTAGCTGGCCACGACTCGGCAAGGAACGCTCCATCGTCGCTCATCGACAGAGTTGCGCCTTTGTCTGCTCCTTCCAGATCCCACGTCCCTGAGACATCGGCTGTTGTCAGGTGTTCTGCTTCAGACTGCATTGCGCATCCGCCCAAGAAAAGTAGAACAAACGATGCGCAACCGTTGCGCTTGCCTTACGCCATCTCTTCAGCATTCCGTCGCCATCCCATCGCCTCAGATGACGCAAACCTGAAGCGAGTCGGTGTCATACGGGGAGCGGATGGCCCGCGCGAGGTCGTCGCGATACACCTCGAGCTCGTCGACGACACCATCGACGACGTGTAGAAGCAGGTGCACCTGAACGCCGTCATCGTCGGGATAGCTCGCTTCGATAGAGATACGACGGACCACAGGTGCGGTGCCGGGGACTCTCGTGGCGATGCGCAGACTTCCGTCTTCGTCGAGGGATACGACACGAGCGTCGCGCAACTGGTCATGAACCTGCACCCTTCCAGGAAAGTCGTGTCGGAGCAGACGGTGGATGAGAGCATCCTCCCGTTCGGTCATTCGACGAAACCCTGTTGCCTCACTGTCAAGGAACATCGTAGATACCCGCCTCTGTCCTAGCCAAGTGGCTTTCGAGGGCCCGCTCCCTCGTGGCTGGCAATTCCAGAGCGATGAGGCACATCGCGCTTCCGAGAACGGCGAGTCCTCCGACCAGCGCAAGAGCCTGCCACCAATTCCATACGAGCAGATAGACCGCGACGATGCCGACGAGGGCTCCGGCAGCGTTGGGGACGAGCACCTGTCGCATACGGGCACGACGGGATGCCGACGGTGCGTCGGAGCCCGATCGATCGAGGAGCCGGCACGTCAACGCCACCGGCGCTCCCCCGACCGCGAAGACGACGAACGTGCCGAGCAGCGGCCGGATGTGGTTTCCCCCAGATGGAGATGGAAACCAACCGTCGATCCACCAATAGCGAAGAAGCGCGACGATCGCGGCCGTCACGACCACGGCGCCAAGGAGCAGGAGCAACGTACCGGCTCGACTTCTCCCTCTCGACATCACCGGGCCTCTCCTCTTGACCGTCGCACGCCCCCGAAGAACTTCACCGCAACAAGCCCGAGACAGCCCCCAACGAGCGCGATCCCGATGAACGCAAGAACCAGAGGGAACGACCAGACGAACAGAAAGCTGAGTAGCGAACACAAAGCAGGTCCGAGAAATACCCACACCGGCCAGGCTTCGAGCCGGCGCCTCCGCCATAGAAGCATCAGCAAGCTCAAGCCAGTGGGCACGATGGCCCCGAATACGAGGCTCACCGCGATCGAGTTCGCGAGGACGCCGCCCCGGCCGTCCGGGTCAGCGGTGCTCCAATCGAACCCGAAAGAGTTGAACGCGTACAAGTAACCGAAGACCGCTCCTGTCGCCGCGTTGACACCCGCCAACGCGATCGACGACCGGAGCCAGCGGATCTCGATGCGGGCGGACCGTGTTGAACTCATACGGTCACCTTCGCAGTTGTGATGCGCTCGAGTTCCGCGCCGTGCCGCCACGGCGACACAGTTGACCGCGCGTGGTCAGATGCCAGGAGATCCCGATACACGATTCTCGTCCACCTCCCCGAACTCCGCCTGCGTGCGCGTGAGGGAAGCCAACAGCGAGTCGGCCTTGTCGTCGATTGCCAAAAGCAGAAATGATTCTGCGTCGTAGATGGAATGGATGACGACTTGCACCTGACGTGCAAGCAGCGCGACTTCCGATTCAGACAGCGGACCAACGGGAGGCCGAAATGCCTGACGGTCCCCGCTCCCGCAAACAAATGCGTTCAAGGGATACCCGGACGCGCCGGTTCGAATAAGGCCGGTCAGATCGCGGGGCTCCGAGTGTAGATCACCCCAACGGATGACCCTGTCGTCGATGAATGACGCACGATCGAGTCCGGGGTCGCCACGACGCGCGAGATCGTCATCGACGACGAGGATGCCATCGGCGCGTGTGGACAGTTCCCGCAGAACACGGCCGAGAAAACGATCCGCACCGCCGATTCGTGCGGATTGCGAGAATTTGCTCACATCTACCCTCGATTGCCCCTGAGGCACGATCGCGTATGCCTGGACGCGATCTGTGTCGATCCGCGTCGCCACTTGCGTGGCAAGGCGCGAGCCCTGCTCCAGGGAATCCCTCGACCAGTCGGAGCACTGACCTCGTGGAACCAGGGCCAATCTCACCTCAGCGTCCATGTAAACACCACCGATCTAGGAAGAAGATCGCTCGCCGCATACGAGCTTCATCGAAACGTCTGCTGCTTCCTGTCATCCATGGGAATCGCTGGGATCATCACGATATTGATCGACGTCAAGCGATGCGTCTATGGATGCGAGAAGCGTGAGCCATCGACGATCGACGTTGAACCCGATCTCAGCCGCCGGGTTCGAGACGTACTGGACGATCTGAACCGAGCAGATCAGTTCGTGTTGAGATGCGACCCTGTCGGCGATCCGTTCCACATGCCCATACAGCCCGTCCAGGCTGAGCTGCACCGATAGTCCGTACCCGGCCGACGAGTACCTTGTCCAGGTACTGGCTCGCCGTGGACGCTCGATGACCATTCGAGGCAGTCTGTACATCTCCCCGACCGACCATCCCTTATCGGCATCCTCCCCCGTGATGCGCGTGATGTCCGCGAGACTGAGAGTCTCGCTCGCGATATTGAAATAGGCGAGGTTCATGCCGATTCGAGACGTCCCATGAGGCGACTGTGTGTCGTTCATATTTCACCCCTCCCGAGGACTGAATGTAGGTACCAGCACTCCGCTGCTGCCAAGGTTAGGAGAGACTCTGCGTTGTACATGTTGCTCTACTCTGCTCCACCTGCAACGATTCAGAAATTGCATATGTTCTTGAAGATCAGAAATGCACCAAACAACGCGAAAACACCGCCGACGAAGAAGATGTGCCACGGCGCAGAGCGATCACGCACGGCGTCGTCAGCTAACGGCTCTCCGTAAAGGAGCCTTAAGCCTGCATGAAAGAGTCGCGATGTCGCATTTCTCAAGAAAATGAGAATCAATCCAACCAACGCCAACGCCGGCCCAATAAGGATTTCAGGGTTCATGTGCACTCCACCTAGAAACTACCTTTGATGCCCACAGCGCACCCGCCGCCGACACCATATTTAATGCCACCCGAAGATGTAACCACGTGACCGGCTCACCCGGCCGACCGGGAGGGCATGGCATCGCCCAGGAATATGCTCGCGTCCCTCATGATCGATATGTGAAAGTTGCTTCATGGACAGGCACCCTGACATGCGCTACCGATACTGGTCGACGTCAAGGGATGCAGGTATGGACGCGAGAACGGTGAGCCAACGGTGATTTACGTTGAATCCGATCTCGGCCGTCGGGTTTGAGACATACTGAACGACCTGGAGTGAGCAGAACAACTCAGGCCGAGCCGAGATCCTCTCGGCAATCCGTTCCACGTGCCCATAGAGCCCGTCGAGGCTGCCCTGCACTGATAGTCCGTACCCGGCCGATGAGTACCGCTTCCACGAGCTGAATGTCCTCGGACGCTCGGCGAGCATCCCACGCCTTTGATACATTTCCCCGAGCGACCACCCCTCATCAGGTTCCTCGTGTGTGATGTTGATGATTTCCGCGAGGGTGAGAGTCTCACTCGTGACTCGAAAATACGCGAGACTTGAGCCGATTTGGACCGTCCCGTGAGGCGACTTCGTTCCGTTCATTCTTTACCCCTCCCAAGAACCAGATGTAGGTATCAGCACTCCACCGTGGCCTCGCGCGGGCCTTCTCAGACCTGTGCGCGTCGGCGACGCACGAGGGCCAGCCCGAGCACCACGAGTCCGAATGCCGCCATCACGGCGAACCCGGGGAATTCTCCGCCCGTGCTCGCGAGCGGGTCGGCAGGGTCGGCGGGGTCGGCGGCGCCGCCCGTGGACGGCGCAGCGGTCACGGTCAGGGCCGTACTGGCAATCACCGTCGTTCCCGAGAGGGCGACCAGCGTGTGCGTACCGACCGGCGCACTGGCGGGGATGCGAAGACTTCCCTTCACTGCACCACCCGCGTCAGCGGTCAACGATCCGAGCACGATGGGATCGGAATGCAACTCGAACGACAGCGTCGCTCCCGCTGTGAAGCCCGTTCCCGACACGGTTATGTCTCCGCCCGCGCGGATTGACGCCGCTGAGAGCTTCAGCGCGGGCTTCGGCTCCGAACCCTCGCACTCGTCAGTCAGTGTCATGTCCTCACCTGTCCTCGTGTCCCCGGGTGCGAGGTCGAACCACTTCGCCTCGTCGAGGGCCGTCGCGCCGCCGAAGTACTGCGTGCAGTATCCGGGCGCGGCGACGCTGAACGTGTACCGACCAGCGGGGAGCGGGCCGCCGTTCCGGGACGGGTCAGCGCTGAAGGCGAACGCCCCCCAGGACGGTGCACGGAGCACTTCCGCCCAGTCTTCACCGTTCCAGCGGTAGGCGGTGACCACCGCGCCCTCGCCACCGGGTGCGCCGACGCCATCGAGCGCGACATTTCCACGGATGTCTGCTCCGAGGTCCAGGTCGATGTCCACGCCCGTGAGATCCGCATCGGCACCGAGCGTCAACGCTGTCGCCTCGTCGCGCGTCGCCGCGTTCTCATAGAACTCGGTCGCGTAGATCGGGTTTGCGACGGAGGCGCTCGCCTCCAGGACGTACGTTCCGGTGGGAAGCGTGATCGAGTAGGAGCCGTCCTCGGCAGTGCTGACAAATCCGGCAGGTTCCGCACCATCGAACGCGATCACACTGATGTCCGCGACAGGCTCGCCGCCCGCGCGAACGACACCCGTGATGGCGGTCCCGGCTGCGAGAGCTGCGTCGATCGCAGAGCGCTGCTCACCGGATACGACGGTGACCGCCGTCGCTTCATCGATCACGGACGCGTCGTCCCAATACTCGGCGAAGAGTCGGTCATCTGCAGGAACGAAGTGGAGTGCGTAGGAACCGGGGGCGACCTCAGCGCGGTAGGAGCCGTCTGGTTCGATGTTCACCCTCTCTCCTCCGAATTCCCCTTCGCGCCAAACCTCGACGAGACCCTCGACCGGACTTCCGTCGGACTCCCTGGTGACCTGTCCGCTGATGACGGCTGACTCGGCGAGCGCCGCGTCGACGTCGGCCTCGTTCCCACCCGCGACCACCGTCACCGTCGACGCATCTGCGACGTCGGATGCGTCATCCCAGTACTCACCGGTCAAGCCGCTTCCAGCCGGGGCGTCGAAGCGCACTGTGTACTCACCGGCCCG
Source organism: Candidatus Microbacterium colombiense (assembly GCA_029203165.1). Lineage (NCBI taxonomy): Bacteria > Bacillati > Actinomycetota > Actinomycetes > Micrococcales > Microbacteriaceae > Microbacterium > Candidatus Microbacterium colombiense. The sequence continues at coordinate 3,685,343 of CP119308.1, forward strand.
CAGATTGGCGGAAGTGAACGATCCGTCGGCTTGCGACCAGACCAGACCAGGGCCCCACGAACCGTCGGTGGGGTAGACCTCCACCGCGGTACCCTCGACCGGACTGCCGTCGCTCTCACGCGTCACCGATCCCGAGATCGATCCTCCGAGCTGCAGCGAGGCGTCGATACCTGCGACCGTTTCGCCGCTGACCGCTGAGATCCGCTCGGCGCTCGACCAGTCTGTCGCGGCGTTCCAGTACTCGGAGACCAGGTCCGGAGCGGCACCGTCAGGAGCGAACCGTACGACATACTCGCCGACGGGAAGATCCGCAACGATGTAGTCACCGCTCGCATCCGTGTACCCGTTGAAAGAGAATCCCCCCTCGGCGGAGGAGATGAAGACCCCGACGCCCTCGACGGGCGTGCCATCGTCTTCGCGCGTCACCGTCCCGCTGATCGTCGCAGGCAGGTCGTCCGCGTCGGCCGCCGCTGGGAGCGCCCCGCCGCCGACCAGGATCAGAACTGCGCTGATCATGCCGATCCAGGATCGGTGGCCACGTCGAAGGGCCTTGCGGGGAGCGATGAGCTGCGTTTTCGAGTGCTGTGCACGCGCGCGCGACGAACGCGACGAAAGGGGGAGGGTCACCAGCAAAAGCTATGGGTTTCCTGAACCGGTGAGCAATATATAACACGAGTGGAAATTCGTTTGTCAGGAAGTCGCCGTTCGCGCAATGCACCGCCGCGTAACGCCCTGGGTCAGTCGAACGTGCCGACCTCCGGCGTGCGGTCCGTGCGGCCGTAGCGCAGCAGGGTGACCCCGCCGTCATCGGTGACCGGGGGCTCGATCAGGCGCAGCACCGAGGGCAGCGCGCCGTCGTCGAAGACCTTCTTGCCTGCCCCGAGCAGCAGCGGATAGACCCACAGGTTGAGCTGGTCGAACAGCCCCTCAGCGAGGAGCGTGTGCACGAAGTCGATGCTGCCGATCACATGCACCTCACGGTGCGCCGCGCGCATGGCGGCGATCTCGGCGGCGAGGTCGTCACCCACACGGGTACTGCCCTCCCAGTCGAGCGCGAAGGCGGCATCCCTCGTCGCGACGTACTTGGGCACCCGGTTGAAGAGGGTGCCGATGTCGCCCGACTCGCCCTCGGTGTGATGCGGCCAGTACGAGGCGAAGATGTCGTAGGTGCGGCGTCCGAGCAGCAGGGCGTCCAGCCCCTGCATGCCCTTCTCGATCTCGGGACCGACCCCCGACGACGGGTAGCCGGCCTGCCATCCGCTGAAGCGGAAGCCGCCCGAGGTGTCTTCATCGGTGCCGCCCGGCCCCTGGGCGACACCGTCGAGACTCATGAAGAGGTCGATCAGGATGCGACCCTGAACGCCGTTCGTCGGTTCTTCCGTGCTCATGTCGTGCTCCTCGCAGTCAGCGGTGCGATGTGGAAAGCCTCGGCGAACGAGGTCAGCCAGGACTCGTCGCCCCGCACCACGGCGGCCACGTCCTGAGCGATGGCGTCGGCGGGCGAGAGCGCCCCGCCGATCAACAGACGGATGCCGGGACCGGCGACGATCACGGCATCCGGGTCGCCCACCGGCACGGCGCCGCCGACGGGTGGGGCCGGAGGGGCGAGCTGCGCGACGCGGAGCTCACCCCTCTGCACCGACGCACGCAGCGCGACATCGCCCACGTGCAGTTCATACTCGCCGTCGGCCGCGGCTTCGGGCTGGAAGGCCGTGCGCAGCGCCATCGTCAGCGAATCCGGGGTCACCACGTCGCCCTCCTGCGGATCACCCATGGCCTGGAAGCCCCAGCGCCCGAGGGCGAGCATGATGGGCTCGAACGAGCGCCCGTAGGCGGTGAGCTCGTAGACCAGGCCGCAGTTGTGCAGCGGCACGCGCCGCACGACGCCACCCTCCTGCAGATCCTTCAGGCGGGTGGAGAGGATGTTGGTCGGGATGCGCGGCAGACCCTGCTTGAGGTCGGTGTATCGCCGTGGTCCGACGAGCAGGTCGCGCACGATGAGCAACGCCCACCGCTCGCCGACCAGCTCGACGGCCGCGGTGACCCCGCAGTACTGGCCGTAGCTGCGCGCCGCCATGAGTCAGGCCTCGGTGTTCTGCTCCCCGACATGCTCGGGACCGTTCTCGACGGCCTCCTCGGTCATGAACAGGAAGCCGAGCGAGTTGCCGTCGGGGTCGTCGAGGTCGCGCGAGTACATGAAGCCGTAGTCCTGCGCGGGCTTGGGCTCAGCCCCACCGGCGGCGAGGCCCTTGGCGAGGATGTCGTCGACCTCTTCGCGCGAGTCGCGGCTGAACGACACCGACACCTGGGCGACCTCGTTCGGGTCGGCGATCGGCTTGTCGGTGAAGGTCGCGAAGAACTCGCGCTTGAGCACCATGAAGAAGATGTCCTCCGCCCAGACGACGCACGCGGCGTTCTCGTCGGTGAAGAGCGGATTGATCTCGCATCCGAGCGCCGTGTAGAACGCCTTGCTGCGCTCCAGGTCGTTGGTGGGAAGGTTGACGAAGACCTTGGTCACGATGACTCCTCTGCCGTGTGTCCGGCCGACGCGATCGTCGACTCGATGCGTCGATACTTGCAAAAAACAAGTAGGCCGTCAACCCTCTGTTCCAGGGGAATCTCCGCCGCACGACGGATGCCGTGACCGCACCTCCGCCCCTACGGTGGAGGGATGCCGTTCGCCCGCACCCCGACGCCTCGTGAGCGCCGCAACGATCTCCTGCTCGCGGCCGTGCTGTTCGCCGGGGCGATCCTCAGCGCCGGGCTCTCGTCGATCGCGCAGATCTACGGCGATCAGCAGGCACCCCTGTGGACCGCGCTCGTCTATGCCGTGGTCGTGACCGCTCCCCTCATGTTCCGCCGCCGTTGGCCGGGCGTCGTCGCCGTCGTGACATCGACCGCCTACTTCGTCGCCGTGAGCACGAAGGTGCCGGAACTCTACGTCGGCAACATCGCGATGTTCATCGGCCTCTACTCGGTGGGCGCCTGGATGAACGACCGACGCCGCGCCATGATCGTGCGCATCGCGATCATCATCGGCATGTTCGCGTGGCTGTTGGTCACGATGTACTACGAGGCGATCAAGCAGGCCGACGAGGCCGACGTCGTCGCCGGGGCACTCTCCCCCTACATCGCGTTCATGATGATCCAGATCATGCTGAACGCGCTCTACTTCGGCGGGGCGTACTACTTCGGCGAGCGCTCCTGGGCCTCCGCGGCCGAGCGCGAGGTGCTCGAGCAGCGCACGATCGAACTGGAGCGCGAGCGCGAGGTGACCGCCGCGCAGGCCGTGGCCCTCGACCGCGTCCGCATCGCGCGCGAGTTGCACGACGTCGTCGCCCATCATGTGTCGGTCATGGGGGTGCAGGCGGGAGCCGCGCGCCTGGTGATCGATCAGGATCCGGCCAAGACCACCCGCATCCTCACCGGGATCGAATCGTCGGCGCGCGATGCGATCCAGGAGCTGCGGCAGCTGCTCGAGACGCTGCGCACGCCGGGCGGCGACACGTCGGAGCCCGCATCCACCCTCACTCTCGATGACATCGAAGAGCTGACGATGGCGTCGACGGATGCCGGTCTGCCCACCGACTACGCCGTGATCGGCGACCCGGTGGCCGTGCCCTCGGTCGTGGCGGTCAATCTGTACCGCATCGCGCAGGAGTCGCTCACGAACGCGCGTCGGCACGCCGGCGTCGGGGCGACCGCCGATGTGCGGGTGCGCTACGACGAGTCCGGCGTCGAGGTCGAGGTCGTGAACACCGGCCGCACCGTCGGGCAGTTGCGACCGGGGCTCGGCCAGCTCGGCATGCGCGAGCGCGCGATCGCCTCGGGCGGCACGATCGAGGTGACCCCGCGACCCCTCGGCGGCCTGCGGGTGCGGGCCAGGGTGCCGCTCTCCGCGCCCACGGCCACGGCCACGGCCACGGCCACGGCCACGGCCACCCTGACGAAGGATCTCGCATGACCTCCGCCCCGATCCGCGTGCTGCTCGTCGACGACCACGCGATGCTGCGGGCGGGCTTCCGCACCATCCTCGAGAGCCAGCCCGACATCACGGTGGTCGGTGAAGCGGCGACCGGAGCGGATGCCGTCGCCCAGGCGTCAGCGCTCCACCCCGACGTCATCACGATGGACGTGCAGATGCCCGACATGGACGGCATCGAAGCGACCCGGCGCATCGTGGCCGATCCCGACGTCGCGGCGGCGATCGTGATCGTCACGACCTTCGACCGCGACGACTACCTGCATCACGCGCTCGAGGCCGGTGCCAGCGGCTTCCTGCTCAAGAACGCGGGAGCCGAAGACTTGATCGCCGCCGTGCGCGCGTTGGCCGCCGGCGACGGGATGCTGGCGCCCGAGGTCACCCGCCGGGTGCTCGCCCGTTTCGCGAGCGCCGGTTCGGCATCCGTCGCTCCGACTGCCGTAGCACCCGCTCCTTCCGTCGCCCCTCAGGTGCTCGCCGAGCCGCTCACAGACCGCGAGGCGGAAGTGCTCGCCCTGCTCGCCGACGCCCGCAGCAACGCCGAGATCGCGCAGTCCCTGTTCATCGGCGAGGCGACCGTGAAGACCCACGTGTCGCGCATCCTGCAGAAGCTCGGCGCGCGCGATCGCGTGCAGGCGGTCGTGCTGGCCCACCGGCTCGGGCTCGCGTGACCCGTCCCGAACGGCGCGGGCGCTAGCCTCGGAGCATGCCCGGCACCGCTCCCCTCTCCCGCCCGATCCTGGCGGGTGTCGTCACGGCGCTGGTCGGGTTCACGAGTTCGTTCGCGGTCGTGCTCACCGGGCTGGGCGCCGTGGGAGCGACCGCGGCACAGGCGGCGAGCGGCCTGCTCGCCGTGAGCCTGACGATGGGGCTCGCCTGCATCGTGCTCGCGTGGCGATATCGGATGCCGATCACCGTCGCGTGGTCGACGCCCGGCGCCGCGCTGCTCGCCGCGACCGGAGCAGTGGACGGTGGCTGGTCGGCCGCGGTCGGCGCCTTCCTCGTGGCATCCGCGCTGATCCTGCTCACCGCGCTGTGGCCGGCGCTCGGCGCACTGATCGCCCGCATCCCCCCGTCGATCGCGCAGGCGATGCTCGCCGGTGTGCTGCTGCCGCTCTGCCTCGCGCCGATCACCGGCATCGTCGCGAACCCCTGGGGCGTCGTGCCGGTCGTGCTGACCTGGCTGGTGTGCGCCCGCCTCGCGCCGCGCTGGGCCGTGCCGCTCGCGTTCGTCGCCGCGACGGTCGTCGTCGCGATCTCACTCGTGCGCGCCGGAGCCCCGGTCGACCCCGCACTGCTGATCCCGAGGTTCGAGCTCACCGCGCCGACCTTCACGATCGGCGCCCTCATCGGCGTCGCCCTGCCGCTGTTCATCGTGACGATGGCCTCGCAGAACGTGCCGGGCATCGCGATCATGCGCAGCTTCGGGTACGAGGTGCCCTGGCGTCCGGCCATGCTCGTGACCGGCCTCGGCACGGCACTCGGAGCGCCCGCCGGAGGACACGCGATCAACCTCGCCGCCATCAGCGCCGCCCTCGCCGCATCACCCGACGCCGACCCCGACCCGAAGCGCCGGTGGGTCGCCGGGGTGTCGACCGGATTCTCCTACCTCGCGCTCGGCGGATTCTCTGCCGCCTTCGCCGCGCTCGTGCTCCTGGCGCCGGCCGCGGTCATCCCCGCCGTCGCCGGCCTCGCACTGTTCGCGGCCTTCGGTTCCGCCGTGCAGCAGGCGATCGACGACCCCGGCGAGCGGCTCCCCGCCGTCGTGACCTTCCTCGTCGCAGCATCCGGCATCGCGGTGATCGGGGTGAGCGCCGCATTCTGGGCCCTCGTCGCGGGCCTCGTCGTGCGCACGGTGCTGCACACCTCCCGCCGCTGACGCGCCCCGGCGCGAGTCCACCGGAGGGATGACGTCTCCCTATCCACCACAGGGGGGATGCCGTGGCCCCCGGCTGATCCCTAGCGTGGAGGCATGAGCCAAGGACCACTCCACCTGACCGGCATCACCAAGAGCTACGGCTCGCGGCGCGTGCTCGACGACGTCTCGTTCACCGTGACGCCCGGACGCCTCACCGGCTTCGTCGGCGGCAACGGCGCCGGCAAGACCACGACCATGCGCATCGTGCTCGGGCTGCTCGCCGCAGACGGCGGACAGGTCGATCTGAACGGCGTCCCGCTCACCGCGGCCGACCGCCGCCGCTTCGGCTACATGCCGGAGGAGCGCGGGCTCTACCCCAAGATGAAGGTGCTCGAGCAGATCGTCTACCTCGCCCGCCTGCACGGCTTCGGCAAGGCCGAGGCCACGCGCGTGCGACCGAGCTGCTCACCGAGCTGGGTCTGGGCGAGCGGCTGAACGACACGATCGAGTCGCTCTCGCTCGGCAACCAGCAGCGCGCCCAGATCGCCGCGGCCCTCGTGCACGACCCCGAGGTGCTGATCCTCGACGAGCCGTTCTCCGGCCTCGACCCGCTGGCGGTCGACGTGGTCGCCGGCGTGCTGCAGTCCAGCGCGGCGAAGGGGGCGGCGATCCTGTTCTCCTCCCACCAGCTCGACGTGGTCGAGCGCCTGTGCGACGACCTCGTCATCCTCGCCGGCGGGACGATCCGCGCCGCCGGCTCCCGCGACGGACTGCGCGCCCAGCACGCCGGCAGCCGTTACGAGCTGGTCTCCGCGGGCGATGCGGGGTGGCTGCGCACCGAGCCCGGCGTCACCGTGGTCGACTTCGAGGGCGGCTACGCGCTGTTCGACGCCGACGGCCCCGAGACGGCACAGCGGGTCCTGCGCACCGCCGTCGAGCGCGGCGACGTCGCGAGCTTCGCCCCCAAGCATCCTTCCCTCGCCCAGATCTTCAAGGAGGTCATCCAGTGAACGCCCCCGCCCCCGTCCGCGGTTCGAACGGTATCTGGCTCGTCGCCGAGCGTGAGATCGGCTCGAAGCTGCGCAGCAAGGCCTTCATGATCTCGACCGGCATCCTGCTGCTGCTCGCCCTGGTCGGCATCCTGCTCTCGGCGGGTTCGCAAGCAACAACGCACCGAGGAGCAGACCCCCGTCGCGGTCACCTCGCAGACCGAAGCAGCCGTCTCGGCGCTGCCGAACGTGACCGTGACCGAAGTCGCAGATCAGGCCGCGGCGGAGGAGCTGGTGCGTTCCGAGAAGGTCGACGCCGCGGTGATCCCCGGTGACGGCCCCTCGGGCTACACGGTGATCGCGCTGAAGGATGCTCCCGGCTCGCTCGTCACCGCGCTGTCGGAGTCGCCGGATGTCGTGATCCTCGACCCCGCGACCACCAACCCGCTGCTGCGCTACTTCATCGCGATCGGCTTCGGACTCGTGTTCATGATGGCCGCGGCGACCTTCGGCGGCACGATCGCCCAGAGCGTCGTCGAAGAGAAGCAGACCCGCGTGGTCGAGGTGCTGCTGTCGGCGATTCCGGCCCGCACGCTGCTCGCCGGCAAGGTGATCGGCAACACGGTGCTGGCGATGGGTCAGATCCTCGCCCTCGCCGCGATCGCCACGATCGGGCTCATCGTCACCGGGCAGAATGCGATCCTGTCGACACTCGGCGCACCCATCATCTGGTTCGCGGTGTTCTTCCTGTTCGGGTTCATCCTGCTGGCGTCGATGTTCGCCGCCGCGGCATCCATGGTCTCCCGCCAGGAGGACATCGGATCGACCACGACCCCGATCACCATGCTGATCATGGCCCCGTACATCCTGGTCATCGTCTTCAACGACAATCCGCTGGTGCTGACGATCATGTCGTACGTGCCGTTCTCGGCCCCGGTGGGGATGCCGATGCGGCTGTTCGTCGGAGAGGCGCAGTGGTGGGAGCCGCTGCTCAGCCTCGTCATCCTGCTCGCGAGCTGCGTGGCCGCGATCGTGATCGGCGCGAAGATCTACGAGAACTCGTTGCTGCGCATGGGCACCCGCGTGAAGCTCGCAGAGGCGCTGCGCGGCTGATCGCCGGCGCCGGCGGCGATGGGCGCGCCGAAACCCCCGCCCCGTGACAAGACCCCCTCCTGCGTACGTCAGCAGGAGGGGGTCTCGTTGCTCAGCGGGGGTGCCGATGAGCCAGAACGGGTGCCGACGAGCCGGAACGGATGCCGCGGGTCAGATGACGCCCTCAGTGAGGCTGGTCGGGTTGCCGAAGCGGTGGTTCGTGATCGACACGGCCTGCTCGTGCAGGAACGGCAGCATCTCGACGCGGCCCGCACCGGTCACGGCGTGCGACCAGACGGCGACATCCGGGCTTCCGCCGAGAGCCTCGAACAGCGCCGACGCGTCTCCGCCGACCAGGCGCACACGCTGCCAGCTGCGCTCGCCCTTCGCGTAGCGCTTGGCCCACGCCGCATCCTTCTCGTGCTTCACGGTCACGCCGTGTGCCCGCAGCACCTTCTCGACACCACCGGGCAACGAGGCGGCCGACACCGTGAACGGGCTGCCGCTGCGCAGGGCTGCGGCGAGCACGCGCACGCTCTCGACCAGCGGAGCATCCTGGGACAGACGCACGTCGACCGCGGTCGGACGGTAGCGGAACAGGTTGCGCTCGACGCCCAGGCCCGACTTGTCGGAGACGATGCCGAATTCCGACGTCCAGGCGTGCTCGTCGGATGCCGCGGCGCGCAGCAGCCAGTCGGACTGCGCCCCGTCGAGCTCACCATCGGCGGCGCTGAGCAGAGCCGTGACGGCCGGAGCGACCGCAGCACCGGGCGCGGCCGCGGGGAGATCGGATGCCGCCCACTCGCCCAGACCGAAGAGGTAGTTCGGCCCACCGGCCTTCGCACCCGCACCGACGGCCGAACGCTTCCAGCCGCCGAACGGCTGACGCTGCACGATCGCACCGGTGATGCCGCGGTTCACATACAGGTTGCCGGCCTCGACCCGGTCGAGCCAGGTGGCGACCTCGACCTTGTCGAGCGCGTGCAGGCCCGCGGTCAGACCGTAGTCGACCGCGTTCTGCAGGCGGATCGCCTCATCGAGGTCCTTGGCGTGCATGATGCCGAGCACCGGACCGAAGAACTCGGTCATGTGGAAGTACGAGCCCTCGCGCACGCCGGTCTTCACGCCGGGCGTCCACTGCGTGCCCTCGTCGTTCAGCTTGCGCGGCTTCACGAGCCACGACTCACCCTTGCCGAGTTCGGTGAGCGCGGCGAGCAGCTTGCCATCGGCCGGCTCGATGATCGGGCCCATCTGCGTGGACGGGTCGTCGGGCAGGCCGACGCGCATCGAGGCGACGGCATCCACGAGCTGACGCTCGAACCTCTTCGAGTCGGCCACCGACCCGACGAGGATCGCCAGCGACGCCGCGGAGCACTTCTGACCCGCGTGACCGAAGGCGCTGCGCGCGACATCGGCGGCGGCGAGGTCGAGGTCGGCCGACGGCGTCACGATGATCGCGTTCTTGCCGCTGGTCTCGGCGAGCAGCGGCAGGTCGGAGCGGAACGAGCGGAACAGCTGCGCCGTCTCGTAGGCACCGGTGAGGATCACCCGGTCGACCGCGGGGTTCGCGACCAGCCGGGTGCCGAGGTCGCGCGATGCGAGGTCGACCAGGGCGAGCAGGTCGCGCGGCACACCGGCGGCCCACAGCGCCTCGACCATCACGGCGCCGCAGCGCTGGGTGAGCTTGGCCGGCTTGATGATGACGCCCGAGCCCGAGGCGAGCCCTGCGAGCACACCACCGGCGGGGATCGCGACGGGGAAGTTCCACGGCGGGGTCACGACGGTGACCTTCGAGGGGACGAACTCCGCCCCCGACACGGTCTCGAGGTCCTTCGCCCGCTCGGCGTAGTAGTGCGCGAAGTCGATCGCCTCGCTGATCTCCGGGTCGGCCTCGGCGATGGTCTTGCCGGCCTCGTGCGCCATGATCTCGATCAGGTCGCCACGGCGGGCGGCGAGCTCGTCACCCGCGCGGTGCAGCACAGCGGCCCGCTCGGCGGCCGGCAGCGCGGCCCACTTCTCGGCGGCGGCGGTCGCCGCGGCGAAGATGCCGTCGAGCTCGTCGCTCGTCTCGACCCGAGCGATCGCGATCGCGTCGACCCCGAGCGTCGTGTCGACCGAGCGCTTCAGGATCTCGCGGCCCCAGGTGCGGTTCGCGCCGAGCGCCGGGTCGGTGTCGGGCTGGTTGTGGAACGCGGTCGTCGGAGTGGCGGCATCCGCCTCTGTCGCGCGGTTCTGCACGCGGTTCGACGCGGGCACCGAACGGTCGGCCTCGAGACCGGCGAGCGAACGCTCGAAGCGCTCGCGCTCGCGCGTCAGCAGCGCCGGGTCCGTGGTGAGCTCGAACACGGCCGACATGAAGTTCTCGGAGCTGGCGTTCTCCTCCAGACGGCGCACGAGGTACGCGATCGCCACGTCGAACTCGGCGGGGTTCACGACCGGCGTGTACAGCAGCAGGCGGCCGACGTCCTTGCGGACGGCTTCGGCCTGACCGGTCGCCATGCCGAGCAGCATCTCGTACTCGACCGCATCCGTCACGCCGCGCTCCTGCGCGAGCAGCCACGTGTAGGCGATGTCGAAGAGGTTGTGTCCCGCGACACCGATGCGCACGGCATCCAGACGCTCGGGGGTCATGGCCCAGTCCAGCACGCGCTTGTAGTTCGTGTCGGAGTCCTGCTTGGTCGAGTAGGTCGCGAGCGGCCACCCGTGCACCGCGGCGTCGACCTCTTCCATCGCGAGGTTCGCGCCCTTGACGACGCGCACCTTGATCGGCGCCCCGCCCTTCGCGCGGCGGGCGGTGGCCCACTCCTGCAGGTGCTGCATCGCGCCGAGCGCGTCGGGCAGGTACGCCTGCAGCACGATTCCGGCCTCGAGGTTCTCGAGTCCCGGCTGGTCGAGGATGCTCGTGAACGCGGCGATCGTGAGGTCGAGGTCGCGGAACTCCTCCATGTCGAGGTTGATGAACTTGGCCTTGCCGGCCGCCTCCGAGCGCGCAGCGAGCTCGTACAGCGGGGTCAGGCGGGTCACGACGTCGGCCACGGCCTCGTCGAACGACCACATCGAGAGCTGGCTGACGACGCTCGACACCTTGATCGACACGTAGTCGACGTCGTCGCGGGCGAGGAAGTCGCTGGTGCCCTGCAGGCGGCGGCCGGCCTCGCGTTCGCCGAGCACGGCCTCACCCAACAGGTTGAGGTTGAGACGGTTGCCGCTCTTGCGCAGCTTCGCGATCGCGGGCCCCAGCTTCGACGGCGTGGCGTCGAGCACGAGGTGGCCGACCATCGCGCGCAGCACGCGGCGCGAGATCGGTACGACGACGCCGGGCAGCTTGGGCGCCATGAAGCCACCGGTCTTGATGGCGCTGCGCAGGTACCAGGGCAGCAGCGACGGCGTGATCTCGGAGATGTCGGCGAGCTTGCGGCCGGCGACGTTCAGGTCTTCCGGACGCATGACGCCGTCGACGAAGCCGACCGTGAAGTCGAGGCCCTGCGGGTCCTTGAGCACCTCGGCCAGGCGCTGGGCGGCAGGCTCCACGGGGTGCGTCTGGCTCTCGACGAGCCAACGCTGCACGACGGCGGCGACCTCGGAGGTGCGGGGGGTGGTGTCGACGGCGCTCATCGCGGGGGAACCTCCAGGTAAGGATGGCGCACACCTCGGGTCGTGTGCGGCTGGATCATTGTCATCCCCGGCGGTAGGCTCCGTCTATCAACCGATTCGAGTGAATTCTGTTCACTCCGGCTGAACGAAATATCTCACCCCCTGAACGGACGGATGCCCCGTGCTCGACGTCAATCGTCTGCGGATGCTGGTGGAGCTGAGCCGCCGCGGAACTCTGTCGGCCGTCGCCGATGCACTGTCGTACAGCAAGGCGTCCGTGTCACAGCAGTTGAGCGCCCTGGAGCGCGACGTCGGCGTACCGCTGCTGCGCCGCGTCGGCCGCGGGGTGCAGTTCACGCCGCAGGGGAATGTGCTCGTCGCCGAGGCCGTCGGCATCCTCGATCAGCTCGAACACGCGCAGATCGCCGTCGCCGAATCGCTCACCGAGGTCACCGGAACCGTGCACATCGCGGTGTTCCAGTCCACCGCGCATTCGCTGCTGCCCGGAGCCCTCAATGCACTGCGCGCCGAGCATCCAGCACTGCGGGTCGAGGTGACCGAGTGCGACCCCGAGACCGGCCTGGTCGGCGTCTCGAGCCGCGACTTCGATCTGATCCTCGCGGAGCAGTACCCCGGACGCACACGTCCGATCCACGCCGACCTGGATCGCGTGGTGCTCGTGCACGACGCGATCGCGCTGGCGCGGCATCCCGGCTCCTCCGACACGACGGATGCCGCGGCCGCGCTGTGGGCGACGCGCGACGAGCCCTGGGTGCTGGAGCCCGCCGGGACCGCGTCGCGCGCCTGGGCGGAGCAGCTGTGCCGCACCGCGGGGTTCGAGCCGGACGTGCGCTTCGAGGTCGCCGACCTCACCGCGCACGTGCGTCTGATCCGCGCCGGCCTCGCCGTCGGACTGTTGCCGGAGCTCGTGTGGGCGGGCGAGACCCCGACCGTCGCACTCGCACCGCTGCCCGACGAGCCGCGACGCGAGATCTTCTCGTCGGCGCGGCGGGTGTCGGCCGCGGCGCCGTCGATCCGCGCGGTGCGACGCGCGCTGGCATCCGCCGCCTCGCGCAACCTGCTCGACTGAGCGCGACGCGATCCTCCCGGCTACGCCACTTGAAGACTCTCGGCGTCTTCTGACGTCACGCGGGAATATGCATGCACATGCATCGGTTGTGCCCCTCGTACGCGGACGAAGGAGTCCGATCGACTCCTTTCGAAAGGCACTTCCGTGAGCACCCCCGTGATCGACCGCACCGCCCCCACCGAGCACCCCGTCCTCGACGTGCTCGCCGGCCGCTGGAGCCCCCGCGCCTTCGACGCGCAGAACACCATCGACGAGAGCAAGCTCGCGACCGCCCTCGAGGCCGCCCGCTGGAGCCCCTCCGCCAACAACTCGCAGCCCTGGCGCTTCATCGTCGCGCGCCGCGGCACCGCGCTGCACGCACAGGTCGTGGACTCGCTCATGGGCTTCAACCAGGCCTGGGCCGGAAACGCCGCCGTGCTCGTCGTCGCGATCGCCGAGACCGCCACGGCCGACGGTACCCCCATCACCCACGCCTTCTACGACCTCGGTCAGGCCGTCGCGCACTTCTCGGTGCAGGCCCACCACGACGGACTCGTCGTGCACCAGATGAGCGGCTTCGACGCCGCCGTCGTGCGCGAGTTCGCCGACCTCGATGAGCGCTTCGCGCCCGCGACCGTCTTCGCCGTGGGCGAGTTCGGTGACGTGGAGTCGCTGCCCGAGGTGCTGCAGGAGCGCGAGGTCGCCCCGCGCGTGCGTCGCCCGATCGCCGAGACGGTCGTCCTCAACGCCTGAGAACCACCCGGCCACGCGAGAAACACGTATCAACACGAAACCCCCGCCCTGAGCGGGGGTTTCGTGCACCTGATGGCGTCTCGCGCCTGAAGCGGCGCCTCGCGCGCGCCGGCCTCAGTCGTCGAGCAGTTCGGCCTCGATCACGTCGTCGTCGTCGAACTCCGGCTCGGGGCTGGCGCTGGTGAGCACGAGCCCCGTCCCGTCGGCCGCGGTGTCGACGCGCACCGTGTCGCCGTCACGCACGCCGCCCGAGAGCAGCGCGGTGGCGAGCTTGTTCTGCACCTCGCTCTGGATGAGCCGGCGCAGCGGCCGGGCTCCGAACATCGGGTCGTAGCCGCGTTCCGCCAGCCAGGCCCGCGCATCCGGTGTGACGGCGAGACTGAGCCGCCGGTCGTGCAGCCGCTTGTGCAGCTGGTCGATCGAGAGCTCCACGATCTGCGCCAGGTCGTCTTCCGTGAGCGCCTGGAACATCACGATGTCGTCGAGGCGGTTCAGGAACTCCGGACGGAACGCCTGTCGCACCAGCGCCATGACCTGCTCGCGCTTGTCGTCGGGCGACAGGACGGGGTCGATCAGGATGGGGGAACCGAGGTTCGACGTCAGGATCAGGATCACGTTCGAGAAGTCGACCGTGCGTCCCTGACCATCGGTGAGCCGCCCGTCGTCGAGCACCTGGAGCAGCACGTCGAACACCTCCGGGTGCGCCTTCTCGACCTCATCGAGCAGGATCACGCTGTACGGACGCCGCCGCACCGCCTCGGTCAGCTGACCGCCCTGCTCGTACCCGACGTATCCGGGAGGAGCGCCGACGAGCCGCGACACCGAGTGCTTCTCGCCGTACTCCGACATGTCGATGCGCACCATGGCGTGCTCGTCGTCGAAGAGGAACTCGGCGAGCGCCTTCGCGAGCTCGGTCTTGCCGACACCGGTCGGACCGAGGAACAGGAACGAACCGGTCGGGCGACCGGGGTCGCTGATGCCCGCGCGCGAGCGGCGCACGGCATCCGACACCGCCTTCACGGCATCCTTCTGTCCGATCAATCGCTTGCCGAGCTCGTTCTCGAGGTGCAGCAGCTTCTCGCTCTCGCCCTGCAGCAGACGACCGACGGGGATGCCGGTCCACGCGGCGATCACGGCGGCGATGTCTTCGTCGGTGACCTGCTCGTTGACCATGCGGGGTTCGCCGGAGGTCGCGGCCTCGGCCTGCTCCGCCTCGGCGATGTCGCGCTCGAGGCGCTTGATCGTCTCGTACTCGAGCTTCGACGCCTTCGTGTAGTCGGCGTTGCGCATCGCGAGGTCGCGCTGCGTGACCGCATCGTCGAGCTGCTTCTTGAGCTCTCCGACACGGTTGAGTCCCTGGCGCTCGCGCGCCCAGCGGGCCTCGAGCTCGGCGAGCTGCTTCTCCATGCCCACGAGCTGTTCGCGGAGCGCGGCGAGGCGCTCCTTCGATGCGGCATCCTTCTCGCGCTTGAGGGCGAGCTCTTCGAGCTTCATGCGGTCGACCTGGCGCTTGAGCTGGTCGATTTCGACGGGAGACGAGTCGATCTCCATCTTCAGCCGCGACATCGACTCGTCGATCAGGTCGATCGCCTTGTCGGGCAGCTGGCGCGAGGGCAGGTAACGGCTCGAGAGCGCGGCGGCGGCGACGAGCGCACTGTCGGAGATCGTGACGCCGTGGTGCGCCTCGTACCGCCCCTTGAGCCCGCGCAGGATCGCGATCGTGTCTTCCACGGTCGGCTCGCCCACGTACACCTGCTGGAAGCGGCGTTCGAGAGCCGCATCCTTCTCGATGAACTCGCGGTACTCGTTGAGGGTGGTGGCGCCGATCAGACGCAGCTCGCCGCGGGCCAGCATGGGCTTGAGCATGTTGGATGCCGCGACCGAACCCTCACCGCCGCCTGCCCCCATGAGCACGTGCAGCTCGTCGATGAAGGTGATGACCTGCCCGTCGGACTCCGTGATCTCCTTGAGGACCTGCTTCAGCCGCTCCTCGAACTGGCCGCGGTACATCGCGCCGGCCACGAGAGCGGAGATGTCGAGGGTGATCAGCTCCTTGTCCTTGAGCGACTCGGCGACGTCGCCCGCGACGATGCGCTGGGCGAGTCCCTCGACGACGGCGGTCTTGCCGACGCCGGGCTCGCCGATCAGCACCGGGTTGTTCTTGGTGCGCCGGGTGAGCACCTGGCTGACGCGGCGGATCTCACTGTCGCGACCGATCACCGGATCGAGCTTTCCCTGACGGGCACGATCGGTGAGGTTGATCCCGAATTGCTCGAGGGCGGACTGCTGATCCTGGTTCTGAGAGCTGGTCTGCGGGTTCGTCATCTGTTCCTCCTGAGGAGACTCCTTCTGGCCGGATCCGCCGACTGTCGCGTCGGCGGGGTAAAACTTGAGTGGTGTTGACTCAAGTTTAGCAGCGATCGGTGATCACCGCATCCCAGATCTTCCGTGCGACCTCGTGTTTTGTGCCCGCGGCATCGACGACGACCTCACCACCTGCACCGATGATCTCGACCGCATTCTCGGCACGCTCGAAACCGTGCTCGGCATCCGCGAGGTTCACGGCGAGCAGATCGACGCCCTTGCGCTCCCGCTTGCGGCGCGCCCGCTCGCGACGCTCCTCCGGATCGGTGAGCGTCTCGGCGGCGAACGCGACGATCGTCTGGTGCTGCGGCGCCCGCCCCGCCGCCCGCGCCGCGGCGAGCGCCGCGACCACGTCTTCGTTCTCGACCAGGTCGATGCGCGTGAGCGGTCCCTGCTCCTTGGTGAGCTTGTGCGCCGACACCTCGGCGGGCCGGTAGTCGGCCACCGCCGCCGCCATCACGACGACATCGGCCGAGGCGGCCTCCTGCTTCATGGCCTCGGCGAGTTCGGCGGCCGTCCCGACATCGCGCACCCGGATCGACGGATGCTGCGCCGCTGCGCGCACCGGCGCATCGACGTGCGCTGCGACCAGCACGACATCTGCGCCGCGGGCGGCGGCGTCGGCGGCGAGCGCCGCGCCCTGGCGTCCGCTCGACCGATTGCCGAGGAACCGCACGGGGTCGATCGGCTCTCGCGTTCCCCCGGCGGAGATGACCACGCGGAGTCCGTCGAGGTCGCGCGGCGCGATCACGGCGAGCGCAGCGGCCAGGATCTCCTCCGGTTCCGACATGCGCCCGGGCCCCGAGTCACCGCCGGCGAGCTCACCCTCTGCCGGGCCGACGATATGCACGCCGCGTGCGCGCAGTGTCCCGATGTTCGCCTGGGTTGCCGGATGCCGCCACATCTCGGTGTGCATGGCCGGAGCGATCACGACCGGGGCGAGGGTGGCGAGCAGTGTGGTGCCGAGCAGGTCGCTCGCGAGCCCCGCCGTCATCGAGGCGATCGTGTTCGCCGTGGCCGGGGCGATGATCACGAGCTCTGCCGCCTGCCCGAGGGCCACGTGCCGCACCTTCGCGACGTCGTCGTGCACGCTCGTGGTGACCGGGTGGCGGCTGATGGCCTCCCAGGTGGGAGTGCCGACGAACCGCAGTGCGTCGTCGGTGGGAACCACGGTCACGTCGTGTCCGCCCTTCGTGAGCAGGCGCACCAGGTGCACGGTCTTGTAGGCGGCGATCCCGCCCGTGACTCCCACGACGATGTTCACGTCTTCGATTCTGCCGCAGCGAGCGCTCGGCCGGGCCGTGGGATCCGCCTGTCTGGCCCGCGAGACGGCATCCGTGCCGCAGCGGTCACCCCATCGCACCCGCGTGCGAGGATGGCGACATGCCGCGAACACCGATGGCGATGCTGTCTCCCGCCGACCAGGTACGTCTGCGCGCGCTGCGCCGCATGAAGGCGGTGGCGCTCGGCGCCCTGATCTTCATGGCGATCGCGTTCGTGCTCGCCTTCATGTTCCAGGAGCGTCAACCGTGGCTGAGCTACGTGCGCGCGGCCGCCGAGGGCGGGATGGTCGGCGCTCTCGCGGACTGGTTCGCCGTGACCGCGCTGTTCCGCCGCCCTCTCGGGCTCCCCATCCCGCACACCGCGATCATCCCGAATCGCAAAGACGAGATCGGGCGCACGCTGGGCGAGTTCGTCGAGACCAACTTCCTCGAAGCCAGCGTCGTGCGCACCAAGCTGTCGAGCACGGCCATCGCGGCACGGGCGGGCGAGTGGCTCCGCGAGGCGCCGCACGCCGAGCGGGTGGGCGCGGAGGGCGCGACCATCGCGACCGCCGTGCTGAACGCGCTGAGCGACGACGATGTGCGCGACCTCATCACGGATCTTGCCCGCGAGCATCTCGTCGCCCCCGAGTGGGGCCCGCCCGCGGGGCTCTGGCTCGAGAAGATCGTGGAGGCCGACGCCCACCACGGCGCGGTCGACGTCGCCGTCGACAACATCGGGCGCTGGCTCGAGGCCAACGCCGAATCGTTCAGCGGTCTCGTCTCCCGTCGGCTCCCCTCGTGGGTTCCGCGGCTCGCGCACCGGTTCGTCGACGACACGGTGTACAACGAGGCCGTCAAGTTCGTGCACGCCGTGCAGGCCGACCCGCAGCATCCGGCCCGCATCGCGATCGACGGCTATCTCGCACGCCTGGCCGACAACCTGCAGCACGACCCCGCCACCCGCGCCAAGCTCGAGAGCGCCAAGGCGTCGCTGTTCGACAGCCCCCGCGTGGGTGCGTTGGCGGCCGAAGCCTGGAACACCGCCAAGAACGGCCTGCTCGCCGCCCTCGCCGATCCCGACAGCGGTCTGCGCCGCCGCGCCGTGCAGGCCCTGCAGGAGGTGGGCGACCGCCTCACCACGGATGCCGCGCTGCAGAAGCGCGTCGACACCTGGGTCTCGGATGCCGCGGTGTTCCTCGTCGACCGCTACCGCCACGACATCGCCTCGATCATCACCGACACCGTCGAGCGCTGGGACCCGGCCGAGACGACCGAGAAGATCGAGCTCATGGTGGGCCGCGATCTGCAGTACATCCGCCTGAACGGCACCTTCGTGGGAGCCCTCGCGGGTCTCGCGATCTTCACCATCGCCCACGCCCTGATCCCCGGAGTCTGACATGGCGCTCTCGCACGATTCGCTCTGGCCGCGCGCCGGCGGCTGGCCCTCGTTCACCGACGCGGCAGATGCCGTGCTCCTCGGCGTGCCGACATGGCGCACGTCGCTCTCGCCGACCGGGGCGCAGGCGACGCCCGCCGCGATCCGTGACGCCCTGCCGCGCTACGGCGCGACGCTGATGGGACCGCCCGTCGTCGATCTGAACGAACGACTGCGCATCACGGATGCCGGCGACGTGAACGAGCCCGACGGCGACGAGGGCGAGGCCGCGACCATCGCCCGGGTGCGCGACCTGACGGATGCCACCGCGCTGCTCATCGCCCTCGGGGGTGACAACTCCCTCACCTATCCGGTCGCGCTGGGCGCCCGGGCGACGGGGCTCATCACCTTCGACGCCCACTTCGATCTGCGCGACGGCATCTCCAACGGCACGCCCGTGCGGCGTCTGGTCGAAGACGCACCCGCAGCGTCAGACGTGGGCACCACCCGGATCGACCCGCGGCGGATCGTGCAGATCGGCATCGCCGACTTCGCCAACTCCGCCGCGTACGCGCAGCGCGCCGCCGACTGGGGCATCCGCGTCATCACGCTCGACGAGGTGCGTCGGCGCGGCATCGACGATGTCGTGGCCGAAGCCCTCGAGGTCGCCGGGGCCGGAGACGACCCCCGCGTGCATCTCGACATCGATGTCGATGTGTGCGACCGCGCCGTCGCCCCCGGCTGCCCCGCCAGCGTGCCCGGCGGACTGCAGGCATGGGAGCTGCGGGCCCTCACTCGCGCCGTCGCGGGGGATCCGCGGGTGGTCAGCGCCGACATCGCAGAAGTGGATGCCACCGCCGACGCCGACGATGCGCGCACGATCCGTCTCGCCGCACTCTGCGTGCTCGAGCTTCTCGCCGGTCTCGCCACGCGGCCTTGAGCCGCGCGGGCTGATCCCGGATCAGCGCACGACGAGCTCGGGAGCGATGAGCGCGTGGGCCGATCCGGGTTGAAGGCTCCGGGGCGCCACCACTTCGCCGGTCGGCCCCATCAGCAGCTCGAGGATCGCGGTCGCCACGTCTTCCGGGCGTTGCTCGACGCTCGAGAAGCCCAGCGCCTCGGCTGTCGGGGTGTTGTCGAAGCCGATCACCGGCAGCGAGAGTCCCGCGGCGGCGATGGCGAGCAGCGCGCCGACCGCGAGCGAGTCGCTGGCGCAGACGAGGGCATCGGGAGGCGTTCCGCCCGCGAGCGCGGCCTCCATGGCCGCACGACCACGTGGCACCCCCTCCTCGGCCGTGAACCGCTCGCCGTGGGCTCCGGCGGCAGCCATCGCCTCCCGCCAGCCACGTTCGCGATCGTCTCCGGTGCCCGACCCGGCGGGCCAGCCGAGGAAGGCGACATTCGAGCCCCGGGTCAGCGCGTGCGCGGTGGCCGCGCGGGTGCCGGAGGCGCCGTCGACATCGACCCACAGGTGGCGGGGGTCGGCGATGTCGTCCTCGCCCCACGGTCGCCCGAACGAGATGAACGGGAGTCCGTCGGCGTCGAGGCTGCGCACGCGCGGGTCGTCTCGCATCGTGCCGGTGATGATCGCGGCGTCGATCTCCGAGCCCTCCCAGAGCTCGGAGAGCCGGGCGATCTCCTCCTCCGGCGAGCGCGCCGCATAGACGAGCATCCGCATGCCGCGCTCGCTCGCGCGTTCGGTGATGGCGTGCACGAATCGGTCGAGCACCACGCCCGAGATACCGCCCAGGTACGGGTCGAGCCGGATGCCGATGGCGGAGCTGCGTCGCAACCGCAGTCGCCTCGCCGCCGCATGTCGGCGGTATCCGAGTTCGTCGATCGCCGCGATTACGCGCTCCCTGGTGGCGGGCCGCACGATGTCGGGGGTGTTGAGGACGTTCGACACGGTCTGCCGTGACACACCGGCGCGTGCGGCGACGTCTTCGACGGTGGGCGCCTTCGCCATCGCCCCTCCTCGTTCCGGGCGGGGTTGACACTCCCGCGACTCGCCCATAGCCTATTCCACGCAGAGTTTGATCGTTCAAATTTCTGTGACGAACTCGCACGAGCCTCCTCAGGCCGTCGCCCGCAGTGACTCATCAAAGGAGAGAGACCATGACACGGCACACCACTCGCGCAGTACTCGGCACCGGAGCGGTGCTACTCGCCAGCACCCTCGTGCTCGCCGGCTGCGGCTCAGGATTCGCCGGCGACGAGCCGACGCCCGAGTCCGACGGGCTCACCTCCTCCGACGACGCGCTCACCCTGCTCATCGGCTCGTCCGGCGATGCCGAGACCGCCGCCGTGCAGTCGGCCGTCGATGCATGGTCGGCCGAGTCCGGTACCGACGTGTCGGTGCAGGTCGCCAGCAACCTCGACCAGGAGCTCTCGCAGGGCTTCGCCGCCGGCGAGCCGGCCGACCTGTTCTACCTCTCGACCGATCAGGCCGCGGGGTACGCCGCGAACGGATCGCTCAAGGCCTACGGCGACCAGCTGTCCAACAAGGACGACTTCTACCCCTCGCTCGTGGAGAACTTCACGGTCGACGACACGTTCTACTGTGCGCCCAAGGACTTCTCCACTCTCGCCCTCATCATCAACACGAAGATGTGGTCGGATGCCGGCCTCACCGACGCCGACATCCCGAAGGACTGGGACGACCTCGCCGCGGTCGCGAAGAAGCTCACCACCGCCGATCACGTCGGGCTCGCCTTCGGTGCCGAGTACCAGCGCGTGGGCGTGTTCATGGCGCAGGCCGGTGGCGGACTCGTGCGCGACGGCGCCGCGATCGCCGACGACCCCGCGAACGTCGAGGCGCTCGAGTACGTGAAGTCGCATCTCGCCGACGGCACCTTCGCCTTCGCGAAGGACGTCGGGGCCGGATGGGGTGGCGAGGCGCTGGGCAAGCAGTCCGCCGCCATGGTGATCGAGGGCAACTGGATCACCGGCGCGATGTCGAACGACTACAGCACGGTCGACTACACCGTCGCCGAGCTTCCCGCCGGCCCCTCGGGCCCGGGCACGCTCCAGTTCACGAACTGCTGGGGAATGGCCGCCGACAGCCCCAACCAGCAGGCCGCGCTCGACCTGGTGGAGTATCTGACCAGCGCCGACAGCCAGCTCGCCTTCTCGGCAGCCTTCGGCCCGATGCCGTCGATCAAGTCGGCCGCCGATGACTGGACCGCCGACAACGCCGCCCTCACGCCCTTCCTCGCCGGCGCCGAGTACGCCCAGTTCCCGCCGAACCAGGCCGGATCCGCCGACGTGATCGCCGACTTCAACTCGCAGCTCGAGTCGCTGAAGTCCGCCGATCCGACGCAGATCCTCGACTCCGTCCAGTCGAACCTCGAAGCGGTCGTCAAGTAACCATGACCGTCCAGGCCACGCCTCGCCGCAGCGGATCCTCCGGGCTCCGCCGCGGCGAGGCCGCAGCCGGCTGGCTGTTCACGGCGCCGGTGATCGCCATCCTCGGCGTCTTCCTGCTCATCCCCGTCGTCATGGCGCTGTGGGTCAGCGTGTCCGACTGGGCCGGCCGCGGCAGTCCCCTCTCGGGGAGCGTGTCGTTCGTCGGCGCCGACAACTACTCCGCCGTGCTCACCGACGGCGGCCTGGCGACCAAGGACTTCGGTACGGCGCTGCGCAACAATGCCTGGTACGTGTTGCTCGTCGTGCCGTTGCAGACCGCTCTCGCCCTCTTCCTCGCCATCCTGGTGAACCGCGCGATGCTGCGTGGTCGCGGCTTCTTCCGCACCGCCTACTACTTCCCGTCCGTCACGAGCTCGGTCGCGATCACCGTGCTGTGGATGTTCCTCTTCTCCGCCAGCGGCGCCGTCAACGGCGTGCTCTCGTGGTTCGGCATCAACGGTCCGAACTGGTTCAACGACCCCCGCGGCATCCTGCACCTCGCCCTCGGCACCGTCGGCATCGACACCGGCCCGGCCGCGCTCACGCAGTCCGGCACCCTCGGGGTGTCGTGGTGGGAGTGGCTCGCCGGTCCATCGATCGCGATGAGTGCGTACATCCTGATGGCCGTGTTCACCACCTCGGGAACCTTCATGCTGCTCTTCCTCGCCGGGCTTCAGAACCTCGGTGCCGATGTCGACGAGGCGGCCATGATGGACGGCGCGAACGGCTGGCAGCGGTTCTGGCGGGTCACCCTCCCCCAGCTGCGGCCGACGCTCTTCACGGTCCTCACCCTCGGCCTCATCGGATGCTGGCAGGTGTTCGATCAGATCTACACCGGCACCCGGGGCGCACCGAGCAAGACCACGCTCACGCCCGCCTACCTCTCGTACCAGACCGCGTTCCAGAACCAGGAGTGGGGTCAGGGCGCAGCGATCGCCTTCCTGCTCTTCGTGATCATCGTCGTGTTCACGCTGCTCCAGCGCTGGGTGCTGCGCGATCGACCGGTGTCGCGTCGCCGCATCCGCGCCTACCAGGCCACCACGAAGGGCGGTGATGCGTCGTGAAGCTCTCCCGCAAGCAGCTGACCTGGCAGATCGTGCTCTACGCCCTGCTCATCGGCCTCGCGATCGTCTACATCTACCCGTTCCTGATCCAGGTCGCGACCAGCTTCAAGACCGATGAGGATGCCGCATCCAGTGGCATCACGCTGATCCCCGACGTCTGGACCTTCGCGGCGTACGACCGTCTGTTCCGCAACTCCGACTTCCCGTCATGGTTCGTGAACAGCGCGATCGTGACGATCGTCGTCACGGCCGGTCGCGTGTTCTTCAACTCGCTCGCCGGCTACGCGCTCGCGCGTCTGCGTTTCCGCGGTCGCGGCGTCGTGTTCGCCGCTCTCGTCGCCGTGATGTCGGTGCCGACGGTCGTGCTGCTGATCCCGAAGTTCCTCGTGATCAACCAGCTCGGCATGTTCAACTCCTACGCCGGGATGATCCTGCCGCTGCTGGTCGATGCGGCAGGGGTGTTCATCATGAAGAACTTCTTCGAGTCCATCCCGGAGTCCGTCGAGGAGCAGGCCCGCATCGACGGTGCCGGCACGTTCCGCCTGTTCTGGTCGGTGGTGCTGCCGATGGCCACTCCCGCGCTCGTGACGATCATCATCCTGTCGTTCCAGGGGTCGTGGAACGAGCTGAGCCACTTCATCGTCTCGACCAACGACCCCGCCCTCACGACGCTCACCAAGGGCGTCGCCTCCCTGGCGAGCGGTCAGCTCAGTCAGGGAACCCAGTACCCGCTCAAACTCGCGGCCGCACTCATCATGACGATCCCCGTCGCCGTGATGTTCTTCATCTTCCAGCGCCGCATCATGAACTCGACAGAAGGAGCCGTCAAGGAATGACCCCCACCGCCCCCCTCCAGCCCCTGTTGGACGACGCGCTGATCGTGCTCGACGCACCGACCCAGGCCTGGATGGACGTCGACGGCCGCATGGGCACCGCGGCGATCCACGGCATCTACCACGGTGACACGCGTCAGGTGCGAGGCATCGAGCTCACGGTGGACGGCACGGAGCTCGAGTCGATCGGATGCTCCGCGCCGAGCCCGCAGCTGGCCATCCTCACCGATCTGCTCCGTGGCATCGACGACGGTATGCCCGATCCCAAGGTGCGGATGGATCGCCACCGTCACGTGTCGGCCGGCGCCTTCTCGGAGCGGATCCGGATCTCCTCGCACCTCTCCGAGAGCATCACCGTGGGTCTCACGGTGCGCGTGGATCCCGACTTCGCGCCGATGCAGCAGGTCAAGGCGGGCCTGCCCGCCGACGCGATGTGGGAGTGGGACGGCGAGGAGTGCCGTTCCGGCGATGCCGCCTTCGGACTGGCGGCGGCGGATGCCGTGGTGACCCGGGAGGCGGAGTCGCTGACGCTGCGGTGGCAGGTGGAGATCGCTCCTCGCAGCACGGCCGAGGTGGGCTGGTCGCTCGCGCTCTCCGACTCGACCCTCGTCGTCACCACCGCGACGGGGTCGGCGCAGACGCACGGTCTCACCCCCGCCGATTCGCGCGCTGCGCGCTGGCTCGACCGCGCCACGGCCGACCTGCACGCTCTGCGCCTCGCGATCCCCGAGCATCCTGACGATGCCTTCTACGCCGCGGGCGCGCCCTGGTTCTTCACGCTGTTCGGCCGCGACTCGATCTGGGCCGCACGGCTCGCGCTCGAGATCGACCCCGCAATGGCCGCGTCGACGCTGCGGGTGCTCGCCCGCCTGCAGGGCACGACGCACGATGCGGCGACAGCCGAGGCCCCCGGCAAGATTCTGCACGAACTCCGCAGCGGCGCCCTCTCTCTGCCGAACGAGGATGTGCACCTGCCCCCGCTCTACTTCGGCACCGTCGACGCGACGCCGCTGTGGGTCTGCCTGCTGGCGGATGCCGTCGACGCCGGGATGCCGGAATCCGAGCTGCGGGAGTTCCTCCCCGCGTTGCGCGGCGCGCTGGCGTGGATGACGGTGCACGGCGACGCCTCGGGCAGCGGCTTCATCGACTACGCCGACGAGTCGGGCCACGGCCTGGCCAACCAGGGCTGGAAGGATTCCGGCGACTCGATCCAGTGGCGCGACGGCAGCCTGGCCACCGGTCCCATCGCGCTGTGCGAAGTGCAGGGCTACGCCTACGAGGCCGCCGTGCGCGGGGCCGGGCTCCTCGAGTCGCTCGCCGAGCCCGGCGCGGACGAGCTGCGCGACTGGGCCGCCGACCTCCGGTCCCGCTTCCGCGCGGCCTACTGGGTGACGACGCCGGAGGGCAGATACCCGGCGATCGCCCTCGACGCCGACGGCGCCCCGGTCGACACGCTCACGAGCAACATCGGCCACCTGATCGGCACCGGCATCCTCGATCCCGAGGAGGAGCAGATCTGCGCAGCGCTGCTCACGGGTCCGAGCATGTCGAGCGGGTACGGCATCCGCACCATGTCGAGCGACGCCGCGGGGTACTGGCCGCTGAGCTATCACGGCGGCAGCGTCTGGGCGCATGACACCGCGATCGTGATGCACGGCATGCTGCGGTCCGGCCTCACCGACTCCGCCCGGTCCGTGGCACATCAGCTGCTCGACCTGGCCGAGGGGTTCGACTACCGCGTGCCCGAACTGCACGCCGGGAACGATCGCATCGCAGGCGCCCGACCGCTCCCCTACCCTGCCGCCTGCCGACCGCAGGCCTGGGCCGCGGCTGCGGCGGTGGTGTGCGCGCGCGCACTGGCGTGAACGCCGACCGCCTCACCGGAGGGCGGCGTCACGCGATCGCAACGCCGTCCTTCCACACCCGCTCGACCAGCGGCACGCCGGGCCGATAGGCGAGGTGGATGCGGGTCGGCGCCTTCAGCAGCACCAGGTCGGCCCGTGCCCCCACCGCGATGATGCCGATGTCGTCACGACGCAGCGCCTTGGCCCCGCCCGCGGTCGCGGCCCACACGGCCTCGGCGGGGGTCATGCCCATGTCGCGCACGGCGACGGCGATGCAGAACGGCATCGATGAGGTGAAGCTCGACCCCGGGTTCGTGTCGCACGCGAGCGCGACCGTGACCCCGGCATCGATCAGGCGACGCGCATCGGGGTAGGGCTGCCGGGTCGAGAACTCGACGCCGGGAAGCAGGGTGAGCACGGTGTCGGATGAGGCGAGCGCATCGATGTCGTCGTCGGTCAGATAGGTGCCGTGGTCGATGGATGCCGCACCCAGTTCGACGGCGAGCCGCACGCCCTCGCCGGGGCCGAGCTGGCTGGCGTGCACGCGCGGCTGCAGGCCGCGCGCGATGCCGGCCTCGAGCACCCGGCGCGACTGCGGCACCGTGAACGCCCCGGTCTCGCAGAAGACGTCGATCCACGTCGCGTGCGGTGCACACGCGTCGAGCATCGGACCCACCACGAGGTCGACGTACTCGTCAGGCCTATCGGCGTACTCCGCCGGCACGACGTGCGCCCCGAGGAACGTGACTTCCGGGGTGACCTCGGCCGCGAGCCGCACGAGCCGCTCCTCGTCGACGACGCTGAGGCCGTAGCCGCTCTTGATCTCGACCGTCGTGGTCCCCTGCGCGAGCATCTCGTCGACGAAGCCCCGCAGACGGGCCCGTAGCTCCTGATCGCTCGCACCCCGCGTGGCCGCGACGGTGGAGCGGATGCCGCCGGCGGCGTACTTCTGCCCCGCCATCCGTGCCTCGAACTCCTCGGCCCGATCACCGCCGAACACCAGGTGGCTGTGGCTGTCGACGAATCCGGGGATGACGGCGCGCCCGCCGGCATCGACGACGTCGTCCGACGCCGGTGCCTCCGCCGCGGCGCCGACCCACGCGATGCGCCCGTCGTCGATCAGCACCGCCGCATCCCGCAGGGTGCCGCAGGGGTCGCCGTCGCGGCTGACATTGGTCGTCAACTCGCCGATGTTCGTGATGAGCGTGGTCATGGCGTTTCCTCCTGCTGAGGGGTCAGAACACGCCCCCCTCGGAGCGCGTGCTGCGGCGTGTTCTGACCTCTCGCCGCTGTGTCGAGTGTCTCAGAGCATCGGGATCTTGAGGCCACGATCACGCGCGACCTCACGGGCGTGCTCGTAGCCGGCATCCACGTGCCGCATCACGCCGGTGCCCGGGTCGTTCGTGAGCACGCGCTCGAGCTTCTCGGCGGCGAGGGCGGTGCCGTCGGCGACCGTGACCTGGCCGGCGTGCAGCGAACGGCCGATGCCGACGCCGCCGCCGTGGTGCAACGACACCCACGACGCACCGGACGACGTGTTCAGCAGCGCGTTCAGCAGCGGCCAGTCGGCGATCGCGTCGGAGCCGTCCTTCATGGCCTCGGTCTCGCGGTACGGCGAGGCGACCGATCCGGAGTCGAGGTGGTCACGACCGATCACGATCGGCGCCGACAGTTCGCCCGACGCCACCATCTCGTTGAACTTCAGCCCGGCGAGATGACGCTCCTTGTAGCCGAGCCAGCAGATGCGGGCGGGCAGTCCCTCGAAGTGCACCTTCTCGCCGGCCTTCTCCAGCCAGCGGTGCAGCGCCGCGTCTTCGGGGAAGAGCTCGGCGATCGCCCGGTCGGTCTTGTAGATGTCTTCCGGATCGCCCGACAGTGCAGCCCAGCGGAAGGGCCCGCGGCCCTCTTCGAACTGCGGACGGATGTAGGCCGGCACGAACCCGGGGAACGCGAACGCCCGATCGAAACCGCCGAGCTCCGCCTCACGACGGATCGAGTTGCCGTAGTCGAACACCGCGGCTCCGGCATCCTGGAACGCGACCATCGCCTCGACGTGGGCGGCCATCGACGCGCGGGATCGGCGCGTGAACTCCTCGGGTTCGCGCTCGGTCTCCGCCTTCCACTCGGCGACGGAGATGCCGACGGGAAGGTACGCGAGCGGATCGTGCGCGCTGGTCTGGTCGGTCACGACGTCGATCGCGACGCCGCGACGGCGCAGCTCGGGGAACACCTCGGCCGCGTTGCCCACGACGCCCACGGACAGCGGTTCTCCGGCATCCTTGGCGGCGAGCACGCGCGCGACGGCCGCGTCGAGATCGGTCGTGTACTCGTCGAGGTATCCGTGCTCCACGCGA
This sequence comes from Candidatus Microbacterium colombiense, assembly GCA_029203165.1. NCBI lineage: Bacteria > Bacillati > Actinomycetota > Actinomycetes > Micrococcales > Microbacteriaceae > Microbacterium > Candidatus Microbacterium colombiense. The sequence goes on from CP119308.1 coordinate 3,713,184, forward strand.
CGGGCCAGTCGTGACTCGTCGACGTCGACGATCAACACGACACCGTCGTTGAGTGTCACCGCCAGCGGCTGCGCCCCGCCCATGCCACCGGCGCCACCGGTGAGGGTGAGCGTGCCACGCAGCGAATCGCGTCCGAGCGAGCGGGCGACGGCGGCGAAGGTCTCGTAGGTTCCCTGCAGGATGCCCTGGGTGCCGATGTAGATCCACGACCCGGCAGTCATCTGCCCGTACATGATGAGTCCGAGCTCTTCGAGCTTGCGGAACTCCGGCCAGGTCGCCCAGTCGCCCACGAGGTTCGAGTTGGCGATCAGCACGCGAGGCGCCCACTCATGGGTGCGGAAGACGCCGACCGGCTTGCCCGACTGCACGAGGAGCGTCTCATCCGGCTCCAGTTCGTCGAGCGTGCGGACGATCGCGTCGTACGCCTCCCAGTTGCGTGCGGCCTTGCCGGTGCCGCCGTAGACCACCAGAGCCTCGGGGTGCTCGGCGACCTCGGGGTCGAGGTTGTTCATCAGCATGCGCTTGGCCGCCTCGGCGCCCCAGCTCTTGGCGGTGCGCTGGTTGCCGCGTGCGGCACGCACGACGCGGGGTCCGGATGCAGTGGCCTCAGATGCAGTGGTCTCAGTCATGGGTGTGCTCCTTTGCGATGCGGGCGACGGCGCCCGTCTGGACGAGTGCGGTGACGGCTTCCATCTCCGGGGAGAGGAAGCGGTCGGGGCCGGGGCCGCCGGCCACGGTGCGGACGAGGTCACGCACGGCTCCGGTCGCGGGTCCCGCCTGCAACGGCGCCCGCAGGTCCAGGGCGCGCGCGCCGGTGAGGATCTCGATCGCGAGCACGCGGCCGAGTCCGTCGATCGCGCGACGGAGCTTGCGGGCCGCTGCCCAGCCCATCGACACGTGATCCTCCTGCATGGCCGACGAGGGGATCGAATCGACGGATGCCGGAACAGCCAGGCGCTTGAGCTCGGAGACGATGCCCGCCGCGGCGTACTGCGCGATCATCAGCCCCGAGTCCACTCCGACCTCGTCGGCGAGGAACGGAGGCAGACCGTGGCTGCGGGCAGGATCCAGCGCGCGGTCGGTGCGCCGCTCCGAGACCGACGCCACATCGGCGACCGAGATCGCGAGGAAATCGAGCACTGCGGCGACGGGGGCGCCGTGGAAGTTGCCGTTCGACTCGATGCGGCCGTCGAGTGTGATCACCGGGTTGTCGATCACACTGGCGAGTTCGCGACCGGCGATGAGCGCGGCATGTGCCATCGTGTCGCGCGCGGCGCCGTGCACCTGCGGAGAGCAGCGCAGGGAGTAGGCGTCCTGCACCCGCCCGTCCTCCGGCCCCTTGTGGCTGGCGACCATGGGCGAGTCGCCGAGGAAGGATCGCAGGTTCGCGGCGGATTCCGTCTGCCCGGTCTGCGGACGCAGCGCCATCAGATCCGGGGCGAAGACGGCATCCGTACCCAGCTGCGACTCGATCGACATGGCCGCGGCGACGTCGGCCGTCAGGAGCAGTTCCTGCAGATCGTGCAGCGCCAGCACGAGCATCCCGAGCATCCCGTCGGTGCCGTTGATCAGTGCCAGGCCCTCCTTCTCGACGAGGGTGAGCGGTGTGATGCCGGCGGCGGCGAGCGCATCGGCGGCGTTCCGCGGCTCGCCGGTGGCGTCGCGCACGTCGCCCTCACCCATCGCGGCGAGCGCGATGTGCGCCAACGGCGCCAGGTCACCGGAGCACCCGAGCGAGCCGTACTCGCGCACCACCGGAGTGATACCGGTGTTGAGCATCGCGGCGTAGGTCTCGGCGACGACGGGCCGCACGCCGGTGCGCCCCGAGGCGAGCGTCTGCAGGCGCAGCAGCTGCAGACCGCGGACGACCTCGCGTTCGACCTCGGCGCCGGTGCCCGCAGCGTGCGAACGGATCAGACTGGCCTGCAGCTGCAGGCGTCGGTCCGGCGCGATGAAGGTGGTCGCGAGCGCGCCGAAGCCGGTCGAGACACCGTAGTGCGGGTTCGGATCGGCGGCGAGGCCGTCGATGACGCTGCGGGTCTCGGCGATGCGCGCGAGGGCTGCGGGGTCGAGCACGACCGGCGCTCCCCGTCGAGCGACGGCGACGACATCCGCGGGCGTGAGGGGAGCCGCACCGACGAGGACAGGGGCAAGATCAGTCATGATCTGATTCCACACCCCCGGTGTCGACGGCGACAGCGGTTCATGGCATCCTGTGTCTGTGATACCAGACAGTGCACCGACCTCGCGCGACGGCGACCCGCAGGTTCCGGCGGCCGAGAACACCCTGCGCATCCTCAGCTACCTCGCCGGGCGTCCGGCGCCGGTCGCAGCATCCGCGATCGCACGCGAACTCGCTCTGCCGCGCTCCACGGTCTATCACCTGCTCACGACGCTGTCGGCGCACGGTTTCGTGCTGCACTTCCGCGAGGAGCAGCGCTGGGGCCTCGGCACCTCGGCCTTCGAACTCGCCGGCGGATACACCCGCCAGCAACCACTCGCCCGGTTGGGGCGTCCGCTGATCGCCGCGCTGTCCGACCGCCTGGGTGAGAGCGCCCACCTCGCCGTGATGAGCGGTGGGGATGTGCTCTACATCGTGGAGGAGCGTGCCCCGCGCCGGCCCGCCCTCGTGACGGATGTCGGGGTGCGCCTCCCCGCTCATCTCACCGCCAGCGGTCGGGCGATGCTGGCTGCCCTCCCCCGCGAGCAGGTGCGTGCGCTCTACCCGAGCGCGTCGGCATTCCCCGATCGCACCGGTCTCGGTCCGCGCCGCCCGACCGAGCTGCGCGAGCTCCTGCGCGAGGTGCGGGCACGCGGCTATGCGATCGAAGACAGCGAGGTGGCCGACGGATTGCGGTCGGTCGGCGCCGTCGTACGCGACCACGCGGGGTGGCCTGTTGCCGCAGTGGCCGTCACCTGGGGCGGAGAAGGGCTCGACGAACGGATGCTCGCAGCAGCCGTGGTCGAGGCAGCCGGCGTACTGGAGTCACGGGTGAAACGATGACCGGAGTCATCGCCGCGCATACAAGAAAAGCCACCCCGTGAAGGATGGCTCATCTCGTCGTTTCGACACTTGTGCGTTAACGCGAAAGAGCCACCCAACGATGGGTGGCTCTTTGCTTAAA